>CAVRLW010000022.1:0-703232 GCA_963722145.1 uncultured Actinomycetota bacterium | reverse complement strand
CACATCCGGTCCATCAGGGGGAACCACCGTGACAGCAGCACCCGCAATAGCCTTTTCCGAAGCCGATTGGGAGGGCATGGCGCTAGACCGTTTGGCCGAGCCGCTCGGTCTGGCGGCCCGCCGGGCGAGGACATCGCGCCCGGCACCGGGCGAGCGCGACACCTGGGACGACCTGCTCATCCGCCCGCGCCTGCTCGAGGCGCTGCGGCGGCTGAACCCGACGGTTCCGGCCGAGTACCTGCAGCAGGCGCTCGCCGAGATCGCGTCGCCCAAGTCGCAGGACGCGATCACCGAGAACCACCGCATCCACCAGTACCTCGTCGGCGGATACCGGCTGAGCTACATCGACTCCGACGGCATCGAGCAGAACCCCAGCTCCGGCTGCTCGGCGCCGACCCCGACGAGAACGACTGGCTCGCCGTCAACCAGGTCACCCTCGTCCAGGGCGACTACAACGCCGCTTCGACCTCGTGCTCTACTGCAACGGCATGCCGGTGAGCATCGTCGAACTGAAGAAGGCCGGCAGCGAGCACGCGGACGTCGCCTCCGCGCACGCGCAGCTGCAGACCTACCTGCGCGAGTTCCCGATGGCGTTCCGCTTCTGCGTGTTCACGCTCGCCTGGACGGGATCGAGCGCCAAGTACGGCACGCCGTTCACGCCGCTCAACCACTTCTCGCCGTGGAACGTCGACGACGACGGCGCGCCCGTCGCAGCCCGGACGACATCGACGACGGCGAGCCGATGACCGCGCTCGAGACCGCGCTGCACGGGCCTGTTCAACCAGGAGCGGTTCCTGCAGCTCGTGCGCAACTTCACCGCGTTCGACGAGGGCGTCGACGGGCTCGCCAAGCGCATCGCGAAGCCGCACCAGTACTTCGCCGTCACCAAGGCGGTCGGCAGCACCGTCGCAGGCCGTGGAGAGCAACGGCAAGGCCGGCGTCGTCTGGCACACGCAGGGCTCGGGCAAGTCGATGGAGATGGAGCTCTACGCCAACCTGGTCATCCGCGGCATCCGAAGCTGCAAGAACCCCACCATCGTCGTCATCACCGACCGCAACGAACTCGACGGCCAGCTCTTCGAGACCTTCGACCGCAGCCTGCTGCTGCCGGAGAAGCCCAAGCAGATCCGCAACGCCGCGAGCTGCGCGACGAACTGACCAACCGCACCACCGGCGGCATCTACTTCACGACGCTGCAGAAGTTCGGGCGCAGCGAGGCCGAGAAGCAGGCCGGGCCGAGCATCCGCTGCTGTCCGACCGACGCAACATCATCGTGGTCGTCGACGAGGCGCACCGCAGCCACTACGACGACCTCGACGGCTACGCCCGGCACCTGCGCGACGCGCTGCCGAACGCGACCCTCATCGCGTTCACCGGCACGCCGATCTCGTTCGACGACCGCAACACCCGGGACGTGTTCGGCGACTACATCGACATCTACGACCTCACCCGCGCCGTGGACGACGGCGCCACCGTGCCGGTGTACTTCGAGCCGCGGCTGATCAAGGTGGCGCTGGCCGACGACGTCACCGAAGAGACATCGACCAGGCCGCCGACGAAGCCACGGTGGGCCTCGACGACACCGAACGGGCGCGCATCGAGGCATCCGTCGCCGTCGTCAACGCCGTGTACGGCGCGCCGCAGCGCATCGAGACGCTCGCCGCGGACCTCGTGGCGCACTGGGAGAACCGGCGCGCCCAGATGAGCAGTTCCTCGAGGCGCCGGGCAAGGCGATGATCGTCGGCGGGACGCGGGAGATCTGCGCGCAGCTGTACACGGCGATCGTGGCGCTGCGGCCCGACTGGCATTCCGACGAGCTCGACAAGGGCGCATCAAGGTCGTCTACTCGGGCACGCGCGTCCGACCAGCCGCCGGTGTCCGACCACGTGCGCCGCGACTCCGAGAACGCCGCGATCAAGGAGCGGCTCAAGGATGTCGACGACGAGCTCGAACTGGTGATCGTCAAGGACATGATGCTCACCGGCTTCGACGCCCCGCCGCTGCACACCCTCTACCTCGACCGGCCGCTCAAGGGCGCGCTGCTGATGCAGACGCTCGCCCGGGTCAACCGCACCTTCCGCGGCAAGGAGGACGGCCTGCTCGTCGGCGTACGCGCCGCTGGCCGACAACCTGGCCAAGGCGCTCGCCGAGTACACGCAGTCCGACCAGGCGAACAAGCCGATCGGCCGCGACGTCGACGAAGCCGTGGCGCTGACGCGTTCGACTCGTGGACACCCTGCGGGAGCTGCTCGCCGGCTACGACTGGAAGGCCGTGCTGAGAAGGGCGGGCCGAAGGCGTTCCTGAACGCGGTCGACCGGCGCAGTCAACTACCTGCGCGAGCCCGGCAACGCCCGGCAACCAGCCGGCCGAGGGCGCAGAGACGCTGGCCGCGCGTACCGCAGGCTCTCCGGCCAGCTGGCCCGGGCGTGGGCGCTCTGCTCGGGGTCCGAGACGCTGGCCGAGCTGCGGCCCGAGATCCAGTTCTACGAAGAGGTGCGCGTGTGGATGGCGAAGTTCGACGCCGCCGACCGGCAGGCCCGCGGCGAGCCGGTGCCCGAAGAGATCCAGCGGCTGCTCGGCGAGCTGATCGCGCACGCGACCGTCATCCGGCGAGGTGCTGGACATCTACGAGGCGGCCGGCATGCCCAAGCCGTCGCTCGATGACCTCAGGCCGGAGTTCATCGCCAAGGCGCAGCAGGCGCGGAACCCGCAGCTCGCGATCGAGGCGCTGCGCAAGCTCTCGCCGACGAATCGGCGAGCGACCCGCGACAACCTCGTCCGTCAGCGGGCGTTCTCCGAGCGGATCACCGAGCTGATGAACAAGTACACGAACCAGCAGCTCACCTCGGCCGAGGTGATCGCCGAACTCGTGGAGCTGGCCAAGGAGGTCGCCGCCGAGGCGAACCGCGGCGCCAGTTCACCCCGCCGCTCAATCGACGACGAGCTGGCCTTCTACGACGCCGTGGCGCAGAACGAGTCGGCGGTCGACGTGCAGGGCGAGGACGTGCTGGCCCAGATCGCTCGCGAACTCGTCGCCGTGATGCGCCGCGACGTGCGCACCGACTGGACCGTGCGCGACGACGTCCGGGCCAAGCTGCGCTCCTCGATCAAACGGCTGCTGGTGCGGTACGGGTACCCGCCGGACAAGCAGCCCGAGGCGATCAAGCTCGTCATGGAGCAGATGGAGTCGATGGCGCCGCGGTTTGCTGAGGCCCGGCCGTGAGCGGCCGCAGAGAGTGACTTGGGACCCATTCCCGAATAGAGACTTACCAAAGGAGCATGACGTATGCCGGAATTTCAGAGTTGGCGAATATCCACTTTAAGGCTGTTGATGTCGCGGAACTGGGGTTACCGCGTCTGACCATCTTGGCTGGTGCCAACAGCGCAGGAAAGTCGTCGATAATCCAGTCACTGCTAATGCTGGCACAAACAAATTCTGCCTCCGAGGCGCTGGTCCTCAATTGGCCACTGATCCGCCTAGGACTACCCAAAGATGTTGTCAGGTCGGGGGCCTCCGCAATCACCTTAGATTTCCAGATTGAGTCATCCAATGAATCTGTTAAATGACCCAATTGAGCTCCTGACTGTAACCGTCTCACTCTCCCCAGCGAGGAGGACAAAAAACTCTTGGCAACCTACATCCGGATAACCAACGACGCCAAAACAGTTGTTCTCGAGGCGACGAACAAGCACCTCAACGGTGCCGATGAATCCATGCTCCGCGCTCGATTCTTCGATTCGGCGACGGTACTTCGAGTCGCTGTCCTGAACGGAAGGAAGGCACCTTCTCGTTCTTATGTTGTGCTTTCCGGAATCAGTCCAGTTGCTCTCGCCGCTCACAGATCCCGAGCGACAAATCAGGGACAGCCTAAACTCACTCATTCGTGACTCCGATGGATACTCGTCGTTTTTGGCATCCCGGACGGTTGGAGACAGATACAGGCCCTGCTTGGATCCGGGCGATCTGAGCGAGTACATACGAAAATCACTCCGGGAGGTTCAAGTCCGTGACTGGACTCGGCCCGGTGCGGCACTGCAGGTGTTAGCAGCGCTCAGCTCCAAGCAACGCTCCGAACTTGCCTTCCTACTGGCTCAACAACGGCCCGATGGCGATTTTGGAATTGTGGAGCTGGGGTCAGCGGGCCAGCGATACGCCTACAACTCCCGAAACCGAACTCAACGCAATGCTGATCCGGTTACTCTCAGCGCAGCAGCCGACTGGGCCATAACCACTAGCCGCCTAAACGCCTTGGCCGTGAGTTTGGGAGAATTTACAAGTCAAATTCAATACCTCGGACCTCTTCGCGAGGAGCCCAGGGTGCTTAGCAGCACGTGGGATCAGCGAACGCCGTCTCTTCCTGTCGGCATAAGAGGCGAACTTTCCGCAGACGTGTTGACAGTAAGGCGAAACGATACAGTTACGTTTCATGACTGGGACGGGACGAGACATGAGCTGCCTCTCCCGGAAGCAGTCGGCATGTGGGCCCACTACCTAGGAATTGGAGAGGCGTCTCGTTCTCGATGAGGGGAAGCTAGGCCGAGGTGTCGCCCTGAAAGTAAATGGCGTCGCACGAGATCTCACCACTATCGGAGTCGGAGCCAGCCAACTGCTTCCCGTGCTCGTGGCCTGTTTGGTAGTTGAACCTCATTCAGTAATGATTATCGAGCAACCGGAACTCCATCTCCACCCCGCCGTCCAGTCTCGGCTGGGCGACTTCTTTCTGTTTGCCCGCCCTGACATTCGTCTCCTGATTGAGACTCACAGTGAGTACCTCGTCACAAGGGTTCGACGCAGAGTAGCTGAGGAGAGGATCGAGAAGAAGCACTTTCGTTCTTGTTTGCGAACCAGGACACTGGAAAGACTCATATTCAAAATCTTGAACTGTCGCAGTTTGGAGACTTTACGGAGTGGCCCCGTGGATTCTTGGATGAACAGGACGAGGAAGCTCGTGGAATAATCCGCGCGGTTGCAGCAAGAATGGAAAAAGTAATGATGAGGCAGAACCCAGTAATCGTGTGCGATCCTGCTCTCATCGTGTCTGCCAGTGCGAGCGACCCTACTGCTTTCTGGACGAGGTTCTCGGAGTGGACTGCCGACCGGAGGCTTCTATTGGCCGCACACACGTATAAGGCAGTCATTGATTGGTGCAGTCAGGAAATTTGGGATCCCACTAGCACTGCCATTCCGAAGCACCTTCGCCGGGAGGTTACGTCACAAATAAATCGATTCGTCGCGCGCCGCCCTTAACCATTCCGAGCCTCTCGGAACATATCTCTTTGCCCACTACACGTGGCGGGCAACGGATCGTTGGGAGCGACTATCACCTCCGATCTGATCGGTCTTGCCGAGTCCGGCGTCAGTTGCCGGGACTCGGCACTACCAGCGAATTCTGGGACCAGAGCAGCCCATTTTTGGAGATCCAGAGTCTGGAGAATGTTATCTCTCTTGTTTTCGAACCGAATCAGCAGACCCAGGCTGACATCGATCTCCAAATACGGGAGTTCTACCGCAGCTCAACAATTCTGATAGTTGGGGGGAAAAAGGATCCCAAAGTAATCGCTGACGTGGCATCAGTTTGCGGGTATTGGAGAGAGAGACATTGAGTGGATTAGTCTGAGTTAAATAAAAGTCTCCGCGCGAGCTGCCAAGCAAGCTCAAGGCATTTTCCGGTCTAAACTCCCACATAGTGTTCATCTATGGGCGAGTAGGCCACGATTCATTCGAGCATATTCAAAAGGCAGCTAGCAAAGCAAAGTACCGGCTCATCCAGCCCGAACACGAATCTCGAATCGTAGAGGAAATGTCAGCGCGGGCCATCGAGGCAGGCGTCACTCGGTAGACGAGGAGTAGGTAAGAAGAAATCGGCCCCGCACAGTTCACGTGCGGGGCCGATTTGGGTGTCGAAAAATCGCATCTCACCAAAAGCCATATTACAAGTAGCTCAATCGCAAATGCCGCCGAAGAAGAAGACCTAGAAGTCCCAGTCGTCATCCTCAGTATTGACAGCCTTGCCAATCACGTAGCGACGAACCCGAGCCCGAGAAGAAGTCGTGGTTCTCGTCCGCGTTCGGCGACAGGGCCGAGAGGATGGCCGGGTTCACGTCGGTGACGGAGGCCGGGAACATGGCCTCGTAGCCCAGGTTCATCAGCGCCTTGTTGGCGTTGTAGTGCAGGAACTTCTTGACGTCCTCGGCCAGGCCGACGGAGTCGTAGAGGTCGTGCGTGTACTGGACCTCGTTCTCGTACAGCTCGAAGAGCAGCTCGAAGGTGTAGTCCTTGATCTCCTGCCGGCGCTCCTCGGAGACCTTCTCCAGGCCCTTCTGGAACTTGTAGCCGATGTAGTAGCCGTGCACGGCCTCGTCGCGGATGATCAGGCGGATGAGGTCGGCCGTGTTCGTCAGCTTGGCCCGTGAGGACCAGTACATCGGCAGGTAGAAGCCCGAGTAGAACAGGAAGCTCTCCAGCAGCGTGGAGGCCACCTTGCGCTTCAGGGGATCGTCGCCCTGGTAGTAGTCCATGACGATCTGGGCCTTCTTCTGAAGGTTCACGTTCTCGGTGGACCAGCGGAAAGCCTCGTCGATCTCCTTGGTGGAGGCCAGCGTGGAGAAGATGGAGGAGTAGCTCTTCGCGTGCACGGACTCCATGAAGGCGATGTTCGTGTAGACGGCCTCTTCGTGCGGGGTGATCGCGTCCGGAATCAGCGAGACGGCGCCGACGGTGCCCTGGATGGTGTCCAGCAGGGTCAGGCCGGTGAACACGCGCATGGTGAGCTGCTGCTCGTCCGGGGTCAGCGTCGCCCACGACTGGACGTCGTTGGACAGCGGGATCTTCTCCGGCAGCCAGAAGTTGTTGACCAGGCGGTTCCAGACGTCCACGTCCTTGTCGTCCTGGATGCGGTTCCAGTTGATCGCCTCGACGTGGCTAAGCAGCTTGACCTTCTCGGTCATGTCATCCCCTAAAAGTTGGGTTCTTCGTTAAGTTCAAGCGTACGACGGCGGGCGGCCGCCCGCCGTCGTACTTCAAGCAGTTATCAACCTGAATCAGTTGATCACAGCATGCAGCTGACGCAGCCGTCCACCTCGGTCCCTTCCAGCGCGAGCTGGCGGAGACGGATGTAGTAGATGGTCTTGATGCCCTTCTTCCAGGCGTAGATCTGGGCCTTGTTGATGTCGCGCGTGGTGGCGGTGTCCTTGAAGAACAGCGTCAGGGACAGGCCCTGGTCCACGTGCTGCGTGGCAGCGGCGTAGGTGTCGATGACCTTCTCGTAGCCGATCTCGTACGCGTCCTGGTAGTACTCCAGGTTGTCGTTCGTCAGGTACGGCGCCGGGTAGTACACGCGGCCCAGCTTGCCTTCCTTGCGGATCTCGATCTTGGACGCCACCGGGTGGATCGAGGAGGTGGAGTTGTTGATGTAGGAGATCGAGCCGGTCGGCGGAACAGCCTGCAGGTTCTGGTTGTAGATGCCGTGCTCCATGACGGAGGCCTTCAGCTCGCGCCAGTCATCCTGCGTGGGGATGTGGATGTTCTTGAACAGCTCCGCGACCTTCTCGGTCTGCGGGACCCATTCCTGCTCGGTGTACTTGTCGAAGAACTCGCCGGAGGCGTACTTGGACTTCTCGAAGCCGCCGAAGGTCTGGCCGGTCTGGATGGCCAGCAGGTTGGAGGCGCGGACCGCGTGGTACACCACCGAGTAGAAGTAGATGTTGGTGAAGTCCAGGCCCTCTTCGGAGCCGTAGTGGACCCGCTCGCGGGCCAGGTAGCCGTGCAGGTTCATCTGGCCGAGGCCGATCGCGTGGCTCTGGTCGTTGCCGCGGGCAATCGAGGGCACCGAGGTGATGTTGGACATGTCCGAGACGGCCGAGAGGGACCGGATGGCCGTCTCGATGGTCAGGCCGAAGTCCGGCGAGTCCATGGTCTTGGCGATGTTCAGCGAGCCCAGGTTGCAGGAGATGTCCTTGCCGGTCTGGTCGTAGGACAGGTCATCGTGGTACGTCGTGGGCTGGGAGACCTGGAGGATCTCGGAGCACAGGTTGGACATGATGATCTTGCCGTCGATCGGGTTTTCCCGGTTCACGGTGTCCTCGAACATGATGTACGGGTAGCCGGATTCGAACTGGATCTCGGCGAGGGTCTGGAAGAACTCGCGCGCCTTGATCTTGGTCTTCTTGATCCGGGAATCGTCCACCATCTCGTAGTACTTCTCGGTGACCGAGACGTCGGAGAACGGCATGCCGTAGACCTTTTCGACGTCGTACGGGGAGAACAGGTACATGTCCTCGTCCCGCTTGGCCAGCTCGAAGGTGATGTCCGGGATGACGACGCCGAGCGAGAGGGTCTTGATGCGGATCTTCTCGTCCGCGTTCTCGCGCTTGGTGTCCAGGAAGCGGTAGATGTCCGGGTGGTGCGCGTGCAGGTACACCGCGCCGGCACCCTGGCGGGCACCGAGCTGGTTGGCGTAGGAGAAGCTGTCCTCGAGGAGCTTCATCACGGGGATGACGCCGGAGGACTGGTTCTCGATCTGCTTGATCGGCGCGCCGACCTCGCGGATGTTGGTCAGCGCGAAGGCCACGCCGCCGCCGCGCTTGGAGAGCTGCAGCGCGGAGTTGATGGAACGGCCGATCGACTCCATGTTGTCTTCGATGCGGAGCAGGAAGCAGGAGACCAGCTCGCCGCGCTGCTTCTTGCCGGCGTTCAGGAACGTCGGGGTGGCCGGCTGGAAGCGGCCCTCGATGATCTCGTCCACCATCTGGGTGGCGAGCTTCTCGTCGCCGCGGGCCAGGTGCAGGGCCACCATGCAGACGCGGTCCTCGTAGCGCTCCAGGAAGCGCTTTCCGTCGAACGTCTTCAGCGTGTAGGAGGTGTAGAACTTGAACGCGCCCAGGAAGGTCTCGAAGCGGAACTTCTTCTTGTACGCGCGGTTGTAGAGCTCGCGGATGAAGTTCATCGTGTACTGGTCGAGGGTTTCGCGCTCGTAGTACTCGTTCTTGACGAGGTAGTCGAGCTTTTCCTCGAGGTCGTGGAAGAACACGGTGTTGTTGTTCACGTGCTGCAGGAAGTACTGGTGCGCGGCCTCGCGGTCGGCCTCGAACTGGATCTCTCCGTTGGGGCCGTAGAGGTTCAGCATGGCGTTGAGCTCGTGATAGCCCAGGCCCTTGTACGCGGCCGGCATCTCGTGCTTCTTCTGCTGTTCCTGCTTCTCAACGGCGGTGGCCGGTGCCGGTGTGCAGGCCTGCGCCCTCAGTTACTGCTGTGTCTGCGACAGTCGTGTCCAAAACTCTTCCAATCCTTGTTGTACGCGGTTGACGTCTTCCGGCGTCCCCATGAGTTCGAAGCGATATAGGTGCGGGACCTTGCACTTGGCGGCGATGATGTCGCCGGCCATGCAGTAGTTGTCCCCGAAATTGGTGTTTCCTGCGCCGATCACTCCGCGGATCAGCTTCCGGTTGCCCGGATCGTTCAAGAACCTGATGACCTGCTTTGGAACGGATCCCTCTCCCCCGGTGCCGCCGTAGGTCGGGAGCACCAGAACGTAGGGCTCCCGGGCCACCAGCGGAGCGTCCCTCGGGTAGAGGGGGATCCTGGCGGCGTCGACGCCCAGCTTCGCAACGAAGCGTGCGGTGTTTTCGGAGGTGGAGGAAAAGTAGATGAGGCGGCAGTGCGTTGTGAGGCGGGCTGCCGTGCTGACCGCTTCCCCGCCGTCAGCCGTGGCAGCCACCCGATCTTCAGTTGTTACAGCCACGGTGGTCACCTCATCTACCGTGAATTCTTTGCCTGGTAGCGGCGTCCGGAGCGTTTCAGGCTACAGCGACGGCGGCGGCCTGCGCCAGTTCTTCGATCTTGTCCGGGCGGAAACCTGACCAGTGGTCCTGGTCGGTGACGACAACGGGAGCCTGCATGTAGCCCAGGGACTTCAGGCGCTCAAGGGCCTCGGCATCCTGGGAGATGTCGACGCTCTGGTAGGCGATGCCCTTCTTGTCCAGCGCGCGGTAGGTCGCGTTGCACTGAACGCAGGCCGGCTTCGTGTAAACCGTAACGGTCATGGTCCTGTCCCCTTTGTTGAAGTCTTCTTTGGAGCGCTATCCCGGCTCCGGCTGTCCCGCGCTGATGCTCTGCTGGAACTGTATGTCGATACTACATGTAGTGCAAGAGCCTCACGCGGACCCCAAGATGATGTATTACAAGTATGTCATTTAACCCACCTTTAATCCACAGGAGGGGGCCCTCCAAATGTCCGGATTTCAGCCGTTTTGGCGGACGAAATCCACACCCTGTGCAGTAGTTATTCACATTAATCACCCCCGCGTGTCGCACCGCAGACGGCGTGTCGCGCCCCTCCGCGGGTGTGCGGCACGGTGGCGCCGGACACTACATCTGGTGTCCGGGCACACGAAAGAGGCGGGCACCGTGGTGCCCGCCTCACGCGAATCGTGATTGTTCTAACACTCATGCTGTGACCGGCGCCGTGGCCGGCGCCACGGGGACCCGTTCAGGACCTCGCGGGCAGCTCGGAGTGGGCCGCGCCCTTGGTGGCGGCAGTCTTCGTAATAGCGTGGTCGAGCACGATCTGCTGCACGTCGAGGTAGCCCGTTTCAAACCCGGCCCGGGAGTAGCACAGGTAGAACAGCCACATCCGCTGGAAGACCGCGTCGAACCCCATGGCCCCCACCTCGTCCGCGCGGGCCATGAACCGTTCCTCCCAGAGCCGCAGGGTCTGGGCATAGTGTTCGCCCATGGCGAGGCGTTCGCGCACGCGAAGTCCGGTCTGCTTCTCGGTGATGTCTTCGATGGCGCGGACGGATGGAATGACCCCGCCGGGGAAGATGTACTTGTGTACCCAGGTGTAGCTGGTGCGGGTGGCCATGAGCCGGTCGTGGGCGATCGTGATGGCCTGGATGGCCACCTTGCCGCCGGGGGCCAGGACCCGCTCGATCGTCTGGAAGTACGTGGCCCAGTATTCGAAGCCGACGGCCTCGATCATTTCGACCGAGACGACGGCGTCGTACTCCCCCTCCACGGCGCGGTAGTCCTTGAGTTCGATCGTGACGGCGTCGGCGTAACCGGCCTGGGCCACGCGCTGGCGGGCCAGTTCCTGCTGTTCGCTCGAGAGGGTGACGGAGTAGACCGTGGCGCCGCGGGAGGCGGCGCGCAGGGCGAGCTCGCCCCAGCCGGTACCGATTTCCAGGACGCGGGTGCCTTCCTTCACGCCGGCCTTGTCCAGCAGGCGGTCAATCTTGGCCTGCTGCGCGGCGGCCAGGCCGTCCCACGGCACGCTGCGCAGGGCGTCGCCGCTTTCCGGGAAGAGGGCGCTGGAGTACGTCATGGTGTTGTCCAGGAACGTGGCGAAGAGCTCGTTGGAGAGGTCGTAGTGGCGCGAGATGTTGGAGCGGGTGTTCTTCTCCGTGTTCCGTTCCCTGCGCGGCTGGCGCGGAAGGTACAGGCCGCGCAGCTTCTGCAGCGGCTCGGGCACGAGCGTGCCGACGCGGGAGGCAAACACCTCCATGACGGCGGTGAGGTCATCGGCGTCCCAGTCGCCGGCCATGAACGACTCGCCCAGGCCGATCAGGCCGCCGTCGCCGAGCCGGGTGGCGAAGGCCTCGGGCCGGTTGATGGTCATGACGGGGTACGCGGTGCCGTCGGGCGCCGGGTCCGAGGCGCTTGCCCAGCCTGCTTGCCCAACACGGCCTTTCCCAATACTGTGCCGTCCGGGTACCGGACTTCCAGCGGCAGCCTGCGCACGGCGGCCTTGAAGATGGCGTCCGCAGCGCGTCCGGCTACACGGGCCTTGAGGCTCGAGGGCACCGTCGCGATGCTGGGCCAGATGGCGGCGTCGATGGTGACGGGCGGCTGGGGAACGGTGTACGGCACCCTACTTTTTACGGCGCCACTTTTTACGGCGCCGCCGTTTACGGCGCTGCTGCGCGCGGTGCCCTGAGCCTGTCCCGTACCGGATCCGGGCGCTTCGGTCATTGTCACTGAACTGCCTCCTGTGAAGGGTGGTGTGGTTTCTTGATGATGGGCAGGCGGCGCGCCCACAGCCTGATGCCCTGCCAGCGGATCTGCGCCGCGACACGCAGCGGGGCCAGGGGTACCGCGAGCGCCGCGGAGGCGATGTTCCGCAGGGTCGCTTCGCGGCGGACGCCGTCCATGGTGGCGATGAAGGGCTGCTGGCCCTCCCGTTCCAGGACGATCGATACGGCGAGCCGTCCGCCGGGTTCGGGGAGCTTCATGCGGTACTCGCCGTCGACGTCGTTGAACGGCGAGACGTAGAACGCTTTCGGGACGCTCGCCCGGCCTGCGCCGTCAGTTTCCAGGAGGTAGCAGTGCCGTTCCCCGTACGTGTTGTGGACCTCGACGACGACGCAGCGCAGCTCGCCGGCGGCGTCATGGCACCAGAACACGCTTAGCGGGTTGAAGACGTGCCCGAAGACCCGGGCGCTGGCGAGCATGGTGATGCGTCCGCCGTCGAGCCCGTTGCCGTGCGCGGGACCGATCCCCTGGGTGGCTAGGTAGCGTTCCACGTTGCCGCGCAGGGTGCCGTGCGGGTCGCCGAGGTGGTCCTCCACCCGGAAGCCGGCCAGCGGCCGGAGCAGGCGCGGGCAGCCGCGGGAGGTGGTCGACGTCGACGTACCAGCTGTAGCTGCGGTAGGTGAAGGCGTTGTGCAGCGGGGTGCGCCGCACATGCGAGATGACTGTGCGGTAGATGGCTGCGCGGTAGGTGGCAGTGCGGTGGATAGAGCTGCGCGCTCATGGCGCCTCATGGGCCGTCGCACTGTGGCCGGCTGGAGGTCCGGGTCCACGGCCGCCGAACCGCTATTGACCGTGCCGATGTTGACCGCGCCGACGTTGACAGTGCCGATGTTGACCGGGAGCTGGTCCCAGTCGCGGCCCAGCCGGGCGGCGGCCTTGAGGCCGGACAAGGCGCCGTCCTCGTGGAATCCCCAGCCGTGGTAGGCGCCGGCGAAGGCCAGGCGCTCGTCGCCGAGCCCGAGGATCCGCTGCTGGGCCTGCAGCGACGCCGGGGTGTACTGCGGGTGCTCGTAGACCATCCGGTCCAGGACCGCGGCGTCGTCGATCAGTTCGGATTCGCCGAGGCTGACGATGTACCGGCCGCCGTCCGCGGGCTCCAGCCGCTGCAGCCGGGTCATGTCGTAGCTGACCAGGACCTTGTCCGGCCGGGCATCGCAGGACGGCAGCCGGTAGTTCCAGGAGGCCCGGGCGTTGGGGCTGGCCGGCAGCACTGCTTGGTCGCGGTGGAAGATGGTCTGGTTCACCGAATACGGCATGCCGCCAAGGGCGTCCCTTTCGGCGGCCGAGGCATCGGCGAGCATGCGCAGGGCCTGTGCCGGGTGGGTGGCGATCACGACGGCGTCAAAGGTCTCGCGTCACGGTCCCGGCACCCAGCGCGGACGTGACGTCCACGCCGTCGGCGTGCCGGTGCACCGCGGTGACGGGGCTGGCGAGCCGGATGTCCGGCAGGGTCTCGGCCACCTTGTCGACGTAGCTGCGGGAGCCGCCGGTGACTGTCCGCCACTGCGGCGAGCCCTTGACGCCGAGCAGGCCGTGGTGGCCCAGGAAGGTGAACAGGTAGCGGGCCGGGTAGGCCAGCGCGGTGGTGGGGTCGCAGGACCAGACGGCGCTGACCACCGGGGTCATGAAGTGCGAGATGAAGTAGCTGCTGAACTTTTCCCGGGCCAGGAACTCGCCCAGCGTGGGTTCCTTCCGTGCCCGTGTGTCTGGCTGGTCCGGTGGGGTCGGGCTGGAGGGTTCGGCCAGCAGGGCGCGGGCCCGGCGGTGGAACCGGGTGACTTCCAGCAGCATCCGCAGGTAGCGGCCGCGCAGCAGGGTGGACGGGCCGGGGAATGATTCCGCTCCCGTTGGGCCGTGCGCCGGCGTATTCCAGGCCGCAGCCGTCGCAGCGGACGGACATGCTCATTTCCGAGTCCTGGGTTTCGACGCCGAGCTCGGCGAACAGGCGCAGGAGCGTGGGGTAGGTCCGCTGGTTGTGGACGATGAAGCCGGTGTCCACGCCCAGGGTGGGCCCGTTCTGCTGCGGCACATCGTGGGTGTGGGCGTGGCCGCCGAGCCGGGCGTCCGCCTCGAAGAGGGTTACCCGGTCCTGCCCGTTCAGCACGTACGCGGCGGTCAGCCCCGCCACTCCGCTGCCGATGACGGCCACGCGCCGGCCTGCCGGAATCCCTGCTGCTTGCGACACTGGTCTGCTCCTGTTTGTTTAGCCCGAAAATGCTGTCTAGCCCGAAGTCTCTTATGGGCAATTCGTTGCTGTCGCGGCGGGCGGATGAGTATGAGTTCCGGATTTTTCAGTTCGGCCTTCAGTTCGGCGTCCGCGACACCGGCATCCGTAGCTTGGTGGGGCCCGGGGAAGGCCGGATATGCCACAATGAAGCGGGATTTCCGGTCCCGCCTCCGTGGACCCGCTACCAGGCGAAGGGCAGCCCTTGATCAACCCCGTCCATCTGCGGACCCTCGTGGAAGTGATCCGGCTTGGATCGTTTGCGGCCGCCGCCGCCCGGCTCGGCTACACGGCCTCGGCCGTCTCCCAGCAAATGTCGGCTCTGGAGCGCGACACCGGCGTCACCTTGTTCCAGCGGGCGGCCCGCAGCATCCAGCCGACGGAAGCCGCCGTCGTGATGACGCGGCACGCAGCCAAGGTGCTCACGGACATCGAGACGCTCATGGCCGCCGCCTCCCGGGCGCAGGAGAGCCCCAGCCAGGAGCTGCGGCTGGGCATTTTCCCGAGCCTCGCCACCTATGTGCTGCCGCCGATCCTGCAGAACCCGGCCTGGAAGAAGCTCGGCATCGACCTGCGGGTCTCGGTCGCGGAACCGGCCCAGACCATCCAGGGGCTGCGGACCGGCGGCGAACTCGACGTTGCCTTGGTGTATCAGGTGGGACAGTCCGGCCTCGCGTGGCCGCACACCGTGGACCGGCAGTGGATCGGCGACGACGACTTCCGGGTGGTGCTGCCGGCGGCCTGGGGCATCGGCACGGATTCCAAGGTGGCCGCGCCGCACCTTTCGGACATGCCCTGGATCATGCACCACCCGGGCACCTCCGACGCCACGGTGATCGAACGTCTCTTCGCCAGCTGCAACCTGCACCCCCGCGTGGTGGCCTACAGCGATGACTTCCACGCCAGCCTGGAGATGGCGGCCGCCGGGCTCGGCGCCGCCCTGGTCCCCGAGCTCGCCCTGCGGCACCGGCCGGCCGGCGTGGTGGTCCTCGATGTTCCGGAGATCCGGCTGGCCCGGAATGTTTTCGCCCTGCTGATCAACGAGAAGCGCACCGCCCAGGTCCAGCTGTTCGTGGAACTGCTGGCCGAGACGATGCACAGGCTCGGCACCGCGCGAAAGGACTGAGCTCAGAGGATTGAGCTGAAAGGATTGAGGGGTTTCCATGCGGGGCCCGATCGAGAAGGATGGGGCCCATGAGCAAAACCTATTCAGCCTCCCGTCCCATCGCCTCCGACAACCCCGAAGTAGTCGCCGCGGCCGTCCGCGCCGCCACCGAGGAACTCCGGGACACCCTGCAACGCAATGGCATCGAGGCCAGCTTCGAGGACATCGCCCTGCTGGGCCACTCGGAGTCCTGGGACGACGAGGGGCAGCGCTGGATCACCGTCGACTGGGAAGGCGAGCAAACGGGGTAGCCCGGCGGGCGCTCAGCGCTTCCTGACCCGCCGTCCTACCGGCGCCACCAGCGCGTCGATGAGCCGGTGCTTGGTCCGGGTGTACGGCGGGTAGATGAGTTCGAGCGTGTCCGGCCACAGCGGCTTGTCCAGGGTGGGGCGCTCGTGCGAGAACGTCCGCACCGAATGTTCCCCGTGGTATGCGCCCATGCCGCTACCGCCCACCCCGCCGAAGGGAAGCCCAGGGACGGACAGGTGGGCCGCCGGAACGTCGAAGCACAGTGCCCCGGACGAGGTCCGCTCGGCGAAGGCACGGCGCGTCGCCGGATCCTTGCTGAAGACGTAGAGAGCTAGCGGTTTGGCGCGCCCGTTGACCTCCCCGATAGCCGCGTCGAGCCCGCTCACGGGCACCAGCGGCAACAGCGGCCCGAAGATTTCTTCGGCCATGACGGCGTCGCCGGGCGCCGGGCGCAGCAGGGTCGGCGCAAAGTAGCGGCTTTCGGCGTCGCGCTGTCCGCCGTGCACCACCGTGCTGGCGTCCGTCAGGGCAGCGAGCCGTGCGAAGTGGCGGTCATCGACAATCCGGCCGTAGGACGGGCTCGCCGCCGGGTCTGTTCCGAAGAGCGCCGCGACGGCTTTGATCAGCTCGGCCTGCAGCGGCGCCAGGACCTCCTCGCGGGCCAGGACGTAGTCCGGCGCGACGCAGGTCTGCCCGGCGTTCATGAACCGGCCCCAGGCGATCCGTTTGGCCGCCGCGGCCAGGTCCGTCGACGCATCGACATAGGCCGGGGACTTGCCGCCGAGCTCCAGCGTCACGGGGGTCAGGTGCTCGGCGGCCGCGCGCATCACCACCTTGGCCGCAGCCTCTCCCCCGGTGAAGAAGATGTGGTCGAAGCGTTCGGCCAGCAGCGCCGTGGTCTCCGGGACGCCTCCCTCAACCACCTCTGCGGCTCCGGCCAGGTATTCGGGAATCCACCGGGCCAGCGCGGCCGAAGTCGCCGGGGCGTGTTCGCTCGGCTTGAGCACCACGGTGTTCCCCGCGGCCAGGGCGCCGGCCAGCGGGCCGAGGAGCAGTTGCAGCGGGTAATTCCACGGCCCGATCACCAGCACCACGCCCAGCGGGGTGAGTTCGGTCCAGGCGCGGGCCGGCTGCACTGCGAGCGGCACCGGCACGCGGCGGGGCCGCAGCCAGCCCTCGAGGTGCCGCTCCAGGTGTGCCGCCTCGGCGTCAACGAATCCGATCTCCGCCAGCAGCGCCTCGGTGCTGTGCTTGCCCAGATCGTGCGCGAGGGACTCGGCGAAGTCCGCGCGCCGGTCCGCCAGCATTCGCCGCAACTGACGCAGTTGCTCGAGCCGCCACGTCAGCGGACGGGTGGCCCCGGCGTCGAACACGGCCCGGGCACGGACGACGGGTGAGGGTACATGCTGCATCCGATCAATGTACAGTCACGCGGACGTCCGCCGGTCCGGTACCGGATAAAACCCTGCCAACGCTGGAATGGTCCGGTTTTCAGGACTATGTTGAACATATGAACAAGGTAGCGAGCAAGCACTTCGGCGAGGTCGAGCTCAACCACGGAAGGGACCATAATCTCACCGCCACGCATGAGCTGGCGGGCCAGACCGTGGAACTTGACCTGAATGTCAACGCGCATGACCATTTCGACGAAGCGGCCATGCACAAAGTTGACTACCGCTTGCGCTTCCTACCCGAGCTCGTGGACCAGGTCCGCGAAATGATCGCCGAGGAACTGGATCAGGAAGGCACCAGCCCGCAGGAGTACCGCCGCTTCCATTGCAACGCGATCAAGGACGAACACCTCAAAAAGGTCTTCGGCGTCGAGGACAAGAGCCAGCTGACCGACGAGGTCTTCCTCAAGGCGCTCAAGCTCGGCCACGTGGGCATCTACCCCGGCCAGCCGGAACGCTACTTCGTCCTCGACTTCACGCTGGGTCAGCACTTCACCGACGAGGTCCTCGTCGCCTCCGCGGATGAGGACGGCGTCGTCGACGACGAAATCCTCTGGGAATCCTGAATCGGGAATCCTGAATCGATTGCTCCACAGGCGCCCTTTTGAGCGCTCAAAACGGCGGCTACTCAGCAATCGATGACTAAGAACGTACGACGCCGGCCGGCCACCTTGCGAGGTGACCGGCCGGCGTCGTTTTGGGTGAAGCGGGCTGCTTGGCGGCCTGTTACTTGGCCGCTTCCAGCAGTTCGGCGCGGACCGTCCTGGTGGCCGTGACCAGGTTGCGCAGGGACTCTTCAGTCTCGGCGTAGCCGCGGGTCTTCAGGCCGCAGTCCGGGTTGACCCAGAGCTGGCGGGACGGGACGTGCTTGACGGCGGTGCTCAGCAGCTCGGTGACTTCCTGCTCGCCCGGGACGCGCGGCGAGTGGATGTCGTAGACGCCCGGGCCCACGCCGCGGCCGAAGCCGTGGGACTCGAGGTCGTGGACAACCTCCATGCGGGAGCGGGCCGCCTCGATCGAGGTGACGTCGGCGTCGAGGCCGTCGATCGCGTCGATGATGGCGCCGAACTCGGAGTAGCACAGGTGCGTGTGGACCTGGGTGGCGTCCGCGGCGCCGGCGGTGGAGAGACGGAAGGACTTCACAGACCAGTCAAGGTAAGCGGCCTGGTCTGCCTTGCGCAGCGGCAGGAGCTCGCGGAGCGCCGGCTCGTCGACCTGAATGACCTTGATGCCGGCTGCTTCGAGGTCGGCGATCTCGTCGCGGAGGGCCAGCGCCACCTGGTTGGCGGTCTCGCCGAGCGGCTGGTCATCGCGGACGAAGGACCAGGCGAGGATGGTGACCGGGCCGGTGAGCATGCCCTTCATCGGCTTGTTGGTCAGGGACTGCGCGTACTTGGCCCATTCCACCGTGATCGGGGCGCTGCGGGTGACATCGCCCCACAGGATGGACGGGCGGGTGCAGCGTGAGCCGTACGACTGGACCCAGCCGTGCACGGTGACGTCGAAGCCTTCGAGGTTCTCGGCGAAGTACTGGACCATGTCGTTGCGCTCGGGCTCGCCGTGGACCAGGACGTCGAAGCCGAGCTCTTCCTGCAGCTCCACGACGCGCTTGATCTCTTCCTTCATCAGCTGCTCATACTGCTCCGTGGTGAGGTCGCCGCGGTTGGCGCGGGCCCGGGCGGTGCGGATTTCGCCGGTCTGCGGGAAGGATCCGATGGTGGTGGTGGGCAGCGGCGGCAGGTGCAGGGCCTTCTCCTGGGCTGCCTCGCGGACGGCGTAGGCGGAGCGGTTGAAGTCGGCATCGGTGAGCGCGGCGGTGCGGGCCCGGACCTCGCCGCGGCGGACGCCCTCGGCCTCGGCGCGGGAGGCGATGACGCGGGTGGCCTCATCGATGGCGGGCCGGACTGCTGCTTCGTCGGTCAGAAGTCCGGCGAGGGTGACAACTTCCACGGCCTTCTGGTCGGCGAAGGCCAGCCAGCTGCGCAGCTGCTCGGACAGCTGGACTTCCTCGTCGACGTCGTGCGGGACGTGCTGGGTGGAGGTGGACGTGCTGATGGCGAGCTGGGCCACCGACTTCTTCAGTTCGGCGATCTTCTGCGCGGAAGCGGCGAGATCGTTGCGCCAGATGTTGTGGCCGTCCACGACGCCGGCGACGAGGGTCTTGTTGCCCAGCGCGGCCAGGGCCGCGGCGGACGGGACCTCGCCCTTGAAGACGTCCAGGTGCAGGGCTTCGATGCCGGTGGCGGCGAGGGTGCCGAGCTGGCCGTTGAGCGCGCCGTACGGGGTGGAGACGAAAAGCTGCGGGCGCTGGGCCGTGGCGGCGAGAGCCTCGTAGGAGCGGGCGACGGCGGCCTGGATTTCCACGGCCGGGGTCTCCTGGTCCACCACGAGGGCGGGCTCGTCGAGCTGGACCCAGCTGGCGCCGGCGGCGGCGAGCTTCTCCAGCAGTGCGGTGTAGACGGGGAGGACGTCCTCGAGGCGGGAGAGCGGGCTGAAGCCGGCCGGGGCTTCGTCGGAGGCCTTGCTCAGGAGCAGGAACGTGACCGGGCCGACGATGTACGGGCGGGTCTGGACACCGTTGGCGAGGGCGTACTCGAATTCCTCGACGATCCGGTTGGAGGTCAGCGTGAAGTTGGTCTCCGGGCCGATTTCCGGCACGAGGTAGTGGTAATTGGTGTCAAACCACTTGGTCATTTCCAGCGGCTGCTGTTCCTTGTTGCCGCGGGCCAGGGTGAAGTAGCCGTCGATGTCGAGCTGTCCCTCAGCGTTGAGGAGGTTCCCGAACCGGGCGGGCACGGCACCGAGGTGGGCGGCGGCGTCGAGCACCTGGTCGTAGTAGGAGAAGGTGCCGGGGACGGCTGCGGCTTCGGTCAGGCCCAGGCCCTGGAGGCGCTTGGCGGTGCCGAGCTGGATTTCCTTGGCGGCGGCGTCCAGGGCTGCGGCGTCGATCTTGCCGGCCCAGTAGGCCTCGACGGCTTTCTTGAGTTCGCGGCGGCGGCCGATGCGCGGGTAGCCGAGGATCGAGGCGGACGGGAAGGGCGTGGTGCGCTGTTCAGTGGTGATCTGTTCAGTGATGGGAAGTTCAGTCATGGGAAGTCCTTGAAGTTGTCGTTGACAGATGACGAAGGTGGGTGCTCAGCTGGCGAGCTGGCCGCTGGCGGCACGCCGGGAGGCGTTGATGCGGCCGGCGCTGTGCCGGTTGCCACTCTGCCGGTTGCCGCTTCGCGGCCGGGGCAGGGCGAGTTTGTCCAGCACGTCCAGGGCAGCGGCGTGCTCATTGAACGTGTAGAGGTGGATGCCGGGGGCCCCGGCGTCCAGGGCTGCGTTGGCGAGATCAACCGTGGCGCTGACGCCGATCCGGATCCGTTCGGCGTCGGAATCGGCAGCCGCGAGGCGTTCGATGAGTTCCGGAGCCGGTTCCACGCCGGTCAGTTCGCCGAGGCGGGCTAGCCGCCGGAGGCTGGTCAGCGGCATGACCCCGGGAATGATCGGAATTGTCACCCCGGCCCGGCGTGCCCGGGTCAGGAGGTCGGCGTACTGCTCGGTGTGAAAGAACACCTGGGTGATGGCAAAGTCGGCGCCGGACCGCTGCTTGGCCAGCAGGACCTCGACGTCGTGCGCCTCACTTGGGGATTCGGGGTGACGGGTCGGGTACGCGGCCACGCCAACAGCGACCCTGCCGGCGCACAGCAGCGCCGAGCGGCGCTGCTCCACGCGGCGGATGAGTTCGATCAGGTCCTGGGCGTACCGGAGCGAACCCGGCGGCGGGGTTTCCCCATCCTTGGGCCGGTCGCCGCGCAGGGCGAGGATGCCGCGGACGCCGACGTCGAGCAGTTCGCCGATGATCTCCGCCAGTTCCTGCGGGGAGTTGCCGACGCAGGTCAGGTGGGCCAGGGGCCGCAACGTCGTTTCCTGCACGAGCCGGTTGACGAGATCGACGGCGGTGCTGCGGTTAGAGCCGTTGGACCCGTAGGTCACGGACACATAGTCCGGGTCCGTGGCTTCCAGTTCGCCGATGGTAGTCCAGAGGGACTCCGCTGCCGCGGGTGACCGCGGCGGGAACAGCTCGTAGGACAGCGCAACAGGGGCCGCGCCGGCAAGATTGGGATGGGTATCGATAAGGCTTGGTGGTGACATTTGCGTCCTTGGCTGTGAACACTGCCGTCAGGAGGCCGGAGAGCCGGATGACCGGAAACGGAAAACTGCCGTCAGTGAATTGAGTTTGGGGAACACGGAGGGAACTTCAGCAGGGCGCAGCCGCGACTGGTACGCCTGAAACGAAGTTGTCCGTGAGCAAATGTCAGGCCCACATGGGGGCACCCACACCCTCCTGGGCCGCCCTGGGGACAGCCTTCAGCGGAGGATCGCTGACACGTTACTGAGGTAACTTGTATAGAACTCTAAGGCCCGGCCGCGGGGCCCTTCAAGTCGGCGCCCGAATTAAGACGCACCTTTACGGCCGTTTGCGGTGCCCGGCAGAATAATGTTCGCCGGCAGGGCCTTTTTCGGCAGGGGCCGCCCGCTCTCCCCAACGCACGTGGTCAGGACTATCCTGTTGCCATGATTCAGCTTCCAGCCAGCTACAAGGAGTATCTCGCCGGTAAGAGCGAGAGCTTCATCAACACGGTCCGGCCCGTCCTCATGCAGTCGGCGGCAGAAAAGTCGCACGGGGTGCGGATTCTCGTGCTTCCGCATGGCCACCAGGCGCACCTGGACGACACCATCCCGTATGGAACGATCGTTGAGGACATCGACTGACGCCCGGGCAGCTGTCCCGCCCGGCTAGGCTGCCTCTAGTCCCCCAAGAGCAGCCGCTGGGAGCGCGGGGCCAGCGTGTGTTCCAGCACCAGGCAGGCCGCACCGACGGCGCCGACGTCATCGCCCACGCCCGTGCCCACCACTTCGATCCCGTGGATCTTCCGGGTGGCGCTGTTCGCGTCAACCAAGGCAGGGATTTGCTCCAGGTAAGCTTCTGACAGGCAGGTCCAGAAAGGGCCGCCGAACACCACGCGGTCCACGTCCAGGGCGTTGGTGACAACCGATACCGCACGGGCCACGAGCACCGCGGATCGTCGGATGATTTCCTTGGCCTCTTCATTGCCGGCGTCGGCGATCGCGCACAATTCCGCGAAACGCTCCTGGACCGCCGGCGCGCTCCTGTCCCGGAGCGAACCATCCAGCACCCCGGCCGCCTCGGCCTGCGCCACGAGGACCTGCGGAATGGCGGAGGACTTCACGCAGCCGTGCTGTCCGCAGTCGCAGACGGCGCCGCCCGGGTCCACGATGATGTGCCCGATTTCCCCGGCGTTGCCCGAGGTCCCGCGGACGACTTCGTCGTTGAGGACGATCCCGCAGCCGATCCCGGTCCCCATGTACATGAAGACAAAGCTGCCCTCGCCGCTGGGGCCGCCGGCCCAGGTTTCGGCCACGGCTGCGGCGGTCACGTCCTTATCCATGATCGTGGACAGGCCCGTGGCTTCGGCCAGGGCATCCCGCAGCCCAACGTGGTCCCAGCCCGGCAGCAGCGGCGGGTCCACGACGGCGCCCTCGTTGAGGTCGATGGGGCCAGGCGACGCAACCCCCAGCCCGGCGATCCGTTCCTGGTCCACCCCGGAGTCCAAGATGAGCCGCTTGATTTCGTTCGCGATGCTGTCAATGACCGCCCGGGGGTCGGTGCCGGGCGGGGTGCTGATGCGTGAGTGCCGGACGACGGCGCCGAGCAGGTCCAGCACGACAAACGTGAGTACGGCCGGGTCCAAGTGGACGCCCACCGCATACATCCCGGCGGGATTCAGCCGGAGCATGGTCCTTGGCTTGCCCGGGCCGGTGCCTTCCTTTCCTGCCTCGACGATCAGGTGCTGGTCCAGCAGGCGGCGGGAAATATTGGAGATGGTCTGCGGCGAAAGTCCGACAATCTGGGCGAGCTCCACCCGGCTCAGGCCGCCCGGCGTTCGGCGGATGGCGTCCAAGATGACCGTGAGGTTGAAGTCACCCATCTTCGGTAGGTTGGTCCCTCGCCTCGGAGAGGGTTGCCGGAACTCCGTCACTGTTACCTCTAAACGTCTTCGGCCACGCACAGCAGTTGTCAGAATCGTACGTTACGTGCAGGCGTGCGCCCACACTTGCGCTTGTCGGACACAATGTTTCACCCGTCAGGGCCGCCTGGTGCTGGCCGTCACGGTGAACTTCGGATTCCTGCCGACCTCGCGCGTGGGCCCGATCAGGCGTTCGAGTGCCGGCCGGTAGTGCAGGTGGCTGTTGAACACGGTCCAGAGTTCCCCGCCCGGGGCGAGCACCCTGCCGGCCGCCTCGAACAGCTTGATCCCTGCGCCGGAGTGGACGGCCGCTTCCAGATGGAAGGGCGGGTTGAGCAGGACCAGGTCCGCGCTGGCGTCCGGCAGGGAGCCCATGGCGTCGTCCTGGATGCACGTCGATCCGGCCGTCCAGGCCGTTCGCGCGAGCGGTGGCGAGGGCTGAGTCGACGGCGGCCGCGGACCGGTCGGTGGCGGTGACGCGGGCGCCGGGGTTGGCGCGGGCGTACATCGCGGCGAGGATTCCGGTGCCGCAGCCAAGGTCAACGGCATGGGTGGCGTGCGGCATCCGGGGCAGGAAGTCCAGCAGGAACCTCGTTCCGATATCCAGCCCGGTGCCGGCAAAGACGGCGCCGCGTGCGCAGACCGTGAGGCCCAGTTCGTCATTGACCTCAGTGACCGGGAAGGGCAGCGCGGCCGGGACCGGCTTGGGGCGCCGGGCCAGCAGGAGCCGTGATTTCTGCCGGGCCAGTTGGGGCTGGACGTCGTCGAAGTAGCGCGCCAGCACGGTGTTCATGCCCAGGCTCATGTGTTTGACGCGTCCGCCGGCCAGCAGCACGACGTCGGGCGCCGCGTAGCGGGCCACGGCGTCGGCGATTTCCTCAAGTTCGGCCAGCGACCGCGGCAATTGGAGCAAAACCAGGGACACGCCGTCCAATAGTCCGGCGCCCAACGGGAGGTGCTCGAAGCCGGAGTCGGTCGCCAGGGCCTCGGCGTTCGCCCGCAGCGCCCGTTCACCGGTGATGAGGTCCTGGTGGACCCGGACGGCGTACGCCCCGAGCGTCCCTGCCCCGAGCGTCAGTGCGCCGAGTGTCAGGGCGCCGTACCGGTCCCCCACCACCGCGAGCCGTGCGCCGGGCGCCAGCATTCCGGCCGCATGCATCTCAAGGGCAGAGTCCAGCAGGAGTCTGTCCGTGGCGTCCCAGGCCTGCAGGTTGGCGGCCTCGACGTCCGGGAATCTTCTCAGCCGGGCAAAGAGGGATTCGATGCTGTTGTCCGCCACGCGCGTTGTGCCGCCATTTCTTCTCGGGCTTGGGTAATGGGGCTGGTGTGAGGCTGGAGTGCCCGCCCTCCCCTGATGCTGCACTGCAGCGATTTACGTCTTACGTTTTTACGTTATACCGGTCCGGGCCAGCAGCGTGACGATTCCCGCCACAGCGGCCCGGCCGGCACGGTTGGCGCCGATGGTGGAAGAGGACGGCCCATAGCCGACGAGGTGGACCCGCGGCTCGGCCGCGACCTGGGTGCCGTCCATCGCGATGCCGCCGCCGGGTCCGCGCAGGTGCAAGGGGGCGAGGTGTTCGAGTTCGGCCCGGAATCCCGTGGCCCACAGGATTGCCCCGGCGGCCAGGAAGCTGCCGTCAGCCATCCGGACGCCGTCGGGCTCGATCGCGGTGAACATGGGGTGCCGGTCAAGGGCGCCGCGCGCTGCGGCGGCGCGCAGGGCCGGGGTCCAGATCAGGCCCGTCACGGAGACGACGCTTTGCGGCGGGAGGCCCTGGCGCACCCGCTCCTCAACGAGGGCGACGGCGTCGTGGCCCGCCTGCCGGTCGAAGGCGGCCTCGCGCCAGACCGGCACCCGGCGCGTGAACCACGTGGTGCTGGTGACCTTGGAGATCTCATCGAGCAGCCCGACGGCCGAGATCCCGCCGCCCACCACAAGGACATGCTGCCCGCGGAATTCGTCGGCGGAGACGTAGTCGGCGACGTGAAGCTGCCGGCCGCGGAAGCTGGCTTTGCCCGGATAGATGGGCCAGAACGGCCGGGTCCAGGTGCCGGTGGCATTGATGACGGCGCGGGCAGAGAACGCGCCGCGGGAGGTGGTGATGTTCAGCCGTCCGGCGGGATCATCGTCCTCCCGGGTCACCGACTGCACTTTTACGGGCCGTTCGATCGCGAGCCCGAGGTCGTGTTCGTAGCCGCCGAAATAGCGGGTGAGGAAACTGGAGCTTGCCTCGGCGGGATCCACGTCGGGCTGCGGGATTCCCGGGAGGTCGCTGATGCCGTTCACCGTGGCCATGAGCAGGCTCTTCCAGCGGTGCCGCCAGGCCCCGCCTGGCCCGTCCTCGGCGTCGAGCACTATGTACGTTCCCGCAGGCCGGCCCTCCGCTGGTGACGGTCCTTCTGCTGCGGCCTGTCCGGTCCCGTCCGCGGCGGAGCCGGCCGGGACGAAGCCGCGGCGCTGAAGGTGGTAGGCCGCCGACAACCCAGCCTGCCCGGCACCGACCACCACGACGTCGGCCAGGCACGCCGTCTCCGCAGTCACGGTCCGGGCCTCCGATCAGATCTTTTTGACGACGCTGGACTTGAGCTGCATGGGGCCCACGCCGTCCACCTTGCAGTCGATGTCGTGGTCGCCCACGCCGTTGACCAGGCGGATGCCGCGGACCTTGGTGCCGACCTTGATAACCGTGGAGCTGCCCTTGATTTTCAGGTCCTTGACCACTGTGACGGTGTCGCCGTCGGCGAGGACGTTGCCCACCGCATCCTTGATGACGACGGCCGTCGGGGCGTCGGCGTCTGCGTCGGTATTGGTTTCCACGGACGCGGACCATTCGTGCGCGCACTCCGGGCAGACCAGGAGCGCCCCCATCTCGTAGGTGTATTCGCTGGAGCATTCGGGGCACGGGGGCAGGGAGTCGTTCACCCGCCCAAGTTTAGTCGCCGCTTTTGGTCGCCCGTGTCAGTCGCCCGCACTGGCTGCCGCTGGCGGAGCGCCTTAGAACGGGTTTAGCAGGCGGTCCACGAACTGCCGGGTGCGTTCCTCCCGCGGGTCCCGCAGCACGGTGTCGGGGTGGCCGCGTTCCACCACCACGCCACCGTCCATGAAGATGACTTCGTCGGCCACCTGGCGGGCGAACGCGAGTTCGTGGGTGACCACCACCATGGTCCAGCCTTCGTCCGCGAGCTCCTTGATGACGGCCAGGACTTCGCCCACGAGCTCGGGGTCCAGCGCCGAGGTCGGCTCGTCGAAGAGCAGCAGTTGCGGGCGCAGGGCGAGGGCACGCACAATGCCGACACGCTGCTGCTGGCCGCCGGAGAGCTCGAAGGGATAGCTGTTCTCCTTACCGGTCAGGCCGACGCGGGCCAGCAGCTCCCGGGCCTCGTGGATCGCCTCAGCCTTGGGCCGCTTCTGCACCTGGACCGGGCCTTCGATCACGTTCTCCAGGACGGTCTTGTGTGGGAAGAGGTTGTAGTGCTGGAACACCATGGCGCTGCGGTCCCGCAAGGCGAGCACCTGCTTCTTCGCCACCGGTGTGGAAAAGTCGACGGTCAGTTGCCCCGCGAATTCAGCGACGCCGGCGTCGGGCATTTCGAGGCCGTTCAGGCAGCGCAGGACCGTCGTCTTGCCTGATCCGGACGGCCCGATCAACGTGACCACTTCGCCGCGGCGGACCTCAAGGTCGATGGATTTCAGCACTTCGTGCTGGCCGAACGCCTTGCGCAGGCCTGTGACGGTCAGCAGGGCGGCGTCCGGGACCGGAACTTCAGAGGGTGGCGGTTCAAGGGGATCTGAGGGAAGCGGTTCAGTGGGCGACATAGCGGTCCAATCTCTTCTCCAGGGCGGACTGTCCGCTGGCGAGGACGAGGCAGATGATCCAGTAGATCACGGCCGCCTCCAGATACAGCAGCATGAATTCCTGGCTGAAGGCTGCCACCTGCTGCGCCACGCGGAACAGTTCGGTGACGAGGATCAGCGACGCCAGCGAGGTGTCCTTGACCAGGCTGATGAAGGTGTTGGACAGCGGCGGGACCGAGACCCTCGAGGCCTGCGGCAGGATGATCCGCACCAAGGTCTGGTGGCGCGACATTCCGATCGTGTGGCCGGCCTCCCACTGCCCCTTGGGAACGGACAAGATGGCCGCCCGGATGACCTCCGCGGCATAGCCGCCGACGTTCAGCGAGAACGCGATGATTGCGCTGGGCCAGGGGCTGATGGTGATTCCGATGGAAGGCAGCCCATAGAAAATGACGAACAGCTGGACCAGGAGCGGGGTTCCGCGGATGACGGAAATGTAGATCCTCGCCACCGCGGAGACCACGCGATTCCGGCTCAGCCGCATGAGGGCGACGACCAGGGCCAGCAGGAGGCCCAGGCTGAACGACGCCAGCGCCAAGGGAATGGTGCCGGCGATCGCACCCATCAGGAGGGGGCCCAGCGATGACCACACAAGTTCCCAGTTGATGCTCATGCCCGGATGCGGCGTTTCTCGGCGGCTTTCACAGGCCTACTTCGAGACGTCGGCGTCGAAGTACTTCTGGGAGATCTTCGTCAGGGTGCCGTCGGCCGCCAGCTCGCCGAGGGCCTTGTTGATGGCGTCGGTCAGGCTGGTCGATCCCTTGCGCAGGGCGAAGGCGCTCAGCGACTTGTCAGTGGTCTCGGCGGCGATCTTGATGCCGGTGTCGGGGGCGGTCTTCTGGGAGTCAAGGTAGGTCAGCTTGTCGTTGATGGTGGCATCGACACGGCCCTGCTTGAGCAGCGTGATCGCCTGCGCCCATCCCTCCACGGCCTCGACGTTCGCGCCGCTCTGCTGCGCCAGTTTGTACCAGTTGCTCGTCAAGGACTGCGCCGTGGTCTTGCCCTGCAGGTTGTCGAAGGAACTGATGCTGTTGTTGTCAGCCTTGGTGACGATGACGCCGGTGCTCACCGTGTAGGGGGTGGAGAAATCGTACTTCGCCTTGCGTTCGTCCGTGATGGAAACCTGGTTGGCGACGACGTCGAACCGCTTGGCGTCCAGGCCGGCGAAGATGGCGTCGAACTGCGTCTCCTGGAACGCCGGCTTCACGCCCAGCTTCGCGGCGACGGCGTTAACGATCTCGACGTCGTAGCCCGTCAGTTCACCGCTGCCGTTGGCGTGGAACGTGAACGGCTTGTAGGTGCCTTCCGTGCCGACCTTGAGCACGCCCGCGCTCTTGACGTCGCTGAGGGAGGTGTCCGCACCGGCTGCCGGCGCTGAGCTGGCCGGAGTGGTGGACGCGGAGCCGCAGCCCGCCAGGGCGAGGCCCGCTGCTGCAATGAGGCCGATAACGGAAAGTCGTGTGCGCTTCATGATGGTCCTTAGTCGTGGAGCCGGAAATGGCCTTCCAGCTGAGCCGCATGGCGGCTGTCTCCTAGCGACGATAGCAAGGTCCAGCTCAGGGTGGAGAGGTTAAATGACAGTTTGTGACGTCCGGTCCTGGGACGGTCTTGACGGCTGCGCTTTCTGCCGTGCTGCACAACGGCAGAAGGTACGAAAAAGGGAACCACCGTCTGACGGTGATTCCCTTTCTGGTGGAGCTGAGGGGACTCGAACCCCTGACCCCCTGCATGCCATGCAGGTGCGCTACCAGCTGCGCCACAGCCCCGACTTTCCTGCGGACGAATCAACGTCCCGCAAGCAACCTGATTAGCTTAAACCACAATCGCCGCTCGCGCCAATCGGCACGCCGACCGGGAATCTCGTTATCCGACGTGCCCCCGGGCCACCCCCGCACGCACCCTGGATCCGGGGCAGAAAAAAATCCGCCGGAATCTTTCGATTCCGGCGGATTATCCGGTGGAGCTGAGGGGACTCGAACCCCTGACCCCCTGCATGCCATGCAGGTGCGCTACCAGCTGCGCCACAGCCCCGAATTTTCGCTGCTCCGAGCACGTCTACTGACCTGCAAAGTTCCGGTTCTTTGTCCGGATCTCTCCGAAGCAACTCAAATATCTTAGACCAGCCCTTTGGAAAATTCCAAATCGGGCATATTCGCCCCTGGCGGGCGTGGCCGGCGCGCGGGTTGCTACTCCGTGTCGGTGCCTGCGGTGGCCTTGGCGGAGGCGTCATCTCCCAGCTGCAGATCGACGACGGGGCAGTCCTTCCACAGGCGTTCGAGGGCGTAGAAGATGCGGTCTTCCTCGTGCTGGACGTGGATGACGACGTTGGAGTAGTCCAGCAGGACCCAGCGGCCGCCGGAGCGGCCCTCGCGGCGGACGGGCTTCTGGTCAAACTTGGCGAGCTCGTCCTCGATGCCGTCCACGATCGCGTTGACCTGGCGTTCGCTCGGGGCCGAGGCGATCAGGAAGACGTCGGCCAGGGCCAGCCGTTCGCTGACGTCCAGGGCCACGATGTCCTCGGCAAGCTTCTCCGAGGCAGCGCGGGCTGCGTGGCGGGCGGTTGTGATGGATGAATCGGTTGCAGACACGGGACTCCTTGTAGTGATGAAAATTTATGGTGAAAAATTCTTGGAAAGAAAACTGTGGGGCGAACGCTGGGGTGAAATTGGGCCGAATCGCCGCGGTGCCGTTTTAATGACGTGGACGGTTCCCGTCCTAGCGGGCCAGCCCGGTGATGATCAGCGTGATGCCGGCGATGAGGGCGACGATCCCCAAGGCCAAGACGCCGAGCTGGAGCAGGCGCAGGCGCCGCGCCCGGCCAAGCCCGGCGGTGGCGGCATCCAGCGGTTCCAGTCCGTAGGCCGAATTCGCGGCAACGGGTTCCCCACCCACCAAACGCTCGTCAGTCTCCCCCGCGGAATGCGCCGCGGCGCTTACCGGCCGTGCCGTTCCGGTCTTGGCGGCTGCCTCCGCCCGGGCCAGCACGCCTGCCCTGCCAGCGGCAGAACCCGTAGCAGGACCTGCGGCCCGCTGGCGGGAAAGGCCTGGACGCTTCAGGCCGGGTTTCCGTGGTGTGTCCACCCGGGGACCCGGGTTGGTGACAACCGGAACATACGACGTGGCAGGGCGCTTCATGACGGGCCGCTCCACGCCGGGAACCTTCTCAAATTCCAAGGGTGTAACCATGGCCAGGTTGTTGGCCGTGGTCGGATCGTTGCGGGGCACCGCCGGCTGGCTGTTTTGTTCTGCGAGCTTCTGCTTGGCGGCGGCACGGCGGTTCAGCACGGCGGCGCGCTCAGCCAAGGCGATCTGCTCTGCCAGGACGGCCGGATCAACGGCGTCGGGATCCGTGGCCGCGATGTGCTCCATCTTGGCCACTTGGTTCTTGGCCTGCTCCGCGAGGAGTTCGCGCGCGGCCAGGGCCTGCTCCACGGTCATGCCCTCGGGTGTCTTCCCGCCGGGTCCGGCGCCGTCCACCGCGGGAGCTTTGGGAGCCGGGGCGGCTGACACAACCGGAGCCGCGCTCTTCTGGGCGGCGGCCTTCTGGGCGGCATCCTTGGGGGCCGCGTCCTTTGGGGCCGGGTCCTTCGCGGCCGGGGCAACCACCGGGGTCGCGCGGGTTCGCGGCGACACCGGGACAATGGTGTTGGCCTGGGTGGCGGGAGCGGTTTCCGTCGCCAGCTCCAAAAGCCGCAGCTGGCGCCGGGTGGGCGGCCCTCCCCCGGCCAGCTGGCCTTCCTTCTCAGCGAGTTCCTTGATGGTGCGCAGCGCGGCACGGTCCCGTGCCCGGACCTGTGAGGACCGCTCCGTGCCGGCGGGCACAGAATCAGCACGCACAGAGTCCACCGGAGCGTCGGCAACGCGACGGCTCCGGCCGGTGATTTCGGCCTCGGTCGGCTCGCCCGGTCCCGGAGTGTCCAGGTGTTCATCTCTGGCCTGCCGCAGTTCGCGGCGGCTGCGGATGGGAGGCTGTTCCTGACTCATGGCAAACTCATTCAGTGCTGGCTGGTTGGGTTATCTCGAAGGTGGGATCGTGCCGGGCGGGGTCAACCCCTGCCGCGCCGTTTCCGGCGTTGGCGGCCTCAGCGTGTTCGGTGTCGAGGCGGACCGCGCCGGGGCTGGTGTGGTACAGGCCGTACTTGGCGATGTACTGGACCACTCCGTCCGGAACGAGGTACCAGACCGGGTTGCCTTCGGCCACCCTCGTACGGCAGTCGGTGGAGGAGATGGCCATGGCCGGGACCTCCAGGAGGCTGACGTCCTTGCGGCCCATGCCGTCCAGGACGTGGCCTGGCCGGGTTACGCCCACGAAGTGCGCGAGGGACCAGAGTTCATCGATGTCTTTCCACGACAAAATCTGGGCCAGGGCGTCCGCACCGGTGATGAAGAACAGATCGGCGTCCGGACGCAGAGTGTGCAGGTCGCGCAGGGTGTCGATCGTGTAGGTCGGTCCCGGACGGTCCACGTCCACCCTGCTCACCGTGAAGCGGGGGTTCGAGGCCGTGGCGATCACTGTCATGAGATACCGGTGCTCGGCTTCGCTGACCTTCTTGACCATCTTCTGCCAGGGCTGGCCGGTGGGCACAAATACAACTTCATCGAGGTCGAACTTGGCCGCGACCTCACTGGCCGCGACAAGGTGTCCGTGATGGATGGGATCGAACGTGCCACCCATCACACCCAGACGCAGGCGGCGCTGGGCGCCGCGCTGCTTCGTGGTGGCGGAAATATTAGTGACCTTCGCCGTGATCGTGCTTGTTCGGGTGCTGGCGGTGCGGATCCGCGTGCTCCTCGACAGCCACGTGGCGCCTGCCCAGGTTGGAGTAGGACAGCGTGATCAACAGGAGGATTACCAGAATCGCGAACATGACCCCGCCAACGACATACGGCGGTGCAATGAGCGGCGCGAGTTCCTCGTGGCCGGATTCGCCGACGGCGGCGACGAAAGTGGCGATCTGCTGCGACAGCATGTTCTCCCCTAGTGAGTTCAAAATTTGACGACGGCGGAGGTGTCCGCCGTTCCGGTCTTCCGTTCCATGTTACAGCGTTGCTAGCCCCGGATCTGGCCCTCGCCCTGCACGATCCACTTCGTGGTGGTCAGCTCCGTCAGTCCCATGGGGCCGCGGGCGTGCAGTTTTTGGGTGGAAATCCCCACCTCGGCGCCGAGGCCGAGCTCGCCGCCGTCGGTGAAGCGGGTGGAGGCGTTTACGATCACGGCTGCCGAATCGACCTCGGCGATAAAGCGCTCGGCGTTGGCGAGGTCGTTGGTCAGGATCGCTTCGGTGTGGCCGGTGGTCCACTTCCGGATGTGCCGGACGGCGTCGTCCAGGCTGTCCACCATGGCCACCGCCAGGTCCAGGTTCATGTATTCGGTGGCCCAGTCTTCCTCCGTGGCCGGCACGGTCTGGATCGACGCCGGCAGTGCGGCCCGGATGCGCTGGTCCACATGCAGGGTGACCCCGGCTGCCCGCAGTGCGGCGGCGACGGCGGGAAGGACGGTGGACTTGGAGTGCACCAGGAGCGTTTCGACAGTGTTGCAGACGCTGGGCCGCTGGGTCTTGGCGTTGAGGAGGATGTCTACCGCCATTTCTTCGCCGGCAGAAGCGTCCACGTAGATGTGGACGTTGCCCTCGCCGGTCTCGATGACCGGGACGGAGGAGTTCGTCACAACGGTCTGGATCAGCTCGCGCCCGCCGCGCGGAATGAGCACGTCCACCCGGCCGCGCGCCCGCATCAGGGCGTTGGCGCCGTCGCGGCCGTACTGGTCCACGGTCTGGACAGCGTCGGCGGGCAGGCCCACCGATTCCAGCGCATCCCGGAGGATCGTGATCAGGGCGGCGTTGGTGGCAGCAGCGGCGGATCCGCCGCGCAGGATGACGGCGTTGCCGCTCTTGAGGGCCAGGCCGGCGATGTCGACCGTGACATTCGGGCGGGCCTCATAGATCGCGGCCACCACGCCCATGGGTACGTTGATCTGGCGCAGGCGCAGCCCGTTGGGGAGGGTCTGGCCCCGGACCACGTTTCCTACGGGATCAGGCAGGGTGGCGAGGTTTTCCAGGGCCGCGGCGAGGGCCGTGATACGTGACTCGGTCAGCGTAAGGCGGTCCAGCAGGGCGGCGCTGGTTCCGGCGGCCCGGCCGGCCGCGACGTCTTTGGCGTTGGCGGCCAGGACCTGGTGCTTGTGGCCCACCAGCGCCTTGCCGATGGCGCGCAGGCCCCGGTCCTTCCAGGCCCGGTTGGCGTGCGCCATCTTGCGGGCAGCCTGGCGCGATCGGTCAGCGATCGCATGGACGGCAGCTTCGATGTCCGTTGCCGTGGCCTGCGCCCCCGCCGGATCCGGCGCCGCGGCGAAGCCCTGGGCGGGCTCGGCATTGCCAGCGGGGGCAGCGTTAGCGGACACGGCGGCGGGCGCGGAAGCGGAAGTCAGGGCCTCAGTCATGCTTCCAGTTTAGGCGTCCGAGGACCTAGATCAGCACCAGGTCGTCAACATGAACAACTTCGCGGTCATATCCCCGGCCCAGCGACTTGCCCAGCTCCCGCGTGGAGCGGCCCAGCATTTGGGGCAGCTCGGCGGCGGAATAGTTGACCAGCCCGCGCGCAATCACAGTGTTGTCGACCGACACCATCTCCACGGCGTCGCCGGCCTCGAAGTCGCCCTTCACCGCGGCGATCCCGGCCGGCAGCAGCGAGGTGCGGCGGTCGCGGACGGCCTTGACCGCGCCGTCGTCGAGCACCAGGGTGCCCTGCACGGACGCCAGATGTGCCAACCAGAGGAGCCGGATCGGCTTGCGCGCGCCGTTGACGGAGAACCACGTGCCCACGTCCTCGCCGGCCAGCGCGGCAGCCGCATTGGGCGTGGACGTTACGAGAGCGTGGATGCCGGAACCGGCGGCCATGCTGGCGGCTTCGACCTTGGTGGCCATGCCACCTGTGCCCACGCCGGCCTTGCCGGTGCTGCCGATCGAGACGCCGTCGAGGTCGTGCGGGCCGGAGACGTGCGCAATCCGTTTGGCGCCGTGCGACGGCGGGCCGTCGTACAGGGAGTCGACGTCGGACAGCAGCAGGAGGGCGTCGGCGCGGACCAGGTGGGCCACCAGGGCCGCGAGCCGGTCGTTGTCGCCAAAGCGGATTTCATGGGTGGCCACGGTGTCGTTTTCGTTGACCACCGGGACGACGCCGAGGTTCAGCAGCCGGTTCAACGCGCGGAACGCGTTGGTGTGCTGGCTGCGTCGCATGAGGTCATCCGCGGTCAGCAGCACCTGGCTGACGGTGACCCCGTGCGCCCCGAATGCGTGGGTGTACCGGGCCATCAGCAGGCCCTGGCCTACGCTGGCAGCGGCCTGCTGGGTGGCAAGGTCGCGGGGGCGCTTCTCGAGTCCCAGCGGGGCCAGGCCGGCGGCGATCGCACCGGAGGACACCAGGATGATCTCGGTGCCGGCGTTGCGCTTGTGCGCCAAAGCGTCGGCGAGGCCGGTCAGGGCCTCTTCCGAGATCCCGCCCTTGATGGACGTCAGCGAGGACGAGCCCACCTTGACGACGATCCGGCGAGCCCCGGACAGCGCGGTGCGGTCCGGGGCGTTGGTGGTGTGGGCCTTGAGGGGCTGCGACCGGTGCTCGACGACGGTCTTACTCGTCATCTGCTGCGCCCAGTCCACTCTCCTTGAGCGGCTGCCGCGCCCGGCGTCCACTGACGGACTCGGTCCAGATGCCGGCCTTGCGTTCTGCTTCGAGCTCGGCGCGGGCGGCGGCCTTGGCGTCGCGGCGTTCCTGCTGTTCGTCGCGCTTTTGGCCACGCGTCGGGCGGTCGCCGATGTCGGCGAAGCGCACGTCGGTGCCGCGCGGTGAGGCGAGCAGTTCGGCGCCTGCCATCATGGTCGGTTCCCAGTCGAAGACGACGCCGTCGTCCTCGCCGATGACGACCGTATCGCCGGGCACTGCGCCCTGCTTGAACAGTTCGTTTTCGACGCCGAGCTTGGCCAGGCGGTCCGCGAGGTAGCCGATGGCTTCTTCGTTGGTGAAGTCCGTCTGCTTGACCCAGCGCACGGGCTTGTCGCCGAGGACGCGGAAGAGCGGCTCGAGGTTCTTTTCTTCGCGGCGGATCGTAAAGCCGGTCTCGTTGACGGCGCGGGGGCGCAGCACGGGGGCCGGCACCTTCGGCGGGGTCGCGGCGACGGCGTCGCGGGCGGCCTGGACGATTTCGGCCATGGCGAAGCCGAGCTGGCGGAGGCCTTCGTGGCTCGTCGCGGAGATTTCGAAGACCTTGTAGCCGCGGGATTCCAGTTCGGGGCGGACGAACTCGGCCATGTCCTTGCCGTCGGGCAGGTCCACCTTGTTCAGGGCCACCAGGCGGGGGCGGTGGTTCAGCGGAACCACTTCGCCGTCGGCCCCGCTGTAGCTCATGTCCACGGCGTACTTCTCGAGCTCGGCCTCGATGATGGCGAGGTCGGAGAGCGGGTCGCGGTCCGATTCGAGCGTGCCGCAGTCGAGCACGTGCACGAGGGCGGCACAGCGCTCGACGTGGCGCAGGAAGTGGTGGCCGAGGCCCTTGCCCTCGCTGGCGCCCTCGATCAGGCCGGGGACGTCGGCAATGGTGAAGCGGACCTCACCAGCCTGGACGACGCCCAGGTTCGGGATGAGGGTGGTGAAGGGGTAGTCGGCGATCTTGGGCCGGGCGGCCGACATGGCGGCGATCAGGCTGGACTTGCCGGCGGAGGGGAAGCCGACGAGGGCGATGTCAGCGATGGACTTCAGTTCCAGGACGACGTCGCTGGATTCGCCTTCGATGCCGAGCAGCGCGAAGCCGGGCGCCCGGCGTTTCTGCGAGGACAACGAGGCGTTGCCGAGGCCCCCAATGCCGCCGGCGGCGGCGATGTATTCGTCGCCTTCGCTCACGAGGTCGGCGATGACTTCGCCGGACTTGGACTTCACGACGGTACCCACGGGCACCGGAAGGATCAGGGTTTCGCCGTTCTTGCCGCCGCGCCAGTCGCCCATTCCGGGGCCGCCGTTGGTGGCGTGCCGGTGGGGTGCGTGGTGGTAGTCGAGCAGGGTGGTGGTCTGGGGGTCGACGCGCAGGATGACGTCGCCGCCGTTGCCGCCGTTGCCGCCGTCGGGACCGCCGAGGGGCTTGAACTTCTCGCGGTGAACGGAGACACAGCCGTGGCCGCCGGTACCGCCGGATACGTGCAGTACTACCCGGTCTACAAAGCTCGCCACGTGGATCTCCTCAGTGCTGTTCCCCGGACCATAAAGGGGCCCAAGATGATTGTAATGCGGTTAAACACCGGTGGAGCGGACCTAATGGCCCGCCCCACCGATTTAGAACTTGTTGTTACTCTGCAGCTGCTGCAGCCACGATGTTCACAACGCGGCGACCACGGCGCGTGCCGAACTCGACAGCACCGGGGGTCAGGGCGAACAGGGTGTCGTCCCCGCCGCGGCCGACGCCGGCGCCCGGGTGGAAGTGGGTGCCGCGCTGGCGGACGATGATCTCGCCTGCGGAAACTACCTGGCCACCGAAGCGCTTGACGCCGAGGTACTGGGCGTTGGAGTCACGACCGTTGCGAGTGGAACTCGCGCCTTTTTTATGTGCCATTTGAAATGCCTGCCTTCAAAAATTCTGGGGAATCTGCTGGAACCTGAACAGTAACGAAGAGTTACTTGATACCGGTGATCTTGACCTTGGTCAGTTCCTGACGGTGGCCCTGACGCTTCTTGTAACCGGTCTTGTTCTTGAACTTCTGGATGACGATCTTCGGACCACGAAGGTCTTCGAGGATCTCAGCCGTAACCGTTACCTTGGCCAGGTCCGCAGCAGCAGACGTGACTTTGTCACCGTCCACCAGGAGCAGTGCGGGCAACTCAAAGGTGCTGCCGGCTCCACCGGGGACGCGGTTCAGGGTAACGAAGTCTCCAACGGAAACCTTCTCTTGGCGGCCGCCTGCGCGGACAATCGCGTACACCACTGGGGAACTCACTTCTCTCGACGTTTATTACTAGATTTGCGTGCGGAACCTGGGGCCAAATTGTTTGGACCGGCTCACGCTGTGCCTCAACGCCGGTGGATTCCCCGGGGGAACCCATGAGCTACCCCCGGAACAAATCCACTTGGAATTCCAAGCGGGCTGTTCTCAGGGTCATAACCCAAGTGTTGGCGTAAGCACCGAAGATCTAGAATACGCTAATTTTGCCTTCGGCCGCAAATGAGGCTGGTTCCGGCGGGTAGTCCGTGATAGGCGCCACAGCGTCTTGAAGCAAAGATCGTGTCAATGTTCTTGACCGTGATCTCGACCGTCTTGATGCTGTGTTGCCGCAACGACTTCCGGAACCGTGCCCCACCATCCTACCGGCTGTGCGGACCAGGTTGTGTCAGGCGTGCAGCCGCGGCGCGTCGAAGAAGGCCACTTCGTAGCCCGATGACTGCCGGAAAGCCAGTGCCATGGCCTCCCGCTCGCTGGCGGATGCCCGTCTGGCCGCCGCGTCGGTGTACGCGATGGCCTGCCGGGTCGCGGCGGCGAAGTCCTCGTCGGCGTACGTCCGGAGCCAGTCGGCGTACGGGTGCGCCCCGGGGGCGCCGCCGGCAAGGAACTCCCGGTGCAGGGTGGAACCGACCTCGGCGTAGAGCCAGAAGCACGGCAGCGCCGCCGCCACGAGCACCCCGTAGCTGCCGGAGGCCGAGGCGGCCAGCAGGTGGTCCACGTACGACTTCGTCACCGGGCCCAGGGTGGGTGCCGTGGGGCGGGTGCTGAGCCAGGAGCGGTGCAACTCTGACTCGACCTCGAGGCAGGTCTGCGACGAACGGGCCCAGAACAGCTGCTCGGCCTCGGTGGGGGCGATCGCGGCGGCACGGGCCAGGACCCGGGAGTAGCCGTTGAGGTAGATGGCGTCTTGGGCGAGGTAGTACGCGAACTCGTGCTCGGGCAGGGTCCCCTCGGCCAGTCCGCGGATGAAGTCCAGGGCATAGATGGCGTCAAGATCGGCGGCGGCCCCTGCGCGCAGGGCCGCGGCGAACTCGCCCTCCGCCGGACTGTGACCCGGACAGTGACCCGGACAGGGGCCGGCGAGGCTGCCCTGGCCGCGCTGGCCGTTCGTGAGGTGCTGCATGTGGTGGAAGTGATGGACCGGGCCGTTGCCGGAGCCGACGTCCAGGACCGCGGCTTCGCGCAGCGCGCCCAGCAGCCACGGCTTGACCTCCCGCAACGCCGCTTCCCAGTCCCCCACCCGGGCCTGGACGGTGGCCATGGCCGAGGACAGGGAGCAGCCGGTGCCGTGGCTGTTGCGCGTGGCGATCCGCTCCCCCGGCACCACCACCGTTTCCCGGCCGAGCAGGCCCCCGGTGTTGACCAGCGCATCCGGGCACCCGGCGTCGGCGCCGTTCCCGGCGTCCGCGCCATCGTCATAGTGGACGGCTCCGTCCCCGGGCTCTCCGCCTGGAGGTGTCCGCCCTTGAGGTGTCCGCCCTTGACTAGGACGGTGGTGCCGGTCAGGGCGGCCAGCCGCTTGCCCTGCGCCAACGCCTCAGCCCAGTCGGCGGCGACAGGCTCTTTGAGCAGGATGGCTAGTTCGGCGAGATTCGGCGTGATGAGGTCCGCCAGCGGCAGGAGGGCCTGCAGGGCGGCCTCGGCCGATTCCTGCAGGAGCCGGTCGCCGCTGGTGGCGACCATTACCGGGTCCAGGACGACGACGGCGGGGCGCACCTTTTCCAGCCAGCTGCGGACTGCGTCGATCACCGCGGCGTCGCCGAGCATGCCGATCTTGACGGCGTCGATGCCGATGTCGTCGCTGATGGCGTCCAACTGTGCTGTGAGGAACGCGGCCGGGGGGACGTGGACGGCGCGCACGCCCTGGGTATTTTGCGCTGTCAGGGCCGTGATGGCGGCCATGCCGTAGCCGCCGTTCGCTGCGATGCTCTTCAGGTCGGCCTGGATCCCGGCCCCGCCGGAGGGGTCGGAGCCGGCGATGGCCAGCACGCGGGGAATGCGCAGGGGCGCGGCCGGGACCGGCGCTGACGGCTGAAAATCGCCGGGCAGAAAACTAGACGGCTGAAAATCGCCGGGCAGAAAACTGGACGGCAGAAACTCGGTGGGCTGAAAATCGCTGGGCAGAAACTCGGACGGATTCGATCTCGCGGACAAGTCAGACATCCCTTCGCCGGTGCTAACCGGACAGGTTCAACGGGTCTGGATCTCAGCCGGCCCGATGCGCGGCACCCCGTGTCAGTGTTCCAGCCTAGCCGTTGCCACCCGGCTGCCCCGTTAACGCAGCAGCGGGCCCCGGCCGGAGCGGACGTATTGTTACGCCTGCTCGGGCCCGGACCCGCAGCCCAACCAGTCGAATAGTGACCAGTCGGGGAAGCGATCAATCGCGGAGGACTACAGCTCCGACGCCGGTACGCCGACGCCGAGGATGATCGGCTCGTTGCCGGAAGGGACGGACGCCGGCCTGGCCGCGGCGGGTGCCTTGGCCTCGTGAACCGATCCGGCCGCGGCCGGCCGCGTGGCCTCGCGATGCTCCACGGAGGTCTCGTTGGCTGCGCCCTGGGCGCGGCTGGCGCTCCGGTTGCGGCGCCCGCGGCGGCCACGAGTCGTGGTGTCCGCTGTCCGTGACGCCGGAGCCTCTGCAGTGCGGACGGCCGCCGCGGCTTCGGGCGCCTCGGTGGCCGTGGACGCAGCTCGCGGCGCGGCGGAAGCCGTGGCCTGGCCTTCGTCCTGATTGCCGGCCTGCTTGCCGGCCTCGGCGTCGCCCAGGTTGGCGAAGGCCTCGGTCAGCAGGTCCAGGGTCAGGGCCGGTGCGTGTGTGTCCTCGGCGTGCTCGACGAAGGGCAGGGCAACCTGCTCACCGCCAAACGTCAGCACGGTCGCGGGGCGTCCGGCTGCTTCTTCCGCGGCGGCGAGCTGCGTGACGGCGTCGACGGCGGCCTGGCGGGCCCCGGCGTCGCTGGCAGCGGCTGCCTCCCCGTCGTGCAGGTGCGCGGCGTGCGCCGCGGCGGCGATGTTCGCCAGCGCGGCACGGGTGGCTTCAGCCTTGGCGTGGCGTTCGGCCTCGGTGGGCTCGGCGTGGACGGCCGCGGGTGTGGCCGGCGCGGACTCCGGGCCCTGGCCTCCCCTGCCGCGGCGACGGCTCTTGCGCTCCGTACGGGCAGCAGGCTGGGCCTCGGTGCGCGGCACATAGTGCTCCGCGGCGACCGTGTTGGCGCGGCGGTGTTCCACCGGCTCGTCGTGGGTGACGATGCCGCGGCCCGCGCACGCTTCACACTGCTCGCCGAAGACTTCCAGCAGCCCGGTGCCCATCCGCTTGCGGGTCATCTGAACGAGGCCCAGCGAGGTCACCTCGGCCACCTGGTGCTTGGTCCGGTCCCGGCCCAGGCACTCCACCATGCGGCGCAGCACGAGGTCGCGGTTGGATTCGAGCACCATGTCGATGAAGTCGATCACGATGATGCCGCCAATGTCGCGCAGGCGCAGCTGCCGGACGACTTCCTCGGCCGCTTCCAGGTTGTTCTTGGTGACGGTTTCCTCGAGGTTGCCGCCGGAGCCGGTGAACTTGCCGGTGTTGACGTCCACCACGGTCATGGCTTCGGTGCGGTCGATCACGAGCGAGCCGCCGGAGGGCAGGAAGACCTTCCGGTCCAGGGCCTTGTGGATCTGCTCGTCGATGCGCCAGGCAGCGAAGATGTCCGTGTCCTTGGTCCACTTCTCGAGCCGGCCCACGAGGTCCGGTGCCACATAGGTGACGTAGGCCTCGATGGTGTCCCAGGCTTCCTCGCCGGAGACGATCAGCTTGGAGAAGTCCTCGTTGAAGACGTCACGGACCACCTTGATGGTCAGGTCAGGTTCGCCGTAGAGCAGCTCGGGGGCGAGGATCTTGGTGGACGTCGACTGGCTCTCGATGCCTTCCCACTGCGCGCGGAGGCGGTTGATGTCGTGCGTCAGTTCCTCCTCGGAGGCACCCTCGGCCGCGGTGCGGACAATGACGCCCGCGTCCTCGGGCAGGCGGTCCTTGAGGATCCGCTTCAGGCGGTTGCGTTCGACGTCGGGCAGCTTGCGGGAGATGCCGGTCATGGAACCGCCGGGCACGTACACGAGGTAGCGGCCGGGCAGCGAGATCTGGCTGGTGAGGCGGGCGCCCTTGTGGCCGACCGGGTCCTTGGTGACCTGGACCAGCACGGAGTCGCCGGACTTCAGCGCGTTCTCGATCCGGCGCTGCTTGCCTTCGAGGTTGACGGACTCCCAGTTCACTTCACCGGCGTAGAGCACGGCGTTGCGGCCACGGCCGATGTCGACGAATGCGGCTTCCATGGAGGGCAGCACGTTCTGGACCTTGCCCAGGTAGACGTTGCCGATCAGGGAATCCTGCTGGGTCTTGGACACGAAGTGCTCGGCCAGGACGCCGTCTTCGAGGACACCGATCTGGATTCTGTCGTCGCGCTGGCGGACGATCATCTGGCGGTCCACGGACTCGCGGCGGGCCAGGAACTCGGCCTCGGTGATGACGGTGCGGCGGCGGCCGGTGTCGCGGGATTCGCGGCGGCGCTGCTTCTTGGCCTCCAGGCGGGTGGAGCCCTTGACGGACGTGACGCGGTTGTTGACCGGCGCCTCGGCCATCGCACGCGGCGCACGGACGCGGGTCACCGTGTTGGGCGGATCGTCGCCTTCCCCGCCGGTCAGCTCCAGGTCCTGGTCGCCGCGGCGACGCCGGCGGCGGCGGCGCGAGGTCACGCCGTCTTCGAGGGTTCCCTCGGAGCCTTCATCGCCCTCTTCCTCAGAGCCTTCGATAGCGCCTTCGGACTCGGTGTCGGACTCGGCGGACGTGCGGCTGCGCCCGCGCCGGCCGCGGCTGCGGCGTCGACGGCGGCTGCCGGCGTCCTCGTCCTCTTCGCCTTCTTCGTCCTCGGGCTCCGCTGCTGCCGCTGCGGCAACGGGCACCGGACGCACCACGGTGCTGAGGTCGGGGGCCTGGAAGATCACGGAGGTAAGGGCACCCGGTTCCATGAACAGCGACGCGGCCCGGCTTGCCTCGGGGCGGGCTTCCGGCTCTACAGGCTGAGCCTCTTCGATCTGGGCCTGGGCGGCCTGGGCTTCTGCAGCGGGCGCTTCCGCAGGCTGGACCGCAGAGGCGGCCTCCGCCGGCTCGGCTGCTTCGGCCGGGACCGCTGCCGCGGGCACCTCTTCGGCTTTGGGAGCAGCCTTGGCCCGGCTGGCGCGGCGCCGGACCGGCTTCTCTGCGGCCTTGTCTACGGCCTTCTCAACGACGGCGGCTTCGTCGGAATCAGCGGCTGACTCGGGAGCCTCTGCCGCGGCAGGCGCGGTAGCTTCGGGCTCTTCGGCGAAGGCAGGCAGCGGTTCCGGGGCGGCAACAGGCTTGCGGGCACGGGTGCGCCGTGCGGGCGCCTTTACAGCAGTTTCGGGTACGACGGCTTCAGTTACGGCGGCTTCGGGGGCAGCTTCGACGTCGGCTGCTTTGCGGCGGCCGGCGACGGGCTCATCCGAGCCGGCCGCGTCGGCCAGGGCCGCGGCTTCAGCCACAGCCTCCGCGGCAGCCGCGGCGTCTACCTTTGCGACGGGCGCCTTCCGGCGGGTCCGGACGGCCCTCTTCGGCGCTACCGGAGCCTCTGCTTCCGCAGTTCCTTCTGCTTCCGCTGTTTCTTTTACTTCCGCGGCTACTAGTTCTTCGTTACCGGCTACAACCTGGTCATTATCCATATGTGGCGACACTCCTGCCCCTGATGCGCCGCCACATTCGGCGCCCGTTGGGGCAAATATGCGTCAACACCCGCAGGCATTGACAGAAGTCAATTGGATACCCTCAGGTTCGCACCGGCAGTGGGGTGCGGCAGCCCTGGAGGGCCGGCGAGATTGTTTTGGAACCCGTTGACCTACACGCCACAACCAGGTGCCGTCCAATGGCATTGCGGGACAGCTGGAATCAGAGGATCCGCAGCTCCCTGCTCATCATTGGCGGTCTTGAAACAAAATCGCCGGACCGGAATCCGGATGTGGATCGGGTTCCAGCCACGATCATTGTCTCACAGGAGCCGTCAAAGCTGGCGTAGGCAAGGCCGGAGGTGCTGCTGGAGCGGCAGGGCAGGGCGGCCGGGGCCGTTCTGCGGCGCTGTCCAGCCTGCGGCGTTACAATCGGGGCCAGAAGCATACGACCAAAAAGGACTCATATTCCATGCCCAGCATCTCCAGCACCGCCGGCGACGCGACCGTGCACCAACCGGCTTCCGGCCCGACTCCCGCTGTCCGGCCCCTTCCCACGATGACCCGCGACCGCCCGTTCGCCTGGCTCCTGCTGATCACCGGCGTCATCGGCTGGCTCGCTTCCGGGGCCCTGGTACTGGAGAAGCTGGAAGTCCTGAAGGACCCGAACCACGTCACGGTCTGCGACGTGAACCCGTGGATCTCCTGCGGCCAGGTCATGCAGACACCGCAGAGTTCCGTGTTTGGTTTCCCGAACATGTTCATCGGGATCGTCGCCTTCGCCGTGATCATCACCACGGCCATGGGCATCCTTGCCGGCGCGAGATTCGCCCGGTGGTACTGGCTGGGGCTTCAGGTGGGCGTGACGCTGGGCTTCGCGTTCGTGGTCTGGCTCTGGTCCCAGGCCCTGTACGCCATCCACATTCTCTGCCCGTTCTGCATGGTCGTCTGGGCCGTGATGATCCCGTTGTTCGTCTGGGTGAGCGTCCGCAACATCTCCCACGGCGTGATCGCGCTGCCCGCCGGTCCCACCAAGGTGATCGGCGACTCCGGCTGGATCATCACGGCGCTGCTGTACGTCGCCGTGATCGCCACGATCTTCTTCGCCTTCATCCAGGTCTTCATCGGGACCTCCGGCTACTAGGCCATCCCAAGAACGCCGCATGGCGACAGATAAGGCCAATGTTCGCAAGGAACATTGGCCTTATCTGTAACCACTGGGTGTCTCACATGGTGAGGACAGCGTCGGGAAGCTTAGAACCAGATCTTGATCTCGCGCTCGGCGGATTCCACCGAGTCCGAGCCGTGGACCAGGTTCTGCTGTACCTTCAGGCCCCAGTCGCGGCCGAAGTCGCCGCGGATGGTGCCGGGCGCCGCCGTCGTCGGGTCTGTGGTGCCGGCGAGGATACGGAAGCCCTCGATCACGCGGTGGCCTTCGAAGATCGCGGCGACCACCGGGCCGCTGAGCATGAACTCGACCAGCGGCTCGTAGAACGGCTTGCCGACGTGCTCCTCGTAGTGCTGCTCCAGCAGTTCGCGGCTCGCATCGACTTTCTTGAGCTCGGCCAGGGTGTAGCCCTTGGCTTCGATCCGGCTCAGGATGGCGCCGGACAGGTTGCGGGCGACGCCGTCGGGCTTGATCAGGACGAGGGTGCGCTCAATGCTCACAGCTGCTCCAATGTGTTGGGGTGGGATTCGGGTCAAGTCTACGGTGTGTGGCCCAGAGCGCCGGGGCTGCCAGGTTCAGGCGCTGTTGCCGGGCGCGGGCCCCTGGGGGTGGGCGGCATCCCATTCGGCCTGCTCCCGCTCCCGCTGGGCGGCTTCCCGGTCAATCCGGATGCCGGTCCGGATCCCGTACCACCACGCCACGGCGAAGAGCGCGCCGACGAGGTACATGGCAGGCTCCACGAGGCCGCCCAGGATCAGGACGAGCTGCAGGATCCAGCCCAGGGCCACTCCCCACGGCTTCGAGAGGACCGCGCACGTGAAGACGAAGACCAGGCACAGGCCGATCCCCACCGAAAAGACCAGGCCGGCAGGATATTCGTTCCGGTGCAGCCCATAGACGGCCAGGGTCCCGAAGAGCACCACGAATGCTTCCAGCAACAGGACCGTGGAGGCGAACATGACCTTCGTGGAACGCCGCTTTTTGGGCATGCCCGGGCGCCATTCGCGCTGGGCTTTGGTGAGTTTGGCCATCGCTTACGCGTCCGCCTTTCCGAGCAGGATCCGGGCGTCCGCGACGAGCGTGATGGAGCCGGTCACGAGGACCCCGCCGGCGAGCTCGTCGTCGGCTTCGGCGCGTTCCACGGCCCATTCGAGGGCGTCGTCGAGCTTTGCGGCGACATGGATGTTGTCCTCGCCGAAGCCGAGGTCAAGGGCGATCTCGGCCAGGTCCTCGGCCGGGACGGCGCGGGGCGAGTTGGACTCGGTGAAGCAGTATTCGGCGCCGAGGCCGCCCAGGGATTCCTTGAGCTGGCGCAGGATCTCCTCGGCGTCCTTTTCCCTCAGGACGCCCACCACCACCACGAGCTTGGTGAAGTTGAAGGCCTCGTGGATGGCCTCGGCGGAGACCCGGATGCCCTCCGGGTTGTGGGCGGCGTCCACGATGATGGTCGGCGCGGTGCGGACCACCTCGAGCCGCCCCGGGGAGGTGACGGAGGCGAAGGCCTCCTGCAGGATTTCGGCGTCGATCGCCTTTTCCCCGCCGAAGAACGCCTCCAGCGCGGCAATCGCGACGGCGGCGTTCTCGGCCTGGTGCGCGCCGTGCAGCGGCACCAGCAGGTCCTCGTAGCGGCCGGCGATGCCCTGGATGGTGACCATCTGGCCGCCGACCGCGACGGTGCGGGATTCGACGCCGAACTCCACGCCCTCGAAGCGGAACGGGACGTTGGCCTCCTTGGCCTTCTCCAGCAGGACCTGGGCCGCGTCGACCGGCTGCGCCGCGCTGATGAGGAAGCCGCCGGGCTTGATGATGCCGGCCTTCTCGTAGGCGATGTCACCGGTGGTGTCGCCCAGCAGGTCGGTGTGGTCCAGCGAGATCGGGGTGACCACGGCCACCTGGCCGTCGCCGACGTTCGTGGCGTCGGTGATGCCGCCCAGGCCCACTTCGATGACCGCGACATTGACCGGCTGGTCGGCGAAGACCGCGAAGCCCAGGATGGTCAGGCACTCGAAGTAGGTCAGCCGGGGCTGGCCCGCCGGCTTCGAGTTCGCCGTCCACGATCTGCAGGTAGGGCCGGATCTCGTCCCAGATCCGCACGAAGGTCTCATCCGGCACCGGGGCGCCGTCGATGCTGATCCGTTCGGTGACCTTGGACAGGTGCGGGCTCGTGTAGCGGCCGGTGCTCAGGCCGTGGGCGCGCAGCCCGGCCTCGATCATCCGGGCCGTGGACGTCTTGCCGTTGGTGCCGGTGACGTGGATGATCGGGAACGCCTTGTTCGGCTCCCCCAGGATTTCCATGGCCCGGAGCAGCGGGGCGAGCCGCGGCTCCATCTTGTTTTCCGGCGCCCGGCCCAGCAGCTCGGCGTAGACGCTTTCTACGGAGAATTCGTCGGTCATGGCTTAGGCCTCCAACTTTCTTAGCGACGCTGACCTGCGGTTCCTTGACGTCGGCCGCCAGGGTTTCCAGCTCGATGGTCAGGGTTTCGGTCTTGACCAGCTCCGCGTTGGCCAGCAGGGCCTCGACGACGTCCGGCTTGGCCGTGACGGAGGTGCTGATCCGGTCGCTGACATTGAGTCCGGCGTCCTTGCGGGCCTGCTGGATGGCGCGGACCATGTCGCGCGCCATTCCCTCGGCTTCCAGCTCCGGGGTGACCTCGGTGTTGAGGACCACGAAGCCGCCGCCGGGCAGCACTGCCGCGGCACGGGATCCCTCGCCCTCCGCGGCTTCAGCCACGACGGTTTCCAGGGTGTATTCCTGCGGCTCGAGCTCGAGGCCGCCGGCGGTGACCACCCCGGCTTCGCTGACCGACCAGTCGCCGGACTTGGAGCCCTTGATGGCCTGCTGGACGTTCTTGCCCAGGCGCGGACCGGCGGCCCGGGCGTTGACCACGAGCTTCTGCTCGATGCCGAATTCCTCCGGGGAGGCGCTCTCGGCGTCGAGCAGGCGGACCGAGCGCAGGTTCAGTTCATCGGCGACGACGGCGGCGAAGCCTTCCAGCGCGTCCGCGCCGGGTGCCACGACGGTGAGTTCCTGCAGCGGCAGGCGCACGCGCAGGTTCGCGGCCTTGCGCAGCGAGGAGCCGGTGGAGCAGATCTGCTGCACGCGGTCCATCGCCTCGACCAGTTCCGGGTTGGCCGGGAACAGGTCCGGCGTCCGGCCAGTCGGCCAGGTGCACGGAGCGCCCGCCGGTGAGGCCGCGCCAGATCTCCTCGGAGACCAGCGGCAGCAGCGACGCGGCCACGCGGGAGACGGTCTCCAGCGCGGTGTAGAGCGCGTCGAAGGCGTCGGCGTTCTCGTCGAAGAAGCGCTGGCGGCTGCGGCGGACGTACCAGTTGGTGAGCATGTCCAGGTAGCTGCGCAGTTCGTCGCAGGCGCCGGAGATGTCGTAGCTGTCCAGCTGGGCGGTCATGTTCCGGACGAGGTCCCCGGTGTTGGCCATCAGGTACTGGTCCAGGGTGTCGGCGTAGCCGTCGTAGCGGAGCTTCGCGTCGTAGCCGGAGCCGCCGTTCGCGGCGTTCGTGTACAGCGTGAAGAAGCTGTACACGTTCCACAGCGGCAGGATGACCTGGCGGACGCCGTCGCGGATTCCCTGCTCGGTGACCACGAGGTTGCCGCCGCGCAGGATCGGGCTGGACATCAGGAACCAGCGCATGGCGTCGGAGCCGTCGCGGTCCAGGACCTCGGAGACGTCCGGGTAGTTGCGCAGGCTCTTGGACATCTTCTGCCCGTCCGAGCCCAGCACGATGCCGTGGCTGATGACGTTGCGGAAGGCCGGGCGGTCGAACAGCGCGGTGGAGAGGATGTGCAGCATGTAGAACCAGCCGCGGGTCTGGCCGATGTACTCGACGATGAAGTCCGCCGGGTTGTGGGTGTCGAACCATTCCTCGTTCTGGAACGGGTAGTGCACCTGGCCGTAGGGCATGGAGCCGGAGTCGAACCAGACGTCCAGGACGTCCTCGACGCGGCGCATGACGGACTGGCCCTCTTCCGGGGTGCGGGGGTCGTCCGGGTTCGGGCGGGTCAGCTCGTCGATGAACGGCCGGTGCAGGTCCACCTGGCCGGCCTTGTTCAGCGGCAGGCGGCCGAAGTCGGCCTCGATCTCGGCCAGGGAGCCGTAGACGTCGGTGCGCGGGTAGTCCGGGTCGCTGGACTGCCAGACCGGGATGGGGCTGCCCCAGTAGCGGTTGCGGCTGATGGACCAGTCGCGGGCGTTGGCGAGCCACTTGCCGAACTGGCCGTCCTTGACGTTGCCCGGGATCCAGTTGATGTCCTGGTTCAGCTCGGACATGCGGTCCTTGAACTTGGTGACCTCGACGTACCAGGAGGACACGGCGCGGTAGATCAGCGGGTTGCGGCAGCGCCAGCAGTGCGGGTAGCTGTGCTCGTAGCTGGCCTGGCGGACCAGGCGGCCCTGGGCGCGGAGCACCTGGGTGATGGGCTTGTTGGCCTCGAACACCTGCAGTCCGGCGATCTCGGCGAGGTCGCCGTGGCCGAACAGCGGCAGGAACTTTGCGCCCTCGTCGACCGAGAGGACCACCGGGATGCCGGCCTCTTCACAGATCTTCTGGTCGTCCTCGCCGTAGGCGGGGGCCTGGTGGACGATGCCGGTGCCGTCGGTGGTGGTGACGTAGTCGGCCTCGAGGAAGCGCCAGGCGTTCTCGGTGCCGTACTTTTCGGCGTCGCGTGAAGTAGTCCCAGAGCGGCTCGTAGCTGCAGGCCGTCCAGCTCGGCGCCGGTGTGGCGTGGAGGTGACGGCGGCTTCCGCGGCGGCGGCACCCTCGGCGCCGTCGCCGTAGCCGAGGTCCTTGGCGTAGGCGCCCAGCAGGTCCGCGGCGAGCAGGAAGCTGCCCGTGACGGGGGCCTCGGCTGACGCGGCCTTGATGCCGTTGGGGCCGGCCGGCAGCACCACGTAGCTGATTGCGGGCCCGACGGCGAGCGCCAGGTTGGTGGGCAGCGTCCACGGCGTGGTGGTCCAGGCGAGCGCCTGCACCCCGGCGAGCTGCCTGGACAGCTCCGACTCCCCCGCCGTGATGGGGAAGGTGACCGTGACGGTCTGGTCCTGGCGGTTCTTGTAGACGTCGTCGTCCATGCGCAGCTCATGGTTGGACAGCGGCGTCTCGTCCTTCCAGCAGTACGGCAGGACGCGGTAGCCGTTGTAGGTCAGGCCCTTTTCGTGCAGCTGCTTGAAGGCCCAGAGCACCGACTCCATGTACTCGACGTTGAGCGTCTTGTAGTCGTTCTCGAAGTCCACCCAGCGCGCCTGGCGGGTGACGTAGCTCTTCCACTCGTCGGCGTACTTCATGACGGAGGCACGGCAGGCGTCGTTGAACTTGTCGATGCCCATGGCCTCGATCTGGGTCTTGTCCGTCATGCCCAGCTGCTTCATGGCTTCCAGCTCGGCGGGGAGGCCGTGGGTGTCCCAGCCGAAGCGGCGCTCCACCCGGCGGCCGCGCTGGGTCTGGTAGCGGCCCACGAGGTCTTTGGCGTAGCCGGTCAGGAGGTGGCCGTAGTGCGGCAGTCCGTTGGCGAAGGGCGGACCGTCGTAGAAGACGAATTCGTTGCTGCCGTCTTTGCCAGGCAGTCCCGCTGGTCGATGCTGGCCTGGAAGGTGCCGTCCTGGTCCCAGTACTTGAGGATGCGCTCTTCGATCTCCGGGAACTTCACGGAGGCCGATACACCAGAGGTGTTGGAAGCAGCGGTGGTGGAGCCGGCGCCTGCGGCGGAGGCCTTGGGGTAATAAGTCATCTCGACATCCTGGGTTGAGCTAGTGAACACATGTATTCATTCAGGATGCGAGGACGGCTCCTGCACTGTCTTTCGACAACGCCGGCACCGCGGTACCACCTCACTTACCGCCACCGGTCCGCACCTTCCGAGAAAGGGCTGCACCGGCGTCGGCCGCTCATTACTGCTGTGACGGGCTTACCCGTCCGGTTCTACTGGCCCAGGCACGCGAAGTGGCGACTGAGTCTCCACCGCACGCGAGGGCGTTCTTCCGGAAGCTCACCGGTGATTGCCGGGTCAAAGCTGCTAAGACGATGGTACCGGAGAAAATAGGGCGTTTCACAGCGCGGCAAACTGCGCTGCCAGGGGCGACGCCGGCGGCACGACTGCATAGACTCGTGCCATGACCGTCCCCCGGCCGCCTCGGGCCGACTCGTGAAGCGGCGCAGCTCAAGCCGCCGCTGGCACTTGTCCTCGGCCCTCTGCGCCGCGCCCGTGGTGGTGGTGTCTGTATTCCGCGCGGTCCCGGCACCGTGGCCGGCCCCTGTGGTCCAGCTCGTGGCCTTCACCCCCTGGTTCGTACTCCCCGCCGGCGCGGCCCTCCTGCTGGCGCTGCCGGCACGGCGTCCCTGGACGGCCCTCTCGGCCGGCGCCCTCCTGGCCCTCCAGCTGCTCTGGCTGTTCCCGCCGGACAGGGTGGCGGACCGGCTCCTGGCCCGTCAGGCGGGTCCCTTGCAGGGACAGGAAGAATCCACCGGGCAGGGCACGGGGCACGGCCCCGGGCAGAATAAGGGACAGCGGCCGTCGGCCGAGCTGAAGGTCATGGCCCTCAACGCCTGGAAGGGCCAGGCGGATGCCGCTGAGGTGGTTCGGCTGGTGCGCGAAAACGGCGTCGAGCTCCTTGCCGTCCAGGAACTGTCCCCTGCCATGGAAAGACGGCTGGACGCGGAGGGGTTGGGCGCGCTGCTGCCGCACCGGATCAGCCGCTCGAGGGACGGCGCGGGCGGCGGAGCCGTGTACTCCTCCCGCCCGATCGTTCCGTTGGACTCCGTAGACGGTTCCGCCTTCCACATGCCCACGGTGCAGTTGGAGCTCGACGCCGGCGGCCGGCAGGCCTCCCTCGCCGTGACCAACGTGCACACCAAGGCTCCGGTGTGGGGCCGGGCCGGGCAGTGGCGGAGCGAATTGGCCGCCTTGGGCCGCCTTGCCGCCCGTCCGGGCAACCTGCTGCTGCTGGGCGACTTCAACGCCACGCTCGACCACGCTGAGTTCCGCCAGATGCTGGAGGGGTCCGCCGGGGCAGGGACTGACGGGACCGGGCCCCTCGTCGATGCCGGGGCCGCGGCCCTGGCCCGCCTGGTTCCGACCTGGCCCATGGACGGCCCCCCGCTGCCGGGCGTGGTGATCGACCACATCGTGACCGGCCCGCAGGTGCGCAGCCGCGACTATTCCGTGCTGCCGGTAGCCGGGCACGGACCACGCGGCGGTTCTGGCCACGCTGTCCGTGCCGGCGGAGGACTAGTTGCGCGGCAGTTTCATGCCGGACTCGGCCATCACGTCCCGGAGCCGGTCCGGGTAATCCGTGATCAGTCCATCCACTCCGGCACCGATGAGCGCGCGCATGGTGGGCTTGTCATCAACGGTCCACGGAATGACCTGCATGCCTGCCGCGTGGGCACGGCGAACCATGTCGGCGGTGGCGTAAGGAACATAGCCCGGATCCGTCACGGTGCCGTTCTGCGGTGCGCCGTGCACTGGAGAGATGGCGTCGAAGCCAAGGGAGGAGGCTGCGGCGACGAGGTCACCGCCGAAGTCATCGGCGTCGATTCCGCCCAGCCAGGGCGACTTGCCGGGCTGGCCTGTCTGGAGGAAATCTTTGTTGGTCAGGGCCACGGTGCGGATCTGGGGATCGCGCTGTTGAACGAGGCGCAACGCACCCCAATCGAAGCTCTGAATCGAGACACGGCTCTGCATGTGCGCGGCCGTGATTTCGCGGAGTGCGACGTCGACGAACTGCTCGCGCGGCGCGGTCTCCTGCGGCGCGCCGGCCTCCACCTTGGTTTCGATGTTGAACTTCACCTGGCTGGCGCGGTAGGAGTCCGCCAACGCGAAGACCTCACCCAGCGTGGGCATCTTTGCGCCCGGCGAGGCCACCTGGCCCGGGAACTGGGGAAGCGTGAGGCTGCCACAGTCCAGGCTGCGGACCTGCGCGAACGTCAGGTCCTTGACGTACTTGCCGACGTAGGGGAACTGGGGGTCGTTCGGCGTGGCGGGAGCCGTGTCCAGGCATTTCTGGCCGCTGATCTTGCGGTCGTGGGTGATGACCTCGTGGCCGTCCTTGGTGATCTGGAGGTCAAGCTCGAGGGTGGAGACGCCGGTCTCGATCCCCTTGGCGAAGGACGCCAGCGTTGACTCGACCGTCAAGCCGATGCCGCCGCGGTGGGCCTGGAGATCAAAGTGGTTGTCCTGGCCGTGGGTGTTGGTGTCGGCCGCGTTTCCTGGGGCCGCGCTTGCCTGGGACATGGTGGCGAGCAGCAGGGCTGCGCTGAGTACGGCAGCGCCGAGCTTCGTCGGGGTTCGCATGGGAAAGTTCTCCACTCTGGTGGTGTGCGGTTGCACGGGCCACCTTGCCCCGCCGCGGCCAACTGCGGACCAGCACAGCCTGAGCACCGCACAACACCCCGGTGAACGTCCGGTGTCGCCGCCGGACGTTCACCAGCTCCGCGCCTGGCCTGAGCCCAGAGCCCTTAGCCCTCAGCCCCTAGCCCAGGTCCGGGCCTTACTGGCTCTTGCGGATCAGCTTGTAGTTGGCCGCCTGCGCCACCGGGCGGATCACGATCTGGTCCAGGTTGATGTGGTGCGGCGCGACGACGGCGTAGCGGACCACGTCGGCGACGTCGGCGGCCGTCAGTGGCTTCTCGACTCCCGCGTAGACCTTGGCCGCGGCGTCCTGGTCACCGAGGCGGTTCAGGGCGAACTCCTCGGTCTGCACCAGGCCGGGAGCCACCTCGATTACGCGGAGGTTGTGCTCGGCCTCTTCGAGCCGCAGGGCACCGGTCAGGGCGTGCTGGGCGAACTTGGCCGCGTTGTAGCCGCCGCCGCCCTCATAAGCGGAGAGCCCGGCCGTGGAGGTCAGGTTCAGCACGGTGCCCTCGCCGCAGGCACGCAGCATGGGCAGGAACGCGCGGATCAGCTTCATGCTGCCCAGCACGTTGACCTGGAACATCCATTCCCAGTCCTCGGTCTTGGCCCCGGCAACCTTGTCGGCGCCGCGGGCACCGCCCGCGATGTTGATCAACGTGTCGATGCCGCCGGCCCGGGTCACTTCGTCGAGCAGCCGGGCCACATCGGCGTCGTCGGTCACGTCAGCGGGAAGGGCGACGGCGCCGGTTTCGGCGGCGAGCGCCTCGAGCCGCTCGGCGCGGCGGGCGACGGCGAACACGGTCCAGCCTTCTTTGCGGAGCGCACGAACCGTGGCCTCGCCGATTCCGGTGCTGGCACCGGTGACTACTGCTGCTTTGGCTGTTTTTGGTTCGGCTGCTGCCGCTGTATTTGCAGTTCCTGCGTTATCGATTCCCTCAGTCATGGCACCACCCTAACGGCAACGCCGGGCTCATTTCCTACTGTTGCTGCGGTGCTCCAGGAACTCCTGCAGCACCCGGGCATGGTTGGTCTCGGGGTCCCGCGCACCGAACAGCAGCGTCACTTTCCCGTGCTCGTCCGCGAGTCCGTACAGCGTCTGCACTGCGGGGTTGGTTTCCAGCTCCGCTTCGTAGGCCGCCCGGAAGTCCGCGAACCGTTCCTGCATGTGCCCGAATTCCTTGCGCAGCGGCGGGGACGGCGCCACCTCCTTGAGCCAGAGCTCCAGCTGGGCCCGTTCCTTGCTGACTCCCCGCGGCCACAGCCGGTCCACCAGGACCCGGCAGCCGTCGTCGTCGGAAGGGTCGTCATAGATGCGCTTGATCGCGAAGATTCCGGCCGAACTTCCCTGAGAATTGCTCCATCTGCGCATGCTACTCCAGTGCTGGTAGCAGTGCCCCTACCCCAAAACAACCCGCCCCGAGTACGTTCCAGGGTAGAAATAATGGAGAATTGAGCCCATGGCTGAAGACAATCAGGGTACAGACACGCCCACCACTGCCCCCATCAACGTTCCGGACAAGCCCGCCCTGGAGGGGCTGGAAGAAGCGCTTACGCAGCGCTGGCTTGACGAAGGGACCTACAAGTTCAACCCGGACACCACCCGGGAGCAGGTCTACTCGATCGACACTCCCCCGCCCACGGCGTCGGGATCCCTCCACGTCGGACACATGTTCTCTTACACGCAGACCGACGTCCTGGCCCGCTACCAGCGCATGACCGGCAAGAACGTCTTCTACCCCATGGGCTGGGACGACAACGGCCTGCCCACTGAGCGCCGCGTGCAGAACTACTACGGCGTGCGCTGCGACCCCACCACCACGTACGACGCCGGTTACCGCCCCCCGGCCGAGCCCGCCAAGAACCAGCGCGACTTCGACGTCATCTCGCGCCGGAACTTCATCGAGCTGTGCGAAGAGCTCGCAGTCGAGGACGAGAAGGTCTTCGAGCACCTCTTCCAGACCCTGGGCCTGTCCGTGGACTGGGACCTGACCTACCGGACCATCGATGACAAGTCCCGCGCCATCTCCCAGCGCGCTTTCCTGGCCAACCTGGCCGCCGGCGACGCGTACATGGCCGAGGCACCCACGCTGTGGGATGTCACCTTCCGCACCGCGGTGGCCCAGGCCGAGCTTGAGGACCGCGAAGTTGCCGGCGCCTACTACCGCTACCCGTTCTTCACCGAAGACGGCGAGAAGATCTTCATCGAGACCACCCGCCCCGAATTGCTGGCCGCCTGCGCCGCGCTCGTGGCGAACCCCGACGACGAGCGCTACAAGCCGCTGTTCGGCAAGAAGGTCACCTCTCCCCTGTTCGGTGTCGAGGTAGAGGTCATGGCCCACCCGCTCGCCAAGGCGGACAAGGGCTCCGGCGCCGCCATGGTCTGCACCTTCGGCGACCTCACCGACGTCACGTGGTGGCGCGAACTGCAGCTGCCCACCCGCGCGATCGTGGGCCGTGACGGCCGCATCATCGGCGAGACCCCGGAGTGGATCACCACCGAGGAAGGCCGCGCCAACTTTGCGGCCATCGCCGGCAAAACGGTATTCAGCGCCAAGGAAGGCGTGGTGGAGCTGCTGGCCGCCGCGGACCTGCTCGACGGCGAGCCCAAGAAGATCATGCACCCCGTGAACTTCTTCGAGAAGGGCGACAAGCCCCTCGAGGTCGTGACCTCGCGCCAGTGGTACATCCGTAACGGCGGCCGCGACGAGGACCGCCGCGAACGCCTGATCGGCCGCGGCAACGAGATCGAGTTCCACCCCGCCTTCATGCGCTCCCGCTACGAGAACTGGATCTCGGGGCTCAACGGCGACTGGCTGGTGTCCCGGCAGCGCTTCTTCGGCGTGCCGGTACCGGTCTGGTACCCCCTGGATGCCGACGGCAACCCCGAATACGACGCGCCGATTGTCCCGTCCGACGCGCAGCTCCCCGTGGACCCCGCGGCGGATTCCGCCCCCGGCTACGAGGAAGCCCAGCGCGATGTGCCGGGCGGCTTCACCGGCGACGCGGACGTCCTGGACACCTGGGCCACGTCCTCGCTGACGCCGCAGATTGTGGGCGGCTGGAGCACCGACGAGGCACTCTTCGCCAAGGTCTACCCCTTCGACGTGCGCCCGCAGGGGCACGACATCATCCGCACGTGGCTCTTCTCCTCCGCCGTCCGCGCCGACGCGCTGCAGAAGACCGCTCCGTGGAAGCACGCGGCCATCTCCGGCTGGATCCTGGACCCGGACCGGAAGAAGATGTCGAAGTCCAAGGGCAACGTCATTGTGCCCACCGATGTCCTTGAGGAGTACGGCTCGGACGCTGTGCGCTACTGGGCGGCCTCGGCCAAACTCGGCGCGGACACCGCCTACGAGATCGCGCAGATGAAGATCGGCCGCCGCCTGGCCATCAAACTGCTCAACGCCTCCAAGTTTGTCCTGAACCTGGGCGCCACCGAGGACTCCGTTGTGTCCGGCGACCTGTCCGTGCTGAGCAATCCGCTGGACCGGGCCGTCCTGGCCCAGCTCGCCGACGTCGTCCAGCAGGCCACTAAGGCGTTCGAGGGCTACGACTACGCCCGGGCCCTGCAGATCACCGAGAGCTTCTTCTGGAACTTCACGGACGACTACGTGGAGCTCATCAAGGACCGCGCCTATGGTGCGGCCGGCGAGGAGCAGCAGGCGTCTGTGCTGGCTGCCCTCGCGACGAGCCTGGACACCCTCCTGCGGCTCTTCGCGCCGTTCCTGCCGTTCGCCACGGAGGAGGTGTGGAGCTGGTGGCGCACCGGTTCCGTGCACCGCGCCCAGTGGCCGTCCGCCGTCGCGGTCGACGGCGACACGACCCTGCTCGCGACGGTCGGCACCGCCCTCAGCGGCATCCGCAAGGCCAAGTCCGAGGCCAAGGTCAAGCAGCGCACCGAGGTGCTGTCCGCCACGATCACGGCCTCGGAATCCCTCACCACGCAGCTGAAGGCCGGCCTCGCCGACCTCAAGGCCGCGGCCAACGCGCGCGAACTGGCGCTGGTCGCCGGCGAGGGCGAACTGACCGTGGGCGACGTCGTACTCGCGCCGGCCGAACCGCCTGCCCAGGCGTAAGGCCTGCGGCACAGACGCCGCCCATTGGCATACTCTGACCAGTTTTTGGGCAAAGGGGAAGCCCCATCAGCGTTAGCCGTTGGTGGGGCTTCGACTTTTCGATTGTCACGTGACGTCTTAGACAATCTGGCAGGATCCTTAGACTTTCAGGTCTTCCTACCTCGTCACTGGTAGCCATCATCTGACTTTGCCGAAGGCTGCGTCGGATGAGTGTCACTGAATCTTTGGTTCCTGCGTCCCTCTTCTTTCGAAGTGGGTAAGGTCTATTGTTGTCCCCCGGTTAGCCATGCACAAGAGCCCCGGTAGAACTACATCGGAGTAGTTCTACCGGGGCTCGTGGCCGGCCGGGCAGGATGCCCGGCGCTAAGTCTTCAGGGCTAGTTGAAGACCGGGCTTTCGGTCCGGCTGCGCTTGATTTCGAAGAAGTAGGGGAAGGATGCCAGGGTCACCGTGGCGTCCCAGATCTGTCCGGCTTCCTCGCCGCGCGGGATGCGGGTCAGGACCGGGCCGAAGAAGGCCGTGCCGTTGAAGGCGACGACGGGGGTGCCCACGTCCTGGCCGACCAGCGAGATGCCTGCCTCGTGGCTGGAGCGGAGCTGCGCATCGAATGCGTCGCTCTGGCCGGCGGCCGCGAGCTCGGCCGGCAGCCCGGCCTCGGCCAGCGACTTGGCGATGACCTCGTCGATATCCTTGTTGCCTTCGTTGTGGATCTTGGTGCCCATGGAGTCGTAGAGCGGCTTGATGTACTGCGCACCATGCTGTTCAGCGGCTGCAATGATGACGCGGACCGGAGCCCACGCCTTCTTCATGAACTCCCGGTACTGCTCGGGCAGCTCCTCGCGGCCCTCATTGAGTACGGCGAGGCTCATCACATGCCACTCGGTCTTGATGTCGCGGACTTCTTCCACTTCGCCGATCCAGCGGGAGGTGACCCAGGCGAAGGGGCACATCGGGTCGAACCAGAAGTCGGCTTTGTTGGTCATGGTTTCAGACACAGGTGTTCTCCTTAAGGAAGTCTGCGGGAAAGCGCGCTGCGGTGGATCACATACACGGCACGCCGAAAGAATCACAGCGACCGGCACGGGTCTGTTTATTCCCGTTCGGGCCTGTTGCGGTCAGGCGGACTTGCGGCGCTTGACGTCGTGGGCGATCATCGTGGGCGCCGCCTTCTTGGTCACGACCTCTTCCGTGATCACGACGCTCGCGACGTCGTCGCGGCTGGGGAGGTCGAACATGACCGGGAGCAGGACTTCCTCCATGATGGCGCGGAGCCCGCGGGCTCCGGTGCCACGCTCCAGCGCCTGGTCGGCAATGGTGTTGAGTGCCTCGTCCTCGAAGATGAGCTCGACGCCGTCGAGCTGGAACATCTTCTGGTACTGCTTGACGAGGGCATTCTTCGGCGTGGACAGGATCTGGATGAGCGCCGCACGGTCCAGGTTCGAGACGGTCGTGATGACGGGCAGCCGGCCGATGAATTCCGGGATCAGTCCGAACTTGAGGAGGTCTTCCGGCATGACCTCACCGTAGGAATCCGCGTTGTTCTTGACCTCGTTGAGCGGGGCGCCGAAGCCGATGCCCTTGCGTCCGGAACGCGAACCGATGATGTCCTCGAGCCCGGCGAAGGCGCCGGCGACGATGAACAGCACGTTGGTGGTGTCGATCTGGATGAATTCCTGGTGCGGGTGTTTGCGTCCGCCCTGCGGCGGGACCGAGGCCACAGTACCTTCGAGAATTTTCAGGAGCGCCTGCTGCACGCCCTCGCCCGAGACATCCCGGGTGATGGACGGATTTTCGCTCTTGCGTGAGATCTTGTCGATCTCATCGATGTAGATGATGCCCTGCTCGGCCTTCTTGACGTCATAGTCGGCGGCCTGGATGAGCTTGAGGAGGATGTTCTCGACGTCCTCACCGACGTAACCGGCCTCCGTCAGGGCCGTAGCGTCGGCCACGGCGAACGGGACGTTGAGACGGCGGGCCAGGGTCTGGGCAAGATAAGTCTTGCCGCAGCCGGTGGGGCCGATCAGCAGGATGTTGGACTTGGCGATCTCGACGTCGTCGTGGTGCACGCCGTCGGCGAGGCTGCCGCTCTTGGGCGCGTGGCCGGCCTGGATCCGCTTGTAGTGGTTGTACACAGCGACGGCGAGCGACCGCTTGGCGGGTTCCTGGCCAATCACATATTCCTGCAGGAAATCAAAGATTTCGCGGGGCTTGGGCAGCTCGAAACTGCCCAGGTCAGCTACTTCCGCGAGTTCCTCTTCGATGATCTCGTTGCAGAGTTCAATGCACTCGTCGCAGATGTAGACGCCGGGCCCGGCAATGAGCTTGCGAACCTGCTTCTGGCTCTTTCCGCAGAAAGAACACTTCAGCAGATCAGTGCTCTCGCCAATCCGAGCCATGTGTGAACCCCTTTAGTAGCTTGCTGCTGCCTGTGACATGTTCCACTCTAGGTCACTTTGGGCCCGTTGGGTGGAAAGCCGACGCCGGTGCGGCCAAGTAAAACGTGCCGCACCGGCGTCGCGGAATTGCTGATTAGCGCGCGATTGCCTGGGGCTTGATCTTGCGGGAATCCAGGACCTGGTCGATAAGTCCGTACTGCATGGCCTCGGCGGCCGTGAGGATCTTGTCACGCTCGATGTCGTTGTTGACCTGCTCCGGCGTTCGGCCGGAGTGCTTGGCCAACGTGTCCTCGAGCCAGGAGCGCATGCGCATGACCTCGGCGGCCTGGATCTCCAGGTCGGAGGCCTGCCCGCCCTGTCCGCCGGACAGTGAGGGCTGGTGGATCAGTACGCGGGCGTTCGGCAGCGCGAGGCGCTTGCCCGGCGTGCCGGCCGCGAGCAGCACGGCGGCGGCGCTGGCCGCCTGGCCGAGGCAGACAGTCTGGATCTCCGGCCGGATGTACGTCATGGTGTCGTAGATCGCGGTCATGGCGGTGAAGGAGCCGCCCGGGGAGTTGATGTAGAGCGTGATGTCGCGGTCCGGGTCGGTGGACTCGAGTACCAGCAGCTGGGCCATCACGTCGTCCGCTGAGGCGTCGTCGACCTGGACGCCGAGGAAGATGATGCGGTCCTCGAACAGCTTGGTGTACGGGTCCTGGCGCTTGAAGCCGTAGGGGGTGCGCTCTTCGAACTGGGGCAGCACGTAGCGGCTGCTCGGCAGGTTACCGGCAGTCGAACCGAAGTTGTAGTTCATGTTCATTGCTCCTGAATTCATTGCTGTCTACCTGCCGGTTAGTTCTCGGTGGCGGTCGCAGCGCCGCCGCTGCTGCCGGAGCCGTTGGCGTTGGTTCCGCCGCCGCCGGCCACGGATCCGGCGTGCGCCGCGATCTTGTCGAAGAAGCCGTATTCGAGGGCTTCCGGGGCCGTGAACCACTTGTCGCGGTCGTTGTCCTTGAGAATGGTGTCCACGGTCTGGCCGGTCTGGCCAGCGGTCAGCTCGGCCATGACCTTCTTCATGTGCAGGATCAGCTCGGCCTGGATCTTGATGTCAGACGCCGTGCCGCCGATGCCGCCGGAGGGCTGGTGCATGAGGATGCGGGCGTTGGGGGTGGCGTAGCGCTTGCCCTTGGTGCCGGAGGAGAGCAGGAACTGGCCCATGGACGCAGCGAGGCCAGTGGCAACCGTAACGACATCGTTCGGGATGAACTGCATGGTGTCGTAGATGGCCATGCCGGCGGTGACGGAGCCGCCGGGTGAGTTGATGTAAAGGTAGATGTCCCTTTCAGGATTCTCCGCCGAGAGCAGCAGCAGCTGGGAGCAGATCGCGTTGGCGTTATCGTCGCGGACCTCGGAGCCGAGCCAGATGATGCGCTCTTTCAGCAGGCGGTTGTAAATGTAGTTATCCTGGGCTGCCGGATCGACCGTGGCCATCCGGGGTGCCCCTGCTTGCTGTGACATATGTACTTACCTCTCGCTGGCGACGGTGACGCCACTGGACGACGTCACTGAACTTTCCTACAGCGACACTAACCGTTTTCGCGCCCGCTTTGTTCGCTGGCGCCGGGCTGTTCGCTGACGGCGCACGATTGCCCGGACCCCGCAAGCCGGGTCCCGGATGCGCGGCCGCCGCGGCTCCTAAACTGTCCGTCGCGGCAAGGGCACGGCCGGCAGGCGGCGGGCTTAAACGAACGGCCCCCGGATCAGTGATCCGGGGGCCGTCAGCGGTAATGCTAGAACTTCACTGCTGCAGGGTCATCGCTCGGCGTGGCCTCGGTGGCTGCTTCTTCCGCGGTGGCTTCTTCAACGGACTCGGCTGCCGGGGCAGCCTCGTCGCCGGGGCGGACGAAATCGCTCAGGTCAACCTTGTTGCCCTCGGAGTCGGTAACCTCGGCCTGGCCCAAGACGACGGCCAGTGCCTTGCGGCGGCGGACCTCGGAAACCATCATGGGAACCTGGCCGCTCTGATCGATGATCTGGGCGAACTGGTTCGGGTCCATGCCGTACTGGCTAGCGGTGGTGACGATGTAGTCGATCAGCTCGTTCTGGCTGACGTTGACTTCTTCCTTCTCGGCGATTGCGTCGAGGATGATCTCGTTCTGGAAGGCGCGCTCGGTGTTGGCCTTGACCTCGGCGCGGTGCTCCTCGGTGTCGTGCTCGCCTTCACCGTGGGCGTTTTCGGCGTTGAAGTGCTGCTCAAGCTGCTCCTCGACGATCGATGCCGGGACGGGCACCTCGACGAGCTCAACGAGCCTGTCCAGGACCTTGTCGCGGGCCTCGACGCCCTGCTCGACAACCTTGGACTCGGCGGCCTGCTTGGCGAGATCCTCACGGAGTTCGGCCAGGGTGTCGAATTCGCTGGCGAGCTGGGCGAAGTCGTCGTCGGCGACGGGGAGCTCGCGCTCCTTGACGGCCTTCACGGTGACCTTGACCTGGGCGGCCTCGCCGGCGTGCTCGCCGCCGACCAGCGTGGTGTCGAAGATGGCGTCCTCGTCGGCGCTGAGGCCGGTGACGGCCTCGTCGAGGCCTTCGAGCATGGTGCCGGCGCCAACCTGGTAGGACAGGCCGGAGGCGGAGTCAACGTCGGCGCCGTCAATCGAGGCTGCGATGTCGATCGTCAGGAAGTCGCCATCGGCGGCCGGGCGGTCTACGGACTTCAGCGTGCCGAAGCGGCCGCGGAGCTCGTCCAGGGCCTTGTCGACGTCGGCGTCCGAAGACTCGGCGGCGGCGACCTCAACCTTGATGCCGGCGTAGTCGGGCAGTTCGATCTCGGGGCGGATGTCAACCTCGGCGTGGAACTTGAGTTCGCCGTCGGTGGCGGACGGGTCCGGCACCTCGGTGATCTCGACCTCGGGACGGCTCAGGGGGCGGATGCCTGTTTCCTGCACGGCGGCCTGGTACCAGCCGTTGAGGCCTTCGTTGATGGCCGTCTCCAGGACGTAGCCGCGGCCAACGCGCTGGTCAATGAGCTTGGAGGGGACCTTGCCCTTGCGGAAACCGGGAACCTGGATCTGCGAAGCAACAGTCTTGTATGCCTCTGCGATGCTGGGCTTCAATTCCTCAAAGGGGACCTCAACATTGAGCTTGACCCGCGTGGGGGTGAGGTTCTCGACAGCGCTCTTCACAGTCTAAGTACTCCTGGTGTGGGGGGATAGGGTTCTGCATTGCCACGTGCTGGCAGTGCTTGCAGAGTCGGGGTGACAGGATTTGAACCTGCGACTTCCTGCTCCCAAAGCAGGCGCTCTAGCCAAGCTGAGCTACACCCCGTAAGTGCACAGAACAGTCTACGGTCATACTGCGCCGATTTGCACATTTGACACCGGGGCCCTGAATTGGGTTTAGTTGTATCCGGCTTGAACAGCCGCCCGGAAGTTATGCTGGAGTTCCAGCGAGTTCCCGGGGACGTAGCTTAATGGTAAAGCCTCAGTCTTCCAAACTGATTACGCGGGTTCGATTCCCGTCGTCCCCTCAGAAATATGACGAAACAAGCCCCTCTCCGGAGGGGCTTTTTCGTGCTCTTTTTCATGTCCGCTTTATGACTTCCGGCGCATATGCCGGATCAGGCCTGCTGGCACTGCGGGCACCAGTACAGCTTCCGCGCACCCAGCTCGGTGAGCGCCACCGGCGTGGCGCAGTCACGGCAGTCCAGTCCGTGCCGCCGGTAGACGAAGTGTGACTCCTCCGGGGCGGGCAGCACTCCACGGGATGCGCCGGCGCCGGTCCCATTCCAATAGTCAGGGGGCGTCGTGATGATCCGGCCGTCCCGGACGCCGTCGGACATCATGGCCGCGGTGTCGTCCCAGAGCCGGCGGGCCGCGTCCGGTGACAGTTCGGCCCCGGGCAGCCAGGGGTTGAGGCGCTGCCGGAACAGCAGTTCGGCCCGGTAGACGTTCCCGACGCCGGCAATCACCTTTTGGTCCATGAGCAGGGCTGCCAGCGGCGTGCGTTTGCCCGCCACCGTGGCGGTGAATGCGTCCCGGTCACCGGACCGGTTGCGCAGCGGGTCCGGGCCGAGCCGCGCCAGCACGGCCGCCGCCTCCGGTTCCGTGATCGCCTCGCACGTGGTCGCGCCGCGGAGATCCGCCCAGCCGTGCCCGCCGGCGAGCCGGACGCGCACCGCTCCTACGGGCGCGGGCGGCCCTGCGTATGCAGACGATGCTGCTGCGGCGACGTCGGCCGACTCAGCCGCGCCGCCGTCGTCGTACACCTCCCGCTCCCCCACCTTCCGGGGCGCGCCGATGCTGGACGCGCCGCGGAAGCTGGCATCCCCGCCGAAATCCCAGGCGCCATAGAGGCCGAGGTGGACATGCAGCAGCAGCCCGTGCTCGAACTCGAGGAAGAGATGCTTACCGTGGGCCACGGAACCGACGAGGATGTGGCCGTCCAGCAGCGCCGCACCCTGGCCGAACCGGCCCTGCGGACTGGAGACTGTCAGCCGCTCCCCCGTGAAGACGTCCCCGAACTGGCGGGCCAGCCGGTGGACGGAATGCCCTTCCGGCACTAGTCGATGACCTCGCCGGTGCGCTCGTACGTGGCGATCTTGCCGATCCGGCGGACGTGGCGCTCGTCGTTGCTGAACGGCTCCGTCAGGAAGGCCTCGATGATGGCCGTCGCCTCGTCCACGCTGTGCTGGCGGCCGCCGACGGCGACGACGTTGGCGTCGTTGTGTTCGCGGGCGAGCTGCGCCGTGGAGAGGTTCCACGCCAGCGCGGCGCGGACGCCCTTGACCTTGTTGGCGGCAATCTGTTCGCCGTTGCCCGAGCCGCCGAGGACGATGCCCAGGGCGTGGGTTCCGGCTTCCTGGTCCGCGACGACCGCGAGGGCCGCGTTGATGCAGAACGACGGGTAGTCATCCAGGGCGTCGTAGACCTTGGGCCCGTGGTCCACCACCTCGTAGCCTTTGGCGCTGAGGTGGCTGACGAGGTGGGCGCTGAGCTCCATTCCGGCGTGGTCGGTGGCAATGTGCACGCGGGGGAAGTCAGAAATGGTCACGGCTGTTCCGTTCAGTTGCGGCGCCGGGCGGCGGCCGGGGGCGGTTGGGGTCTGGTCCAAGCGTACTAGGCCGAGCCTTCCGGGACGGTGCTGTAGCGGCCCGGATGACCCACGGGACCGTCGTGTTACACAGTTGATTACCAAGGCGTATTACACGGCGGGTGTCTCGCCGTTCCGCCGGGCCCGGTCCGCCACCCGGGAAAGCGTTTGGGCGATGTTGTCCGCGGCGGTGGCGCTTCCGCCGCTTACCGCCAGCCGGCGCCCGTCCGAGCGGTCGATGACCACCGCGGGGCCGCTGCTGACCAGCATCGCCGTGGTGTTGCCGTGGATCCGGTATCCCCACCCGCCGTAGTCCGCCGCCGTGACGTCCCTAGGCGTGGCGGCGTCGATGGCCGCGGCCGGAACATCCATGACCCGGACGAATCCTGCCGCGAAGACGTGCAGGCCGCTGCGGTCCACCCGGATCCGGGCCACCAGGAACGCCGCGGCCACCAGGGCCGCGGCCACCAGCAGGGCGGACAGCCACGGCACGGCAATGGTGAGGAGGGCGGCGGGCAGCAGGGTTGCGATGCCGAGCATGACGAAGATCGAGCTGCGGGCGTGGACCCAGAGGCTGACCCGGTCTCTGGCCAATTCCGGATCCTGTTCGCGCTCTAGGGCCTGCCGGACGGCGAGGTCGTCATCGACAGACCAGCGTTCGTCGGCCTTGAAGACGAAACCCATGACGACGCCCAGGGCGAGGGCCGCGCCGCTGCCGAGGGCCAGGACTGAGACGTCCACATGGGATCCCCGCGCATCGGGCAGTCCCAGCTGGCCCACCAGCACGGCGGCGAGGACGGTGGTGACGAAGAGGCTCATGGACAGGCCGGCGCCCATCATGATGCGGCGCATCATCGCGGGGCGGGACAGCGGCACGGCCTGCATCAGCACGGCCCAGCCGATCACGACGATCAGCGAGGCACCGGCTCCCGTGACTGCGGTGAACGGCGCGAAGTCGGCGGCACCGGCGTCGGTCCAGCGGACGGCCAGCGGCTCGGGCAGATCCGAGCGCACCAGGAGCGCACACACCACGAATCCGGCCGCCAGCATCAGCGGGAAACCGATGGCAAAGCGCAGCGCCCTGGCATCGACTGAGTCACGGAACTTTCCCATACTCCAACGCTACCCCGGCCACATGTGCCGCGATTGGGAAGCCGTGCCGCGCGGCCCGGTGCCGATTCCGGTGCTGCAGCCGGTGCTGCAGCTGGCGCCGTATCTGGCGACTTGGGCCGCGGCGGTGGGTGACATTGTGACCGGGCTAACTTGCCACGGGCCGCTGACGTGAAAGAATAATTTCACAGTATCGCCGGCGGCTGCGGCCGGCCGGCACTATCCATCTTCTTCTGGAGGCCCCTTTGCCCGGTATGAACCTGACCCGCGCCGAAGCCCGCGAGCGCGCCGCCCTGATCGACGTCGACTCCTACGAGGTCAGCCTGGACCTGACGCGCGGCGAGAAAGTCTTCGGGTCCACCACGGCCGTGAAGTTCAGGGCCAAGCCGGGCTCCTCGACCTTCATCGACGCCGTGACCCACGCCTTGCACAGCGTGAGCCTCAACGGCCGCGAACTGGATCCGGCCGAGGTCTCCGACGGCGTCCGGATCCAGCTCCCGGACCTGGAGGCCGAGAACCACCTGCTCGTGGTCGCCGACGCGCCGTACATGAACACCGGCGAAGGCCTGCACCGCTTCGTGGATCCGGTGGACAACGAGGTCTACCTGTACACCCAGTTCGAGGTCCCGGACTCGCGGCGCATGTTCGCCGTCTTCGAACAGCCCGACCTCAAGGCCAGCTTCACGTTCACCGTCACCGCCCCCTCGCACTGGGACCTCGTGTCCAACTCCCCCACCCCGGTGCCGGTGGAGACCATCCCCGGCGCGGACGGGGGCGCCCGCTCCGTCTGGGAGTTCACGCCCACCCCGCGGCTCTCCTCCTATGTCACCGCGTTGATCGCAGGGCCGTACCAGTCGGTCCGCAGCGAGGTCACGTCGGCGGAGGGCCGGGTCACTCCGCTGGGCATCTTCGCCCGCAAGTCGCTCATGCAGTACCTCGATGCCGACAACATCTTCGAGCTCACCCGGCAGGGCTTCGAGTTCTTCGAGGCCCAGTTCGGCTGCCCGTACCCGTTCGAGAAGTACGACCAGCTCTTCGTGCCGGAGTTCAACGCCGGCGCCATGGAAAACGCCGGGGCCGTCACCATCCTGGAAGGCTACGTCTTCCGCGGCAAGGTCACCGACGCCCAGGTGGAACGCCGCGCCATCACCGTGCTGCACGAGCTCGCGCACATGTGGTTCGGCGACCTCGTGACGATGCGCTGGTGGAACGACCTCTGGCTCAACGAGTCCTTCGCCGAGTACATGTCCCACCTGGCCGCCGTGGAGAACACCGAGTTCGACCACGCCTGGACCACGTTCGCCTCCGTGGAGAAGTCCTGGGCCTACCGGCAGGACCAGCTGCCCACCACGCACCCGATCTTCGCCGAGATCAACGACCTCCAGGACGTCGAGGTGAACTTCGACGGCATTACCTACGCCAAGGGCGCCTCGGTGCTGCGCCAGCTCGTCGCCTGGGTGGGCCCGGAGGAATTCATGTCCGGCGTGCGCGAGTACTTCAGCAAGCACGCCTGGCAGAACACCGAACTCAGCGACCTCATGGCCGAACTCGAGAAGGCCAGCGGCCGCGACCTCGAAAAGTGGGGCCAGCTCTGGCTGGAGACCGCCGGCGTCAACACCCTGACGCCGGAGATCTCGGCGGACGAGGACGGCACCATCGGCTCCTTCGCCATCCTGCAGTCCGCGATCGAGAGCGAGCCGACGCTGCGGCCGCACCGCCTCGCCGTCGGCTTCTACAACCTCAATGGCGCCGGCAAGCTGGAGCGCGTGCACCGCGAGGAGCTCGACGTCGACGGCGAGCGCACCGAGGTTCCGGCCCTGGCCGGTCTTGCCCAGCCTGACCTGATCCTGCTCAACGACGACGACCTCGCCTATGCCAAGGTCCGCCTGGATCCGAAGTCCCTCGCCACCGCAACGGCCCACCTGAAGGACTTCAGCCAGAGCCTCCCCCGCACCCTCGTGTGGGGCTCGGCCTGGGACGCGGCCCGCGACGGCGAATCCCCGGCCCGCGGGTACGTGGACCTGATCCTGGCCAACATTGCCGAGGAATCCGATTCCTCCGTGATCCTGGTCCAGCTCCGGCAGCTGGCCACCACGCTGACGTTCTACGTGGCCGAAGAGCACAAGGAGGCCACCGCGGTGGCCGCGACCGACACGCTCTGGGAACTCGCCTCGGCCGTGCCTGCCGGCTCGGACGCCCAGCTGCAGTTCGTGAAGTCCTACGCCCTGCTGGCCCGCAGCGCCGGGCAGCTGGACACGGTGTCCGGGCTGCTGGACGGCTCGCTCACCCTCGACGGGCTGACCGTGGACCAGGACCTGCGCTGGGAGCTGCTGGCGTCCCTCGTGGCAGGCGGCCGTGCCGGGCAGGAGCGGATCGACGAGGAACTGGCACACGACAACACCTCCAACGGCCAGAACGCGGCGGCCCTGGCCAAGGCCGCCATCCCCACTCCGGAGGCCAAGGCCGAGGCCTGGGAATCGATTGTGGTCAAGGGCGATCTGTCCAACGCCCTGCAGGGGTCCGCGGTGACCGGCTTCACCCGGGTCCTGGACACGTCCCTGCTGGAGCCGTACGCCGAGAAGTACTTCGAGGCCGTCCCGGGCATCGTGGCCAACCGCACCCACGCGCTGGCCTCGCAGATCGTCGTCGGGCTCTACCCGGCCCAGCTGACCACGCAGGCCACCGTGGACCGCACCGACGAGTTCCTGGCCTCGCTGCCGGAGGACAGCTCGGCGCTGCGCCGGATGATGCTGGAGAACCGCGACGGCGTGGCCCGCTCCCTGCGGGCCCGCCAGGCCGACGTCGGCTAAGGAACCCAACTAGCTCGCAGCAGGGGCCGTTTTGGACGTCCAGAACGGCCCCTGCTGCCAGTCAGTTGGGCAGGGGCGTGTCCTAGACTGGCCGCATGAGCCTTGACGAACACCGCTACGCGCTGACTGTCCGCTGGACCGGGAACCTCGGGGCCGGGACGTCCACGTACCGCGGGTACTCACGGGACCACGACGTCGAGATCCCCGGGCTGCCGGTTTTGCGCGGCTCGGCCGATCCGACGTTCCACGGGGACCGGGAGCGCTACAACCCCGAACAACTGCTCCTGGCCGCGCTCTCGCAGTGCCACATGCTTTCCTTCCTGCACGTGGCCGTGAAGCGCGGCGTGGTGGTGACGGCCTATGAGGACCGGGCCGAGGGCCTGATGCGGACCAACCGGGACGGCAGCGGGCAATTCGAATCCGTCACGCTGAAGCCCACGGTGACCGTGGCGGAACCGGCGGCCCCGGATCTGCTGGAGGAGCTCCACGTTGAGGCCAACAAGGTCTGCTTCATCGCCCGCAGCGTCAACTTCCCGGTGCTGCACGAGCCCACGGCTGTGGTCGAGGGCCAGGCTGACTGAACAAGTTCCGGCGTGCAGGTCAGCCGGCACCGTCAGCCGGGCCCGGCTGAGGCCTCTGCCCTGTACGCGGTCACGATCCGGCGTTCCGTCTCCGGGCTCATCCCGGCCTTGCGTTCGCGGCCGAGTCCGCGGCGGCGTTCATCCGCCAGGCTGTCCCGCAGCGTGTCCATCCAGGGCCGCAGCCGCAGCCCGGCCGCCCGGGCAGCGTCATTGCTGCGGGTCACGAAGCCCTCGTGGCCGGGCGGCAGCCACAGCGGCAGCGAGTCCGGGCCGGCCCAGTAGTTCGCGCCGTGGGACACCAGCCAGTCCTCCGGAGCCACAACGACCTCGGAGTCGGCGTCGGCGAGCTGACGCGATTCCTCAAGGTAGACGGCAAAAGGGACCGGTTCACCGACGGCGTTCAGCGCCCCGGTGGTCCCGTTTTCGGCGGCGGTGAGGATCCAGGCCGCGAGGTCCCGGACGTCGATGATCTGGGTGGCGTCGGCGGGGATGTCCGGGACCAGGACCGGATCATTGTCCCGGGCAAAACGGGCCGGCCAGTACCCGTAACGGTCGGAGCCGTCCCCGGGTCCGCCGATCAGCCCGGCGCGGCAGAGGTGCGCTTTGTCCCCTGCCAGTTCGCGGGTCCAGTGCTCGATCGCGGACTTGGCTTCGCCGTAGTTGTCCATGCTCAGTTCCGTGCCCGGAGCCAGCGGCGGGAGCACCTGAGCGTCTTCGACGGCGCCGGCCACGGAATGGTCCGCGTAGACCGAACAGCTGGAGACGAAGGTCCAGTGCCGGGCCGAGCCGGCCAGCGCCTCGAGGGCCTCCCGCGCCTGGTCAGGGTCCCGCGAGACGTCGACGACGGCGTCCCACCCGCCGCCGTCGGCGGCCCCTTCGTAGGCGGCAGTGCCCTGCGAGCGGTCCGCCCGCAGCCAGGTGGCGCCGTCGGGCGGCGCCGAGGCGGTACCGCGGGCCAGGCAGGTGACGTCGTGGCCGGCGGCCAGGGCCTGCCGGGCTATTTCTGCTGACAGGAAGACCGTGCCGCCGAGAACCAGGATGCGCATGGGGCCACGCTACGGCGCTAATGTTGAAATAGACCAGAGTGTTATGCGCCCGGCGAACGCCGGCCGCCTATCCGGACGCCCAGCCCTGCTGCCGGCCGGCAGCAGGGACGCAGCAACTAGGAGTTTCCCCCGCCGATGATCAGCCTGACCACCATCGAACCAATCACCGCTCAAGACATCGCGGCCGTCAACCTGCCTGGTGCCCTCATCAGCCTGGGGGTCGGCGTCGCCGTGTGGCTGGTGGCATCCTTCGTGATCTCCGTCATCACCAAACGCGTCGCCTCGGGCAGCACACTCTTCAAGAAGCCGCACTTCCGCTGGGTGGCTCCAGCCTTCCGCGCCCTGGACCACGAGCGTCGGGTCCAGCGGGCTCAGACAATCGGCGCACTGCTCAGCAGCGTGGTCGGCGTCCTGGTGGCCGTCCTCACCATCGTGTACGTGCTCAAGAACCTGAACGTGGACATTGCGCCGATCCTGACCAGCGTCGGCATCCTCGGTGTGGCCATCGGCTTCGGCGCCCAGCAGTTGATCCGCGACTTCCTTGCCGGCATCTTCATCACGATCGAGGACCAGTACGGCATTGGCGACATCATCGAGACCTCCGAGGTGGTGGGCACGGTCGAGGCCATGAACCTGCGGATCACCCGGGTCCGGGCCGACGACGGCACCATCTGGTACCTGCGCAACGGCGAAATCCTGCGGGTGGGAAACCGCTCCCAGGGCACTTACATTCCGCCGGAGGAACCCCCGGCGGACGAGGCCGACAGCACCACGCAGCAGAAGGCCGGAGAATAGAGAAATGACGATTCCCAGCGCCGGCGAACCCCGCCAGCCCAGGCAGCTGCTGCAGAACGATCCGTTCAGCCAGCCCGGCTACACGGACAACTTCTACGACGCCGTGGGCGGCCACGAGACGTTTGTGAAGCTCATCGACGTTTTCTACGACGGCGTCGCGACCGATCCGCTGCTGCGCGCCATGTACCCGGAAGAGGACCTTGGCCCGGCCAAGCGTCGCTTCCTGATGTTCCTGGAACAGTACTGGGGCGGGCCGACCACGTACGGCGAGGAGCGCGGGCACCCGCGGCTGCGGATGCGCCACATGCCGTTCCGGGTGACGCCGGAGGCCAAGGAACGCTGGCTGTTCCACATGCGCGCCGCGGTGGATGCCCTGGAGCTGCCGCCGTTGTACGAGGGAACCCTCTGGGACTACATGGAGCGGGCAGCCCTTTCCATGGTGAACAGCCCGTCGGAGGCCTGAGCACGAAAGATGCCGGGAAGCTCCCTAGAGCCCGGTGCCGGTCCGGACCAGTACGTGGCCGCGGGTGCCGCTGAGCCGGAACCAGCGTCCGGCCCGGTAGAGCCGTTGCTCGCCGTCGGCCAGGAAGCCCAGGGTGAGCGCGGCGAACGCGGCGCCAGCCGGTAGGCCGCCGGCGTCGGGCAGTTCCCGGCCCCAGACGGTTGCCCGGGCGTTGTTGACGATCAGGGCACCCGGCTTGTCCGGGATGACCGCGGCGATCTCCCTGATGCCGGCCTCGGCGGCGGCCCGCAGGACAGTGTCCTGGACGGTGCCGAGCAGTTCCCAGCCGGCCCGCGGCGCTCCAATCCCGGCCCACGACTCGCTGACGGTCACCGGCGGGACGGGAAGTTCGACGTCGTGCTCCCCCGCCCGCGCCAAACGGTCCAGCACGGCGGACAGCGGCACTGTTACGTCAGTGTCCGCCGGCTGTGCCAGCGCCATGGTCCGCAGGCCCAGGATGGTGGGGGTGGATTCGCCCAGGAGCCGGGGCCGCAGGACGCAGACGTAGGCGGCCAGGACCGGGCCGGCGGCCTGGAGCCGGATGGCGCCGTCCTCAATGGACTTGGCGCGCGTGGCGAAGGTGCGCAGGTCATCGAGATCGCGGGGATCGGTGAACTGCAGGGGCTGGGTTAGGACATCAGACACACTACCGACTCTACCGGCTGCGCCTCTTTGGAGCGGCGCCGCCTTTTGAGCAGTGTCACTGTGCCGTCTAGAGTCAGACCATGACTGAAGCCGAAGCCGGACTGCTGGGGCTCCCGACCCAGGACCCCACCTCCTCGCTCATCCAACTCCTCAACCTCGGCGAGCTCGAGGGCGCGCGGACGGACGAGGACATCTTCATGGGTCCCTCCCAGCAGCAGCCCAGGCAACGCGTGTTCGGCGGACAGGTCCTGGCGCAGTCCCTGATAGCCGGCAGCCGAACCGTCGACCCGGACCGCAGTGTGCACTCGATGCACGGCTACTTCCTCCGGCCCGGGGACGCCAACAAGCCGATCACCTTCGGCGTGCAGCGCCTGCGCGACGGCCGGTCGTTCTCGGCCCGCCGGGTCCACGCCTATCAGGAGGGCATGCCCATCCTGTCGATGATCGCGTCCTTCCAGGCCGAGGACGAAGGGATCGAGCACCAGTCCGAGATGCCCGCCGGTATCCCGGACCCCGAATCGCTGCCCAGCACCGCCGACCTGCTGGGCAAGTTCGATCACCCCGTGGCCAGGCACTGGGCCTACGAGCGGCCCTTCGATATCCGCCACGTCGATCCGGCGCTGTATGTCTCGGCCAAGGGGCCCAAGGAGGCACGCAACGCCGTCTGGATGAAGACCTTCGGTCCAATGCCCGACGACGCCGGCCTGCACCGGGCCGCCCTGGCCTACGCGAGCGACTACACCCTGCTGGAGTCCATCCTCCGCAAGCACGGGATGAGCTGGATTACGCCCGGGATGTCCGTGGCGAGCCTGGACCACGCGATGTGGTGGCACCGGCCGGTCAGGGTCGACGAATGGCTCCTGTACGTCCAGGAATCGCCCAGCGCCCAGGGCGCGCGGGGCCTCGCCACCGGCAAGATCTTCAGCCGGGACGGCCGGCATGTGGCGACGGTGGCCCAGGAAGGCATGGTCCGCGTCCCGAACGACCTGAAGAACACAGTGAAGGGCGCCGTGCAGGCCGCCGTCTAGAAGAGAGTGCTGCAGCACCAGATGCGCAAGGCCGAGCGCAGCTAGTACGCCCGTCGGCCGGCTGGCACGAAGAGTCCCCGGCACACAAAAGCCGGCTCCCCGCACTGAACTGGTCAGAGCGGAGAGCCGGCTTTTCGTGGCGCTGTAAGCCTTGCGGGCTTAGTCGCGGGTGAGGCGGCGGTGCGTGACGCGGTGCGGCTTGGCCGCGTCCGGGCCCAGGCGCTCCACCTTGTTCTCCTCGTACGACTCGAAGTTGCCCTCGAACCAGTACCACTTCGACGGGTTCTCCTCGTCGCCTTCGTAGGCCAGGATGTGGGTGGCCACCCGGTCCAGGAACCAACGGTCGTGCGAGACGACGACGGCGCAGCCCGGGAATTCGAGCAGGGCGTTTTCGAGGCTGCTGAGGGTTTCGACGTCGAGGTCGTTAGTCGGTTCGTCAAGGAGCAGCAGGTTGCCGCCCTGCTTGAGGGTCAGCGCAAGGTTGAGGCGGTTACGCTCACCACCGGAGAGCACCCCGGCCTTCTTCTGCTGGTCCGGGCCCTTGAAGCCGAAGGCCGCCACGTAGGCGCGGGACGGCATTTCGACGTGGCCGACCTGGATGTAGTCGAGTCCGTCAGACACGACTTCCCACAGGGTCTTGTTCGGGTCGATGCCGCCGCGGCTCTGGTCGGCGTAGGAGATCTTGACGGAATCGCCGATCTTCAGTTCACCGCCGTCGAGCGGCTCCAGGCCCACGATGGTCTTGAAGAGCGTGGACTTGCCGACGCCGTTGGGGCCGATGACGCCGACGATGCCGTTGCGGGGCAGGGTGAAGGACAGGCCGTCGATCAGGGTGCGGTCATCGAAGCCCTTCTGGAGATCCTTGGCCTCCAGCACGAGTCCGCCGAGGCGCGGTCCCGGCGGGATCTGGATCTCTTCGAAGTCGAGCTTGCGGGTACGGTCCGCCTCGGCAGCCATTTCCTCGTAGCGGGCCAGACGGGCCTTGGACTTGGTCTGGCGTCCCTTGGCGTTGGACCGGACCCATTCGAGTTCCTCGGTCAGGCGCTTGGCCTGCTTGGCGTCCTTCTTGCCCTGGACTTCCAGGCGGGCGCGCTTCTTCTCGAGGTACGTGGAGTAGTTGCCCTCGTACGGGTAGAGGTGGCCGCGGTCCACTTCTGCGATCCATTCGGCCACGTGGTCAAGGAAGTAGCGGTCGTGGGTGACGGCGAGGACGGCGCCGGGGTAGCTGGAGAGGTGCTGTTCGAGCCACAGCACGCTCTCGGCGTCGAGGTGGTTGGTGGGCTCGTCGAGGAGCAGCAGGTCCGGCTTCTGCAGCAGGAGCTTGCAGAGGGCGACGCGGCGGCGCTCACCACCGGAGAGCAGGGTGACGTCGGCTTCCGGCGGCGGGCAGCGGAGGGCGTCCATGGCCTGCTCGAGCTGGGAATCGAGGTCCCAGGCATCGGCGGCGTCGATCGCTTCCTGCAGCTGACCCATTTCCTCAAGAAGGACATCGTAGTCAGCGTCGGGGCTGGCCATCTCCTCGGAGATCTCGTTGAAGCGCTGGATCTTGCCGATGATCTCGCCGACGCCTTCCTGGACGTTGCCCAGGACGGTCTTGTCTTCGTTCAACGGCGGCTCCTGCAACAGGATGCCGACCGTGTAGCCGGGGCTGAGCCGGGCCTCGCCGTTGGAGGGAGTGTCCAGGCCTGCCATGATCTTGAGAATGGTGGACTTACCGGCACCATTCGGGCCGACAACGCCAATCTTGGCCCCCGGGAAGAAGGACATGCTTACGTCATCGAGGATGAGTTTTTCGCCGACAGCCTTACGGGCCTTGGTCATTGTGTAGATAAATTCCGCCATGCCTACAAATCTAGTGGTTCGGCCGGGATAACTCACATTCCGCCGTGGACGGAGCGGTTCAGTCCTGGACGCCTACGAGGCAGCCGCCCGAGGCCAGGCCCGGCAGCACGCTGACAGCAACGCTGCCGTTGCGGATCTGGGCCACGACGCAGTTACTGCCGTCGCGCACGGCGGCCTCGACGGCGTCGGCAGCCAGGCCGGTGGGCGTCCGGGCGGCAGTGACTTCCACGGCCTCAGCCGGAATCCCGGCGTTCACCAACGACGCCCGGATGCTCGCTGTTTGGGGCCGTCCGCCGCCGCGGACGGCGGCGTTCAGGACCGACTCGACCGTGGATTTCAAGTCGGGGACCGATGCCGCGGCCCCGCCGGCACTCGGAGGCTCAGGCGGAGCCGGGGACGCAACGGCAGACGCGCCTTCGGAATGGCCTGCTTCGGAGGACTGGGCTCCGCCGCCGCCGGCCGGGATCGAACAAGCGGACGCAGCAAGCAGGAGCGCAAGCAGGATCACTGCGGTTGTGGCCACCGGAACGGCCGGGATCCTGCGACGGACGGCCGCGCCCAGGGCGGCAGCAGCGGCCGCCGGTCCCGCAGCGGTAGCGGCCGCGGCGCATTCCGCAGCGATCCTGGCGCGTTGCATCCGGCAATTCTGCCACGCGGTGGTGGTATCCCTCGGCACTGCCGGCGGTCCCCCGGCAATGCCCGGCGGTCCCCGGGAGTTCAGGCTGCGGCGCCTTTCAGCTCCCCGGTTTCCTGGTCCACCTCCTCTTCCTCACCGCTCGCGTCATCGATGAACGTCGCGTGGTGCTCGGCGCCGCCGTCGCCGCCGGCATCACTGCCGCCGTCGCCGACTCGCGCCTGTGTCCCCGCCGTATCCCCTGGCTGGGTTCGCGGTCCGCCGTCACGCGCTACCGGGCGCACCGGCTCCGGCGGCCGCCTGGATTCCGGTTCCGGACGAGCGGATGAAGTTTGCAGTTCCCCACATGAGGTCGTGGCCGACTGACTCCGCATTGATTTCGGCGTCGTGGTAGACCCTGCCGTCCTTTTCCCAGCTGCGCATCTTCAGCCGGCCAACCACGATGACCCGCTGGCCTTTCTTGATGCTGCAGCCGATGTTGCCGGCCAGTTGCCGGTACCCCTGGACAGTGAACCAGTTGGTGTTGCCGTCCACCCACGTGCTGGAGCCGCGGTCGTAGCGGCGCTCGGTGGCGCCGAGCCGGAAGGACGCCGTGGCCACGCCACCGGGCGTGGTTGCACTTCTGATCTCCGAGGCGACGAAGCCACGGACCGTAATGTTGTCGCTCATTCTCATGTCCTGTCTCGAATTGTCGTGCCCTGCCGGGCAGTTTCAGCATCCCTCCGCGGGCCGCCGTCGGGGAGGACCCGGCTGTGCCATGTGGAAAACTGGCGGCCGGCAGCAGCGTGGGGGCCTGTGTTGGGGAGTGGTCCGGGCCGCAGGACAGGCCACCGGCCAGCATTGACCCCCACCGGCCGTCCGGCACTGTAAACTTTTTGAGGCGTCCCCGGCAGCAGCCGGTGGGTGCCACCGTGCCCCAGTAGCTCAGGGGATAGAGCAGCGGCCTTCTAATCCGCCGGTCGGGGGTTCGATTCCCTCCTGGGGCACAAGAGAGCGGCTCTGACCTGCGACAACGCAAGGTCAGGGCCGCTTCTTATTTCAATGTGGCGGGCAGTCCAGCGCGCCGGAACCGGTGACATGCGGCTCGTGCTTGGCCATGAGCTCATCGAGTCGGGCCTGCTGGTCACGCACGAGGGCAAGGAGATAGCGCCGGTCCCGGACGTTTTGGTCGACGACTCTGCCGGCGTATTCGTTCTCGTCCTCTGTGAGCCGCGCTTCGATGGCGGCGAGTTCGTCAGAGGCGCTCATTTTGTCCTCCTCGATGTGGTTCGTTTGTGTCAGGAGCATCAGATCCATTTGTTGCGCTTGAACGCAACGAACAGGGCCCCGCCCATGCCGATCATGAGCGCAAGTGCCATCGGATAGCCGAAAATCCAGTCGAGCTCGGGCATTGCGCGGAAGTTCATGCCGTAGATCGACGCGATCAACGTCGGCGCGAACAGGATCGCAGCCCACGACGAGATCCGCTTGACCTGCTCGTTTTGGGCGAAGCTCGACTCCGTCAGGAGGCGCATTTCGTCATTTTGCCGCTGGGCCACGAGGGCTGCGTTGACGGCCAGCGCATTTTGCAGCAGCGCCCGGAAGGCAGACACCCGCTCCCCCAGCCTGAGGGCGTGGTCCTGGACGTCCCGGAAATGGTCCTGCAGCTCGGGGTCCGGCACCCCGTCCGGTCCGCTGCCCATGAGTGTCTGCAGGATCCCGGCAAGAGGGGCCGTGGCACGCTGGAACGTGATGACCTGGCGGGAGAGTTCATAGATCCTGCGCGATACGCCGGGATCGGCGGCGAACAGGTCATCTTCGATTTCATCGATGTCGTTTTCCAGCCCCGCGGCGACTGGCTCGTACTCGTCCACCACCTGGTCCAGAATCGCGTACAACACGGCATCCGGTCCGAGTGCCAGGAACTCGGGCTCGGACTCCATCCGCCGGCGCACCCGGGCCAGATCGGGAGACTCTGCCCGGCGGACAGTGACCACGAAGTCCCGGCCGGCGAAAACATGGATCTCGCCGAACTCCACCTTCTCCACATCGTCCAGGTACCGGGCGGGCCGCAGCACCAGGAACAACGTCTCGCCGTAGTGTTCCAGCTTGGCCCGCTGGTGGCCTGCGAGCGCGTCCTCCACGGCGAGATGGCTCAGGTCAAATTCCTCGGCCACCGAGCGCAGCTCGTCAGGTTCCGGCCGGTAGAGACCGATCCAGGCCATGCCTTGGCGCTGCCGCAGGAGAAAATACGTCTCCTCGAGGTCTTCCGGGTCGGCGGTCCGGTGACCGTGCACATAGACGGCGTTGTCAATAATGGTCACGGCCGCGCCTCCTCTTCAAGGCATTCTTTCCCTTGGCTGTGACGTTATACCGTGCCCGGGCCGGTGCCAACAGCCCGGGCTTGCGCACGACCGCCCGCTGGTTTGCCGGGGAAGATGGCCGCCAGACAGCGTTCACCCCGTCAGCCATCAGCACGCTTAGTATTGAGTTGAACGGCAGGTCGCCAGGACAAGTCTGTGCGCCCTGCCCGCAATCGAAAGGTACGGCCGCTATGACCGAGACACCCCGCAGATTCGATCCCAACAATCCCGACGACGACGCCCTGACCACCCAGTACCCGGGGGCCGCTGACACCACTGCGCGCGCGGAAACCTCCCGTGCCGAAGCACCCGCGACGCCGGTACCTGCCCCGACGCCGGCTCCTGCCCCGGCCCCGGCTCCTGCCCCTGAGACGCGCCAGGTCACCCGCGCGGGAATGGTCTGGGCCGCGGTTGCCAGCGCGCTGGTGGTGCTGATCGTGCTCATCGCCTTCATTCTGCAGAACCAGGACTATGTGCAGGTGAAGTTCTTCGGCCTCGAAGGGTCGGTCCCGCTCGGCATGGCCTTGTTCATCGCGGCCGTCGGCGGCGGGGTGCTGGTCGCTATCGCCGGAGCCGCCCGCATCATTCAACTGCGGCTCGCCGCGCATCGTGTCCGCCGGCAGGCCAGCCCGGGAACGCGCACGCGCTAAGCCGCCGAAGCGCTACCCTCATTCCATGGGCGAAGCAGAACCCCGGAGCCAGGTAGCCGTTACCACCGCCGCCGCGGACTGGCCCGACGTCCAGCATCTCTTTGGCGTTCGCGGCGAACCGTCACGCTGCTGGTGCCGGTTCTTCGCCCTGACTGGCAGCGAGTGGTCCGCGTCGACCCCGGAGGAGCGCAAGGTCCAGTTGCGGGACAAGTTCGACGCCGGCCAGCCGGCGCCCGGGGTCCTGGCCTTCCGCGAGGGGACGGCTGTGGGGTGGTGCGCCGTGGAGCCTCGCGGGTGCTATCCAAGGATCCTGCGTTCGAAGGTCCTGACGTCGGCCCCTGACGTGGTCCGGGATCCTGGCGGGAACCAGGTGTGGTCCGTGACTTGTTTTGTTGTCTCCCCCGGCCAGCGACGGACCGGCGTGGCGGGGGCCCTGCTTGCAGCCGCCGTCGAGCACGCCTTCGCCCACGGCGCCACGGTGGTGGAAGGTTATCCGGTTGATCCCGCGCAACGGACCAGCGCGGGCCCGGCAGACCTCTATCACGGCACGTTGGGGCTCTTCCTGGCCGCCGGCTTCACAGTGGTCAGCGACGCGGTGCCGGGACGCGCCGTCGTCCGCCTGACGGTGCCCCCATCCGGCGCCGACCACCGACCTTAGGGCAGCGTCAGGATCACGGGCCCGTCCCGCGGTGATGGCCACGGTGTGCTCGCTGTGTGCGGCGCGGCGACCGTTCGCGGAGCGGAGGGTCCATTCGTCGTCGTCATGGTAGTAGTCGTCCTTGCGGCCGAGAATCAGCATCGGCTCGATGGCGATGACCAGGCCCTCGGTCAGTTTGATGCCGCGGCCGGGACGCCCGTCGTTGGGCACGGGCGGCTCGGCGTGCATGGTCCGGCCGATCCCGTGGCCGCCGTGGTCGGCAAGCAGACCGTAGCCTGCCCGGCGCGCGGCCCCGCCGATCGCGTAGGCAAGGTCCCCCATTTTGTTCCCGATCCTTGCCGCTTCGATCCCGCGGGCCAGGGCGGCGTCCGTGGCCTCGATGAGGGCCTGGTCCACCGGGTCCGCCGTCCCCACGATGAAGCTGACGGCGGCGTCACCGCACCAGCCCTCCAGGAATGCCCCGCAGTCCACGCTCAGGAGGTCCCCGTCCTGCAGCCGGTACCCGTTGGGGATGCCGTGGACGACGGCGTCGTTGACGGACGTGCAGATGACCCCTGGAAACGGCACTGCCGCCCACCGCGGCCGGTAGTTCAGGAACGCGGGCGTGGCGCCGGCGTCGGCGATTGACGCCGCGGCGACCTCGTCCAGTTCCTTGAGCGAGACGCCGACGGCGGCAGCCTCCCGGACGCGCCCAAGCGTGTTGGCCACCACCCGGCCCGCCTCGCGCATGAGTGCGATCTCTTCAGGACTCTTGATCATGGACATGGCTTTCCTTCCGACGCGGAGCCGCGGCTTGCTGGCTTCAACTCTAAAGCCCGCCGCGGGATGTCTACAGTGGCCTCATGGTCACCACTGAACTGATTGACGCGATCCGCGGCCGGCTGCAGGCTGCGGCCGATCCGGGCCGCGCCGCCGGTGCGCAGGCCTACATGAAATCGCAGATGCCGTCCCTGGGCGTCCGGGTTCCCGAGGTCCGCAGGATCGTCAAGGCCGCGGCCGCGGACCATCCGCCGGGGAGCCTGGCGGAGTTGCAGTCCACGGTGCTCGCGTTGTGGCGGAGCGCCAGCTGCCGTGAGGAACGTTATGCCGCGATCGAGCTCACGGGGCTCAAGCCCGCCGTCGGGGAGCTCAGCATGCTGGCGCTGTACGAGGAAATTATCCGCACCGGGGCCTGGTGGGACCTGGTGGACGGGGTGGCACACCGGCTGGGCTGGCTCTTGCAGGCACACCGGGCAGAAGTGACGCCGGTGCTGGGGCGTTGGAGCAGGGACGATGACTTCTGGGTCCGGCGGGCCTCCATTACGGCGCAACTGGGGGCGAAGGCCGCCACTGACACGGCCCTCCTGGCCGCAGTGATCGAGGCGAACCTCGATGATCCGGAGTTCTTCATCCGCAAGGCGATCGGGTGGGCGCTGCGCCAATACGCCAGGACGGACCCCGCCTGGGTGCGGGCATTCGTGCAGCGGCACTGGGACGAACTCAGTCCGCTCTCCCGCAAGGAAGCGCTCAGGAACCTGCCGGCCTAGATGATCGGCCGCGTGGTGACCGGCTCGTCCGACTTGCTGAACAGCAGCTTGGTCTTCGGGTCCAGGAAGATCAGGTACAGGGCAAACAGCAGGGCGATGATGGCCGCGGCGTTGCGGGCCAGTGCCAGGGCAAGGCCCAGGTCCGCGGTTTGCAAGTACGGAAAAACGTCCAGCTGGTCCGAGATCGCGTACACCATGAAGAAAGACACGATGAAGTAGAGCGCCTTGACCTGCCAGTCGTCGCGGATGCCTGTGACGGCAAAGAGCGGGATGAGCCAGACGATGTACCAGGACTGGATCATCGGGGACAGGAGCACGACGGCGGCGAACGCCAGGGTGAGCCGGCGCATCAGGCGGTCGTAGTCACCGCGGAAGATCTGCCAGGCGACGATCCCGATGGCGAGCAGCTTGCCGGCGTCGAACGCCCACTTGGCCAGTCCCCAGCCGTCGAGCCCGAAGGTGTTGGCGATGGAGGCCACGATCAGGCCCACCAGGCCAACGGGCGCGTACCAGATCCAGATGCTGCCCGGGGCGGACAGCCCGTTGATCCAGCCGAAGCCGAAGCCATTGACCCGGCTCATGAGGTATAGCAGGGCCAGGCTAATGCCGGCTGTGAGGGCCCAGAAGACGAACTTGCGTGGCCAGCTGGCCCCCTTGCCCGCCCACAGCAGGCCGATGAACGGCAGGAAGACCACCGTGATCGGCTTGACCGAGATGGACAGCGTGACCAGCACGATGCCGAGGATGACCCGGCGGGTGGCGCAGTAGTAGAGGCCGGCCAGGGCGAGGCCGATCATGAGGGCGTCGTTGTGGACGCTGGCGATGAAGTTGGTGAGGAAAAGCGGGTTGGCTGCCGTCAGCCACAGGGCCCGGTTGGGGTTCACGCCGTGCAGCTCGGCTAGTTTTGGCACGTAGATCACGCACAGGACCACGCCCACGAGGGCGGCCATCCGGAACAGCATGATGCTGCCTTCGGGGTGCACGTTTGTGGCCCAGACCACGAACTGTTCGATCCACAGGAACAGCTGCCCGTACGGGACGGGGGCCTCGGTCCACATCCTGTCGGCGCCCAGCTGGAAGTAGTTGGACAGCGCAGAAATGCCGTTTTCGTAGGGGTTGAAGCCCTCCACCATGAGCCGGCCCTGGCCGATATAAGCGTAGACGTCGCGGCTGAACAGCGGCACGGAGAACATCAGCGGCAGACCCCAGGCCACCGTCGCCTGGAGCGTGGCCTTGCGGGCGCCGGGTCCCCAGACCCGGACGCGCTGGCCGAGCCGCAGCCAAGCGCGGACCAGCAGCATGCCGCCGAAGGCCAGCAGGACAATCGACAGGGCGACGCCCAATGCCTCGGTGCGCATCCAGATGAACAGCGGAACGCGGCGGAGCTCGGACGCGGGGGCCAGCCAGCCGACGCCCATCGAACCGATCGTCATGAACAGCGATCCCAGGAACCCGGCAAGGATCGGGGACCGGGGGTTGTCGACGTCGCCAACGGCATGCTCTGCAGTCGCGGTGAGCGCAGACCGGCCGGACGCAGAAGGGCGGGACGTGGAAGGGCGGGACGTGGACGTGCGGGACGTGGACGTGCGGGACGTACCAGCAGCCGTCTCCCCCGCCGCAGGCACAGGCGCCGTCATGTCAGGATCGTCCAATCTGTTGTGGGCCATATTTCCGCCCACAGCCGGCCGCATTGTCTGGCCCGGGGCGCCGCGTTTACGAAATGAGTTGACGAAATAATTCGACGGCCGCGTATCCGAAATCCTAGCACCGGACGGCTCCGTGGCGTCGGAACGGTAGGCTGGGCGGGTGCCTATTACTAACGAACGCATCGTCTGGATCGACTGCGAAATGACCGGCCTGGACACCAAGAATGACGCCCTCATCGAGGTGGCCGCCCTGGTGACAGATTCGGAGCTCAACATCCTGGGAGACGGCGTCGACGTCGTGATCAAGCCCGACGACGCCGCGCTGGCCCAGATGAACGACTTTGTCCGCGACATGCACACGCGGTCCGGCCTCCTCGCGGAGCTCCCGAACGGCAAGACCATGGCCGAAGCGCAATCAGCCGTGCTCGACTACATCAAAAAATGGGTTCCGGACCCCCGGAAGGCCCCGCTCGGCGGCAACTCCGTGGGCACCGACCGCGTGTTCCTTGTGCGCGATATGCCCGAAGTGGTGGAGCACCTGCACTACCGGGTCATCGATGTGAGCACCATCAAGGAACTCTCCCGTCGCTGGTTTGCCCGGGCCTACTTCCAGTCCCCCGCCAAGCTGGGCGGGCACCGGGCCCTCGGCGACATCAAGGACTCCATCGACGAACTCCGGTATTACCGCGAGGCCGTGTTTGTCCCCGCGCCGGGCCCGGACAGTGCCACGGCGCAGCGGATCGCCAAGCGCGTCATGGGCGGCGAAGCAGCCGCGCCAACCCCGGCGGAGTAGCGGCACGCAGCCGGCGCACCGCCGGCAACCGCCGCCGGGAACGTGGCCCAGGAAAGTAATCTGCGCCACGTTTCGCGGAAATTTTGGTGAAAATCGCAAAAGTGGCAAAACCACCCCCAAAGAACAGGTAAGCTATTTGTCGTTGCCTTTCCAGCCAGCCGGTTCGCCGGAGGGCCTGATATGGCACATGGTGGGCGTAGCTCAGTTGGCAGAGCGCCTGGTTGTGGTCCAGGAGGTCGCGGGTTCAACCCCCGTCGCTCACCCTCATGAAGGACGGCAGTGATTGTCCGACCTTTTCCAAAGGCCGCACCGGATATCCGGTGCGGCCTTTGTTGTCTGTGCTGAGTTTTTGTTTCTGTTTTTGTGTGGCTGTGTTCGTGCCTGTGCTGGATCGCCGCCTGATCAGGCCGGCCGTGTAGGGCTGGGAGCGCGGCGCAGTTGTCCCGGATCTGTCATTGGAAGGAAACGCAGTGAAGCGCAAGCTCTTTGAAGAAGACCACGAGATGTTCCGTGAGATGGCCGCCGAGTTCGACGTGCGCGCGGTTGCCCCGCACTACGCCCAGTGGGACGAGGACCACATGATGTCCCGGGAACTGTGGTCGGCGGCCGGCGAGCAGGGCCTGCTGGGCCTCGCCGTGCCGGAAGAGTTCGGCGGCATGGGAATGTCCGACTACCGCTTCCGGGCCGTGCTCGACGAAGAATTCGCCAAGAGCAACCACCTCGCGGTCGGCCTGGCGTTCCACCTGCACGACGACATGGTCCTCCCGCACCTGCTGGCCTACGGCTCCGATGACCTCAAGGCCCGCTGGCTGCCCGGCATGGTCTCCGGCGAAAAGGTCACCTCGGTCGCCTGGACCGAACCGGGGGCCGGCTCGGACCTGCGCGGCATCCGCACCAAGGCCGTCCGCGACGGCGACGACTGGCTGATCAGCGGCCAGAAAACGTTTATCGGCAACGGCATCTCCGGTGACGCCTCCCTGGTCCTGGCCCGCACCGACGGCGGCACCGGACGCGGAGACCACGACTCGTTCTCGCTCTTCATGGTCCAGAAGGGCGAGGGCTACAACACCGGCAAGCAGCTGGACAAGATGGGCCTCAAAGCCTCCGACACGGCCGAACTGTTCTTCGACAACGTCCGCGTCCCGCACGCCGATCTGGTGGGCGAGGAAGGCAAGGGCCTGCAGTACGCGGCCGAGCAGCTCCCGCAGGGCCGCCTGGCGATCGCCGTGGCCAGCTCCGCCGTCGTCCGCGCCACCTACGAGGCGACCGTCCGCTACACGAAGGATCGCAACGCGTTTGGCGAGCGGATCATCGACTTCCAGAACAGCCGCTTCGAACTCGCCGACATCCTCACGGAGGTCGAGGTCACCGAAACCTACGTGGACCAGGCCATTCTGGCCTTCAACGCCGGGGAGCTCGACGCCGCAGGCGCTGCCCGCGCCAAACTGTGGGCATCCGAGCGAGCCAAGTCCGTCACGGACCGCTGCCTGCAGCTGCATGGCGGCTACGGCTACATCCTGGAATACCCGGTGGCCCAGGCCTACCTCGCCGCCCGGCTGCTGACGATCTTCGGCGGCACCAACGAAATTATGCGCGACGTCGTCGGCCGCACCATCGCCGGCTGAGTCGCCGCGTCTCCAACAGCACCTGAGGAACTTTACTGACATGACCGTCCTGCCCATCACGATCTGGGGCGAGCCCGTGCTGCACCGCAGGGCCGCGGAAGTCGAAGTCTTCGATGACGAGCTCCGCACCCTGATCGCCGACATGTTCGAGACCAACGACGCCGCCAACGGCGTCGGGCTGGCCGCCCCCCAGGTGGGGGTCGGCAAGCGGCTCTTCGTGTACAAGTACGACAACGACGACGGCGCCCCGCCCACCGGCGTCGTGGTCAATCCTGTCCTGACTCTGTCCAAGATCTCCGGCGCGCTGCCGGACCCCGACGAGGAAGAAGAGGGCTGCCTGTCCTTCCCGGGCGGCCAGTATCCGCTCAAGCGGGCCGAATGGGCGAGGGTCCAGGGCTTCGACGGTGACGGGAAGCCGGTGGAATTCGAGGCGACCGGCTGGTTCGCGCGGGTCATCCAGCACGAATACGACCACCTCGACGGCAAGCTCTACGTGAACCGGCTGATCGACCGCTATTCGCGCAAGGCCATGAAGCAGGCCAAGCGCAGCGGCTGGGGCGTTCCCGGCCTGACCTGGATGCCGGGAGTGGATCCGGACCCGTTCGGCCACTGACCGCGGCAGGCGGGAATTTCCGCAGAGCCCTGGTGGGCCGGCCCGCTAGCTCCCGGACGTCCGTTCGACGGCGGCCAGGATGTCTGCGCCAAGCTCGGCAGGCTTGGTGAACTGCGGCCAGTGACCGGTGGGCAGGTCCACGTACTCAACGTCGCGGATCCGTGCGAGTTCCGCCACGTACGGGTGGCCCCCGGCAATCATTTCCGTCAGCATCGCGGACGGGAATTCGCAGGCGATGACGGTGGCCGGGACCTCGAAGCGGCGTTCATCCTTGAGCTGCTGCTGGTCCTGGGCCACGCCGCGGGGCTGCGGAATGGCGCGGGCGCGGAACATTGCGCGCAGGTCGTCGGTCAAGTCGGTGAGGTCCGCGTCCTCGAAGAGCTCCCACGGCGGCAGCGGCACGTCGTCGCCGTCGGCCGGTAGTTCGTCGTTGATGACCCCGCCCTCCCCCAGCGGTCCGCTGTCCACGTAGATTGCCCGGGCCACCCGGTCCGGGCGGGCATCGACGGCGCCGTGGATGATGGCTCCGCCGCCGGAGTGGCCCACAAGGACCACCGGCGCATCGAAGGAATCGATCTTAGCCACGACGGCGTCGATGTGGGTGCGCAGGCCGATTCCGGCGCGCGGCGCACCGGCCGACTCCAGGCCCGGCAGCGTCAGGGGGTAGACCTTGTGCCCGGCCGCGGTGAGCGGCGGGGTGACCTCCTCCCACGACGAGGCGTCCAACCAGAATCCGGGTACGAGGATGATGTCCATGCCGGTACCCTACCGTTCGAGTCCCAGCTCCACCACCTGATAGGGGTCCCTCAGCGGATCCGGCGCGGGACGATCGTCTGTTGCTCGGGGCACGACGCGAGGATCCGTTTCATCGCCTCCTTCTCTGCGGGCGTGACCCACAGCCGGTAGGCGGCCTTAACGGAAATCTGGCGGGCCACATAGTGGCAACGGAAAGCCTTGTTGGGCGGCAGCCAGGTGGCGGCGTCGGAGGCGCTCTTGTCCTGGTTGGCGGGGCCGTCGGCGGCGATCAGGTTGAGGGGATCGTTGGCCAGGTGTTCGCGCTGCTGCGTGGTGAGCTGCTGGGCGCCCTTTTGCCACGCGTCGCCAAGCGCCACGACGTGGTCGATCTGCACCGCGGCGCTGGTCTCGGCGCCGCGCCGGAACGCGATCATCCGGCCGGTGTACGGCTCCTGGAACGTGCCGCCAGCCACTTGGCACCGGGAGCCCTTGACGTATTCTGCGGCCGCCAGGTCGCGGCGGAGGATGTCGTTGCGCGTATCGCAGCCGTTGCGGTCGACGTCGAGCCAGGCCTGGCCGAAGGCGCCCCGGTCATAGTTGTCCTTGGCCGACCGCCCCTTGACCGCCAGGGTGTCGAGCACGCCGGCGGCGCCTGCCTGCGGCACAGCCCGGACGGGGTCCACCGCGTTCATCCATCCGCCGGCAAGCACCGGGGCCTCGCTGGGGCCCGTGGTCTGCGGCTCCGCGGCGGCAAACTGGCCGGCTGTGAAGAACCAGACGAGGCCGCCGAGGACGGCCAGGCCGGCTGCGGCCAGGAGTATCCACGCCTGGTGGGAGCGGCGCCGGGCGTGGCGGAATTCCGTCCATGTGACGGTCATGAGGGCGGCCGCTGGCGGCGTTTTGGCTGCACGCCCTGAGCCTACGCGGGCACTCCGACACCCTGGAGGTTGTCCACAGTGTTGGGGACCGGTGGCGGAGACGCCGGGGGCTTATTGTTCCCGCGTGACCCGTTTCAGGTCTTCGTTGGCCAGGTCCAGCAGGTTCCGGAGCTGGCTCACCCGGTCGTCGTTGACTTCACCGGCCTCGCGTTTGACGAGGGCGTCGTCCAGCAGCCGCTTCGCTTCCTTCGCGTTGCTCCGCGCGACGTCAAGCGCGTGTTCCAGGGTGGTCTCGTGTTCAAGAGCCGGGTTCTGTTCCATGGCTACATTGTGGTTCCCATTCCCGGCCGATTCCAGTGCATCGGCCGGGAAATGGGGAACAAATCCCGGTCAGGGACGTTGAGCCCGCGGACTTAGACCTGTACGGGCAGCCCGGCGGCCTCGAGGATGGAGGCAGCGTCCTTGGCAGGGAACGACGGCGGGTTGACCCCGGCCATTTCCTCCATGACGCGGACCACCTGGCAGCTGTAGCCGAACTCGTTGTCGTACCAGACATACAGGACGAGGTTCTTGTCGTTGGAGATCGTGGCCAGGCCGTCGACGATGCCTGCACGGCGCGAGCCGACGAAGTCCGTGGAGACCACCTCAGGCGAATCGATGTAGTCGATCTGTTTGCGCAGATCGGAGTGCAGCGACATTTCCCGCAGGTAGTCGTTGACTTCGTCCTTGGTGGTGCCGTTCTCCAGGTTCAGGTTCAGGATGGCCAGCGACACGTCCGGGGTGGGGACGCGGATGGAGCTGCCCGTGAGCTTGCCGAGCAGTTCCGGCAAGGCCTTGGCAACGGCCTTGGCGGCACCGGTCTCGGTGATCACCATGTTCAGCGCGGCAGAGCGTCCACGGCGGTCGCCCTTGTGGAAGTTGTCGATCAGGTTCTGGTCGTTGGTGAAGGAGTGGACCGTCTCCACGTGCCCGTGCACCACGCCATAGCGGTCGTTGATCGCCTTGAGCACGGGGGTGATGGCGTTGGTGGTGCAGGAGGCCGCCGAGACGATCGTGTCCGAGTCGGCGATGGTGCCGTGGTTGATGCCGTGCACGATGTTCTTCAGCTCGCCCTTGCCCGGCGCGGTGAGGAGAACGCGGGCAACACCCTTGCTCAACAGGTGCTGGGACAGGCCCTCGGCGTCGCGCCAGCGGCCCGTGTTGTCCACTACGAGCGCGTCGTGGATGCCGTAGGCGGTGTAGTCCACGGTGGAAGGGTTGTCCGAGTAGATGACCTGGATCTGGACGCCGTTGGCTGTGATGGTGTCGTTTTCGAGGTCCACCTTGATGGTGCCTTCGAAAGAGCCGTGGACGGAGTCGCGGCGGAGCAGGCTCGCGCGCTTGCTGAGGTCGTTGTCGGAACCGCGGCGGACCACGATGGCGCGCAGGCGCAGGCCGTGGCCGCCGCCTGCCTTTTCGATCAGGAGTCGGGCCAGAAGCCGGCCGATGCGGCCGAAGCCGTAGAGGACGACGTCGGTGCTGGTGCGGTCGTCGCCGCCGCGCTTGCCCACAACCTCGGCGAGCTCCTCGCGGAGGAATGCATCCAGGCTGGCGCCGTCGCCCTCGGCGCGGTACTTCTCGGTAAGGCGGGCAATATCGATCGCCGCTGCGCCGAGGTCCAGCTTGGTCAGGGCCTCCAGCAGCGGGGCCGTCTCCTCGAGGCGCAGTTCTTCCTTGCTCATCCGGCGGGCGAAGCGGTGGGCCTTGAGGATATTCATGGTGGACTTGTTGATCAGGCTGCGTCCGTGGATCGAGGTCACCACGTTGTTCTCGCGGTACAGCCGGCCGATCACGGGGATCATGGCCTCGGCGAGCGCCTCACGGCCCATCCACGTATCAAGACAAGAATCTGACGTCTGGCTCACAGAACTACCTTCCTAGAATCCACCCCCTACGTCCTCGTAGGGGGAAGTCGGCCGCCGGAGGGTGTCCGGTACCGGGCACCGGCGGGGATTCGGTCCACCCCGGGCGCCTCATCGAGCGCAAAGAAAAACCGCCGGCTGCGAACGCAGACCCGGCGGCAGAACTTCTACGTTCACCATCAATTCTACGGGCGGCCCGGCAGGGTACGGTGCCCTGTCGCGCGTGAAATGACTCACACACCGTCCGTGGCCATAGAGGAGCCGGCCAAACCACTCACTCCGGGCGCCAGCCGGGCTGCGTCCTCCAGGATCATGTCGACGGCCTTTTCCGCGATCATGATGGTCGGCGCCTGCGTGTTGGCACTGATCAGGCGGGGCATGATCGAGGAGTCAACCACCCGCAGTCCCTCCAGCCCGTAGACCTTCAGCCGGGGCGATACGACCGAATCATCTGTGGTCCCCATGGCGCAGGTGCCGACCGGATGGTAGGAGGTCCGTCCGTAGGAGCGCACGAACTTCACGTACTCGTCGCGGGTCATCACCCGTGAGCCGTCACCGATGCGCTCTCTTTTGATGAAGGCTGCGATCGATGTCTGCTCCATGATCTGGCGGCTCTGCTGCACGCCGGCGATCGTCATCTCCAGGTCATAGTCGTCCGCGAGGAAATTCGGATCGATGAGCGGCGGCTGTGTGGGGTCTGAGGATGCGACCCGGACTGTCCCCCTGCTGCGGGGGCGCAGGAAATAGGAGTTCAGCGTCATGCCGAACCCGGGCTGCAGCGACGCTATGCCCGGCTCTGACCGCGCGGCCGGCAGGAAGTGGAACTGCAGGTCAGGGGTCTTTTCATCCTTGTTGGCGTAGCTGAAGCCGCCGGCCTCGACAAGGTTGGACGCGAACGGTCCCGAGCGGAAGGCCAGGTACTCGAGGCCGGCCAGGACCGTCGCCGGGCGCACGCGGTTGAACCGGTCCAGGCTGTGGTAGTCGGTGAGTTCGTAGATGATGTCCAGGTCCAGGTGATCCTGGAGGTTCTTCCCGACGCCCGTGAGGGCATGGATGACATCGATCCCGGCGGCAGCGAGGTCCGCCGGGTCGCCGATGCCTGAAAGCTGCAGCAACTTCGGGGATCCAAAGGCGCCGCTGGCGACAATGACCTCCCGCCGTGCGCCGTAGATTCTCGCCACCCCGTCTTCGACTGCCTGCACGCCGACGGCCCGGCCGTTCCTGATGACCACTTTGGAAACGGTCACGTTGACGCGGACCGTGAGATTGCGCCGCTTGCGCGCGGGTTTGAGGTAGGCGACGGCCGCACTGCACCGACGGCCGTTCCGGGTGGTGGTCTGGTAGAAACCGACGCCGTGCTGTTCGGCGCCGTTGAAATCGCTGTTGAGCGGCAACCCGAACTCCTGGCCGGCCTGCACGAACGCCGCCGAGAGCGTGTGCGGACGCCGGGGATCCGAGACGCCAAGCGGCCCCTGGGTTCCGTGGTGGGGTCCTGAGAGCCTGGAGTTGCACTCCGAGCGGACAAAATACCTGGACACCTCAGCGGCGGACCAGCCCTCGCAACCGTAGTCCGCGACCCACCTGTCGTAGTCCTCGTCCACGCCCCGCGTGAAGACCTGGGAGTTGATGGAGCCGCCGCCGCCGAGTCCCCGGCCCTGAGGAAGCGGGATGCTGCGGCCGTTGCTGTGTTTTTGCGGAACGCTGTTGTAAGCCCATTGATACGGGCCTCCCTTCAGTCTCGGGAAGCCCGCGGGCATGTGAATGAACGGATGGCGGTCGGATCTTCCTGCCTCGAGCAGGAGCACGCGTATCGAAGGGTCTTCGCTAAGTCTGCCAGCCAGGACGCTGCCGCCTGTGCCACCACCGGCGATGACATAGTCGTATGCTGCGTCATCCGGCACTATGACTCCTCAACCATCGCTCATGCACCGTTACCTGAAGCGTTCATTGAAGTGTCGGGTCTCGCTGGGATGAAGTCAAGCATGCCTCAAGGTTTTCCCAAGCTTGCAACCGTGCAGGCACGCGACCCCCGGCCAGCAGCCTGTGACGGCCGAATCCCGCTCCGGGCAGGACAGGGTAACCCGGCCGTTTGAGTGGATGGGTTGACCGATACGCCGGGTTCTGTGTTCCCGCGCTGTTACCGGCGCGGGAGTAGCGGCCATCCATCTACGGACGCCGTTGCCGACGCCCTCCAGCGGCCTACCCGAACACTCGGGCGAGCAGCCCTCAAACGTGTCCTGTCTGGCCTTGCTCCGGGTGGGGTTTACCTAGCCTTCCCGGTCACCCGGGAAGCTGGTGGTCTCTTACACCACCGTTTCACCCTTACCTGCCCTGCGGCCTGTGCAAGCACACGCCACACGCAGGCGGTCTGTTCTCTGTGGCACTGGCCTGCGGGTTACCCCGAGTGGGCGTTACCCACCACCCTGCTCTGCGGAGCCCGGACGTTCCTCGAGCCACTTGCGTGACGCGCGGCCGCCTGGTCAACCCATCCGCTGTCCAGTCTACGGCCTCCCGGGTGGCGGAGACGCCTCCGGTGACACGTCCGCGCCGGAGCAGGCGCCGGACCTATTATCGAGAGATGGACAAGTCTGCCCTGACCCGCCGCCAGCTGCTTGAGCTGGCAGGAATCGGCCTTGGCACGTCCGCCCTCACAGCCTGCACTGACGGCATCGTGCCTCCCGAGCCGTCCCCGCCCGCGCCAGCCAGCCCGACGGCGACAACGCTGCCGGCTCCCGCCTCCCCGTTGAGAGTACGGACCAGCTCAGGTTCATTCGTCTCGGCTTTCCGCCCCGGGATCGCCAGCCATTGGTCGCTGGCTGCACCCGAATTGCCGCCCGGCGGCGCGCAGCCCGAATTGCCCGTAGCAGTCTTCCTTCACGGACTCAACGGCAGCCACACCGTCCTGCTCGAGGACTTGGCCGCCCATGAGGCCCTCCAACGGCACCTGGACGCCGGCGGCATGCCCTTCGCGATCGCCGCAGTGGACGGCGGAAACACCTGGTGGCATCCCCGCGCCGACGGCAGCGACACCCAGTCGATGCTGGTGAAGGAGTTTATTCCGTTCCTAGGCAGCCAGGGCTACGACCTTGGCAGGATCGGCCTCTTCGGCATCTCCATGGGAGGCTTCGGTTCCCTTCTGCTCGCCTCGCAGGGCCGACTGCCCGGAGTCCGCGCCGTCGCGGCCATGAGTCCGGCGGTCTGGGACCACTATGACCAACGCCAGGAATCCGCCTTCGACGGCCCGGCCGACTTCGCAGCCCATGACGTGTTCGCGCTCCGGCCCCGACTCGCGGCGGTGCCCAAGCGGATCGACTGCGGCACCGGGGACGACCTTGCCGCCACGGTTCGTGCCTACCGTGCAGGACTGCCCGGTGAGGTCGAGGGCAGTTTCCGGCCCGGCGGCCACGACTACACCTACTGGCGGTCCGTCCTGCCCGAGGTGTTGTCATTTTTGGGCTACCACCTCGCCTGAACCCGCCGCCGGTAAGATCGTACGGTGCTAATTCTGTTGCCGCCCTCCGAGGGCAAGACTCCCGCCATGGGCGGGGACGCCGCCGACTGGACCACGTTGAGCTTCCCCGCCCTCAACAGCTCCCGGGCCAGGGTCCTGGACGCGCTCGGCACAGTCAGCGCCCACGAGGACGCCTTGGCGCTGCTGGGCGTCGGCGCCTCGCTGAGTGCCGACGTCGAACGCAACACCCGCCTGCACGCGGAACCTGCCGCCCCGGCCCACCAGGTCTATTCCGGAGTGCTGTACGACGCGCTCGGCTATGACTCCCTGACTCCCGCGCAGCGGAAGAAGGCCGACGCTTCGGTGCTGGTGGTGTCCGCCCTATGGGGCGCCATCCGCTTCGCCGACCGCGTACCCGCCTACCGGCTGTCGATGGGGATCTCGCTGCCCGACGTCGGACGGCTCGCCTCGTTCTGGAAGCCGCAACTGGGCGACGCCCTGGCGGCGGCCGCCGCGGGCGAGCTGTTGGTGGACTGCCGGTCCAGCACCTACGCTGCGGCCTGGGCTCCCCCGCCGGAACAGACGGTGGCCGTGAACGTCTTCACCGAGACCGCCGGGGTGCGCAAGGTGGTCAGCCACTTTGCCAAGCACACCCGGGGCGAGCTGGCTCGGCATTTGCTCAGCCGCAGGGGCAAGGCGCCGCAAACCCCGGCGCAGCTGCAGAAGGCGGCGGCCGAGAAATGGGTGGCGGAACTCGTTGAGGGCACGGCCCGGAAGCCGCACACCCTCAACATCATCCTGCCTGGCTAGGAACCGCTTAGGCCCATTCGGCCGAGCGGACCAGGATGCAGCCGGAGTCCGGGCAGAACACGATCTCGTCCTCGGCCGCGGCCTTGATCTCGGCCAGGTCGCCGGGGCTGAGGTGCATGCCGGAGCCTTCCGAGGTGCCGTGGAAAAGCCGCGCAGCGCCGACGCCGCGCTTGGCCAGCGTCTTTTCGTAGACGGCGAGCATCCCGGCGTCGAGTCCCGCGGCGAACTCGGCACGCTGCCCGCGCACCACCGTGGCTTCGGCGGCGATCTCGGCCAACTGCTCGTCCAGCTCGGCACGGATGGAACCGAAGGAGCCCTGGATGTCGTCCGCGATCTGCTGCTGCGCGGCCTGGCGGGCGCGGAGCGAGTCGAGCCGTTCGAGGACTTCGAGTTCGACGTCCTCGAGGTCCGAGCGGCGCTTGTTCAGGGAGACGAGGTCGCGCTGCAGAGCAACGAGGTCCTTGGACAGGCCAGTGCCGCTGTTGAGCCTCGCCTCGTCGCGTTCGATCCGGGAGGCAACCTGCTCGACGTCGGCCTCTGAGCGCTTGAGCTCGAGTTCGGCGTCGTGGACGGCCATCTTCGCGGCACCGAGTTCACCGTTGGCCACGCCGAGGGCGGCTTCCAGGTCGGTGATCCGGGAGTCGCTTTCAAGGCTTCGTCGGCGGTTGGACAAGGACTTGAGCTTGGCATCGAGTCCCTGCAATTCGAGCAACTTCAATTGTTCCGCCGGTGCTGCCTTGGCCACTATTTACCTCCGCTAAATCCAATCCGGCCGCAGCCGGGCACCGTATCGGCGCTCCCTAGACTCTAGTCCCCGCCCGGAGTCAGAATGAAGTCCCACGGGTCGCTGTTGGTGGTACTGACCCGGATCTCGACGTCGTGGCCCTGGTCGGTGAGCACATTGCCCAGCGCTTCGGCGGCCGCGGGCAGCCACAGCCATTCGCTCGCGAAGTGGGAAACGTCGATCAGGTATGGCCGGTCGTTCACCGCCGCCTCGCGGGCCTCCGACGCCGGGTGGTGCCGCAGGTCCGCCGTCACGTAGACGTCCGCGTTGCTTGCCCGCACCTCGCCAAAGAGGGAATCGCCGGCCCCACCGCAGACGGCCACCCGCCTGATCAGCCCGTCGCGGTCGCCCGACACCCGGACGCCGCCGGCCACCGAGGGCAGGATGCCGAACACGCGGGCAGCGAAATCACCCAGCGTCAGGACTTCTTCGAGGTCGCCGACGCGGCCGATGCCTTCCTCGGGGAGCCCGTTCGCGGCCGGGGTCAGCGGGGCCACATTCTGCAGGCCCAGCGCGTCAGCGAGGACGTCGGAGACGCCCCCGACGGCGGAGTCACCGTTGGTGTGCACGGTCATCAGCGCCGTCCCGGACTCGATGAGGCGGTGCACGGCCTTGCCCTTGGCCGTGTTGGCGGCGACGGACGTCACGCCCCTGAGCAGCAGCGGATGGTGCGTGATGAGCAGCTCGGCGCCGAAGTCGATGGCTTCCTCGATCACATCGATGGTCGGATCGACCGCGAACATGACCCTGTGCACCTCGGCATTCGGGTGGCCCGCCACAAGGCCCACCTCGTCCCAGTCCTCGGCCAGCGATTCAGGCCAGAGCTCCTCCACCGCCAGCTGGATCATGCCCAGCGTCGCGGCGCCGGAGGCGTCCCCGCTGCCGGTATCGCCGCCGACGGCGGCAGCAGACCGGTCGGATTCCGCTGAAACATCGGTGTTCACAGGTTCCATACCCCCATTTTTACCCTATTGGCGGGCCGCCCGGTCACTCGTAACACTCTCGTAAGGTGGCTGGGGAATCATCGGACCCCTCGAACCATTGAAGAGATCATGACAACTTTTGTGCTCGGCGGAGGCTGCTTTTGGTGCCTCGACGCTGTCTACCAGAAAACCAAGGGCGTAAGCTCGGTCGTCTCGGGCTACACCGGAGGCCATGACCGCAACCCCGACTACTACTCTGTGTCCTCAGGGACCACAGGCCACGCCGAGGTCGTGGCGGTGACGTTCGACGAGCACGTCATTCCCGCAGAGGTCATCCTGGACATGTTCTTCGTCCTCCACGACCCCACCACGCTGAACCGGCAGGGCTACGACGTCGGGACCCAGTACCGTTCCTCGATGTTCTACGAGACCACCGAGGAGAAGATCCAGTTCGAGGAGGCGATCGAACGGAACCAGGCCCTGTGGTCGCACCCGATCGTGACCGAGGTCAGCCGGCGGCCAAAGTTCCATGTGGCCGAGGAAATCCACCAGGACTTCTACGCCAAGTACCCCGAGGAGGGCTACTGCAACGTCATCATCAACCCGAAGCTGGCCAAGGCGAGGAAATATTACTCTGCATGGCTTAATGCTTAGCTAGGGTCTGTGGGCGCTCGTTAGGCTGACCTCAGTCAACCCTCCTCAAAGACAGGCATACATACATGGCACCGATCTATGACGATGTAACCCAGCTGGTAGGCGGAACTCCGCTGGTCCGGCTGAACCGGCTGACCGAAGGCCTTGACGCCACCGTGGCTGTCAAGCTGGAGTTCTACAACCCGGCCAACAGCGTCAAGGACCGGATCGGCGTCGCCATCATTGATGCGGCCGAGAAGTCCGGTGCCCTCAAGCCCGGCGGCACCATTGTCGAAGGCACGTCCGGTAACACCGGAATCGCCCTGGCCATGGTGGGCGCGGCCCGCGGCTACAGGGTCATCCTGACCATGCCGGAAACCATGTCAACCGAGCGCCGAGTCATGCTGCGGGCGTACGGTGCCGAGATCGTCCTGACCCCCGGCTCCGAGGGCATGCGCGGAGCCGTGGAGAAGGCCCAGGAGATCGTGGCCAACACGGAGAACTCCATCTGGGCCCAGCAGTTCGCCAACGAGGCCAACCCCGAGGTCCACCGCCGCACCACGGCAGAGGAAATCTGGGTCGACACCGACGGCAAGGTGGACATCTTCGTCGCCGGCGTCGGCACCGGCGGCACCGTCACCGGCGTCGGACAGGTCCTCAAGGAGCGCAAGCCCGACGTGCAGATCGTCGCCGTGGAGCCGAAGGACTCCGCCATCCTCAACGGCGGCGCCCCGGGCCCGCACAAGATCCAGGGCCTCGGCGCGAACTTCGTCCCGGAAATCCTGGACACCAACGTCTATGACGAGGTCATCGACGCCACGCTCGAGGACTCGGTCCGGGTGGCGCGCGAACTCGGCATCAAGGAAGGCATCCTGGGCGGCATTTCCTCCGGCGCCATCGTCTGGGCGGCCTTGGAGCTCGCCAAGCGTCCGGAGAACGCCGGTAAACTCATTGTTGCCGTGGTTTGCGACTTTGGTGAGCGCTACATCTCCACCGTGCTGTACGACGACATCCGCGGCTAAGTCCCGGCCGCTGTCCCACGATTCCCTAGAAAGGTCTTTGTGAGCTTCTTCGCAAGACTGAAGGAAGACCTCGACGCCGCCCGGTCCCACGACCCGGCGGCTCGAGGTTCTTTTGAGAACTTCTTCGCCTATTCCGGCCTGCACGCGATCTGGTTCCACCGCCTGACGCACCGGCTGTGGCAAAACCCGGCCCTGCGGTTCCCGGCGCGGCTCATCTCCCAGCTCGCCCGGTTCCTCACCGGCATCGAGATCCACCCCGGCGCGACTATCGGCCGGCGCTTCTTCATCGACCACGGCATGGGCGTGGTCATCGGCGAGACCGCCGAGATCGGCGAGGACGTCATGATCTACCACGGTGTGACCCTCGGCGGCCGCTCGCTCGCCAAGATCAAACGCCACCCCACCATCGAGGACCGCGTGGTGATCGGCGCCGGGGCCAAGATCCTGGGCCCCATCACCATCGGCCGGGACAGCGCCGTCGGCGCCAACGCCGTGGTGGTCAAGGACGCCCCGGCCGAATCGATCGTCACCGGTGTGCCCGCCACCTGGCGGCACCGCGACGCCCAGCGCGAGACCAAACCCGCCGTCGACCCGGCCGAATACCTGATCGACTACCACATCTAGGACCGCCGACCGGATCCGGGCAGCCTTACCCGGGGAACCGCTTGTAGATGTTCCAGAGGACGGCGTCGAACGCCCGGTCCGGCAACAGGTGGCGCAGGAGCAGGATCCCCCGGGCGCTGGCACCCACCGGGTACCGTGTCTTGGGCCGCCGGGCCGTCGCCGCGTGCAGGATAGCCTCGGCCGCGAGCTCCGGCCGTGCCGAGGTTGCAGCGTTGTCCGTGGTGGCCAGCGCTGCCGCCACCACCTTGGCCTGGGCCCCGTACGGCCCGCTCCCGGAACTGGCCAGTAGCCCCTGCGCCGCAATGGCTCCCCACTCAGATTGCGTCCCGGCGGGCTCGATGATGGCCACATTAATGCCGTGCGGCTTCAGCTCGAGCCGCAGCGAATCGCTCAGGCCTTCGACTGCAAACTTCGTCGCGTGGTACCAGGCGCCCAGCGGCTCGTACATCTTGCCGCCGATCGATGAGATGTTGATGATCCTGCCCGCCCCCGCGGCCCGCATGGCGGGGATCACGAGCTGCGTCATGCGCGCCAGGCCGAAGACGTTCACGTCGAACTGTCGCCGCCTCTCGGCCAGCTCCACCTCCTCGAGTGAACCGTAGGTCCCGTAGCCGGCGTTGTTGACCAGGACGTCGATCCGCCGTGCGCGGCCAGTACTTCCCCGACGGCGGCGCTCATCGAGTCCTCATCCGTCACGTCCAGGGCCATCACCTTGACACCGGAGGCCTTGAGCGGCTCCATTTTCTCCACGCGGCGGGCCCCGGCATAGACGGTGAAGCCGGCCGAGGCAAGCTTTTTCGCGGTTTCGAAGCCGATCCCGGTGGACGCACCGGTGACAAACGCTACGGCCTGGGGCATGGGCTGAACTCCTTGGGCGCTGAGCTCCTTGGGCAGGAGCGGCCGGAAACACGGACGGCCGGCGCCTACCAGGGTAACTGGAAGGGGCCGGCCGTCCGTGGTGCAGGCTAGTGGGTGTCGACTGCCTCGATCTCGGACTTGTCCTCGCCCCAGAGGGTGTGGAACGTGCCCTCGGCATCGACTCGGCCGTAGGTGTGCGCACCGAAGAGGTCGCGCTGGCCTTGGATGACGGCGGCCGGGAGGCGCTTGCGGCGCAGGCCGTCGTAGTAGGCCAGCGAGGAGGAGAACACCGGCACCGGGATGCCGAGCTGCACCGCGGTGGCCACTACCCGGCGCCAGGCCGGGAGGACGTCGGCGATCGCCTTGGTGAACGCCGGTGCGAAGAGCAGGTTGGCCGGCTTCTCCGCCGCGGCGTAGGCCTTGGTGATCTCCTTGAGCAGTTCGGCACGGATGATGCAGCCGCCGCGCCACAGCGAGGCGATTTCATCCAGCTTCAGGTCCCAGCTGTATTCCTTGGCCGCGGAGGTGAGCATGTCCAGTCCCTGGGCGTAGGAGACCAGCTTCGAGGCGTAGAGCGCCTGGCGGACGTCCTCGACGAAGCTCTCGGGGACCTCGACGGCGGCCTCGCCGCCGGCCAGCAGTTCCTGGGCCAGCACGCGCTGCTCCGCCTGCGAGGACAGGGCCCGGGCAAAGACGGACTCGGCGATGCCCGACGTCGGGGAGCCGAGCTCGAGCGCGGAGATGACCGTCCAGCGGCCGGTGCCCTTCTGGCCGGCAGCATCCACCACGACGTCGACGAACGGCTTGCCGGTCTTCGCATCGACGTGGCCGAGGACCTCGGCGGAGATTTCGATCAGGAAGGAGGCGAGGTCGCCCTTGTTCCACTCTTCGAAGATCTTGGCCTGCTCGGCCGGTTCGATCCCGGCGCCGGAGCGCAGGAGGTCGAAGGCCTCGCCGATGACCTGCATGTCGGCGTATTCGATGCCGTTGTGGACCATCTTGACGAAGTGGCCGGCGCCGTCGGTGCCGATCCAGGCGCAGCAGGGCTTGCCGTCGACGTGCGCGGCGATCTTTTCCAGCAGCGGGCCAAGGGCGTCGTAGGACTCCCTGGAGCCGCCGGGCATGATCGAGGGGCCGTTGAGGGCGCCTTCCTCGCCACCGGAGACGCCGATGCCGACGAAGTGCAGGTCCTTCTTGGCAAGCGCGGCCTCGCGGCGGCGGGTGTCCTCGTAGTGTGAGTTGCCGGCGTCGATGATGATGTCGCCCGCCTCCAGGAGCGGTTCGAGCTGCTCGATCACGGAATCGACCGGCTTACCGGCCTTGACCATGATCAGTACCCGGCGCGGCTTCTCCAGCGAATCAACGAGTTCCTGGAGGGTCTCCGTGCGGACGAAGTCGCCCTCATCGCCGTACTTGGCGAGCAGGGTGTCTGTCTTTTCCACCGACCGGTTGTGCAGGGCAACGGTGAAGCCGTTCCGGGCCAGGTTGCGTGCGAGGTTGGCCCCCATCACCGCGAGGCCGGTAACACCGATGTGTGCTGACATCAAAACTCCAATTCATTTCTGTACACCATGATTTCTGTAAACCATGTATGCACGGCGATTCATCTAAGACGATCTAGGACTCCGGCAGGTTGCGCCGCAGAGGGCGGAACCCGCTCTTGAGGATTTGTGGCTGTCCATAAACCATATGTATTTCCGCGGGCTGCGGGAAAGCAGCGCCCACGTAGCGGAATACTGTGCGTCATAAACAGTCTATGATCAGCGGCGCCCGCCCCGCCGGTCGGCCTGGACCGGGCCCGCAGCATTATGCTTACGACTATGTCAACCAGCCTCCACCATCGTGCCATTGAGCACCTCGGGACCCGGATCGTGGCCGGCGAGCTGCCGGCCGGACACGTCATGCTTGCCGAGCACCTTGAGGACGAACTCAAGGTCTCCCGCTCGGTGGTCCGGGAGGCCGTCCGCGTCCTCCAGTCGCTGGGCCTGGTTGAGACCATCAAGCGCGTCGGCATCCGGGTGCTGCCCTCGAACCGGTGGAACCCCTTCGATCCGCTGGTGATCCGCTGGCGCCTGGCCGGCGAGGGCCGCGGCGCCCAGCTGCGCTCCCTGGCCGAGCTCCGTACCGCCGTCGAGCCGGTGGCAGCCGAGCTGGCAGCGGCCAACGCCCCCGAGGAGCTCCGCCGGGAGCTCGTGGAGATCTCGCACACCATGCGGGACGCCGGGCAGGCCGGGGACGTGCCCAGGTTCCTCGAGCTGGACATCCTGTTCCATTCCCTGTTGCTGACCGGCTCCGGCAACGAGATGTTCGCCAACATGGTGGGCCAGGTGACCGAGACCCTGACCGGGCGCACCATCCACGGCCTGATGCCGGACCACCCGCGGGAGACGGCGCTGCAGTGGCATGTGGAGGTCGCCGAAGCCATCGCCGCCGGGGATGCCGCCGCCGCGCGCGAGGCCTCTAACCGGATCATGCGCGAGACCATCTCGGAGATGGAGCCGAGCTGGAAGAACCAGCCGCGGGTGTTTGTCCCGCTCGAGCGCCACTAGCGCACCGCTGACGGCCCGGGCCTCGACGACGGCGGCGCTCCTCACGCCGGGGCCGGCCTGAAGTCCAGCAGGACCTTCCCGGACACGGCCGCGTCCCTGGCGATGTCGAACGCCTCCAGCCCGCGGTCCAGGGTGAAGGCGTGGGTGACCACGGGGTCCACCACCAGCGATCCGTCGGCGAGGGCGCCGAGGACCTCGTCGATTTCGTCATTGAAGCGGAAGGAGCCCACCAGCTCCAGCTCGCGCGTGATGGCCAGGGAGATCAGCACGGGCTGCGGGCCGGAAGGCAGCAGCCCCACCATGACCACCCGGCCGCCGCGGACCGCTCCCTTGATCGCAGAGGCCAGGCCGTGGTGGCTGCCTGAGGACTCGATGACGACGTCGGCCTCGACGGCCGCGATCGCTTCGGCGTCGTCCCCCTTGAGGACCGCGTCGGCTCCCATGGCTCGGGCTATTTCCAGCGGCCTGTCGTGCATGTCCACCGCCACGATCCGCCGCGCGCCGGCGCGTTTGAGGACGGCCACAGCCAGGGCCCCGATGGGGCCGCTGCCGATCACCAGCGCCGTCTTTCCCGCCACATCCCCGGCGCGCGACACGGCGTGCCAGGCGACGCTTGCCGGTTCAGCCAGGGCCGCGGTCCGCAGTTCCAGCCCCGCCGGCAGCGGGCGGAGCATCCGGGCAGGCAGCGTGGCGTAGCGGCTGAAAGCCCCGTCCGTGTGGGGAAAGCGCGCGGCGCTGCCCAGGTAGGTGCAGCCCGGTGAGAGGTTGGGGCGGTCCTCGGGGTAGCGGGGACCGCCCGGCCCCGGCGTGGCGGGATGCACCGCGACGGCCGTGCCGGGCGCGGGCCCCGAGCCGTCCGCCGCGGCGCGGACCACGGTTCCCACGATCTCGTGGCCCAGGACCAGGGGTGCCTTGAGGACGGATTCGCCTGCGGCGCCGTGCAGCCAGTAGTGCAGGTCGGAGCCGCAGATGCCGCCGAAGGCCACCTCGATGACGGCTTCATCGGACGCCGGCGCGGGCACGGGAACGTCCTCGATCCGGAGATCGCCTGCCGCGTGGGCCACCACCGCTGCCGTGGTCGCCGGGAGTCCTGCCACGGCGCCCATCAGACCACCACCGTCATTCCGCCGTCGATGAAGATGGTCTGGCCGTTGACGAAGTCCGAGCCGCTGGAGGCCAGCCAGACCGCGGGGCCGGCAAGGTCCTGCACGGTTCCCCAGCGGTGCGCGGGGGTCCGGCCCAGGATCCAGGTGTTGAACGCCTCATCGTCCACGAGGTTCTGGGTCATCTCGGTGTGGATGTAGCCGGGCGCGATGCCGTTGATCTGCAGGCCGGAGGCCGCCCATTCCGCCGTCATGGCCCGGGTCAGGTTCCGCAGGCCGCCCTTGGCCGCAATATACGGGGCGATGGTGGGCCTTGCGAGGTCGGTCTGGACCGAGCAGATGTTGATGATCTTGCCCCGGCCGCGGGGGATCATGTGCCGGGCCGCCGCGCGCCCCACCAGGAACGCGCTGGTCAGGTCGGTGGAGATCACCCGGTCCCAGTCCGCCACCTCGAGCTCCAGCATGGGGACCCGGTGCTGGATGCCGGCGTTGTTCACCAGGATCTCCAGCGGCCCCACGTTCTCCTCCACCCAGGCGACGCCCCGGGCGGCCTCGGCGTCGCAGGTGACGTCGAAGGCGCAGCTGTGCACCCGGCCCGGTGCGTAGTCCGCGGCCATCGCGGCCTCGGCGGCCTTGAGCCGCTCCGGGTTGATGCCGTTGAGCACCACCGTGGCGCCGGCGTCGGCCAGGGCCCGGGCCAGGGCGTTGCCGATCCCCCGGCTGGAGCCGGTGACCAGTGCGGTCCGGCCTGTCAGGTCAAAAAGTCCACTCATGGTTCGCTGATCCTCATTTGGTCTTTACTGCTGGGTGGTCACTGGTGCTCTCTGTTGTGCTGGAGCTGATGTTGTCGCTGAGATTGGCGATGGCCTGACGCACGACGGCGAGGTCCCGGTCCCCCAGCCCTTGGCGCAAAAGCGCCGCGTAGAGCTCGACTCCGGCGGCCGCCATCGGCACCGCGGCACCGGCCGCGGCCGCGCTTTCGAGCACGAAGGACAGGTCCTTGTGCATGAACTTGGCGGGTCCGGTGGGCTCGTAGTCCTTCGCGGCGAGCCGTGGCCCCACGATGTCCAGGACCCGGCTGCCGGCCAGGCCGCCGGCAAGCACCTCGTAGAGGGCGCGCACGTCCATGCCGGAGCGTTCGGCGAGCTCCGCGGCCTCGGCAAGTGCCGCCGTCGTGGTTCCCACGATCAGCTGGTTGCACGCCTTGGCGAGCGACCCCGAACCCAACGGTCCCAGCCGCCGCACAGTGCTGCCCATCGCGCTGAAGAGCGGCAGGAGCCGCCTAAAGTCGTCCTCGCTGGCGCCTGCCATGATGGCGAGGGTTCCGTCCGCCGCGCCTTTCGTGCCGCCGCTGACGGGCGCATCGACGACGACGGCGTTGCCTCCGCTCGCCGCCGCGACCAGTGCCCCGAATTCCTGCACCGCAGACGGCGAGACACTGCTCATGACCACCACGGCGGTTCCGGGGGCGGGCGGTCTGGCCGTCCAACCAGCCAGGAGCGCGGCGCTGGCATCCTCAATGTCGGACAGATCCGGGAGCATGAAGACTATGACCGGCTGGTCGCGGAGCGCCTCGACTCCGGCCACCCGGGTTCCGCCCAGGGCCTCGAAGGCATCCAGTGCAGCCGGCGAGCGGTTCCAGGCGCTGACGGCCCACCCTGCCGCGAGGAGGTTGGCGGCCATCGGCGCGCCCATCAGTCCAAGGCCGACAAAGCCGGCCTCCTTGCGGTCCATCTGCATGCTGCCTCACTCCGTCGTGGTTAATCTTTACAGTGGTTAATCTTTTGAAACTGTTCAGCATCCTAGCCTCCATTCAGTATGATGAACACCATGACGACCAAAACCACCGTCGCGATCGCCGTCCCGCTCGAAGCAGAGCTGGTGGAACGCATCCGCGCCGTAGATCCGTCCGTGACCGTCCTCTACGAACCTGAGCTCCTGCCGCCCGAACGCTTTCCCGCAGACCACGCGGGCGATCCGGACTTCCGCCGGACGCCGGAGCAGGAAGAGCGTTACTGGGACATGCTCAACAAGGCCCAGGTCCTGTACGGGCTCCCCAGCGAAAGCCCGGCCGGCCTGGCCAGGATCGCCGGCAGCAATCCCCGCCTGGAGTGGATCCATGCCATGGCCGCCGGCGCCGGCGGTGCCGTGAAGGCCTCGGGGCTGGACGCCGCGACGCTGCGGAAGTTCAAGGTCACCACCTCGGCCGGGGTGCACGCCCTGCCGCTCGCCGAGTTCGCCGTCTTCGGCATCCTCAACGGCTTCAAGCGCAGCGCGGAACTGGCGCAGGACCAGGCGGCCAGGATCTGGCCCGAGCTCCGCACGCCCACGCGCCTGGTCAACGGCTCCCGCCTGGTGGTCACCGGACTGGGCGAGATCGGGCTCGAGACTGCACGGATCGCCCGCGCCCTGGGCATGAGCGTCAGCGGCACCAAGCGGACCGTGGAGGCCATCGACGGCATCGAGGCTGTCACGGACAACGACGGCCTGCCCGGCCTGCTGGCCACGGCAGACGCCGTCGTCAATACCCTTCCCGGCACGCCGTACACCGAGAAGCTCTTCGGCCGCGAAGTCTTCGCTGCCATGAAGCCAGGAACGGTGTTCGTCAACGTGGGCCGCGGCACCGTGGTGGATGAAGAGGCGCTCCTGGAGGCGCTCGGGAACGGCCAGGTCTCCTATGCCTGCCTGGACGTGTTTGCCGTGGAGCCGCTGCCGCAGGACAGCCCGCTGTGGACCCACCCCCGGGTGATGGTGTCCCCGCACACCTCGGCACTCAGCGCAGCGGAGAACCGGCTGATCGCCGAACGCTTCTGCAGCAACCTGCGCACCTACCTCGACGGCGGCGAACTCCCCCACCTCGTGGACACCGTCCACTTCTACTGAGTCCACCCCTCCCCGACCTGCGGCCCGAGCCGCGGCGCACACCAGGGCGGCCCCTCCGGAAACGGAGGGGCCGCCCTTTGCGTTGGTGCCCGGCACGCGCTTCCTGCCTGGCGACGCGGGGGCCGCTCAGCGACGCGCAAAACAGCCGTGGCCCCTTCCTGAGTGGAAAGGGGCCACGGCCGAAGTGTGCCGCTGCGGATCTGAAGCTCTGGTGCGGCTAGCTCGCGTCCTCGGTGAGGAGGAGGTCGCGTCCCACCGTCTCGGGCGTGAAGAAGGTGGTGACGAAGGAGATCAGTGCAAGCACCAGCGAGTAGATGGCGAGCACCAGCCAGGAATGGTCCGTGGCGGCCAACAGCGCGGCGCCTACCAGCGGGACCAGTCCGCCGGCCAGGACGGCGGAGAGCTCACGGCTCATGGCCACGCCGGTGAAACGGTACTGCGAGCCGAAGAGTTCAGGCAGCAGCGGGCACTGCGGGCCGAGCATGGACTGCACGCCGAGGGCGATGCCCACCACCATGACAATCCAGACGAGCGTGACGTTTCCCAGGGTGACCAGATAGAACGCCGGCAGCGCGATAAGGGCCTGGAACAGCGCACCGTAGCGGTAGACGGGCACGCGGCCGAACCTGTCGGACAGCGCGCCGAAGGTGATCACCATGACGGCGGCGAAGCCTGCGGCAATGAGCAGGCCGACCGGGCCAATGAACTTGTCGCCGGGAAAGACGCCGTCCTTTGATGCCAGGAACGCGATCAGCAGGGCGGAGTAGATCGAGGAATTCCCGTTCTCGCCCATCCGCAGGCCGATGCCGATCAGCACGTTCTTCTTGGAATGCTTCCACAGCTGGCCGAGGGGGTTCTTGACCACGTTCTTGTGCTTCTCGAGCTCCTGGAAGACCGGCGTTTCCTTCAGCCGGAGCCGAATGAAGATGGCCACCGCAATCAGGACCACGCTGGCCAGGAAGGGCACCCGCCACAGCCAGCCTTCCAGGACGGCCTTGTCGGCCATGGCAATGAGCGCAAACGTTCCGGCGCCGAGCAGGGTGCCCAGCTGGATGCCGACGAACGGCAGCGAGGCGAAGAAGCCACGACGGCGGCGCGGCGCGACTTCGGAAATCAGCGTGGTGGCGCCGGCTTGTTCGGCGCCGGCACCCAATCCCTGGAAGATGCGCAGCGTCACCAGGAGAACGGCGCCAAGCATGCCCGCCTGTTCATAGGTCGGCAGCAGGCCGATGGCGAAGCTGGCGGTCCCCATCAGGCCGATGGTGAGGATGAGGACCATTTTGCGGCCGAACCGGTCGCCGATGTAGCCGAAGACCATCCCGCCGAAGGGCCGGGCTGCGAAGCCGACGCCGTACGTGGCGAAGGATGCGATCAGGGCCCCGTCGTCGCCGAGCGGCTTGAAGAACAGCGGGCCGAAGATCAGGGCCGAGGCCAGGCCGTAGATGTAGAAGTCGTAGTACTCCAGCGCGGAGCCTACAGAGCTGGCAAGCGTTGCCCGTCGCAGCTGTTCCGGATCGACGACGGCGCCGTCCGCTTCAGCGAGCGGTGTATTAGTACTAGTTGTCACAAGCACTCCCTCAAGAACACTCCAGACCCCCGTTGGTCTGGTGGGATGTGAGCAACCCTCGAAGAGTCGATCACTATGCTGAACAGCGTACAGCATGATGATCGACCGGCCAATGAATAATCAGATTTATTCTGGACAATCCGGGACGGCCCGATGGTACTGGCCCTAGCCCATGGGATTGCCCAGGGAACGGGCGAGGTCCTGGAGTTCCTTGACCATCATGGCGCCCTGCTCCTGCGAGTAGGTCGCCTTCAGTGCGGTGACCGAGAGGCCCAGGCTGGGGCCGTGTGCGCCCCGCGTGGGGACGGCCACGGCCAGGCACACCACACCGGTGGTGGATTCCTCGTCCTCGAAGGCGTAGCCCTGCTCCCGGATGACGGCCAGTTGCGCCTTGAGTTCGGCTCCCGTGCGCAGCGACTTCGGCGTCAGGACCGGCAGTTCGGCGTCGTCCGGAAACATCTCGTCGACGTCGTGGTCATGCAGGCGCGCTATCAGGGCCTTGCCCACGGCACAGAGGGAGACCGGCATCTTGTCGCCGATGTTGGACGTCAGGCGTACCGCGGGGTGTCCCTCGTAGCGGGCGAGATAGATGACGTTTGCTCCGTCCAGCATGGCGATCCGGACGGTCTCTCCCGAAAGAGTCGGAGCCTGTTCACAGAACCGGTAGAACTCCTGGACCTCGTCGAGGCGGCTGAGGTAGGCCGCGCCCAGCTCCACCAATTTGCGGCCGAGGGTGAACTCCGCGCCCTGGCGGTTGATAAGCCTGGCCTCCTCGAGCGCGAGCAGGAGGTTGGAGGTTGAGGACTTCGGAATTCCCAGCTCCCTGGCCAGATCGCTGAGCGTGAGGCGTCCGGTCGCGGAGGCGGCCAGGGCTTCCAGCACGGCGGCCGCTCGGGTGACGGCCGGTGCGGGTGACGCGCTCCCCAATCCGTCGGAGGTTCGGGAAACTCGGGAATCGGCCATGATTCTCCTTCAGGTATCGCGCGCAAGTCGCCGCGCCACTCGTACGAATGCCGTCCAGTCAGCTGAACAGTAACCATCATAATGTCTGGCGCAACGAATCGGGACCTGGCTGGCCTGTTCCCTAGCCGTTCCCCTGTCAGCGCTCCTTGCAGTGGACGGCCGACTCGTCAGGCGGCGGACGCCACGGGATTCGTCAGCTCGCCGATGCCTGCAATGTGGCACGTGACGGTGTCGCCGGGAATGATCGGCGCACACTCGGCCGGGAATCCCGTCAGCACCAGGTCGCCCGGGTGAAGCGTCATGAAAGAGGTCAGGTAGGCGAGGATTTCCCCCACCTTCCAGCCGAGATCTGCGGAGCTGGCTGCCCTGAGCTCCACGCCGTTGTGTTTGATTCCGATCGCCAGGTCCTCGCCCGGCAGATCCGTGACGATCCATGGCCCGGCGGGCGTGAACGTGTCCTGGCTCTTGGCGCTGATCCACAGCTCGTCGGTTTCCTGCAGGTCCCTGGCGGAGACGTCGTTTCCGATGGTGTAGCCCAGGACTGCGCTCCCGGCGTTGCCGGGCGTCAGTCCGCGGGCCTTGCTGCCGACGACGATTGTCAGTTCGGCCTCCGGCTCGACGCGGCCCACGCCCGGCCGGAGTTCAATCGCATCGCCCGGACCGACCACGCTGGTCGCCGCCTTGTGGAAAGCCTGCGGCGGAAGGTCACGGCCCGCACGCCCGGTATTGTGCGCCATGCCCAGGACGTTGGCCGGCACGCTGGGCGCGAGGAACGTGAACGATGCCTCATCCACCGTCGCGCCGATTTCCCAACCGCTGCGGGGCCGGCTGCCGGCATTGGCAGCAGAACCAGGGAACGGAGAGGTGGTCACCGTCCACACCTTGCCGGCCGCACTGCCAAAGTCCTTTGCGTCGTTGGAGACGAAGAAGTGCTCGTCCTCGGCGGCACGGGAAAGGGGGCGGACTCTGGCGATTCGGCGGGCACTCGTGGCGGTCATCAAAACATCCTAGGCCGCGGGGTCCCGGGGCCCGCGATTAGGCCATCGACTGGCTTAATCGACGACCGCGCTGAAACGCCGCCGGTGTTTCACATTTCCAAATGTTCACGGTATATTCATTACAAGCCTTCCACCGCGGCATCCCCCAATAGTCGCGGTGGAAGGCTTTTCCAATGCCCGGATGAAGCCGGCGTCCGGGAGCACGATGAGGAGCCGGCGGGACCGGCCGATTGTGGCCCGCCGAGCAACCTACGCGGCGTCCGCGACCACCCCCCGCAGCCGCCAGCCGCCGCCGAGGCCGTCCCGGATCAGTTCCATGGTGGTCAGCGCCGATCCGCGGTTGCGGCCAAGCCTTGCCTGGATCTGCCAGACCTCGACGTCCACGCGGCTGCGGCCCTTGGGCATCCGGCGCTCGGCCTCCCACCAGCTGACCCGCTCGAACCAGCGCACGGGCTCGGCCCCGATCAACCATTCCCTGCCCCCGCGGACTACGGCCATTGGCCGACCGTCCGGGCCTGTCTTCACCATCACGTGCTCCATTCCCGTCACATTAGGGTGAAGCCCTGACATTTTCGGAGCACTCGGACATTTCCGGAGCGCGGGACCGGCGTCAGTGCCCGGCCTCGGTCCTTAGTCGGCGGCGTGCACGGCCACGACACGCGGCTGGCGCAAGCGGATGAAAACGTCTGCGGGCTGACGGTTCTTGCCCCGCAGCGTGATGCCGGAGATGCGTGACGCCTTCGGGCAGGAGAAGGCTTTGGCGCACCACCCCGCGCGCATTCGCGCGACCACGCCTGCCGGCTCAACCCATAATGCGGGGCTCGCTCTCAGCCCGAGCTTGAGTCCAAGTTCCTCAGGTCCACGCCCTCCGCAGCCCTGAGCTCATACGAGACCACGGCAAATCCTCCCTTGAGCTGCTGCTCGACTCGAACTCAAACTCGAACTCGAGCAGCCCCGCAGTAATCTCCGGGTCCAGCGGAAAAGCAGCGCGGTCTCCTCGGTCAGGCGCAGGAGTTCCGCGCCGGGGACGAACAGCTCATGCGCCACAGGCTCACCGCGGACGATGTCCTCCATAGAGGCGTCGGCCATTTCTCTGCGGAGATCCCTGCCGCCCGCACGGCCGGAAGCTTGTCCAGCCGCGCCAAGGAGGCCGCGACGCGTTCATGCGGGGTGGTCGTTAATCGTCGAGTCCTGATCGCCGTGACGGACCTGGAAGAACATGTGCTCCCGGGAGTCAAGGATGGTCGGCATCACCTGGTCCACACCATGGTGCGGACCAGGCTTGCTGATCGCGAGGCTGCGCTCGGCGCGGGTCGAACGCAGACGACGAAGGCCATGCCCTGCGCCGACTTCGGGTGATAGTACTCCCGAAGGTTCACCAGTTCGCTGTTCGCCCTTGTAGGCCGTCAGGCCGAGGCCGAAGGACATCGGCCATCCCGACGTGGTTCAGGGTCCGGTAAACCTCAAGCCGTGTCAGGTAGTCGGCGGCGAGCACGTCGTCGTCGTCGAGGCGGAACCACGCGATCGGCTGCACGCCGGCGTCGGCGTCGAACTTGCTGGCAAGGTCCTGCTCAATCAGGGGCTTCACTTCTTCGATGCCTGTTCCCCGGACGACGTCATTCCATTCCACCGGGACCAGGAACGGATACTTGGCCGCGGCCGCGAACAGCACCTCCTGATGGCGCTTGCGGCAGAAGGCTCGGAGTACAGCACGAAGTGCTTGTAGTCATGGTTCTTCCGCCATGGCGGCCAAGCGCAGGCACGGAACTTCTGAAGAACATCTCAGCCCGCAACTTAAGCCGCCTTTCCGAGAAGAAGTACCCCATGTACTCCTCCGGCGCTCTTGAAGACGCCGCTGCGGGACGTTTTCCACGACTGCGATCCGGGTGAGAAGAGGCTGTAGCGAGTGACGCCGTAGAACATGGTGGTCCCCAAAGGTTTTCGAAGCTGAACAAATCACCTAACTGTATCTCTGCAACCGACGATCCTCATGGCGACGGAGCCGCCCTTCAATGACTGACTAGATTTCAGACATTAGTGGGCAGATGATAAGTTCGGACGCGTGCCGGGGCGCACACGGCGCCCTGGGAATAACCAAGGGAATCCAAGATGGCTGAATCGAACGCTCAGAAACTGGAGAAGGCGAAAGCTGTTGTGCTGGATTCGATCGTGAAGGGTGGCGTTTCGACCAACCAGTCGCAGGCCGTGCAGCGGCTCGCCAACGCATATGCCCTGCTCGAAGGAACCGTAGCGCCCATCAGCGGCCCCAACGAATCGGCGGCGAAAAGCGCCTGAGCGGGTCTGCCGAAAGCACAAAACCCCGTCCTTGCGGACCATTTGGTCCGGAATGACGGGGTTTTTTGTGGTGGGTCCTACCGGGATCGAACCGATGACATCCACGGTGTAAACGTGGCGCTCTACCAGCTGAGCTAAAGACCCAAACCGCGGCATCCGCGCCTCAGCGCTTCAACCAACGAACAGCTACTGTACCGGATGTCACCGGCCAAGCGCCAATCGGGCGGGCCGTCCTCACAGCGGCGGCAGCTCGGCGGCGAGCCAGGTCAGGGCCCCGCTGACGCCCGCATCGAGCTTGATGGTGGCGAGGTCGTCCCCGCGGGTCGCTCCCCTGTTGATGATGACCACGGCTTTGCCCTGTTTCGCCGCGTGGCGGACAAAACGCAGGCCGCTCATCACGGTCAGCGACGAGCCGGCCACCAGAAGCGCCCGCGCCGCGTCGACCATGGCGTAGGAGCGCTCCACGCGGTCCTTGGGCACGTTTTCGCCGAAGTACACGAAGTCCGGTTTCAGGGTGCCCCCGCAGGCGGGACAGCGGGCGACGACGAACGATTCGATCAGCCCGGAGTCCTCGACTGTGGCATCGGCGTCGGGGGCCATTTCAACCACCCCGGCGGCCTGGGCCCGTTCCAGGAACCCGGGGTTGAGTTCCTCCAGGACACCGGCCAGCAGCCGGCGGCTGAACCGCCGGTGGCAGTCCAGGCACACCACCTGGTCGAACCGGCCGTGCAGGTCCACCACGTTGACGCTGCCGGCGTCCTCGTGGAGACGGTCCACGTTCTGGGTAATAAGTCCGGTGAGCAGTCCCGCGCTGCTCCAGCCGGGCCACCGCGGCGTGGCCGTCATTGGGGTCCGCCCGGCGCAGGTGCGACCAGCCGATGTGGTTCCGCGCCCAGTAGCGTTGCCGGTTTCCGGGTTCGCCGATGAATTCCTGGTAGGTCATGGGGGTCCGCGGGGCGGCACCGGGTCCGCGGTAGTCCGGAATGCCCGAATCGGTGCTCAGGCCGGCGCCGGTCAGCACGGCGAACTGTACGCCCGCGACAGGAGGCCGTGGATGTCCTGCAGGATCCCGAGTTCGCTGCGCTGCAGCTCCGCGGCGGTCCCGGCGGCCGTGACCGGCGGGAGGCTGGCAAACCCGGTCATGCCGATTCCTGGCCGCCGCTGCCTCACCGGATCAGTTCCCGCCGAGCCCCGCGAGGGCAGCCCGGTATTCGGCAAGGTCCCGGGCCTGGCCGCGGGGATTCACCACGACGTAGCGGACGATTCCCGCCGCGTCGATGATGAACGTGCCGCGCAGCGCCATGCCGCTCTCGGCGTCGAACACCCCGTACGCCGAGGCCACGGCGCCGTGCGGCCAGAAGTCGGCGAGCAGGTCGAAGCCGTAGCCTTCCTTTTCGGCGTAGGCCCGCTGGGCGAACTTGCTGTCCACCGAGACTGCCAGCACGGCGGCGTCGGCATCCTCGAACAGCGCCAGGTTGTCCCGGATTTCGCACAGTTCCCCGGTGCAGATGCCGGAGAACGCGAAGGGGTAGAAGACGATTACGACGTTGCGCCCGCGGAAGTCCGCGAGGCGCACCGGTTCGCCGAATTGATTGGCGAGTTCGAAATCCGGTGCGGTATCGCCGACGCCGGGAACGGGCGCGACGGCGGTGGGCAGCGCAGCGGCGACACCGCAGTGGCCTCGTACTGGACCGCTTGGGTCACTTGTTCTTCCGCGTGACCAGCCGGGTGGCGCTCCAGTCCTTCGAGACGCCGGCGGAGGTGGTGTAGTGAAGTCCTGCGGTGGGCGCGGCGTCCTGGATGTCCGCCGGCGACACGTAGCCGTCCCGGCCGGACTTGGGAGTCAGGACCCATACAACGCCGCCCTCGGTGAGGGTGGTCAGCGAATCGACCAGGGTGTCGACAAGGTCTCCGTCACCTGCCCGCCACCAGAGAATGGCGGCATCGACCACCTCGTGGTCGTCCTCGTCGAGAAGCTCAGAGCCCGTGAGATCTTCGATATCGTCTCGCAAGTCGAAGTCGACATCGTCGTCATAACCGAATTCCTGAATCAGGTCCCCGTCTTTGAAACCCAGTTTCTCCGCCACATTTACCGAAGTGGCGGCGTCGGCCTCGCTCACGTGTTGCTCCTATGCTTTGTGAATTGCTTCATGTTTTCAATGGCACTAGTGATTTCCATTACTCCAAGCCAACACCCTTTGAGCTCTCGCTTCAAGCTGTTGGCACCGCGATCCGCCATATTCTGCGTCACACGGGGCGATCCGAAGGCTGCCGGGCAGCGCTTCGTCACACAACCAGTATGCCCGTGAAATACGGCGGCGGGTCCATGCGGCGGCTACGCATCCGCCAGCCTGCACGACTAGAGTGGCTGATGACGACTACGCCTGCGCGGGCAACCGCCCGGCTGATTACAGGCAGGCGTACCGTGATTGGACCTTTGCCCGGCGCATACGACCGGGCTGTTGTAACCGATATGTCGCACACGTCGCGTTCAAGCCAGGCAGTCACCCTGCCCGGAGCTGAGGGTGCCGATGGATGCGCTCAAAGAGAGGTTGGACGTGGCTGCAGGAGAAGATACCTCCCATATCCTCAGCGGGTTGACAAACCAGCTGCCTGATCGTGATCCAGAAGAGACCGCCGAATGGCTGGAGTCCCTGGATACCCTGATTCAGGAACAGGGCACCGAACGTGCCCAGTACATTATGCGCAGCCTGCTCCAGCGGGCGGGGGCGCAGAGCGTAGGTGTTCCGATGGTCACCACCACGGACTACGTCAACACCATCCCGGTGGACCAGGAAGCTGAGTTCCCGGGCGACGAGGAAATCGAGCGCAAGTACCGTGCCTGGCTGCGCTGGAATGCCGCTGTCATGGTGCACCGGGCGCAGCGGTCGGACATCGGAGTCGGCGGGCACATCTCCACCTACGCCGGGGCTGCGACCCTGTACGAGGTCGGCTTCAACCACTTCTTCCGCGGCAAGGACCACCCCGGCGGCGGGGACCAGGTCTTCTTCCAGGGCCACGCCTCCCCCGGCATGTACGCCCGTGCCTTCATGGAGGGCCGGCTGAGCGAAGAGGACATGGACGGCTTCCGCCAGGAGAAGTCCAAGGAAGGGCATGCCCTTTCCTCCTACCCGCACCCGCGCCTGATGCCGGAGTTCTGGGAATTCCCCACAGTCTCCATGGGCATCGGCCCGATGAACGCGATCTACCAGGCGCAGTCCAACCGGTACCTGCAAAACCGCGGTATCAAGGACACCTCGGACCAGCAGGTCTGGGCGTTCCTGGGCGACGGCGAAATGGACGAGCCCGAGTCCCGCGGCCTGCTCCAGCTCGCCGCGAACGACAAGCTCGACAACCTTAACTTCGTGATCAACTGCAACCTCCAGCGCCTTGACGGCCCGGTACGCGGCAACGGCAAGATCATGCAGGAACTCGAAGCGTTCTTCCGCGGCGCCGGCTGGAACGTCATCAAGGTGGTCTGGGGCCGCGAGTGGGATGACCTGCTGGCCAAGGACCGGGACGGCTCGCTCGTCAAGATCATGAACGAGACCGTCGACGGCGATTACCAGACGTACAAGGCCGAGTCCGGCGCGTTCGTCCGCGAGCACTTCTTCGGCAAGACCCCGCAGACCAAGGAAATGGTCCAGGACCTGTCCGACGACGAGATCTGGAACCTCAAGCGCGGCGGCCACGACTACAACAAGGTCTACGCCGCGTACAAGGCCGCGACCGAGTTCAAGGGCAAGCCCACGGTCATCCTGGCGCACACGGTCAAGGGTTACGGCCTGGGCACGCACTTCGAGGGCCGCAACGCGACCCACCAGATGAAGAAGCTCACGATGGCCGACCTCAAGGCCTTCCGCGACCACCTGCGCATCCCGATCACGGACGAGCAGCTGGAAGCGGACCTCTACCGGCCGCCGTATTACCACCCCGGCATGGACTCCCCGGAGATCCAGTACCTGATGGGCCGCCGCAAGGAACTCGGCGGATTCGTCCCCGAGCGGCGCTCCAAGCACGTCGACGTCACCCTCCCGGATGAGAAGGTCTACGAAGTCGCCAACCGCGGCTCCGGCAAGCAGCAGGCCGCCACCACCATGGCGTTCGTCCGCCTGCTCAAGGACCTCATGCGGGACAAGGAGTTCGGCAAGCGGATTGTGCCGATCATTCCGGATGAGGCACGCACGTTCGGCATGGACGCGTTCTTCCCGACGGCGAAGATCTACAACCCGAACGGCCAGAACTACCTCTCCGTGGACCGCGAGCTCGTCCTGGCGTACAAGGAGTCCATCTCAGGCCAGATCGTGCACGCCGGCATCAACGAGGCCGGTTCCGTGGCAGCCTTCACCGCCGCCGGAACGTCCTACGCCACACACGGCGAACCGCTCATCCCGGTCTACGTCTTCTACTCGATGTTCGGGTTCCAGCGCACGGGCGATTCCTTCTGGGCAGCCGCCGACCAGATGACCCGTGGGTTCATCATCGGCGCCACGGCAGGCCGCACCACGCTGACCGGCGAAGGCCTGCAGCACGCTGACGGCCACTCCCCGATGCTCGCCGCCACGAACCCGGCGGTCGTCACCTACGACCCCGCATACGGCTACGAGATCGGCGTGATCATGCGCGACGGCCTCGAGCGGATGTACGGTCCCGGCCCGGCCGACGACGACCCGTCGCGGAACGTCATGTACTACATCACGGTCTACAACGAGCCGATCGTCCAGCCGCCGGCACCTGCCGAGCTCGATGTCGAGGGCATCATCAAGGGCATCTACCTGCTGGCGCCGGCCAAGATTGACGGCCCGCGCACGCAGATCCTCGCCTCGGGCGTGTCTGTTCCCTGGGCCCTCGAAGCCCAGCGGGTCCTCGCCGAGGACTGGGGCGTCTCAGCCGATGTCTGGTCCGTGACCTCCTGGACCGAACTGCGCCGCGACGCCATGGCCGCCGAGGAAGACTCCTTCCTCAACCCCGGCCAGCCCGCCCGCGTCCCGTTCGTGACCCAGCAGCTCGCCGGCGCCACCGGTCCGATCGTGGCGGTCACGGACTACATGAAGGCCGTGCCGGACCAGATCCGCCAGTTCCTGCCGAACGAGTTTGCCTCGCTCGGTGCTGACGGCTTCGGCTTCTCGGACACCCGCGCCGCGGCTCGCCGCTTCTTCAAGAACGACATCCACTCGGTTGTGGTCCGTTCCCTGGAGATGCTGGCCCGCCGGGGCGAAGTGGATGCCCAGGCGCCTGCCCAGGCCATCGAGAAGTACCGCCTGCACAACGTCAACGCCGGCACCACCGGCAACGCGGGCGGCGACTCCTAACGGCTCCGCGCCGCACGCCAACAACGCGTTCGACGGCGGCTCCCACCGAAAAGGTGGGGGCCGCCGTCGGGCGTTAAACCCCTCTTCCTGCCTCCGATCTCCCTCACATCTCCCTCCGGGGGCCGGGCCGGGGACGCTGTGATGCAGGACAATGGCAGTTGTAGCCTTCGCACAAATGGAGCTTGGGCGGCGCGCCCCGTATGCTCAATGCATGGCAGAGCCGATCACCACTCCCGAAAAACGCAAGCCGGCCTCGAGGGCGATGACTCCGGAGAAAGCCGAGACCCTCAAGAAGCTCCGGGCCAGCGTGGGCCAGTTGTCAACGACGACGCTGCGCCAGTTGGAAAAGTCCCTGCCGTGGTATGGCCGGCTGAACTCGGATGAACGTTCCGCCCTGGGCATGGTGGCGCAGAACGGCATCGCGGCGTTCGTCACATGGTACGAGCGGCCGAGCTCGCCGTCGTGGATCCTCTCCGACGTCTTCGGCACCGCGCCCACCGAACTGACCCGCTCCATCAGCCTCCAGAAGGCGCTCCAGCTGATCCGGATTGTCGTGGAAGTCGTGGAGGACCAGGTCCCGGTCATCGCCCCGGAAGCGGACCAGGGCGCCCTCCGGGAAGCCGTGCTGCGCTACTCGCGGGAGGTCGCGTTCGCGGCGGCCGACGTTTACGCACGCGCCGCGGAGTCCCGCGGCTCCTGGGACACCCGTCTGGAGGCCCTGATTGTCGATGCCATCCTCCGCGGTGAAAACACGGACGCGCTGCGGTCCAGGATCGCGGCCTTGGGCTGGAAAGCGCAGGAACGCTTCACCGTCATGGTCGGGAATTCCCCGTCCGAACCAAGCGCCAGCTACGTCAGCGAACTGCGGCGCACCGCCGGGCGCTTCGCCGAGGACGCCCTCGTCGGGATCCAGGGCGACCGCCTCATCCTCATCCTCGGCGGCGTCCACGACCGGGAGACCGCGTACCTGAAACTCAGCGAACTCTTTGCCCCCGGCCCGGTGGTCTACGGTCCGGAGGCCGGTTCCCTCCTCGAAGCCAGCGGCTCCGCCCAGTCGGCCTTTGCCGGCCTCACCGCGGCCCGCGCGTGGCCTTCCGCGCCGCGCCCGGTAGCGGCCGACGACCTGCTCCCCGAGCGCGTGATCTCCGGCGACGACGCCGCCCGCCGCTCACTGGTCAAGAACATCTACCGCCCGCTGCTGGCCGCCTCCAACGGGCTGGTGGAGACCCTCGGCACGTACCTCGAACTGGGCCATTCGCTCGAGGCGACGGCCCGCGAACTCTTCGTGCACGCCAACACGGTGCGCTACCGGCTCAAGCGCGTCTGCGACGTCACGGGCTGGGATCCGCTGCTGCCGCGGGAGGCGTTCGTGCTCCAGACCGCCCTCGTCGTGGGCCGGCTTTCGGCCCCGCCGAAGGCCCCCACGGAGCGGCAACCTCCCCGCAACGGCTCCTGAGCCGTTGTAGACTTCCTACAAACTGACCCAGTGAGCTTGGTGCATGAAAACACGAATGTTCACGCGGTAATTTGGAAAGCTGGTTACGTGCTTGCAATCGTCTGCCCTGGACAGGGCTCCCAGACCCCTGGTTTTCTGGCCCCCTGGCTGGAACTGCCACCCGTCGCAGGCCTCTTGGCCTCCCTCAGCGAAATAGCAGGCATCGACCTCACCGCCCACGGCACCACCTCCGATGAGGAGACCATCAAGGACACTGCGGTCGCTCAGCCCCTGATCGTCGCCGCAGGACTGGTGACCGCAAAGTCACTGTTCGACGTCGAACTCGGCGCGCTTCCGGTCATCCTCGCCGGCCACTCCGTCGGCGAAATCACCGCGGCCTCCCTCGCCGGTGTGCTGACCGAAACCGAAGCCATGACGTTTGTCCGCGAACGCGCCAACAGCATGGCCGCCGCCGCAGCCAGCCACCCCGACCGGCATGAGCGCCGTCGTGGGCGGCGACCCCGCGGACGTCCTGGCAGCCATTGGCGCCGCCGGGGCCACCGCCGCCAACGTCAACGGGGCCGGCCAGACTGTCGCCGCCGGGACCATGGAGCAGCTCAAGACCCTGGCCGAGAACCCGCCGGCCAAGGCCCGGGTTATTCCGCTGAAGGTCGCGGGCGCGTTCCACACCTCGCACATGGCCCCCGCCGGCGCGGCCCTCCAGGCGCTGCGCCCGTCCCTGCACCCGCCAGAACCCGCAGGTACCGCTGCTGTCCAACTTCGACGGCGCGGAAGTCACCGACGGCGGCGCCGCCGTCGACAGCCTGATCGCCCAGGTCTCCCGCCCGGTCCGCTGGGACCTCTGCATGGAGACGATGGTGCAGCGCGGGGTGACCGGCGTAATCGAGCTGGCTCCCGCCGGAACACTGGCCGGCCTGGCCAAGCGCGGCATGCCCGGCGTCAAGACCGTCACCGTCAAGACCCCGGACGACCTTTCCGCGGCCCTGGCCCTATTTGCAGAACTGGAGGGAGGGGCATGAGCGTTCCCACTCTGAAGCAGGCGCCCGTGCAGGAAAACACCCGCATCATGGGTGTCGGCGCCTACCGGCCCAGCGTGATCGTGACCAACGACGACGTGTGCCAGTGGATCGACTCCTCGGATGAATGGATCCGCCAGCGCACGGGCATTGTCACCCGGCACCGCGCGCCCGCCGATGTCAGCGTGATCGACATGGCCGAGGGCGCCGCACGTGAGGCGCTGCAAAAGGCCGGCATCGAGGCCTCCCAGCTCGGCGCCGTGATCGTTTCCACGGTCACCCACCCGTACGCCACCCCCTCCGCTGCCGCGAGCCTCGCCGACCGCCTCGGCGCGACGCCGGCCCCGGCCTTCGACATCTCCGCGGCGTGCGCCGGCTACTGCTACGGCATCGCCCAGGGCGACGCCCTGGTGCGCTCCGGCGCGGCCGCCTACGTCCTGGTGGTCGGTGCCGAAAAGCTCTCCGACGTCATCGACAACTCGGAGCGGACCATCTCGTTCCTGCTCGGCGACGGCGCGGGCGCCGTCGTGATCGGCCCCTCCGACACGCCGGGCATCGGCCCTTCGGTCTGGGGTTCGGACGGCAGCAAGTGGGATGCCATCGGCATGACCCACTCCATGCTGGACATCCGCGAACTCGCGCTGACCGGCAAGCACGGCGCCGCTGTCAGCGATGAGGAAGCGGCAGTGACCGACGCATCCCTGTGGCCCACCCTGCGCCAGGACGGCCAGACCGTCTTCCGCTGGGCCGTGTGGGAGATGGCCAAGGTAGCCCAGCAGGCCCTGGACGCGGCCGGCGTCCGGTCCGAGGAACTTGCCGCGTTCATCCCGCACCAGGCCAACATGCGCATCATCGACGAGATGGCCAAGAAGCTGCAGCTGCCCGAGTCACGTCAAGATCGCCCGCGACATCGCCGACGCCGGCAATACGTCGGCGGCGTCCATCCCCCTGGCCACCCACCGCCTGCTTGAGGAAAACCCCGAGCTCAGCGGCGGGCTGGCGCTGCAGATCGGCTTCGGAGCCGGACTGGTCTTCGGCGCCCAGGTGGTCGTGCTTCCTTAGGCAGCCACCCGCTTTTCCGAACTAAATACGTTCCGCCCGTTTTACCCTTTGCACCGCATGACCTTCACTTTCGGGGCTCGCCCCCATGCAGTGCTCAGCAAGCATTCCCGCACCAAGCCGAACCCTCGGTTTGAATCATTTCCGCCCGCGGCCGCCGGCATTCCACCGGCAGCCGCGGGCAACAACCAGAAAAGGAGCCATCAATGGCTAGCAACGAAGAAATCTTGGCCGGCCTGGCTGAAATCGTCAACGAAGAGACGGGCCTGGCCACCGAGGCTGTCGAAATGGACAAGTCCTTCACCGAGGACCTGGACATCGACTCCATCTCGATGATGACCATCGTGGTCAACGCCGAAGAGAAGTTCGGCGTCCGCATCCCGGACGAAGAGGTCAAGAACCTCAAGACCGTCGGCGACGCCGTCAGCTTCATCGCGAACGCCCAGGCCTAGTCTGGCATCCGCCGGCAACGGCGGACCCCGGTGCCCGGTCCGGGCGCTGCAGCAGTGCCCGGACCGGACCACCATCAAGTGCACGACCCCAAAGTTTTCCCCTCGCAGGCCCCGGCCATCCCGTTCGCGGTACCGGATACGGCAGGCGCACCGACAGAGAGTGATCCCATGGCACGCAAAGTAGTCATTACCGGTCTGGGTGCCACCACACCCATTGGCGGCGATGTCCCCACGATGTGGAAGAACGCGCTCAAGGGCGTCTCCGGCGCGCACACGCTAGAGGACGACTGGGTGGCAAAGTACGAGCTGCCCGTCCACTTCGCCGCACGCGCCTCCACCCCGGCCCTCGATGTCCTGACCCGGGTCGAGGCCAAGCGCATGGACCCGTCCACCCAGTTCGCCGTGGTCGCCTCCCGCGAGGCGTGGGCCGACTCCGGCATCACCGAAATCGACCACGACCGCCTGGCCGTTGCCTTCGCGACCGGCATCGGCGGCGTCTGGACCCTCCTGGATGCCTGGGACACCCTGCGCGAAAAGGGTCCCCGCCGCGTCCTGCCCATGACCGTTCCCATGCTGATGCCCAACGGCCCGGCCGCGGCGGTCAGCCTGGACCTGGGAGCCCGCGCCGGCGCCCACACCCCCGTTTCCGCCTGCGCATCCGGCACCGAGGCCGTGCACGTGGGCCTGGACCTGATCCGCGCCGGCAAGGCAGACGTCGTCGTCTGCGGCGGCGCCGAAGCCGCCATCCACCCGATGCCGATCGCCGCCTTCGCCTCCATGCAGGCACTCTCGCGCCGCAACGACGATCCCGAGCACGCCTCACGCCCCTACGACCGTGACCGCGACGGCTTCGTCATGGGCGAGGGCGCCGGCGCCCTGGTGCTCGAGGCCGAGGAACACGCCCTGGCCCGCGGCGCCCGGATCTACGCCGAACTGGCCGGCACCTCGGTCACCGCCGACGCCTACCACATCACCGCCCCGGACCCCGAGGGCCTCGGCGCCACCCGCGCGCTGAAGGCTGCCATGTTCGACGGCCGCATCCAGCCCGAAGACATCGTCCACGTCAACGCGCACGCCACCTCCACTCCGGTCGGCGACAAGCCCGAGTACGCGGCCCTCAAGGCCGCCCTGGGCAAGCACGTGGACACTGTCGCGGTCTCCGCCACCAAGTCCCAGATGGGCCACCTGCTCGGCGCCTCCGGTGCCGTGGAAGCCGTGCTGACCGTCATGGCTATTTACGACCGCAAGGCCCCGGTGACCATCAACCTCGAGAACCAGGACCCGGAAATCCCGCTCGACGTCGTCACGACGGCCCGCGACCTGCCCGCCGGCAGCATCGCCGCGCTGAGCAACTCGTTCGGCTTCGGCGGCCACAACGCCGTGATCGCGGTACGCAGCGTGTAGCTGCACCTGCTCGCAGCACGCCGAGAAGGCAGATGGCGGCAATGTTCTTCGTGAACATTGCCGCCATCTGCCTTTTGGCGCCTAGCTATGGAATTGCTGCGGTGTAGCGCCTGGTGCGGTCCTAGCCGACCTGGTGGAGCCAGCGCACGGGGGCGCCTTCGGCGGCGTGCCGGAAGGGCTCGAGTTCCTCGTCCCAGGCCTCGCCCAGTGCGAGCGAGAGTTCGTGGTAGACGGCCGAGGGGTCGCCGGCGCCGGATTCGTAGGCGTACCGGATGCGGTCCTCGGAGACCATGATGTTGCCGTGGACATCGGTGGTGGCGTGGAAGATCCCGAGCTCCGGGGTGTGGGACCAGCGCCCGCCGTCCACCCCCTGGCTCGGTTCTTCGGTGACTTCGTAGCGCAGGTGCGCCCAGCCGCGCAGAGCGGACGCCAATTGAGCCCCCGTGCCCGGCGTTCCGGTCCACGACAGCTCGGCCCGGAACATTCCGGGCGCGGCAGGCTGAGCGGTCCACTCCAAGTCCGTCCGCTTGTCCACGACAGACCCTATGGCCCACTCAACGTGGGGGCACAGGGCAGTCGGGGCCGAGTGAACGAACAACACACCTCGGGTCAGTGCAACAGACATTCCATCCTCCATAGCTGTAGGTACGTCTTCCCCAACGACCTGTGCCTGGATGTCTGTCTGTTGCGCGGATCCGAAATCATGCCGGCGGTCCCTGCCAGACTACTAATATACAACCGGGTTCGAAGCTGGGACGTGATGCGTTCCAGCTTCAAGTTCAACTTGAAACTTCCCGGGCGTGAGTTTTATTCTGCCCTACGCCTCCTAATTACGCCAGTGCGATTCGGCGCGTCTTTCCCGGCGCGCCGCGCCCGTCTCCGCGGACCGGTATCCGGGCCGGTCCGGACATCGCTGTGCCAGGCGATCCTCAGGCCCGGGGGTGCGCCTGCTGGTAGCTCTGCCGGAGTCTTTCGACGGACACGTGGGTATAGATCTGGGTGGTGGCAAGGCTGCTGTGCCCGAGGATTTCCTGCACGGCGCGCAGGTCAGCCCCGCCGTCGAGCAGGTGGGTCGCTGCAGAGTGCCGCAGGGCGTGGGGTCCGGTGGCGGCGGTGTCCCCCAGCCGCTCCAGCATCTCCTTGACCACGCTGCGGACCTGGCGCTGGTCCACCCTTCCGCCGCGCGCCCCCAGGAAGAGAGCGGGGCCGCTGGTCCCGGTGGCGAGGGCCGGCCGGCCGCGGCGGAGCCAGTCGTCGACGGCGAGCGCCGCCGGCAGCCCGTAGGGCACCGTGCGTTCCTTGTTGCCCTTGCCAAGCACCCGGAGGGTCCTGCGGTCCGAGTCGAGGTCGTCGACGTCCATGCCGGCCAGCTCGCCAACCCGGACACCGGTGGCGTAGAGCAGCTCAACCATGGCGCGGTTGCGCAAGGCCAGCGGTTCCCCCTCGGCCGAAGCGGATTCGGCGTCGTCCACGAGCCGCCGGACCTGTTGCTGATGCAGGACGCCGGGCAGGGACTTCTCCCGCTTCGGGGCCTTGAGCCGCAGGGCGGGGTCGGCTTCGATCAGCTCCTCGCGGACAGCCCAGGCGGTGAAGGCCCTGGCGGTTGCCGCGCGGCGGGCCAGCGTGGCACGGGATTTGCCGGACTCGCTCTGGGCGCCAAGCCAGCGCCGCAGGGTCCCGAGCTCCAGCCCGGCAAGGTCCTGGACCCCCTCGGTTGCGGCGTGCGCCAGCAGACTTTCGACGTCGGAGAGATAGGCCCGCACGGTATGGACGGACCGGCCCCGCTCCGCTTCCAGGTAGCGGGCGAAGCGTGCGGCGGCATGCTGCATGGCGGCAGGCAGCGCGGCGGGGAGATCCTGTGTAGACACCCTCCTACTGTCGCAGTATTCCCGGGGCATTCAAGGAGCCGGTCGGCGAGCCGCGTCTTCCCGGCGGCGCCCATCATGTCAGTTCGCTTTCCCGGAACGTTTCCAGCCGCCGTGCCGGGATTCGGCCAGGCCCAGCAGCCCCAGCCTGCCAAGCCCGGCGCTGACCGAGTCAGGGCTCAACCCGGCCACCGTGGCCAGCTTCTCGACCGAAGTGGTGGTCCGCAGCGGCAGGGCATCGAGCAGGATCAGGTCCTCCAGGGTCAGGCCGTCGTGGACCTCGGCTCGCCCTGCCTTGTCCGGAGGCATCGCCTCGCCGCTCGGGGAGGCGAGTTCGGCGATTTCCCCGGCATCCGTGACGCACACTGCCCCGCCTTCGCGCAGGAGCCGGTGGCAGCCGGCGGAGTTGGCGCTGTGGATGGATCCGGGCACGGCGCCCACCGCCCTGCCCAGGCTTTCGGCATGGTGGGCCGTGTTGAGGGCGCCGGAACGCCACCGGGCCTCGACGACGACCGTGACGGAGGCCAACGCCGCAATCAGGCGGTTACGCTGCAGGAACCGGTAGCGGGTGGGCGCGGACCCCGGCGGGACTTCGGCCAGGACCGCGCCCTGGTCCGCCACGGCCCGGAGCAAGTCCTCGTTGCCGGAAGGGTAGAAGCGGTCCACTCCCCCGGCCATGACGGCAATGGTGGGCACGCCGCCGGCGCTTCCGGCCAAAGCAGCCCTGTGGGCATGGGCGTCAATGCCGTAGGCGCCGCCGGAGACGATCGTGAAGCCACGCTGGGCCAGCGAGTACGCGAGGTCACCCGTGACCGACGCCCCGTAGCTGGTGCTGTCCCGGGAGCCCACCAGCGCTATGGCCCTCGCCGCCGGGGGCAGCTCCTGCTCCACGCCGCGCCACCACAGGCACAGGGGCTCCTGCAGCCCGAGGTCCGCCAGCTGCCTCGGCCACAACTCATCCATGGGAATGATGATCCTTCCGCCGAGCCGCTGCATGGTGGCCAGGTCCCGCTCCGGTGCGAGGTCGGGCACGCGCGGGGCCCAACGCTTCAGCGCCTCAGTGAGTCCTGGCCAGCCGCTGCCGGAGCCGCTGTCCGCCAGGAGTCCGGTGATCTCCTGCTCGAGCTCGGGACCGGCTGCGAGCCCGCCGCTGGCAATCCGCAGGGCGTCCTGCGCTCCCGCAGCCTGCACCAGTGCCAGCGCCGCCGCGTCCTGCGGCTCGAACAGTCGGGACAGGGCTGCCCGGGCCGTTCGTTCGTCATCGATCATGGTGGTTCCTCTCGCGTGGCTACTACGGGTGATTTTCGGCCGGCAAGGCTCAGGGTGAGGCCGCGGCGGCCTGCCGGAGGCCCAGAGCCTGCCCGACGTCGTCCCCGTCCGGCACGTCGCGCCGGGCCAGGTCCGCAAGCGTCCAGGCGAGGCGCAGCACGCGGTCGTAGCCGCGGGCAGTCAGCACACCGCGCTCCAGCGCGTAATCCAGGATGCGTGTGGTGGGGGCATCGAGCCGCAGGGCCCCGCGCAAAAGCCGCCCCGGCACCTGCGCGTTGGTTTCCATCCCGAACGGCAGCAGCCGGTCCAGCTGGCGGCTCCGGGCCGCCCGGACCCGTTCCGCGATGCTGGCGGTTCCCTCCTCGGGTGCAGGCTGGCCGAAGCCGGCGAGCGACACCCGCTCGACTTCGAGCTGGATATCGACCCTGTCCAGCAGGGGCCCGGACATCCGGGCTTGGTACCGGCGGCGCATCGTGGGGGTGCAGATGCAGTCCACCCCCTTGCCGGTGGCCTTGCCGCAGGGGCAGGGGTTGGCCGCGAGGACCAGCTGAAACCGGGCGGGATAGGCCGCGGACCCGGCCGAGCGGTGGATGACCAGCTCGCCGCTTTCCAGCGGCTGCCGCAGGGCGTCCAGGACGCCGCGGTCATACTCCGGAGCTTCGTCCAGGAAGAGCACTCCGCGGTGCGCACGGGAGGCTGCCCCGGGCCGCGGCAGCCCGGACCCGCCACCGATGATGGCCACTGCGGTCGCAGTGTGGTGCGGGTTCTCGTAGGGCGGGCGGCGCAGCAGCTGCACGGAGCCCGACGGCAGCGAACACAAGGAGTGGATGGCGGTGACCTCCATGGCTTCGGTGTCGCCCAGGTCCGGCAGCAGGCCGGGCAGCCGCTCGGCGAGCATGGTCTTCCCGGCGCCCGGCGGTCCCGTCAGCAGCAGGTGATGGGCCCCGGCAGCGGCCACTTCCAGGGCTCGCCGCGCCGCTGCCTGGCCGGAGACATCGCACATGTCCGGTGCCAGGGCGGGACCCGTGCCTGTACCGGGGCTATCTGGACCTTCGGGGTCTTCGGGCTCGGGTTCGAAGTCGAGGGCCAAGTCCTGCGGGTCCGCGCCGCAGTCAAGGGCCAGCCTGGCCAGCGTGGCGTAACCCCGGACCCGTGCGCCCGGGACCAACTCGGCCTCCGCGACGTTGGCCTGGGCCACAACGACCTCGGTGTAGCCGGCCCGGACCGCGGCCATCACGGCCGGAAGGATGCCCCGCACCGGCCGCAGTCGGCCGTCCAGGCCGAGCTCGGAAATGAAGACGGTGCGGCCGGTGGGGCGGATGTCGTCTGCCGCGAGCAACACGGCCATGGCGATGGCCAAGTCGAAGCCCGAGCCGCGTTTGGGCAGGGACGCTGGGATGAGGTTGGCCGTGATCTTGCGGCGGCTTAGCGGGATCCCCGAGTTCTGGGCCGCGGAGCGGATCCGTTCTTTGGCCTCGTTGAGCGAGGCGTCCGGCAGGCCCAGGATGACGAACGCCGGGAGCGTCTGGCCGATGTCGGCCTCGACTTCGACGATATAGCCGTTGAGGCCCATCAGGGCGACGGAATAGGTCCGGCCGAGCGCCATCTAGCCCACCCCCTTGAGGTGCTCGACGGCGGGCTCGCCAATGCCGTCGTCCAGCACGGCGATGACGTCCACGCGGCACTGCGGCGCCCGCAGCCCCTGGACACGGCACCACGCCGCCGCGAGCCGGTGGAGCCGGGCCAGCTTGTCCGCGCCCACGGCTTCGAAGGGGTGGCCAAAGGCGAGCGACTTCCGGGTCTTCACCTCGGCGATGACCAGTGCGTCGCCGTCGAGCGCGACAATGTCGATCTCGCCCTCGGGGCAGCGCCAGTTCCGCTCCACTACCCGCATCCCGTGGGCTTGAAGGTAATCCGCCGCGAGGTCTTCCCCGCGCCGGCCCAGCACATCCTTAGCTCTCATGCCTCCAGCGTGGAGCGCCGCCAGGAACGGGGACAGGGCACACTTCGGCTATGTGGGAAACCTGGCCCGTCCACAGCTTCAAGGGCTGGCCTGACTTGAACCGCCATGTAAAGAAGGCCAGCGAGGCCAAAGCCAGTATCCGCAGCGCGCTCAGCACTGCTGACCGCATAATCAAGGCAGGACGAGAGGAACTGCAGGAGGAACAGGAATGAAAGTACTTTTCCTCGATATTGATGGAGTCGTCAACCGCGTGGGTACGAGACAGCGCTATCGGGGCTTCATGGGCATCGATCCTTTCCTGGCGTCCAAGGTCGGCCAGATCATCCTCGACACTGACGCAGCCGTTGTTCTTACGTCCACATGGCGGCACTTCCAAGGCGGCCGTGAAGAAGTCGACCGACACGTCTACAAGACCTTTGACGTTACTCCGACAGCAGACACAGGTTTCCGTGGCGAGGAGGTGAAGATGTGGCTGGACCAGCATCCGGAAGTTACGCGGTATGCCATTGTCGACGATGACACTGACTTCTATGCCGATCAGCCCTTGTTCAAGACGAGCTGGCAAACGGGAATCACCGACGAGGTTGCGCAGCAGGTAACCGAGTTTCTCAACAGAGGAGATAACCCATGAAGTGAACATCTACCGACAAACGACGAGGATCCGCAAACCCTGATGGCTGCGTTTCGTATCCGGAGAGCGTGCTGGATCTGCTGCGGCAGCAGGGCATTGCCCTGGACCGCAGCGGTAACCCTGCGCCACTCAGGGGCTAGGAAACAGGGGCTAGGAGACCAGGCTCAGTTGCCCAGGTCCTCGACTTTGGGCAGGGCGAGTTCCTCGCTGCGGGGCAGTTCCTCGACGTTGACGTCCTTGAACGTGATGACGCGGACGCTCTTGACGAACCGGGCGGAGCGGTAGACGTCCCACACCCAGGCGTCCTGCAGAGTCAGGTCGAAGTAGACCTCGCCGTCGGCGCTGCGGGCCTGCAGGTCGACGTGGTTGGCAAGGTAGAAACGCCGCTCGGTCTCGACCACATAGCTGAACAGCCCGACGACGTCGCGGTATTCGCGGTAGAGCTGTAGCTCCATGTCGGTCTCATAGTTTTCAAGGTCCTCGGCACTCATGGTTCCATCTTGCACCATCCGGCGCCGGCCGCGCGCCACACGCCGCCACCGGCGGGGAGCGCCTGCCCGCTAGAGCAGCTGCCAGCTGACCCGGTGGTACGGCGTGGGACCGGCGGTCCGCAGCGCCTCCTTGTGCGTTGCGGTGCCGTAGCCCTTGTTCTCGTTCCAGCCGTAGGCCGGGTACTGGTTGTGCAGCTCGCACATCATCGCATCACGCTCGACCTTGGCGATGATGCTGGCTGCCGCGACGCTGAGGCACTGCATGTCGGCCTTCACGAGCGTGTGCACCGGGGCGTCGCAGCCGGGTTCGGCGGGAGCATCGTCAAACAGTGAGGGCTGGAGATCGGGCGAGAGCCAGTTGTGGCTGCCGTCCAGCAGGACCACCTCTGGCCGGACGCCGGCGGCGAGCACGGCGAACCAGGCCCGGTTGCCGGCAAGCCGGAGGGCGGCGATGATCCCCACCTCGTCAATCTCGTTCGCGGACGCATGTCCCACGGCGGAGGCGACGCACCAGTCCCGGACCAGCGGCACCAGCCGCTCCCGGTCCGCGACCTTGAGCAGCTTGCTGTCCCGGACATCGGCCAGGAGTTTCTGCTGCTGCAGGTCCACGACGGCGATCCCCACGCTGACGGGCCCGGCGAGGGCACCGCGGCCGACCTCGTCGATGCCCGCGAGGAGCCGGGCGCCGGAGCTGCGGAAGCGGCGTTCGTAGTCGAGGGTGGGGGCGGCTGACATGACGGGCAGCTTACTTTCCTGACGGGGCAGGCACGGTGCGGAAGACGTCCGGGTAGTTGTCCAGGGCCGATAATCTGTTCAGCGGCCACGCGATGACGGCGGCCTTGCCTTCGATATCGGTCTCGTTGACGAAGCCGCCGTTGGTGTCCATATGGGCGCGTGAATCCGCGGAGTGGTTGCGGTTGTCGCCCATGACCCAGACCTTGCCCGCGGGCACGACGACGTCGAAGTCGCGGACCTGGGGGATCTCAGCGGAATTGATGTACTTCTCGTCCAGCGGCGCGCCGTTGACGGTGAGCTGTCCGCCGGCGTCGCAGCAGACCACGTGATCGCCCGGGAGCCCGATGACGCGCTTGACCAGGTGCTGTTCCGAGTTGTCCGGAAGCAAACCGACGAACGTCAGCCCGTCCTGTACCCAGGTAAACGGGCCCTTCGTCTTCTGGGCTGCGGGGGCGAGCCAGCTCTGGCTGTCCTTGAACACCACGACGTCCCCGCGTTGGAGCGCCATGGGCTCCGGTACGAGGAGGTTGACGAAGATGCGGTCGTTCACATCGAGGGTGTTGACCATGGATTCGGACGGGATGTAGAAGGCCCGGAACAGGAAGGTCTTGATCAGGAAGGACAGCACGATCGCCACGATGACCACCGTGGCAACCTCCTTCAGCCACAGGAAGAGCGGACTGTGCCCTTCACGGGCCTTGGCCTTCCTGGCCCGGCGGGAGGACTCATCTGCGTGGGCGGGACCGGCGGGCCGCCCCCTGTCGGTCCGGTCAGCGCGCCGCGCTCCGGCGCCTTCGTCCTGCGACGCCGACGCCGGCCCAACAGCCGACGCCCCGGCCCCTGCCGTCCCGGCACCAATACCGTCTCGCGCACCCGCCGGGCCACTCGCCGAAGCATCGGCACCGACACCAGCAACCGCACCCTGGCCTGCGCCTGGGGCGTGCTCGTCCGCCACCCGTGCCTGCGGCAGCCGGGTGGTGGGGTGCTCCGCCGGCTCGTCCCCGGGGATCGCCGAGGCGGTAACCCGGGGTCGGTCCTGGCCCTGCGGATCAGGAGTGCGCGGTTCGGTCTCGGGCATCTACTGTCCGTTCGTCGTCGTCGTTGTCGCAGCCGGTTCGGGCCGCGCTACTGCTGCAAATCTATCAAGCGGCCAGATGATCTGTACCGGCCTGCCAATGACGCGTTCCAGCGGCACCATGCCGCCGCCGGGGGCGCCGAGGAGGCTCCGGGAATCGGCCGACATGGAGCGGTGGTCCCCCATGAGCCAAAGCCGCCCGGCCGGCACCTCAACAGCGAACTTCACATCGCTCGGGGTGTCCCCCGGATACAGATACGGTTCCGCAACTTGCTGGCCGTTGACTGTGAGTCCGCCGCCGGCATCGCAACAGACCACGCGGTCGCCGGGCAGTCCGATGACGCGCTTGACGTACGTGGTGTCGCTGCCCGCGAGGCCGAGCCAGCGTCCGGCTTCGGCGAGGGCATCCACCACGGGGCCGTTGCCGCTGTTGAGCGGGGCGAACGAGCCGCGGCCGTCAAAGACGACGACGTCCCCCCGGCCCAGGGGCTCAGCCTGGAAGCCGGTCCGTGACACCAGGATCCGGTCACCGGTGTGCAGGAGCGGTTCCATGGAGGCGGACGGGATGAAGAAGATGTCCAGCCACAGTGAGCGGACCACGGCGCTGATGGCCACGGCGAGCACCAGGGCCAGCAACGCAAAACGCCAGCCCAGTTTCCTGGGCTGGCGTTTTGGCTGTTCCATGTTCCGTATCCCTTGGCGCTGTCGTGAACTAAATTGCGCTGTTGCGGATAGCTCCGGCGCCGCACGAGCTGACGCACCGGGTACGGTCCGTGGAGCCGCGGTGGAAGTCTGGGAAGACTTACTTGGCGGGCTGGAAGTCGCGCTTTTCCTTGATCTTCGCGGCCTTACCACGCAGGTTACGCATGTAGTAAAGCTTGGCGCGGCGCACGTCACCCTTGGAGACGAGCTCGATCTTGTCGATGATCGGGGAGTGCACCGGGAAGGTACGCTCTACGCCGACACCGAAGGAGACCTTGCGGACGGTGAAGGTTTCGCGGACGCCATCGCCGTGGCGGCCCAGGACGAAGCCCTGGAAGACCTGGACGCGGGAGTTCTTGCCTTCGATGATGTTCACGTGAACCTTGATGGTGTCACCCGCGCGGAACTCGGGAACATCGGTGCGCAGCGAGGCTGCATCTACGGAATCGAGGATATGCATTGATCCACTCCTGGTGAACGCCACAGGTCACTCACGTTGGGTTACGGCGGCCAAGCCCGGGGGGCATGTGCCGCCCGGAAATTTCCGCCGAAAGTTTGTCAATCCGGCCCTGTCAGGAATAGACGGGACCGGGGTGCCGGGCTGTTGGTAGCGCTCCCCCTGTGGCAGGTTCGCAACCCAGCAGGCACAAGGACTAATTTTGCCACATTTTGTGCGGGTTAGCCCAATCCCGGCGGTTCGGCGTCGGGACGGCGCACCAGGCGGCCGTCGACGACGTCGTACCCCAGGTCAGCGAACGCCGTGCGGTCCGCGCGCGGCAGCTTGCCGGCGTCGAATTCCACGAGGAGATCGGGGCGGCGTTCGGCGGTCCGCCGGTACTGCTCGTGCCGGCGCCACTGGGCGATCTTGCCGTGGTTGCCGCTCAGCAGCACGGCCGGGACATCCCGGTCCCGCCAGCTGGAGGGCTTGGTGTAGACGGGGTACTCGAGCAGCCCGTCCGAGTGGGACTCCTCGACGAGGGACTCGGGGTTGCCGACGACGCCGGGCAGCAGCCGCCCGATCGCCTCAACCATGGCGAGCACGGCGACTTCGCCGCCGTTCAGGACGTAGTCCCCCAGGCTCATCGGGCGCACCGTGAAGTGGTCCGCGGCCCATTCCAGGACCCGTTCATCGATGCCCTCGTAGCGTCCGCAGGCGAACACCAGCTGGTCTTCCTCCGCCAGTTCATGCGCGGTGGCCTGGGTGAACCGCTCCCCCGCCGGCGACGGAACGATCAGTACCGGTTTGCCGGCAGATCCGGCAGCATCGGAAGCGTCGGGCGCGCCAGCGTCCTCGGCACGCTCCGCCTGCCCGGCGGCCACGGCGGTGAGGGCCTGCGCCCACGGCTCCGGCTTCATCACCATGCCGGCTCCGCCGCCGTAGGGGGTGTCATCGACTGTCCGGTGCCGGTCGGTGGTGAAGTCCCGCAGGTCATGGACCACAGGTTCAGCAGGCCGTCCTGGCGGGCCTTGCCGATCAGAGACAGCTCCAGCGGGGCCAGATACTCCGGAAAGATGCTGACGACATCGATTCTCATCTACGCGTTGCCCTGCGCTTCGGGGTCCTCGGCGGCGGTTCCCTGCGCTTCAGGGTTCTGGCTCTTCAGTAGCCTCGTCAGTGTTGACCTCGAACAGACCGGGCGGCGGGGTGACGAGCACGTACTTTTCACCCACGTTGACCTCGGGCACAATCTGCTCGACGAACGGGATCAGGACTTCCTTGCCGTCGTCCGTGGTGACCACCAGCAGGTCCTGGACGGGCAGCGTGTGCAGTCCTGAGACCTTGCCGACCACGCTGCAGCCCACCCGGACGTCCAGGCCCACGAGCTCGTGCTCGTACCAGCCCTCATCGTCGTCGTCGGCGCCGATTTCTTCGGTTTCGATGAACAGCTTCGCGCCGCGGAGGGTCTCGGCTTCGTTGCGGGTCTCGATCTCATCGAAGGCCAGCAACAGGATGTCCTTGTTCCAGCGGGCGCTTAACACGGTCAGCGGCCCGGCCGAGGCGGGTTCCACCATGAACTGCGTGCCGGGGACAAATCGATCGCCGGGCGCGTCGGTGAGCACCTGGACGGTCACTTCGCCGCGGATGCCGTGGGGCTTGCCGATTCGTGCCACCTGGAGCTGCATCTGTTCCTCTGTTCCGGTTTTTGGGGTTGCTGGTGAAAGTTGTGGGGGACACTCCGGCCCCTCCGCCATTATCTGTGCAGGGAAAAACAGTCCGGCCCCTCCACCATTATCTGGTGAAGGGGCCGGTCTTAAGACAAGTAGTGCTGAACGCGTTAGCGGCGGCGGTCCGTGTCGACGACGTCGACCCTGACCGGCTCGCCGTCCGCCAGCGCCGCAACCACAGTGCGCAATGCGCGTGCGGTCCGGCCCTGCCGGCCGATCACCCGTCCGAGGTCGTCCTGATGAACGCGCACCTCGAGGGTTTCCCCGCGGCGGTTGTTCTTCGCACTGACCTTGACGTCCTCGGGGCTGTCAACAATCCCGCGGACCAGGTGTTCGAGCGCTTCTGCCAGCAATTTACTCAGCCTCGGTGGTCTCTGCTTCGGCGGCGTCGGCGGGAGCCTCGGCAGCTTCGTCCTTCTTAGCCTTCTTGGTGATGGCTTCCGGGATGATCACGGAACCCTTTTCCGGGGTAACGAAGGCAGCCTTGGGAGCCTTGGTCTTCAAGGTTCCCTCCTGGCCCGGGAGACCCTTGAACTTCTGCCAGTCACCGGTGATCTTGAGGATCGCGGCAACCTGCTCGGACGGCTGTGCGCCGACGCCGAGCCAGTACTGGGCACGGTCCGTGTCGACCTCGATGTACGAGGGCTCTTCGGTCGGGTGGTACTTGCCGATCTCTTCGATGGCACGGCCATCACGCTTGGAGCGTGAGTCCATGACGACGATGCGGTAGTACGGTGCGCGCATCTTACCGAAGCGCTTAAGGCGAATCTTTACGGCCACTTTTGTGGTCACTCCTGTTTCTGAAACGGGGTCGAGCCCGGCGTTCTGCACCCGTGGGGCGGGCCGTACTTGGGGGTTCTAAAGGACAAGATCCGGACGCGGAGAGAGGGGCCACGCAGATCGAGTACCTGTTCATTGTGCCAGATCACCGGCAGGATTTCGACTTGACACGGGCCCGGCACACCAGCGCGCGGCCTGGACACGGCGATCCGGGCCGGTCAGGACGTCCAGACGTAGAGGCCAGACCTGGTGGCGGGATCGACTCCGGCGGCGAGCTCGGCGATCCGGCGGACATAGCCCAGCGCCTCGGCCGGGCCGAAGGGCATGTCCTCCTCGGCGGCCCAGTTGGCGGCGACGTCCTCGAGGACGTCGCCCTCCCCTTCGGTTTCATAGCTGAGCAGTTCCGCCAGCGTCCGCACCATCGCGGAGGGGACGCCGAGCAGCGAGTCGCTGGCCACGTCAACCATGGCCAGTTCATAGTCCGCGCCCGGCGCGTGCACGGCCACTCCGGCGAGGTCTCCCAGCCGCTCCACCTCGAAGTCACTGATCTCCGGGATGCGGACGGCCCCCGGCGCGGCGGGGCCGCCGCCTTCGAGTGCGCCGGCGCGCTTGAGGGCTTCTTCGTGGGTGGACACAAAGAGTTCGGTGAATCCCATGCAGCTAGTCCTTAGGGTTCGGCGGTCCGCGGACCGCTGTTTTCGCGCGTCGCTTCAGCCTAGCGTGCCTTTAGCGCCCTGCGACTTAGGGAACGGCGGCGTAGGGAACGGGGCTTAGCGAACTGCGACGCGGATCCGGTTGCGCCACGGGTCCTCGAAGCGCAGCTCGGCGCCGGTGTGGTGCGAGTCGACGCCGGTGACCTTGAGCCGGTCGGCCAGGGCTGCGACGTCGTCACCGGACGGCACTTCAATGAGGACTTCACCCAGGCCCAGCGTGTCCCGCCGGGGGCCCGCCCCGCGGCTGTTCCAGACGTTCATGGCCATGTGGTGGTGGTAGCCGCCGGCCGAGACGAACAGCGCCTGGCCGTGCCAGCCCGCGGTCTTCTCGAAGCCGAGCGTGCTGACATAGAACTCATGCGCCGACTGGACGTCGCCGACCTGCAGGTGGACGTGCCCGACGCCGGCAGCAGCCTGGCGCTGGCCGGTCACCGACTCCTCGGTCAGGTATTGCTGCAGGTAGCGCTGCGGCGGGAGGGCGAGGCTGTCCATGACGACGTTCTTGCCCTCCCAGGACCAGTCCTCCCGCGGCCGGTCCCAGTACAGCTCGATGCCGTTGCCTTCGGGGTCGTTGAAGTAGAACGCCTCGCTGACGAGGTGGTCCGCGCTGCCACTGAAGGACTGGGGCTCGTATTGGGCTGCGCTGGCAATGGTGGCCGCCAGGGAGTGCTGGTCCTCGAAGAGGAGGGCGGTATGGAACAGTCCGGCCTCGCCGCGGGAAGGAAGGGACAGGTCCGGGGCGGGTGCCAGATGGACCAGCGGCTTCTGCTGGCGCCCAAGGTAGAGCCCGCCGTCCTGTTCTGCCACGGTCTCCAGGCCGAGGGCTCGCTGGTAGTAGTCGGTCATGAGCTTCATGTTGCCGACCTTGAGCATCACAGTGCCCATGGTGAGTTCGGCCGGAAGGAGGTCCTGGGTGCTGGCTTCTGCGGTCATTGAAACGCTCCGTGGGTTCTGTCGCCACCGGCTTTCGGTGACCCTGCATAGAAGTAAATTACTTGAAGCTTCAATTTATTCCTAATGTACGGCTGGGTTCCCGGCTCACCGGCAGTCCGCGCAACACGATGTGCTTGAGCCGGCGCAGTGTGGCCGGGTTGCTCCGCGGATCCTCGGCGGTGACGAGGACATCCGCGCTTGCCCCTTCACAGATGCCCTCCGCGCCGAGCCACGTCCGCGCGGACCAGCTCGCGGCGTCGAGGGCGGCCGCGGCGGGCAGGCCGGCGGCGTGCAGGGCCTGGATCTCGTCCACGATCCTGCCGTGGCTGATCACGCTGCCGGCGTCGGTGCCGGCATAGATGGCCACCCCGGCCTCATGGGCTTCGAGGATCCGTTCCGCCCGCCGCTCCCACAGCGAGCGCATGTGAGCGGCATAGCGGGGAAACTTGGCCTCCGCCCGCGCGGCGATGTCCGGGAACGTGGCGATGTTGATCAGGGTGGGCACGATCGGGACGCCCTGCTCGAGGAAGCGCGGCAGGTGCCGCGGGAGCAGCCCGGTGGCGTGCTCGATGCAGTCGATCCCGGCGTCGAGCATGTCATCCAGGGTGTCTTCGGCGAAGCAGTGTGCGGTGACGCGGGCCCCTTCATCGTGGGCGGCCTGAACGGCATCCTTGACCGTCCGGGCGGGAAAGCTGGCGGCGAGATCGCCGGCGTCGCGGTCGATCCAGTCCCCCACGAGCTTGACCCAGCCGTCGCCTGCGCGGGCCTGTTTGCGCACGGCCTCGACGAGATCATCGGGCTCGACCTCGACGGCCAGGCCCGGCAGGTAGCGCCGGGTCCTGGCGAGGTGCCGGCCGGAGCGGAGGATCCGGGGAAGGTCCGCTCGCTGCTGGAGCCAGCGGGTGTCGTGGACAGCTCCGGCGTCCCGGACCAGCAGCGTCCCGGCGTCACGGTCCGCCAGGGCCTGGGATTCCGCGGTGCCCTCGGAAACGTCCCCTCCCGGGCCAAGGCCGATGTGGCAGTGTGCGTCCACAAGGCCGGGGATGACCCAGCCGTCGAGCACGAGCTCCGGCGCGGCCGCCGGCCTGCGGAAGGTCAACCGGCCCTCCACCGACCAGAGCCCGTGGTGTATCTGGTCCGCCGCCGTGAGGATGGGGCCGCTGAACTCGATGATGCCGGTCATGGCCTAAAGCCTAGTCCCACTGAAATTCCGCCGGCCGCGTCATACTCGACAGCCGTCAACAGGTGCGTGGTAGCTTCGTCTACGACCACACGGGTGCCCCCTGCAGGGGCTGAGATCGGGCTGACGCAGCCTGCGACCGTTGAACCTGTCCGGGTAATGCCGGCGAAGGAAGTGAGTATTTTCGTGAATACCCAATTGACACAGCACAGCCCTGTCCAAAATGAGTCGGCCCAAATCAAGTCTGCAGCCACCACGCAGTCGCTGAAGTCCCACTCGCTGGCCTTCACCACGGATCCGGACCATGGCATCCGCGTCCCGGTGACCGAGATTGCCCTGGAACCCTCACCGGGCGGCGTCGGGAACCCTCCGTTCCGGGTCTACCGCACGGCTGGCCCCGGCAGCGATCCGGTCCGCGGACTGGAGCCGTTCCGCGCGCCCTGGATTGAGGCCAGGGCGGACACCGAAACCTACGCCGGCCGGGAACGGGAGCTGCTCGATGACGGCAAGTCCGCGGTGCGCCGGGGTGCGGCGTCGGCCGAGTGGCGGGGCGGACGGCCGGTGCCGCGCCGCGCGGTTGAGGGCAGGACCGTCACGCAGATGCGCTACGCCCGGGACGGTGTCATCACCCAGGAAATGCGGTTCGTCGCGCTGCGCGAGAACTGCGACGTCGAGCTGGTCCGCAGCGAGGTGGCCGCGGGCCGGGCGATCATTCCCAACAACGTCAACCACCCCGAATCCGAGCCGATGATCATCGGCAAGGCGTTCCTGGTCAAAATCAACGCCAATATCGGCAACTCCGCCGTGACCAGCTCCATCGCCGAGGAAGTCGACAAACTCCAGTGGGCCACGCAGTGGGGCGCGGACACCGTCATGGACCTTTCCACCGGGGACGACATCCACACCACGCGCGAATGGCTCATCCGCAACTCCCCCGTCCCCATCGGCACGGTCCCGATCTACCAGGCGCTGGAGAAGGTCAACGGCGAGGCGAACGCCCTGACCTGGGAGATCTTCCGGGACACCGTGATCGAACAGTGCGAGCAGGGCGTGGACTACATGACCATCCACGCCGGGGTGCTGCTGCGCTATGTGCCCCTGACGGCCAACCGGGTCACCGGCATCGTGTCCCGCGGCGGCTCGATCATGGCCGGCTGGTGCCTGGCGCACCACCAGGAGAATTTCCTGTACACCCACTTCGACGAGCTGTGCGAGATCTTCGCGAAGTACGACGTCGCCTTCTCCCTGGGTGACGGGCTGCGGCCCGGCGCGACGGCCGATGCCAACGACGCGGCGCAGTTCGCCGAACTGGACACCCTGGCCGAGCTCACGCAGCGGGCCTGGGAGTTCGATGTGCAGGTCATGGTGGAGGGCCCCGGGCATGTTCCCTTCCACCTGGTCCGGGAAAACGTGGAGCGCCAGCAGGAACTCTGCAAGGGCGCCCCGTTCTATACGCTCGGGCCGCTGGTCACCGACATCGCACCCGGGTATGACCACATCACCTCGGCGATCGGGGCCACGGAGATTGCCCGCTACGGGACCGCCATGCTCTGCTACGTCACGCCCAAGGAGCACCTCGGGCTGCCGAACAAGGACGACGTGAAGACAGGCGTGATCACCTACAAGATCGCGGCGCATGCCGCCGACCTCGCCAAGGGCCACCCCGGCGCCCACGAACGCGACGACGCCCTGTCCAAGGCGAGGTTTGAATTCCGCTGGCGGGACCAGTTCGCGCTGTCCCTGGACCCGGTGACGGCCGAGGCCTTCCACGATGAGACGCTTCCGGCGGAGCCGGCCAAGACGGCGCACTTCTGCTCGATGTGCGGGCCCAAGTTCTGCTCCATGCGGATCAGCCAGGACATCCGGGACGAATACGGTTCAGCCGAGTCGCAGGCGGCCCTGGCGCAGATGGCGGCCGGAATGCAGGCGAAGAGCAACGAGTTCCTCGCCTCGGGCGGCAAGGTCTACTTGCCGGAGCCTTCCGTGGGAGGCCCCTCAGCCTCCTAGGACGCCCGGGCGTGCTGGCGCCGGCTGACCTCGGCGATGTACGAGCGGATGGCCCGGTCCCCGTCGGTTGAATCCTGGGGCCGGTGCCCGCCCGGCGCCGTGCGGTGCAGGGCACCGGTCTCGCGCAGGTAACCGGCGATTTCCTCATAGAGCGGTTCCCAGCCGCCGGTCAGGACCAGAGTCGGCACGCCCGGCACGATCTGCAGCGGGGCTTCCCACGGCGGCGCCTGCAGGCGGAGCCGGCGCGCCGCCCGGAGGGCTTCCGGGGTCGTGGCCCCGGGGGCGTCCGCCGAGAACGCGCGGCGGATGAACTCCCGCTGGAAGTCGTCGTCGCTGAGGTTGTGCCGGACGTCGAACAGCGGCTGCATGAGGGCCCGGTGCGCGGCGGTGGCCGGGAGCTCCGCGGTCAGGGACAGGCAGGCCGGTTCCACCAGGGTCAGTGACTGGACGAGGTCCGGCCGCTCAACGGCGGCCATCATCGCGGCGATGGCGCCCTGCGAATGGGCCACCACATGGCCGCCGGCCTCGCCGCGGCCGTCGTCTGCCAGCGACGCGAGCACGATAGCGGCGTCGGCGGCGAAGTTGGATTCGAGCGGTTCGGCGACGGCGTCAAACCCGTGCCGCCGCAGGAACAGGGCGTCGTAGTCCAGCGCCATTCCGTGCTGCTTTGGCCACGCGGCGGCACCGAAGCTGCCATCCCCGTGGACGAAGACTACGCGCTGCTTGAACATTGTCTAACCCTATGGCACTTGAGTGCTGATGCCGCCGGCGACACAGTGCCGACGGCTGTCAGCAGTTGCGGCTACTTGCTGCCGCCGAGGAACTTGTCGAAGCCCTTGGGCAGGTTCAGCTGGGACGGATCGAAGTCGCCGCCCTGCTGGCCGAACGACGCTCCGGTGGGCAGGGCCTTGGGGCCGGCGGCACGCCGGGCCTCGGCGTCGCGAAGCTCCTGCGCAGCCTTGGCCGGGTTGCCGGAGCGTGCCTTCTTCTTGGGCGCGGCCTTGGCTCCCTTCCGGGCGCCGCCCCCGCCGCCCATGCCGGGCATCCCCGGCATTCCGGGCATCCCGCCGCCGGCGGCCATCTTCTTCATCATCTTCTGGGCCTGGGCAAAGCGCTCCAGCAGTCCGTTGACCTCGGAGACGTGCACGCCGGAACCGCGGGCAATGCGGGCCCGGCGGGAGCCGTTGATGATCTTCGGAGCCACGCGCTCGTGCGGGGTCATCGACCGGACAATGGCCTCGACGCGGTCGATCTCGCGCTCGTCGAACTGCTCCAGTTGCTGGCGGATGTTCTGCGCACCCGGCATCATCATCAGCATTTTCTTCATGGAGCCCATGTTGCGGATCTGCTGCATCTGGGCGAGGAAGTCATCCAGGGTGAAGTCTTCCTGGTCGGCGAACTTCTTCGCCATCCGGGCGGCTTCATCCTTGTCCCAGGACTTCTCGGCCTGCTCGATCAGGGTGAGGACGTCACCCATGTCCAGGATGCGCGAGGCCATGCGGTCCGGGTGGAAGAGCTCGAAGTCGTCCACGCCTTCGCCGGTGGACGCGAACATGACCGGCTTGCCGGTCACCGACGCCACGGAGAGCGCGGCACCGCCGCGGGCGTCGCCGTCGAGCTTGGACAGCACGATGCCGGAGAAGTTGACGCCCTCATCGAAGGCCAGGGCCGTGTTGACGGCGTCCTGGCCGATCATGGAGTCGATCACGAACAGGACTTCGTTCGGGACGATCGCGCGGCGGATCTGGCGCGCCTGCTCCATCATCTCGGCGTCGACGCCGAGGCGGCCGGCCGTGTCCACGATCACGACGTCGTGGAGGGTGCGCTTGGCTTCCTCGACGCCGTCACGGGCGACGGCGACGGGGTCGCCGGCAGGGTGGTCCAGCTCGGTGGACGTGGCACCCGGGTGCGGGGCGAACACGGGTACGCCGGCGCGCTGGCCGACCACCTGCAGCTGGGTGACTGCGTTGGGGCGCTGCAGGTCACAGGCCACCAGCATGGGGCTGTGGCCCTGGGACTTGAGCCACTTGGCGAGCTTGCCGGCCAGGGTGGTCTTGCCGGCGCCCTGGAGGCCGGCCAGCATGATGATGGTGGGGCCGGTCTTGGCGAGGCGGATCCGGCGGGTCTCGCCGCCGAGGATCTCCACGAGCTCCTCGTTGACGATCTTCACGATCTGCTGGCTCGGGTTCAGCGCGCCGGAGACCTCGGCGCCGAGGGCGCGCTCGCGCACGCGGCCGGTGAACTCCCGGACCACGGGCACGGCGACATCGGCGTCCAGGAGGGCACGCCGGATCTCGCGGACTGTGGCGTCAACGTCCGCCTCGGTCAGGCGGCCTTTGCCACGCAGATTCTTGAAGGTTGCTGTCAACCGGTCAGAGAGTGAATTGAACACGCGCCGTGCACTTCTTTCAGTGGATCTACAGGTGGCGGCCGGTGCGGCACGCCAGCGTCGCGACTGGTGTTCGCCTGAACGAACCGCCTCGACAACAGGACTCGACTATCTAGGGTACCAAGATGCGCCTTCAAGATGGCATGCTGACTTAGGTGACCAGCCAAACAACTGTAAAAACCCTGCTCATCCTGGGCGCTTCCGGCGATCTCACCGGCAGGCTCCTGCTGCCAGGTCTGGCCCGTCTGGTGGCCCGCGGCCGCGCCGACGGCCTCGCCCTGGCCGGAGCGGGATCGGACCCCTGGACGCCGGAGCAGTGGCTGGGCCGGATCGAGGAGTCCTTCGCGGACGAGAACTCGCGGGCCGATGACCACGGCACGCGGGAGCTCAAGCGGGTCCGCGAGGAAAGCACCTACCACCAGCTCGATGTCACGGCCCAAGGCCAGCTCGCCGGGCTGCTGGCGCAACTGGAGGGCCCCGTGGCCGTCTACTTCGCCCTCCCGCCGCGCGTCAGCCAGCTCGCGTGCGAGGCGCTGGCCCCGGAGGAGGTGCCCGCCGGCACCCGGCTGGTCATGGAGAAGCCGTTCGGCTCGGACGAGCAGTCCGCACAGCACCTGAACAAGACACTGGCCGCGCTGGTCCCGGAGGACCACATCCACCGGGTGGACCACTTCCTCGGCAAGGCAACCGTCCTGAACATCCTTGGCCTGCGCTTCGCGAACACGTTCCTGGAGCCGGTGTGGAACCGGCAGAGCATCGAAAAGGTCGAGATCATTTTCGACGAGGACCTTGCCCTCGAGGGCCGCGCCCGCTACTACGACGGCGCCGGCGCCCTCCGCGACATGATCCAGAGCCATCTGCTTCAGATCATGGCCCTCATGGCAATCGAGCCGCCGGCGTCCGTGGACGAACGCGACCTCCGCGATGCTGTGGCCACCGTGCTGCGGGCCAGCAGCATCAAGGCCCCGTACCGCCAAAACACCCGCCGGGCACGGTACACCGCCGGTTCGATCAACAGCCGGAAAATTCCGGACTATGCCCGGGAGGAGGGCGTGGACGCGTCCAGAGGCACTGAGACCCTCGCCGAGGTGCAGGTGGAGATCGACAACTGGCGCTGGCAGGGCGTGCCCTTCATCCTGCGCTCGGGCAAGGCGCTGGGCAAGAAGCGCAAGGAGGCGGTGGTGACCTTCCGGCCGGTGCCGCACCTGCCGAAGGGGTTCACCGGCGTGGACGCCCCCAACCAGCTGCGGATCGGTTTTGGCCCGGACACGCTGCAGTTCGACGTCGACGTGAACGGCCCCGGCGATGTCCTGAGCCTGGACCGGGCCACGTTGCAGGCCGAGCTGAGCGCCTCCGAGCTCCTGCCCTACGGCGAAGTGCTGGAGGGCGTCCTGACCGGCGATCCGCTGCTCTCGGTGCGGGCAGACACCGCCGAGGACTGCTGGCGGATCCTGGCGCCGGTGCTGAAGTCCTGGACCGCCGGACATGTCCCGCTGGAGGAATATCCGGCCGGAACCCCGGGCCCGGAGGGCTGGCCGGCGTAGCTTCGGCGTAGCAGCGGGCCAAGAACGGCGCAGCATGTAGCGGCGGGAACGACAAAGCGGGCCGGATGCCTTTTAGGCATCCGGCCCGCTGTGTCAGCGCCACGTTGTCAGCGCCGTGTTCCGGGGCGGAGCGGGAGCAGCTAGATCGCTGCCGAACCACGCTCTCCGGTGCGGACCCTGACAGCCTCGAACACATCCATCGTCCAGACCTTGCCGTCGCCGGCCCGGCCGGTGTTCGAACTGGCGATGATGACATCCAGGATGTCGTCCGCCTGTTCGTCGGTGGCCAGGACTTCTACCCGGATCTTTGGCAGGAGGTCCACGTTGTACTCTGCCCCGCGGTACACCTCGGTGTAGCCGCGCTGCCGGCCGTAGCCGCTGGCTGCGCTGACCGTGAGGCCCTGCACGCCGTAGGCTTCCAGGCCTTCGCGAATAGCCTCAAGCTTTTCCGGACGGACGATTGCCGTGATCAGTTTCATGCCCCCACACTTTCCTTACCCGTTGCGTTCTTCTTGCCGTTGGACGTGACGTCCACCGACGCTTCGGAGACTTCGTTTTCCGCCTGCTGCTCGCCGTCCTGCGGCTTGCCGGTGATCAGTTCGTGCAGCGGCTGGAAGCTGCCGCCGTGCCCGCCGACGCCGAACTCGTAGGCGGTCTCGGCGTGCAGACTCAGGTCCACGCCGACGACTTCCTGTTCCTGGGAGACCCGGAAGCCCATGAGCTTGTGGATCGGGAAGGCGATGATGAACGTCATCACGGCGGTGAAGACGATGGCCATCAGAGCCGCGAGGATCTGGGCGACCAGCTGCGTGGTGCCGCCGCCGTAGAACAGGCCCGCGGTGCCCTGGGTCGGGGTGGCCAGGAAGCCGATCGCCACGGTGCCGACGACACCGGAGACGAGGTGGACGCCGACGACGTCGAGCGAGTCGTCGTAGCCGAACTTGAACTTCAGGCCGACGGCGAGCGCGGAGGCCACACCGGCAACGACGCCGAGGGCGATCGCACCCAGCGGGGAGACGTTGGCGCAGGCCGGGGTGATGGCGACGAGGCCTGCTACGACGCCGGAGGCGGCACCGAGGGAAGTCGGGTGACCGTCGCGGAAGCGTTCCACGGCGAGCCAGCCGAGCATGGCGGCGGCCGGGGCGGCCAGGGTGTTGATCCAGATCAGACCGGCCTGCTCCACAGTGGCAGCGGCACCGGCGTTGAAGCCGAACCAGCCGAACCACAGGATTGCGGCGCCGAGCATGACGAACGGAATGTTGTGCGGGCGGTGGTTCGGGTCCTTGCCGAAGCCCTTGCGGTTACCGATGATCAGGACCAGGATGAGGCCCGCGACGCCGGCGTTGATGTGGACCACGGTGCCGCCGGCGAAGTCGATGACCGGCGCGAACGTCTGGCCGAACCAGCCACTAGCGGAGAAGAGCCCGCCGCCCCAGACCATGAAGGCCAGCGGCGCGTAGACGAGGGTCGCCCAGATGGGGGTGAAGACCACCCAGGCGGAGAACTTGGCGCGGTCGGCGACCGCGCCGGAGATCAGGGCCACCGTGATGATGGCGAAGGTGGCCGCGTAGCCGACCTTGAGCAGATCGGCCGGTTCGGTGAAGCCGTGCAGGCCGAAGTGGCTGAACGGGTTGGCGAAGATCTGGAAGAAGTTGTCTTCGTTGCTCGTAGCCATCGAGGCGCCCCACAGGACCCACATGATGCTGACGGTTCCAATGGCGACGAAGCTCATCATCATCATGTTCAATGCCGACTTGGCGCGGGTCATGCCGCCGTAGAAGAATGCCAGGCCCGGGGTCATGAACAGCACGAGTGCCGCGGCGACCAGGAGCCAAACGAGACCTGCGGTGAGTTCCATGGTCTACGTCCTCTCTTGCTTGCTATTAGGTGCGGAGTAGTCCGCCGGTCCCAACGCATTATTTGCGTTCTACAACGAGTTTCGCGGGGCTGTGTTTCGCTGGCGGAGGATTTACATGTCCGGGTTGTTACAAGAACCTCCCGGACGTAAATGGTGCGTCTCACACTTGTTACGGTTATGTTTCATAGGCTTAATCTCGCGTGCTTGCAGGACCCGCCGCCAGGCGGTCCGCATCTGCCCAAGGATGAACGCATTATGAGCAACACCTCCCGCCCCGCCGGCGAAGCCGGAGCCAAGGTGCCCTCCCGGGCCCCGGGGCGTTCCCGGCTGCCGCGGGACATCAAGGTGATGCTGGTGGCGGCCTTCCTGATCGCGATCGGTTTCGGCCTCGTGGCACCAGTTCTGCCCCAGTTCGCCACCACGTTCGACGTCGGCGCGACGGCGGCGGCCGTGATCGTGAGCATCTTCGCGTTCATGCGGCTCGTCTTCGCCCCGGCCGGCGGCGCCCTGATCGTGAAGCTGGGCGAACGGCCCGTCTACGTGGCCGGGCTGCTGATTGTGGCGGCGTCGACGGCGGCCTGCGCCTTCGCCCAGGACTACTGGCAGTTGCTGGTCTTCCGCGGCCTGGGCGGGGCAGGTTCGGTGATGTTTACCGTGGCGTCCATGGCGCTCGTGGTCCGGCTCGCGCCGCCGGAAAGCCGCGGCCGGGTCTCCGGGGCCTATGCCTCGGCCTTCCTGATCGGCAACGTCTGCGGCCCGATCGTCGGCGGGCTGCTGGCCAACTTCGGCCTGCGCGTGCCGTTCCTGGCCTACGCGGCGGCCCTGGTGCTGGCGGCCCTCGTCGTGCAGACCCAGCTCAGCCATGTCCCGGCCGCCTCGCGGCAACCCGGCGCCACAGCCCCGGCGATGGAACTGAAGGACGCGCTGCGGGACAGCGCCTACCGGGCCGGCCTGTTTTCGAGCTTTGCCAACGGCTGGGCCACCTTCGGGGTGCGGATGGCCACGGTGCCGCTCTTCGCCGTCGCGGCGCTCGGCGCGGGTCCGGAATCGGCTGGCTGGGCCCTGGCCGTGTTTGCGGGCGGCAACGCGGTCGCCCTGACGTTCTCCGGCCGGCTCGCGGACAGCCTCGGCCGCAAGCCGCTGCTGCTGGCCGGGCTGCTGGTCACCGGCACCGCCACGGCGGCCGTCGGGTTCACCCACCAGCTGCCCTGGTTCCTGCTCGCCTCCGCTTGCGCCGGGATCGGCTCCGGCCTGCTGGGCCCGGCCCAGCAGGCCGCCATCGCCGACGTGATCGGCAACGATCGCTCCGGCGGCCGCGTCCTGGCCGTCTTCCAGATGGCCTCGGACAGCGGCGCGATTGTCGGACCCGTGGTGGCCGGGCTGCTGGCGGACCGCCTGGGCTACGGCTGGGCGTTCGGGGTCACGGGCGGCATGCTGTTGGTTGCCGCCGCCGTGTGGTTGCCGGCCCGCGAAACGTTCCGCCGGCCGGCCGCGGACCGCGCCTGACCTGCGGCGTTGCCGCCACCGGCCCGCCGCGCACTGAGCAGTGTCCGGGACGCTGTTCAGGGCCCTGTCCGGAGCCGTGTTCAGGGCTTACCGGTCAGCGGCGGCTGCCGCCCTTGGCTAAGCTGGGGGCACGTGCCACAATCTTCCGGAGGTAATCCCCCATGGCCAGATTCGACTCTTCCCCAGGAAAAGCCGATAGCCCCGACCCTGCCAATCCCCCGAAAACGGGAAAAAGCGCGGAAAAGAGGAAGCGCGCACGGCTGATCGCCGGCGCCGGAATCGTCGCCGTCGTCGCCGCCACGGCGGTACTCGTTCCGATCGCCCTCGGCAACCCGACGCCGGCCCCGCCGGCCGCTTCCTCGCCGGCGCAGTCCGCACCGGCGTCAGCCCCTGCCGAGGTGGGCCCCCCGGTCACCTATTACGCGCAGCCGGGTCCGCCGGCCGGGTCGCCGCTGGAAAAGGTTGAGCCCCTCAAGGTCGACGTCTCCAACGACCTCGTGGGCACCTCCCTGAACAAGGGCCTGACGGGAATCTCCCTGGAGGCCACGGACCTGGCCGACCCGGATCTCAGCAGCGACAACGCGTCGATGGTCAAGCTCCTCAAGGAGATCGACCAGCCGGTCCTGCGCTTTGGCGGCAACGCCGTGGACCGCCGCTTCTTGTGGACCTCCACCGGCGAGGCTGTCCCTGCCGGTTACAAGGGGAACAAGACGCACCCGGTCAAGGCCGTGGGTCCGGCGGACCTGGCCCGGCTGAAGACCCTGCTCGAGGCCGGGGATGCCAAGGTCAGCCTCACAGTGGACCTGGGCCACTACGACCCGGCCCGGGCCGCGGACATGGTCAAGCACGCCTCGGAGATCTTCGGTGACCGGCTCCTCAGCATCACCGTGGGCAACGAGCCCAACGGCTTCGTCTTCAACGACGTCAAGACCGGCAGCGGTTACAGCCTGGAGCAGTACGTCCGGGAACTGAAGGACTACGCCAACGCAATCTATGCCGTGGCCCCCAACGTGCCCATCTCCGGCCCGGGCGCCTATGACCAGAAGTGGTGGCAGCCGTTCATCGATGCGGACATCCCGCAGAAGAAGATCCTGACGTTCCACAACTACCCGCTCTACAGCTGTGACGGCAGTGACCCCAAGGGCTCACCCACCATGGCCAACCTGATGAGCCAGTTGATGCACGACCGTGCCGCCGATTACCAGCAGGCGGCCATCAAGGTCGGCCAGGCCGCGGGCCTGGAGACCTGGCTCCCGGAAACCGGCATCGCGGCCTGCCCGGGCTCGAACGAGACCTCCCGCACCCACGCCTCGGCCCTGTGGGCGGCTGACTATTCCCTCAATGCCGCCCAGCTGGGCATTACCCGGATCGGCTTCCACAGCTCCCTGCTCACGTGCAAGGGCGGCCCGCCCCTGTCCGCGATCTGCAGCGCCGGCGCCTACCCGTTCGGCAACGGCAACATGTCCGGCCGGGCGAACTTCTTCGGTATCTCCATGGTGGCCGAGCTCGAGGCCGGCAAGTTCATGAAACTGAACAGCTCCGGAGGCGGCCTGGCGTTCAGCTACGCGCTGCAGAACGCTGACGGCAGCACCAGTGTGGTGATCGTCAACGAAAACGACCCCGAAAAGGCCGCGCAGACCGACGTCACCCTGAACCTGCCGGGGAAGCCGGTGACCGGGACCATGACCCAGCTCAGCGGCCCCAGCTACGGAGCCGAGGACCAGACCGTCATCGATGGCGCCAAGACCGAGCCCAAGCCCGTCGCCAAGCGCGCCACGGTGCCCGGGTTCGCATACAAGTCCCAGACGCAGCAGTTCAAGCTGACCGCCGGAACAGTGACGGTCCTGAACTTCAAGTACTAGCCCTTCAAGTACCAGCCGCTTCAAGGCAACAAAGAGTGCCCCGGTCCAGACAGGACCGGGGCACTCTTTGTTGCGGTGCGTGCTAGTTCAGCAGCGCGTCCACGAAGGCCTCGGCGTCGAACGGCGCGAGGTCGTCGGCGCCTTCGCCCAGGCCGATCAGCTTGACCGGGACTCCGAGGGATTTCTGGATGGCGACGACGATTCCACCCTTGGCGGTTCCGTCCAGCTTGGTCAGGACGATCCCGGTGATGTTCACGACCTCGGAGAACACCCGGGCCTGGTTGAGTCCGTTCTGGCCGGTGGTGGCGTCCAGGACCAGCAGCACCTCGTCCACCTCGGCAAGCTTTTCGATGACCCGCTTGACCTTGCTGAGCTCGTCCATCAGGCCCACCTTGTTCTGCAGGCGCCCCGCGGTGTCGATCATGACGACGTCGACTTCCTGGTCGATGCCGGCCTGGACCGCTTCGTAGGCGACCGAGGCCGGGTCCGCGCCGTGGACGTCGGACTTGACGGTGGGGACCCCGACGCGCTGGCCCCATGTGGCCAGCTGCTCGGAGGCGGCGGCGCGGAAGGTGTCGGCGGCGCCCAGCAGCACGTCCTTGTCCTCGGCCACGAGTACGCGGGCGAGCTTGCCCACGGTGGTGGTCTTGCCGACGCCGTTGACGCCGACCACCAGCACGACGGCGGGCTTGTCGGCGTGGCGCTCGACATTCAGGCTCCGGTCCATGGTGGGGTCCACGAGCTTGATGAGTTCCTCGCGCAACAGGGCCTTGACGTGCTCAGGGGACCGGGTGCCGATCACCTTGACGCGTTCGCGGAGTGCGTCCACGAGCTGCATCGTCGGTTCGGTGCCGAGATCGGCCAGCAGGAGGGTTTCCTCCACCTCGTCCCAGACGTTTTCATCGATCTTGTCCGCCGAGAGCAGGGCCAGGAGTCCCTTGCCCAGGATGTTGTTGGACTTGACCAGCCGCTCGCGCAGCCGGATCAGGCGTCCGGCCACCGGCAGCGGGGTTTCCACCGGCACGGTTTCCAGGCCGGCTGCGTCGTCCGGCACCTCGACCGTTGGCCCTTCGACCTCGACGCCGTCCGGCGCCTTCCGTTCCGGCGCCGGCGCCGACGCCGGGCGGTCCTCCACAAGGGTTCCGGCTCCCGGGGCCTGCACGGGGTCGTTTGCGTCACGCGTTCCGGAATAGGTCTTGGCGCTCTTCCGGGTCTTCATGAGCACCGGGATCAGCACCCCGATGACCACCAGGACAGCGAGAATGGGCAGAATAATGGGGAGGATGTCGTTCACTCCCCTAGCTTCTCACAAACCCCAAATGGGCCGTGGCCAGCGTATTCGCTCTGCCTGGACCTGCGCGCTGACTAGATCTCCACACTGAGGCGCTGGCTGATCACCGTGGAGACGCCGTCGCCGCGCATTGTGACGCCGTAGAGGGCGTCGGCGACTTCCATGGTGCGCTTCTGGTGTGTGATGACGATCAGCTGGCTGGATTCGCGGAGCTCTTCGAAGATGGTGATGAGCCGGCCCAGGTTGGTGTCATCGAGCGCGGCCTCGACCTCGTCCATGACGTAGAAGGGCGAGGGCCGTGCCTTGAAGATGGCCACCAGCAGCGCCACCGCGGTCAGGGAGCGTTCGCCACCGGAGAGCAGCGAGAGCCGCTTGATTTTCTTACCGGCCGGGCGGGCTTCCACTTCGATGCCGGTGGTGAGCATGTCGGAGGGGTCGGTCAGGACCAGCCGGCCCTCGCCGCCGGGGAACAGCCGGGCGAAGACGCGGACGAACTGCCGGGAGGTGTCTTCGAATGCCTCGGCGAAGACCTTCTGGACGCGGTCATCGACTTCCTTGATGATGTCGAGCAGGTCCTTGCGGCTGGACTTCAGGTCTTCGAGCTGGGTGCTGAGGAACTGGTGGCGCTCCTCGAGTGCGGCGAACTCTTCAAGCGCCAGCGGGTTGACCTTGCCGAGGGCCGCGAGGTCGCGTTCGGCGCGTTTGAGCCGTTTTTCCTGTTCCGCCCGGTCGAAGGGCTTGCCCTCGGAAATCTCGTGGCCGTCCTCGTCCACCGGGGCGCGCAGGGCGGCCCATTTGTCCGCCGAGTCATCGGCCGGCACCGGGACGGGTCGGTCCGGGCCGTAGTCGGCCACAAGCTGCTCGGCGGTCAGCCCGAGCTCCTCCACGCTCTTCAGTTCCAGGGCCTCGATCCGCAGCCGCTGCTGCGTGCGGGCGAGCTCGTCTCGGTGCACGGAGTCGGTGAGCTCGGCCAGTTCGCGGGCCAGGGCGTCGTTGCCGCTGCGGACCCCGGCAAGTTCACGGTCCATCTCGTCCCTGCGTTCCTCGGCGCTGTCCCGCTCCCGGCGGGCCAGCTCCACGGACACGTCGATGAATCCGGTGATCTGCTGCACGGCGACGGCGACGGAAGCGGCCCGCCGGGCCTGGAGCCGGCGGCGGCGGGCCCTTTCCGCGGCTTCCTCGCGGGCGCGGCGTTCGGTGACGGCGGCCCGTTCCAGCGAGGCCGCCCGGTTGCGGGTGGCCGTGAGCTGTTCCTCGGCGCTGCGCAGGGCGAGCCTGGCCTCCATCTCGGCTGTGCGGGCGAGCGAGGCGGCCAAGGCCAGGGCGTCGCGGTGCTCCGGGGAGGGTTCCTGCTCCGCGGGGGCTTCGGTGGCCGCGGCGAGCCGTGCCGCCACCGCTTCCAGGGCATCTTGCTCGGTGACAATCTGGGCCTCGGCCCTGGCCAGGGACGCGGCCAGGCGCTCACTTTCCCCGACGGCGCTGCGCAGGACCGCGTTCAGATGGCCCAGGCGTTCGGCGACGGCCGCGAGTTTCGCGTCGGAATCGTGGAGTTTCGCAAGGGCCGCGTCCGCACGGTCCTGGGCTTCGGCACGCCGGGCCCGGGCGGTGGCGAGGGCGAAGCGGTTGCGTTCGAGCCCGGCGGTGACGGCGGCCAGCTTCGCGGCGGCGTCGTCGACGGCGGCCTGGACTTCCAGCAGCGACGGCGCCGACGCGGAACCGCCGGTCACGGTCAGCGCGGTAAAGACGTCTCCGGCCCGGGTCACTGCGGTCAGCTCGGGGCGCGCGGCAATCAGCTCCGCCGCCGCATCCAGATCCTCGACGACGGCGACGCCCGCCAGCAGGGCCGGCAGCGGCAGGCCGGCGGTGTCCGGACCCGCAGCCGAAGCCAGCTCCGCCATCTCCACCAGATCCACAGCCCAGCGCGCGCCCGCGGGAAGCGGGCTCCCGCCCCTCAAAGCATCGGCGAACAGCGGCGAGGGCCCGGCCGGGACGTCGGTGAGCAGCAGCGCGGCGCGGCCGGCGTCGTCCTCGCGCAGCAGGCGCACAGCGGCGGCGGCCGTCTTCTGGTCCCGGACCACCACGGCGTCGGACGCGCTGCCGAGTGCGGCGGCGACGGCGGCCTCGAATCCGGCCTCCACGGTGATCATGGATGCCAGGGATCCCAGGACCCCGGAGGCCAGGTCCCCGGCGGCCGCGCCGAGCACGTGTCCGGAGCCGTCTTTGCGGTTCAGGCCGAGCTGCAGGGCATCGCGGCGTGCCACGAGGGCGCCGCGTTCCCGCTCGCCCTCGCGCTCGGCCGCCTTCAGGGCGTCAATTTCGGCGATGACCGTTTCCAGGTCCGTGCTCGCGGCCTCGTAATCTGCGTCGAGGGATTCCTCGCCGTCCTCGACGCCGGCCACCTGTGTTTCCAGGGCCGTGAACTCACTGTGCGCGTGCCGGCGGCGCTCCTCGCCCGCCTTTTGCGATTCGCGGAGGCGTCCGAGCTCGGACTGGGCCGACTCGACGCGGGATCGTGCCGCGCCGACCTGCCCGGCGAGCTTTGCCAGCCCTTCGCGCCGGTCCGCGGCGGCCCGGAGCAGGGCCGCGAGCCGCTTGTCCTCGGCGGCGGCGGCCTGTTCGGCGTCGTGTTTGGCGGCTGTTGCGGCGTCCAGGGCGTCCGTCCGGTCCAGGATCTGCCGTTCCAGCCCGGCCTGCTCGTCGCGGACGCGGGCGGCCTGTTGCTCCAGCTGGTCCGGATCCCGGCCGGTGTCCGGAACCACGTCCGCGGCGCCGAGCAGCCTGCGGCGCTCCTCGGCGAGCGAGCCGAGCGAGCGGAGCCGTTCGCGCCCGGCGGAGAGTGAGTACCAGTTCTCCCGCGCGGCGTTCAGCGTTGGCGTGGCCTCGGCTGCGAGCCGTTCGAGGACCGCCTGGCGCTGCCGGCCGGCCTCGAGGTCGCGTTCGACGACGCCGCGGCGTGCCTTGAGCGCCGTCTCATCCGCGACGTCCTGCGCCAGCGCGGACTGCAGCTGGACGAGGTCGTCGGCCAAGAGGCGTGAGCGGGCGTCGCGGACTTCGAACTGGACACTTTGGGCGCGCCGGGCCACTTCAGCCTGCTTGCCCAGTGGGGTCAGTTGCCGCCGGATTTCGCCGGTGAGGTCGCTGAGCCGGGACAGGTTGGCCTGCATGGCCTCGAGTTTGCGGACCGTCTTTTCCTTGCGACGGCGGTGTTTGAGGATGCCGGCAGCCTCTTCGATGAAGCCGCGCCGGTCCTCGGGGGTGGCGTGCAGGACCTTGTCCAGCTGGCCCTGGCCGACAATCACGTGCATTTCGCGGCCGAGGCCCGAGTCGGAGAGCAGCTCCTGGATATCGAGGAGCCGGCAGCCTGCGCCATTGATGGCGTATTCCGAGCCGCCGGTCCGGAACAGGGTGCGCGAGATCGTCACCTCGCTGTATTCGATCGGGAGGGCACCGTCGCTGTTGTCGATGGTCAGCGAGACATGGGCCCGGCCCAGGGGCGGCCGGCCCGAGGTGCCCGCGAAGATGACGTCCTCCATCTTGCCGCCGCGGAGGGTTTTGGCTCCCTGCTCGCCCATGACCCAGGCCAGCGCGTCCACGACGTTGGATTTGCCCGAACCGTTGGGGCCCACCACGGCGGTGACGCCCGGTTCGAATTCAAAGGTCGTCGCTGAGGCGAACGACTTGAATCCCCGGACGGTCAGACTCTTCAGATGCAAGGTGCTTCGGGTCTCCTGCTCGGACTGGGCCCCTTATTCGACGAAAGCATGATTCCGACGGACACGGGTGTTCGGGACGGCCCCGGATACTTCCAATCTACTGCGGTGTTGCGACAAGTCCGCGCAGAACCCGTGCAAAGCCGCGGCTTTTGCCGCAGAATATGCAGGAACTGACGAGCACCGGGCATAGTTAAGCTCTTGGGCCCGTACTTGAAGGTGCGGGCAACTGCCGGAGCGCAGGACGGACATGAACAGGGGCTGGACTTGGTAGGCAATGCAACATTCCGGCACAGCAACACCGCCTTACTTTCGGTGAGCAGCGTCGAACCTCCGACGATCGTCAGTTCCATGGATTTCGACCGCAGGTTGGCTTTGACCCTGCGGCGGCTGAGGGTCCCCCCGAAGATGCTTGAACGAGTCGCCGGCATCACGCACCGGCGCTGGTGGGCCCCCGGGACATCGTTCGACGACGCAGCCATCGAGGCGGGCGCAAAGGCCCTGGCCGAGTCCGGCATCGAAGCGTCCGAGATTGGCCTGCTGATCAACACCTCCGTTACGCGGCGCAATCTCGAACCGTCCGTCGCGGTGAAGATCCACCACGGACTAAGCCTGCCTTCGTCGGCCATGAACTTCGATCTGGCCAACGCCTGCCTCGGATTCGTCAACGGCATGACGCTGGCGGCCAACATGATCGACTCCGGCCAGATCAAGTACGCGATGATCGTCAACGGCGAGGATTCCCAGGCAACGCAGGAGGCCACGCTGGCCCGGCTGCAGCGGCCCGAGACGACCCGCGAGGACTTCAACCGCGAGTTCGCCACACTAACCCTCGGCTCCGGAGCCGCAGCGGCCGTCCTGGGCCCGGCGGACCAGCACCCAGGCGCGCACCGGATCCTCGGCGGCGTGATGCGTGCCGGCACGGAGCACCATGAACTGTGCGTGGGCGGCATCGACGGCATGTCCACCGACACCAAGGGCCTGCTCGACGGCGGCCTGCAGCTCGTGGTCGACGCCTGGCACGAGGCCCAGCCGGAGTGGAACTGGGCCTCGATGGACCGCTACGTCACGCACCAGGTGAGCACTGCCTACACCCAGGCCATCATCGACGCCATTGACCTGGACCCGGACAAGGTGCCGATCACGTTCCCGCACTGGGGCAACGTTGGCCCGGCCTCGCTCCCAATGACCCTCGCGGCCGAAGCGCAGACCCTCCGAGCCGGGGACCGTGTGCTGTGCATGGGCGTCGGTTCCGGTCTGAACACCGCCATGGTGGAAATCGTTTGGTAACCGCCGACTGGCCCGGAGTCGACCCCGAATGGTCGCGCGAAATCGATGTGGCGTCCACCTCCGCCGCAGATGAGCCCGGCGCCGTGCGCCGCTGGCACCTGCTTGACAACGGCGCCCAGCTCGCCGCGCCGCGGCCTAACTCCTGCCGGCACACTGCTGTGCGTGCACGGCAACCCGACGTGGTCCTACCTGTGGCGGACCCTGCTGGCCGCCGGATCCGACCCCGGACATCCGTGGCGCGTGGTGGCGGTGGACCAGCTGGATATGGGCTTCTCCGAGCGCACCGGCACGTTCCGGCGCTTGGAGGACCGGATCAACGACCTGGGCGACCTCACCGCCGCGCTCGGACTGGACGGGCCGGTCGTCACCGTCGGCCACGACTGGGGCGGCGTGATCAGCCTAGGCTGGGCCGTGGCACATCCGCAGCAGCTCGCCGGGGTGGTGCTGACCAACACGGCCGTCCACCAGCCCTCCGGCTCCCACGTTCCGCCGGCGCTGCGGCTCGCCATGCACCCTGCCGTGCACCGCTGGGGAACGACGAGGTCGGACACCTTCCTGCGCGTGACGCATTCCCTGGCCCACCCGCCGCTCGCCGCTGACGTCCGCAGCGCCTTCATGGCCCCCTACCGCGGCGCCGACCGCCGCGCCGGCGTGGGGAACTTTGTCGCGGACATTCCCGCCGATGCGTCCCATCCCAGCTTCCCGACGCTCAGCCGCGTCGCGGAAGGGCTGCGCGGGCTGAGAGTTCCGGCCTTGATGCTCTGGGGCCCGCGGGATCCGATCTTTTCCGACCGGTACCTCAAGGACCTCATCGGCCGGCTGCCGCACGCGAAAATTCACCGCTTCGAGGGTGCCGGCCACTTGGTAGCGGAAGACCGGAACATCGCCGTTCCCGTCTTCGAGTGGCTTGCAGAGCGGGGCCAGGACAGCGGGCACGGCCTTCAGCGGACGGACGCCCCGACCGACAGCTCGACGCTGGAGGACGGGGTCGAGCCGCTGGAGCCCGGCACCGAGGTCCCGCCCCTGTGGGCGCCGCTCACCGCGCTGGCGGCGGGATCCGCAGCCGGGGATACCGCCGTCGCGGAAATGGCCGCGGACGGCAGCATCGCCCGCTCGCTCAGCTGGCGGGAGCTGGAACAGAATATCGCTGCCCTCGCGGCGGGCCTGCAGGAAGCCGGTGTGGGGAACCACAGCCGGGTGAGCCTGATGGTTCCGCCGGGCGTGGACCTGACCGTGGTCCTCTTCGCCTGCCTGCGACTCGGCGCGGTGGTCATCGTGGCCGATGCCGGCCTGGGCACCCGCGGCCTGAGCCGGGCCGTGAAGGGCGCCACCCCGGATTTCCTCATCGGAATCGACAGGGCTCTGGCAGCTGCCGCGGTACTCGGCTGGTCGGGACGGCGCATCAGTGTGCGGGACCTACCGGCCGCCCGCCGCCGCCTACTCGCCGTCGGAACCTCCCTCGCCGCCCTCGGCCGCCGCGGTGCGAGCCTCGGTCCGAGACCTGCCTCCCCGGCCCCGGATCCGGACTCCCCCGCCGCGGTGCTCTTCACCTCCGGCTCCACCGGTCCCGCCAAGGGCGTGCTCTACACGCACCGGCAGCTGGCGGCGATGCGGGATACCGTGGCCGCGACGCTGCGCATCCGCCCGGGCGCACGCCTGGTGGCGGGCTTCGCGCCTTTCGCCCTGCTGGGACCGGCGCTCGGGGCAGTCTCGGTGACGCCCGCCATGGACGTCACCGTGCCCCGCACCCTGACGGCCGGCGCGCTGGCGGCCGCCGCTGCGGCCATCGACGCCAATGTGATCTTCGCCTCGCCCGCGGCGCTGCGCAATGTCCTTGCGACCCAAAGCGGCCTGAGCCGGGCCGGGCACGAGGCCCTGGGGCGCGTGGAGCTGCTGCTCTCCGCCGGCGCGCCCGTCCCCGAATCCCTCCTCGCAGAGGTGCAGCGGCTGCTGCCCCGGGCCTCGCTGCACACCCCGTACGGGATGACCGAGGTGCTGCCCGTAACCGACATCAGTCTCGAACAGATCCGCGCCGCCGCGGCCGACGCCGCCGCCGGAACCGTGGCGGGGGCCGGCAACGGCGTGTGCGTGGGCTGGCCGGTGCACGGCGCCCGTACGGCCGTCATCCCGCTCGCCACGGACGGCACCGCACCCGGGAACCACCCCGTCACGGAGGCGGGAGTGACCGGCGAAATCCTTGTCAGCGCCCCGCATGTGAAGGAAGCCTACGACAGGCTCTGGCTGACCCAGCGCGAGAGCGTCCGCACGGCCGGATGGCACCGCACCGGCGACGTCGGGCACCTCGACGCCGCCGGCCGGCTCTGGGTGGAAGGACGCCTGGCGCACGTCGTGACGGCGCCGGGTACGGTGGTGACGCCCGTGGGCGCCGAGCAGGCCATCGAACGCCTGGACGACGTCGGGCTGGCCGCCGTCGTCGGGGTCGGTCCGTCCGGGACCCAGGCCGTCGTCGCCGTCGTCGAAACTGTACCTCCCGCCCGCCGGGCCGGCCCCGCCGCGCCGCAGCTCGCCGGGCGGGTACGGGACGCAGCCCGTCAGGCAGGCGTCAACGTCTCCGCCGTGCTCACCGTCCCCTCCCAGCCGACCGACATCCGCCACAACGCCAAGATCGACCGGACCCGCCTGTCCCGGTGGGCTACGGCCGTGCTGGCCGGCGGCCGTCCGGGCACGCCGTGAGGGTCCTCGTCACCGGCGCGAGCGGCCTGCTCGGTCGGGTTGTGGCCCAGCTGCTGGTGCGGCAGGGCCACGCGGTCACCACCTTCCAGCGCCGTCCCTCGGGCGTCGACGGCGCCGCGGACCTCTCCGGGTCCGTCACGGACGACGACGCCGTCCGCCGCGCCGTCGCCGGCGCCGAGGGCGTCATCCACCTGGCCGCCAAGGTCTCCTTCACCGGCCGCGGCCGCGGAATTCGACGCGGTGAATATCGAAGGCACCCGCCGCCTGCTCCGTGCTGCCCGCGAAGCCGGCGTGCGGGATCTGGTGTTCGTCTCCTCCCCGTCGGTGGCCAACTCCGGCGCCGCCATCGCCGGGCTGGGCGCCGAACCGGCGGACCCGGCCCGCGCGCACGGCGACTACTCCCGCACCAAGGCCGAGGCCGAACTGCTGGCGCTGGGCGCCGACTCGCCGGAGCTCCGGGTCGCGGCGGTGCGCCCGCACATCGTCTGGGGTCCCGGCGACACGCAGCTGGTGGAACGGGTGCTGGAACGTGCCGGCCGCGGCCGCCTGCCGCTGCTCGACGCCGGGGCGGCCCTGATCGACACCACCTACGTGGACAACGCCGCCTCGGCCATCGTCGCCGCGCTGCACCGCATGGAGCACATCCACGGCCGGGCGCTCGTCGTCAGCAACGGCGAACCCCGCCCGGTCGGCGAGTTGCTGGCCGGCATCTGCGCCGCGGCCGGCGTCCCCGCGCCGTCGTGGTCGGTGCCGGGCAGGCTCGCGCGGGCCGCAGGATCGGTGGTGGAGAAGCTCTGGTCCAGGGCCGGCCGGGCAGGGGAGCCACCGATGACCAGATTCCTCGCTGAGCAGCTCTCCACCGCCCACTGGTTCGACCAGCGCGAGACCGCGTGAACTCCTCAATTGGACCCCCGCCGTTTCGCTTGACGAGGGCCTGTCGAGGCTGGCCGAGCACTACGGTTCACTTTCAGCGGCTCAGGTTTCGCGCCCGGACTCCCCTACCAGCGGCCGTTCCGCGGCCGGGGCTGGCAGACGGGACAGGTGTAGGAGGAACGGTTCATGAACTGTTCCCGCAACAGCAGGCTGACCCGGCCGGCGGCGGCACACCGCTTGCACTCGCGGCCCTCCCGGCCGTACGCGTTCAGCGAGCGGTCGAAGTACCCGGAGGCTCCGTTGACGTTGACGTAGAGCGAATCGAAGCTCGTGCCGCCGGCATCCAGGGCATCCGTCATGACCTCGCGGGCGGCGTCCAGGACCCGCAGGGCGTCGGCGCGGCGCAGAGTGTCGGTGGGCCGGGCATAGTGCAGCTTCGCTTTCCAGAGGGCCTCGTCCGCGTAGATGTTGCCGATCCCGGAGACCAGGCCCTGGTCCAGCAGCGCCCGCTTGATCCCGGTCTTGCGTGCCCGCAGGCGCCGGTAAAAGGCCTCGAAGGAAAAACAGGGGTCCAGCGGGTCCCGGGCAATGTGCGAGGCTTCCTCCGCGATGAGCGGCAGCGGCGTTTCGGCGAGGCCGCCTGGGCCGCCGTCGTCAGTGGGGATCAGCGCGGTGAGGAACAGGCCGCCGAAGATGCGCTGGTCCACGAACCGGAGCTGCTCGGGCATGCCTTCGGCTGGGCTGAGCCGCAGCCTGACCTTGAGGTGTTTTTCGTCCGGAACGCCGGGGTCCTGCATGAGCAGCTGACCGGACATGCCCAGGTGGGCCATGAGTGCGACGGCGGGGGCAGGCTCTGCGGATGGGTCCGGCTCTCCGGACAAGGCACTGCCGGACAAGACACCGCTCCGGGACAAGGCGCTGCTCCGGGACGGCGCGGGCGTGTCCGCCAGCGGCATCCAGAGGAATTTGCCGCGGCGGACCACGTCCAGCACCCGTGCGCCCTCAAGGTTGCCGGCGAAGTCTTCCGGGCCCAGCGCATGCCGGCGCAGGGAGCGCGGGTCCAGCACATCGACAGAGGTGATGGTCCGGCCCCGCACCCAGCTCACCAGGCCGCGCCGGACCACCTCGACCTCGGGCAGTTCAGGCAACGCCGCTGCCTAGCTGCCGGTCTGGGTCTGCAGTTGCTGCGGATCAGGCGCGGACGGGGCGGTCAGCCGGCGCCAGGCATCGGCGGCCGCTTCCTGCTCGGCCTCTTTCTTCGAGTTGCCGGTGCCGGTGCCATAGTCGGTGCCACCGATCCGCAGCACGGCCTCGAACGTCCGGGCATGGTCCGGTCCGGAGCCGTCAACTGCATAGTTGATGGTTCCCATCTGCCGGCTGGCCGCCAATTCCTGGATGGAAGTCTTCCAGTCGGTGCCGGCGCCGAGGGCGGCGGCGTCCTTCAACAGCGGGCCGACCAGCCGCATGACCAACTGCCGGGCCGTCTCGATGTCGTTGGAGAGATAAGTGGCGCCGATCAGCGCCTCCATGGTGTCCGCCAGGATGGACGCCTTGTTCTTGCCTTCAGTGAGCTTCTCGCCCTGTCCGAGGTAGATGTATTCGCCCAGCCCGATGCTGCGGCCGATCCCGGCCAGGGCCCGGGTGCTGACGACGGCGGAACGGCGCTTGGCCAGATCCCCTTCGGGCAGCGTCGGATTGTCACGGTACAGCGCGTCCGTCACGGAGAAGCCCAGGATGGAGTCGCCCAGGAACTCGAGCCGTTCGTTGGTGGGAATGCCGCCGTTTTCGTAGGCGTAGGAACGGTGTGTGAGCGCAAGACGAAGCGTCCCGGCGTCAATAGTGACACCGAGACGCTTCAGAAGCTCTTCAGTTGAAGACATCTTTTTCAGCCTGTTGGCGGATTAGACGTCCGCGACCTTGCGGCCCTTGTATTCAAGGAACAGCGCGGTGCCAGCCGAGTCGGTAACGACCTTTGCCTGGTGCGGCAGGCTGTAAACAACCTGGCCGTTCTCTACGGTCTTCACCAGGTGGGGGGCAGTTGCCTTCCACTGGGAGCGGCGGGCGCGGGTATTCGAGCGAGACATTTTCCGCTTCGGGACAGCCACGGCTAACTCATTTCTCTCTAGAAAAACACTTACAAATCAGTTTTGCCGGTCAGGCTTAGCCAAGTCAGCCAGGGCGGCCCAGCGAGGATCTACGACCTCGTGGTGATGCCCCGGCTCGTCTTCCAGGCGCACTCCACATTCGGAGCAAAGGCCCTGGCAGTCTTCCCGGCACACCGGCTGGAACGGCAGTATGGTGACAACTGCGTCCCGCAACACCGGCTCAAGATCGATCAGATCGTGCTCGACTCGACGTTGCTCTTCTTCGTCTTCTTCGTCGGAGAACACAGCGTCCTCGTAGAAGAAAAGTTCTTGCACATCGACCTCTTGGTCATACGCAAGGGGATCCAGGCATCGGCCGCATTCGCCAGTTACTTCGACGAGTGCGGTTCCTGATACCAAAATTCCTTCGTGTACGGCCTCAAGCCGCAGGTCCAGCTCGACATCCGAGCCTTCCTGCACGCCAATGAGCGCCACACCAAGATCACTTGGCGCGGGTACATGTTCCGTCAGCGTTCGCATGCTTCCCGGACTGCGTCCGAGGTCCTTGACGTCGAACGCCAAGGGCGAACTAGCATCTCGTTTAATGAGAACTCCTGTTGAACATATGACCGACGTACTATCTTAGCCTGAACTTCCGGACGGACTCAAACCGGGGGCACGCCTGCGGTTCACACCACAAGCGGCCTTGGATTCGGGCCGCGCAACCGGCAGCAGGCCGCCGAGTACCGGTCAAGCTTACACTTTGCGCGCGCGGTTCTGGACCGGCTCGCCCGGAGCCAGCCGTTTCAGCACGGACCGGGGAACAAAGTCCGAGACGTCCCCGCCCAGGGCGAAGACCTCTTTGATGAGGGTGGAGGACAGGTGCAGGTAGTGGCTTTCCGCCGGCAGGAACACCGTCTCGACGCCGGTCAGCTGCCGGTTCATCGTGGCCATCGGCAGCTCGTAATCGAAGTCCGAGGACGAGCGCAGGCCCTTGACGATCGCGGACACACCGCGCTGCCGGCAGTACTCGGCCAGGAGCCCCTCCCCCACGGGTTCCACCACGATGCCGCGCAAGGACGCAAACGTTTCCTTGGCCATGTCGATCCGCTCCTCAATGCTGAAGCGGTACTTCTTGGCGTAGTTCGTTGACACGGCCACGATCACCTCGTCGAAGAGGCCCGCGGCACGCGCAATGACTTCCAGGTGTCCATTGTGAATGGGGTCAAAAGAGCCAGGGCAAACAGCGCGTCTCATGCTCCGAACCTACCGTATCCGCGCCGCAGGCCGGGATAACATGGCTGAATGTCGCCTGGAGCTCCCTATGCCCCGCGCAGCTCCCGTGGCAGCGCGCCGCAACCGGCGCCAACCTGCTCGCCCCCGACGGCTCGCTGGGCGTCACCATCTTCGAGGAGATGACCACCCTGGCACTGCAGACGGGCGCCATCAACCTCGGCCAGGGCTTCCCCGACGAGGACGGCCCCGTGGAGATCAAGGAGGCCGCCCAGGCAGCCATCGCCGCAGGAGCCAACCAGTACGCGCCCGGCAAGGGCATCCTGCCGCTCCGGGAGGCGATCGCGGTCCACCAGCAGCGCTTCTACGGGCTGGCCCCGGATCCCCAGACCGAAATCATCGTCACCACCGGCGCCACCGAGGCCATCGCCGCGTCGCTGCTCGCGCTGGTCGGTCCGGGAGACGAGGTGCTCACGTTCGAGCCGTTCTACGACTCCTATGGCGCCATCATCGGACTCTCCGGCGCCACGCACGTCACGGCCCCGCTCCTGGCCCCGGATTTCATGCCGGACCTCGCGGCGCTCGAGGCCGCCTTCAGCCCGCGCACCAAGGTGGTGCTGGTCAACAATCCGCACAACCCCACCGGCGCGGTCTTCCCCCGCGAGGTACTTCAGCGCGTCGTCGAACTGGCCGCGCGGCACGACGCCGTCATTGTCACCGACGAGGTGTACGAGCACCTGACCTTCGGCGTGCAGCACATCCCCATGGCCACGCTGCCCGGCGCGGCCGAGCGCACCCTGACCATTTCCTCCGCCGGCAAGACGTTCTCCTTCACCGGCTGGAAGATCGGCTGGCTCTCCGGGCCGGAGCATCTCGTGGCCGCGGCCCGGACCGTCAAGCAGTTCCTGAGCTACAGTTCCGGCACGCCCTTCCAGGCCGCGATCGCGGTGGGGCTGGGCCTGCCGGACGAGTTCTACACCGGAATCGCCGACACCCTGAGGTACAAGCGCGACATCCTCAGCGAGGGGCTGCGCGCGGCCGGCCTCGACGTCCTGACGCCGCAGGGGACCTACTTCGTCAACGTGGACACCTCTCCGCTGGGCATCACCGATTCCGTGGAACTGGCCCGCCGGCTCCCGGCCCTCGTGGGCGTCGCCGCGATCCCGGTGCCGGTCTTCTGCCACGCCGACGGCGCCGAGCGCACCCGCAGCCTGCTCCGCTTCGCCTTCTGCAAGCAGCTGTACGTGCTCGAGGAGGCCGCGGAGCGGCTGGCGACCTTGCGCGACAGGCTTTGAGCACCGCGGAGCAGCAGCCCGGCGCCTCGCGGTTCCTGCGGACCACGGGCCAGCACGCGGTGATCGCACCGGATCCCTTCACCGACGGAGGCTTCGTGCTGAGCATCGGCGGCGCGGAGCAGTCCCACGTCAACCTGGCCGATCCCGGGGATATCTTCTACGAATACCTGCGCCGGATCGGGCACGTGGTGGACCTCGCCGCGCCGTGGGGCGAGCCGATCTCTGCCCTGCATCTGGGCGCGGGCGCCCTGACGCTGGCCCGGTACATCCAGGCCACCCGGCCCGGCTCCGTCCAGTACGCGGTGGAGCTGGAGCGGGAACTGCTGGACTTCGTGCTGGCGCAGCTGCCCCTGCCGGAGGGAACCCGGCTGCACACGGTGATCGGCGATGCCCGCGAGGCCCTCGCCGGGCTTCCGGCGGAGCTGCGCTTCGACGTCGTGATCCTGGACATCTTCTCCGGGCCGGAGGCGCCGGAACATATCGCCTGCACCGGGTTCTACCAGGAGGCCGCGGCGCGGCTGACGCCGCGCGGAGTATTGATCGTCAACGTGGGCGACGAGCCCGGGCTGACCCTGGTCCGGAGCCAGGTCGCGGCGATGCGACAGGCCATGGCCGACGTCTCGGCCTTCGCCGAGGCCGGAATGTTCACCGGCCGGTATCCCGGGAACATCATCCTGACCGGGACCCAGGGCCCGTGGCCGGAGGTCTGGACGGCGGCGCTCACGGCGCGCGGTCCGCATCCGGCGAGGCTGCTCGCCGGCGTCGAGCTGGACGTGCTGTCCGGCTAGTCCTGCCGGCTTCCACGGCCGACGGTGCCCGCCCACTTCCTCTGCGACCGGCCGTCCGCGGCTTCCACGCCGGGTTCGGCGAACCACAGCCGGGTTTCCCCGTACTTCTTCTCGGCAAACCGTTCCATGCCCTCGGGCCAGGCCGGTTCGGGGGTCCGGGAGGAGCGTTCCACCACCACGACGGCCCCCTCGCCCAGATGCGGCACCAGCTTGGCCAGCACGGCAGCCAGGGCCGGTTCGTCCAGCGGGTAGGGCGGGTCCATGAACACCAGGTCCCAGCGCACGGCCTCAGCGGTCCGGTCCAGGAAGGACTCGACCTTGGAGCGGTGCACGGAGACCACCTTGCGGCCCGTGACGGTGTTGACCAGGTCCGCGTTCCGCTGGCAGACCGCGCTGACGCCTTGGCATCGAATTCGACCAGGTCCACGGAGACGGCGCCGCGGCTGCCGCTCTCCACACCCAGCGAGCCGGATCCCGCGTACAGATCCAGCACGCGGGCGCCGGCAATGACGTCGAAGGCGTCCAGCCGGGAGAACAGCGCTTCCTTGACCCGGTCCGTCGTGGGCCGGGTCAGGTTCCCGGGGACGCTCACCAAGGGGCTGCCGCCGGCGGCGCCGGCAATGATCCGGCTCATGGCCGCCCCCTGACGCCTTTGCTGTGTGGTCCTAGCCGCGTTCAAGGAACGCCTCCTTCTCGGGGTTCAAGTATTCGTCGATCGCGGCCGCGAGCCGGGGCTGGCCCGCCAGTGAGGGATCGGCCGCCACGATCCGCTGGGCGTCCTGCCGGGCCCGGGCGATCACGTCCTCGTGTTCGAGGACGCGCAGCAGCTTCAGGGTGGAGCGCCCGCCGGACTGCGAGGCGCCCAGGATGTCGCCCTCCCGGCGGAGCTTGAGGTCCTCCTGGGACAGTTCGAAGCCGTCGGTGGTGGCCGCCACGGCATCGAGCCGGCGCCGGCTCGGATGGCCCGGCTCCAGGGTGGTGACCAGCAGGCACGTCCCGGGCAGCCCGCCGCGGCCCACCCGGCCGCGCAGCTGGTGGAGCTGGGAGATGCCGAAGCGGTCCGCGTCCAGGATCACCATGAGCGTGGCGTTGTGCACGTCCACGCCGACTTCAATCACGGTGGTGGAGACCAGCAGCTTGGTCTGGTTGGCCGCGAAGGAGGCCATGGTCCCGGACTTCAGCACCGGGTCCTGCCGGCCGTGCAGTGGCGCCACCGCCACCCCGGCCAGGGCAGGTTCGTCCTGGAGGTGTTCCACGACGCCGGTGACCGAGGCGAGTTCCCGCGAGCCGTTCTCGCCTTCGAGGTCCGCGGCGGACGGTTCGGCCTCGCCCGGGGTGAAGTCGCCGTCGTCGTCCTGCCGATCTTGGGGCAGACCACGTAGACCTGGTGGCCGGCGTCGATCTCCTCCCGCGAACGGGACCAGATCCGCGTGGCCCAGGCCGGGTGTTCGGCGAGCCCCACCACATGCGTGGAGATCGGGGCGCGGCCGGCGGGGAGCTCATCCAGCACGGAGGTTTCGAGGTCTCCGAACACGGTCATGGCCACGGTCCGGGGAATCGGCGTGGCGGTCATGACCAGCAGGTGCGGCGGTTTGCTGGCCTTGGCCCGGAGGGCGTCGCGCTGTTCCACGCCGAAGCGGTGCTGTTCGTCCACGACGATCAGGCCGAGGTCATAGAAGGACACGTTGTCGCTGAGCAGGGCGTGGGTGCCGATCACGATTCCCGCCGTTCCGGAGGCCGCGTCCAGCATGGCCTGCTTCCGCGCCGCAGTGGGCATGGAACCGGTAAGGAGGGTGACCTGGACGGCGTCCGGGCCGAACCCGCCGAGCATCCCGTCCCGGGAGAGCGGTCCGAGCGTGCGCCGGATGGATTCATAGTGCTGGGCGGCGAGGACTTCGGTGGGGGCCAGCAGGGCAGCCTGTCCCCCGGCGTCCACCACCTGCAGCATGGCGCGCAGGGCCACGATCGTTTTGCCGGAGCCCACCTCGCCCTGGAGCAGCCGGTTCATTGGCGAGTCCTGGGCGAGCTCGTCGGAGAGCGTCTTGCCGACGGCGGCCTGGCCGGCGGTCAGCGTGAACGGCAGCTGGCGGTCGAAGGCGGGCAGCAGCCCGTCCGGTGCCGGGCGGCGGGCCGTCGCTTCCTCGGCGGCGAGTTGGGCGCGGCGGCGGGCCAGGGCCGACTGGAGCACCAGGGCTTCCTGGTAGCGGAACCGGTCGCGGGCGCGCTGGAAGTCCGCCGGGGTTTCCGGGGCGTGGATCAGCCGGTAGGCGTCCGCGACCGGCAGGAACTTCTCCCGCGCCGCGATCTCCGCGGGCAGCGGGTCACCGATGGTTTCGAGCTCCACGGTGTCCAGCAGCGTCGAGATGACCTTCTGGATGGACCAGCTGGTGAGTTTTGCGGTGGCCGGGTACACCGGGATCGGCATGGCGGCGAGCTTTTCCGGGTCGATGCCCGGGGTATCGGGGTCCTCGTCGAGCAGCAGGAAATCGGGGTTGGTCAGGCCGAGGGAGCCGCCGTAGCGCGTGACCTTGCCGGAAAACATGGCGCGCCGGCCCGGCTGCAGCTCCGCCTTGGCCCGGAACCCGTTGAAGAAGCTGACCTTGAGCGTGCCGGCTCTGTTCGTCCCGGTTCCCGGGCTCCCGGCGTCGTCGGAAATCACGACGTCGGTGAGGGAACCGCGCCGGGCGCGCATGGGCCGGGTGCTGTTGGAGACCACCCGGGCGATCAGCGTCACTTCCTCGTCCAGCGGGACTTCACTGATGGGTGTCAGCTCGCCGCGGCTGAGGTAGCGGCGGGGGAAGTAGTTCAGGAGCCCGCCGACAGTGGTGATGCCGAGGTGTTTTTCGATGACGGCCGCGGAGCGCTTGCCGATGCGGCGCTCCAGGCCCAGTTCAAGTTCAGCGTGCATGTCCGTCGGGGTTTCGTGTTTCGGCGGCAGCGCCGGAGCATACGGCGGCAACGGCGGCGGCCTGAGGTTCCGGATCACGCGGCACTGCGAGCTCGCTCACGGAAATCTCCGTGGGCTCGCCCAGGGAACGGATCAGCGCGACGGCGGGTTCGGCATCCAGGACGTGGACGTGGACGCGCCAGCGGTAGTGCCCGGCAGCGTCCGCGGCGCCGCCGACCTGGCTCATGATCACCGAGTCGCCCATTTCGTCGAGCCGCTGGCGCATCATGGCGGCGTCCAGCGGGGACAGGGAGATGGTGCACATGACTTCGACGCCTTCGTCGCGCGGCATGCCGACATGGATATGCGGATCCTGGACGTCGTAGCCGTGCAGGCCGTCCAGCAGCTCGCTCTGGAGCTCCTCGCCCAGCACGGCCGAGCGGAGGCAGTCCAGGATCAGCAGCATGCCCACGCCGCCGGCGTCCACCACGTGGGCGGCATGCAAGGCATCGAGCTGGTCCTCCGTGCGCACTACGGCGGCCAGGGCTGCCTCGACGGCGGCGTCCAGCGCCAGGCCGAGGGTCTGGTTGCTGTCATCGCCGTCGTGGGCGGAGTCCACGGCGGCCGCGGCCCGGGCGGCAGCTTCCATGACAGAGAGCATGGTGCCGGGCACGGGATCACTCAGCGCGGACCAGGCCCGGATCTGGGCCCGGTTCAGGGCCGCAGCCAGCAGCGGCGAGCTGATCCGGGTGTGCCCGGCCAGCGGTTCGGCGGCGGCGCAGAGGAAGACGGCGAACAGTGTTCCCGAGTTGCCACGGGCCTGTTCCATGGCCACCCGGCCGGCCTGCGCCAGGACGGCGCCGACGTCGTGCAGGGACGGGTCGGGCGCGGCGTGCGGGACCTGGTGCGCTCGGCCGCGGGTTCCTCCACCACGGCGTCCGCGGCGTGGGCCGCGGCACGGACGGTCAGGTAGAGGTTGGTGCCGGTGTCGCCGTCGGCCACGGGAAAGATGTTGATGGCGTTCAGGCGGTCGCTGTGGTTGCCGAGCGTGGTTTCCGCCTTGCCTAACCACCGCTTCATCGCTTGCGCGTTGGCGGCAATCTTAGTCTGCAAAGTGATCCCATCCCAGAGCGTCAGCGGGCCTGCCCGCGATCGTTACTCCCGTGCTTTCGGTTGGTGCAGGGGCCTCTACCGAGCCTATCGCAGTGAACCCGTGAGGGAGCTGAACCCCCGGGGGGAAAGTGGCCAGCAGTCCGTGGTCTTCGCCGCCGCCGAGGACCCAGGACATGGGGTCTTCCCCCAGCAGCTCCGACGCCGGCAGCAGCGCGACCGCCAGCTCCTTCAGCGCGGCGGCTTCCAGGTTCAGCACGGCGTGGCTGGCGGCCGCCATGCGGGTTGCCGTCCCGGACCAGGCCGTCGGAAATGTCCATCATGGCGGATGCGCCGGCCTCACGTGCCAGCGGGCCGGCCGCGAGCGGCGGCTGCGGCCGGCACTGGGTGTCCATGAGGGAGCGCTGCTCGGCGGTCAGGTCCTCCACGCGGACGGCCGACTCCAGCAGCGCCAGCCCGGCGGCGGCCCGGCCGACTGTTCCCGCCAGGGCCACGGTGTCCCCCGGCCGGGCCCCGGAGCGAAGGACGGGCTCCTTCCCGTCAAGGGTCCCCAGGATCGCGACGCTGACTGCCAGTTCGCGGCCGCGGCCGAGGTCGCCGCCGGCCACCGCGCAGGCCAGCGCCCCCAGCCCCCGGATCCCGGCGGCGAGGCCGTCCGCGAAATCCTCCACCCAGGACACGAGGGTCTCCGGCGGCATAGTCAGACTCACCACGAGGGACGTGGCCCGGGCGCCCATCGCATTGATGTCGCTGAGGTTTTGCGCCGCGGCCTTCCAGCCGACGTCGTACCCGCTGGTCCGGTAGCCGTTGTTCCATTCGAGCCGGAAGTCCTGGTCAACCACCTGGGTATCGATGCTCAGCACAGTCCGTCCGTCCGGCGCAGCGACAATCGCGGCGTCGTCCCCCGGGCCCAGCAGCAAGTGCGTCGCCGCCTCCGGCCCGCCCGTGGGCCCCGAGATAGTGGGCCCCGAGACAGTGGGCTCCGAGATGATGAGCCGCGGGAAGATGCGCCCCAGCAGCTGGGATTCCGAGAGCCCCGCAACAGTCAATGCCGCGTCCAGCCGGCGCAGTTGCATCGGCTACACGGGATTCGGGCTCAGCAGGTTCGGGCACGGGCTTTTCAGGCACAGTTTCAGGCAGACGGGTTTTTCAGGCACGGGTTTTTCAGGCACAGCCCTACGCTACCGTGAGGGGCTGACGCCGCCGAACGGTGGCGCGGCCGGCACGGACGCCGGACCTAAGCCTGCTAGTACGTAGCCTTGAGGCAGCCGAGCTGGGTATTGCCGGAGGACATCCCGGCCACACCGAGTCCCCATGCGCACACGGTGTACACGCCGCGTTTGGTCACGGGAACGACAATCCGGTAGCCGTGGTTGCCGGAGACCTGGAAGATCGAGTTGACGTCTGCCCGGTAGCGGTTGGCCACATAGGCCGTGCCCTTTGTGGTGCCGTCAGGGGACGTGACGTAGAGGTGGATGGGAACATTCGCCCGGGTCATGCCCGGGTCCAGTCCCCAGCCGCTGGCCACGAGCGCGGATCCCGTCCCGCCGAGCTGGACCTTGACGGACTCGAGGTACCCGATCGGCGCGGGGGTGGCTGCAACGCGCACGGTCGAGCAGCCCAGGAGGCTGTTGCCCAGCGGGAAGATGCTGACGGCGATTCCGTAGGCGCAGATCTTGTACTCACCCGGCGTCTTGACCGGCAGCGCTACCCGGTAACCGTGGTTTCCAGTGGTCCCCATGACCTGGTTGACGTCCGCGCGCGCCCGGTTGGCGGTGTGGGCGGAACTCCTGGTCACTCCCTTGGGGTCGGTGACGTAGAGGTGCACCGGGATGGAGGCTGCCGGAGTTCCGGGATCCAGGCTCCACCCGGTGACCGTGATGGTCGCGGTCGGCGCGTCCGTCTTGACCACCGTGCCCTCGAGGAAGCCGGCCGGCGCCGGTGTCGCCCGCGGTGTCATGGATTTGCAGCCCAGGAGGCTGTTGCCCTCGCTCAGCGGTGTGACGGCCAGGCCGTACGCGCACACTTTGTACTGCCCGCTCCGGGTCACGGGGATGTCCGAGCTGAAGCCGTGGCTTCCGGTCACGGACATCACTTGGTTGACGTCGGGGCGGCTTTTGTTGGCGGTGATGGCCTTCGTCGTCGTCTTGCCCGCCGGGTCCGTCACGTACAGGTGGACCGGGATGGACGCGGTGGGCGACCCGGGATCGTAGCTCCAGCCGGTCGCCCGCAGAACTGTCACGCCATTGGCCCTGGTGAGCGCCATCGACTCGAGATATCCGGCTGTGGGCGCCGACCCGGCCAGGGTCAGGGACCGGCAGCCCAGATCCACGGTCTGGACACTGCCCAGGGCGTAGACGCAGACCTTATAGACCCCGGCGGTGGTCAGATTGAAGGAGCGGGTGAACCCGTGGTTTCCGGTCACCTGCATGATCTTGTTGACGTCCGGGCGGGGCTGGTTGGCCGCGACGGCGTAGCCCTTTGCAGTGCCGCCGGGCGGCGTCACATAGATGTGGACCGTGGACGATTCAGAGGACTTGGCGGAGTCGTACGCCCAGCCGGCGACGTCCAGGCGGGCCGTGGTGCCGGAGCGGGTGATGGCCATCGACTCGACATAGCCCTTGGCGGGCGCCCCTGGCGGACGGATGGTCACGGTGGCCGCGGTGTTGCTGACCGCATCGATGCTGACCTTGGTGCCGGCGTGCGTGGTAAACGTCTGGCCGGCCTGCCAGGCCTGGGTGTTGCTGTAGTAGCCGTTGAAGGCGGACCCGCGGGTATTGGGCGGGAGCAGGATCGAGGAGTTGCCTCCGCCCTGCTGGGTGATCTTCACGCCGCGGTTTCCGGCCTGCGCAATCACGGCGTCATACCCCACGGGAGCCCGGAGCTCGACGTAGTACACCTCGCCGGATTTCGGGTCCGTAAACTTCACCGCCCGGTTCGCGTCATCGCCGGCCCAGGGCTTGAGGGTCACCCGGCGGGGTCCGGACACGGTGCCCAGGTTGGTGATTTCGTTCCCGTTGCCGAACCGGCCCATCTCCCACAGGCTGGCGCTGATTTCCGGCATCATGTCCCAGTGCGAGATCCCCATCAGGTCCAGGTTGTCGCCGTAGGGCTTGATGCTGCAGGTGGGATCGGCAAACCCGGCGTAGGGTCCGGAGGCCACGTCCATGGCCCCACTGCCGCACATCAGGCTGTTGGCGTGATCCATGCCCAGGGCATGCCCGAACTCGTGCGTCAGCACGGGGGTTGTGAGCCGGCTGTTCTGCGGCATCAGGATGCGCCCGCCCGTGCTGCCGTTGCTGTAGGTCATGCCCGCGGTGCCGTTGCTAAGGTACGCGCCCGGGATGAAGATCACCAGCGCGGTGTAGGAGTGCTGCGTCCAGCCCAGCTCCTGGGAAACGATGTCCACGATCTGCGACGGCGCCTGGGTGGATCTCGCGGCGGACCTGTGCAGGTGGCGTGACGAGCTCAGGGCAATGTCCACCCGGCCCGAGGTGGCGTGTGCCCAGTATCGGTTGGCCGCGCTGAGCGAGGCCTTCGCCGCGGCGATCGGCACTGCCGCGTCCGTCGCGGCTGCCGATTTGTCGGCCAGCTGCACCGTCACCAGTGTCGTCTTCAAGATGCCCGCCATGGGCGCGCTCACGTAGGTGTATTCGCTCCTCGCCCTGTTGGCCGGCGGCTCGGGCCGGACAAAGTCATCCACCACCTGCCCCTGCGGGCTCGGGTCCGTCACCGCCGGAACGGCACCTACAGACGCAGCGCCCGGGGAAACGGCAGGCGCCGTCGCCGGTACCTCTACAGCGGCCACAGCGGCCTGGGGCAAGGATGCTGCCAGCATCACGGCGGCAATCACGGTTGCCGCTATGTTCAGTGTTCGCAAAGTTGCTCGCTTAGGGGTGGGACCTCAGGCTGAGACCTGGCGGTGGGAGCGACGGAAGGTGCCTATAGCATAAACGCCAATTCACGTCTGTCACCCCACTAACTTTGATCCCTTGAATCACAACTGCATCACGCATTTTTCTTGGCAAGTTTTTGCGCAGGACGGGCGCACCATTTCGCCACCTGAAAACCGCGTGCCAAACTCTTAGCCGTGCCTTCTTCCGTCGCCGCGGTGAATACCGCCACCCGCAGGGTGCTCGCCTTCGCCGTCGGAGGCCTCATGCTGTGGCTGATCGTTGCCGTTCAGCTTTTCATCAACGTGGATCCGCTCAGCGTGCACCGGACGGACGCCGTCATTATGCTGGGCGGCGCGGCCACCGAACGCCTTCCCGTGGCCCGCCAGATTCAGGCCGAATTCCACATTCCTGTCCTCGTGATCTCGCACACGGATACGTTCGGCAACCGTGCGGCGGATGAGGTATGTGATTCGGCAGTCTTTCCGAACCCAAGCGTCGTCTGCTTCCGGCCCCCGGACCTGGACACCCGGGGCGAAGCGCGGGCAATCTCCCGGCTGATCGAGGCCAACGGCTGGAAGTCCGTCACGGTTGTGACCTCCAGCTACCACGTCACCCGTGCGGGGCGGCTGATCGGACAGTGCACGACGGCGGATGTCCAGATGGTTGCCTCGCATCCGGACCTGGATCCAGGCCAATGGATCCGGCGGTTTGTGATCGAAACCGGCGGCCTATTGGACGTTTCCCTCAGGCCCGAATGCGCCAATCAGTGAGCGGAAATGTAACAATTGAACCTCATCCGGCTGAACTGGTCAGCCGGATCGGGCATCTGACCGACGCGAGGAGTACATGCTGGAACACTCTCCCGACGGCCCTCCGACGCTGGTGGCCGCACCACGACACCTGCGCCGGCGGCGCATGCACACGGAGATCCCGGACGCCCTCCTGGTGCCCGGAGCGGAGCCGCTTCCGCTCAAGGATCCGCCGGCCGAGGCGCCGGCTCCCGCAGGCAGCGACGATGCAGACACGGACGCTGCCACGCCGGCTCCCGCAGGCCGCGACGATGCAGACACGGACGCTGCAACCCAGGCCGCCGCAATCCGGGAAAAAGAATCCCAGCAGCTCGCCCGTGACATGCAGAACCGGCGCAAACGGCGGGTGGCCCTCCTGGCCGTTCTCTTTGTAGCCATCGCCGTGCCGGCAATCGTGCTGGCCCTGCTGCTCGGCTGAATCCCGGCCACTAACCTTTCCAACCGCTCGCACACCCTTGGGGAATAACCATGCACAGCATCATGCCGATCTTCGGAACCAGGCCGGAAGCCATCAAGATGGCGCCGATCGTCAGCGCGCTGCAGGAGTCTCCGCTCTTCCGCTGCATCGTGACGGTCACGGGGCAGCACCGCGAAATGCTGGACCAGGTCAACGAACTGTTCGGCATCGTTCCGGACCATGACCTCAACATCCTGCAGCAGGGGCAGTCCCTCTCGGCCATCATGACGCGGACCATTGACGGGCTGGAAAAGCTCTTCGCCGCCACCCGGCCGGACGCCGTCGTGGTCCAGGGCGACACCACCACGTCCACGGCCGCCGCCATCGCGGCGTTCTACCACGGCATCCCGGTGGTGCACGTCGAAGCCGGGCTGCGCAGCGGTGACCTGCTCTCGCCGTTCCCCGAAGAAGCCAACCGCAAGATCACCAGCCAGATCACCCGCCTCCACCTGGCGCCCACGTCCACGAGCAGGGAAAACCTGCTCAGGGAAGGCATCAGCGCCGAGGACATCGTGGTAACCGGGAACACCGTGATTGATGCCCTGCTCGCCACGGTGGACAAGCAGCTCCCCTTCACGGACCCCCGGCTGGAAGAATTGGCCGCCAGCGGCCGCCAGATCCTCCTGGTCACCACACACCGGCGCGAAAACCAGGGCGAATCCATGCGCAGCGTGGGGCGGGCCCTCGCCCGGATCGCCGACGCCGAACCGGACCTCGTGATCGTGCTGCCCGCCCACAAGAATCCTGTCGTGCGCGAGGCAGTGCTTCCCGCACTGGAGGGCAAGGCCAACGTGCTGGTCACGGAGCCGCTGGCCTACGGCGAATTCACCCGGATGCTGTCCCGGGCGCACATCGTCCTGACGGACTCCGGCGGAGTGCAGGAGGAGGCCCCCAGCCTCGGCAAGCCAGTCCTGGTGATGCGGGAGAACACCGAGCGGCCCGAGGCCCTTGAGGCTGGCACCGTGAAGCTGATTGGCACGGACGAAGAGCGGATTGTCTCCGAGGTGACCCGCCTCCTGCACGATTCCGCGCACTTTGGCGCCATGGCAAACGCAGTGAACCCCTACGGCGACGGCAAGGCCGCCCCCCGCACGGTGGCAGCCATCGAGGAGCTGCTCGGCGTCGGCTACCGGACCGCAGAGTTCAGCGGGGCGTAGGCGTCCGACGGCTGCGCCCCGCACGGGTCCGGGTACCGGACTGCGCGTCGAACGGGGTCGATCTTTCATGACAGAATGAGAGTTCAGCAGGCAAGGATGCGGGTTGCCGGAATTGCGTTCTCCTACTGCAGAACTGGCTCCCTTGGATTCTGACCGGATTCCGCCACGACGCCAGGGGGTGCAGATGGACCGCAGGACCTTCCTCACCATACCCCTCGCCGTCGGCGCCGCCGCCCTGGCAGGGTGCACCCCGGATACGGCGCCCGGGCCTCGACCGCCGTCGACCCTGCCGACGCCGAGTGCTGCTCCGACGCCCCCAACAATCCGCCGGCCCAAGCCCGGATATGCCAGCAAGGGCATCGGCATGCCCCGGTTCGACGGATTCGGCTTCGAACAGCTCAATTCCCTGGACCTGGAGTGGTTCTACGACTGGGGACCAAACTACCCGCCGATGCGGCCGGCCTCGAGCCAGACCGCCGAATTCGTGCCGATGATCTGGGGGCGCGGATCCTTGGAGCGCAACGCCATTGAGCAAGTGCGCTCGGAGGTACCCTGGACGGGCGCCCAGCACCTCCTCGGCTTCAACGAACCGGACCATGACGGCCAATCGAACATGTCCGTGAGCACTGCCATCAAACTCTGGCCGCAGCTGGAACAGGCGGGCCTCAAGCTGGGGTCTCCGGCCCCGGTTCAGGCGCTGGGAGACTGGCTCAAGAAATTCATGGACCAGGCAGCGGCGAAGGACCTGCGGGTGGATTTCGTCACTATGCACTCCTACGCGCCGCCCAACGCGGACTCGTTCCTTAAGAACGTAGAGCGGCTGCACAAGCGCTACGGGAAGCCGATCTGGATCACCGAATATGCGGTCGCCGACTGGAAAGCCACCGCGAAGTCGCCCAGCCGGTTCACGGAGAGGGAAATCCTCTCATTCATGCGTGAGACCGTCGACGGCCTGCGCGAAATGCCGTTCGTGGAGCGTTTCGCCTGGAAAACACGGGCCCACGACGATCCCATCATGGGAGCCTCCGCCCTGTTCCGGAGCAACGGGTCACTCACCGCCACCGGCGAGCTCTACCGGTCCCTCTAGGGCCTGTCCCCTGCACAGCCCCCACGTGCACAACTGCCTCTAGCACGCGCCGCCTGCCACGCGCCTTGGGTCCGCCGCGCGCCGTGCAGAAAACTGCGCATTTCCTGTGTAAAACCGGGACTTTCCTGAGTATTCCCCGTGCTAAGTTGACTTCAGCCACAACTGAATCAGAGACCACACAGGCCAGAGCAGTCACTTTCGAGCGCCGCCATTTCGTGCGCGGATCCGTCGGGGCGTCCGCAGCTCTGGCTTTTTCCGTTTCTGCACCAGCCATGGACCTCCAGCAAACCTTCCACGAAAGGAACTCATGGAACGCCGCAAGTTTCTAGCCCTGCCCTTGGCCGCAATGGCAGCTCCGGGTGCCCTCCTGGCCGCCAATGCGGGATCTGCACAGGCGGCAACGGCCCCCGCTGCAATCCCGACCGTCCCGGCCATCACGCTGCCCGCTGACACGCTTAAGGGACTCGGGCATGGAGGGAAGGACGCCTTGGCCCTCCAGCAAATCAGGAGCCTCAAGCTGAACTGGCACTACACGTGGGGATCGCACTACAACGTCACCACCAGCCCGGCGTTCGTCCCCATGATCAAGAGTGCGAGGACCCTGCTGGAGCAGGACGCCATCGGCTGGGTCACTCGTCAGTTGGCCGAAACGAAGACCAAGCACCTCCTGGGCTTTAACGAGCCCGACCACGAAGCCCAAGCCAACATGTCGGTCGACCAGGCAATAAGCCTCTGGCCCAAGCTGCAGGCGACCGGGCTGCGGCTTGGATCCCCGGCCACTACCGCACCGACCAGCCCCTGGCTGGTGGAGTTCATGGCGAAGGCCAAGAATAAGGGGCTGCGGGTCGATTTCATGACCATGCACCGCTATGCCTGGCCCAAGGCCGACCAATTCCTCGCCAAGGTCACCGAACTGCATGAGCGGTACGGCAAGCCGGTGTGGGTCACTGAGTACGCGGTGGCAGACTGGGATGCCACGTCCACCCGTCCCTCCGTTTACTCCCGGGCACAGACCGAGGACTTCATGCGCGCCACGGTGGCGGGCATGCGGGCCATGCCGTTCGTCGAACGCTTCGCTTGGAAGACCAGGCCGGCCTTGGATCCCAAAATGGGATCCTCCGCCCTGTTCCACACCAACGGCACCCTGACCAGCACAGGCAGGCTGTACGCGTCGCTATAGAGCGTCCCAGCGTATTACGGAGTGGCCGGACCCATCTGGGCCCGGCCACTGCCGCTTAAAGTGGCGTTAAGCGACTAAAAGGGACGTTAAGGACGTTAAGGGACGTTAAGAGACGTTAAACGACAAGGCCCGGCCAGATGATGTGAATCATCCGGCCGGGCCTGGTCATTGCCTGTCTCCGGGGCCGAAAGCCTCCGGGCTGGCGCTGCCCTAGTTAGCGGCAGCGAGCTCCAGCAGTTCGCTCTTGTGGCCGAGCGAGACGATGTCCCAGCCGGCTGCGTTCCACTTCTCGTGGTCCAGGACGTTGCGTCCGTCGAACATGCGCTTGTGCGACACCGCTGCGGCAAGCTCCGCGGGGTCGACGTTCACGAATTCGTACCATTCCGTCAGCAGCATGACCAGGTCGGCATCCGCCACGGCCGTGGCCATGGAATCGACGTAGTTCAGGCGCGGGTACCGCTTGGCAGCGTTGGCGTTCGCCGCGGGGTCATAGACGCTGACGTCCGCTCCGCTGTTGAAGAGCCTGGCCGCCACGTCCAGCGCCGGTGAATCGCGGACGTCGTCGCTGTTGGGCTTGAACGCGACGCCGAGGACGGCAACGCGCTTGCCTTCCAGGGTGCCGAGCAGCGTCTCTGCGACGTGAACCGCACGGTCACGACGGCGGAGGTTGACTTCGTCAACTTCGTTCAGGAAACGCATAGTGCTGTCCAGGCCGAGCTCGGAGACGCGTGCCTGGAGCGCGCGGATGTCCTTGGGCAGGCAGCCGCCGCCGAAGCCGATGCCGGCATTGAGGAACCGGCGGCCGATCCGGGCGTCGAGGCCGATGGCATCCGCCAGGGTGCGGATGTTGCCGCCAACGGTCTCGGTAACCTCGGAGAACGCATTGATGAAGGAGATCTTGGTCGCGAGGAAGGCGTTTGCAGCGACCTTGACCAGTTCCGCCGTCTCGAAGTCCGTGGAGATGAACGGAGTCTCGCGGCTGATGGCGTCGGCGTAGACCTCGCGCAGGGTGGCCTCGGCAGCGTCGGAGTCGGAGCCGATGACCAGACGGTCCGGACGCAGGGTGTCCTCCACGGCGAAGCCCTCGCGCAGGAACTCGGGGTTCCAGGCGAAGTTGACCGTCACGCCGTCGCGCGATTCTTCGGCGACGAGGCCCTTCAGGCGACGGGCCGAGCCGACCGGAACGGTGGACTTGCCGACGATCAGTGAGTCCTTGGTGGCGGCGCGGGCAATTGCCGTCACGGACGCGTCCACGTAGGTCATGTCGGCAGCGTGCTCGCCGGCCCGCTGCGGGGTGCCGACGGCGATGAAGTGCACGTCACCGAATGCGCCGGCCTCTTCGAAAGAGGTGGTGAAGCGCAGGCGGCCGGATTCTGTGTGCTTGCGCAGCAGTTCAGGCAGGCCAGGCTCGTGAATGGGCAGTTCGCCTCGGCTGAGGCTGTCGATCTTCTCTTTGTCGACGTCGACACCCAGAACTTCGAATCCGAGTTCCGCCATGCATGCTGCATGGGTCGCGCCGAGGTATCCCGTACCGATCACGGTTAGTCGTAGTGTCACTAGTCCCCCAGTAGCCGCAGTTGATTTCTTTGCTTTGGGCGCCAAACAGCGCAACCAAACGCGACCACTATATCGCCATCGGACAGGAAGGCACCCGTCATGACCTGACCGGTGATGAACGTCACAGGACCCCACCCCGCGACACGCCGTAGGGGGCGGCGTTTCACTTCGGCGTGTCTAGCCGCGTGTCAGTGCGGCGTCCCGGCCTAGGCTGCCGCGTGGGCCGCCTCATATCGGGCCACGACACGCCGGGCATGTTCGTAACCTCCGCCTGCCAAGGCCTTGAGGGTTTCCAGTGCGGATTGGTCACCCGAGGCCAAACGCACCTCCGCCGCCCGGGAGGTGTGCCACGGGTTGCCCGCCGAGCGCTCGTCATGGAAGGCGGTTGCGGCTTCCTCAAACTCGGCCAATCGCCGGGTTCCATAGAAGTGCTTGCCGCCGCGTCGGACGGCGGCCTGAATGTTGAATGCCTGGCTGCCGTCGCCGCTGAGGTGGCCGATAACGTAGGCCGCCAGGCTAAAAACGGCCCTTGTGGAATCCTGCGCCAGCAGAGCGGGCAGGAGTTGTGCATAGCGGGCATCGCCCTGGGACGCGCCGCCGGAGAGCCTCGCCACGAGATGCTCGTCGGCCACAATCGTCGCGTTCGGGGAGAGATCTTGCCGGAACTTGTCGAGGTCTATGTCGAAGCCGGACAAGGCTGCAACACGACCAGTCAGCATGGCAGCATCAAGGGCCCGGATGACGCGTTCGCTGTAGCGGAGCATGCCTGTGTCATCGCCGCCGGAAGCGAAGGTGAACTCGCCGAAGACGGGTCCGTTGGGCCCGTCGTAACAATCCACCTTAACAAACCGTGTTTCGAGTTTCAGCGACAATGTCGACGCCATCTCCAGCATCGCCCCCGCGAACCGTGGGAGGACGTGTTGCTCCGGCAGCCAACGATTCTCATCAATCGAATAGTCCTTCCCGAGCTCGAGCGGGATAAATGCCCCGTCGAACAGGGCAACCCGCGGCGGGAAGACATTCCGGTCGATTTGGGTGATGTGGCTGATCTGCCCCCGGAAGGCATAGATCTTGTAGTCCAACGGAACGGGCTTGCCTGCCGGCAGTGACGGAACGCATTCCTCAGCGAGCCAGTATTCGGGCGCGGCACCCACTGCCTTGATGTCGGCGGCAGCAAAGACCTTCATTCTCAAGAGGTCGAGGTAGGAGCCTTCGCCGAGCTTCTCGAGTACGTAGACGCCGGAAGCCGAATGGCGATTCGGCTGCTTGATCACAAACCTGTCCCCGAACACCTCCCCCGCTGCCAAGGCCTCGGCCGCGCTGCTTGTCCGCGCATATCGCGGGACGGCATATCCGGCCTCCGTGACGTACTTGTACGCCGTTTCCTTGTCGTCAAGTTCCCACGGCACGGGATCCAGCCTAGGATCGTTTCGCTGGTTGAATCTCTGGCGCATCAGCCCCAGAAACGAAATCCCGTCCATTGCAGTTCCTTCTCTAGCTTTTCGCGCGTGGGCGGACATTGTTGGCCGGCCGCCCTTCGGTGGAGTGTCAACCGGCACTCTGCGCTGAGTGCGGTCATCATAATCTCCCGCGATGTAGCGGTGGCGGAGCACCCGAGCGGAGTTCTTGACGGAATCGACCCATCAGAGTGTCGGCGTGACCTCATCGCATATCCTACGCTGACGGCGGACATGCTGCGTACGCTCCCGGCAGGGACACCCGGGAAGGCCCTGGAGGCCCAGCATCTGGGGGCACACTGGCCCCGACCATGGCCCGCGACACCCGGCCGATAGCGCGCCCTTGGTGTGGAAGAATCGAGTCCAGAAAACAGTGATGAGGGAAAAATGCTCAAAGGCTACGTCGATTCAATTTCACCGGACAAGCTGTCGCTCACTGGCTGGGTTCAAGTCGGAGAGGGCGGTGAAGACCCGGGTCTCTGGCTCGATCTCGACGGCCAACAAGCTGGAAAAGCTGACTTCGGCGCCGAGCGCGCGGACGTTCGTTCCGCCTTGGGGATGGCCAACAGGTCCTTCACCCTGACTCTCGAGACACCTGTCCAGAGTCAGAACGTCCTGGCGAAGGCTCACCAAGTAGTGGCGGTGGCCGACGGCGTGAGGAGTTTCATTCCGCTGGGCGGCAACGCCTACCACCAGTTGCTGGCAGATTTCGTCCGGGCCTCGGCCGCCAACGTCAGGGGTGCACGCGAGGTGATGCTTGAGGCCCTCGAGGTCAAAGAACTCACTCTCTCAAAGCACTTCGCGGAGGTGAGGGAGTCGTCGGAGGCAGGCGACCTCTCCTACCTTGGATTTCCGGTCGGGTTGCGGTCCAGTGACGACGTCGGACAGATTGGCAAGGACGGCCACCTCTTCCTGACGGGCGGCAGCAACGCGCTGCGCGACCAGTACAGGGTGCCCAAAGACGCGGCGGAGGAGGCCCTGCTGGAAAAGAGGGCCAGTATGTGGGCCTCGGCGATCCGCACCAACAGCGAGGTACTGGACGATCTGGGAGTCCCGTTCCTTCAGGTCGTCATACCCGAGAAGTTGACGGCCCTGCGGCACCTCGCACCGCTGGCAATAACTGGCCCGACCCCGCTTTACCGTCGCCTCGATGAACTCATGGCGAATGAGCCCAACTACCTGAGTTTCCTGAGCATGTTCGAAGGCTGGTCGGGTGACATCGGAGCCTGGCAGCGGAACGACACGCATTGTTCCCCGGCCGGCACATTGGCAATGGCACGTGCACTTCTGGACCGGCTCCCTGGCTGCGATCCAACCATCCTTGACGGAGTCGAACTGACGGGAACCGTATACCGCAACGGCGATCTGGCGCCAAAGTTCTTCGATATCCCGCTCTGGGACAAGCAGCACATTCCTGCTCCTGGAACGCTGGGGGATCCAGAAATCGAACTCGCGTTCTCTCATAGTCCGGGAAATTTCGTGGGCTCGCACAACATCTGGACTAACGAGAGCGCGCCGATCAAGAAGAAGGTGGTTGTGTTTGGCAACTCATTCTTCGGTAGCGTGACGAGCCCAACCCGGTTGAGCTGGTGGTTCGCCCGTCTCTTCAGCGAATACCACCTGAAGTGGGAAAACACCGTAGACATGGACTACGTCCGGGACGTCCGTCCTGACTACGTCATCGCGCAGTCAATCGAACGGTTCCTGGTACGGCCACCCAGGATCCCAGGCACGAACTAGCGACATAACCGGAAGACCCCGGCAGACTCAGTCTGCCGGGGTCTTTGGTTACGGTCGCAACAGACGCAAGTCCAGTCGCGCTGCCCGTAGGGCTTACTTCTGGCTTCCGGCAAGTCGTTGGGTTGCCCGGAGCCAGTTGCGCACATAGTGCCCGACCAGCTTCTGCTGCCGCGAATGTGCACTCGCCTCTGCTGCTTCCACCGTCGAAGGCGCCGCCGGGCGTTCGTCCAATGTCGACAACACTTCCTGAAGAGCAGTGGACAGCGTGAATCTCGACAGGTCCCCGGACTTCAACTCGACCGCGAAATCCCTCGCCGCTGCACTACCGCCGGCCAGCTCGTTTGCTATCTCTTCCGGACTCTTGACTGAGAAACCCCTGCCCGAAAAGTTGTGGAATTCCGCCAAGGCAACGTTGTCGCCACTAAGCCAGCCCGGCCCGCCGAACTTGTCATAGCAGTAGACCGGCACGCCGGCCAGCATCGCGTACTGGACGGTCTTACCGATTGTGACCACTCCGTCAAGGGCGGCCAGAGTTTCGGGGGTCACCCGGGCCGCGATCGCGTTGGCCACCGGTCCGTTGCCTATCGGCAGGAATTCCACGCCGGCCGGAGGGTTGTCCAGTACTTCACCAAGCTCGCCAGGAACATGGTTGGAAACGACACCGATCAATTGCTTCCTTCCCCGGCTCGGCTCACCGGCAGCCCCAAAGGCATCAGGGGCGGGATTGGCGAACACTTTCATCCGCCCGGGATCGAACGATGCCGCGCCGTCGGCGAGGTGCGCCTCGAGCGTCTCAGCGGAGTTGTAGAGGTGCAGGCCCGCAAGCTTGGCCTCCACGACCGACGACCATGACAATTCCAGCGGGTGGACTGACGACATGTGATTGAACACGAACGCGGTTTTACCCGGATTCCGGAGGAGCCACTCGGGGACAATCTGGTGATGAATCCACGCCAATTGGGGTGGATTGCTCTCCAGCAGGTTTGCAAGCCGCTTATCGTCAATATCGAAGTAGGAAATATTGGCACGATCCGTCAAATGCGACAGCACGGGCTTGCCGACGCTCCAGGTCCCGATCGTCACTTTGGAGCCCGCGGCGGCGAACTGCTCCGCGAGCTCCAGGGTGACCATTTCCGATCCGCCGTAACTGACCAAGTGAGCTTGGGAAATAAAGACGTGCGAAGGCGGCGATGTGTTGATATTCATGTGCGGGTCTCTCCGTTGGTTCCCGTGGCCCTGGCGATCAGTCGTATCTACAGGGCAGGCGTGCGATCGTTACTGGTGGCGACCGACGCTGATTTCCTGTGTTTCCGGGCTGCCTCAAGCAAAGTCTCGGCTCGTTTGTCAAAGTTGTGTTCGTCCCGGATCATCTGGCTGATGGCAACCATTTCCGGATCATCAGGGAAACCGCTCGGATCAGCCAGGATTTCGGCAAGCTGCTCCGTCGAAGTATATGTCCGGACCGCTCCCTTGAAGATCTCATCAATGCCGTCAACGTCGTCACTGATCACCCGTGCGCCTGAGGCCACGGCATCATAGAGACGGTTGTTGGCAAACCCCCACCTGGCCATGTCTTCAAAGTGATCATTGAGGACAATCGTGGATGAGCCGTACACGGCAGCAAGGTCGTCGTTGTTGATGAAGTCGGCCACGACCATTTCTGCCGGGATGAACTGCTCCCAACGAGGGCCCCACACGCTGACGTTTTGGCCAAGTTCGACGCAATCGGCGACGATCTTGCGCCCAATTGGTTTCCGCGGCCCGCCGACGAAAGTCAGCTCGTACCGGGGGCTGTCCTCAGTCGCTGCCGCCGGGTGGAACCGATTCGGGTTCGTGGCCTGCGGCAGGTAGTGGGCTTCGATCCCCCACTCGCTCCGGACATATTCGCACCAGATTCTCGACGCTCCAAAGACCACGTCGAACTCAAGAAGTTCTTCCTTCTCAATCAAGTCCGGACGGCTGATCGCCCACAGGATGTTTGTCTTTCCTGGCTGGGGATCACAGCGGTGCAGGCCGCGAACGACCACCACGACGTCGTCCAAATGGTTTGAAGGACGGGCCAGGGCGCCAGCCCGGTCGACCACAACCTCCTGGCCAAGGGCAGTGAGGGCCTGCGCAAGGTCGGCCGCATACGGAACATCGCCCCAGCGGTCTCCGCCGACGCTGAACTCAGCGCCGATCTTGATCGCCCAGCGCAGCTCCGCCGCAGAACCAGCCCCGGAGGTCCGCCTGGCGACAATCGGCGCCGCAGGCTGGAGCCTTGGGTTTCGTGGCGCGGTGAATGCAAGGATGTCCAGGCCAATGTCCCGGTAGTGGGCATCCACCGGCCTGGCCGGTTCCTTGGAAGGGCTCAGCCAAGCAGCATCTGCGGCGGCCAGGGACGGGTGCTCCGCGAAGGCGTCCGCCGAATGGTCCACCGCCACCGCGGCGCTGTCGACGACGAACTCCCCCGCGCCGGCGTTGCCGAGCCTGCGCAGGAAATCGGTGACTGTAGCCTCGCCTGCAAAGATCGGGTTGAAGCGTCCCAGTCGCTCAAAAGTTTCCGCGCGGACCATGAAGACCGCTTGTGCCAACTCGTCAACCGCCCTGCCGCTGTGGCGCCGGGCATCGGCGATGTTCAGGCCACGGAACAGGGGGATGGCGAGGCTGTTGCGATGTCCTCCGGCGCCGGCGGAGACGACGACTCCTGCGGGATCGGTCAAGAGCGGCTGGGCGGCTGCTACGGATGCGTCGCCAAGCTGCTCCACGAGCTTTTCCAGGGTGCCGGCGCGGACTTCAACACTTTCCTTGACGAACAGGAGATTCGAGCCGGTGGCGTGGACCGAGCCAATGTTGTAGGCAATTGCTTCCGTGTAGCGCCGCGGAAGCTTGATGTACTTCAGCCCGGGCAGGCCAGCAAGCGCGGCGCGCAGACGAAGGGACGTTCGGAAGCCCTGGATTTCGTCGAGAACAATCAGTTCGATCAGATCGGCGTCGATAGTTTCCTGAATCCTGCGGATATTTCGAATCGCCATGTCGATACTGTCAGTGATGCGCATGACCACGGACAGGGAAGGAACCTGCGGTCGTTCAATGACCGAATCAGCAACAAACCGGTCTTGCACGTTCTTGCCCAGGACGGCGTATTCCCAGTTCGCCGATTCCCTGCGCGTGATCCTGTCCTCGTTGTGATCGTCCACGTAGTCGCAACCGATGAAGGGGAAGTACTCGATGCTGGTGGTCGCGGTAATCCGGAGGACGAGGTCATAGTCAACCCACCGGCGGAGGGAATTGTCGAAGCCGCCCAAATCCCGGATAAATGAGGTCTGCACTACGAGGACATTGAGATCCACGTAGTTCCGGACCAAGAGTTGATCGGCCGTGATCGCCTGGCCGGTGAATTCCTCCCGGGCGTTCAGCATGCGGATTGCAGAATAGGCGGCCTTGCCGCCGCTGGCATTCAGTCCCGCGTACATATTCCTGAGAAAGTCGGGGCGCCAGGTGTTATCGGAATCCAGGAAGGCCAGGAACTCTCCCCCGGCCTCTTCGATACCCCGGTTGCGGGCCGCGCACACGCCCAGGTGATCCGCTTCAATCAAGCGAATCCGGCTATCAAGGTTTGCGTAGGCGCGCACGACATCCCGCGTCCCGTCCGTGCTGCCGTCGTCGACGACAATGAGTTCCCAAGACTCCAGGCTCTGCTGGCGCACCGACTCAATGGCACCTCGAATCGCCACTTCCCGGTTCCACGCAGGCATGACGATGCTCACCACGGGGGCCGTGCCGGCTGAAGTTACGGGCACCTTGCGGACGTCTTGAAGCCACTTCCGTTCAACGGTCTCCGACCATGTGGTGAAGCGCAACGGCTTCTTGCTCAATTCGTACGCTTTGGCGGCGTGGGCGTGCGCAATGATCAGTGCCCGTACCTCGGGCCACGCAGGGGCGGTACCCGGCAACTTATCCGGCACCGGAAGGGCGCGTACTTTCCCGGCACGGTATCTGGACAGGAGAAAGGACCCCTCCGTGCCCGGCTCCGTGAGGCCGGCAGGATCGAAGAGCCACGACCAGATGTGCTCCCGAGACTGGGGACTGCGCAGATAGGCCAGCAGGAACTCGACGTCGCCGGCCTTGTACCGATCGCGAACCGGCGTTGGAAACATTCCAAGATCAAACAAGGGATGGAAGCTAAGGCCGGCCTTCATGCCATATTGGACAAAGTGACGTGCGGCGGCTGTCTTCGATTCGAAGTCCTTCCCACACTCCGCGGCGTAGTACTCGGCGTCAAACACTTCCGTTTTCATCAGCCGCTGGCTGCGGTCCGGAACGGGGTCGAGAACTTGGGTCGAGGCGATCATTCGTCACGTTTCCTTCGTCTTTTGTGAACTTAGCTGACTCGCCCGCCCAGCGCGCGCAGTCACAATCAATGGCTCCAGCTCACTGCCCTTATGTGGTCAGTGAGCTATAGTCAGGCGGCCTCGTTGACGCTGACTACCGTTTTCTCCGTGCCTTCTACGTGTGCCTCATTTCCCGCTGTCGGCGAGGCTCACGAGCTCTTCACCAAAAAACTCCTCATGTGCCTCTTGGATATGCCTCAGGAAACGGCCTCGCGAGGGCGGCTCATGACCTTGCGACATCGGTTCCAGCACGAAACGGAACCGTCCCGATGAGTCCATCCCACCGGTCGCAGGATCAGTGGAGCGCACTTCAGCGAATGGTGCGTAGTGTTCCTCCACATGACCAATGTCATTCGAATTTTGGACGTAACGCACGTAGTTGGGGATCTCAAGCTCTGCATAGAGTCGACGGAGATTGACTCTCTCCGGAAAATCCGCTTCGACGGCATCAATTGTGGCGTAGCTCCGGGAATGCGGCCTTCACGAAGACTTTGTGCACCCAGGGAATGTAGTCGCCCACGCGAGTCTGCGGCGAAAAACTAACGGCCAGTGAACCTGGTATGCGGCGCGAAACGGCCATAGCCGCATATCCGCCACCGCTGGACCCTGTTAGAACAATGTGCTCGTAGCCGCCCTCGGCAGCCACCTGCTTAACGACAGCAGCGATCTCGTCGGGGAGGTCCTGCTCCGTCGTGCCGATATACCAGCCGAGAGGGATATTCTCGGCCAGTTCAAGGGTCGTGTCAGCAATCAAAAGAACGCCTGCATCCAGGTTGCCGAGCGTCCTGCGCCATTCAAAGCGCGGGAGCTGGAACTTGGACCGCACCAGCGAGCCATGGAAGCTTACGATCAGTGTCTTCGATACCTTGGGGGCATAGAGGGCCACAACATCGAGCGGGGCCCCGGAGCGTCCCGGCACTACGAATTCGAACGGCTCCGCCGCCTGGTGGTCGATCTCGCTGGCCGAGGCGATGTGGCGGATCTCTACATTGTTCCGCTCATCCCAAGCCGTTTCCTGGGTCGTGTTCTGCAAATTCACGGAGTCTCTCCTGCTTCAAAAGCGCCCACATTGGAGCCTGTCAGTGCCAGCGGAGCTTCCTCCGCCGGGGTATCGGGAATTGTTAGCGTGTCCGGCAGCGCCACGTGGTCGCCGATGGACTTTTGTCCATGCCCGGACTGTGTGATGATCCGCATGGTCCGTTCATTGAGCGGAATCCACTGTACGGGGCCGCCAAACACGGACAACAGGTTGCGTTCCACAGTCCCGACCTCGTACTTGTGTTCGTCCGTTTCCCAGTTGTAGGGCGGCTCGTCCGTCCACACGGATACACGCTCCGCCGCATGTCCGCTGCGCAACTCGCGGCTGTACTGGAAGGCCGTGGGATCGTAGACGTTGACGACGGCAGACTGCACACGGTCAGTGACCTCGACCCGGACAAGACGCCCGTCATGGAAGGCCTCCATGAGCTCGTCGGAGAATGACCGGTCGATTGCGGCCGTGTGAAGAATGCTCGGATAGTGCATGAGTCCAACCCGCTGCCCCTTCTCTGCCGCAGCCGCCAGATGTTCCAGCATCAGCACGCCCACCAGGGAGTCAGCGCCGAAATCGCCGACAAGCAGGATATCAAGTTCCAGCTCCGGCGCTTTCGCGCCTGACGGCAGGAATCGGGACGGTGCCGGGAACACCCGCTCGGCAAGCGGGAAGTCCAGGTAGCCGGAGTGTTCGCCCGCCTGGATCTTCTTGTGCCAGTGTTCGTAGGAGTCGCGGTAGGACACCCGGTCCGGAGACCTGTAGCCGAGCCGGAAATCTTCCATGGAAAGGTTCGTCGCGCCAACGAGGGACAGCGTCAAGGGCGCCTCGCAGACTTCGAGGGGCTCCTGGGCATTGACGAGGGCCTGGTAGCGGAGAATGAACTCCGTGTCGGCGGCCTTGCGGACGGAATCCCAGTGGCCCAGGTGCTCCCTGATGGTGGGGGTGTGGAACATGGTGGAGACGTGGGCCGGCGTGATGAAGGCTCCGCGCCATCCGCGGTAGTGGAAGAAGAGGTCCTCGTCCGCGCGCGTCCAGGGAGCGGAAACGAGCCTTCCGTCAGTCTGCTGCTGGGCCCCCTCGACCAGGAGGGCGATCTTCTGCGGGTGCTGCCAGTCGTCGCCGTCGAAAATCGTAATGAACTCGCCCTGGGCCATGGAGTAGCCCATGTTGCGGGAGGTGTAGGCTCCGGCGTTGGGCTCGTTGAGCACCACCTTGATGCGCCCGTCCACGGAGAGCCACTTGTTGAGCCGTTCGGCCGCGTCCCCGCCGGAACCGTCGTCAACGATGATGATTTCAAGGTTCCGGTAGCTCTGGTTGATGGCCGACTGGATCGCGAGATCCGTGTACTCATCCGGCTTGTAGACCGGCATGATGATGCTGACGAGGGGCCCTTCCGTGACGGGCACCGGTACTTCCGCCTGCAGGCGGAGGAAAGCCGGCGCGGTACCTTCGGCCAGCGAAAGCCGGGACAGCCCTGCCCGCTGGTAGATGTCGTTGATCTCGGCGAGCCACTGGTCGACGTCGACTGAATTGTCCTTGAACGGGTTGGCTGCGTTGGCCCGGTAAAGGTGGAGGTCGTTGGAGTTCATTTCGTCGGCCTTGTAGAGGCCCTGGAGCCGGATGACTTCCTCCCCCTGCCCGGTCCGGGCCAGGGCGTCGAGGAAGAACTCCCCGCGCCGCTTTTCCCGGAACGGCTTGGCTCCGAGCCGCTGGAAGACGTACTTGTACAGCGTGGCCGCGTTGAGGATGTCGTCCTGGAGAATGTTTTGCCGGAAGCACAAGTCGCCCAGGTGCAGCAGTACGTAGCGGGGTGTCTTGTCCAGGACGGGCTCAACGCTGCGGCGGGTCTTCCCCCCGATCCGGTACATCTCCAGGGCAACGGCCATGTCCCGCCAGCCCCACCGGCCCGTGGTTGCCGAGCTGACCAGGACATCGCGGCCGTCAACGGAACGCAGCTTGGTCAAACGCTGCGCAAGCCGTGCCTCCGGGATCCGGGAGCGGGCACCCCACTCGACGAGAGCCCCGGGACGTGGGTCCTGAACCGGAGCCGGCTTTGCCAGCTCCGCGGCTGCCCGCTTCGCCGCTCGCCGGGACGCCTTCAGCAGACGGTCCACGTAGAGCGCGCCGACGGCCAGCGCGGCCGCGAAGACCAGCACCAGCAGGCCACAGGAGCCAGGGGTTGCGTGCGTAGGCAGCCACCACTACCAAGGCAAGGAGGACGGCGAACGCGGCGGCGGCCACCTTTTTCTTCGGGGACAGCCGCGCAATTCTGCGGAGAGCTTGTTGAAATTTCATTCCCTGAGCCTTCTAAGTATGCGAGTGAGTAGTAAGTGCGGATTGAGACGGGACTGGAACCGGCACCCGGGCGAAGTGGCTGCGCATGGAACCCAGCCGCGCTCCGGAGGGAGAGCTCGGAACGGCGCCGATCTGCGGCGGCGGCTGGAACCCGTCCCACTGTTCGGCCACACTCTGCAGGAAGATGCTGTCATCCGGATTCCAGGTGTGGCCGCCGTGCGAATCCGCCCCGGAGTGGCGCTGCATCATGTAGTTCTGGCCGTGGGAGCGGTAGATGAGTCCCCCGGCGGCCTGGACTGCCTGCAGGAGGCAGCGGTCAACGGCGCGATGGACGGGCCGCCATCCTCCCAGCTGACGCAGCTCATCCCTGCCCAGCATCATGGTGCCGCCCGCGACGTGGTCCGAGTACTGCTCCCCGAGTGGGGGCCGGCGCGTGGTGATGTCCAGGCTCTCCAGGTAAACGAATTCGACCTGCGCGCCCACCAGGGTGGCGCCGCTGAAGTCCTTGGCGTGGACGAGGTCGCGCAGGTGGTGCGGGCCGTACCAGTCGTCGTCGTCCATCTTGCAGACGAGATCGCCGCTGGCGGCGCGCACTCCGGCGTTCAGCACGTCGCCAAAAATCATGTCGGCCGGAACGGAGCGCACCTGCAGCTCGCCGGAATACGCCTCGACGGCGCGCCGGACCTCGGGCAGATCGGCGTCGAAGCCGTGCAGCACCACCACCACTTCCAGTGCCTCCCAGCTCTGGCGTGCCAGCTGGTCCAGGGCGGACGCCAGCTTCTCGGGCCGGCGGGTGGCCAGCACCACGCTCACGGAGGGCACGGGAAGCAGCGGCTTGCCGAGCTGGCCCAGCAGCGTGTTCCAGACGGCCCGCGGGCTGTAGAGGTCCAGGGCCGTCCGTCGAAGCTCGATCGACTTCGATTCCCGCAGCACCCGGGGGTCGGCGGCGTCGAAGGCCTGAATGCGGTCCACCAGCTGCTCGCCGAGCAGGGACCGGACCGGGGCAGGCAGCGCCCGCGTCAGCAGCGGCACGCCCGCGACGGCCAGCTGGCTCAGGCGCCGCGCCAGCTGCCAGTCCAGGCCGCCAAAGAGGTCGCCATCAACCTCAACGTAGTCGTGCGCCCGCAGGGAGGCGAGATCGGCTTCGCTCAGCTCTCCCCCGCGGCCGAGCTCGATCGGCGCAAGCGCCACGCGTCGCCTTATCCGGGTACGGCAGGAACCCCATGGGCGAGACGACGGCGGTGTCAACGGGGGGCAGCACGGTTCCCGGCGGAGTCCAGACCGGCGGCGTGACACGTGCGGGCTGGTCTGCAATTTGCTCGCTGAGCTGCTGCGTGAGCTCGTCGGGCCCGATCAGCACGTCGACGGAATAGATGTCATCCGGCTCGGGCTGCAGGAGCTGTTCGGTCATGAAGCTGCCGAGTGCGTCCCCGGCGAGCCAGGCGGTGGCGGCGGGATCGGTGATGCCGACCCGCAGTCCGCCCAGCACCGGCCGCGGCGCGGCAGGCGAACAGCAGCCCAAGGCGGCGAGGGCCGCAGCATGCACATTCACCCATTTGCCGCCTTCGACCACCACAGCGAAGCCGAGCCCCGGCACGGTCATGGCGGATGTGCCGGCCTTGACCTGGAGGCTGCGCGGAGTCCAGACCGGCAGGTCGGCGGCCGGGAAGAGCCCGCGGATGACCAGCACGAAGCGTTGCGCCCGTCCCTCGCTGCGGAACAAGGGCAGCATCGCGCGGGCCTCGGCGAGGGACTCCGTCTGCACAACGTAGTGGTCCCACCACAATTGATCCGCCGGGACGGCGTGTTCCCAGTCGGACCCGGTCCGGGGATCGCGGTGCTCCCAGTCCGTGCGGGCGTAGTCCAGCCCGAGGTCCAGCGCCAGCTGTGCCATGGAGTGGCCTGCGGAGCCGACCGCGACGCTCTTGATCTGCATGCTGCTAGCTCCCCGCCCGGCCTGTGCGGGCCTTGAGCCGGCCAAGGATGTAGGCCGGGCCCTTGCGGGCAATGGCCCGGGCACGCGAGACGCCGCGGTTCGGGGCAAGCCCCTGCTCCAGGCGGCGGCGCTCGATTTCGGACTTCCTCAGCCGGGCCTCGAGCAGGCGGATCTTCTGCTCGTAGTCCAGGCGCGTGGCGCTGTCCGCCAGGTCCCGGACCACGATATTCAGGTCAAGGGTTGCCGCGGCGCCCTTGCGCAGGTGCAGTTTGGGCTTGGGTCGCCGGAAATCGTGCAGGCCCAGGGCGCTGCCGGAAACCCAGCGTTCCCCGCCCGCGCTGCGCGCGGACTTCTCCGGGTCGCCGGCTTCCGACAGCTCCCGGAGGGTCGCCGTCTGCCACAGTTCGATTGCGCCGGGCTGCCCGTCCACCAGGGCCCTGAGGACCAGAGCCTGGGTGTGGCGCAGGGTGTCGATCATCGCTTCCAGTGAGTGCAGGCCCAGGGCCGTTCCGGCGCTGAGCACCAGCGTGTAGGCGGCGTCGGCAAGCTGGTGTCCGTCAGTCCGGAGAAACGAAAAGCGGCGGTCGGTGGAGAGCCAGTCCTCCAGCTTGGGCCGGCTGCCGTCCGCCGACCAGAATGTCGACGGCGAAGTCCTGGCAAGCGGAGCCGAAAAGCGAGGCGACGGTTCCGGCAACCTCAAGATCCGTAGCCTTCGCGGCCCGGATCAGGATCCGGACAAGCGGAGTCTCGAGCCGCGGCGTGTGCAGGGCCTTGAGTGCAAAGCCGGCACGGCGCAGCTCTTCCTCAATGGACGCTGACACGGCGTGGCTTCCCCTATCCACCGACGCTGGCCCCTACGGGCGTGTGCGGCCGGCTGGAGTCCGCGGGCTCCTGCTGGTTCCAAATGCCCTTGGTATCGATGACGAGTTTTCCTTCCAGGGACAGGGCGTCCAGGGTCAGGAATTCATCATGGTCCACCAGGAGCATCACGAGGTCCGCCGCGGCTACGGCTTCCTCCATGCCGTGGAGCCTGGCGAGGCCGGATGCTGCCAGCGCCGTCGGGAGTTCCTCGACGTTCGGGTCAACCACCAGGATGGTGCTCTCCGGCAACTGCCGGACGAGTTCCTGGACGATCGTCACGGACGGCGACTCGCGGACGTCGTCGATGTTGGCCTTGAAGGCCAGGCCCAGGACAGCCACGGTGGCGCCCGGCTGGTCGGCCAGTGTCTGCACTGCCTGCCGGACCACGTGGTGCGGCTTGGAGTCGTTGACTTCGCGGGCGGTGCGGATCAGGTCGGAGTGCTCCGGGACGGCGTCGACGATGAACCACGGATCAACCGCGATGCAGTGGCCGCCCACGCCGGGGCCGGGACGAAGAACGTTTACGCGGGGGTGGTGGTTCGCCAGCTCGATCAGCTTCCAGACGTCGATGCCCAGGTTGTCGCAGATCAGCGAGAGCTCGTTGGCGAAGGCGATGTTTACGTCCCGGAAGGTGTTTTCCACCAGCTTGGTCATCTCGGCCGTGGTGGCATCCGTGAGCAGGATTTCGCCCTGGCAGATCACCTCGTACAGCCGCTTGGCCAGCTGGGCACCCTCCTCGGTGAGGCCTCCGATCACGCGGTCGTTGGTGACCATTTCGACCATGATCCGGCCCGGCAGGACGCGCTCCGGGGAGTGCACGATGTGGATATGGTTCCGTCCGGGACCCGCCTCGAGTGAGAGGTCCGGCCGGAGTTCCATGAGGTACGCGGCCAGGCGTTCCGTGGTGCCCGGAGGCGACGTCGATTCCAGTACCACGAGTTCGCCGCCGCGGAGCTTGGGCGCGAGGGCCTCGAGGGCGCTGCGGAGGTAGGAGAGGTCTGCGCCGTTGCCCTCCGCGAGCGGGGTGGGCACGGCAATGATGAACGCGTCGGCCGCAGGCACGGTGGACATGGCGACGAGGTTCCCCAGGCTGACCGCGCCCGAGACCACCACGCCCATGTCGGGTTCCACGAAGGGAACCTCTCCCCGGTTGACGGCGTCGACGGTCGACTGCTTCACATCGACGCCGGCCACGCGCTTGCCTTTGGCGGCGAAGCTGGCGGCGGTGGGCAGGCCGATGTAGCCAAGTCCGATGACGGCAACATCAAAAATCGTCTCGTCCATGTCTCCCTAAACTAAAATGTGGTCTTCGGGCGAACCGAAGAACTGAATCTTTGAAGAAGCCAGAAGCTCTTCATTGGTGATGGGCCAGGTGTGCGATGCCACGTTGGCGCCGCGCATCTGGCAGTAGTTAAAGCGGTCCGCCGAGTAGATCCGGGCGCCCGACTCGATAACGTCGGTCAGGAAGCGCGAGTCCTCTCCACGTTGCAGCTGCTGGAACGGAAAGCGCCTGAACGTGTCAGTGGCGGCGAAAATCGTAGGTCCGGAGACTGCTTCCACGTAACGGTGTTCCAATTGCGGGTTGCGCAGGATCGTAGCACCAGCTCCGGCCAGGTGCATGTAATGCGCCCGCTTTCCCACCACCTCGGCCTCGGAATACATCATGGCGTGGACCTGGTCGCCCAGGTACAGGGGGCTGTAGATGTCGTCGTCGTCCCATTTGGTGGCGAACCGGCCGTCGGCGCGCGCCACGACGGCGTTGAGGCACTCACCGAGCAGCGTTTGCTGCGGCTCATGCAGGACCACGACGTCGAGAATCCCGGCTTCCAGGCATTTCCGGCGGAACGCGGCTTCGTCGATCTCAAAGCCGTGCGCGAGATAGACCAGCTGGACATCCACGCCCTGCTGGGCCGCCACGCCGGCAATGACGTGTTCCAGTTGCTGCGGACGGAAACTGGAAACGAGGACCGAAACCTGTGCCCTCGGTGCGGGGACGGCCAGCGCAGGCCGCGCCGCAGCCGCGATGGACTGTGCCCGGTGGCTGAAGGTGTGCTCCGCCCAGATTCTGCGCTGGGCCTTGTGGACCAGGCGCTGTGCGTAGTCCGGGTTGGCGGTCAACGCCTTCAGCAGGTGCGCGGCATCCTCCCGGTTATCTGCCGTCGGGATTTCATTGCCCGGGAAGAACTCCGTGATGGCCGCGCTGGGCGTCGAGACAACGCAGGAGCCGGCCGCGGTGATCTCGAAAATCCGCCGGGCGCACATCGACGGCGAGTCCGTGACGGAGTTGACGTTGAGGAAGACCTTGTACGCCTTGTAGGCGGTCAGCATCTGCTTGTAGGACAGCGACCCCACAACGTGCTTCTTGAGGATTCCGGGGAACTGGTACTGCGGCTGCCTGCCCAGCTGCCGCGAAAAGATCTCAAACCCGGGGCGCTTGCCTGCCGTCGCGTCCACGGCCGCACCCAGCAGGTACTCCATCTGGCGCCGGCGGTCCTCGTACTTGTGCGCAAAATACATTCCGGCGAAGGCGATCTCGCGGGCGTGCCAGCCGTGCCGGGGCCGGGCCGGGTTGTGGATCCGCGGCTGCGCGGCAAAGGGCAGCACGGAAATCCGGCTGTGGCCCAGGTCCTGCCCGGTAGCGGGGCAGCATGTTGGCATCGGTCGTGAAGACGTAGTCGAACAGTTTCGCGGCGGGCAGGAAGTCCTCGTAGTGCGGCGGGTCTTCCTTGTTCCAGAAGACCGCCGGGAGGCCGGCGGCCCGGCAGCCGTCAACGAGCTCGCGGAAGACCGCCGAAGGGCCGGCGGGGCCGGTGATCTTGCCCCGCCAGAGCCCGGCGTTGCCTGCCCACGCGGATTCGACGACGACGAAGTCCAGGGCCTCGTCGCGCAGCTGCTGTGCCCAGCTGTCGGGCCTGAGCGCCACGACGGTCCACTCGGCGGAGAACGCCGCCGCGGAAAAGTCGTCCATGATGATGCCCACGCGCAGCTGCGGATTCCGCGGCTGCGCAACGCCGACAGCCGCTTCCCTGAAGATCAGGTGGCGGCCGCGGCCGATTCCGCGCCAGGCGCCTTCCGCGCCGCGGACGCCGGCCAGGCTGGCCTCGTCACGCTCGGCCGTGCTGCGGTGCAGGTAGCTCTTGACCTGTCCCATGCCGCCTTGGCGGGCGTGCCACAGCGCGCGGCGCCAGTACGCCGTCTTGTCTCGAAAACTCATTCTCTACCTGGACCGCTTCCAGCCGTTGGGAAGCAGCGTGGTGCGCATTTCGGGGAGGCTCGCCATCAGCTCAGCCCGGATCTTGCGGCCGTAGTCTGCGTTGCCCTCGTTGATGCGCCAGATGAAGTTCCGGTATTCCTTGGCAACTTCGTCGGGCGTTCCGTCCATGATGAAGTCGCCCTTATCGATCCACAGGGCACGGTTGCACATGGACGTAATGGTGGAGAGGCTGTGGCTGACCACGAACACGGTTCCGGCCTGGCTGGTGACGTGCTCCATCCGCTTCTTGGAGCGCTCCTTGAACTGGGCATCGCCGGTGTTGAGGGCTTCGTCGATGAGCAGGATCTCCGGATCAACTGCCGCGGCAATGGCGAAGCGGAGCCGCGCGCCCATGCCCGAGGAATAGGAATTCATCGGGTGGTAGACCTCGTGCTCCAGCCCGGACATCTCCACGATGTCATCGAACTTGGCATCGATTTCCGCGTGGCTCATGCCCATGGCCAGGCAGCCAAGCCGGATGTTCTGTGCGCCTGAGATGGAGCTGATCAGGGCCGCGTTGACGCCCAGGAGGATGGGGTTGCTCGCGGCATAGACAGTGCCGGAGTCGGGAATGATAAGCCCGGCAAGGACCTTCATCAGGGTGCTCTTGCCTGAGCCGTTGCGGCCAATGACGCCGATTGAGTCGCCCTGGTTGGCCACGAAGGAAATCTTGCTCAACGCCGTGGTGCGCACCACGGCTGTCGCCACGGCGCGGCGTACGAAGTTTCTTGAGGACAGAGGTCCGGGCGTTGGTCCGCCCGGGAGTCTGGTTCTTGGTCCGGTAGACGACCGAAATGTCGTCCACCACCACTGTTGGCTCGGCGATGTGGCCGCCCGTTACATCAGACACGTCCATAGCTTTCCTCTCCGCGCCAGAAGACAAAGAGTCCGGCGGCGACCGATCCCAGCGCCCACAGGGCCAAAACAGCCCATGACCGCCAGGACGGCGTGGTGTCGTAAAGAACCGAGTCGCGAATAATCTTGATGACCTGGAACACCGGGTTGAAGTCCATGATGGTGCTCATGATGGGGTACTTGTCGAATCTGGTCTCGGCAAAGAAGACTGCCGAGGCATACATCCAGAAGCGCACCACGAATGAGAGCAGCATGCTGAAGTCCGGGACCTTGAGGATCAACGGTGCCAGCAGCATGCCGAACCCCAGGTTGAACAGGAATTGCAGCAGGATCGCCGGAACGATCAGCAGCCACCGCCACGTGATCTCCTCGGCCGGTGCCGTGAAGATGATGAAGAGCAGCATGACGATCGTCACGGGAACGTTGGAGATGAGCTCCCGCACGTTGAGGGCAATGGGCAGGGCCGCCCGGGGAAACTGGAAGGCCCGGATCATGGACGTGTTGCTGGTGAGCGATTTGGCCCCGCCCAGGATGGACCGCGTGGTCATCTGGAAGGTAAAGACGCCGATGATCAGGTAGCCGACAAAGTTCTCAATGCCCTTGCTGGTGCCCAAGAGGACGCCAAATATCAGGTAGAAACTCAGGCCGCTCAATAGCGGGCGTCAGGACCAGCCACGCGGTTCCCAAGTTGGTTTTGTCGTGGCCGCTCTGGACCCTCGCCCGGGCGTCGAAGAAGATGAAACTCCTGCGGTCCCACAGCTGGACCAGATAGTCCAGGAAGTCGGGCCGCTGCCCCACCTTGCTCAGCTTGACAAGGTTCACGGGCACAGAGACAGTGGGCGCCTTTGTCTGCTTCCGCCTGGTCCGTCTTGGCTTTCTTGGATGCTCATCAGATAGTTACTCCCAGCATTTCCAACTCTCTTGCCAGGGCAACCGCGTTGGCGGCCCACGTTCTGTCCTGCAACACGCGCTCCCTGCCTGCAGCGCCGAAGTCTGCTGCAAGCCGTGAATCCGTGAGCAGTTCCCGGATCGCGACGGCGAACGAGGCAGGGTCCCCTGCCTCCGCCAGGAGGCCGGTCACCCGGTCCTCGACGATTTCCGCCAACGCCGGCAAGTCGCTGGCCACTACGGGCCGGGCGCACGCCATGGCCTCCACGGGCTTGAGCGGGGTCACGGAACGCGTCACCTCCAGGTCCTTGCGCGGCACAACGAAAACATCCAGCGCTTGATGGTACAGCGCTGTCCGGCTCCGCGGCACGCGGCCTGTGAAGATAATGCGGTCCGCGTACCCGCTCCGCTGCGCCTGAATCTGCAGCGCTGGCATGGAGGAGCCGTCACCTACGATCAGGAGACGGAGCTGAGGAAGGTCCCCCGCAAGCGCCACAAAGGCGGCGAGGAGGTCCTCGATCCCTTCATAGGGTACCAAGCTGCTCACGGTGCCGATAAATTGTCCGTCTTCTGCGAGACCGAGCTCGCGCCGGGCGCTGGCCTTATCCAGAGGCTCGGCAAGGAAGTTTCCGCCAACGGCGTTGGGGGCAATGACGACTTTGCTGGCCGGGATTCCGGCAGCGACGATGTTGGCCTTCATGGCCGTTCCGAGGGTCAGCACGAGGTCGGCGTCCTGCATGACTTCCGCTTCCCGGTTCTGAAACAGCCGGTATTTCTCACTGTCGCGCGCCTCGGGCCCGCGGGTGGAGGCCCAGGTGTCGGCCAGTTGGCCGCGGACCTCATAGACCCAGGGAATCCCGAGGGCCTCGGCCACGGCCCGCACCACGAGTCCGTTGACGTAGTGCGTGGTGGTGTGGAGCACGCTCGGCTTGAATTCCAGGGCCACGGCGAGCAGTTCCTCCGCCTGCTGCTGCAGCCGGGCGTCAATGGTCTGGGCCATCTTGGCCGGCAGGAGCCGCTGGTACCGGATCCCGTCCACGGTGTCTGTGGCCTTGGCGAGAAGCTTGCCCACCTGCACGGGATAGCCCATCCTGGTGACCGCCAGCACGTCCCATCCGGCAGCCTGCTGCGCCAGCAGGGTGGAGTGGGAGCGCTGGGCGTAGCCGCTGGCGGTGTGTGGCAGGGAGTTCGTCAGCAGATGCAGGATCCGGCCGGGAACCGGCGCGTAGGGCCGGCGCTCCAGCGACGGCGATGCGTCGGCCAGGATCGCCGCCTCGGCGGCCAGGCGGGCCTGTTGCCGCCGTCCCGCGGCTCCGGAGCCGTCGAGCGCCGCAATGGCTTCGCTGACGTCTCCGTCGTACCACAGGCGCCGTGCCCGGGCCTGCTTCACGTGCTGTGCCGTGCCTGCCTTGGCGAGGAAGACATCCGACACTGCGGGGAGGTTCGCTGCGAGGGCGACGTCGGCCAGGCGCCGCGCCCTCTCCCCCTCGACGGGTCTGTCGGCAGCGATGCGCAGCCGCCGTTCGACGTCGGCGTCGTCACCGGCGGCGAGTGCCGCGAACAGCACGGCCGCGGAGGTGGAGTTCTTCGGAGCCAGCCGGCACAGGCGCTTGGCGAGCGGAAGCACCGCCGAGGGCAGCCTGCGCGAAAGCTGCAGGAACAGGATGACGGGATCGTCAGTCAGGTGCTGGCGGACAACGCCCTGGGCCAGCCGGACATTGTTGAACAGTTGCATCATCGGTTCGGGCGGGCTTCCGCGAGCAGTTCGGTGATGAGTTCCATGTAGCGGCCGGCGAGTTGCTCGTACTCGGCGTTCGCTTTGACCCACTGGCGGCTGTCGCCGTTGCGGACCAGGCGGCCGCGGTCGGCCGCCAGTTCGCGCCACAATGCGGCCAGCTCTTCCGGATCGCTTGCCACGATGTCGCCGGCCTCCGCGTCCGAGACGATTCGCGCGGCTTCGCCACGCACCACAGCGGTGATGTGCCGGCCGATCGCCAGGACCTCATAGGTCTTGGACGGCACGGTGGTCTCGAAGGATTTCCAGTCGTCCCGCAAGGAGACGATGCAGGTGTCCGCCGACGAGTAGCGTTCCAGCATGGCGTCGCCGGTCAGGGGCGCGTGGAAGGTGACAGGAGCGTTCAGCTCACGGGCCAGTTTCTCCAGCGCCGGCCTCTGGGTCCCGTGGCCCACCATGTGCAGGTGCATCGAGTCCCCCACGAGGGCACTCGCGCGGATGGCGACGTCGAGTTTTTGACTCTCGCCGTGGTTCCCCAGGTACAGGGCCTCGAAGACGTCCCGTTTCGGTTCAGGCGGGCCCACCACGGGAATGGCGTCCAGGTGCACGCCGTTGCTGACGGTCGCCACGTTGCGGACTCCGCGCGATCGCAGCGTGGCCGCGAATCCCTCCGTCACTGTGACCACGAGGTCCGCCCGGTGCTGGACGAAGTCCACCACGTGCTCCACGACGCTCTTGACACTGCCTTGGACGAGGCGGGCGTCGCGGGCCAGGTCCGGCCAGGCATCCCGCATTTCCACGATTAGGGGGACGCGGCGCAATTTGGCTACGGCATAGCCGGCAGCAAGCGAGGGCAGGCCGGGGGCGGTGACAATAACGACGTCGGGCTTGCGGACCATCATTCCGGCGGGGACCGACAAAAAGGCCGAAAAGCACTGGTCCAGCAGCCGCGCGGCACGGGAGTTGCCGTGGCGCAGGTAGGGGACGTGGAGGATTTTTTCGGTGAACTGGCCGTTGCGCTGCCGGAATGGCCTGCCAGCCATCCAGCGCGGGAGCGCCCGCCGGCCGAAGGGGTAATGCGCCACCGGAGTAACGACATCGACGCCCCAGCCTGCGTGGGAGAACTCCTTGATCATCGCGGTCCAGCGGCGCTGTGGAGGACTCTGTTCGGGCCAGTAGGAGTGCGTGATCAGCGTGATCTGCAGGCTGTCACTCACGGACTTGGGCGCAGTCGACTCCACGAGGGCTTCATCCTGCATGGATGTCAGGACTTACCGGTGCGGGGAACGCCGGTGACTTTTTTGGAGCCGATGAACCGGAAGTAGGCAAAGCCCATGCCCAGCAGGACCAGCACGGTGATCGCCTGGACGGCCAGGGGGCTGCCGGTAGCGACGGCCACGGCGGCCTGGACTTCGGACTTCACCATCACCGGAGGTTCGGTGGGCGTTGCGATCACGGCGGGGGCTGTGGACGGCGCCGGCGTCGGGGTGGGTGAGGGAGTCGGTGTCTCAGACGGGGTTTCCGCGACGACGGGGGCCGGGACGACCGGCACCGGGACGACGGGTGCAACGACGGGCGGCTCTACAATTACAGGCGCCGGGACGACGGGAGGCAGCAACGGCGGCGCTACGGGCGGAACCACGGGTGCCGGGATGGTTTCGACCGGTGCAGGCGGTGTTTCAACGGGCGGAGCAGGGGTCTCCACCGGGGGCGGAACGACAACGGGTTCGGTCGGTGGCGGCGGCGTAGGAACCCCAGTCGGCTCTACCGGCCCCGGCTCAGCAGGTGTCGGAGAGGGTGAAACCGCCGGCGCCAAGGGGCTAAGGATCACCAAATCATCGGCGTTGGCGGCTGTCGCCGTGCCCATGACTGAGGCGGCGAGGAGCAAGGCTCCCAGCCCGGTCCGTATGGATTTCTTTCGGCTGCACGACGTCATCGACAGTCCCTCCCCCACAGTGCGAGATTGAATCGGGTGTGCGTTATGCGGCCAACACTAACGTCATTGTCGGCAGAGCCCCAGTGGTGCACGAGGTCCCAGTCTACTCGAAGGTAAGAGTCAGGCTGTTCATTGTGATGCTACCCGCACTCCCGAAAGTGTGGCCGTAGCGCCACGCGGGCCGGGTTAGGCTGGATAAATGCTCCGATTCAGCCGCCGTATTTCCGCTCGCATTCCCCTTGTTGCGGCGGCCGCCGCAGCCGGCCTGGCCCTGACGTCCTGCTCCCCCGTGGTCGACGTCACGCCCGCCAAGGATGCCGCGAACGCCGCCTGCGCGCCGATGATGCTGGCGCTTCCGGACGCAATCGGCGACGCCAAGCTGCGGAAGACCAATGCCCAGGCCACGGCGGCCTGGGGCGATCCGTCGCTGGTGATCCTTCGCTGCGGAGTCAACGTCCCGGGCCCCACCACGGATCGCTGCGTCAGCGTCAACGGCGTCGACTGGGTCATCAAGGAAGGCAGCCCGGTGTGGACGCTGACCACTTTCGGCCGCGAACCGGCGACGGAGATCCTGATGGATCCGGACAAGATCAGTTCGGCCACCGTGCTCGCCGACCTCTCATCCGCCGCGTTGAAGATCCCGGCAACCCGGAACTGTGTGGGCCAGGAAGACCTGCAGAACCTGCCGACCAGCAAATAGGCCCTACTTAGCCTGTCTTAGCGCAGGCCGTGTCTTAGCGCAGGCCGGTCTTGCGGTGCAGTGCGAGGTGGATGAGCTCGTCAATCAGTTCGGCGTAGCCCAGCCCTGAGGCCTTCCACATCTGCGGGTACATGCTCTTGGGCGTAAACCCGGGCATCGTGTTGATCTCGTTGATAATCAGTTCCCCATCCGGGGTGTAGAAGAAGTCGACCCGGCTCAGTCCCTCACCCCCGACGGCGTCGAAGGCGACGGCGGCCAGTTCCCGGACCCGGGTGATAGCTTCCTCGGGGAGGTCGGCCGGGCAGCTGAGCGCGGCGGCGTCGTCCACATATTTGGCGTTGAAGTCATAAAACTCGTGCCCGCCGCCTGCGACGGAAATCTCCCCGGGCATGGACGTCCGGGGAGCATCTGTCCCCCGGCCCTCCAGCACGGCGCATTCAATTTCGCGTCCCGTGATGCCGGCCTCGATGACCAGTTTGGGGTCGTGCTCCCGGGCGGCCTCTATCGCGGCGTCCAGGCCCTCGAGGGAATCCACCTTGGAGATGCCCATGGAAGACCCCGCCCGGGCCGGCTTGACGAACACGGGGAAGCCGAGCTGGTCCACGCGCTTTCGGACGGTCTCCGGATCATTGCGCCATTGCCGGTCCGTCACGGCGATGTAGGGTCCCACGTGGAGCCCGGCAGATTCAAAGACCACCTTCATGAAGTGCTTGTCCATGCCGACAGCGGACGCCAGAACGCCGGCGCCCACGTAGCGGGTGTCGGACAGTTCCAGCAGGCCCTGGATGGTTCCGTCTTCGCCGAAGGGCCCGTGCAGCAGCGGGAAGACGACGTCGACCGCGCCGAGCTCCTCCGGGACCGTGTTCGGGGAAGCGACGATCAGCTGGTGCTCGCCGCCGATCTCGGCCAGGGCCACGGTCTGTGCCGACGGCGCCACTTCGGGCAGCGACGACGCGGAGAGCGACCACTCGTTGGTCTCACCGGAGACCAAAACCCACTGGCCGGTCTTGGCGATCCCGATGGGGATGACGTCGTACTTGTCCTTGTCGATGGCGCCCAGGACGCCGGCTGCTGTCACGCAGCTCACGGCGTGCTCGCTGGAGCGGCCGCCGAACAGCACCGCCACGCGCGGCTTGGACTGGCCCGTACGGCCTTCTGTGGTCATGTTGTCCTCTGACACTCTCAGTGATCGCCTTCGGGTTTCAGGTCCCGGGACAGCAGCAGCGGGCCCAGTTCGTCTACGGACAATTTACCGGCCAGCACGGCGACGACGGCTGCCGTGATGGGCATGTCGACGCCGAGCTTCCCGGCAAGTTCGTGGACCGCCTGACTGGACTTGATGCCTTCAGCGGTTTGCTTCATTTCGGCGGTGACCTGCTCGAGGGTCAGCCCCTTGCCGAGCAGCCTGCCGGCCGTGTGGTTTCGGGACAGCGGGGAGGAACAGGTGGCCACGAGGTCACCCAGTCCGGCGAGCCCTGCCATGGTCCTGGCTTCGCCACCCAGGGCGAGTGTCAACCGGGAAGTCTCCGCGAGGCCCCGGGTGATGACCGAGGCCTTCGTGTTGTCCCCCATCTGCTTGCCTTCGCAGATTCCCACGGCCAGGGCGATGACGTTCTTGACGATCCCCCCGATTTCGACGCCGACGACGTCGTTCGTGGTGTACGGGCGGAAGTAGGGCGCGGTGCAGCTGCGGGCGATCCAGCCTGCTGTGACCGGATCCGTGCAGGCCACAACGGACGCGGTCGGCTCTTCCCGGGCGATCTCCATGGCCAAGTTGGGGCCCGAGACCACGGCGACCCGGTTGGCCGGCAGGTCAAGCTCCTCGCAGATGACCTCGCTCATGCGCGCATCTGTGTGGAGTTCGAGGCCCTTCATCAGGGACACGACGACGGCGCCGGGCGCCAGCATGTCCTTCCACGCCTTCAGTTGCGGCCGCAGGGTCTGCGCCGGAACTGCCAGGATGACCACTTCCGCGCCGGCCAGGACCTCGGCGACGTCCGTGGACGCGGTGATGCTGGACGGCAGCGTGATGCCCTTCAGGTACTGCTCATTCAAGTGCTCGGTATTGATCTGGTCGACGACTTCCTGGCGCCGGCCCCAGAGGCGGATGGTTCGTTCGACCCCGGACGCTGTGGCGGCGTCGGCGACGACCTTGGCGAAAGTCGTACCCCAGGAGCCTGCCCCCAGAACGGCAACAGTGGTGGCGGATTCGGATCCGCGGCTGGCCGCCGTCACTAAGTCCGCCGTCACGCTGTGACGTCCGGGTCAATACGGCCGTGCGTGGGCTGGTTGTGCGCCGCCGGGTCCCAGCGCTGCGCGGGCGGCTGTTCGCCGCGCAGTCCCGCCAGGAGGCCGGTAATGGCGTCCATGATGACATTCGTGGCCGCGGCGAGCGTCGCTTTGTCCAGCGGGCGGCCCTCAAAGGCACTCAGGTCCACGGGATCCCCGACCACCAGGCGGGAGGTCTTGCGGGGGAAGATGTAGAAACGCTTCGCGTACCGCGGGAAGACCTCCTGGGCACCCCAGTGGGCCATGGGCACCACGGGAATGCCGCTCTCCAGCGCCATGCGCGCTGCACCGGTGTGCCCCCTCATCGGCCAGAGTGCCGGGTCCCTGGTCAGGGTTCCCTCGGGGTAGATGATGATCGCCCCGCCCTCGCCGACGATCTCCTTGGCGAGCTGCAGCGAACGGTTCGCCCCCGCCGTCGAGCGTTCCACCGGGATCTGCTTGGTGGACCGCAGGACCGCGCCCAGCACGGGCACCTTGAAGAGGCCGGCTTTGGCGAGGAAATGCGGCATCCGTTTCTGGTTATAGAGCATGTGCCCCACCACCAGCGGGTCGATCTCCGTGCAGTGGTTGGGTGCGGCGATGAAACCCCCGGCAGGCAGCTTCTCGAGGCCTTCCCACTTCTTATTCATCAGCAGGTTCATCACGGGCCGGACGATCCCTGCGACCGCCACAAAGGTGGCGTGGCTCTTGGCCGATTCCTTCACAGGGGCCCCGCTACTTGGTCGACGTGATGTCGAAATCGGCGCCGAGTCCCGCGAGCTTCTCGGTGAAACGCTCGTAACCGCGGTTGATGATGTCGATTCCCGTGACGCGGGACGTACCGGTGGCGGCCAGGGCTGCGATGAGGTGGCTGAATCCGCCGCGCAGATCCGGGACGTCGATGTCGGTGCCCTTGAGCTGCGCCGGTCCGGAGATGACGGCGGAGTGCAGGAAGTTGCGCTGGCCGAAGCGGCACGGCACGCTGCCGAGGCACTCGCGGTGGACCTGGATATTGGCGCCCATGCGGATCAGTGCATCCGTGAAACCGAACCGGTTCTCATACACGGTCTCGTGAACGATCGAGACGCCCTCGGCCTGGGTCAGGGCGACGATGAGCGGCTGCTGCCAGTCCGTCATGAAGCCGGGGTGCACGTCCGTTTCGAGGACCAGCGGGTTGAGCTTGCCGCCACGGTGGTAGAAGCGGATGCCGTCGTCGCCGATGTCCATTCCGCCGCCGACCTTGCGGTAGGTGTTCAGGAAGGTCATCATGTCGCGCTGCGTGGCGCCTTCAACAAAGATGTCGCCGCGGGTGACCAAGGCCGCGGAAGCCCAGGAGGCCGACTCGTTGCGGTCCGAGAGGGCCCGGTGGTTGTACCCGCCGAGGTCCCGGACGCCTTCGATCCGGATGGTGCGGTCAGTCTGGACGCTGATGATCGCGCCCATCTTCTGCAGCACCGCGATGAGGTCCACGATTTCCGGCTCGGTGGCCGCGCCGGAGAGCTCGGTGATGCCCTCGGCTCGCGTGGCGCTCAGCAGAACCTGCTCGGTGGCGCCGACGGACGGGTAGGGCAGGGCAATCTTGGCGCCCTTGAGCCCGTTGGGCGCGGAGATGTGGATGCCGCCGGGGCGCTTTTCCACTACGGCACCGAACTGGCGCAGGACATTGAGGTGGTAGTCGATCGGACGGTCGCCGATCTTGCAGCCGCCCAGGTCCGGGATGAAGGCCTCGCCGATCGCGTGGATCAGCGGCCCGCACAGCAGGATCGGGATGCGCGAATCGCCGGCGTGGGCATCGATGGCCGTGCTGGAGGCGGTCTTGGCGCCCTTCGGGTCAAGGGTCAGGTCGCCGGTCACGGGGTCCTTGTCGACCCTGACGCCGTGGAGCTGGAGCAGGCTCGTGACAACCTCGACGTCCTTGATTTCAGGCACGTTGCGCAGCACCGATGGCTCGTTGCCCAGAAGGGCAGCCACCATGGCCTTGGGGACAAGATTCTTGGCCCCGCGAACGGTGACGCGGCCAGTTAGCGGGACGCCTCCGCGGATTGTCAGAACACTACTCATATACCGGTTTCCTCACGACTACTCGCCCCCAAATCCTTACAAAGGCTCCAGCTAAGCATAGGAGCATCCGTTACCGATCTGAAATACGGAGCGGTTCGATTGGCCTCGGCCGGGCTTGGCTGCAGGCATACGGTGAAGCGTACGGCACCGTATGTCGGGCGCCGTCGGTCATGTCCTCCAGGCCGCCAATGCGGGATGCCTCTGGAATCGTCCAGCGGCATCCCGCCTGGTGTTCCCGCTCCGTACGTGGGGGCGGTCTAGCCTTTTCTGTCAGCGAGGGCTGCCGCCCAGCAGGCGAGCTCGCTGCTGTGGGTCCCTTGCCGCTGCACTGGCGGCCGCCGCCAGGCCGAACGCACCGTCCAGCACGGCCCGGTCCGCAGAAGCAGAGGACCCATAGGCGGCGAACTCCGCCGTGTGATGGGCTGCGCCGCCCACGTCGTAGCCGAGCAGCGGGTGGATGCTCGGCACCAGCTGCGAGACGTTGCCCATGTCCGTGGAAGCCACCGGATTGGCGTTGAAGATGACGTCCCTCCCCCGGATGGTCATCGCCTCGCGGTATGCCTCGGAGAGGAAACTGTCCTGCCTCAGCTCGGCATACGCGTTGCCCGCAGGCGTGACCTTGAGAGTGGCGGCACTGGCCAGAGCACCGGCCTCAAGGCAGCGCCGCACGCGTTCCTCGATCACCCGCAGCGTCGCCAGGTTGGGCGAGCGCATCTCCACGCTGGCCCGGGCCCGATCAGGGACGACGTTGACAGCGCTCCCACCTTCCGTGACGATCAGCGACACGATGGAGCCCGACGGAAGCTGCTGCCGGGCCAGGGCAATCGCCGTTTGGGCGACCACGAGCGCGTCCAGTGCATTGATTCCTTCGGCCGGTGCCGCTGCAGCGTGTGCCGGACGCCCCTCGTACAGCACATCCCACATGCACATGGCCAAGGATGAGCCGCCGATGACGTCCTCGGCGCCGGCATGGGCCATCATCGCCAGAGTCACGTCATCGAAGAAGCCCTCATCGATGAGATCCACTTTGCCTCCGGTGCTCTCCTCGGCGGGAGTGCCGAGCACCTTGACGGTGATGCCGAGTTCGTCCGCCACGGCGGCCAGTGCCAGCGCGGCCCCCACGGCACTGGCGGCGTTCACGTTGTGTCCGCAGGCGTGTCCAATGGCCGGCAGGGCGTCATATTCAACGCAGAGGGCCACTACGAGCTCACCGTTTCCGTACCGGGCGCTGAAGGCGGCCGGGAGTACGGGCTGGGCGCCATCAAAGCTGAAGCCGGCAGAGCGCAACAGCACGCTCGCCCGTTTGGCGGCCCGGAACTCTTCGCCGCTGAGTTCCGGATCGGCGTGGATCGCATGGCTCAGACGAAGAATTTTAGGCTGCCAGCGTTCCAATGCCGCGGAGATTTGGCCGTAGATCCCAGACACGGCAGCAGGGGCAGGGCCTGCCAGCGTCAGCGCAGCCGGGTTCATGCCGGGACCTCCGCTGACTGACGCTTCGGGTAGCGCGCGGAGGCCGCCGCTGCGATTAAGGCAGCTATAGCGAGCGCTCCCCAGATGGATTCGAGGCCGCCCTCAGTGATGCGCCCGGACTCCGCCGAAGACGAAGAGAGGAGCTTGACGACGGCGGCACCCACCGCAATGCCGACCGACAGGGCCAGCTCGTTGAGTCCGGCCGCCGTCGACGTCTCCTCCAGTGGCACACCCTCGACGGACAGGGAGCGGGTCCCGGCCTGGTACATGCCTAGGCTCAGGTTGAACATGGCGAACCCGATGCAGTACCCGGCCAGGGACGCGTGCGCCGCGATCATCACCACGAAACCACCCGCCAGCAGCAGACCCGCGAAGACCAGCGTGGCACGCTCGCCGAACGCCTTGAGCGCCCGCGCGGTCAAAAGCGAAGACATGAGCGAGAGCACGGACGCGGCGGCGAGGACAATGGCGATCATGAGCGGACTGAGGGCAAATCCGTAGCCGGTCTTGTCGGGGTTGGCGTGCAGGAAGATGCCGTTAGTGCCGAAGTAGCTGATGGACGCGAAGCCGAAGAAGAAGGTGGCCAGGGAGACTGCGCGGATACGCGGGTTTGCAAGCATGCGCAGGTCCATGAACTTTTTACCGTGCTCAGGGCCGCGGGCGTCGATCAGAGCCCAGAAGGCCAGGAGCGCCAGTCCAAGCAGTCCGGATCCGAGCGTCCGCGCATCGAGCCAGCCCCAGTCGGGCCCCATCGAAAGGGCGACGACGAAGCCGATCAGGCCGAGGGAACAGGCCAGCAGGGGCACCAGGGCAATTCCCTCCCGCGTGGGAGTTCCGGCGTCGGGCAACAAGAAGGAACACACCAGGGCTGCGACGGCGAACGGAACCGCCACCCAGAACCCGAGCGTGGGGTCGCTGACGCCCACAATCCCCGCCAGCAGCCCGCCTGCGCCGACCATGATCATCAGCATGCCTATCATCACGCTGACTCCGGTGCGGGTGTGAGCGGGGCTGCTGACCCGCAGGATTCCCATCATCAGCGGAATGAAGCCCACGACGCAGGTGAGCAGCACGACGCCCACGGTCACTGTCCACAGGGACGGCCAAAGCGCCATCATGAGCACTCCCGCAGCGACAACGGCTGTTGACCAGCGGAGCACCAGCCGGTATCCGTAGCTGTCTCCGAGCCGGGAGATGATGGGCGTGAGCACGGCGAAACTGACGTTGGAGATCAGGAAGATGCCGTTGATCGTCGGATCATCTATCGAGAACACGGGCCCGAGGGCGGGCAGAATGGGGTTCAAGTACCCCTGGGTGACGCCGCTGAGCGATTCGATCACGGCCATCGCCACGACCATGCCGGTAATCGTCCGGCGGGTGATGGCCGCCGTCGCCGGTGGGGCTATCTTGCTTGTCATGTTCTTCCTTGGGATTCGGGGCGCCAGGCCTGGAGTGATGCGAGTCACAACGTTAGCTTCGGCCCCATCCACGGGCCCTATATTGCTCAAAATCCCCAAAGCATGGAGAAATTTGAAAGAATCAGCCATGATCTCTGAATTGGATCTCGAAATCGTAAACGCCCTGCAGATCAATCCAAGGGCCGACTGGGCCCGCGTGGGGGACGTCCTGGGCCTCTCCGGCCCCACCGTCGCCCGACGCTGGAGTGCACTCGCCGAACGGGGACTCGCGTGGATCACCCCGTCTCCAGGGCCGCGGTACCTCAGTGCCGGCTGGTCCGCTTTTGTCTTTCTGTCCTCGGTGCCGGGCGAGCACGAGGCCCTCATTCAGCGGCTCTGCGCAGAACCCGCCTTCGGGACGGTATCCCTGGTGTCAGGAGCCCACGACCTGTTCGTGGACTGCTTCGCATCGAGCCATGAGGAACTTATGGCGATCGTCACGGGCGCTTTCGCGGACCTGCCGGGTGTGACGCGCAGAGAGGTTGTCTTCGTCACACAGCTCTATCGGCAGGCCTCGGAGTGGCGCAGCGGAACCCTGGAACCGGCGCGGGCGCGGCTCATGGCGCAGGAGTCCACTCCGCCACCGCCCGCCTACGCCCCTGACCGGCTGGACGCCACCCTGCTGGAGGAGCTCGCTCGCGATGGGCGGGCCAGTTGGGCAGAGCTCGGCGCCGTCTCCGGAGTGTCACCCCAGACGGCCCGACGGCGGGTGGAACGGTTCCTGGCGTCCGGCTACATGACGATGAGGTGCGATACCTCCGTCGCAGGCCAGCAGGGCCTGCGGGAGGTGAGCCTGAGTCTCAACGTTCCTGCGACCCATGTGGACTCCATCGGCCGATACTTCGCCGGACTGCCAAGTTGCCGCTTGAGCGCACAGGTTCTAGGTACCCAGAACCTCTTGGTGACGCTGTGGGTCCGCGACTATGTCGAAGTCCAAGGGCACGAACAGGAGCTGGCAGCCCGGGCGCCGGGAAGCACGGTGATCACCCGGCAGGCGGTGGTGCGCACTTACAAACGGCTCGGACATCTGTTGGACGCGTCAGGACGCAGCCAGGGTGTAGTCCCCCTGCCCCTGTGGCGGGAGGACTCGGCGCACGCCTTGCGTCGCCACGATGATTCCTGAACGGACGCAAGAAACGTCGCGGACCGGCGGCTCCAGTGTCGGAGGGGTCTCCGCCGGGCCCGGCGGAGAAGTCTAGGCTTAGGCGTACGATGCTGGCCCTCGCCGTCAGGCAAGGTGAGCGGATTCACCACGAAATCCACAGCCTCAGCGCCCGCACTCAAGGTCATCCGCTAGCAAGAGGGCTTCCTTAATTCCGTTGGCGGGCGGGACTGTGCGGCCATCATTACCGTCAGCCGTCACGGAAGACTTGATTCATGGACGGCAATCAGGGGCCCGAAGTGGTTCCGGCAGGACACGGCGACGCCGGCTTCAGCCGCGCCGGGCGCGCTGCCGCTTCCGGTGCCGGCCGCGGTTCCGGGCCAACCCGGGAACGCGACCGCCAGCCTGCCAGGCCCGCCGGGCACCGTCCGCCCCGCAACGGACAGCACCCGGATCATCGACCGGATCCGCGAACTGGAGGACGAGAAATCCGCCCTGGCCGCCGAACAGGCCCGCCTCGCCGTGGCCTTTGACCTGCTCCAGCGCCGCGAGCAGGCCGCCGCCGGGATCCCCGCGGAGCGGCTCGGTGCCGGGACCGGCGCGCAGATCGCCCTGGCCCGGCGCGAATCCCCCGCCAAAGGCGGCCGGCTCCTGGGCCTGGCCAAAGCCCTCGTGACCGAAATGCCGCACACCCTCGCCGCGCTCGAGTCCGGGCAGCTGAACGAATGGCGCGCCACCCTGCTGGTGCGCGAGACCGCCTGCCTGACCGCCGCGGACCGGGCCGCCGTCGACGCGCGACCTCGCCGCCGGACACCGGGACACTCGCCGGCGTCGGTGACCGGCGGCTGGTGGCCACCGCCCGGGCCGCCGCCTACCGGCTGGACCCGCGCACCGTCACCGACCGCGCCGCGCATGCCGCCAGTGAGCGGCACGTCAGCCTCCGCCCGGCCCCGGACACCATGTGCTACCTCACCGCCCTGCTCCCGGTCGCCGCAGGCGTCGGCCGATCTACACCGCCCTGGGCCGGCACGCCGACACCCTCCGGAACGCCGGGGACCCCAGGGGCCGCGGCCAGCTGATGGCCGACGCCCTGGTCGAACGCAGCACCGGCACCCCGGCCGGGATCACCGGGGTCGAAATCCAGCTCGTCATGACCGACCGCACCCTCCTCCAGGCCGACTCCGAGCCGGCCCGGCTCCCCGGCTACGGCACCGTCCCCGCCGGCTGGGCCCGCACCCTCATCAACGACACAGGATCCGGCACGGGTGCCACCGCTGCCGACAAAGGCGGCACAGCCGGAGGCGCCGCCGACACGGCATTCACCGTCTGGCTCCGCCGGCTCTACACCCACCCCGGCACCGGCGACCTCGTCGCGATGGACTCCCGCGCCCGGATCTTCCCGCCCGGGCTCCGCCGCCTCATCCAGACCCGCGACGACACCTGCCGCACCCCCTACTGCGACGCCCCCATCCGCCACCTGGACCACATCATCCCCTGGCACCACGGCGGACCAAACCACCAACACCAACGGCGCCGGACTCTGCGAAGCCTGCAACCACACCAAAGAAACCCCCGGCTGGACCGCCATCCCACGCCCAGGACCACGGCACACCATCGAACTCACCACCCCCACCGGCCACACCTACCACTCCACCGCACCACCAATGCCGGGAACACCGCTTGCAGCTGGCACGTTTTCGGGCACTCCGCCGGCATGGACCCCATTTTCCGGAGCAGGCACTTTGGACCCGCTGCCACGCAAGACGGATCACCTCGAATCCCGCGAGCGGCGCCTACTGCGGCATGGGGCGAAGGTCCGCAAGTGTGCCAAGCGCACTGCCGTTGCGGCGGCCTAGGAAGGTTGAAGTCCGGGTGCGAGCCCGCAAAGCCAACAAACACGAGCCCGTGACAAAAAGAGTGCCGCCGTCGAGTTTTACAACTCGACGGCGGCACATCATTTCCGGGCGGTTCCCCGCAGTCCGGAGGCGGGGGCAGGAGCCACGGATCCAGGCCTCTGGGACCTCAGGACAACCGGGCAGGCAGTGTCTTGGGCTTGAATGAGGGCCGGGTGGCCTCGTACGCGGTGATATCGGATTCGTGCTTGAGGGTCAGCCCAATGTCGTCCAGGCCTTCGAGGAGGCGCCAACGTGTGTAATCGTCAATCTCGAACGGCGCCACAATGTTGCCGCACTGCACGGTCTTGGACACGAGGTCCACCGTAACCTCGGTGCCCGGGGCGTTCTCGAGCTCTTTCCAAATGAGCTCGATGTCGTCCTGGGCGAGCTCGGCGGCGAGCAGGCCCTGCTTGCCGGAGTTGCCACGGAAGATATCGGCAAAACGGGAGGACAGGACGGTCTTGAAGCCGTAGTCCTTCAGAGCCCAGACGGCATGCTCGCGGGACGAGCCTGTGCCGAAGTCGGGGCCTGCTACCAGAACGGATCCTGCGCTGAACGGCGCCTGGTTCAGGATGAAGGACGGGTCCTTGCGCCACGCGGCAAAGAGCGCGTCTTCAAAACCCGTGCGGGTGATGCGCTTTAGATACACGGCGGGGATGATCTGGTCCGTGTCGACGTTGCTCTGGCGCAGCGGGACACCGATGCCGGTGTGGGTGGTGAACTTTTCCATGGCGGATCCTTCGGGACTGTATGGATCGGGCGGTGCGGTTAGGGCTAAGTGGATCGGGGTGCAGAAACTACGCGGCGTCGACTCGGACCGCCGCGGACTCCGGAGCGGGGTCCAGATCCGACGGCGAGCTCAGCGTGCCGCGGACCGCCGTGGCCGCGGCGACTACCGGCGAGACGAGGTGGGTGCGGCCACCCTTGCCTTGGCGGCCCTCGAAGTTGCGGTTGGACGTGGAGGCGCAGCGCTCCCCCACTTCCAGCTGGTCCGGGTTCATGCCCAGGCACATGGAGCAGCCGGCAAAGCGCCACTCGGCCCCGAAGTCCTTGAAGACCTTGTCCAAGCCCTCGGCTTCAGCCTCGAGCCGAACGCGGGCGGAGCCGGGCACCACCAGCATGCGCACGGCCGGGTCCTTGGTGCGGCCCCGGATAATGTCAGCGGCGGCCCGGAGGTCCTCCATCCGGGAGTTCGTGCAGGAGCCCAGGAACACCGTGTCCACCCGGATGTCCTTCATGGGAGTGCCGGCCTCGAGCCCCATGTACTGCAGGGCGCGTTCGGCGGCCGCCTTGGCGTTTTCATCGCCGAAGTCATCCGGCGATGGCACCTTAGCGGACAGCGACACGCCCTGGCCCGGGTTGGTTCCCCACGTCACGAAGGGCTCCAGGGTGTTGGCGTCGAGGTCCACCTCGACGTCGAACGTCGCGCCGTCGTCGGTGCTCAGCGTGTTCCAGTATTCGACGGCGGCATCCCAGTCGGCGCCCTGAGGCGCGTGCGGGCGGCCGTACATGTAGTCGTACGTGGTCTGGTCCGGAGCCACCAGCCCGGCGCGGGCGCCGGCCTCGATGGACATGTTGCAGATGGTCATCCGGGCTTCCATGGACAGCGCACGGATGGCGGAGCCACGGTACTCCAGCACGTAGCCCTGCCCGCCGCCGGTGCCGATCTTGGCGATGACGGCCAGAATGATGTCCTTGGCGGTCACACCGGGGCGCAGCGTGCCCTCAACATTGATGGCCATGGTCTTGAACGGCTTCAGGGACAGCGTCTGGGTGGCCATGACGTGCTCCACCTCGGAGGTGCCGATGCCCATGGCGAGCGCTCCGAAGGCGCCGTGCGTTGAGGTGTGCGAGTCGCCGCAGACCACGGTCATGCCGGGCTGCGTGAGGCCCAGCTGGGGACCCACCACGTGCACGATCCCCTGCTCGGCGTCGCCGAGTGAGTGCAGGCGGACCCCGAACTCCTGGCAGTTGTTGCGCAGCGTCTGGATCTGGGTGCGGCTGGTGAGATCGGCAATCGGTTTGTCGATGTCCAGCGTGGGAGTGTTGTGGTCCTCGGTCGCGATGGTGAGGTCCGGCCGGCGCAGCTTGCGGCCGGCGAGGCGCAGGCCTTCAAATGCCTGCGGCGACGTCACCTCGTGCACCAGATGGAGGTCGATGAAAAGGAGATCCGGCTGGGCGTTGGCTCCTTCGCCGTCCCCCTTGCGCACAACGTGCGCGTCCCAGACTTTCTCGGCCAGTGTCTTTGCCACGGCCTGCTCCCTTCACTGCGGTAAGTATTGTGCGTCCTATGGACTGTTGCTTCCACTGAACCAGCACAGCCAAGTAATACGCCAGCGCGTTGACTTGCATCTCAGATAATGAGACGTCAATATCATTACATGGACAATTCTAGTGGAGTCGGTGTCATCGATAAAGCGGCCCATGTGCTTGACGCACTTGAGGCCGGCCCCACCACCCTGGCGCAGCTTGTGGCGGCCACGGGGCTGGCTCGGCCCACCGTGCACAGGCTGGCTCTCGCGCTGGTGCACCACAGGCTCGTGAGCCGCGATATCCAGGGCCGCTTCGTGCTCGGGAGCCGCCTGGTCGAACTGGCCTCCGCCGCCGGCGAGGACCGCCTCATCGCCTCCGCCGGACCCGTGCTCATGCAGTTGCGCGACGCCACCGGCGAAAGCGCCCAGATCTTCCGCCGCCAGGGCGACTGGCGCGTCTGCGTGGCCTCCGCCGAACGCCCCATCGGCCTGCGCGACACGATCCCCGTTGGCACCCAGCTGTCCATGAAGGCCGGCTCCGCCGCCCAGGTGCTGCTGGCGTGGGAGGACCACGACCGTCTCCTGGAAGGCCTCCAGTCCGCCCGCTTCACCCCCACGGTCCTGGCGGGAGTACGACGCCGGGGCTGGGGCCAGAGCCTCGGCGAACGCGAGCCGGGGGTCGCCTCCGTTTCCGCACCGGTCCGCGGGCCGTCCGGCCGCGTCATTGCCGCCGTGTCCATCTCCGGCCCGATTGAGCGCCTGACCCGCCAGCCGGGGACGGCTGCACGCCGAAGTGGTCTGCAACGCCGGCCGTGTCCTGACTGAGGCGCTCCGCAAGACCGACGACTAAGTATGCTGTGCCCATGACATAGCTATGCGGTGTTCCTGCGGGGCATCAACGTGGGCGGCATCAATATCAAGATGGCCGATCTCAAGAACGCCTTGAAGTCGCGGCCGTTTTCGGGCGTCTTGACCCTGCTCGCCAGCGGCAACGTCGTGCTGGCCAGCGAGCTGGATCCCGCCGGCGTCAAACAGGAATTTGAGGCCTGCCTGCGGGAAACCTTCGGCTACGACGCCTGGGTGGTGGTCCTGACCGCGGGCCGCGTGGCAGACCTGGTCGAGGCCTGCCCCTACCCGGCCGACGACGCGTCCACCCATACGTACCTGACGCTCGCCTCGGATAAGGCGGTGCTCTCGGAGCTCTTCGAGTCAGGCAGCGCCCTGGACGGGGCCGAGCTCACCCGGCTGGGCCCGGAAGCCCTGGCCTGGCTCGCCCCCGCCGGCGGCACCCTTGACAGCCCTTTCAGCAAGCTCTCCTCGAAGGCCAAGTACAAGGCTGCCACCACCACCCGCAACCTTCGCACCATGATCAAAGTCCGCGACGCAGCCGCCGGGCTTTAGGCGGCCTTTAGCCTTGATAAGGCCCCGCGGCCCCCGCACGAGCCTGCACTACCGACCCGCAGCGGCCTTGAGCGCCGCATGTGAACGTTCGCCAGGCGGCCGACCTCCCGTTCCACGGGCGCCACCACGATCTCCTCCGCGACAGCGGCGACGGCGGCCGTCAGCCGCTTCCGGGCCACGGCACCCCGTGACGCGCCCACGGCACCGACAATGAACCGCGCCGCAATCGCCAGGACGATGCCCAGCAGCACTCCCCCGGCGATCATCACCGTAGGTACCGGCCAGCCCTGGACCCGCGGGGCCTCGGGCACCGGCAGCTGCAGGTAGCCCAGCGCCGCCAGGACTCCGAGCCACGCGAACCCCGCCAGCGCCGTCACCAGGGCGAGCCACTGAACCGCGTTGAATACACCCCACCACCAGGACTTCCTGCCCGCGGACAGGTCTGTGGAGGCAATCGCCTGGTCCACAGCGTCCGGCAGCCGGTCACTTCCTTCACGGGCAGCGGCGCGGATGGCGGCCCGCCACGGCCCGGGGGCGCCGGCGGACGCCGCCTCAGCGAATTCCCGGACGGCGGCATCGCTCCGTGCCCGCTCCGGCGCCCCCGCGGGAGGAAGCGAGGTCCGGTTCAGCTCAGGCTTGGCCCCCTCGCGGCGCAGGTTCAGGCGCCGCAGCGGATCCGGCCGGAACCTGGCCAGCCAACGGGTCACGGGCCAGCCCGTGCGCCGGGTGGCCTCCAGCCGGTAGGACCGCGCGACGGCGTCGACCACCAGCGGCACGTTGGCGGCCACGGCCAACTCCCCGGCCAGCCGGGCCCTGGACGCGGCCGTCGCGCCGGCCGCCGTCGAGCCCCCAGCTGCCTTCGAGTCGCCCGCCCGCGCGCCGCCAACCGCCTTCGTGCCGCCGGTGGACAAACCGGATGCCTCGGCCAGCCGGGCGGCCGCTTGGGTGACATCTGCGGCGAGTCGCTGCGACATCGCCTGCCGCTGCACCGCCACCTGGCGGATGGCGGCCCGGACCTTGTCGACACCTGTTCCCAGCACGGCGGAAGCACCGAGGACCTGAATTTTGCCCAGCCCGTCGCGCGCCAGGATGCCCTTGAGGGATTCCAGCACCGGCCGGACATCGTGCTCCGGGAGCCTGTCGATCTGGTTGAGCACAACGATCGTTACGGCTCCGTGCGAGGACAGCGGCGCCAGGAAGTCGTTGTGCACGGCGGCATCGGCGTATTTCTGCGGATCGAGGACCCAGACGAGGACGTCCACGAGCCCCACCATCCGCTGCACGATCTCCCGGTTGGCCGCCCTGGTCGAGTCAAAGTCAGGCAGGTCCAAAAGGATCAGCCCGGTGCCGTCGTCGGCGAACCCCTGCACCGGGGCAGCGGCATGGCGCTTCCGGACCTCCAGCCAATCCAGCAGCGAATCGCTGCCCTGGACGCCCCAGATGCCCGCCAGCGGCTCGGTGGTGGTTGGCCGGCGCACGGCCGCCGTCGCGATCTCCTCCCCGCTGACGGCATTGAAGAGCGATGACTTGCCACTGCCGGTGGCACCGAAAAAACCCCACCACCGTGTGGTCTCCGGAGAGCGACCGGCGCGAACTCGCGCGGTCCAGCACCTGCAGCACCGGGTCCAGCGCCTCCTCGGGGAGGGCTCCGGCGGCAAGCTCCCGGGCGCTGTGGAGCGCCTCAAGCCTGCGGTCCAGCTGGGAGATCTGGCGGGCGGCGCCATGACGGCTCATGCCGCGCCGCCAGCCGGCGCAGCGCCGCAGCGTGCCTGGCGAGGGCTTCGGGCGGCCCGCCGGCGTCGAGATCCAGCCGGGTCAAGGAACCGCTGGCACTCCGCCGCCAGCAGGCCCTGGCAGCGAAGATGCAGGTCTTCGCGCGCCGTCCGGGCGAGCCGGCGGACGGCGTCCTCGCCGAAGACCGCCTCCAGGAGCCGCTGACCCACGACGGCGGTGCCGCCGGCGACTCCGATTTCGAGCCCGGTCAAGCCTGCGGTCATGGAGAACACCACGATCATGAGCGCGGCGCCGAGGCCGTTGATACCGAAGGACAACCAGCGGGCCTGGGTGCGTTTGCCCTGGCCTTCGGTGCGGATAAGTTCCATCAGACCGCCCTGCCAGGCGCGGATCTCGGCCGCCACAGTGTCCGCGAAGCCCCCGGATGCCCCCGAGAGATCTTCGGTGCCCAGCAACTGCCTGCCCGCGGGGTCCGAACGCCAGCGCTGGTCCGTGTGCTCCGCGGCGTTGGCGGCTTCTTCGACGATGACGGCCTGCAGTCCCGTTTCGATCGCGGTTTCCACCCTTACCGCCGGCGCCGGTTCGCCCCGGAAGAACGCGCCCACGCGGTCCCGGAAGCGCCCGATGTTCTGTTCCATGGCGCGGAAGAACTCGCCTGTGCCGACGAAGTCCTGCCACCGGGCCAGCACTTCGCCGCGCAGCAGCGCGCCGTCCCGGGTCGCTTCGAGGATCCTGGCCACGGCGTCGTCGTAGGCACTGCGGGCGTCTGCCGCAAGGACATCGGCTGCGTGCTGCTGCTCGGACACCGCCTGCCCCGCCGCCTCCACGCGGTGGCCGAGCGCCGATGAGGGTGCCGTTGAGCGTGCGCCGGGCAATCTGCAGCCCGTCCGGCGGCGTCCCCGGCCAGCTTCCCGAGCCAAACGCGCAGCGGCTCGATAGCCGCGGCTGGAAGCATCCCCGCGGCATCCAATGACAGCTCCGGCACCACGAACATCCGGGCCGCGCCAAGGCCTTCCCGGCTGAGCATCGCCTGCAGATCCGCGCTGATTTCCGCCTCGGCCGCCGGCGGCACCCGGTCCAGCACCACGGCCACCATGATGTCGCGCGAGGCCGCATCCAAGAGCAGGCGCCAGGGCACGGCGTCGGCGTAGCGGTTGGCAGTGGTAACAAACACCCAGAGGTCGGCTGCGGCGAGCAATTGGCCGGCCAGCTGGCGGTTGTTCTCGGAAATGGAGTCGACGTCGGGCGCGTCCACGACGGCGATTCCTGGCGGGACCGCAGTGTCGGCGACCAGGACGAGGGAGGTCACGGGTCCGGGCGGCAGAACGGGATCGGCGGGGGTCAAGGGCCGGTTGCCGGTATGTGTACCGCGGATGCGGCCCAGGGCCGGCAGCACCCGCTGGCCCTCAAACCAGGCGGCGTCCGCGGGATGGTGCAGCAGGATGGGCTGGCGGGTGGTGGGGCGGATCGCGCCGGCCCGCGTGACGGGGTGGCCAACCAGCGCGTTGACCAGGGTGGATTTCCCGGCCCCAGTGGAACCGCCCACCACGGCCAGCAGGGGCGCGTCGAGGCTACGGTAGCGGGGCAGGATGTAGTCATCGAGCTGAGCCACTGCCTTCCGCAGCTCGAGGCGCATTTGGTCCGCCCCAGGCAGGGCGAGGGGCAGCCGGATCGCCGCAAGGTCCTGCCGCACTGCGTCAAGGAGCGCGACGCCGGATGCGGCCTCGGTGTTTTCATGGGAGCTCACAGCATCATCATGCCAGTTCAGCACGTGGTTTCTGCGTGACGGAGCATAGCCCACGCGGATGCATTGCAAGGCAAGAATTCGGGGAAAACAAAACGGCCCCGGGCTGATGCCCGGGACCGTTTCCGTTGTGACCCCAGCGGGATTCGAACCCGCGTTACCGCCGTGAGAGGGCAGCGTACTAGGCCGCTATACGATGGGGCCGCGTACTTCCGGAACAGCACTTCTGCCATTCAAGCCAAATGATTGTTTCATACATTTGGCCAGCGTTTCAAATCGGCCAGCCGATTCAAAACTTCCGAATTTCAGCGGAAACCCGCGGACTTTCAGAGCTGGGATACCAGGACTCGAACCTAGAATGACGGTACCAGAAACCGTAGTGTTGCCAATTACACCATATCCCAATGGCACTTTCGGTCCGGATGTTTAGGCCTAAACCTTCGCTCCCGGCGCCTCAGCACGAGTAATTACTTTACCCGAGAGTTTTCACTTCCACAAATCGGGCGGCCCGCGGCGGGGCCGAGCTCTTCGGGCGGGCCGCACCCAGCGTCGATGGCTGCAAAACCCGGGCCAGCCCTTGCCAATCCGGGCGGGAACAAGTTTACGCTCGGCATGTTACCGCCAAGTAACCACCGCTCCCCCACTCCGCTGAGGGCAGCTTTGCGATGATTTTCCGGTGTTAGCTGCATCACAGCGGCCACCCGAGAGCTTCTGGCGCCCGTTCTTGCGAACCGGCTAGGCCAGCAGTTCCAGCAGGGAGCCGACCTCGCGCCCCAGGAAGTCCGGGGCCGGCTCCCCGCTGCGGTTCAGCCAGACACCGAGGAGACCGGCCGCCGTCGAGCCTTCCGCGTCGAGCAGCCGGTTGTCCCCGACGTACAGCGTTTGGGCCGGGCCTGTACCGATCCGCCGGACACCCTCGAGGTAGATGGCCGGGTCCGGCTTTGCGACGCCGACGGTATCGGTGCCGACCAGAACGGCAATCCGTTCCAGCCCGGCCGCGTCCAGCTTCACGCGCTGGTAGTCGTGGACGTTGTTGCTTACGGCCCCGTAGGGAATGCCGGCGGCGTCCAGGGCGTCCAGCAGCGGTCCGACGTCGTCGAACGCCCGGATGTAGCCGTGTTGGCGGCTCGCGTAGGAACTCACCCAGTGGTGGGCCTGTTCGCCGTCGGCAAGTTCGACGCCGAAGTACCCCAGCGCCGCCCGGCCGCGGAGCAGCCGCTGCTCGTTGAACGTCAGCTCGCCGGCCAGGTAGCGGTCGTAGAAGTGGGTGGTCTCGCGGGTGAAGATCCGCCCGAACCTCTCCCACCCGGCCTCGTCCAGGCCGGGCAGGAGGTGCTCGCTGACGTCACGGAGTGCAGCCGTCATGGCGAATTCGAGGTCCACCAGGGTGTCGTCGATGTCGAACAGAACGCCATGGACAGCGCCGCCGACCAGGCCCGCCGCCAGCACGTCCGGGCCCGGTGTGGGCCCGGCGTGGTGGCGGTCGTGCTCCCGGCTTCGCGCACGGTGACCATCAGCCGGACTTCAGCCGCGGAAGGCGCGCAGGCGGGCCAGGGATGAATCCTTGCCCAGGATGACCATGGATTCAAACAGCGGCGGGGAGATCCGCCGGCCCGAGACGGCCGTGCGGACCGGGCCGAAGGCCAGGCGCGGCTTGACGCCGAGGCCTTCCACGAGGGCCTCCTTCAGGGCAGCCTGGATGTTCTCGGCCGTCCAGTCAGCGACGGGCTCCAGCGCGGACAGGGCGGCGTCGAGCACCTCGGTGAGGTTCTCCGGCAGGCCCTTGCGGGCGTCGTCGGCGACGTCGATCGCGTCGTCGGCCTTGAACAGGAACGCGAGCATTTCGGGGGCCTCGCCCAGCAGCGAGATGCGCTCCTGGATCAGCGGCGCGGCCTCGGCCAGGATCTCCTCCTCGCGGGCCGTGAGGCTCTCCCCGACCAGGCCGGCGGCCTGCAGGTAGGGCACCAGACGGCCACGGAAGTCCTCGGCGTCCGAGCATGCGGATGTGGGTGCCGTTGATCGCTTCGGCCTTCTTGATGTCGAAGCGGGCCGGGTTGGCCAGCACATCGTTGACGTCGAAGTGCTCGATCAGCTGATCGACGGTGAAGATGTCCTCGTCGGCGGAGAGGCTCCAGCCGAGCAGGGACAGGTAGTTGAGCAGGCCTTCGGGGATGAAGCCGCGGTCCCGGAGCAGGAACAGGTTGGACTGGGGGTCACGCTTGGAGAGCTTCTTGTTGCCCTCGCCCATGACGTACGGCAGGTGGCCGAAGACCGGCATGTAGCTGGCGACGCCGATGTCCATCAGGGCGCGGATCAGCACCACCTGGCGGGGCGTGGAGGAGAGCAGGTCCTCGCCGCGGAGCACATGGGTGATCCCCATGAGGGCGTCGTCCACCGGGTTGACCAGGGTGTACAGCGGGGATCCGTCGGCGCGGACAATGACGTAGTCCGGGATGCTGCCGGCCTTGAACGTGATATCGCCGCGGACCATGTCCGTGAACGTGACGTCCTCGTCGGGCATGCGGACACGCAGCACCGGCTGGCGGCCCTCGGCCTTGAACGCGGCGAGCTGCTCCTCGGAGAGCTCGCGGTCGAAGTTGTCGTAGCCCAGCTTGGGGTCGCGGCCGGCCGCCCGGTGGCGGGCTTCGACTTCCTCCGGCGAGGAGTAGCACTCGTAGGCGTAGCCGGCGTCGATCAGCTTGGCCACGACGTCCTTGTAAAGGTCCAGCCGCTGCGACTGGCGGTAGGGCTCGTGCGGGCCGCCGACTTCCACGCCTTCTTCCCAGGTGATGCCGAGCCATTTGAGGGCCTCAAGCAGCTGCTGGTAGCTCTCCTCCGAGTCGCGGGCCGCGTCCGTGTCCTCGATCCGGAACACGAAGGTGCCCTTGGTGTGCCGGGCGTGGGCCCAGTTGAACAGGGCGGTGCGGATCAGGCCGACGTGCGGGGTGCCCGTGGGCGAGGGGCAGAACCGGACACGGACCGGGGTGTCAGCGGTGACTTCACCGGCGGGGGCAGCAAGCGGGGCGGAGCTGGAAACGGCGTCGGACGCGGAGGCAGTAGTCATAGTGGTACCAACATTACCAATCTCTCCCATCGCCACTCGCCCGGAATACCGCTACGAGAAACGGACAGCCGCACCTGGCATCTGAACTGCTCCAGATCCACGGTGCGGCTGTCCGAAATCGGCGCTGCTTCTTGGATCCTTCGGAGCGACGGCGGTTAGCGGCGGACCACCGGGTTGGAGAGGCGTCCGATGCCCTCGATCTCGACCTCGTAGCGGTCGCCGGCCTGCACCGCGCCGACGCCGGCCGGGGTACCGGTCATGATGACGTCGCCGGGCAGCAGGGTGAAGGCCTGCGAGACGATGGAGACGAGCTCCCGGACGCCGCGGATCATCTGGTTCGTGCTGCCGTCCTGGCGCAGTTCGCCATTGAGCCGGCCCTGGATCTGCAGGTCCTCGGTGTCGAGCTCGGTCTCGATCCACGGGCCCGAGCGGGGCCGAAGTGTCGAAGCCCTTGGCCCGTGGCCCACTGCAGGTCCGTCTTCTGGACGTCGCGGGCGGTGAGGTCGTTGCCGCAGGTGTAGCCGAAGATCACGTCGTCCACCCGGTTCTCGGGCACGTCCTTGCAGATCCGGCCGATGACGACGCACAGCTCGGCCTCGAAGGAGACGTCCTCGGAGAACTCCGGCAGGACGATGGGATCGTTGGGCCCGATCACGGAGGTGTTGGGCTTGAGGAACAGCAAGGGCTGCGCCGGGACCTCGTTGCCGAGTTCCCGGGCATGCTCCGCGAAGTTACGGCCGACGCCGATGACCTTGCTGCGCGGAATGATCGGCGCCAGCAGGCGGACGTCCTCCAGCTTGTGCTTCATGGGGGTTCGTTCCACGCCGTGGAAGAACGGGTCGCCCTTGATGACAGTGACTTCCTCACTGCCGGGCTCACCTTCCACGATGCCGTAGAGGGGATCAGAATCGACTACAAACCGGGCGATACGCATGGTTCCTACCCTACCGTTCCCGGCGCGCTCCCCTCCCAACTGGCTCGCAGCAGAGGCCGTTATGAGCCCTGAGAACGGCCTCTGCTGCGAGCTACTTGGGTGAGTCCGCAGGTAATCCAGCTGCGCCGCGACGGAGAGCTCCGCGGCGCGGCGGACCGAGGGATCGACGTCGGCGTACACGGCGTCCGTGACGGCACTAACATCGGCATCGAAGCTGGCGCCGGCATCGGCACCGAGGGCCGCGAGGGCAGCCCGGATCTGCTCGAGCCGGCCCTGCCGGTGATCCCGGTAGGCGCGGGCGACGGCGTCGAGCGCCGGCAGCACCGGGCCGTGGGCCGGCAGCACGGTGGCCGGGCCCGAGGCGTTCCAGCCGGTCCAGCGATTCGAGGTAGTCCCGGAGCGTGCCGTCGGGGTAGTCCAGCACGGTGGTTCCGGTGCCCAGGATCGTGTCCCCGGTCAGCACGGAGCCGTGCGGGCCGTCCTGCGGCAGGTGGAAGCACAGCGAATCCGAGGTGTGGCCCGGCGTCGCCAGGACCCGTGATGTCCGTTCCGGCGGCCTGGATCGTTTCGCCGTCCTGCAGCGGGCGGCCCGCCATGGCAGTGGGCGGGATCCGCGGCCCGGACCGGCGCGCCCGGTCAGCTCCGAAAACCTCGCGGCGGCCGCGGTATGGTCCGCGTGCCGGTGCGTGATCAGGATGAGTTCGACCGGTCCGTCGCCGGCCAGCGCCTGCAGGTGCGGCTCGTCGAGGGGCCCGGGGTCGACGGCCACCCTGCCCGCCGCCCCCGGGGCGGCGATGAGATAGGAGTTGGTTCCGCCCAGGCTCATGGGACCCGGGTTCGGGGCGAGGCGGAACCGGGTCAGTTCGCTGCTGCGGACAATGCCGCGGGATTCTCGGAGGTCACGGTCCCATCCTTGCATTCCGCACACGGGGCGGACGAGTGGGAGCGCCCGTCGAGGCACGGCGCCGCAGACGCCGACGGCGGCCGTCACCGGGAGGTGAGGGCCGCCGTCGCGTGCTGATCTGCGGGTCCGAGGATCTCCGGAGCAGCGGGATCCGGAGCAAGTGGGATCCGGAGCCATGGATTATCCGGGCGCGGGAAGTCCCGTCTAGGCGAGGCGGGTCAGCCAGCCGTGGGTGTCCTCCACGGTGCCGGTCTGGATCCCGAGCAGCTGGGCGCGGATGGCCATGGTGGTCTCCCCCGCCGTCGCTTCTTCGGAGCCGATGAACTCGGTGGCGTCCTTGAGCACGCCAATGGGGGTGATGACGGCCGCGGTGCCGCAGGCGAAGACTTCGGCAATTTCGCCGGAGGCAACGCCGTCGCGCCATTCATCCAGGGTGATCTTGCGTTCGGTGACTTCCCGTCCCATGTCCCGGGCCACCTGCATCACGGACATCCGGGTGACGCCCTCGAGAATGGTGCCGGACAGCGCGGGGGTGACCAGTGAGCCGTCCTTCATCACGAAGAAGACGTTCATGCCGCCGAGTTCCTCGACGGCGTTGTCGTTGAACTGGTCCAGGAACAGAACCTGCTTGCAGCCGTGCGCCTCGGCTTCCTGCTGGGCGATCAGCGAGGCGGCGTAGTTGCCGCCGCACTTGGCGGCGCCTGTTCCGCCGCGGCCGGCGCGGGCGTATTCGCGCGAGATCCAGATGGAGACGGGCTTGAGCTCGCCGCCGAAGTAGTTGCCGGCCGGGGATGCGATCACGCGGAAGGAGACCTCGCGCGCTGCCCGCACGCCCAGGAACGCCTCGGTGGCGATCATGAAGGGCCGCAGGTACAGGGCTTCGCCGTCGCCGGAAGGCACCCAGTCCTTGTCTGCCGCGACGAGTTCGCGGATGGCGCCGAGGAAGTACTCTTCCGGGAGTTCGGGCAGGGCCAGGCGGCGGGCGGACCTGTTCAGGCGGGCGGCGTTGGCCTCGGCCCGGAACGTCCAGATCGAGCCGTCGGCGTGGCGGTAGGCCTTCAGGCCCTCGAAGATCTCCTGGCCGTAGTGCAGCACTGCAGCGGACGGATCCAGGGAAATCGGGCCGTACGGCTCAACCCGAGCGTCGTGCCAGCCACCGTTGCCTGCGGCGTCGACGCTGTAGTCGACAATCGCGGTGTGGTCGGTGAAATAGTCGCCGAACCCCGGGTTCGCCAGGATGGCTGCACGCTCTTCAGCAGACTTCGGGGTCTCCGAGAGGTGCTGGGTGAATTCGACGCCATGGGCAGTCTGAGTCATGGTTCCTCCACGATCGGCTGCCTGGTGTGGGAACGTGGTTCACCCTCGGACCACGGCAGCATATTGGTGATTCGAAACAAGCTTACGCCCGTTGGCAGCGGGGTTTTGCGGCACCCGCGGGGCTCGGCCGCTCTTAGCCAGGCGTGCCTACAGCGCCGCCGCGATGGCGTCGCCGACCGCGGTGGTGGTGCGGAAGCCGCCGTCGCGGGCCTCGACGTCGGCCGTCACGGCCGCCTCGATCTTCCGGGCGGCTCCGGCGAAGCCGAGGTGGTCGAGCAGGAGCGCCGCGGAGAGGATGGCTGCGGTGGGGTCGGCCTTCTGCTGGCCGGCGATGTCCGGGGCGGACCCGTGGACCGGTTCGAACATGGACGGCGCGGTGCGGTCCATGTTGAGGTTGCCGGAGGCGGCGAGGCCGATCCCGCCGGTCACGGCTGCCGCGAGGTCGGTGATGATGTCGCCGAACAGGTTGTCGGTGACGATCACGTCGAAGCGGGCCGGATCGGTGACCATGAAGATCGTGGCGGCGTCGACGTGGAGGTAGTCGTGCGTGACGTCGGGGAACTCCTGGGCCACGGCTTCGACGGTGCGCTTCCAGAGCTGGCCGGCGAAGACCAGGACGTTGTGCTTGTGCACGAGCGTGAGCTTCTTGCGGGGGCGTTCGTTGGCCCGGCGGAACGCATCGCGGACCACGCGCTCCACGCCGTGGGCCGTGTTCAGGGAGACCTCGGTGGCCACCTCGTGGGGGGTGCCGGCACGCAGGGTGCCGCCGTTGCCCACGTAGGGACCTTCGGTGCCCTCACGGACCACGATGAAATCGATCTCGCCGGGGTTGGCGAGCGGGCTGCCGACGCCGGCGTACAGGCGGGAGGGCCGCAGGTTGACGAAGTGGTCCAGGCTGAAGCGCAGCTTCAGCAGGAGCTCGCGCTCGATGACGCCGGAGGGAATCCGGGTATCGCCGGGGGCCGCCCCGACGGCGCCGAACAAGATGGCGTCGCGCGTGCGCAGATCGGCGAGGGTGGCTGCGGGCAGGGTCTCCCCCGTCTCGAGCCAGTGCTCGGCACCGAGCTTGTAGTGGGTCTGCTGGAGCACGATCCCCTCGGCGGCCGCGGCCTTCTCAAGGACCTTCAGGGCTTCGGCCGTGACCTCCGGACCAATGCCGTCGCCCGGGATGACTGCCAGATCAATCGTGGATGCGCTCATGTTTTCAGCGTAGCCAAGTGATCCACATTCTGGTCAAGTCGTCTCACTATTCGATCTTCCCGGGCGGCCGCCACGTGCTCAGGCCTCGGCGGGTTCCTCATACTTCGGGAACACGGGGGCCGGGGCGGGCAGTTCTGTGCCGGCGACGATCGGCGTACCAACGGCAGTGAACTGGCGCGCCCCTCCCTCCGGCTGGCCGAGCGTGTGCAGGATCGTCGCCGTCGCCGTCGGCATGACCGGCTGGGCCAGGATCGCGACGATCCGCAGCACCTCGAGCGTCACGTAGAGCACCGTGTTCATGCGTTCGACGTCGGTCTTCCGCAGCACCCACGGGGCCTGCTCGGCGAAGTAGGCGTTGGTGTCCCCCAGGACGCCCCAGATGGCCTCCAGCGCACGGCTGAACTCCTGCTTCTCGAACGCGGCCCGGGCGGCGTCCAGCAGCCCGTTGGCCTGGCCGAGCAGCGCGGTGTCCTCGGCGGAGAAGGCACCAGGCGCGGGCACGCGGCCCTCGCAGTTCTTGGCCACCATGGACAGCGACCGCTGGGCCAGGTTGCCGAAGTTGTTGGCGAGGTCGGAGTTCATCCGGCCCACGATTGCCTCGTGGTTGTAGTTGCCGTCCGCGCCGAAGGGGACCTCGCGCAGGAAGAAGTAGCGGACCTGGTCCAGGCCGTACTGGGCGACGAAGTCCGCGGGCGCCACGACGTTGCCCAGCGACTTGGACATCTTGACGCCGTTGTTCTGCAGGAAGCCGTGGATCATGATCCGCTTCGGCAGCTCCAGTCCGGCGCTCATGAGGAATGCCGGCCAGTAGATGGCGTGGAAGCGGGAGATGTCCTTGCCGATCACGTGGACGTCGGCCGGCCAGAACTTCTTGAAGGACTCCGAGTCGACGTCCGGGTAGCCGACGCCGGTCAGGTAGTTGGTCAGCGCGTCGACCCACACGTACATGACGTGCTTGTCGTTGCCGGGCACGGGAACGCCCCAGTCGAACGTGGTGCGGCTGATGGACAGGTCCTCCAGCCCGCGCCTGACGAAGCTGATGACCTCGTTGAAACGGGACTGCGGGGCGCCGAATTCGGGGTGGGCCTCGTAGAGCGCCAGCAGTTTGTCCTGGTAGGAGGACAGCCGGAAGAAGTAGCTCTCCTCGGCCGTCCAGGTGACCTCGGTGTCCGATTCGCGCGAGTAGCGGATGCCGTCGTCCTTGACCACGGTCTCGTCCTCGACGTAATACGCCTCGTCGCGGACCGAGTACCAGCCTTCGTACTTGGACAGGTAGATGTCCCCGTTGGCTTCCATCTGCTTCCAGATGGCCTGCGACGCCGCGTAGTGGTCGGCGTCCGTGGTGCGGATGAAGCGGTCGTACGAGATGCCCAGGGCGGCGTGCGCCCCCTTGTAGATCTCGGCGTTCCGGTCCACCAGCTCCTTGGGCGCCAGCCCTTCCTTCTCCGCGGTCTGGGCGATCTTCATGCCGTGCTCGTCCGTTCCGGTCAGGAAGAAGACGTCGTACCCGTCCAGCCGCTTGAAGCGGGCCATCGCATCGGTGGCAATGTACTCGTAGGCATGGCCGATGTGCGGCACACCGTTGGGGTACGTGATGGCCGTGGTGATGTAGAACGGGGTCTTGTCAGTTGAAGTCACGGTCTAAATCTAGATCAGTTCGGTGAGGGTATCGCTCTGGCGGACCAGTTCGTGGTCATGTGAAGCCACCAGCACGGCAATGCCGTCCGAGGTGGTGTCCTTGAGGATGCTGATGATGCGGTTGGCCGCGGCACGGTCCAGGCTGGCCGTGGGCTCGTCGACCACCAGGACGCGCGTGCCGAGGATGAGCGCGCGGGCGATCGCAACGCGCTGGCGTTCACCGCCGGAAAGCTGCGCCGGGCGGTGGCGCATGCGCCGGCCCAGGCCCACGAGGTCCAGGAGGTCCTTGGCCATGTCGCGGCGCTTCTCAACCTCGCCGTCCGGGCACGGCCGGCAGCAGGACGTTCTCGAGCGCGCTCATCCCGTCGATCAGCGCACCGCCCTGGTCCACGTAGCCGATCAGGGCCCGGCGGCGGTCGGCGATCTCGTCGTCGCCCATGGTCTCGAGCGAGTCGCCTTCCCAGAACACCCGGCCCGACGTCGGCAGGGTCAGTCCCGCGCCGACGGTCAGGATGCTGGTCTTGCCCGAGCCGGAGCGGCCGGCGACGCAGTGCATTTCGCCGGCGTGCAGCGTCATGTTGAAGTCGTCCACGACGTTGACGGCCTCGGCACCGCCCTTGCCGCCGCCGTAGTGGATGGTGATGTTGCTCAGTTCCAGCGGCGTGGCGTGGTCCGTGGCCTTCACGATCGTGTTGGCGCGGGTCTTGTGCGCACCGCGACGGGTGCTGGCGGTCATCCGGTCGTGTGCCTCCCGGTCAAGGTTCAGCTCGTTAGTCATTGGACCACTTTCGTTGCAATCGGAATCCAGCAAAGTACAGCCACAAGACCGGCAATTGCGGCCCACAGCGCGGCATAGGGGGCGAGGAGGAGGCCGATGCCGAGGGCGCCCACAACACCCAGAGGCAGCGCGACGGTTCCCACCATGGCGTTTTCAAAGAAGCGGACCTGGCCCAGCATGTCCGGGTTCCAGCCCATGGCCCGCAGCGTGCCGAGGTACTGGCGCTTGGCCTGCAGCTCGAAGCGCCCGGTGACCATGGTCAGCAGCAGCCCGACGGCAACGCCGGACACGCCCAGGATGATGCTCGGGAGGGCGATGCTGGCCGCGGCCAGCCCGCTGAGGGCGCTGGCGCCGGCGGCCCGGGGAATGTCGATCAGCAGGGCGACCAGTCCGCCGACGGCCGCGGCGAAGACGCCGACGGCAACGGCGAGCGAGATGGTGTTGAACTTGTTGGTGCTCAGCTGCCGGTTGGCGAAGGTCAGCGGGGAATCGACCGCAATGAGCCGCTCATCGTGCTGCGGTTCCTGGTCCACTACGTCGCGGTGGCGCAGCTGCTGCGCCGCGAAGAACGCCGCGCCCACGTACAGCACCAGGACGGACGCCGAGACCACCGCGGTGGCGGCGCTCCAGCTGATCAGGCTCAGGGCAACTCCGGCGGCGGCCAGCAGCGCGGCGCCGACGCCGAATTCGGCCAGCACCCAGGAGCGGATCTTGCGCTGGGTCCAGCCCATGGCACGCAGGGTTCCGGCCTCGCTGCGGCGTTTGCGGATGTAGCTGACGGTGGAGGCGCCGGTCAGGAGGGCGGCGCCGCAGAGGGTCAGGAACAGCAGGGTGACGTTTGTGGCGGTCAGGGAGCCGGACACGGCGTCCGCGGCGTCCTGGCGGACCCACGACTGCTGCACGGTGCCCAGCGGTGACTCCTTGCCGGCGTCGTCCTTGGAGTAGCCGGGAACGGCGATGCTGGCGTCCTCGCGGGCCGAGCCGGCCACGACGGTGGCCTGCAGGCCCATGTCGCGGATCTCGTTGGCGAGCTTCTCCACCTCGGGCTGCGCCTGCTTCCAGCTGCCCGGAACCTTGGCGCGGACCCGGACGGCGTCGATCACGGAGGCGTTCTGCTCGTAGCCGCGGGCTGCCGCGAGGCCGTAGTAGTCGGTGATGGCGCCGGCGGACTGGCTGACCAGGCCCGTGGCGCTCAGTGAGGGCTTGAGTTCGGTGTTGACGTCCGCGCCGGACGCGTCCTTGGTCAGGGTGAACGGCGCGGGGTCGTAGCCGCCCAGGGGCAGCCGGTTGACGTCGCCGGCGGCTTCCTTGACGCTCGCGGCGTCGAACGTGCCGTACACCATGGCCAGCGGCGTGGCCAGCTTCTTGCCGGTTTCGAGGTTCTGGCGGTAGGAGCGCTCGTCCACCGGGTCGCGCTGGGTCTGGTCGACGGCGGCACCGTTGGCGGCCTTTTCCGGCAGCCGGTTTACGGTGACCCAGTCACCGGGCGTGGCGCTCTTGTCCACGGCGCCGTTGGCGGCGGTTTCGCCGTCCTGGTACGTCGGGGCGGCGGCGAAGTTGGTGGTCCAGGTGGCCGGGTTGTAGAGGCCCTGGCTGAAGGATCCGGTGTCACCCATGAGCTGGGTGAGGTCCTTGGACCCGGGCCAGGCGAGGGCGAACGGGGACTTGGAAACGAACGGCAGGTAGTCCTTGTCCAGCGAGCGGGTCACGGTGCCGACGTCCTTGGTGACGTTGCCGGAGCCGTCGATTTCCTCGATCTTGACCGAGTACTTCAAGTCCAGGGCGGTTCCCGAGCGCACGATCAGCGGGATGGCCTGCGAATCGGCGGTGAGCTGGCCGTCGCGCTTGGCCTGCTGGTACTGGGTCATCAGCGGTGCCCAGTACTTGAGCTTGACGCCGAGGAAGTCGGGGCCTTCCTTGAGTTCGTCCATGCCGATGCCGTTGGTGAAGAGGCTCTCGAAGTGCCGGCCGATCGCGCCGGCGTTGCGGGCGTCCGCCGGCGGGGCCTTCTCCAGCGGGGCCAGGAAGTCACCGGATGTGCCGAGCAGCGCGCGTTCGGAGACGGGGTCGACGGCGACGACGGACTCGGTCACCTGCGGCGCCATGGGCAAGGAAACGGAGAGGTTGAAGAGATTGTGCTCGGAGCCGCCGGCCGGGGTGGGGAACTTGATGCCGGTCTCGCCGTCCGGGCCCTGGATGCGGACGTTCTGGCCGCCGGCGACCTCCTCCTCGACAAGCTTCGCCTTGCCGAGGGAGCCCTCTGCCGTGGTCTTGAACAGGGTCTGGTCGGAGTTACCGTCGGAGCTGACGGCGCTGGCCGTGAGGCGGTATTTCTTCGGTGTGTCGCTCAGCACCGATTCCGCGGCCGGCCACTTGCTCGGGTCCGTGGCCGTCGGGTCGCCGGAAGTGCCCGCGAGGCCCGCGTTGAAGCCCAGGTAGTCCGTGGCGTCCAACCGCGGCGACTCGAGGTTCTGCGTCACGCGCGAGACCAGGCTGATGGGCGCGGCCACCGAGGTGCCGGAGAGCTTGCGGATCGCATCCAGCTGCTCGAAGCTGATGCCGCCCTGGCCGGTGGCGATGTCCGGCTGCATCAGGCCGCCGTTATCATCCGCCTTGGCCTGGACCAGGACGTCATAGAGCCCCCGGGAGTTTTGGTCCACGGTCCTGCTCAGCGCCGCCTGGGACTGACCCTGGACGAGGACGGACAGGCACATGGCCACGATCAAAATGGACGCGGTCAACAAAAGCACTCTGCTTCTGATGAACCTCTGGACGGCGTTCATTGGGCTCCTGAAAGCTGGATTGCGTGCGCACGCCGCAGTTCATTTCCAGCGGAATTGAAGGCGTCCCGTGCCGGGCGTGCAAAAAGTAAATGGCCGGTCTGCCGGCCAAGGACCCGAAATTCGGTCCTAGCCATTGTACGCAGACCGGCCGCCCGCTCGTGGCCGCCGGCGGCGGTCATGCCGCCGCCGGGGCCCTACGGGGGGATTTCAGTCCTCGAGGTCGACTTCCCGGACCATGTCAGCGCCGATCCCGGCCTTGATCGCGTCAAGGACCTGCTGGGGAACGGAACTGTCGATCGTCAGCAGGGCCAGCACCTGGCCGCCCTCTGCCTGGCGTGCCACCTGCATGCCGGCGATGTTGATGTTGTTCATGCCCAGGATGTGGCCGATCGTGCCGATCACGCCGGGGCGGTCCGAGTAGGCAACCACCACGAGGTGCTCGCTGATCGGGATCTCCACCTCGTAGCCGTTGACGCCGACGAGCTTCTGGATCTGCTTCGGGCCCGTCAGGGTTCCGGCGACGGAGATCTGGCTGCCGTCGCTGAGGGCGCCGCGCAGGGTCAGGACGTTGCGGTACGACTCGGTGTCCGGCGTCGTGATGAGGCGGACGTTGATGCCGCGCTGCTCGGCGATCACCGGGGCGTTGACGTAGGAGACCTGCTCGGTCACGACGTCGGCGAAGATGCCCTTGAGTGCCGCGAGTTCCAGGACCTTGACGTCGAGCGAGGAGATCTCACCGGCCACCTCGACGTCGAACTGGGTCAGGGAGGCGTGGGTCAGCGCGGTGAAGATGCGGCCCAGCTTTTCCATCAGCGGGATGCCCGGGCGGACGTCCGGGGCGATGACGCCGCCGGCGACGTTGACGGCGTCGGGGACCAGTTCGCCGGCCAGGGCCAGGCGGACGGACTTGGCGACGGAAACGCCGGCCTTCTCCTGGGCCTCGTCGGTGGAGGCGCCCAGGTGCGGGGTCACCACGACGTTGTCGAGTTTGAAGAACGGCAGGTCGGTGCTGGGCTCCTTGGAGAAGACGTCGACGCCGGCGCCGGCGATCTCGCCGTCCTGCAGGGCGGTGTAGAGTGCTTCCTCGTCCACCAGGCCGCCGCGGGCGACGTTGACGACGTAGGCGGTGGTCTTCATCTTCTTGAACGCGTCCGCGCCGAGCATGCCGACGGTTTCCGGGGTCTTGGGCATGTGGATGGTGATGAAGTCCGACTGTGCCAGCAGCTCGTCCAGGGTCACCAGCTGGACGCCGAGCTGCGCGGCCCGGGCGGAGGTGATGTAGGGGTCGTACGCGAGGATCTTGGTGTCGAAGCCCTTCAGGCGGGCCGCGACCAGGGCGCCGATCCGGCCCAGGCCGATGATGCCGATCTTCTTCTCGAAGAGTTCGATGCCGGTGTACTTGGAGCGCTTCCACTCCCCGTCCTTGAGGGCGGAGCTGGCCTGCGGGATGTGGCGGGCGAGGCTCAGGATGTGGCCGACGGTCAGTTCGGCGGCGGAGACGATGTTCGAGGTCGGCGCGTTGACCACCATGACGCCGGCCTGCGTGGCGGCCTTGATGTCCACGTTGTCCAGGCCGACGCCGGCGCGGGCGATGACCTTCAGGTTCTTGGCGGCGGCGATGGCCTCGGCGTCCAGCTGGGTGGCGGAGCGGACCAGGATCGCGTCGACGTCGGCGATGGCGGAGAGCAGCTGGGAACGGTCGGCGCCGTCAGTCTGGCGGATTTCAAAGTCCGGGCCGAGGGCCTCGACTGTGGCGGGCGAAAGTTCTTCGGCGAGCAGTACTACGGGTTTTGACACGGCTGATCCTCTGCGTTGCAGTCCTGGGGATATAATGAAGTCTAGGCTGACGGAAAGGCCGGGCTCACATTGTTAAGTGTGAACCCGGCCTCACTGTTGCGTTCCGAAGGGCGCCTGGCGGCGCAGCCTTAGCGGGCTGCGGAGCCTTCTACGTAGTCCTCGTCCTGCTGCTGCCAGGAGAACAGGCGCGCGCAGTTCGCGGCCGACAGCCTCGATCGGGTGCTGCTCTGCCTTGGCGCGCAGCGCCTTGAACTCGGCGCCGCCGTTGTCCTGGTCGTCGATGAAGCGCTTGGCGAAGGCGCCGTTCTGGATGTCGGCGAGGACAGCCTTCATGTTTTCCTTCACCTCGGGGGTGATGACGCGCGGGCCGGAGACGTAGTCGCCGTACTCCGCGGTGTCGGAAACGCTCCAGCGCTGCTTGGCGATGCCGCCTTCCCACATGAGGTCAACGATGAGCTTGAGCTCGTGAAGCACCTCGAAGTAGGCGATCTGCGGCTGGTAGCCGGCCTCGGTCAGGGTCTCGAAGCCGTACTGGACCAGCTGGGACACGCCGCCGCACAGGACGGACTGCTCGCCGAAGAGGTCGGTTTCGGTCTCTTCGGTGAAGGTGGTCTTGATGACGCCGGCGCGGGTGCCGCCGATGGCCTTGGCGTAGGACTTGGCCAGTTCCCAGGCGGAGCCGGATGGCGTCCTGCTCGACGGCGATGATGTCCGGGATGCCGCGGCCGGCTTCGAATTCGCGGCGCACGGTGTGGCCCGGAGCCTTCGGGGCGATCAGGATGACGTCAACGCCCTCCGGGGCCTCGATGTAGCCGAAGCGGATGTTGAAGCCGTGGGCGAAGGCCAGGGCCTTGCCCGGGGTCAGCTTGTCCTTGATGGAGTCGTTGTAGATCGAGCGCTGGTACTGGTCCGGCGCCAGGATCATGATGACGTCGGCCCATTCGGCGGCGTCGGCAACGTTCTTGACCGTGAAGCCTGCGTCCTCGGCCTTGGCGATCGACTTCGAGCCTTCCTTGAGGGCGATGACAACCTCGACGCCGGAATCGCGCAGGTTCAGCGCGTGGGCGTGGCCCTGGGAGCCGTAGCCGACAATGGCAACCTTGCGACCCTGGATGATCGACAGGTCGGCGTCGTCGTCGTAGAACATTTCAGTCACTTGCGTAACTCCTCTTGAGTGGATTCTTGGTAGATAGTTGTCTGTGGTGCTGCGGTACTGCAGGGCGGTCGCATGCGGCTTGCGCGCTGCGTCCTATGCGGAGCGCAAGGCCCTGTCACTCATGGAGCGGGATCCCCGTCCAACGGCCAAGGTGCCGGACTGCACAATTTCGCGGATGCCGAAGGGCTCAAGCACTGAGAGCAGTGCCGTGAGCTTTTCGGGGTGGCCGGTTGCTTCAATGACCACGGAGTCTGTGGAGACGTCGACCACTGAAGCGCGGAACAGGTCTGCAGCCTGGGTCACCTGCAGACGAGTTGCGGCATCCGCACGTACCTTGACCAGGATGTGGTCGCGCTGTACGGAAGATTCGGAGGTGAGCTCAACGATCTTGATCACGTTGACCAGCTTGTTCAGCTGCTTGGTGACCTGTTCGATCAGGTCACCGTCGGCGTCGACGACGACGGTCATCCGGGACATGCCCGGAACTTCGGTCGGGCCGACGGCCAGGGAATTGATGTTGAAGGCCCGGCGGGCGAAGAGGCTCGCGACGCGGGTCAGCACACCGGGCTTGTCTTCGACCAGAACGGACAGTGTGTGGCGGGTCATGTTCAGTCCTCCTCTTCCCATTCCGGGGTCATGTTGCGGGCAACCTGGATCTGGTCGTTGCTGACCCCGGCGGGCACCATCGGCCACACCATGGAGTTGGGGCTCACGACGAAGTCGATGACCACGGGGCGGTCATTGATTTCCAGGGCCTTCTGGATGGTGGCGTCGATGTCCTCGTCGCGTTCGCAGCGGAAGGAGGCGCAGCCGTAGGCCTCCGCCCAGCTTGACGAAGTCCGGGATGCGGACGGTCTCGTGGCCGGTGTTCAGGTCCGTGTTGGAGTAGCGGCCCTCGTAGAAGAGGGTCTGCCACTGCCGGACCATGCCCAGCGAGGAGTTGTTGATGACGGCAACCTTGATGGGGATCTTGTTGATGGCGCAGGTGGCCAGTTCCTGGTTGGTCATCTGGAAGCAGCCGTCGCCGTCGATGGCCCAGACCACGCGGTCCGGTTCGCCCACCTTGGCGCCCATGGCCGCCGGAACGGCGTAGCCCATGGTGCCGGCGCCGCCGGAGTTCAGCCAGGCGTGCGGGCGCTCGTACTTGATGAACTGCGCGGCCCACATCTGGTGCTGGCCCACGCCGGCGACGTAGATGCCTTCGGGTCCGGTCAGCGCGCCGATGCGTTCGATGACGCGCTGCGGGGCGCTGAGCCCGTCCTCCGGTTCGGTCCAGCCCAGCGGGTAGGTTTCCTTGAGGTTGTTCAGGAACGCCCACCAGGTGGTCAGGTCCGGCGTGCCGGAGGCCTCGAACTGCGTGCGCACGGCCTCGGTGAGCTCCGGGATGATTTCCTTGACCGATCCCACGATCGGCACGTCCGCCGTGCGGTTCTTGGAGATCTCGGCGGGATCGATGTCCGCGTGGATCACCTTGGCGTTCGGGCGCGAAGGTCTTCAGGATGCCGGTCACGCGGTCATCGAACCGGGCGCCGAGGGTGATGAGCAGGTCCGACTGCTGCAGCGCGGTCACGGCGGAAACCGTGCCGTGCATGCCCGGCATGCCGACGTGCTGCGGGTGGGAATCCGGGAACACGCCGCGGGCCATCAGGGTGGTGACCACGGGCGCGCCGGTCAGTTCGGCCAGCTCGCGGAGTTCCGCCGAGGCGTGGGCCTTGACCACGCCGCCGCCGACGTAGAGCACGGGCTTGCTGGCCGCGGCGATCAGCTTGGCTGCTTCGCGGACCTGCTTGTTGTGGCCGCGGACCACCGGGCGGTAGCCGGGGAGGTCGATCTTCGGCGGCCAGGAGAACGTCATCTGGCCCTGCTGGGCGTCCTTGGCGACGTCCACCAGGACCGGGCCCGGGCGTCCGGTGGAGGCCAGGTGGAAGGCCTCGGCCATGACGTGCGGGATGTCGTTGGGGTCCGTCACCAGGAAGGAGTGCTTGGTGATCGGCATGGTGATGCCGACGATGTCGGCTTCCTGGAACGCGTCGGTGCCGATCACTCCGCTGGAGACCTGGCCGGTGATGGCCACCAGCGGCACGGAGTCCATGTGGGCATCCATGATGGCGGTAACGAGGTTGGTGGCACCGGGGCCCGAGGTGGCGATGCAGACGCCCACCCGGCCGGTAACCATGGCATAGCCTTGCGCGGCGTGGCCGGCTCCCTGTTCGTGACGGACCAGAACGTGATTCATTCTGGAGGCCATCAAGGGGTCATAGGTGGGCAGGATCGCGCCACCGGGCAAACCGAAAATATCGTCGACGCCGAGTTCTTCGAGCGAGCGGACAATAGCTTGCGAGCCGGTCATCACCGTTGGGGGTACGACGTTGTTCGGCCCAAGGACAGGAGAGACAGCAGCAAGACAGTGACGACGCCGGCGGTCAGCCGTTCGGTCGGCGCGTTCCGGAGCCTTGGGGGCTCCAGCGGACTTAGTAGCCATCAGCGAGGGGCTGATCGGCGATCCTTTGCTCATCGGACTCTTCCTTGTGGATCTTCTGTGATCGTGGAACTTCGGTGTGGTGCTGAAGTGCGGCTGGTGGTGCGGGAAATAAAAAAACCCCTCAGCCTGGCGGCTCTTCGAGGGGTTGCGCGTGACGGTTCGTTACCAGTCGGGCTATTGAGCCACGCGCTTGGTAAGGACGACGACTGAGTGCGCTGCAGCTCGGCGGTAACGAATGCGATCATGCGTTCAGTTTTCCCTCTGGTGAGACAGCGTGTCAACGAGCGACGGCGCGCGTCTCACCATGTGGACATCATTGTCCACTAATTGGTCCTCCCAGTCCCCCGCACTGGCGCTACGCGAGTCGCACTTGGCGGTATCGAGCGCTCATAACGAACACCTAGCGTGCCGCCTGCGTTGGGCTTCGGAGCCGCCCATGAGCCTGCACAGGCCCGGATACCCGCAGTATGCGCCGGTGGAGGCGCTGTGCACCAGCTTGGCGTACTTGGCGAGCACGCCCTTGGTGAACTTGGCCGGGAGCGGCTCCCAGCCGACCTTGCGGGCCTCGAGCTCGGCGTCGTCCACCAGCAGGTCGAAGCTGCGGGCCGCGATGTCCACGCGGATCCGGTCGCCGTCCTTGACGAAGGCGATGGGGCCGCCGTCGACAGCTTCCGGCGCGACGTGGCCGATGCACAGGCCGGTGGTTCCGCCGGAGAAGCGGCCGTCGGTCAGCAGCAGGACGTCCTTGCCCAGGCCTGCGCCCTTGATGGCGCCGGTGATGGCGAGCATCTCGCGCATGCCGGGGCCGCCCTTGGGGCCTTCGTAGCGGATGACCACGACGTCGCCGGCTTTGATCTCGCCGTTGTCCAGGGCATCCAGGGCGCCCTGTTCGCGTTCGAACACGCGGGCGGTGCCCTCGAAGACGTCGGCGTCGAAGCCGGCGCTCTTGACGACGGCGCCTTCCGGGGCCATCGAGCCGTGCAGGATGGTGATGCCGCCGGTCTTGTGGATCGGGTTGTCCAGGGCGCGCAGGATCTTGCCGTCCAGGTCCGGCGGGTTGATGGCCGCGAGGTTCTCGGCCACGGTCTTGCCGGTGACGGTGAGGCAGTCGCCGTGCAGCAGGCCGGCGTCGAGCAGTGCCTTCATGATGACCGGCACGCCGCCGATCTTGTCGACGTCGGTCATGACGTAGCGGCCGAACGGCTTGAGGTCGCCCAGGTGCGGGATCTTGTCGCCGATGCGGTTGAAGTCGTCCAGCGTCAGCTCCACCTCGGCTTCGCGGGCGATGGCCAGCAGGTGCAGCACGGCGTTGGTGGAACCGCCGAAGGCCATGGTGACGGCGATGGCGTTCTCGAACGCCTTCTTGGTCATGATGTCGCGGGCCGTGATGCCCAGGCGGAGCAGGTTGACCACGGCTTCGCCGGACTTGTGGGCAAATTCATCGCGGCGGCGGTCCGCCGAGGGCGGGGCGGCCGAGCCGGGCAGGGACATGCCCAGGGCCTCGCCGATGCAGGCCATGGTGTTGGCCGTGTACATGCCGCCGCAGGCGCCTTCGCCCGGGCAGATGGCCTTTTCGATGCGGGTCAGGTCCTCGAGGCTCATCTTGCCGGCGGCGCAGGCGCCGACGGCTTCGAAGGCGTCGATGAGGGTGACTTCCTTTTCGGAGCCGTCCTCAAGCTTGACCCAGCCGGGCATGATGGAGCCGGCGTAGAGGAACACGCTGGCGAGGTCCAGGCGGGCCGCGGCCATCAGCATGCCGGGCAGCGACTTGTCGCAGCCGGCCAGGAGGACGGAGCCGTCGATCCGCTCGGCCTGCATGACCGTTTCCACGGAGTCGGCAATGACTTCGCGGGACACCAGGGAGAAGTGCATGCCCTCGTGGCCCATGGAGATGCCGTCGGAGACGGAGATGGTGCCGAACTGCATGGGGAACCCGCCGCCGGCGTGGACGCCTTCTTTGGCGCCCTGGGCCAGCCGGTTCAGGGAAAGGTTGCAGGGGGTGATTTCGTTCCACGAGCTCGCCACGCCGATCTGCGGCTTGGCGAAGTCGTCGTCGCCCATGCCGACCGCCCGGAACATGCCGCGCGCGGGGGCGGCGTGGATTCCATCGGTAACGACCCGGCTGCGGGGCTTGATGTCCGGCTTGTTGTCTGTTGCTGTTTGGGTGTCCTGACTCATGGCTCAAAGTCTAGGGCTCCGCCGCAGACGCCAACGACCCAACAACAGAGCGTTAAGCGGAAAACCGGGAATATTTCGATCAAATAGTGGACTCTCGTCTCACATCATGAAACCGGAGGCTGGTTTGCCTTAGGCCCGGTGAGCCGCGTCACGCAGTTCCGGGGCTTCGGCAACGCTTTGGGCTTCGGCCTTGAGCATCGCCAGGACCTGCTGGATGGTGGTCCGGGCCGCGACGTCCGGACGGGCCAGCGCAACGATGCTCCGGCTCGCCTTCACGCCTTCCAGGGGGCGCAGGACGAACCCCCGGCCCTGGTTGCTGACGGCCGTATACCGCGGCAGCAGGCTCAGCCCATGTCCGGCACTGACCAGGGCTTCCAGCACCCGCAGATCCGGGAACTGCTGGGCACGGACAGCTTGCGAGTCGGCCCGCACCTCGATCTGGCGCAACACGGTATCGAAGGGAAAGCCCTCGGGAACTCCCATCCACGGGAAGCCGACGACGTCCTCGGCGCACAGCGTGGCCTTGCCTGCCAAAGCGTGCCCGGCCGGCAACGCCACATCCAGCGGTTCGTCCAGCAGCGGCACCACCGTCAGGCCCTGGCCGCCGAAGACTTCCGGACCGTCGACGCTGTGCGCCAGGACGATGTCGTAGTCCGCGGTCAGTCCGGCGAACCCGGCAACGCCCGGGTCCTCGAAATGCGCTTCGAACCGCAGCCCTTCGACTGCCTTGACCCGGTGGAGCATGCCCGGCAGGAACATCTCGGCGGCGCTGGGAAAGAAGGCTGCCACCACCCGCGTCTGCCAGCCGCGCCGGTACGTGTCGATAGTTGCCTCTGCCCGCGCCATGGCCGTCGACACGTCGGCGGCGGCGCCGGCCATGGCCAGCCCTGCCTCGGTGAGGCGCACTCCCCTGCCGGACTTCTCCACCAGGACTACGCCCAGTTCCTCCTGCAGGGTCTTGAGCTGCTGCGACACGGCCGACGGCGTGACCTTCATGGCCTCGGCAGTGGCGCCCACAGTCCCCCGGCCGGCGAGTTCGCGCAGAATCTGCAGTCGCTTGAAATCCATGAGGCGAGGCTACACGCCAGGCCGGGTTTGATTTCGGTTCGGGCATGATCACGGGTCCGTCGTCGCGCTTCAGGGTGTCCGGCATTGGCCGCCGGGGATGCTGGACAGTCGGCTTCGCCCGGACGTAACGTCAAGCATCGGCAACCATGCCTCATGGGCTGAATACGGACTGAAAGGCTCTGCTATGGACTGGATCGTCTGGCTCGTTGTCATCATCGTGGTGGTCGCTGTCATCTGGTGGCTGCTGAACCGCAACAAGAGCCGCCCGGGCGCAGATTCCGCATCCGCCGCTGGCACCAGCAGCACTTCTTCCGGCACTTCGACCAGTCCAACGGCCGGTCCGACGGCGGCGGCTGGCACTGCTGCCAGTTCTGCAGCGGCGGGGGCTGGTTCGGCGGCAGCCATGGCCGCGCCTGCAGCGGCGCCGGCGCCTGAACCGGCCGCGCCTGCCAGGGAGACGGCGGCCGCCCCCGAGGCGCCCGAGCCCACAGCGGCTCCGGAAGCGGCCGGCACCTCGGGCAATGCCGAGTGGGAGACCCAGTGGTCCGAGACCGCCCCGCCGACGGATACGCATGCTGCCCCGGCCCACGTTGATCCGACCCGCGGCGCACATGTTGCGGCGGCGGAACCTGGTGCGGCTGCGGAACCGGCAGCCACGGAACCGGCAGCCGCGGCGGGCCATCCCGTCCACCACCCCGAATACACCGAGCCCCACGCGCCGACCCTGCCCGGAGCGGAATCGGCAGCAGCGGAACCGGTCGAAAACGAGGAGTCCGGCACAGGCACTGGCACAGGCACAACGATCCCTCAGGCGCCCACCCCCGGGGCGGCGCAGCCGGCGTCCCTCTCCGACGCAGAAACGGCGCAGCCCTCCTCCCTCGCCGACACAGAAACGACGCAGACTGCCGCCTCGTCCGCGGAAGCCGGAGCCTTCGCCAGCCACACGGCCGAGCCCACCGGCCATCTGGCCACTGACCAGCCCTACGGCGAGGGGTCAGCGGCTCCGGCGGCCGACGGAAGCGGCCCTGTTGGTTTCACCGTCAAGGGCAATGCGTCGTCGATGATCTACCACGACGAATCCAGCCCGGCGTATGAAGAAACCCGGGCAGAGGTGTGGTTTCTTTCCGCGGCGCACGCCGAAGCAGCCGGGTTTCGGCCGCCGCGCCGGACACGGCAGTAGCTGGCGGCTCGGGCCCCGGCATCGCGCCTTTTCTCAACGCGTCCCTTGAAACTCCCCCGCTTCCCTGGCAGGCGCTTCGTTGGCAGGCGCTTCCTTGCCAGGGCACGGGCCCGGGCCACCGCCCTGTCCGTTGCGCTGTTGTTCTTGAGCGCCTGTACGGGCGGCGCAACCTCGCCCGTGGTTCAGCCTGGAGACCGCACCGCGACCGCCCCAGCCGGCACAGCGAGTGAGCCCACCATTGCGGGCCGGATAGACGGGCTCCACGTGCCGTGGTCTACGGTTTACCTGCCCGACGGCACGGCCGTCATCTCCGAACGCGACACCGCGCTGCTCAGGACCATCAGCGGCGGGCAGCTGGGTACGCTCGGCAAGGTGCCCGGCGTCGTGCCCGGCGGAGAAGGCGGCCTCCTGGGCCTTGCCCTTTCCCCCAACTTTGCGGCGGACCGGTACCTCTACGCCTACTTCACCGCAGCGGCGGACAACAGGATCGCCCGCATGCGGTTGGAGGAGCGCGGCGGCCAGCTGGAACTCGGTGCCCTGGAACCGGTTTTCACGGGTATTCCAAAGGCCGGCACGCATAACGGCGGCCGGATCCGCTTTGGGCCCGACGGTTTCCTGTATGTGGGAACGGGCGACTCGCAGCGCCGCAATCAGCCGCAGGACTCCGCCGCCCTGGGCGGAAAGATCCTCCGCCTCACAGCGGACGGCAGTCCGGCGCCGGGAAACCCGTTCGGCGAGAACCCGGTCTACAGCATTGGCCACAGGAACGTCCAGGGACTGGCCTGGGACAGCGCAGGCCGGCTGTGGGCCAGCGAATTCGGCCCCGACGTCAACGACGAGCTCAACCTGATCGTGCCCGGCGGCAACTACGGCTGGCCGGACGTGACAGGCGCCCCACACCGCTCCGACTTCCTCGACGCCAAGGTGGTGTGGCCGTCAACGGCGGAGTCATCCCCCAGCGGACTCGAAATTGTCGGCAGCACTGCCTACCTCGGCGCCCTGCGCGGTCAAAGACTCTGGGTTGTTCCCCTCAGGGGCGAATTCGCCGCAGACCCTGTGAGCTATTTCACGCGCACTTACGGCCGGGTGCGCAACGTTTCGCTCGCTCCTGACGGCCGACTATGGCTCCTCAGTAACGGCCAAAACCCTGATTTCGTGCTGTTTTTGGACCTTCACGGCTAGCCACACACGTCCCGCGCCCCTCGATTTCACACGACAGCCAATCTCGTGTAGAGTTTCATGTCGTTGCGGAGAACAACGAGGGAAATAAAAAGCCCCCGAAGAACGAAAACAACAGATGCACCTCTAGCTCAACTGGCAGAGCAATTGACTCTTAATCAATGGGTTCCGGGTTCGAGTCCCGGGGGGTGCACCACTGAGAAACCCCGTCTTGCAAGCCTAACCGCCTGCAAGACGGGGTTTCTTTTTTGATGGTGAAAAGCAGCCTCACCGGGCCGACATTTCCTGCCGGCCGACGGCGTCACCATACGATGGTGTGGGTGATCTCCATCCGGAAGGCCTGTTACACATCCGCCGTTGCCCTGGTGCTCGGGGTATCGCCGCTCGTCCTCGCGTTGCCCGCAGCGGGCGATCCCTGCGGGCCAGCCGACCTCCTCCCGGTGAAATTCTGCCCCGCCCCACCGACGCCGGGTCCGCCGAAGTCCGGCCCGCCGACCGTCTCACCGACGCCCAGCCCCACTGTCCCGGGCAACGCCGCCCCGACACCATCAGGTGCCACGCCTCCCCAATCGCCGTCCCAGGCGCCGTCGCAAACGCCGTTTCAAGGACAGTCTCGGCCTCCGCAGAACCCGGCGCCCCCGACGTCGGACCCCGTTCCAACAGCGGGCCAAGACACCGCGGCTGCGCCGGCCACGGCGTCTGCTCCGGCTGCTGTCACGACCGGGACCTCCGCGCCTCCAGTGCCGGATGCGGGTCAGGATCCGGACCCCTTAGCGGAGCAGCTGCCGGGCGCCGCGGCCGGCCAAGGCGATACGGGACCGGACTGGCTGATCGGCATCGCCGGATCCCTGTTGGCGCTAGGTGGGCTCCTCATTGGGCTGTCCGCAGCGATTGGCTTCCGCCGGCCGGTCCGGACGTGAAGCGGCCGCCGAACCTTCACATTTCACTGTCACATTTCACTGTCGCATTTCAATGTCGCATTTCAATGTGGGGTTCAGCGGCCGCCGAGTCACGCCGTGTCCTTAGACCTTCTCGCGGGGCCGGTCAACTACGGTCTCCGGCTCCTCGACTGTGAACTCCTTGCTGCGGCGCGGGAAGCCCCAGAACCTGCTTTCCTTTGTATCCACGCGGGGCTCCGGGCGTTCCTCAGTTTCCTGCGCGGCATCCTTCCTGGTCTCCCGCCAGTAATCCCTGTTGTACGGGTAGCACATCACTGACCTCCTTCATGGTGATTGCCCTTTAATCGTCCCTCCGAAGCGGGGGCGCGTCGATACTCCGGGGCTGCCCTTTTCCTCCTGAACGGCGGGCCGGCGTAGGGGTTTCATTGGGAGCTGTCCATCGACGCCAGGCGGTCTTCCCGCCTCCGCGGGACGCGGCTAGACTCGCTGCAATACTCCGACAAGTGGGGGGAATCATGGAGTTGCACACCGGCCACCACCGCTGACGTTTGTTCCCCCGCCGGCACAGCCGCACCCAGGCCCTCTCTGTCTTAGAAACAGAGAGTGCGTTGGACAAGCGAACCCGCCACGCCCCGCAAAGGATGAAACAGCCATGACCGTCCCGCCCAACGCTTCAGCCCCCGGCCCCGGCTGGTACCCAGACCCTGCCGGCTCCGGCCGGCTTCAGTGGTGGAACGGTTCGGCATGGACCGGACAGTACAGCCCACCCCAGTTCCAGGCGGCGCAGCCCCAACACCCGGTGGCACCGCGCAGGCGCATCAGTGACCGGACACCGGTCTACAACCCGTACATCTGGACGCTTGTGGCTCTGCCGCTGGTGTCGCTCATCCTGCTCATGTTCTGGAACCCGGTGCTCCGGCTGCGCACCGTGGGGCCTCGGCAGGTCCAGACGATTGATCCGGCGTCGATCTTCACGGCGCCTTACTTCCTCTTGGTGGCCGTCAGCTTCGTGATCTACGGCGTGTCCGCACTCCTGGCGTATCTGGACTGGGACCGGCTGCGCAAGGACGGCGTTATCCGGCCGTTCCACTGGGCCTGGGTGTTCCTCAGCCTTGTGCTCTACGTGATCGGCCGCTCCGTGGTTGTCCACGAGGTGGCCCCGCGGCGCGGCCTCGCCCCGGTGTGGGCCGCGGTCGGCGTCACCCTGCTCACCGTGGTGCTGACCGGCCTCAAAATGTCCGCCATCGTGTCCACCCTGGCGAGCCAAGCCGCGACGATATAAGGCGACATAGGCCGGGGCTGGCCTGAGAGTACTGCAGCCCCCGGCTCCGCCGGCTACTTCAGCGGGGCGGTCCCGGCGGCGACTCCGGTCTCGGCGGCGGCGCCCGGCGCCGCAGCGGCGCCCGGCTCGGCGGCCGTGACGATGGCCTTGGCCTCCGGGGAGGTGGACTTGGTTGCCAGCACCCTGACCACGGCCTGGAGCTCCTGGCGCAGCAGGTCCGGGTCAATGGGCGTCGCGGCGAGCACGGAACGTTCCATGTCGGCGGCCGCGGCCACAGCCTGGCGCCCCTGGTCCGTCAGCGACACGACTTGGCTGCGCCGGTCGGAGGTGCTGCGCTGCCGCGAAATGTGGCCGTGCGCCTCCAGCCGGCTCAGTGTCTTGCCCATGGTCTGGGCCTGGACCCGGACGAGCTGGGCCAGTTGGGCTTGTGTCATAGGCCCATTCGCCGAGAGCACCTCCATGGCGATCACCCCGGCATGGGTCAGGCCAATGGCCCCCAATTTTTCGTTCCAGGAGTGCTCTACAAGACGTGCTGCCGTGGACAATAGGCGGCCCGTGGGCCAGCGATCCATATCAGGCATACCCAAGAGTATAGCGAGCAGTGGATTCGTCCGGCGCCGATCGCGTCACTACGCTGGATAGTCACCCCACTTCACAACCCACGCCACCAAGGAGATACCCGTGCCTGAACGACTCACCGCCGGTGCCACAGCACCGGATTTCACCCTCAAGAACGCCGAAGGACAGGACGTCAGCCTGCGCGATTTCCGGGGCCGGAAGACCGTGATCTATTTCTACCCGGCGGCCTCCACACCCGGATGCACCAAGCAGGCCTGCGATTTCCGGGATTCCCTCGGCGCCCTTCAGGCCGCAGGTTATGACGTGGTGGGCATCTCCCCTGACCCGGTCGGGAAGCTTGCGGCGTTCGCGGCCGCCGAAGGGCTGACCTTCCCGCTCCTCTCCGACGAGGACCACTCCGTTGCCGAGGCGTATGCGGCCTGGGGCGAAAAGAAAAATTACGGCAAGACCTACCAAGGCCTCATCCGCTCCACAATCGTTGTCGACGCCGACGGCCGGGTTGCCGTCGCGCAGTACAACGTCCGCGCCACCGGGCATGTCGCCAAACTTCGCCGGGACCTGAAACTCGACGCCGGATAGGTACAATGGAGCCTGGCGACCGCCGCCGGGGTTCTATCCCGGGACGACGACGGCGCCGCGCGCGAGTGGTGAAATTGGCAGACACGCAGGATTTAGGTTCCTGTGCCTTCGGGCGTGGGGGTTCAAGTCCCCCCTTGCGCACAGAGAGAACCCCGGTCTTCGGACCGGGGTTCTCGTGGTTTAAAGCTGTTTTCACCGGGTTTCCTCGGTTTTCACCGGGTTTCCTCGGTTTTCAGCGTTTTCCGCGGTTTTCACTGAAGAGGCCAAAAAGAAATTTCACGTCCGAACCCATCCGTTTCCTCCGAGCAGCCGAATACCCATTGAGACACCAACTAAGGGTCGGTGCCCAACAGTCGGGAAAGGGCCGCAGCGGCAACGTTCGCCGCCGGCAAACATCGGCACAACAAAGGAGAAACCGAAATGCAGAACATCAAGCGCACCACGTTCGCCGTTGCAGGTATCGCAGCTGCCGCCATGCTCAGCCTCACTGCCTGTGGCGGATCCACCGCCTCGTCGGCCCCTGCCGCCTCGGCACCGTCCGCCGCACCGGCGGAATCCAGCATGGCGTCACCTTCCACGGGCGCCTCCGCCGCAGCCATGGATCCGGCCGCCAACCTCGTCGGCTCCGGCTGCGCCGCCTACGCCGCCCAGGTTCCCAGCGGTGCCGGCTCCGTCTCCGGGATGGCACTTGACCCGGTAGCCACCGCGGCGTCCAACAACCCGATCCTCACCACCCTGACCGCCGCTGTTTCCGGCAAACTCAACCCCAAGGTCAACTTGGTGGACACGCTCAACGGCAGCGAATTCACCGTCTTCGCCCCGACCGATGACGCCTTCAAGAAGATCGACGCCGCCACGATAGAGACCCTGAAGACGGATGACGCCACATTGAGCAAGATCCTGACCTACCACGTGGTCCCCGGCAAGATCGCCCCGGACCAGATCGTCGGCACCCACAAGACGGTTGAGGGCGGTTCGGTAACGGTCACCGGCACCAAGGATGCCCTCAAGGTTGACGAGGCCAACGTTGTCTGCGGCGGCGTCCAGACCGCCAACGCCACTGTCTACATGGTCGACTCAGTCCTGATGCCCAAGTAAGCAGCCTCAAGCACTCCTGCCCCGGCTCCAGCCTGACTCCCTGGACCACTAGGAGAAGCGAAGGCCCGTACCACCAGGTGCGGGCCTTCGCTTTTTGTGGTGGACGTGCCGCCGGTCGCTGAGGGTCGTGCGACGTGTGCCACAAAAGCTGGCGGACTCGGCTGTCAACTAGACTGGGGCTGTTCCGCAGCCGGCGGACCATCCAGTTCCCAGAGGTGATTCTCGAGTGCCCAGCAGTACAGTGCCCAGCAGGACAGTGCGGCGGATTGCCGCCAGCATCGGGGCCGCTCTCCTTGTGCTGCCGCTCGCGTCCTGCACGGGCAACCTCGGCCCGGCACCCAGCTCCACAACTGCTTCTCCCACCTCCAGCGCGGCACCTACCGCTGTCTTCACCTTCGGCACTGGCTCGGAGCCGCTGGGCCTCGATCCTGCCCTGGTCTCCGACGTCGAGTCCTACCGCGTCACCCGGCAGGTCCTGGAGGGCCTCGTGGGCGTAGACCAGACCACCGGCCAGCCCACGCCGTTGCTGGCCACCGAATGGTCCCAGAGCGATGAAGGCCGGACCTACGAGTTCAAGCTGCGCGAGAACGTCACGTTCCAGGACGGGACGAAGTTCGATGCCGCCGCGGTCTGCACCAACTTCAACCGCTGGTTCAACTTCTCGCCGGCCCTCCGCGAACAGGCCACGGGCACCACATTCAAGGGCGTGTTCAAGGCCCACGCGGACCAGGCCCCGCTGTCCATCTACAAGAGCTGCACTGCCGTGGCGCCGGACAACGTGCGGATCGGCCTCAGCCAGCCCTTCACAGGATTTCTCCAGGCCCTCACCCTCCCGGCCTTCGCGATCTCTTCGCCCCAGGCCCTCGCCGCGGGGAAAGCGGACGTCCTGAACCAGAGCCGGGGCGGGCAGCCGGTGTCCGCCTACAGCCTCCACCCGGTGGGCACCGGACCGTATGTCTTCGGCTCCTGGGACTCGGGCAGCGTCACTCTGGCCAGTAACAAGGATTATTGGGGGGAAAAGGGTCAGATCGGGACCATCAAGTTCGTGACCTACGATCACCCGCAGACCCGGATGCAGGCACTCCTGGAGGGCAAGATCGACGCCTACGACGCCGTCACCGTGGGAAACTTCGATCAGCTGGTCAAGAGCGGAAAGCAGATCATCCAGCGGGACCCCTTCTCCGTCATGTACCTGGGCATGAACCAGGAAGTCCCCATCCTGCAGAACCTCAAGGTGCGCCAGGCGATCGAGATGGGGCTGGACAAGGACACGCTGATCCGCCGGTTCTTCATCGACAACACAGCCCAGGCGTCCCAATTCGTTCCGCCCAAGCTCAGCGGCTTCAACAACAACGCCGCTGCGCTCGGCTACAACCCGGGCAAAGCCAAGGAACTCCTGGCCGGGGCCGGCTACAAGGGCGAAGAGCTGAAGTTCTACTACCCGCTCAACGTCACCCGGCCCTACTTGCCGACGCCGGAAAAGGTGTACGCCGAAATCAGCCGGCAACTGACCGCCATCGGGCTCAACGTCAAGCCCGTGCCCGTGGACTGGGCCGACGGCTACCTGCAGAAGGTCACCTCCCCGGGCGATCACGCCCTGCACCTGCTCGGCTGGAACGGCTCGTATTCGGACGCTGACAACTTCGTGGGGCCCCTCTTCGGCGAAAACACCGGCGAATTCGGCTACCAGGATCCCCAAGTCTTCTCCAAGATCGCCCGGGCCCGGGGCTTGCCGGACGGCAAGGACCGCACGTCGCAATACCAGACCATCAATGCGCAGATCGCTGCCACGGTGCCCGCGGTCCCCATTGCCTTCCCCATCTCGGCGCTGGCCCTCTCGGACCGAGTCCTGAAGTACCCGGCGTCGCCGGTGCTGAATGAAGTTTTCACAAAGGTCGAGCTAAGGCCTTGACGGCCGGGGTCAATTTCAGTTAGTGGACGGTGCGGGATATTCTGTGACAGCCAGAGCCGCTGCTATCGGAGACTGATTGTGACTTTCATTTCCAAGACCCAACATGCCGACGTCGTCCTGATTGGCGGCGGCATCATGAGCGCCACTCTCGGTGCTTTCATCAAGCAGCTTGAGCCGAACTGGACCATCTCCCTGTTCGAGAAGCTCGACGAGCCGGGACTGGAAAGCTCCGGACCGTGGAACAACGCCGGCACCGGCCACGCCGCCCTGTGTGAGCTTAATTACTCCCCCGCAGCCAAAGACGGCTCGGTGGACCCCGGCAAGGCCCTGAACATCAACGAGCAGTTCCAGCTCTCCCGCCAGTTCTGGTCCCACTTCGTCTCGAATTCCCTGATCGGCTCCCCCAAGGGCTTCATCAACACCGTTCCGCACATGAGCTTCGTGATCGGCGAGGACCACACCAAGTTCCTCCGCACCCGCTACGAGGCCCTCAAGCCGAACCCGCTGTTCCGCTCCATGGAGTACTCCGAGGACCACGCCCAGATCGCCAAGTGGGCCCCGCTGATCGTCAAGGGCCGCGACCCCAAGCAGCGCGTCGCGGCAACCCGCGCCGCCGAGGGCACCGACGTCGATTTCGGCGCCCTGACCCGCGAGCTGACCACGTATCTGGGCAACAACGGCGTCGAGATCAACTACGGCCACAACGTCAGCGACATCAAGCGCGCGTCCGGCGGCGGCTGGGACTTGTCCCTGAAGCACGCCAAGAGCGGCGAGCACGGCTCCATCCATGCGAAATTCGTCTTTGTCGGCGCCGGTGGCGGCGCCCTGCACCTGCTGCAGGCCTCCGGCATTCCGGAAAGCAAGGGGTTTGGCGGCTTCCCGGTCTCCGGCCAGTTCTTCCGCTGCACCGACGAGGCCCTCGCGGCCCAGCACAGCGCGAAGGTCTACGGCCAGGCATCGGTCGGCGCCCCGCCCATGTCCGTGCCGCACCTGGATACGCGCTACGTCAACGGCAAGCGCTCCCTGCTCTTCGGCCCCTACGCCGGCTTCTCCACGAACTTCCTCAAGAACGGCTCCTACCTGGACCTTCCGCTGTCCATCCGCCCCTCCAACATCATCCCGATGCTGGCCGTGGCCAAGGACAACATGGACCTCACCGCCTACCTGATCAAGGAAGTCGCCAAGCGCCACGGCGACAAGGTCGAGGCCCTGCGCGAGTACTACCCCGAGGCCCAGGACGGCGACTGGGAGCTCATCACCGCCGGCCAGCGGGTCCAGATCATCAAGAAGGACCCGAAGAAGGGCGGAGTGCTGCAGTTCGGCACCGAGGTCATTGCCGGCCGCGACGGCACCATCGGCGCCCTGCTCGGCGCTTCCCCGGGCGCGTCCACGGCCGTGCCGATCATGATCGAGCTGCTCCAGAAGTCCTTCCCCAAGAACTTCAAGGGATGGCAGTCCAAGCTCAAGGACATGATGCCCGGCTACGGTGTCAAGCTCAACGACAACCCTGAACTCGCCGCCCAGCTGGAGGCCGAGACGGCCAAGACGCTGCAACTCGAACAGGTCACCGCCCGCAACTAGGCCGGGGCCGGGCCACGGCTGGTCTACACTGCTGGTTTGGGACCGCTGCAACTCACTGACGTCCCTGTTTGCAGTATGTTCTCGACCCATCAGGAGACCATGAGATGTTCCGGCTCGCAAAGCTGTCGCTCGCCAACCGGGCCCTGATCGCGCTGATCACGGTGTTCGCGTCGGTTTTCGGCGTAATCACGATGTCCTCGCTGAAGCAGGAGCTCATCCCGTCCATCGAGTTCCCGCAGATCACGGTCATCTCCTCGATGCCGGGCGCCTCGCCGGAAGTTGTCGACAAGCAGATCAGCGCTCCGCTGGAAACGGCGCTCAACGGCGTCGAGGGCCTGGAGTCGACGTCGTCGACGTCGCGCAACGGCGTCTCCCAGATCACCCTGGCGTTCACCTACGGCACCAACCTGGACCGGGCCCGGAACCAGATCGACCGCGCAATCTCCAACGCCAAGCAGGCCTTGCCGAAGGACGTCCAGCCGCAGGCGATCGCCGGGAGCATCAGCGACTTCCCGATCGTGTTCCTGGCCGTGTCCTCGGATAAGCCCCTCAGCGAACTCAACGCCGACCTCGCCCGGCTCAGTGTCCCCCGGCTGCAGAAGCTCGACGGCGTGCGCGGCGCCGACGTCACCGGAGGTGCCACCAAGCACATCCAGATCCTGCCGCGGCCCCAGGATCTGGCGGCGTCGGGCGCGAGCCTCCAGTCCATCAGTGACGCGCTGAAGAACAACGGCGCGCTGGTTCCGGCCGGCACCATCGAAGAACAGGGCAAGACCCTCTCGCTGCAGATCGGCAGCCCGGTGGACTCCCTCGACGCCATCAAGGCCCTCCCCCTGGGCGCGGCCCGCGATGCGGCGACGATCGGCAGCGTGGCGGACGTCAGCCTGGTCGAGGACGCCCGCACCTCCATCACACGGACGAACGGCAAGGAAACCCTCGCCCTGTCCGTGACCAAGAAGCCCGAGGGCGACACCGTCGCGATCTCCCATGCCGTCAAGGAGGCCATCCCGCAGCTCGAGGCGGAGCTGGGCTCCAACGCCAAGTTCACGCCGGTCTTCGACCAGGCGCCGTTCATCGAGAAGTCGATCAAGGACCTCACCACCGAGGGCCTGCTGGGCCTGGGCTTCGCCGTCGCCGTGATCCTCGTGTTCCTCATGTCCGTGCGCTCCACCCTGGTCACCGCCGTGTCCATCCCGCTGTCCCTGCTGATCACGTTCATCGGGCTCTCGGCCACCGGCTACTCGCTCAATATCCTGACGCTCGGCGCGCTCACCATCGCGATCGGCCGCGTGGTGGACGACTCGATCGTGGTCATCGAAAACATCAAGCGGCATCTGAGCTACGGCGAAGCCAAGATCACGGCGATTCTGACTTCCATCCGCGAAGTGGCCGGCGCCATCACGGCATCCACCCTGACCACAGTGGCCGTCTTCCTGCCGATCGCCTTCGTCGGCGATCTGGCTGGCGAGCTGTTCCGGCCGTTCGCCCTGACAGTGACCATCGCCCTGCTCTCATCGCTGCTGGTTTCGCTGACCATCGTGCCGGTCCTGGCGTACTGGTTCCTGCGCACGCCCGCCGACACCACTGCCGGTGTCCGCGCCGATAGCACTGCCGCTGGCACTGCCGCTGGCCATTGCCGCCAAGGCGCATGAGGCCGAGCAGCGCACGCTCCTGCAGCGCGGCTACCTGCCCGTCCTCGCCGGTACGCAGCGGCACCCGGTCCTCACGCTGATCGCCGCGGCACTGGTGCTCGGCGGAACTGTGGCGATGTCCCCGCTGCTTGCCACCGATCTGCTGGGCCGCTCCGGCGAGAACAGCATGACCGTACGGCAGGCCATGCCGGCGGGCACCAGCCTGGCCGAGGCCAGCGCATCGGCGATCCGGGTCGAGGGTGTCCTGCGGGGCATCGACGGAGTCAAGGACGTCCAGTCCACCACCGGCAACGCCCAGACCGGCTTCTCCGCCCTGCTCTCCAGCGGCGCGTCGAATTCGACGTTTACGGTGGTGACGGACGAAAAGGCCAACCAAGGCAAGCTCCAGGACACTGTCCGCAGCGAGCTCGCCCAGCTCGGTGACGCCGGCAAGATCACCGTCGGTTCCCAGCAGGGCGGCTTCGGCACGTCGTCGACCGTGGACATCACCCTCAAGGCGGCCACCACCACTGACCTCCGGACCGCCAGTGACGCGATGGTCAAGGCCATGGACGGCGTTCCAGGCAGCAGCGAGGTGGCCACCAACCTCGCCGCAAGCCAACCGGTGGTCCAGGTCAAGGTGGACCGGGCCAAGGCCGTCGCAGCCGGCCTGAACGAAGAGCGCGTGGCCGGGGTCCTGGCCGCCACGATCAGCCCGATTCCGGCTGGGACAGTCCGCATCGACACCAACGACTTCCCGGTCCGGATCGGCGAGGGCACCCGCTTCACGAGTATCGACGCGGTGCGGGATATCCCGCTCCCGACGGCGGCCGGCGCCGTCCCGCTGGGCAGCATCGCCTCCGTGGAACAGGTCGACGTCCCCGTCTCCATCACCGCCAGCAACGGCCAGCGCACCGCCCGGGTCTCAGTGACGCCGTCGGGCGCCAACCTCGGCGCGGTCAGCACCGAAGTGCAGAATCGCCTCAAGTCAGTCCAGCTGCCGCCCGGGGTCACCGCCACGATCGGTGGCGCCACGACGCAGCAGGCCGACTCGTTCCGGCAGTTGGGGCTCGCGCTGCTCGCCGCCGTCGCGATCGTCTATGTCATCATGGTGGCGGCGTTCAAATCCCTCATCCAGCCGCTGATCCTGCTGGTCTCCGTCCCGTTCGCCGCGACAGGAGCCATCGCCCTGCTCGTGGTGACCGGAGTGCCGCTGGGACTGCCGTCGCTGATCGGCATGCTGATGCTTGTGGGCATCGTGGTGACCAACGCGATTGTGCTGATCGACCTCATCAACCAGTACCGCCAACCCCGCAACGGGGAGCCAGGGATGGCCGTGGCGGACGCGATCACGCACGGCGCCCGCCAGCGCCTGCGCCCCATCCTCATGACGGCCCTCGCCACGGTGTTCGCCCTGACACCCATGGCGCTGGGCCTGACCGGCGGCGGCGGCTTCATCTCCCAGCCCCTGGCGATCGTGGTGATCGGCGGCCTGATCTCCTCCACGGCCCTCACACTCATCCTGGTCCCGGTGCTGTACCGGCTCGTGGAAGGACGGCGTGAGCGCAAGGCCCTGCAAAAGTCCCTGCCCCGCGGACGTCATTCCGGGCCGGCCGGCGTGGCCGAGGACTTCCCGGACGACTTCCCCGAGGACGCTCCCCTGCCAACCGGCTCGCACTAGGACCCTGAACTCGGTGCCGCGGCCTTGTCCCGCGACGCCCGGTGTGTCCCGTGGGCTCCGTGTGTCCCTTGGGCTGCGTGGGCTCCGTGCGTCCCCTGGGCTGCGTGGGCTCCGCGGCTTCCCTTGGAGAGCTTCAGGCGGCCACCGGCCGCCGCGATGGCGTCCCTGTGACGCGGTCCGCTGGACACCCGGGCCGTGAGGGTTGCGGGCGCGGGGTTCATCACTTCGCGAGCCGGGTTCCCGGAATAGGTTGCATTCTCCGGGACGTCTTCGCCCTTCATGAGCATGGCATCGGCCCCGAGTGATGAACCATCCCGCATCACCACTCCGTAGTTGACCCAGGAATCCACTCCAAAGGAGCAGCGGTTGCCAATCACGATGTAATCGGACTTGAACGTGCCGTCCTCCATGGAGTGGCCCTGAACATGTATTCCCTCGCTGAACGTACAGTTATCGCCAATCGTCACGAGGGTTTTTTCCGGCATGTTCAGGCCGCCGTCGTAGAGCCGCTTGCCCACCTTGACGCCCAACAGCCGCCAGACCAAGGGCTTGAACGGGGTCCCGTTGAACGCCGCCCCGGCCAGCAGCTTCCACAGGCGCTCATGCCGCCAGAAGTAGCGGTCGTAGATGGAGCAGTACTGCGGCTTCAGGCGGCGGAAACCCATGACCGAACGCTCCACCAATGCATTGAATAGCACGCCAAATACCAGCAAGCCGAGCATTGCCCCGGCGACGGCCAGCACACCCAGGAAACTGTGGGCCGTGACGGCCACGGCGCCGGCGATTGTGGCTACGAACAACAGGAACCAGCGCACGGACAGGAACAGCACCATGCTCAGGATGTTGTGCCGGTTCTTGGCCGGGAGGAGCCGGTTCATGGCTTCCGCGATCTTGAGTTCGTCAAACTGTGCGTCACGCTGAACGGACCGGGGAATCTCAAATGCGGGCGAGCCGAGCAGCCCCACATCCCTCCGGGTCGGGCCGTCAATCGGAATCATCACTTTCGTGGCCAGCAGGCAGTTCTCCCCGACCTGGGCTCCAATGGGAAACGTGATGTTGTTTCCCAGGAAGTTACGGCCTGCGATCTGGACCCGCGAGAGCCGGAACGAGGTGCTCGTGTAATCAGCGTTCATCATATTCAGGCCATCTGACACCATGGTTCCTGTCCCAACGGAGTTCAGGAATGGCGACTCGTGGCCCAGCGTGGGGCCAAAGTTCGAACCTGTTTGCTGCACTTTGTTCAAGTTCCAGCCCAGCGCCTTCAGGTAGTGCACGATGTAGGAGCTGTCGCCGAAGATGTCCTTGTACGTCTTGATGTTGGAGAGGCGGAAGATCAGCCGGTGGATTGAGAAATGCCAGCCGTAGAGCGGATACACCACATCAGGTTTAAGGAAAAGGTTCAGCAGACGTGGAACGGTGACGATCATCACGAGGCCGGTGATCAGACCGACAACGAACACAACCAGGGATACAACCGCTACTTCGACGAAGAACGTATACACCCCCAGCTGCAGGTGTCCGGTGTTCAGGTAGGCCGGGAGCAATGCGGCCAAGCCGAGAACAAACGCGGGCACAACCAGGACCAGACGGTTGAACAACTGCAGCAGGCTGAAGATGACCCTCCGGCGGGTACTGCAGTAGACGGCCGGGACCCTCGAGTAATTGGTGCTGGTACGTGCGGCGGGCGAACCGTGCCAGACCTCGCCGTCGGGTACTTCCTGCGAAGTCTGCAGCGATGAGGCATGGCCAAGCTGCGTGTCATTGCCCATCGACGTTCCAATGTCGAGCGTGGTCCGCTCAGAGACGAGAACGTTTCTTCCCAGCGTCACCGGGCCCATCTCGATGATGCCCCCACGCGCCCGATAGCACAGGAGGGAGGAGTCCTTGTGGATGACGGTATTGTCACCGACAGTCAGCAGGTCCGGGCACGCGGGCACCTTCCGGGAGAAGATCACCACGCCCTTGCCAATTTTCGCGCCCAGGAGCCGCAGGTACAGCACATAGATTGGAGAGCCGGCGAACAATACGAGTGGATTTGCCCGGGTAATTGTCTTGACCGCCCAGAAGCGGAGATAAGCGACGCTCCATATCCGGATGGTGCCGGGCTTCCACCGCCCGACAAAGACCCATTTGACGATGATCGGGACCACGGACAGGGCCACGAAAGTAGCGGCACCGAACCCGACGGCGCGCAGCCACATGTCAAGGGGGTTCGTTCCAGCCGCCGTCCATTCGTAGCCAAAAACCAGCAGCCAAGCTGCGAACATCATGTAACCGAGGAAAGCCAGCAATTGGATCGCACCGCACATCGCGTACCGGAACGCGCTCACCTGAGGCATTGGCTCCGGGACTGCAGCGCCAGTCTCCGGCACGGCCGCGCTGAGGACAGATTCGCTGTGCCTGGTTTCAAGGCACGCGGCAAGCTGCCGGACCGTCGGGTTCTCATAGATGTCCTGCATGGCTGCTGCCGGCAGGGCCGTTTCTTTCCTGATGCGGGCGCAATAGCGCGCCATCAACAACGAATCGGCACCGAGATCGTTGAAGAAATGGGCATCGGTAGAGACCTTGTCAAGACTCAGAACGGCGCCAAGCTGCGCTGCCAGGGTTTCTTCGGCGGCCGTAGTTGGGGCGGTAAAGGACCCGGCGGCCGCACGGCTGATCCTGTGCTCAGGACGCGGTAACCGCTTCCTGTCCACCTTGTCGCTGGCCATCATGGGAATGGCGTCCAGCTGTTCAAAATAGGCAGGAACCATGTACCCGGGCAGCCTGGTGCGCAGCATCCGGTGGAGGTCATGAGCATCAACGCCCCCGACGTCCTGGCGCAAAGTGTAATAGGCGGCCAGTTCCACAGTGCCCTGTTCCGGTTCATAGGTCTGAACCACTGCCTGCGCAATTCCGGGGAGCTGCAGGAGGACGGACTCTATTTCGCTCAGCTCGATGCGGTAGCCGCGTATTTTGACCTGGGTATCGATCCGGCCGAAGTATTCGAGTTGCCCGTCGTCGTTGACCCGTCCGAGATCCCCGGTGCGATAAATCCGGCCGGAGGGATTGTTCTCGATTCCCAGGAAGTCCGGAACAAAGGCCCGTTCCGTTAGGTCCTGCCGGTTCACGTACCCGCGTGCCAGGCCCACCCCTGCGAGGCCGATTTCCCCCATTTCACCGCGCGGCAGGACCCGAAGCTCAGCGGGATCCACAATAACCGCCGTGTAGGTGGGCAACGGCACGCCCAGGGAAACGGGCAGGTCCGGATCGAGGACCGACCACGTGGCAGTCACGGTCGCCTCAGTGGGGCCGTAGACATTCAGGAAGCGCCGGCCGGGGCGGTGCCAGCGCGCGACGAGATCCTTGGGGCAGGCCTCTCCGGAGACCAGCAGGAACCGCAATCCGGGCAGGTCCTCGTCAAGCGTCGCCAGCAGCGTGGGGACACAGCAAAGAGCTGTGATCCGCTGTTCCTGCAGGTACTCCGCGAGCTCGGCACCGAGCATGCTGGATCGTCCCGGCTTGGGCACCAGGGTGGCTCCGACCATCCAGGCAACCCAGATTTCCTCCACCGAAAAGTCGAAGGCGATCGTCATGCCTTGGTACACGCGATCCGTGGACTCAATCCCGTAGATGTCAGAGGCCACCCGGACAAAGTTGCAGATGCTGGCCTGCTCCACCGCCACGCCCTTGGGCCGGCCAGTCGAACCGGAGGTGTAGATGATGTAGGCCAGCTCGTCCTTCGTCCCGCCAAGCTCGGTCCCGCCCAGACGGTGAGTGTCTTTGGCGTCGATCTGCGCCTGCACATCGTCAAGGCAGACCGTCACTGCGGCCACTTCAGGTAGCAGATCCCTCAGATGTGACAGGGAGAGAACCATGGCCACATTCGCGTCTTCGACAATGTATTGAAGACGGTCAGGGGGAAATCCCGGATCCAGGGGAACATAGGCCGCGTGGATCTTCAGAACCGCAAGCATGGCCACATAGGCACGCCACGGCTGGTCGAACAGCAATGCGATGCGGTCACCGGGCCGGGCACCGCACACCAGCAGATGTCGCGCCAGCTGGTTCGCCCGTTCATCCAGCTCCGTGTACGTCAGGACAACGTCGCCCGCATCCACGGCAACCTGGGAACCCAGCCCCCTTTCCCGCAAGTTGTCGCAGCTATCCTCGAAAAGCTGGTCCAACCGTTCGCCCCGACGCCAGCGCGCGGCCTGATCGGGCGCGGCCGACGTTAGAATGGTTCCCCCATCCGAGCCGCCGATCATCGACATTTTTCCCCGCAACTCGGGGGGTCTGGTGAGGCCGTTGCCGATCCTCGCGGTCTTGCCCATCCTTTAGCTCCTTCGCTAGAAGTGACGTGCCACGGTTCTGTCGCCCTGCGGGACAGGGGTCATATCCTGGCCAGAAATAACAGCCCACGTCTCGACCGGGGGGCCACCAGCGGGCAAAAGGTGGCCCTCATGGTCCGCCATGGTTTCCCCGGCCGCCGGGGCCATGCCGAACGCCCGCCGGACAGCGCGCTCGGCATCTGCGAGCCGGTCGGCATGCGTGACGGCCCCCACAGACGTTTCGGAGATGTCGACAAGGTCGAGGTCCACATCGGCGTCCGACAGTGCCTTGAGGAATGTGCAGAAAATTTCGGGGGAAGACCGCATGCCCAGCCCTGTGATGGACACCCTGCCCACCCGGCTGTCATGCTGCAAACCCTGAAATCCAATAGTTCCCTGTTCAGCATCCAGCACTGCAAGGGCGGCGCCCGCGTGGGCAGCCGGCACGATCAGGGCCACGTCCGAACTCCTCGAGCCTGGGCCGGCCGTGTTATGGACAATTGCCTGGACGTGCGCCCCCGAACGGGAGAGCACGTGCAAGATGCGCGCCATGCTGTGCGGCTGGTCCGGAATTCCAACAACAGTGATTTTGGAAGCCGAGTTGACTCCGGCTACTCCTGTCACTTCCGGCTGCTCCCTTGCGGGCTGGAAGAGTGGGTGACGGTCGAGGCCAGGCAGGATCAACGTCCCGGGCTCCGGTACGAAGGAGGACCTTACATGGATAGGGATACCGAACCGGCGGGCATATTCAACACACCGCAGGTGCAATACTTTGCACCCGGAAGCCGCGAACTCAAGCATTTCCTCGCTCGAGAGGACATCGATCTTTCGCGCTGTCGGGACGACCCGGGGGTCCGCGGTGTAGACGCCGTCGACGTCCGTGTATATTTCGCAAATATCGGCCCCAAGTGCTGCGGCCAGCGCGACCGCGGTGAGATCTGAGCCGCCGCGACCGAGGGTAGTCACCCGATTCCGCTTCTGCGTCCTGCCCTGGAACCCGGCAACGATGGGCACTTCGCCACGGGCCAAACTGCTGCGGACGCGGTCCGGCCTGACATCAGTAATGTGTGCCTTGCCGTGGATGCTGTCCGTAATGAGGCCCGCCGCACTCCCGGTAAACGTGCGGGGCAGCTGGCCAAGATCCGCCAGTGCGATCGCCAAAAGTGCCGAGGACACAAGTTCGCCGATGCTCAGAAGGGCGTCGAGGTCCACAGGAAGCGGCCGGGCGGAAACTTCCGCAGCGAGGTCGCAGAGTTCATCTGTGGTGTCCCCCATGGCGGACACCACCGCCACGACCCGATATCCGTTGGCCCGCGTTTTGGCTATCCGCTCGGCTGCCCGGAGGATACCCGCGGCATCCGCCAGGGATGAACCACCAAACTTCTGTACTATGACACTTCCCGGACGAACCGCCCGGTCGGTTTCCGCTAGATCACCGTCGTTAAGATCTGTTGCCTTGCGGGTACCCATGTCTCTCCCCGAACTCTACTTCGTTTCTTGCGAGCGGTACTGGCCCCAGTGAGCCGTTTTTGCCTTCTGTACGGATAGTCAAATGGTTGATCCCAAAGCGACCGGCTCTCCAGTCACAGTCACTGCGGCTGCTGCGAGAATATCGAGTCCCTTCTGCAGATCTTCGGGGCTGATAGTCAGCGCGGGCATCGTCTTGAGCACTTCACCTTCCGGGCCGGAAGTTTCCACCAGCAGGCCCCGGGCGAACGATTCAGCCGCAATCTTCTCCGCCGTCTCAGGATTGGGGTAGTAGACACCCGCGAGCAGTCCCCGGCCACGGACCGTGGCGCCTTCGACGCCCGCTGCGATCTGTGCAAGCCCCTCGTGCAGCTGCGAAATGAGCCCCGCGACGTCCGACTGGAATCTGCCGTCCTGCCAGTAGTGTTCCAAGGCAGCTGTGCCAGTGACGAACGCCGGGTTGTGCCCCCGGAATGTTCCGTTGTGCTCGCCAGGTTTCCAGATGTCCAACCCGGGTTTGAACAGTGTCAGTGCCAAAGGCAGTCCAAAGCCCGAGATGGACTTCGACAGGCAGACGATGTCAGGAGTAATGCCCGCCTCCTCAAAACTGAAAAATGTCCCGGTACGTCCGCATCCGGCCTGTACATCGTCAACGATGAGCAGGATGTCATGTTGGCGGCACAGCTCCGCAAGGCCTCGCAGCCAGGAGGCCCGGGCGGCCCTGAGCCCACCCTCGCCCTGGACCGTTTCCACAATCACCGCTGCGGGTTTATCGAGTCCTGAGCCCCGGTCCTCCAGGGCTTGCCGGAGCCACAGAAAATCCGGTACCTGACCGTTGAAGAATCCGTCATAGGGCATGCTCGATGCGTTCGTCAGCGGAACGCCGGCTCCCTGCCGTTTCATCGAATTGCCCGTAACTGACAATGACCCCAGGGTCATCCCGTGAAATGCATTGGTGAAGCTCACGATAAGCTGCCTGCCGGTAACCTTCCGGGCGAGCTTCAGGGCCGCCTCGACGGAGTTTGTTCCCGTCGGACCGGGGAACATGACCTTATAGTCCAAGTTCCGTGGTTTGAGGATCAGCTCCCGGAATGTTTCCAGGAAGCGCCGCTTGGCGGGCGTTTTCATGTCGAGTGAATGAACGATTGAGCCAGAGAGAAGATAGTCCACCAGCGGCTGCAACAGCACCGGGTTGTTGTGCCCGTAGTTCAGTGCTCCTGCGCCGGAGAAGAAGTCCAGATATTCTCTGCCATCTTCGCTGTAGAGGCTGCTGCCGGCCGCACGCTCAAACACGGTGTCCCAGCTGCGGCAGTAGCTGCGTACCTCAGACTCCAAACTTTCGAAGATATCCATCTGTCGATGTCCCCCGTACTTCCGACTAGCGAAGTTTCCCGGGCGTAAACGCAGCCCAGGCTTTCCGGATGACGGGCACGGAAAGGAGACAGTGCAGCATCTGTGGCGCACTGACCGTTGCTTTCACGGGGCCCGTATTACTCACGTATCGAAGTTCCGATACGTGAACTGGGCAGATCGCTTGCGCCTGCCCGAATGCTTATCCGTTTCTTATCGTAATCTCAGGAAACTCACAGCGCCTGAGTAGCGGGTACTTGTTTTTTCGGCTCAAACGGCTGATAAACTACCCGATGCGGCGAAGGTCCAAGGCCTCTGCCGGCCCCTGGCTACTTGGAAAAAGTGCCGGCGCCGGGGCATCCGTTGGGCGTGGACGCCGGCGGCCTGGACGCCCGGCTTGCCGGCGCCAGGCTACTTGGATACGGGGCGGCGAATGGGGGCAGGCGTTTAACCCTGCCGTGCCATCGCGAAGGCCACGGTGGCGTAGGCCAGGGCACCCGACATTTCCTGGAGCAGTTCCGGGTTCGTGTTGGCGATGGTGTCGCAGGCCTCGTGGTAGCAGGGATCGAGGTCCTTGCCGGCCACCCCGCCATAGGACTGCACCTGGGCCTGGGTCTTCCGTTCCACATCCCCGGTGAACAGCCCGCCGCCGGGAATGCCTGCCTCCAGGAAGGCGTCGTAGTCGGAGCCGCCGTCAAAGGGCGTGGTCTCGGCCGGCAGCGCGTTCTCCTCGAAGTAGCGGAAGAAGATGTCCTCGATCGCCTTGGACCCGGCCGGGCCGGCGTTCCCGAAATCCGTGCCGTCCCCGTCATGCACGGAGCGCACGCCGTTGGGCGAGGCCGCCATGTCCACGTTCAGGTTCGCCGCGGTCTGGCTGATCTCGGCCGTGCTGAGTTCGTCGACGTAGTGCTGGGACCCGTAGAGGCCGTCCTCCTCGCCGCCCCAGAACGCAAACCGGACCCGGTTGACCGGCGTGATCCCGGCCTCCTTCATCCACCGCGCGGTTTCCAGGACCGCAGCCACCCCGCTGGCGTTGTCGTTGATGCCCGGGCCCTCCTGCACGGAGTCCAGGTGCGCGCCCACCACCACGGTGCGCCCGGCATCGCCCCCGGTGTCGGCCAGGATGTTGAAGGACTCCACCCTCGGCTTGCCGCGGCCGTCCCCCCGGAACGAGAAGGTCTGCCGCACCGGTGCATACCCGGCGGCGCGCAGCTGTTCCTCGACGTAGCGGGCCGATTCCTCATATCCGGACGTGCCCGAGGCCCGGTTGCCGCCATTGGCATCGGCAACGCGCTGCAGCGCCTGCATGTGCCCCACCATGTCCCGGGACTCGAACGCCGCCAGCACCGTGCGCGCATCCACCGTGCTGGCGGGCGCCAGCCGCGGCGCCGTACATCCCGAAAGCAGGAGACCGATCACCACCATGGCGGCTGCGGCCGCCGTTCCCCATCTGTACCATCGCGCACCCGTCACGCTACGAACATACTTTGTCAGTAGTCAAGGAGGAAGGGTCCGGCTAGTGCGAGCTGGCCGGGAGGGGTACGGCGGCGGCCGCCGGGTCGGAGAAGGCCAGCCGGGGCACCAGCACCAGCGCGGCAGCCGCGGCAAGCCCGGTAACCCCGCAGATGGTCCACACCGTGAGGTATCCGGCAAGCGGCGCCGCGGTGTGCCCGGCGTCGGCCGCGCCGGCCCCGGCCTCGGCCAGGACGTGGCTGAGCAGGGCGATGCCGAACACCGAGGACGCGAAGGCCCCGCCGATGGTCTTGGTGGTGTTGGTCAGGCCCGTGGCCATCGCGGTGCGGTTGAGGGGCGCCGCCGCGGCGGCCGCCGAGGGCAGCGCGGCTACAAGGGCCCCGGAGCCGACGCCGGCGATCGCCATGTTCGCCAGCGCTTCGGCGAGGTTGCCATGGAACGGCAGGAACAGCAGGTATCCCAGTCCCACGAGCACGGCGGCGCCCACGAGGGTCCAGCGTGGCGTGAGCTGGCGGGTCACCACCGGATACAGCAGCGCGCCGATGAGCAGCGCAAGCACGTAGACGCCGATGATGATGGAAACCTGCCCGGCACGCAGGCCCAGCCCGTAGCCGTGCAGCGCGGGGTCGGTCCGGGCGAAGGTGGACAGCGGAGCCTGTGCGCCCAGGACCGACACGCCAAAGAGTCCGGCGGTCAGCTGGACCGGCCACATGGACTTGCCCCGCAGCATCCGGATGTCCACGAGCGGATCTGCCTCGCGCAGCTCGAACCGCGCGAACGCAATGGTCACCAGTATCCCGGCTCCCACCAGCGCCCACGGCCACCACGCGCCGGCTCCGTTGAGGCGCATGAAGGTCAGCCCCGAAGTGATGAGCAGCAGTCCGAAGGCGAGCAGCGTGAAGCCGCGGGTGTCCACGCGTCCGCCGCTGCGCTCACGGGACTCCGGCACGCCAAACCGGATGGCGAACCAGCACGCGGACACGGCCACCGCGGGAACCAGGAGCACGAGCTGCAACTGCCCGGCGAACATTTCCACGAGCGCACCGGCTGCGAGCGCACCGGCGATGACACCGGCTTCCAGCGCCCCGACCAGAACACCGGCCGCGCGCCGGGTGCGGGCGGCGCCGTCGGGCAGCTGATGGACGCGGCTGAAGATCAGCGCGATTTCCAGCGGCAGCCAGACCACGTAGAAGCCCTGCAACGACCACGCAGCCAGGAAGGTCCAGAAGTCCGGGGCGAGCGCGACGCCCCAGGAGGCCGCGGCGGTGACCAGCGTGGAAGCCAGCAGGATCTTCCGGTGCCCGTACATGTCCCCCAGCTTGGCCAGCACCGGCACGGCGAGGGCACTGACCATGAGCTGCGCGGCCTCAAACCAGTTGACGTCGGCGTCGTGGATCCCCAGGTGCCGGGCGATATCGGTGAGGATGGGCGTGTAATAGCCCTGCAGGATTCCGCTGGTGAGCTCCACCAGACACAGAAAAGCTACGACACGTCGCATGGGGGCCTTCCGGGCGGGCGGGCACCTCAAGGCCAGCCGATTGATTGCATCCTAGGCCCGCGCTCCCCCCGCACACGGGAAACTCGGCGGGACGGTGCGGGAATATTCGTCCGCGGCGCGCGTTATACCCGTCGATAGATGCAAATGCATGTAAATCGGCTATAGTAGAAACAGATCCCGGATCACCCCGGCAACGGAAAGGCACACCATGCAGATCGGCGTATTCAGCGTCAGCGACATCACCACTGACCCCACCACGGGCCGCACCCCGACGGAGCACGAGCGCATCAAGGCGTCCGTGGCGATCGCCAAGAAGGTCGAAGAGATCGGCATGGATGTCTACGCCCTCGGCGAGCACCATAACCGGCCCTTCTTCTCCTCCTCCCCCACCACCACGCTCGCGTACATCGCGGCCCAGACCGAGCGCATCATCTTGTCCACAGCCACGACGCTGATCACCACCAATGACCCGGTGAAGATCGCCGAGGACTTCGCGATGCTCCAGCACCTCGCGGACGGACGCGTGGATCTGGTCCTGGGCCGCGGCAACACCGCTCCCGTCTACCCCTGGTTCGGCAAGAACATCCAGGACGGGATCGAACTCGCGATCGAGAACTACTCCCTGCTGCGCCGCCTCTGGGACGAGGACACCGTCAACTGGTCCGGCAAGCACCGCACCCCGCTGCAGAACTTCACGTCCACTCCCCGCCCGCTCGACGGCGTCGCCCCCTTCGTGTGGCACGGCTCGATCCGCACGCCGCAGATCGCCGAAGTGGCGGCGTATTACGGCGACGGTTTCTTCGCGAACAACATCTTCTGGCCCAAGGAGCACTACCAGCAGCTGATCGGCCTCTACCGCGAACGCTACGAGCACTACGGCCACGGCAAGGCGGACCAGGCGATTGTGGGCCTCGGCGGCCAGTTCTTCATGCGGAAGAACTCCCAGGACGCCGTCAAGGAGTTCCGCCCCTACTTCGACAACGCCCCGGTCTACGGCCACGGACCCTCGCTGGAGGACTTCACGTCCCAGACCCCGCTGACGGTCGGCAGCCCGCAGGAAGTGATCGAAAAGACCCTGACGTTCCGGGAGTACTTCGGCGACTACCAGCGCCAGCTGTTCCTGATCGACCACGCCGGCCTGCCGCTGAAGACTGTCCTGGAACAGCTGGATCTGTTCGGCGAAGAGGTGCTGCCGGTGCTGCGCAAGGAATATGCCGCGCTCAAGCCCGCCCATGTCCCGGAGCCGCCGACGCACGCCGGCCGGGTGGCCGCCGCACTGGCAGCGGGCACCGTCGACGCCGCCGCGGCAGAGACCAGCCTCAAGGACTCATGATGCCCGCCAAGACCACGGAATCGCCGGTGCGCCTGGCCGCGGAAACCTGGGAATCCCTGTTCCGGGCCCAGGTGGCGGTGATGCGCAAGCTGCAGGCGGCGCCGGCGTTCAAAGCCCTGGCGCTCAATGAGTACGACGTCCTGTTCACGCTCTCCCGCTGCCCCTCCGGGTGGCTGCGCCTGAACGAGCTCAACGACAACGTCCTGCTGAGCCAGTCCAGCCTGAGCCGGCTGGTGGAGCGGCTCGAAAAGCGCGGGCTGCTCGAACGGACGCCGGCCCCCGAGGACGGCCGCGGGATCCTTATCCGGCTCACCGATGCCGGACGGGACCTGCAGAAGCAGATCGGCCGGGAACACGTGCGCGACATCGCCGCACTCGTGGGCCCGGCCCTCTCCGCCGCCGAACAGCAGGAACTGCTGCGGCTGACCGAGAAGCTCCGCGCGTCGGTCGCCCTGCACTGAGACCGCGCCGGCCTGCGCTGAGAGCCTGCGCTGGCCGGCGCTGAGAGCCGGCCGGCCGGCCGGCTGCCTACTGGATGGCGACGAGCTTCGCCGGGTCTTCCAGCGGCAACTCATCAACCACGGCCGTGACGCTGAGTTCCTTCAGGGACAGGCTTCCGCCGACCGTGGACAGGAAGGCGGTGTCCGAGGAATCGCGCCCCGCCGTGATCCGCAGCATGCTCTCCCGCGGCGCCAGCCCTGTGGGATCGATGACGTGCCAGGCGCCGTTGATGTGCGCTTCGGCCACGGCGTGGAAATCCATCGGGGTAAGGCCAGGGGCATAGACAGCGGCCAGCCGGGCCGGGACGTTCTTGGAACGCAGCAGCGCAATGGCCAGGTGGGCAAAGTCCCGGCAGACGCCGCGGCGGTGCAGCAGGGTTTCGACGGCGCCGTCGGTCCCCCGCGAGGATCCGCTGACGTAGCGCAGTTCGCTGAAGACCCAGTTGCGGATGCCGTGGAGCAGCTCTTCGCCCTGAAGCCCGCCGAACTCGGCATAGGCAGTCGGCAGCAGCCGGTCCGACTCCGCGTAGCGGCTGGGCCGGACATAGCGGATCAGTTCCATGAGCCCGGGTTCCTCGGGCCTGGCGACGCCGGTGACGGTGGCCGAATACTCAACCAGCACTTCGGTGGGTTCGGCGAATTCCATGTAGTGGAAACGCCCGCCGTGATGATCCGAAAGTTCGGTCAGCGGCACGTCCTCGCCTCCCGCGGTCACTGTGAGCGACTCTTCGACCGAGGCGTACCCGGCGTTCCGGGCCACGGCCACGGCGAGGGCCACCTTGGTCTCGGCAACGGTCTTGAAGGCCAGGCGGGCAGCTACGGCGCGTTCCATGTGTCTCCGGGATGTGAGGTGGGTGCTGGGGAAGTCGCCGTCAACGGCCCGGGGATGTGCGGGTGGGCGGGACTAGTTTTTGATCTTCAGAGACATTAGCATCCGCTGGACGTCGGCGAATTCGGACCCCTCGTTGACGTACCTGGCCGCTTGGTCGAGAGTGTCGAACGCCTTTGCGGGGGCGACCTTCTGGTCCGGCGCCAACGTTTTCAGCACCGTCAGGTCCGCAAACGAGTAGTCCCCCTTGCCGGCCGGGCCACGGACCACATTCTGCAACGCGCAGCTCTTGCCGCCGGCGCCGCCCACCACGTTGGTGATGCCGTAGGAGCCGAAGTACTTATATCCCTGGATAACCCGGAACACCACGTGCGGGTCAATGGCTTCCTCGCCGCCGGCGTGCGGCAGGTCAACGGGCACGCTGCTGACCACGACGTAATCCCGTGCGGCGCCGTCCGCGCAGGCTGCGGCAGGCTGCGCGGGAAGGCCGGTTTGCAAGGTGGCCAGGTAAGCGCCTTTGGCGTCCTTGACGGTGATTTTCAGCGCCCCCGGCAGCGTACCCGGGTCGGGAGCAACGGACTGGACAATCCAGTCCTGCGGCACCTCAAAACTGACGGTCTTTGCCGCGTCGGTAAAGACTTTCCAGGCCGCCGCGCTCGAGCCCGGGGCGGCGGAAGCGCTGGCCGACGTGACCGGGTCGGGGGTGGCAGACTGCGTCGCACTGTCAGTGGTACCGTCCGCCGCGCTGCTCCCTGCAGTCCAGACCGGCATCCCCTTGCCGTCGCTGCTGCAGCCCGTAAGGGCTGCCGCCGCGACCGCGAGCGCCGCGGCGGTGCGCAGCACAGCGCATCGGATTGCGGCGGTGCCTGATCCCCCGAAAAGGGCCGTCCCAGTCATGGTGCCAGCGTAGCCGGGGGGCCGCATGACTCAGAGTTCCCGCATCAGTGTTTCGTAGAAGCGGACTCCTCGGTCCAGGGTCTCCAGCGCAATTTTCTCGTCAACTGCGTGGATGGAGCCGCGGGCCCGGACGTCCATGAAGAACGGCGCGAAACGGTACACGGCGCCGCAGATCCCGGTGAAGCGGCGCGAGTCCGTGCCGCCCATCATGATGTAGGGGGTGATGATCGCCTCGGGGAAGACCTGCCCGATGCAGTCCGCCAGCAGTTCCCACTGGGCACCGGAGGACGGGGACACCGGGGACGGGCCGCTGCCCTCCACGATGCGCAGTTCGACTTTCGGGTCGCGGATGATTTTCCGCAGTTGTGCCACGGTGCCCTCGACGGTTTCCCCGACCGCCACCCTGATGTTGGCGTTCGCCTTGGCCGTGGAGGCGAGGACGTTCGCCCCGGAGCTGCCCTCGAGGGTGGTGATGGCGACGGTGGTTCGGGTCATCGCGTTGGTCTCGTTGCCGAGCCGGCCGAAGAGCCAGGTGATCGGCGCCCGCAGCAGCGCCACGTTAGCGAACACGGCCCGCAGCGGCAGCGGCGTGTGCGGGGCGAAGCGGCGCAGCATCTCCGCGGTCACCTCTGGTAGCGACTGCGGGAACGGGCTGCGTTCGATCCGCGTAATGGCGCGGGCCAGCCGCGCCGTCGCCCCCATCCGCGGCGGTGTGGAGGCGTGCCCACCCGGGTCCCGGGTCAGCAGCTCCACGTCCAGGATTCCCTTTTCGGCCACGCCGACGACGGCGGCCGGCCGGCGCACTCCCGGAAAGGCACCGCCCGCGACGGCACCGCCCTCGTCCAGCACGAGCCAGGGCTTCACCCCGCGGCTGGCCAGCAGATCTGCGGCAGCCGCCGCGCTGTTGCCGGCCGTCTCCTCGTTGTTGCCGAACGAGAAGTAGAGGTCATGCGCGGGCGCACATCCCGCCCGGAGCAGGCTCTCGGCCGCCTCCAGGATGGCCACGAGCTGGCCCTTGTCGTCCAGTGTCCCGCGGCCCCACAAGAAGGTGCCGTCGTTGTGGCCGGAGAACGGCGCCTGCGTCCACTCCCCCGGGTCGCCCGCCGGGACGACGTCGTAGTGCGCCATCAGCACCGACGCACGCTGCGCAGCCGCTGGGTCCTCCGCCAAGGCGCTGCCGGGCCAGCGGTACAGGAGGGCGTGGCCGTTGACGCGCTCCACTTCCAGGGCGGCGTGGACCGCCGGATACAGCCGGGGCAGGGCCGCGATGAAGGCCTCGAACTCGGCTGTCTCCACCCCGGTCTCCGCCCGGGTGGACGCCTCGGCCCGGAAAGACACGGTCCGGTACCTCACGAGCTCCGCCAGCGACGCCGCCGCGCGCCCGGCGCTGCCCGGTGTGTCGCCGGCGCCCGCTGTGTCCCCGGGGCTATTGAGGGTATCGCCGGCGGCCGCGTTCTGCAGGGGGTTGCGCATGGGCGAAAGTCTACGGCTGGTCGGCTCGCCTGAACTGGTTATTCGGCGCGCAGGTCCGGCCCCGGAATCCGGGGCACAATTTCGACGCACAAATTTCGGCCTCGCGAAAGCGGATACGCTGGGGGCATGGCCGAACATGACTTTGACGGAACGCACTTTGGGGAACAGGGCGACGCGGCAGGCATGTCGGCGCTCGATATCGCTGACTGGCGGCTGCGGACCTTTGCCCTCTATGCCACCACCCGGAAGATTGCCGCCGACAGCCCGGCTGAGGCCCATTCCTACTGGCGCCAGGAACGGGACCGCATGTTCGGCACGCACCCGGCCTCGGCGCTGACGGCAGAGGCCAAGGCCAGCTTTGGCGGCTTGAAGACGGCGGACTACGATCCGATCTACCGTTTCCACGTCCCGCTGACCCCCGAGGGCGCCGGCCGGGAGATGAATGTGGAGACCGGGACTGACGGTCTGGTCCGGTTCGTGCGGCTGGGCACCTTCGACCTTCCCGAGATGGGACAGCTCGCGGTCTGGAAGCTTAGGGGCTACGGCGGCGGCATCTTCGTACCGTTCCGTGACGCCACCGCCGGCCAGCCCGGCGGCAGCTATGGCGCGGGCCGCTACCTCCTGGACACCATCAAGGGGGCTTTCCACGGCGTGCGGGGCTCCGGGCCCCAGGCCGAATTCATCCTGGACTTCAATTTCGCCTACAACCCGTCCTGCGCCTACAACGAGGCCTGGGCCTGTCCCCTTGCGGGCCCGGAGAACCGGCTGGCCGTGGACATCCCCGTGGGCGAGCTGTACTGAGCGGATGGAGTCCCAGCTCGAACAGCAGGCTCCGGCCCCCGCCGTCGTCCGCGGGCAGAACCCGCGCCGCCACCGCGGAATCCTCCGCTATCCGGTGGTCCGGCAACTCATTCGGTTCACCGGCGTCGGGATTGTCTGTACCCTGACATCCCTGGCCTTGTATGCCCTTTCCCGGTCCTGGCTCGGGGCCCAGCCGGCCAACGCGGCGGCCCTGATCCTGACGTCGTTCATGAATACCGCCCTCAACCGGCGCCTGACGTTCAAGATCACCGAACGCCGCCGGATGAAGCGGGACCACCTCAACGGCCTGATCGTGATCCTCGTCGCGCTGCTGATCACCGGCGGCAGCCTGGCCGTCCTGCACTGGGTCAACCCTGATGCCACCGTGGCCGAGGAGCTGTGGACCACCACATTGTCCGGCTTCGCCGCCACCGCCGTGCGGTTCACGATGCTGCGGCACTGGATCTTCCGCCGCGCCCGCCACCGCTAGCCCCGGCCAGAGCCCCCACCCCGGGTTGAGCTATCAGTTAATGCCGCTATGCCTGCCCGATAAGGACTGCCCGATAAGGACATCTAGTGATAGCTCAACCGGTGGAGGGGGTGCCGAGTGCCTGGACCCCGGCGACCGCGATGCTCACGGCGGCTGCGGCCTGGCGGAGCTCGTCCGCGCTGACGGTCGAGTCGAAACTGAACCGCACGGCCGTCTGGGCGACCTCGGGCTCGACGCCCATGGCCAGCAGCACGGGCGAGGGCGCATCCGAGCCGGCGGCGCACGCCGACCCGCTCGAGCAGATGACGCCCTGGCGCTCGAGTTCGAGCAGCACGGACTCGCCACTGGTGCCCGGGAAACAGAAGGAGGCCACCGAGGGCAGCCGCTCCGTGGGGTGGCCGGTGAGCAGCGCGCCCGGAACCCCGGCCAGCACAGCCCCTATAAACATGTCGCGGAGGGCCGAGACGCGCCCGGCCAGCTCCGGGGCCGGCTCCCGGGGCAGCGTCAGCGCTGTCGCCAGCGCCACGGCCCCGGCGACGTTTTCCGTGCCCGAACGGCGGCCGCGTTCCTGTCCGCCGCCGTGGACCAGCGGTTCGACCCGGACCCGTCCGCGCACAAACAGCGCGCCGCTGCCCTTGGGCGCGCCCAGCTTGTGGCCGGAAATGCTCAGCGCGTCCACGCCCAGCGCTCCGGTGTCCAGCGGCAGCCAGCCGGCGGCCTGGACGGCGTCGGTGTGGAAGGGAATGCCCTGGGCGCGGGCCAGCGCCGCGAGCCGGGCGATGGGCTGGACCGTGCCGACCTCGTTGTTGGCGTACATGATGCTGACCAGGGCCGTCCCGGGCTGGAGCACGGCAGCAAGGGCCGCTTCCGTCACCTGGCCGAAGCGGTCCACCGGGATCACATCAACGGCGAAGCCGTGGACCCGTTCGAGGTACCTGGCCGATTCTTCCACCGCGGGATGTTCGACGGCACTGATCGCCACCCGGTCCAGGCGCGGATCGGCGGCGCGCCGGGCAAGGGCGATGCCCTTGACGGCGAGGTTGTCCGCTTCCGTGCCGCCGGAGGTGAAGACCACTTCCCCCGGGCGGCAGCCCAGGGCCTTGGCGGTTGCGGCGCGGGCCCCGGCGAGCGCCGTGGCGGCCGCCTCACCCAAGGAGTGATGGCTTGACGGGTTGCCGAACTCGCCCGTGAGGTAAGGCCACATGGCCTCCAGCACCTCGCGGCGGACCGGTGTGGTGGCCGCGGCGTCGAGGAAGATCACGGTGCGCCTCGGCCGGCCGTCTGTGCCGGGGCAGGAAGGGGCTCGACGGCCAGCTCAATATCCAGGCCGAGGTCCAGTGCCGTGACGCTGTGCGTGAGGCCGCCGATCGAGATGACGTCCACCCCCGTGGCCGCGATGTCCGCCACCGTGGCGAGATTGACGTTGCCGCTGGCTTCGACACGAGCCCGGCCGCCCACCAGCTCGACGCCGGCCGCCAGCTCGGCCAACGAGAAGTTGTCCAGCATGATGGTGTCCACCCCGGCCGCCAGTACGGGCTCGATCTGCTCCATGGTGTCCACCTCCACCTCGAAGTGCGTCGTATGGCCCAGCCGGGCCTTGGCGCCGCGCAGCACCTCGGTCAGCTTCGCCGGATCTCCCCCGGTGAGGACGGCCAGATGGTTGTCCTTGGCCAGGACGGCGTCGGACAGGCTGAAGCGGTGGTTGGCGCCGCCGCCGCAGCGCACGGCATAGCGTTCCAGCACCCGCAGACCCGGCGTCGTCTTGCGCGTATCGGTGATCCGGGCCCCGGTGCCGTCCACGAGCGCCACGAACTCGGCCGTCCTGGTGGCGATGGCGCTCATCCGCTGGACCAGGTTCAGGCCGACGCGTTCGGCCAGCAGCACGGCGCGGGCGTTCCCGGTCACGCGGGCCAGTGCGGTTCCGGCGGCGAAGGCCTCGCCGTCGTCGACCAGCAGTTCGACGACGGCGTCCGGGTCAGTCAGCTGCATCGCGGCGGCGAAGACCTGTCCGCCGCTCAGCACGCCGGGGACGCGGGCATTGAGCACCGCGGTCGCCCGCGCCTGCGCGGGGATGAGGACCTGCGAGGTGATGTCCCCGTACGGGGCGTCTTCCTGCAGCGCCGCGCGGAGGACGGCCAGGACGGCGGCCTCCGGCAGGCTCCCGGCGAGCGCAGACTGTGCGGTGGTGCGTGCAGCGGTTCCGGTGGCTGCAGTGGCAGCGGGTGCTGTCATGACGAGATCCTTTGCTTGGGCCGGGATGCGGCGGCATGCCGGTGGCCGGACTTACCGGCCGTCGAGGTGGAGCGTGCGGGGCCAACCAGCACCGCGGGGTGCGCATCCCCGGCGGTGTCTGCCCGGTAGTGGGCGCCGACGGAGTGGGTGCGCTGCCGAGCCGCCGCCACGAGGAGTTCGGCAGCCAGCAGCAGGTTCCGGTCCTCATGGGCATCCTGGCAGATCCAGACACTGTGTCCGGCGCGGGCACCGGATTCAAAGTCCCCGGCTTCAAGGCCTCCGGCTTCAAGGTCGGCGGTCCACTGCGCCAGCTGGAGCGCGGCGGCGTCGAGGTCGGCGCCCGTGCGCGTGACTCCGGCAGCCGCGGTCATGAGCCTTCCCAGTGCGGCTCGGCTGAACGGAACCTCCGCGCCGGAGGTGCCGGCCTTTGGAGAACCAGCCACCGCGGGCGGCACGTGGTTGCGGGGGTGGAAGTCCTCACGTGCCGGCGAGAGCCAGGCCGTCTCGGGCACGGGTGCGTGCAGGAAGTCCTCGACCGCACGGCGGCCGAACACGAGGCCCTCCAGCAGCGAGTTGCTCGCCAGCCGGTTCGCCCCCTGCGCGCCCGTGCGGGCGACCTCGCCGGCGGCATACAGGCCGGGAACCGACGTGCGGCCCCGCAGGTCGGTGCACACGCCACCCATCCAATAGTGGGCGGCCGGGGACACGGGTACCGTCTCCGTGGTCCAGTCGTAGCCGGCGGCCCGGGTGGCCGCCGTGATGGTCGGGAACCGCCGGAGCAGGAAGCCCGCGCCGCGGTCTGCCTCGATGCCACGGGCGTCCAGGTAGACGGGGCTGTCCGGCGCGGCCCCGGTGGCGGCCAGGTGAAGGGCGATGCTGCGGGAGACGACGTCGCGGGGTGCCAGCTCGGCATCCGGGTGGTAGTCAGGCATGAAGCGGTGCCCTGCGGAGTCCAGCAGCACCGCCCCCTCGCCACGGACTGCTTCGGAGATGAGCAGGGCCGGCGGGCCGCCCGGGACCTCTTCGACGGCAAGGGTGGTGGGGTGGAACTGGAAGAACTCGAGGTCCCGCACGGCGGCGCCGGCACGCCAGGCAAGGGCCAGGCCGTCGGCGGTGGCGACGGAGGGATTGCTGGTGCGGGCAAAGAGCCGCCCAGCGCCGCCGGTGGCGAGCAGGACGGCGTCGGCAGCCAGCTGCTGGGGCCGGCCGCCGGCCAGGTACGCCACCCCGGTGACCCGGGCCGGCGTCGGGGGCGTGCTGCCGGGCCGTGACAGAGCCTCCGACGGGACTTCCGGTTCGGTCAGGAGGTCGGTGACAAACGCGCTGGTCTCCACCCGGAGCCGGCCGCGGCCGGCACGATCCAGGACGGCGCGTTCCAGGACGGCGGCGACGAGCCCGCGCGCGATGCAGGCGCCGGTCGCGTCCCCACCGGCGTGCAGGATGCGCGGCGCCGAGTGCGCCGCTTCCAGGCCCAGGGCCGGTCCGCCGTCGGGGCCCGAGTCGAAATGCACGCCGTAGCGGCCCAGTCCGGCGATGTCCCGGACGGCTTCGGTGCACAGGACGCGGACTGCCTCGGCGTCGTTCAGCCCGGCACCGGCGGCGAGCGTGTCTGCGATGTGGGCCGCCACGGAGTCCCCGGGAGCGGCATCCCCCGGTGCCAGCACGGCGGAGACGCCGCCCTGGGCGTAGAAGGTGTTGCTCTGCTCCAGCGTCCCCTTGCTGAGCAGGACCACCTCGATGTCACAGCCGGTGGCGGCGTCGGTGGCGAGCAGCGCGGCGTAGAGTCCCGCAACGCCGCTGCCGACAATCACGAGCCGCCTGGTCACGGCCGTGCCGCCAGCATGCGTTCCAGCGCCACCTTTGCCGGGGCGGCGACGTCCTCGTCGACGGTGATGCGGTTGAGCACCTCGCCGCGGACGAGCGCTTCCAGGACCCAGGCAAGGTAGCCGGGGTGGATGCGGTACATCGTGGAGCAGGGGCAGATCACCGGGTCCAGGCAGAAAATGGTGTGCTGCGGATATTCCGCGGCGAGACGGTTCACCATGTTGATCTCGGTGCCGATCGCAAACGTGGTGGGTTCCGTGGCCGCGGCGATGGCCTTCTTGATGAAGTCGGTGGAGCCGGCGGAATCGGCGGCGTCCACCACCTCCATGGGGCATTCCGGGTGCACGATCACCTGCACGCCGGGGAACTCGGCGCGGGCCTTCTCGATCTGGCCCACGTTGAAGCGCTTATGGACCGAGCAGAAGCCGTGCCAGAGGATCACCCGGGAATCGAGTAGGGTCTGTTCGTCGTTGCCCCCGAGGTCCTTGCGCGGGTTCCACATCGGCATCTGCTCCAGCGGCACCCCCATGGCCTTGGCGGTGTTGCGGCCCAGGTGCTGGTCCGGGAAGAACAGCACGCGCTGGCCGCGCTCGAACGCCCACTCCAGCACCGTGGCGGCGTTCGAGGACGTGCAGACGATCCCGCCGCGCTCGCCGCAGAAGCCCTTGAGGGCTGCGGAGGAGTTCATGTAGGTGACCGGGATGACCGGAACCCGGCCCTCGGCGTCGGGCTCCGTGCCGAAGACTTCCTCAAGCTGTTCCCAGCACTCGGTGACCGAGTCGATGTCCGCCATGTCCGCCATCGAGCAGCCCGCGGCGAGGTTGGGCAGGATCACGGCCTGGTCCGGCCGGGACAGGATGTCCGCGGTTTCGGCCATGAAGTGGACGCCGCAGAAGATGATGGCTTCCGCGTCCGGCCGGGTCAGCGCCGCGTTGGCGAGCTGGAAGGAATCGCCCACGAAGTCGGCATATTCGATCACTTCGTCGCGCTGGTAGAAGTGCCCCAGGACGACGGCGCGGTCCCCCAGCGCCGCTTTGGCGGCCCGGATCCGGGTGTCGAGCTCGGCGTCGCTGGCAAGCTTGTACTCTTCCGGCAGTTGCCCCTGCCGCGGGGTCGACGCCGGGGCGACGTCGGCGGAGGAGGCGCCCGGTCCGTAGGCGGGGGTTCCGGCGAGGGCCTCGGCGAGGTCGTAGTCCCAGGGCCCGCGGGCCAGCGCGGGGCTGCAGGTGGAGGCGGCCGCGGCCCCTGACATGGCGGTGGCCTGCTCGCGCGTGATCAGCTGGATTGCCGTGTTGACGCTCATAGTGTGCTCCTGTTGTCTGGATCAAGGCCTGGGCGGCCGGTAAAGCGGTAGAGGCGTGGCGGGCGGTGCTTGCCGCCCTGCAGGTAGTGATCGGTTTCTTCGATTTCCGGTGTGGCTTTGACCTGCCGGCGGAAGTTGGCGGGATCGAGTTCGCGGTCCAGGACGGCCTCGTAGACTTCCCGGACCTGGGCGAGCGTGAAGTACTCGCCCAGCAGGTGGTAGGCGATGGATCCATAGGCCATCTTGTTGCGCAGCCGCCACAGGGCGTAGTCGATGATTGCGTTGTGGTCGAAGGCGAGCTCGCCGAGCCGGTCGGCGCGGAACCAGCGCACGTTCTCAGATTCGTCGGCGAGCGCGGCTTCCGTGGGCTGGACCAGCGCCCAGTACACGATCGAGACGACGCGCTGGGTGGGTGAGCGGTGCAGCCCGCCAAAGGCGTAGAGCTGTTCGAGGTAGTTCGGGGCCAGCCCGGTGGTCTCCCGCAGGTTCCGTGAGGCGGCGTCCTGGAGGGATTCGGAATGCGTGAGCGGGCCGCCCGGCAGTGCCCAGAGGCCCTTGAACGGTTCGCGGATCCGGCGCACCAGCGGGATCCACAACGTGGGCCGCCCGGACTTCTCGCTGGGGCGCAGCGCAAAGATCACGGTGGAGATGGCCAACGACGGCGGAGCGGTCTGGCGCTCCGAGACGTTGGCTGCTGTGGTGTACACGGTGATCCACCCGCCCTCTGAGGTCCCGGGCCGGTCCCGTGATGGACTGCCCGGACGCATCCGGCCCGACCGCCGGATTAGTTATAGTCAAATTGACTAGAACTAATGATACGGCCGCACCGGCCGGGCGCAAAATGTTTCAGGTCACATGCCGGCCAGCTGGCGGACACTTTGCCGTCACTTGCTTGTCGCTGCCGCCTCCAGCAGCGGCAGGGTGCGGCCCTGAAAGTGCGTATTGAGGACGATCACGGAGGAGGCACGCAGGACCGTCCTGGTGGCGATCATGGCATCGAGGACGCGCTGAAGATCCGAATTGGAGCGCGCTGCAATGCGGGCCATGAGGTCCGAACTCCCGGAGACAGTGTGGATTTCAATCAGTTCGGGGATCCGCGCCAGGGCCTCCACGACGGCGTCGTGCCCAAGGTCCTGGTTGATCGTAAGGGAACAGAACGCCACCACCGGGAAGCCGAAGTGCGCCGGATCGGGCTGCGGCACCCATGAGCCGATCACACCGGCATCCTGCATCCGGTCCAGCCGCGACTGCACCGTGGCGCGGGCAACCTTCAGCACCCGGGAGGCCTCCAGGACCGAAGTCCTGGGAGAATCCGTGAAAAATCGGACAATCTTTGCATCCAGTGGATCAACATCCATGGATTTCTCCTTCCCAAGCAGCCCAGGCCGGACAAACCGTCGCCGATGCCACAATTCAGCTAGCAAACTGCCACCATGCTCTCACGGCGGCGGCGGGCCGGCGACCCGTAGGGCCGGCCCAAAGACGGTAAATTCAATAGGTCCCATAAGGACGCACAGATCCAAACCACACGAAGGTTCGCCATGACAACGAAGTCCACCGCGACGCTACCCACCGCGGCCCCCGCCCCGAGCCTGGGGCACAGCATGAAGCCACGCCAGCTGACCATGATGGGCCTAGGCAGCGCCATCGGCGCCGGCCTGTTCCTCGGCTCGGGGGCCGGAATCCAGGCGGCGGGACCGGCCGTGCTGATCTCCTACCTTGTCGCCGGAACCCTGATCATCCTGGTGATGTGGGCGCTCGGCGAGATGGCCGCGGCCAACCCCAACAGCGGCGCATTCTCCGTGTACGCGCAAAAGGCCATGGGCAAGACCGCAGGGGCGACCGTCGGCTGGCTCTGGTGGCTGCAGCTCGTGGTGGTCATCGCTGCCGAGGCCCTCGGCGCGGCCGCGCTCCTGTTCACAGTGTGGCCGGTGATTCCCGTCTGGGCGCTGTCCCTGATCTTCATGGCCCTGTTCACCGCCATCAACCTGGCCGGCGTGAAGAACTTCGGCGAGTTTGAATTCTGGTTCGCCATCCTCAAGGTGGCGGCGATCGTGATATTCCTCGCCATCGGCGCGGCCCTGCTGCTGGGTTGGCTGCCGAATGTCCCGTCCCCGGGCCTTAGCAACTTCACTTCCGGCTTCGCTCCGGAAGGCCTGGGCGGCATCGCAACCGCACTCTTCGTCGTGATCTTCGCCTTCGGTGGCACTGAGATTGTCAGCGTGGCCGCGGCCGAGACGGAGAACCCGGAGCGCAGCGTCGGCCAGGCGATCCGCACCGTGGTCTGGCGGATCCTTGTGTTCTACATCGGCTCGGTTTTCGTCATCGCGGCCGTCCTTCCCTCAACTTCTGAGTCCCTGAAGTCCCCGTTCGCCGGCGTTCTCGACGTCGCCCGGATCCCGGGTGCCGGCGCCGCGATCACCATGGTCGCCGTCATCGCGCTGCTGTCCGCCCTGAACGCCAACCTCTACGGCGCGTCCCGCATGGTGTACTCGCTCTCTGAGCGCGGCGAAGCCCCGAGGTTCCTTTCGAAGCTCAACACGGCCCGGGTCCCGGTGGTGGCGGTGAGCGTCTCCGTGGCTTTCGGCTTCCTGGCCGCCGTCCTGGAACTGCTCTTCCCGGACCAGATCCTGCCGGCCCTGTTCCAGCTTGTCGGCTCCACGTGCCTCGTGGTGTGGGGCTCGGCCCTGGTGTCCCAGCTGATCCTGCGCCGCCGGGCAGACCGCGACGGCACTGCGCTGCCGCTGAGAATGAAGGGCTTCCCCGCCCTGACGATCTTCGGGCTCGTGCTCCTGGCGCTGATCTTCGCCGTCGGATTCAGCAGCCCGGACAGCAGCAAGCAGCTGTTCAGCACCATGGCGCTAGTGGCCGGCATCGCCGCGGCCTGCTGGATCGGCGCCCGGATCACCCGCAACCGCCGCGCCGGCGTTGGGTCCGACTAGCCGACTAGCCGACTAGCGCCAACGCTAGACAAATTGCCAAGCTCACCGGCGGCAGGGGCGGCAAAAGTGTGCAGTCTGGGCACCCCATCCTAGGCTGATTGCCCACCCCGCCGCCGGTGACTAGGGTCACAGGCATGGACACACTTCTCCCCGTGGCTTCCGGCGGCGCTGCCGGGCCGCTCACTGCCGACGAGCTCCGAGAGCTTTATTCGCTGATGGTGGCCGTCCGGCACCTCGACACCTCGGCCATCGCCTGGCAACGGCAGGGCATCATCCCCGGATACGCCCCCGAACTCGGCCAGGAGGCGGCCCAGGTGGGCAGCGGCTACGCCGTGGACACCACCCGGGACTTCGTCTTCCCCACCTACCGCGAAATGGGCGTCGCCCGGACCATGGGGGTGGACATGGTGGCCTACATGTCCACCCACAAGGCCACGTGGCACGGCGGCCTGTACAACCCGATGGAATCAAGGCTGGCCCCGATCCAGGCGGTCGTCGCCGGGTCCGTCCTGCACGCCGTCGGCTGGGCCCACGGCCAGACGCTCGATGAGAAAGACGGCGTCGCCCTGACCTACTTCGGCGACGGCGCCTCCTCGCAGGGCGACGTGCACGAGGCAATGAACTTCGCCGCCGTGATGAAGGCGCCGGTGGTGTTCTTTGTCCAGAACAACGGCTGGGCCATCTCGGTGCCCACCGAACGTCAGGTGGCCGGCGGTTCCGTCGCGGCCCGCGCCGCGGGCTACGGGATCCCGGCGCTGAAGATCGACGGCGATGACGTCGTCGCGGTTCTCGAGGCGACCCGCCGCGCCTTTGCGCATGCGCGCTCCGGCAACGGCCCGGTGCTCATCGAGGCCATGACCTACCGCCGCGGCCCGCACTCCACCTCCGATGATCCGGGCCGCTACCGCTCGCTCGACGAGGAACGCGACGGCGCCGGCATCGACCCGCTCGAGCGGCTCCGGCAGCGGCTGCTGGCCGATGGAATCGCGGACGAGGCGTACTTTGCCGAGGCGCTGGCTGCGGCAAAGGCCGAAGAGGAGCAGATCCGCACCGGCATCCAGGCGCTCGGCTCCCGGCCCGGAACTGAAATGTTTGACCTGGTCTTCCAGGAAACCACCCCGGCCCTGCAGGCCCAGGCCGCCAACTGGCGCGAGGAGTCCGAACATGTCTAACTCGATTCTCGAAGGCGCAACTTCCGCAGGCAGAAACACTGCCGCAGAAAGCCCCGCATCTACCACCGTAATGTCGATGCAGCAGGCGCTTAACCGCGCCCTCGACGAGGTCCTCGCGGACAACCCCAAGGCCGTCATCTTCGGCGAGGACTGCGGAAGGCTCGGCGGCGTCTTCCGCATCACCGACGGGCTGCAGGCCAAGCACGGCGCGCAGCGCGTCTTCGACACCCCGCTGGCGGAATCCGGCATCCTCGGCATGTCCGTGGGCCTGGCGATGGCCGGGTTCCACCCCATCCCCGAGGTCCAGTTCGACGGCTTCGCCTACCCGGCCATCAACCAGATCGTCTGCCAGATCGCCCGGATGAACTACCGCAGCCGGGGCACCATGCCGATGCCGATCACCCTGCGGGTGCCCAGCTTCGGCGGCATCCGGGCCCCCGAACACCACGGCGAAAGCCTGGAGGCGCTCTTCGCCCATGTGCCGGGGCTGAAGGTGGTCTCGCCGTCCAACCCGAATGAGGCCTACCACCTGCTCAAGTACGCCGCCACGCGGCCGGACCCGGTGATCTTCATGGAGCCGAAGTCGCGCTACTGGCAGAAGGGCGAGGTGGACGTCGCCAGACACGATGCAGACGGCGGCTCCCCCACCGGCGCCAAGGTGATGCGCGAAGGCCGCCACCTCACGCTCGTCGCGTGGGGCGCCATGGTCTCCCGCTGCCTGCAGGTGGCCGAGCTCGCCGCCGAGGACGGGATCGAGATTGAGGTCCTGGACCTGCGCTGGCTCAAGCCGATCGACGCCGAGGCGCTGGCCGCCTCCGTGCGCAAGACGCGCCGCGCCGTCGTCGTCCACGAGGCGCCGCTGACCTCCGGCCTCGGCGCCGAGGTGGCGCAGCTGATCACGCAGAGCTGCTTTGACACCCTCAAGGCACCGGTGGAGCGCGTCACCGGCTTCGACGTCCCGTACCCCTCGGGCGATCTTGAAGATGAATACATCCCGAACATTGACCGGATCCTCTTCGGCATCCAGCGAGTATTGGAGTACAAACGTGGCTGAAATTTCCTTCCCGCTCCCCGATCTCGGCGAGGGCCTGATCGAGGCAACCGTGCTGGAATGGCTGGTTTCACCGGGCGAGCAGGTGGAGCGCAACCAGCCGCTCGTGGAGGTCGAAACCACCAAGTCGGCCGTTGAATTGCCCAGCCCGCAGGCAGGTAAGGTAGTGCGTATCTACGGCGGGCCCGGCGACAAGATCAATGTCGGCGAGCCCCTGATTGTGTTTGAGGTGCCGGACAACACCGCCGGCATCGTGGGCACGGTCCCGAAGGAAGAGGCACCAAAGCGCCGGGTCCGCCTGAGCGCCGTACTTGATGAGGACTGAGAGCATGAGCGGCAGACACACCGGCGAACTGCATTCCCACACCGTGGAGGGCACCGACCCCCAGCTGTACGTGGAGGTGCATGAGCCCCAGAACGACGCCGGGCTCCGTCCCGTCCTGCTGCTGCACGGCTTCTCCTCCTCCTCCAAGCTCAACTGGGAGGACTCCGGCTGGCTCGCCGCGCTCCGGGAGGCCGGCCGGCGCGTCATCACCGTGGACCTGCCCGGCCACGGCCGCAGCGGCGCCCCCGAGGACATGGACTCCTACTCCCCCAGCCGGATCCGCGCGGACCTGCTGCAGATAGTGTTCGACGCCGGCGTGCGTCCCCTGCGCGACGGCGACCCGTCCAGCGGGCTCGACGTGATCGGCTATTCGCTGGGGTCCCGGCTCGCGTGGGAGTTCGGCGCCACCCAGCATGAGCTGGTGCACCGGCTGGTGCTGGGCGGCCCCAACGTCGCGGACCCCCTGGCGGACTTCGACCTGATCGCCGCTCAGCGGTACCTGGCCGACGGCACGCCGATCGCGGACGAATCAACCGCGGGACTGCTGAAGATGGCCATGTTGCTGCCCAGTAACAACATCTTCGCGCTGCTGTCCCTGGTCGAGGCGATCAAGACCGAGCCGTACGACCCCGCCGAAGCCGTCCCGCGCATGCCGATGCTCCTCGTGGCGGGGGAAAAGGACGACCGCGCCGCGACCATGCCGGAGCTCGCCGCCCTCGGTGCCAAGGCCGGCGGCATGGTGGAACAGTTGGTGCTGCCGGGCCGCAACCACACGAACGCCATCACCAGCCGCGCCTTCAAACAGGGTGCCATCAGCTTCCTGGGCGTCTAAGCCGAGGCGACCGCAGTTGCTCTTCCTATCCTGCCCCTAAAGGGGCCCTAGCAAGATCAGCAAGGCCCCGGTCAGTGCGCGGACACACAAGTGCGGGAGGCAGGGGGAACTGGCGGAATTTACGATGATTCCGCTCGTTTTGACCTATCGCCTGAACATTGGAGATCAATATGCCATCCCAAGAACAGTTTAGGATCGGGCGTCGTTCAGTATTGGGGGACAACAGGGCATGCACAAAAGAGGGCACAGTCCAGGCTGTGGGCATTCTGCCCATGCCCAGATGCATCCTACTGGCCGGCGACGTAAACCCTTCAGGCCTCCTGCGGATCAACCGGTCCGAGAGCAAATTTCGCATCGGCCACTACACACTGGATCTCGCATATGACGCCCCAGCCACCCTGGGGATGCATCTGGGGCAGGCCATCAGCCGCATCAGGCGTGTAGGGGATGATGCCCCGGCTTTCTTTGGCTTCTGCCCCGATGTTGTCTCCGGCCCCTCCTTCGTGATCGCAACCTTCGACGGATACACGGTGACCGAGGTGTGGCGGGACACGGAGGCACTGGCCGCCGGCAAGGGAATCCGGAATGTGGTGGGGCCAACTTTGCGGGGAAACCTAATCGTCGCCTCGAATGACGGCCGGGTGGCGGGTAAGTGGTCGGAGTTCAAGGGCAGGTCCCCCGGCTATTAGTACCCGCCTCGGCAAGCAGTAGTTCGTCAGGCCCTCAACAACACAGAAGAGGCACGGACCCGCGGTCCGTGCCTCTTTTGTGTCTTGCTTTGCCTGCCGAAACAAGGCCTAGTGGTGGCTGCTGACGCCGAGCGGGCGGCCCTTCGTCTCACCGGCCAGGAGGACGCCGATGGCGGAGATGACGCAGAGGATCATGATGTAGATGCCGATGGAACCGGTCCACCCGGTGCCCTGCAGCAGGACTTCCGCGATGGTGGCCGCGAACGCGCCGCCGAGGATGGCGCCGAAGGCGTAGCCGATCGAGATGCCCGAGTAGCGCACGTTCGCCGGGAACATCTCGGCGTACATGGCGGACATGGGGCCGTAGGAAAGGCCCAGGCCGATGGTCAGGACGAACAGCGCGACGCCGTAGAGCACGATGTTCTTGGTGTCGATGAGGGCGAACATCGGGATCATCCAGGCGAAGACGATGCCGTAGCCGATCAGGAAGGTCTTGACGCGGCCGATCTTGTCCGAGAGCCAGCCGCCAACCAGCGTGAAGATGAGCCAGCCGAAGGAGGCCAGCGTGGTGGCCAGCAGGATCTGCGGGGTGGGCATCTTCAGCGTCTTGGTGGCGTAGGAGATGAAGAAGGCAATCAGCAGGTAGCCGGCAGCGTTGTTGCCGATGAAGATCATGGTCGAGTAGAGGACTGCCTTCTTGTGCTTGCGGAGCAGCTCGCCGAGCGGCGCCTTGCTTTCTTCCTTGCGGGCAGCCATCTCCTTGAAGACCGGGCTCTCGGCAACGGCGCGGCGGATCAGGTAGCCGACGACGATCAGCACGATCGAGAGCAGGAACGGCACACGCCAGCCCCAGGACGCGAAGTCTTCCTTGGACATGCTGGTGTTGAGGAAGTACAGCAGACCGGTGGCCAGGATCATGCCGACCGGAACGCCGATCTGCGGGTAGGCGCCGAACAGGCCGCGCCTGCTCTTGGGAGCGTGCTCGACGGCCATCAGGGCAGCGCCGCCCCATTCACCGCCGGCGGAGAAGCCCTGGATGACACGGAGCGTGATGAGCAGGATCGGGGCCCAGACGCCGATCTGCGCGTAGGTGGGCAGCATGCCGATCAGCGCAGTGGCGGCACCCATCATGATGAGGGTGAAGACCAGCATGGCCTTGCGGCCGAGGCGGTCACCCAGGTGGCCGGCAACGATCGCACCGAGCGGGCGGAAGAGGAAGCTGATGCCGATGAGGGCGAAGGACAGAATCTGCGCCAGGCCCGGGTTGGAGGCGTTCAGCGGGGCGAGGAACAGCGGCGACAGCAGCGTTGCTGTCAGCTGGGCGAAAATGAAGAAGTCGTACCACTCGATGGTGGTGCCGACCAGCGTCCCGGCGAGGACCTTGCGTTCCTCATGTTTACTGCTGGGACCCGCCTCGGAATCTACGGATGAAGTTGCGGTCATTGGAACTCCGTTGCTGGGGGCAGAGGTACTGCCCTAAATGGGGGCGAAGTGGATAACTGAATGCTGCTGGGATTACTGATCGAACGGTCAGTTAGTATCCTAAATAGTACTATGAAATGTGTGATAGGGCACACATATTCCCGGGGAGTGTCTTCGGCGGGTCAATCCGCACGGTTGAGCAGTTCGCGGACCCTGGCCCGGACCGGCCCGCGGTCGTAGGTGTTCACGAGGGCGCCGGCCATGCGGACCGGATCCCCGAAGAAGAAGTACTCATAGAGCGACTGGCGTCCGGAGAACCCGGAAATCGAGGCGTCGAAGGCCAGCTTGAACAGCCTGACGCGCTCGGGACCCGTGAGGGTCTTGCCCTGCAGGTACAGCTCGATGTCCGCCCGGGCCTCGCTGTTGACGTCCGCCTCGCCGGGCAAGGCCATGAGGCCCGACGCCGAGAACTTCCGGATGATCTGCGGGAAGCGCTGGGCGATTTTCGGGTACCAGTTGCGGGCGGCGTTCAGCGTGGTCCACTTCGGCAGCATGACGCCGGCGTCGTTGAGTCCGGCGTCGGCCTCCGAGGCGCGGACCAGCGCCTTGCCGATTTCGACGTCGATAATCAGCTCCGCGATGTCCTCCTGGATGTGCTGGAATCCGTCAATGCCGATCGACTCGGCAAGTTCCGACGCCAGGCCTAGGAAGAACTCGCTCTTGGCGATGGTGCGCGTGACCACCTGGTGGGTCATGAGCGCGCCGGCGCCGGTTTCGGTGTAGAAGCTGTTGCACAGTTCCGGGTGGCCGAGCATGAAGATGCGCTCGTTGGGCACGAAGACGTGGTCAAAGACCGCGACGGCGTCCATTTCCTCATAGCGGGAGGCCAGCGGCTCGTCGTGGGTGCTGCCGCCGTTGTACAGCGAGGTACGGCAGAGGTAGCGCAGCCCCGGGGAGTCGTTGGGGATGGCGAACGCGTAGGAGTAGGGTGCGTCTTCCGGGGTGCCCCGCAGGACCGTGGACGGGAACACGAGGAGCTCGTCCGCGATCGGGGCGATGGTGGCGAGCATGCGTGCGCCCTGGATGACGATCCCGTCCTCGCGCTCCTCCACGATCCGGGCCGAGAGCTGGCCGCCGAGCTGCTCCGAACCGGAGACCGAACGGTTAACCTGCGGCGGGATGAGGGTGTGCGTGGCGAGGAGGTCGTTTTCCCGGGCCCACTCGTAGTAGTTGCGGATGTTCTCGCCGAACTTCGGATCCGCCTGCGCGAACCACTTCCCGGCCGTGCCCAGCGCGGTGAGCGCGGAGTTCATGTAGTCCCCGGAGCGGCCAAGGAAGCCGTTGGAGGACTCGGCCCACGTGGAGATGGCGCGGCGGCGGCGCTGGAGGTCCTCGATGGTCTTCGGCACCAGGAAGGAGGCGTTGACAAGGTCCCCGGTGCTCGGCGAGGTGTACGTGAGCGCTTCCTGGTACTTGGGGTCGTGCTGCATGTCGAAGAGCCTGGCGTAGGAGCGGGCCACATTGCAGAAAGCCGGGTGCTCGGCGATCTTCTCGCTGACCACCTCACCGTCGATCACCACGTGCGGGCTCATGGCGTTGAGCTTGTCCAGGTACTGCCGTCCGGTACGGATACCCATTGGTCTTCCTCCAGTCGTCGTTGAGCTGAAACGCGTTGAATGGATGTGGTGCGGCGCTAGAGCAGGTCCTCCATGCCCAGCTGGCTTTCCGGGATGGTGGTGAAGGTGCTGTTGGCGAACGCCAGGGCATCGCCGTTGCGGTAATTGAAATCCATCACCTCGCCGATGTACAGGGTGTGGTCGCCGCCGTCGTACGCCGCCCAGGGCTTGCATTCGAAGTAGGCGAGGACATTGGACAGCCGCGGCGCGGTGACCCCCTCCACCCACAGCGGCTCGGGGCCGGGGCGGCCGGCGAAGTGCATGGCCAGATGCCGCTGCTCGGCGCCGAGAATATTCACCGTGAAGGGCCGGCCGGCGAGTTCATCGTGGGCCCTGGCAGTGCGGGCGATGCTCACCAGCACCAGCGGAGGGTCCATCGAGACTGAGGTGAAGGAGTTCACGGTGATGCCGTGGCGCTTCGTTACGCCGTCGAAGGTCACGATCGCGACGCCGGTGGCAAACCTGCCGAGGCTGCCCCGGAAGTGGTTGGCCCGCGGAGCAGACAGCCTGCCCGGGACACCCCCGGCGGGCTCGCGCGGCTTGGCAATCATCACTGATCCCTTGCGTTCGTTGCGGTCTTCCTCGGCTGCGGTTTGGGCGACCCGTGGTTGGGTCTCCTGTCTTTTGGACAGACTGTGTTCTATAATCGAACAAGTAGTTCCCATATAGAACGCTAGCGGACCGTGAGCCGGAACACAAGGGTTGCCCGGTATGCCCGGCGTCCAGCGACCCCGCCCCTAGGATGGACCCCATGACCTCGAACGCCGGCACCGCCCAGGCTTCCCCGTCCCAGACGCTGTCCCGCGGCATCAGGGCGTTGGAGATCCTGGCCGAGGCCCAGCAGCCGCTCACCATTGCGGAACTGGCCGATGCCATGGGCGTCCACCGCTCCGTGGCCTACCGGATCCTGCGCACTCTGGAGGATCATTCGCTGCTGGTGCGCGACGACGGCGGCCGCGTCCAGCCCGGCCCGGGCCTCGCCGTCCTGGCGCGCGGGGTCTCCCGCAACCTGCAGTCGGCGGCCCTGCCGGAACTGACCCTGCTGGCCAACACCCTGACCATGAGCGCCTTTGTGGCGGTCTGGGACAGGGAAGAGTGCGTGACGCTGGTGACGGTGGATCCGCGGCACAGCGGCGCCGCGGTGGTGCAGCACCCGGGCTCGCGGCATCCCATCAGCGCCGGGGCGCCGGGCATCGCCATCCAGTCAGCCTTCCCGGAGCAGGAGTGGCGCGCCTTGGCCCCGGGCATCCCGTACCGGGCCGAAGCGGCCGAGGCCCGGCGCCGCGGCTTTGCCGCCAGCCATGACGAGGTGATCCCCGGAGTGTCGTCCATTGCGGTGCCGCTGCGCGTGCCGGGGGGCCGGCCGGCTGCCCTCGCCGTCGTTTATATCCGCGCCGCACAGGATCCGAACGAAGTGGCCGGGGCCCTCACGGACGCCGCCCGGCGCATCGAGGCGCAGCTGGGCTAGCACCCATCAGGCCCCGGCCGCCGTCGTCCTCTCGCGTGGGGCCTAGGCTACCGGCGCCGCCTTCTTCCCGCGTTGCCGGAGGACGACGGCGGCGGCCGTTCCCAGCAGGAACAGCGCCGTAGCGGCGCACACCGGAACCAGGAACGCCGTCGAATACCCGAAGTTCTGGGCGAGCTGTCCGGCGATGGAGGATCCGAGCGCGGTGCCGGCGACAATGCCGCTGGCCAGGGCCGTCATGACCGTGCCGAGCTTTCCGGCCGGGGCTACGAGGCCGCCCATGGCGAAGACAGTGACCATGAGCGGGCCGACGGGCAGGCCCAGGACGAGCAGCACGAGGACCATGGGCAGCGCCGTCGAGGGGAGCAACAGCAGCGATGCGAAGCCGGCCATGAGGGCCGCGCACGCGATCCAGCGGACGTTCACCGTGAGGCGGCGGGGCCAGTACGCCACCGAGAGGGCGGCAGCCGCAGAGCTCAGTCCCATCGCGGCGTAGAGCAGGCCCGCGAGCTCGGACGTGGCGAAGCTGGCCGAGAAGGAACTCAGGGAGGTCTGGGTGGAGCCGAAGAACGTGCCCATGCAGACCATCGCCAGCACGGGAAGGGCGACGGCGGCCAGGGTCCTGACGCGCTGGGCTGCCGTACGGGCGTCCGCGTGCCGGTCCCCCGCCGTTGCGGGGGCCAATCCCGCTGCCGACGCGACTGCCGGTCCGGCGGGCCGGCGCCGCGCTGTGCGGACCCGCGCTGTGCGGACCGGCGCTGTGCGGACCACCGCGTGGTGCGTGGGGTGGACGGCGAAGGCCGGTACGAGGACAACGGTCAGTACCGCGGCCAGGGCGAGCGGCAGCCACGGCGCGAGCAGGCTCGCGAGGATGCCAACGAGTGCGGGGCCGAGCACGAAGGTCAGCTCGTCCGCGGTGCTCTCATAGGAAAGGGCGGTGTCCAGGTCCGCGGAGTTTGCGCCCGCCCCGCGCCCGGACGTCCGGGAGGTCAGCGCCATCCAGCGGACCCGGGCCAGCGGACCGACCTGCGGGCAGCTTGCTCCGGCCACGAAGGCCACGGCCAGCACGGGGACAGCAGCGGCAAGGTCCTGCACCCCGGGAATGAGGTACGCCGCGAGGATCAGGGCAACGATGGCCACGGTGTTGGCGATTGCGGACACGAGCAGGACGCCGCGCTGCCCGAGCCTGTCGGCGAGGACGCCCAGGACGGGAGCACCCAGTGCGGAGCCGATGCCGACGGCACCGGCCGCGGCGCCGCCGACGGCGTAGGATCCCGTGACCGCGGTGACGAGCGTCAGGGCTCCCACGGTGAGCATGGCCAGCGGCAGGCGGGCGAAGAGCCCCAGCGGGATGAAGCTGCGGCCAGCGAGCAGCGGCAGCCGCGCGTAACGGCCACCCTTGGCGGGCGCGGCGGTCGAAACTGAGGCCGGCAGTGCGGCGGTCGCGGCGGTCGAAGTTGATTCCGGCAGTGCGGCGGTCGAAACTGGGGCGTCAGTTGAAATGGGGGCGTCAAGAGTAGACGCCAAAGAAGACGGTGAAGGGTTCATGGGTTCCGGGTTCGCTCAATAGTGCGCATCGTCCCTCCTCCCGATGCGCGCGACCCGGTAACAGATCAATGATACCCGATACCTGAAACCTGATACCGGGACGGCCGGCCCGGGACGGGGCTCAGACCCGGGTGTCGTCGCTGATGTGCAAGGTGGAGCCGCTGCGGCCCTTGACCACCTGGAGCTGGGTGCCAATGCGCTGCTTCATTTCGGCCACATGGCTCACGAGCCCCACTACCCTACCGCCGTCGCGGAGGCTTTCGAGGGCGTCCATGACCTGTTCCAGCGCCTGCTCGTCGAGGCTGCCGAAGCCCTCGTCCACGAAGAGCGTCTCGATGTCCACGCCGCCGGACTCGTGCTGCACGACGTCTGCAAGGCCAAGGGCCAGGGCAAGTGAGGCCATGAAGGACTCGCCGCCGGAGAGGGTGGCGGTGTCCCGGCGCTGGCCGGTCCACTCATCGACGACTTCCAGGCCGAGGCCGGACTTGGCGCCGCGCGCGGCCTTGGCGTCGGTGTGTTGCAAAGTGTAGCGGCCGTCGCTCATGCCGATCAGGCGCTCGGAGGCAGCGGCGGCCACCTGTTCAAGCCGGGCGGCGAGGACGTAGCTGTTCAGGCTCATGCGGTAGGTGTTGTCGCCTCCGCCCTTGGCGGCGTCGGCCACGGCGCCGAGCAGCGCGGCCCGGTCCCGCGGTCCCCTGCCGGCGGCGGCGAGTTCCGCGTAGTCACCGGCGATGCGTCCGAGGGTCCGGAGCGAGTTGTCCGCCAGCCCGGCCGCCAGGACGGCTTCCCGGGCTGTGCGTTCGGCCGCTGCCGACTCAGTCCTGAGCTCCTCGAGGTCGGCGTCGCTGTCGAGGTCCCCGGCGGCCCGCTCGGCCGCCGCCAGGGCGAGGTCCTCGCCGGCGAACAGTTCCTGGATCCTTGCGGCTTCGTCCTGTCCCGCCCGGATGGCCGTTTCGAGGCTTGCTGCCACCGGCGGTGGCAGCAGTGCTTCCCGCGCCGCGGTTTCGGTGCTGAAACCGGCTGCGGGGAGGGCCTGCTCCAGTTGCCGGTATGCCTCCGCGGTGCGGACGGTGGCCTGTTCAAGGGCCGACTGCGCGGCGTCGGCGTGCTCCAGGACCGCAGCCGTTGACGTCAGGGCGGCGATCCGTTGTTCGAGCGTGGCGTGGCCGGCGCGCAGCTTGTCCAGGGCGTGTTCGAGGGCCTCAGCCTGTTCGTCGACTTCGGCGATCGTGGATTGTGTTTGGGCGATGCCGGAGGCGGCGTCGGCCTGCGCCCGGTCCGCGGCGGCGATGGCCGCTTCGAGTTCTGCCAGCCGGGCCCGGCTCGCGGCAAGGTCCGAGGCGGCGTTGGCGGCGTCATCGGCGCGTTCCTGGGCCAGGGCTGCCTCCGAGCGGGCTTCCCCGGCAGGTGTACTGCCGCCCTGGGCCGCCAGGACGGCGACGTTCTGTTGGGCGTCGGCGAGATCGCGTCCGAGGGCAGCGAAGGCCTCTTCTGCCATGTCGCTGGCCAGTTGTGCGGCCTCCTCAGCCTCGGCGACGGCCAGTGCGGAGGCAGCTGCGGGGGCCGGTGCCGGGTGCTCCGGGCTGCCGCAGACGGGACATGGGACTCCGGCGAGGAGTTGGGTGGCGAGCTCGGCCGCGGCGTTCGTGAGCCGTTGCTCACGAAGGTCCAGCCAGTGCTGCCTCCGGTCCTGGTGTACGTTCCGGGCTGCGGCGTGCCGTTCCGCGATTGCCGCGCACTCGGCCTCGGCGGCGAGGAAGCGGCCAACGATCGTCACAAGTTCGTCAGCTGCCGTGGCCTCCTTGGTGCGCAACTGGACTTCCGCGGCCAGTTCCTCGAGGGGGCGGATTCCGGCGGACAGGACCGCCGATTCAGAACGCAGGGCGTCCAGTGCAGCGGCACCGGTCCGCCGTCCGGTCTCCAACCCCTGCAGCTGCAGGCGCAGCCGGCTGCCGCGGTCAGTGAGCCCGATGAGATGGGATTCGTCGGGCAGGCGCTCGGTGAGCACGGCGTGCAGGGACCGCAGCCGCGCGAGGGTGTGCCGGACGGCTGCGCTGTCCAGCGGGACGTGCGGGCCGGCGGCGTCGCCGGCAGCGCCCCCAGCCCCTGCGTCGAGGAGGTCCTGCCCAGCGAGCTCCGGGTCAGTAGCTGCCGCGGACCGCAGCTGCCGCGCGGCCTCCAGCAGGGCCGTTCCCGCCAGGTCCTCGGCTGCCGCGGCACTTTCGACGGCCCGCAATTGGCCGCCGAGCACTTCGGCTTGGCGGTGCAGGCCCAGCGTGGCGGCTTTTTCCGCCAGCACGGGTGCGGCGGCGTCGGCGTCAATCCGACGCAGTTCCGCGTGGGCAAGCCTTGCGTGGCGGTTTGCCCGCGCGTTGGCGGCCTCCAACGCGGAGGCATGTTCAGCGGCCCGTTTCCCGGCTGCTGCGGCGGCGGTCCGCCGGCCCTCCGCGGCGGTTGCCGCAGCGTCGTCAAGCCAAGCCAACAGGGCATCGGGCTCGTCCCTGCCCGGGGCAGCGGCGGCGTCGAGGTCGAGCGCCGCGGTTTCGGACTCGGCATGCGCCAGCAACAGGTCCAGCTTCGCGTTCAGGCTTGCGACCTCGGCCTTGGCGGTCTGCGCCTGCCGGGATAGTTCCTGTTCCACGGCTTCAAAGCGCTGCGTGCCGAAAAGGCTCTGCAGCAGCTCCAGGCGGTCGGAAGCCTTGGAGCGCAAGAACGCGGCGAAGTCTCCCTGGGGCAGCATGACCACGCGCGTGAACTGGTCCCGGTTCATGCCCAGGACGTCGGTGATCTCGGCCCCGGCCTCATCATTGCGGCCGGATTTCTCCACCCACGCGCCGTCGACGCGTTCGCGCAGCAGCGTGTTGGCCTGCTGGACTGTGAAGCCGTTCTTGCCCCGGGCGCTCGGCTTGTCCCAGGCGGGCGACCGGGAGACTTCGAAATGCCGGCCCTTGGCCGAGAACTCGCAGGTGACCCGCGGCTCGGCGGCGGCCTCCGCGTGGTCGCTGCGCAGCCGCTTCCCGTCCTGCCGGGCCCCGGGAACCGATCCGTACAGGGCGAAACAGATGGCGTCCAGGACGCTGGTCTTGCCCGCGCCGGTGGCGCCGTTCAGCAGGAACAGCCCGTGTGCGCTGAGACGGTCGAAGTCGATCCGCTCGGTGCCGGCAAACGGGCCGAAGGCGGAAATCTCCAGGCGGTGGATCCTCACAGGGACACCCCTTCCAGGCGCACGGCTTCGAGGGCGTCGGCCAGAACGGCGGCTTCGGCGTCGGAAGCCGGCCGGCCGCGGACGTGATCGAGGAATCCGCAGCAGACGGAGAGGTCATCGTCAGCTTCGGCAAGCCGGCTGCTGTAGCTGGCCTTCGGCGCCGCGCCGGGGCCCTCGGGATCGAAGCCGAGCACCAGGGTGTCGGGGAACCGTGACCGCAGGCGGTCCATCGCTTGTGCCGGGCGCGCGGCGTCCGTCAGCGTGATCTGGCAATAGGCGGCCTCGGCCCAAGCGAAGTCCCCTGACACCAGGAGGTCATCCAGCGTCCCGCGGAGCACGGCGAGGGCCCGGGGCGCGTCCCAGTGCACGTCGCGCACCCCACCGATGCCCTGGGCGTCGACCTCCACGAGCCAGCTGCCCTTCCTGTGCTTCGCTTCCGAGAAGGAGTACGCCAGCGGCGAGCCGGAGTAGCGCACCGCCGGGGAGAGCTCCTGCCGGCCATGCAGGTGGCCCAGTGCGGTGTAGCCAAAGCCGTCGAAGAGATCCAGCGGGACTGCGCCGACGCCCCCGATGCTCAGATCCCGTTCGCTGTCAGAGCTGATGCCTCCGCTGGCGAAGGTGTGCGCCAGGACCACCGAGTGGACGGTCCGGGTCTCACTCCGCTGCCGCACGTCTGCACGGATCCGTTCGGTGGCGGCGCGTGTGACCTCGAAGTGGCTCGCGGTCTCGACGCCCAGCTGCTCGGCGACAAGCCGGGGCTCCAGCCAGGGAATCCCGTAAATGGCCAGCACCGGCGCTGTATCGTCCACTGAGTCGTCCCCGAGCGGAAAGAGCACGGGCTGGTCCAGTTCGTTCAGCCGCGTGCGCAAATGCACTCCTCCGCGCTCGAGCAGCCGCGACGCGAACCCCAGCCTGATGGCGGAGTCGTGGTTGCCGCTGGTCAGGACAACCTGGGCACCGGCTCCGGTGAGGCGCACCAGGGCGTCATCCAGCAGGCCGACGACGTCGACTCCCGGCAGTGCGCGGTCGTAGACGTCCCCGGCGATGAGGACAACGTCCACGCGCTCTTCCCGGACGAAGGCCACGAGCTGGTCGATGAAGGCGCGCTGGGCATCCAGCATCCCGATGCCGTGGAAGGACCGGCCCAGGTGCCAGTCGGAGGTGTGCAATAACCGCATATTCCTACGCTATCGGCTGGGACCGACACTCTTGCGCCACCACCCCGGGAGGGTGAGGGAGTTACACGTTATAGATGGTCGAGTGTGGTTACTTCCCACCCTTGCGGTCGAAGAAACTGCGGGCCTCGTCGTCCCCGGTGCCAGCGCGGACGGGCGAAGTGGACGCGGCGGCGGCGGTCTTCCCGTTGCCCTTGTGCCCGGCGCCGCCTTGGTGGGCGTGGTCCACGCCGTCGTCCAGCTCGGCGTCGTCCAAGTCGGAGTCGGTGAACGCCGCCTCGAGCTCGTCGGTGGCCTGGGCAGTCTGCGCACTGGTCTGGGCGAAGCCGCGGAAAACCAGCCCGGCGATGGCCGCACCGACCACGGGCGCGACCCAGAACAGCCACAGCTGCCCGAGCGCATCCGGGCCGCTGAACATGGCCGACGCCGTGGCCCGGGCCGGGTTGAACGGAACATTGCCGAGGGCCTGGCCCAGCTGCAGGAGCATCGCCGTCGTCAGGCCCACCGCGAAGGGGGCAGCCGCCCTGGCGGGATTCCGGCTGGCAGTCGTGGCCAGGAAGACGGCCACGATCAGGGCCGTGCCGAGGACCTCCACGAGCAGGACGCCGGCCATGGGCACCTGGATGACCGAGTGCTCGCCGAATCCGGCCGCCACCGTGGCGAATGCGCCCTGGCTGTCGTTGATCGTCGGAATGGTGCGCAGGACGCCGAACAGGGCAACGGCCCCGAGCGCCGCGCCCACGAGCTGGGCGCCGATGTATGCGGCGGCATCGGCCAGCCGGATCCGGCCGGCGATGGCGTTGCCCACGGTGACGGCGGGGTTAAAGTGGCCACCGGAGACGTAGCCGACGGCCAGCATCGCCGCCGTCAGCGCCAGACCGGCAGCCAGGGCGGCGGGCAGCGGGTTCGACTGCGGAATGGTGAAGAGCGGCACGCCCAGGCCTGCGACCACCACGATCAGCGTCCCCAGCGCCTCGGCGGAGAGCCGGGCCACGAGTCGGGGTCGGGGTGAAACGTCGCTGGTGGCCGGTGGCTGGACGCCAACGGACTCCGGGGCTTGCACAAGCAGGGTCATGGTCAGGATTCCTTTGCTGGTGGCGGCGTGCCTGGGGCTGCAGTTGCGGCGTCGCTGGCCCGCCGCCGGGCGGTGGTCCGGGCGCGGCCTCGGCCGCCCGGAGAATAGGTCCGCCAGCAGTCTGCCAGCGGAATCTGGATGTTGGCTGGAACCTGCCTTAGTGCCTGGCTTAGTGCCCCAGGGCCACCGCGGCCACGGCGCTGGCGGCAAGGACCACGACGGCTGCGGCAGCCCACTTCAGGAGCGCCGCCGGCGGCGCAGCGTTGGACCGCCGGAGCTCCCGCCCGCGGACCAGCACGCACACACCCACGACCAGCGTCGCGGCCATGGCGGCCAGCGCGCAGACACCAAGGAAATCAACGGGACCCAGAACGACGCCCCTGGACCCCGCGAGCGCCCAGCTGCGCCAGATCAGCAGGTCGGCCACGATGAGGGTCAGCAAAGTCCGGCCCCAGGCGAGGGATGTCCGCTCGGGCTGCAGTCCGGGATCCCGCACCGCATCTGTTCTCACCGCGCCACCAGGATCAGGACGGCGAACACCAGGGCCGCAGCCGCGACGCCGATCGTCATCACCAGCATCACCCCGGAGAACGGCAGCTCTCTGTTGTTCCGCATGGCGGCCTCCATGAGTCCCCACCGGCGGTAGGACAGGGCCGCCAGGGCCGCGCCGAGGAACGCTAGGATGACGCACAACGCGATCCGTACAGGTCCGGGCGCGATCTCCGGGGCCAGCTGGTCAATCGCCAGGGCTCCGGCAATCAGTGCCAGCGACGTCCGGATCCAGGCCAGGAACGTCCGCTCGTTGGCCAGGGAGAACCTGTAATCGGGGGTGGTCCCGGTTTTCCGCCACGCTGGTTCGCGCATTCGTTTCCTCCGCTGCCCGACGGCTACGCCGCCGGCGGTTGCTTCGCCTGACCGCTGGACGGGTCCTAACAGCACCCTACCGGCCGTCCGCATCCGCCGCCCGCGGCTGTGGGCAGCGGCGGGCGGCATTGGGCCGGCGGCATTGCAGAGTGCACGGCATTGCAGGGTGCCCGGCAACGCCGGGTAAATTTGAGGGCATGAGCACCGAGCCCGGGACCAGCCCCGCACCCGCCCCAACACCCGGCCAGCCACATTCCCCCGCACCGGCCCACGGCTCGCGCATCCACGGCTGCCTGCTGGGCGGTGCGCTCGGCGATTCGCTGGGCTACGCCGTCGAGTTCGACGACATTTCCACCATCCGCGCCCGGTTCGGCCCCGCGGGCCTGCAGGATTTTTCCGCGCTCGACGCCGGCAGCCCGTTTTCGGACGACACGCAAATGACGCTGTACACCGCGGACGGCCTCCTCGAGGCGCTGGAATGGGCCAACGACGGCGTGGCATCGGACATCAACGCGTGCCTGTGGCTCGCGTACCTGCGCTGGCTGGGCACCCAGGGCGTCGCGGTACCGGCGTCCGCCCCGTTCCAGCCGCCGCGCTGGATCGATGCCCAGGCTGTCCTGAAGAACCGGCGTTCGCCCGGCAAAGCGTGCGTGAGCGGACTCGCCACGGGCGAGATGGGTACCGTGAAGCGGCCGGTCAATCCAGATGCGAAGGGCTGCGGCACCGTGATGCGCTCGGCGCCGTTCGGCCTGATCCCCCACCTCGAACCCGAAACGGTCTATAAGCTCAGTGCCGATGCCGCGTCCCTGACGCACGGGCACCCCGCGGCACGGCAGAGCGCAGGAGTCTTCAGCCTGGTCATCCATGCCCTGTCCTCCGGCCAAGGGCTGCGCGAAGCGGCGGAACAGGCCCTCGGGCGCCTGCGCGGCGGCATCCTGCGTAAGGGCGAAGATCCGGATCCGGATGTCGTGGCACGGCTGGAGGCGGTCCTGCGGCTGGCCGGTGACCTGCCCGGCGGCGGAGACGTGCTCAGCCCCGAGGATCTGGTCAGCGAACTCGGCGAGGGGTGGGTGGCCGAGGAAGCCCTCGCCGTCGCGCTGTATGCCGTGCTGGCCACCGTTCCGGAGACGGAGACGAGACGAGCGGCGGACGCCGGCACTGCCGAGGCCGACGCCCAGGCCCATTTCCGTGCGGCAATTGCGGTGGCGGTGAACCACAGCGGGGATAGCGACTCGACGGCGTCGATCGCCGGGAACATCCTGGGGGCGTACTACGGCGAGCGGTGCCTGCCGGCCGACTGGCTGGCGGCGCTCGAGGCGCCGGAGGTCATCCGCGGCATGGCGTCGAGGCTGGCGGCCGTCACCGGCGCATAGCTTCGGCGGACACCTGTCCGCCCGGCGTCAGGTCTTCGGTATTCGCTCAGCGCGGCTGGCTGCGCTCGGAAGCCCGCGCGCCGCCCGGCTTGTCCGCGGGACATGCCCCGTTTCACCCCGCTGCGAGGGACATGTCCATCCCCGGCTGCCGCATCCCCGGGCATGCCCAATCGCGCCTCAGTGCAATGAACATGTCAATCCGCCATTGCTGCGAAACGAGGACATGTCCAGTCGCCCTCGCTGCGGAGGACATGTCCAGTCGCCCTCGCTGCGGAGGACATGTCCATCGCCGGCCGCGGCACCCTCAGGACATGCCCATCTCCGGCGGCGCGGACTGGACATAATGCCACCATGTCCAACCGTCAGAGCCTCCGGAGGACATGTCCAGACGCAGAACCGCGGGAGGGCATGTCCAGGGATGCAGGGCGGAAGCAAACCCAGTGGAGCGGATATCGATCTGAGCATGAGTGGGCAGGATGCGTTTGAGGTGTGGGGAAGGCCTGGAGCACGAGGGCGGCCGACCCTCAAGCGCACCGAGGGACATGTCCGTCCCCTCCATACAGCGCACCGAGGGACATGTCCGTCCCCGGTTGCGGATCCTAGGCGCCCCGGAGCGAAATGTTGTTGCAGGCTTCGCACACGTCAGCGGGGATGAGACCGCGGCGCTGCAGGAAGGCGAAAATGGTGCAGCCCAGGCAGAACCCGGCGAACGCCTCAAGGGACGCTGCGGCTATCAGCACGGCAAGCAGGACCCACGCCGCCGGCGCGAGGCCGGCAGCCAGCAGCACCGCGGCCGCCGTCGACACGGCGGCGCCGATGCCCTGCGCGAAGCGCTTTGGCGGACCGGGAACGAGGCGAGTCCGCCCGAGCCAGGGCGTCAGGACCTTGACCGAGAGCTGGGCCAGGGGCGAGACCCGGGGGCCGAACAGCACCCGCAGCCAGAACCCTGTCGCGATGATGGCGAGCCCCCAGCCGAAACCGGTCAGCAGGGTCACGGCGGAAAGCGCCACCACCAGGGCCGCGGTGATGCGGGCGGCGTACTCGTTCACCGGGTTCGGGAACGCGAACACCCTCCGCCAGTCAATGCCGCGCTTCGACGGCACCGACTTCGACTGCACTGACTTCGACGGCTCCGATTTCAAAGGCTCTGCGGGAGTCTGTGCATCCGTGGGTTTGCTCATCCGCCAAGGCTACGAGCGGGCGCGCTGTGGCGGGAATGATTGTTGCGCCATGTGACTGCCGGTACAAGCACGTCCGGTTCAGAAGGGTGCTGCGGCCAGGTGTCCGCCGACCATCTGGAGGAATTCACCCTCGGACAAGACCTCGATCCGCTGCCCGCGGTCGTGTAGTTCCAGGACGCGGCGGGCCTTGCCGGTGAGCCGGCCGGAGCGCAGGTCCGCGGCCACAAACCCGTCGCCCACCACCAGGACGGTGGTGCGGGCCGTGACCCTGCTTTCAGGCCTTGCGCCTAGCTCCGCGGAGCGGACCTTGGCTTCGGGGCGGGGAATCGCCAGTTCGCCGGTGAACACGACGGTCTGTCCGAACAGCGGATGGTCTGGGCTGGCGGCGGCATTGGGCACCGGGTTGGGGCCTTCCTCCGGCCACCCGGCCACGAACCGCCGGCCTGGAGGCGCGCCGGCAGTTCCCCCGGCGAGCGCCTCCAACGCGGCCAGCGTGGCCTTGGACAGAGGGTCGTGCCGGGGGTCGAACGCCGGCTGGTGCGACACCGCCAGGCCCAGGGACAGATACAGTTCCGCGATACTAGCTGCCCCGTTCCGGGCGGCGATGTCGATCAGGATGCCGGCGCAAGCACGGGCGTCCTCGGCCGCGTCGTGGTGGTTGACCAGCGGGACGCCCGCTTCCTCGGCGGCGTAAGGCAGCGAATTGGACACCAGGGAGTAGCAGCGCCGGGACAATATCACCGTGCAGACGTAGTCATAGGCGGGTCCGGCCAGCCCGGACACTTCCAGGCCGGAGCGGATCACACCCAGATCGAACCCGGCATTGTGGGCCGCCAGCACGTCGCCGCCGATGAACGCGCCGATCTCCGGAAACAGTTCCCCGAACCGCGGCAGTCCCGCCACCTGGTCCGGCCGGATGCCGTGGATCCGGACGTTATGGTGATCGAAGGTGTCGTGGTTTTCCGGTGGCCGCATGAGCCAGGAGGCTTCTTCTACGACGACGCCGCCACGGACCTTGCTCAGGCCAACAGCGCACGGCGAACCGCGAAAGCCGTTCGCGGTCTCAAAGTCGATCGCCGTAAAGTCCAAAGTCACGGCCCAACTTTACCGCCCGCGGGCGGCACCTCCCGCACCGGGACCGGCCACCGGGGACGGCTGCCGGCCGTCCAGTACCCTTAACGAGTGAACGTAATAGCAATGAGCGACCTCGCCGTGTCCGCCCTTGGCGGTGCCGGCCCCGTCCAGCCGCAGATGGCCTCCTTCCTGCCCGACTGGCTCAACCCACAGGTTTTCCTGGCAAATCCGGCCTTCGCGCCGTGGGTGGTCCTCCTTGTCTGCGGCATCATCTTTGCCGAAACCGGGCTGTTGATCGGCTTTTTCCTGCCCGGGGACTCCATGCTGTTCACGGCAGGCCTGCTCGTGGCCACCGGCACCATCCAGGTCAACATCTGGGTCCTGACCGCGCTCATCATCGTCGCCGCGATTGTCGGCAACCAGGTGGGCTACCTGATTGGATCCAAGGCAGGACCTGCCATATTCAACAGGCCCAATTCCAAGCTGTTCAAGCGGGAAAATGTGGACAGCGCGCACGCCTTCTTCGAAAAGCACGGCGGCAAGGCCCTGATCCTGGCCCGCTTCGTCCCGATCATCCGCACTTTCGTCCCGGTGATCGTGGGTGTCGCGCAGATGAGCAAGCGCAAATTCTTCACCTATAACGTGATCGGCGCTCTGCTATGGGGCGGCGGCGTCACGCTCCTCGGCTACCTGCTCGGGGACAAGGTGCCGTGGGTCAAGGACAACCTGGACATCATCTTCATCGCCATCGTGCTGGTCTCCGTGATCCCGATCGCCATTGAGGTCATCCGGGGCGTCATCGCCAAGCGGCAGTCCGAGAAGTACGGCACGGACGTCGTGGAGGAGTTCATCGAAGAGCATGAGCCGGAAGAAGAGCGCAGGACGCCGTAACCCAAGACACCACTCCACAGGACACTACTGTGCAGTGCCGCAGTAGACGCTTCTGTAAACAAGGAAGGCGCCCCACCGTGTGGGGCGCCTTCCTTCGCTTTGCGCCTGGCGCGGCCACGCGGGGCGGCGCGGCCAGGCGGGCGGCATGGGCACGTGGGCCGGCCTGGCCACGCGGGCCGGCTACTTCCCGGCCAGGGCCTCGACGATGGCCGGCAGGAGCGCCCGGAACGCATGGCCCCGGTGGCTGATGGCGTTCTTCTCCTCGGAACTGAGCTCGGCGCAGCTGCGGTCCAGCCCGCTCGGCTGCAGGACGGGGTCATAACCGAAGCCGCCCTCACCGCGCGGCTCGCGCAGGAGTGTCCCTTCCAGCTGCCCGTACTCCACGACTTCCCGGCCGCCGTCGGGCGAGGACCCGGGCACGGCCAGCGCCGCGGCGCAGACAAACGCGGCCCCGCGGTACTCATCCGGCACGTCGGCCAGTTGGGCGAGCAGTAACTGCAGGTTCGCGGCGTCGTCGCCGTGCCTGCCGGACCAGCGCGCCGAGAAGATCCCGGGCGCGCCGCCAAGCACGTCCACGGAAAGTCCCGAGTCGTCGGCGATCGCCACGAGCCCCGTGGCCTCTGCCACGGCGCGGGCCTTCAGCAGCGAGTTTTCCGCGAAGGTTACGCCGGTCTCGGCGACGTCGGGGGCGCCGACGGCGCCGGCATCCACCACCTGGGTGTCGACGTCGAGCCCGGGCACCTGGCCGCGCAGCAGCTCGCGGAGTTCCCGGAGCTTGCCTTTGTTGTGCGTGGCGAGGACCAGCCGCGGCGCCAGGCCGTCAGCTGCCGGCCGATCCGCGAAGGGCGTCTCCGTCACGGGGCCTCCGCCAGGGTGTCGCGCTGGATGGCGGCCAGCTGCTCCGTGCCCAGCAGCGCGAGGTCCAGCAGCTTGTTCAGCTCGTCGCGGTCGAAGGGTGCGCCCTCGGCCGTGCCCTGGACTTCCACGAACTTTCCGGAGCCGGTGACCACGACGTTCATGTCGGTCTCGGCGCGCACGTCTTCGACGTAGGGCAGGTCGAGCATCGGCACGCCGTCAATGATGCCGACGGACACCGCCGCGATCGTGTCGATCAGGGGCTCGGCGTTGCGGCCGATCATCTTCTTCTCGCGGGCGAACCGGATGGCGTCCGCCAGTGCCACGTAGGCGCCGGTGATGGCAGCGGTGCGGGTGCCGCCGTCGGCCTGCAGGACATCGCAGTCCAGCACGATCGTGATCTCGCCGAGGGCCTTGGTGTCGATGATGGAGCGCAGCGAGCGGCCGATCAGCCGGGAAATCTCGTGCGTGCGTCCGCCGATCTTGCCCTTGACGGACTCACGGTCGGACCGGGTGTTCGTGGCACGGGGCAGCATGGCGTACTCGGCGGTGACCCAGCCGCGGCCCTCGCCCTTGAGCCAGCGCGGCACGCCTTCGGTCAGGGAGGCCGTGCACAGGACCCGGGTGTTGCCGAACTCGATCAGGGCCGAACCCTCGGCCTGCTTGGACCAGCCGCGCGTGATGCTGATCGGACGCAGTTGATCGGGAGTACGGCCGTCGGCGCGGATGACGGGGACACTGGGAGCTTGGGAAGTCATGCCTTTAGCTTATCGACTTACCCGGTCCCGCCGCGCGCCGGCGGTCAGAAGCAGCAGACCTCAACACGGCAGCTAGACGGTGTAGTGCACACCCGCGACCGCGACGGCCACGTCCTTGCCGAAGACGTCCTTGGCCTCGGCCATGACGGTGGTCGGGGACGTCCAGACGGGAATGTGCGTCAGCAGCAGTCGGCGCGCTCCGGCGGCGACGGCGGCCTCCCCCGCCCGTTTGCCGGTCAGGTGGACGTCCTTGATCTCGTCGTCGCGGCCTTCCTCGAACGCCGCCTCACAAAGGAAAAGGTCGGCGTCGCGGGCGGCGTCCTCAAGGCCCGCGCAGGAGTCCGTGTCCCCCGAGTAGCTCAGGATGCGGGTCACGGGCGTGCCGTCCTTGGCGGGCTCGGTGACCTCCACGCGGAGGGCGTAGGCCTCCTCGACGGGATGGTTCACCGCGTAGGGCGTCACCGTGAACGGGCCGATGCTCACGGGCTTGCGCTCGGACCAGTTGCTGAAGTCGAATTCCTCGTGCATGCCCGGATCCAGGTCCAGGCCGTAGGCCGTGGCCATCCGGTCGGCCGTGGCGGCGGGCCCCCACACCGGAATCCTGCCCCGTCCCCAGCCGCCTGGCTTCCAGCGCACGGCAACGTGGAGCCCGCACAGGTCCATGCAGTGGTCCGGGTGCAGGTGCGTGAGGAAGATCGCGTCAATGTCCTCCAGATCCGTGTAGCGCTGGATCGCGCCGAGCGCCCCGCTGCCGAGGTCCAGGACGATCTTCCAGTTCCGCTCGCCGTCGTTGGCGGTCAACAGATAGCACGACGCCGGCGAACCCGGCCCCGGGAATGACCCGGTACAGCCCACGATGGTCAGCTTCACAGCAGTGTTCCTCCGCCCGCGGATCCGCCCACAAAGTTGGAGATCCGGGGCCGGCCCGCGGCGGCCTGGGCGGCGGCGATCATCTCCGGGGTGATCCGGGCGAGGCTGCCGGTGGGGTACTGCGCCGCGACGTGGTCCACGTGGCGGACGCTGAGGACCTCGGGGCCAAGGAATCGCCGGGCGAGGTGCTCGAACTGGGCGGCATCGCCGGTGGCAATGAAATTGTGCTCGGGAGGCGCGGCGTCTGTGCGCTCGAGGCCCCGGGAGGCCAAAGCCCGGTAGACGTCCTTGGCCGTTTCCTCGGCGCTGGAAACCAGCGTGACGTCCTCGCCCAGGACGAACGAGATCACGCCGGTGAGCAGCGGGTAGTGGGTGCAGCCGAGCACCACGGTGTCCACCCCGGCGGCAATGAGCGGTGCCAGGTACTCGCGGGCGACGGCAAGCAGTTCCGGTCCCGTGGTGATCCCGGCCTCCACGTAGGGCACGAACGCCGGGCAGGCCACGGACGTGATCTGCAGGTCCGGAGCCGCGGCGAAGGTGTCCTCGTAGGCGCGCGAGCCCACCGTGGCCGAGGTCCCGATCACGCCCACCCGGCCCGTGCGGGTTGCCGCGACGGCGCGCCGCACGGCCGGCTGGATCACTTCGATCACGGGAATCCCATACCGGGCGGTGTACCGTTCGCGGGCGTCGCGCAGCACGGCGGCGGACGCGGAGTTGCAGGCAATGGTCAGCAGCTTCACGCCGGAATCCACGAGCTCGTCCATGACGCCGAGGGCGTTTGCCCGGACTTCGGCGATGGGAAGGGGACCGTAGGGCCCGTGCGCGGTGTCGCCGACATACAGGATGGATTCGTTGGGCAGCTGGTCGATGATCGACCGGGCCACCGTGAGGCCGCCGACGCCGGAGTCGAAGACGCCGATGGGGCGTGACCCCAGCTCTAATGCGGGTTCGGGTCCCGTGGGGCCGGTTGCGGTGCTGCTCGCTGGGGAGTCCGCAGCAGCCACTGCCGGATCCGTACTCGATGCTGAAGTCATGATTATTCGAGGATAGGACAACGCCTGCGGGGGGGCCATCACATTGTGGTGTGCAACTCGTGTCTCATGGGTCACACGCTCGCGCTCAGCGCCGGGCATCGAGCGAGTGCGCCATCGCTTGGACAAGCGACTCCTGCAGCCAGGTGGTGAAGTTGTATACGAGGGCCAGGTAGCTTTCCACGTCCTCGGCCTGCTCCCAGTCCTGCATGAGGTGGACGTTGTCCGCGTCGGCGTCATCACGGATGTCGAGGCGTTCGGCCAGCACCAGCCGGACATCGTTGAGCGCGGTGGCCCAGTGCCGGGCGTCGGCCGGGGTCAGGACGAGGTCGTCCCGGTCCAGGCTCAGGGCGGCCGCCTTCAGCGCGCCGATCTTGCTTTCGCGCAGCGACCGCTCGGTGTAACGGCGGAACTCAAGGGAGGCGTCGTCGTCGTTCTTCATCACGTTCGGCAGCAGCCGAAGCATGGCGCGGTCCGAGGGTTCGCGGGCTTCGGTGTCCAGGCCCACCAGGGCGGCCAGCGGGTCCTCGTTGGCGCGCACCTCCGGCTCAAGCATGGAGATCACGTCGTCGAAAAGGCTGCGCAGCAGTTCCCGCTCGGCCGGCTCAAGATAGCCCCTGATGCCCTTGAGCCCGTATTTGAATGCTTTAGCCACGTTTTCCCTTGCCTTTGCCGGAACCGCTCGCGTTGCCGCCCGTGGCTTTTTCCACCGTCGCCCAGAGGCCGTAGCCATGCATGGCGACGGCGTGCTGCTCCACCTGTTCCTTGCTGCCGTGCGCCACGATCGAGCGGCCCTTCTTGTGGACCTCCATCATGAGCTTGTTGGCCTTGGTCTCCGAATAGCCGAAATAGCTGCGGAACACGTAGCTCACGTAGCTCATCAGGTTCACGGGATCGTTCCAGATCACGAGGTTCCAGGGGATGTCCGGGGCGGTCAGCACGTCCCCGGACGTCACTGTTCCGGTCTGGGTGCTCTCCCGTGTGTCGGGGCCGAGCGCAACGCTGAGGGTCATCTGTCCATTCTATGGGGATGCACACTAGAGTGAATTTGTGAGTACCTCCGCTGGCTGGGACCGTCCCCGCACGTCCCTGTACACCGACCATTACGAGCTGACCATGCTGCAGGGTGCCCTGCAGTCCGGCGCGGCCCACCGGAAATCGGTCTTCGAGGCCTTTGCCCGGAGGCTGCCCGACGGGCGCCGCTACGGGATCGTGGCAGGCACCGGCCGGCTGCTGGAGGGGATCGCGAACTTCCGCTTCGGCGAGCCGGAACTGGACTACCTGCGCCGGACCAAGGTGGTCAACGACCAGACACTGGACTACCTGGCCGATTACAGCTTTTCCGGCGACATCTGGGGCTACCCGGAGGGCGAGGCGTACTTCCCGAACTCCCCCGTGCTGATCGTGGAGTCCACGTTCGCCGAGGCCTGCATCCTTGAGACCTACCTGCTCTCCGTGCTCAACCACGACTGCGCGATCGCCTCGGCCGCCTCCCGGATGATCTCCGCGGCCGGAACCCGCCCGTGCATCGAGATGGGCTCGCGCCGGACGCATGAGGAATCGGCGGCCGCCGCTGCCCGGGCCGCCGTCATTGCCGGCTTCGACAGCACCTCCAACCTGGAGGCCGGGTTGCGCTACGGGCTGAAGACGGTGGGCACGGCCGCCCATTCCTTCACCCTCCTGCATGACACCGAGCGCGAGGCCTTCGAGGCCCAGATTGCCGCGTTTGGCGCCGGACACTTCGCTCCTGGTGGACACGTACGACGTCGAAACGGCCGTCCGCACCGCCGTCGAACTCGCCGGGGACAAGCTCGGCGCGGTCCGGCTGGACTCCGGCGACCTCGTGGCCCAGGCCCAGTGGGTCCGGCAGCTGCTCGATGAGCTCGGCAACGACCACACCAAGATCGTGGTGACCTCCGACCTCGACGAATTCGCCATCGCGGCGCTGGCAGTCCGCCCCGGTGGACTCCTACGGCGTCGGCACCTCGCTCGTGACCGGTTCCGGGGCACCGACGGCGAGCATGGTCTACAAGCTGGTCAGCCGCACCGACGACGACGGCGACTTCGTCTCCGTCGCCAAGGCCGCCAAGAACAAAGCCAGCAAGGGCGGGCGCAAGTACGCGCTGCGCAAGCTCAACGAGCGCGGCACCGCCACCGCGGAAATCGTCGGCGTCGGCCATCGCCCGGAGGACGACGGCAACGACCGTCCGCTGCTGCAGCAGTTCGTCAAGAACGGCGAGCTCCTGCCCGGCTGGACCGGCCCCGAGGGGGTCCAGCGCGCGCGCCGGCGCCACGCGGAGACCATGAAGGAGCTTCCCGCGGTCGTCAACCGGCTGCAGCGCGGCGAGGCGGCCATCCCCACCATCTACGAGGAGGACTGAATGTCCCGCGCCCTGATCATCGTTGACGTCCAGAACGATTTCTGTGAAGGAGGCGCCCTGCCCGTCGACGGCGGGGCGGAGCCTCGCCGGGGAGATCAGCGAGTACGTTGACGCCCACCACGGCCAGTTCGACCACGTCGTGGCCACCCAGGACTGGCATATCGATCCCGGCGCGCATTTCTCGGAGGACCCTGATTTCGTGGACAGCTGGCCGCCGCACTGCGTGGCAGGAACCCGCGGGGCCGAACTGCATCCCGACCTCGATCCCGAATACATCCAGGCGTACTTCCGCAAGGGCCAGTTCGCCGCGGCGTACTCCGGCTTCGAAGGGCTGCTGGCCCCGGAAGACGACGTCCCCACCGGGGACCGGAAGCCCGGCGCCATGCCGGTATCCGGAGGCACCGGCACGCGACGCCGACACCGACGACGCATTGAGTCCTTACGCCGGCAGTGATTTCGCCGCTGGCGAGGATGCGATCGGACTGGACGACTGGCTGCAGAGCCACGACGTCGAGGACATCGTGGTGGTGGGCATCGCCACGGACTACTGCGTCAAGGCGACCGCCCTGGATGCCGTCCAGGCCGGCTACTCCGTCACGGTGCTGCGCGGTTTGACGGTCGGAATCGCCGAAGACCTCGACGACGCCGTGGCCGAGATGGAGCTCGGCGGCGTCGATGTCCCTAGCGCTGAGCCAGGCTGGAGACGTCCGGAAGCACGTCCGGCCGGATCGCCGCCGCCGCAGTAGACTCGAAATCCTTGCCATATCGTCTGACCCGTAGAACCCCGGAGTACACCATGAAGAAGACCCTGACCGTTCTGATCGCCGCCGGAGCGCTGCTCGGCGCGGCCGGCTGCTCGGCCACCCCGCAGCTACCAACGAGGAAACCTGCGCCCGGGTCAAGACCGTGGTCTCCGCCCAGTCGGCCACGTCGGACAAGGCCGGCATGACCGGGTCGCCAACCAGCTCCGGCCCATCGAGGCCAGCGCCTCCGAGGACCTCCAGGCTCCGCTGCAGACCATCATCGAATACTTCGACGAGTCGGCCAAGGCCGCCCCGGACACCGCCAAGCTCGAGGACATGAAGGCCGACTACACCGCGGCAGGCCAGACCTACGGCCAGGTCTGCGGCACCGGCCAGTAACCGTACCGCGGCAAACAGCAGAGCAAAGTAGGCAACAGCAGAGGGACCAGGCGCACCGGCCTGGTCCCTCTGCTGTTGCCCTCTGTTTTTCCGTTGCTTATTCTCGGCTTTTCCCTGCGGCTACTTCCGGCCGATGAACCAGTCCTGGAGCTTCCGCAGACGGGTCTGCAGCTGCTCCTCGTTGGCCTGCGCGACGGCCGGGCCGCCGCAGACGGTCCGGAGTTTGGTGTGGATGACGCCGTGCGGGGTCCCAGTCCGGGCCGACCAGGCCGCGACGTTCTTGGCCAGCTCGGTGCGCAGGTCCATGAGCATCCGGTGGTCCGGCACGGCCGGGGCCGCCGCCGGTAGCGGCATCCGCCTGCGGGGAGCGCGCGTTCTTCCGGTTCAGCTGTTCGTGCTGGCGCTGGCGCAGCAGCGTGCCGACCTGTTCGGCGTCCAGCAGGCCGGGGATTCCGAGGAAGTCGAGCTCGTCCTCCGAGCCCACCTCGCCGCCGGTGCCGAACTCGCCGCCGTCGAAGAGCACCCGGTCAAAGGACGCCTGGGAGTCGAGGGCCTCGAACTTGCCCTTCATCAGGGAGTCGGAGGCCTTCTCCTCGCGGTTCGCCTCGTCCATGAGCGAGTCCTCGGGGTTGAAGAGGCCGTCGCCGTCCTCCTTCTCCGGACGGTCCAGGGCGTGGTCGCGCTCGGCCTCCATGGAGTTGGCCAGCGCCATCAGCTGCGGCACCGAGGGCAGGAAGACCGACGCCGTCTCGCCGCGCTTGCGGGCACGCACGAAGCGGCCCACGGCCTGGGCGAAGAACAGCGGGGTGGAGGTTGAGGTCGCGTAGACGCCGACGGACAGCCGCGGAACGTCCACGCCTTCGGAGACCATGCGCACGGCCACCATCCAGCGCTTCTCGCTGGCGGTGAACTCCTCGATCTTGCTGGAGGCCTTGGCGTCGTCGGAGAGGATGACGGTGGGCGATTCGCCGGTGATCCTCTTCAGCTGGCCGGCGTAGGCGCGGGCGTCCTCGTGGTCGGTGGCGATGACCAGGCCGCCGGCGTCCGGGACGGTGCGCCGGACTTCGCTGAGGCGCTTGTCCGCCCCGGCAAGGACGGCGGGGATCCATTCGCCGGCCGGGTTCAGCGCGGTCCGCCAGGCCTGCGAGGTGATGTCCTTCGTGACGGCCGATTCGCCGAGCGAGGCGGCCATTTCGTCGCCGGCGCTGGTGCGCCAGCGCATTTGGCCGGAGTACGCCATGAACATGACGGGCCGGACCACGTGGTCCCGGAGCGCCTTGCCGTAGCCGTAGGTGTAGTCGGCCTTGGAGCGCCGGATCCCGTCCCGGTCCTCGGCATACTCCACGAACGGGATGGGCGAGGTGTCGGAGCGGAACGGGGTACCCGTCAGGGACAGCCGGCGGGCCGCGGGCTCGAACGCCTCGCGGAGGCCGTCGCCCCAGGACAGCGCCTCGCCGCCGTGGTGGATTTCGTCCAGGATCACCAGGGTGCGGGCGGCTTCGGTCTTGGCCCGGTGCAGCATGGGCTTGCTGGCCACCTGGGCGTAGGTCACGGCGACGCCGATGAACCCGCGGCCGTGCTGGCCGTCGGCGTTCTTGAAGTTCGGGTCGATCGCGATGCCCACCCTGGCGGCGGCGTCGGCCCACTGGCGCTTCAGGTGGTCGGTGGGGGCCACGATGGTCACGCGGTTGACCACACCGGCGTCGATCAGCATGGACGCCACGCGCAGGGCGAAGGTGGTCTTACCGGCGCCGGGGGTCGCGACCGCCAGGAAATCCTTGGGATGGGTGCTGAAGTAGCTGTCCAGCGCCTCCTGCTGCCAGGCGCGCAGCTTGGGGGCGGTGCCCCAGGCTGCCCGCTCGGGATAGGCGGGGGGAAGCGTGGGTCCGCCGAAAAGTGTCTCTGTCATTGAGGCGCCCTCCATCCGCGCATGGCTGCAGCCGACGGAGAAACCCAATTAAGCACAAAAACACCAATCTTTTTCGGATGGACCCGGCGGAACCCCGCACAGGGCAGTGCCCGGCCAGCATGGACCGGCAGGCAGGAGACAGGGAACAACAGCAGAGACATAAAACCAGGGGCGCAACGGCGCACGACCATATAGAGGCGCCATAAGGAGGCGCCGTCAGGCGACGGCTAACGGACCTGGCTGTTGCCGTTATCTCCCGTTATTTGCCGTTACTTGTCGCCGGAGCCCTTGCCGCCGTCGTTCCCGGGGCGCAGGCCCTCGTAGACTTCCTTGCATTCAGGGCAGACGGGGAACTTCTGCGGGTCCCGGCCCGGTGTCCAGACCTTGCCGCAGAGCGCGATGACGGGTCACCGGTCAGCGCGGATTCCATGATCTTTTCCTTGCGCACGTAGTGCGAGAAGCGCTCCCGGTCACCGGGCTCCACTTCCTGGCGCAGTTCCTCGCGCTCGATCGTGGCCGTTGACGTCCCGGCTCCGGAGAGCTCGCGCATCGGGTCGTTTTCGAGAGGATCGGTCATGCTAGTCATGACACCCATCTTAGCCGCTGGAAGTCGACGCCGCCGGACCTGCGGGATGCCGGCAGGCGGCAGCCTAGAGGCCCTGCCAGGCAGGTTTGTGGTCGTAGCTGTGGCGGTAGTAGTCGGCAAGCCGCAGCGACGACGCCGCCGCCTCGTCAACGCAGGATGGTGGCGTGCGGGTGCAGCTGCAGCACGGAGGCCGCACAGATGGCGGCGACAGGGCCCTCCACGAGATCCCGGACGGCCTGGGCCTTCTGCGCACCGGTGGCGACGAGGATCACGTGGCGGGCGTCCAGGATGGTGCCCAGGCCCTGGGTCAGGACGTGGTGCGGCACGTGCGGCCAGGCTGCCGAAAAACCGTGCGTTGTCCCGGCGTGTCTGCTCGATCAGGGTCTTGATCCGCGTCCGGGAGGCCAGGGACGAGCCCGGCTCGTTGAACCCGATGTGGCCGTCGGTGCCGACGCCGAGGAGCTGCAGGTCCACTCCCCCGGCGTCGCGGATGGCGTCCTCATAGGCCCGGCAGGCCGCCGGGATGTCCGCCGCGGCGCCGTCCGGGCACGTGGACGTTGGCCGGGCTGATGTTCACCCGCTGCGGTGAATTCGCGCGCGATCACCTCGCGGTAGGACTCCGGGTGGCCGGCGGGCAGGCCCACGTACTCGTCCAGGGCGAAGGCGCGCACCTGGCTGAAGTCCAGGCCGTCGCGCTCGTGCCGCAGGGCCAGCTCGTCGTAGACCGGCAGCGGCGAGGAACCGGTCGCCAGGCCCAGGACGGCGTCGGGCTTGCGGCGGAGCAAGGGCCTCCACCGCATCCGCCGCGAGCGACGCGATCTGCTTGCTGCCGGGAAGGATGACAACTTCCATGGTCCCTGCCTTTACTGTGCCTACCTGGTTGCCTCCGAGTGCCTGCGCAGGCTTCCCAGTCCATCGCACGCCGTCAGCGGTTGACGGCCAGCTGGGCCAGCAGCTCCGGCCCCCGCGCGTCCAGCCATGCTCCGCCCAGCCGGACGCCGGCGGCGAACAGCGCGAGTCCCAGGACCGGGTCCGAGGACCAGCGTGATCCAGCCCGGGACGGCGCTGCCGGTGATGAACTGTGCGGCCACGAGCGCCACTTCGGGCGCCACGAGGACCATCAGGACGGCCATGCCGCCGAACTGCACGGCCAGGGTCTGGGCCACGTTTCCCGGCGGCTTCTTGAACGGGCTGTCCCCGGGCAGCGGCACGCGCACGGTGTAGCGCGCCGAGACCACCGAGGCCAGGCCCAGCCCGCTGAAGAGGACACCGAGCGACAGCCCGAGCACTGCGGGCAGCTGTCCCAGTCTCCGGTGAAGAAGAACGGTCCGACGCTGAAGACCAGCACCACGGGCAGGGCGAAGACCAGGCACGCCAGCGCCCGGCCGAGCCGGTCGTGGACGCCGCGCACACCGGTGGCCACGTGCAGGGCGAACGCGGTGCTGTCATAGGAGACGTCCGTGGAGATGGACCAGGCCAGCAGGAAGGCCGTCAGCGGCCCGACGAACTGGAACAGGCCGTAGAACCCGCTCTGGCTGGCCTGGAAGAGCAGCAGCACCGGCAGCAGCGGGACGACCACGAGCGCGCCGGCGTAGCGGGGATCCCGCAGCCAGTAGCTACAGGGACCTCGCGGCGACGGCGGCGGCCGGCGTCGCCGGGAACAGTCCGAACAGGCCCGCCCGCCGGCCCGCCGCCTGGATGTCCCGGCGTAGGGCGGGGTCACCAGGGCACGCTGCAGCAGGACCTTCCAGCCAGCGCGAGTCCCGCCAGCGTGGCCAAGCGCGATGAGGAATTTGAGCGGCCGCGGCGCGCGTAGTTGCCGGCGGCGAGCTCGCCGCCGAGGCGACCAGGCCGCCCCGGCCGGCGTCCAGGACAGCGTCCGGGCCAGGCCGGTCAGGAAATCGCCCGGAGCCCGCGATTCCCCTCGGCGATGCCCGCCACGATGGGGCCCGTGAGCACGAGCGGGATCAGGAAGACGACGGCGCTGATGTCCTTGAAGCGCCGGGAACTTGCCAGGCCCGCCGTGGCGGTGGTGACGACCTTGGACAGCACGACGCAGCTCAGCACGCCGAGCACGGCGCCCACGAGGGCGCCGGCCGCTGCCGGCAGGCTGCGGGACCAGGTGCCCACCGTGGCGAGCGCCACGAGGGAGGTCGCCAGGCCCGGGTATGCCGATCAGCCCGCCCAGCGCCAGCCCGGCCAGCAGCTGCGGCATGGGCACGGCGAAGGTGGTGAAGCGGGCAGGGTCCAGGGTCATGTCGGCGGCGGAGACCGCGACCGGGATGACGGCCCAGCCCAGGAGTGCCGCCGCGCCGCCCAGCACCACCACGGTCTGGGCGAGTTCGAGCTCCTGCGCCGCGCAGGAACGAACAGCCCGGCGACGCAGAGCACCCACAATCCCCAGCGCGTACAGGGCGCCGATGCCGAGGCCCACCAGCTGCCAGGGGCTGCGCCGGACGCTGTTGCGCAGCAGGGTCAGCTTGAGCCTCAGAAGGTGCGCAACCATTCCAGCCCCTCCGTGTGGTTCCGGCCGCCCACCAGCTGCACGAAGCGGTCCTCGAGGCTGGCCCCGGCGCGGACCTCCTCCACCGTCCCGGCGGCGAGGACCCGGCCGCCGGCGACGACGGCGACGTGGTCGCACATGCGCTGGACCAGGTCCATGACGTGGCTGGAGACGATGACGGTTCCGCCGGAGGCAACGTAGCGGTCCAGGATGTCGCGGATGTTCGCCGCGGAGACGGGATCCACCGATTCGAACGGCTCGTCCAGGACCAGCAGCCGGGGTGCGTGGATCAGCGCCGAGGCGAGCGCGATCTTCTTGGTCATGCCGGCGGAGTAGTCCACCACCAGCGTGCCGGCGTCATTGCCCAGGTCCAGTGCCGCGAGCAGCTCCGCCACCCGCGACGGCCACCATGTCCCGGTCCATCCCGCGCAGCAGGCCGGCGTAGGTGACCAGCTGCTCGCCGGTCAGCCGGTCGAAGAGCCGGACGCCGTCGGGCAGGATCCCCATCAGCTTCTTGGCCTCCAGCGGCTGCTGCCAGACGTCGACGCCGTGGACCAACGCCGTGCCGAAATCGGGCCGCAGCAGGCCCGTGGCCATGGACAGCGTGGTGGTCTTGCCGGCGCCGTTCGGGCCGACGATCCCGTAGAAGGATCCCGCCGGGACGTCCAGGCTGATGCCGTCGACGGCGATCTTGTCGCCGAAGCGCTTGGCGAGGCCGCGCAGGGACAGGGCGGGAACCGGCGGCGACGGCCGGTCCGGGGGCAGCCGGATGCGGGCTGGAAAGTCATGACGCCAGACTAACCGCTCCGCCGGCGCGGAGAGGATCGTCCGCAAGGCGTACGTCCTCGCCGGCGGACCGGTTCCCGCTGCGGGAAGCGTCCTAGAACGAGTGGCGGGGAATGGCGCGTTCGTACTGCGGCGGCCACGCCAGGTCATGGCCGAGTTCGAACGCGGCCCGCAGCCACCAGTGCGGATCCCGCAGCGCGGCACGGGCGATGAAGACGCCGTCGGCCTGGCCGGTGGCGACGGCGTGCTCGGCCTGGCCGGCCGAGGTCAGCAGTCCCACGGTGCCGGTCCTGACCCCGGTTTCGCGCCGGATCCGGGCGGCGAAGCCGGTCTGGTAGCCGGGTCCCACGGGAATCTGCTGGTGGGCAACGGCGCCGCCGCTGGAAACGTCCACCAGGTCCACTCCGTGTTCCGCGGCCGCCCTGGCCATCCGGACCGAGGCCTCGGCGTCGATCCCGCCCTCGGCCCAGTCCGAGGCCGAGATCCGCAGCAGCAGCGGCATGGAGTCGGGAATGACGTCGCGCACGGCGTCCACCACGGCGAGGGTCAGCCGGTTCCGGCCGGCCTCGTCGCCGCCCCAGCGGTCCGTGCGGTCGTTGACGAGCGGGCTCTGGAACTGGTGCAGCAGGTAGCCGTGGGCGCCGTGGATTTCGATCGTGTCGAACCCGGCGTCGACGGCCCGCACGGCGGCGGCGGCGAAATCGGCGATCACGCCGTCGATCTGCTCTTCCGTCATGCGCCGAGGGCGGCGCGTAGCCGTCGAAGGCGCCGGTGCCGGGACCCACGGTGTCCCAGCCGCCGTCGGAGGCCGGCACGCTGCCCTTCTTGCCGGAGAACGGCCAGTAGGACGACGCCTTCCGGCCGGCGTGCGCCAGCTGGGTGCCGATCTTGGTCTCCGCCGTGCCGTGGCGGTGCACGAAGGAGGTGATCCGTTCCCAGGCCGCCGCCTGCTCGTCGTTGTAGAGGCCGGCGTCCCGGGGGCTGATCCGTCCGGCGGCGTTCACGGCAGCTGGCCTCGGTGAGGATCAGGGCCGCTCCCGCCGGTGGCGAAGGAGCCCAGATGCATCAGGTGCCAGTCGGTGGGCACGCCCTTCGCCGGTCTCCGGGCTCGCAGCTGTACTGGCACATCGGGGACACCCAGCCGCGGTGCTGCAGCTGCAGGGAGCGCAGTTCCAGCGGCGTGAAGAGGGCGGATCCCACTAGAACAGCACCCGGGCCAGGTCCTGGCGGGCCTTGGCGACGCGGTCGTCGCCGGTGCCGACGACGTCGAAGAGTTCCAGCAGCCGGACCCGGGCGGTCTCCCGTTCCGGGCCGAAGTTCCGGCCGATGAACGCCACGATCCGGCCGAGGCCGTCCTCGATGTGGCCGCCGGCGATGTCCAGGTCCGCGACGCCGAGCTGGGCCTCGAGGTTGTCCGGCTCGTCGGCGGCGAGCTGGCGCAGCGCATCGGTGTCCGCGGCCCGGAGAGCGGCTGCAGCCGGCGCCATCAGCTCCACCTGCGCCAGGCCGGCCTTGGCCTCGGCGTCGGCGGGCATTTCGAGCAGGGCCTGCCGGTAGGCGGCGGCCGCGGCCGCGTAGTCCCCGGCCTCGATCGCGTCGAACGCCTGCCTGGTGCAGCGGCGGCAGCGGCGGGGCCTCGGGCTCCGCCGCCGCCGGGTCCGCCGGCGCCGATCCGTCCGGTCACGCCGTTGGCGGCGGCGACCTTGAGCAGTTCGTCGAACAGGCTGCGGACCTGCTGTTCCTCCGCGCCGCCCTGGAAGAGCGGCACGGGCTGGCCCTTGACGACGGCGACGGCGGTCGGAACGGCCTGCACCTGGAAGGCCTGGGCAAGCTGCGGGAAGACGTCGATGTCCGCGGCGCCGAGGACCAGCCGGCCGTCATAGCTGTCCACGATGCCGTTCGAGGACGTCCACCAGTTCGGCCGGAGCCGGGCGAGTAGGAGGCCCAGAGGGCGATCACCACGGGAACCTGGGCCGAGAGCTCCACGAGCTCCTGGAAGTTGCCCTCGGTCACGTCCACGCGCAGCGGCCGGCCGGAGTGGTCGGCGGCGCCGTTGCCGGCGGCGGGCCGCGGCGGAACCCGCCGGGCCGCGGGCCGCGGCCGGGGGCGGCCGGCGGCGGGCGCTGCCGGCCGCTGTTTCAAGGCGGAGAGATCGACGGCGCCCCGCAGGTTCAGCGGGCTGGCGGCAGCTGGCGGGACCGGGCGGGAAGCTGGCGAAGTCATAGCTCCACTCTAGCCATTGGCCCCGAAGTGCCACTGCCCGGCGGGCCACCAGTGCCGGGCCTTGCCGGCTGGCAGGCCCTACTTGAAGCCGGCCCCCACGAGGCCGCGGGTGGCGGCCACGAGCTTCATCGGATCCTTGGAACCGGCCGGCGGGATGTAGACGGCCACCGACTCGGCGAAGTTCAGCACCATGCCGGTGCTGGTCTCCTTGCCGCCGGCCAGGGCCGCCGCGTCGTCGCCGATCGTCAGCTTGTCCCCTGCGGCCTTCGGAGTGCCGTCGAACGCGAAGTTCAGGCGTCCCAGGACCAGCGCCCCGCCGTCGGCGGTCCGGAACACCACAGTGTTCTCCGGGACCACCTTGTGGGTGAAGGCGAAGGTGCCGTTGACGCCGGAATTGACGACGTCGGCCTGGTAGGCGAGGGTGTCCGCGATGTACGGGGAGGACTGGCCCTCGACGAGCTTGTCCTTGAAGGCGGAGTCGGCGGTGGTCAGGCGGTCGCCGAGGCCGGCGAGCGCTTCCTCGCCGCTGTAGAGGAGTCCGGTCTTGTCCGCGGGCGCCAGCGTCTCCGTGCCGGCCCGGGCGATCGCCGGGAAGGTGGTACCCGGCTGCAGCGGCGTGGTGAGGACCAGCTTGTAGTTCTCCCGCGGGGAGGCCTGGGTCAGGGTCAGCAGCTGCGGGACGACGTTGCCCTCGCCCTGCGTGACGGCCATGACCGAGCGGGGCCAGCTGCGCTTGCTTGGTGACCACCGTGGTCAGCAGCTTCGTGGCACGGACCGGCATGCGGGCCTCGTACGAGCCGACCTGGGAGCGGATCTTGTAGTTCTGCGTGCGGACCTCGAGCTCGGACTTCGCCACGCGCGGCTCCAGCTTGGCGGCGTCCTTGGCGGCGTCTCCGGCATCGACCGCACTGGCAACCTGTTCCAGGATGCGGCGGAACTGGGCATCCAGCAGCACCGGCGCATCGCCGGTCTGCTTCACGGCTGCCGGGGTCGCGCTGCGGTGGCCGGAGCTGGCGGCCGGAGCGCTGGGCGACGGCGCGGGGGTCTGGCTGGCCTGGGCCGCCACTGCCGCTGCCGGCGACGGCGGCGGCTGTCAGCACGGCCACGACCAGACGCCGGAACGACGCGCCGTGCCGGAGCCCTGCTGCTGCTCCGGCGCTGTTTTCTCCGGTGCTGAGTTCTCGGGCGCGGCAGGCTGCTGCGTGCTTGCCGTCGAACCGCTGTCCCGCGCGGCGTGCGGCGGCCTTGGCCTGCGCGCGGCGGGCGAACGGCGCTGTCGCCCGAGCTGTCGCCGGCGCTGCCGCCGCCGCCGTCAGTCGCCGCCGTCAGTCCCGTTGCCGGTCCTGGTGCCTGTCCGGTTGCCGGACTTGGGCTTGAGGACCAGCAGCGCCGCGCCGGCCATGATCAGCAGGCCGCCGAGCACCATGAGCGGAATGGCCCACGGCGTGGAGGTGTCGTTCGGGAAAGTCATGGTGATCGAGCTCGGGGCCGGCTTGGTGCCGTCCGCCGCGAGCAGGAGCGACCACTCGCCGTCGGCCGGCGCGTTCCAGTGAGTAGTTCAGTTCGCCGCTGGCGTTCTCCGTGGTGACCCAAAGGTCCGACCCGGCAGGCGAGGGCGCGGTCGCTTCGCCGTCAGTATGCGTCAGCTGCAGCGCCTTGCCGTCCTCGGAGACACCGGAGACAGTGTTGTGTGCCGTCTTGCCCACCCAGGCGTCGACGTCGTCCGGCCGGCCGGCGGCCAGCATGAAGCTGCCCTTCACCCTTGACGTTGATCTTCACGGTGCCGGCGTGCAGCGTCCTCAGCTTCTCGTCGAAGACGGTCAGCGGCGCGGCGCGGTACCCGTCGGAGCGGTGGCCGTGATCGTCTCCGGCGGGAGCCCAGAATGTCTTCTGGCCGATTCCGGCCAGCAGTGTCAGGAGGCCGAGCAGCACCAGTGCAACTGCAGTCTTGAAACGCAAAATACTACCTATCATCAGCGGACACTTAGCTTCAATAGTAACCATTTTGTTACCCGCGAGTCAGATCGGCGGTCCGTCATACCCCCGTCCGCGGCTTCTCCGCCGGAGCCCCAGCCCTTGCGCTGACAAGCCTGCTGATAGTGTTTGCGGTGATCATCACACCAGCGCCGCCGCAGTGGCGCCGAAACAGAGAATATAAGGGCATTCAACGCAGTGACTGAACATACGGATTCGTCCCCCGCCGGACAAGAAGAAAGCCAGGAATCCGGCAGCCAGGAACTCGGTCCCGCAGGAGCCGTCTCCATCCCCGGCCCACACCTCCCGCCCTCGGATGCCGCGGCGAATGTCCTTTTGTCTCGATGGCCCGCCGCCTGCGCCAGCCCCTTCCGGGAGCCCAGCCGCGACTCCGCTTCGAGATGCCCCCGGAGCAGGAGGACACGACGCCCGGAGACCGAGACGGGCACCCGCTTCGGCAATCCCGGCCCCCGGATGTCCTCCCAGCACCCCCTGTACGTGGGCTTCATGGGCACGGTCGGCGTCGGCGTGGCGCTGCTGGTCTACTGGATCGGCTCCAACACGACGCAGCTGCTCCTGTGGATCGTCACGGCGCTCTTCATCACCCTGGGGCTGGACCCGGTGGTGCGCTGGCTCGAGCGCAGGAATGTCCCCCGGGCCGCCGGCATCCTCTTGTCGCCGTCTCCACCCTGGCACTGGCAGTCGCCGCGTTCTTCGCCACCCTGATCCCCACGATCGTGCAGCAGGTGACCGCAGATCGTGCAGCAGGCGCCCAAGCTGGGTCCAGGACTTCATCGACTCGGACTTCTTCCGCAGCGTTGACAGCCAGTTCGGCGTCCGGGACCGCATCACGCCAGGAGCTGGAGAAGTTCGTCAACGACCCGGAGGCCATGGGCGGCATCTTCGGCGGCGTTGTCGGCTTCGGCTCCACCGTGGCCAACGGGCTCTTCGGCGCCCTGATCGTGCTGGTCCTGAGCCTGTACTTCCTCGCCGCCCTGCCCGCCATGAAGAAGTGGGGCTACCGGCTGGCACCGCGCTCGCGCCGGCCCCGGGTTGAGGCCCTGTCCGAGGAAATCACCGGGTTCGGTGGGCAACTACGTGATCGGCCAGGCCGTCGTCGCCCTGCTGAACGCCACCTTCGCCTTCATCGTGATGTCGATCATCGGCGTGCCGTTCGCCATGCTGCTGGCGTTCGTGGTGGCCCTGCTGGCGTTCATCCCGCTGGTGGGCGGCATGATTGCCGGCGTTCCTGGTGACGCATCGTCGCACTGACCGCAGGCTGGCAGACGGCGCGTTGTCTTTGCCATCTGCTACTTCGCCTACCTCCAGTTCGAGGCCTACTTCATCTCCCCGCGGATCATGCAGAAGGCCGTGGCGGTGCCCGGCGCCGTCGCCGTCATCTCGGTGATCGCCGGCGGCAGCCTGCTCGGCGTGCTCGGGGCCCTGATCGCCATCCCCACCGCGGCCGCGATCATGCTGCTGGTCAAGGAGATCTTCATCGCCCGCCAGGACAGCCGCTAACCGGTTTCCCGTTTCGGGCCGGCGGCTCAGGCGTGCGCCGTGGCGACCGGTCCGTCCCATTCCTGCGGCAGCACGGTTCCGGCATTTCCAGTTCCGGCGCTGCCTGGGATGACCTCGTCCACGATCTCGTTGAGCACCCGGCCGGCGTACTTCTCCCCCACCCACAGGTGCTTGGCGCCGTCGACCCCCATGACCCGGGCCTGCGGCACGACGCGCGAACCTCGCGGCCGCGGCCCCGGCTGGAGGTAATCGTCATGCTCGGGAACCAGCACCTTCAGCGGTTTGCCCGCCTGCGCCCACTCCTTCAGGTGCACGTCCGTGGCCCGGTGCAGCGGCGGCGAGAGCAGGATAGCCCCCTCGATCTCCGAGGCGACGGGCTCAGTGGCGCCGTACATGAGGGCAAGCTCGGTGCCGAAGGACCAGCCCACGAGCCAGCGGTTCGGCAGGCCGCGGTCCACGGCGAACTGCACGGCCGCCTCGACGTCGAGACGTTCGCCGATGCCCTCCTCGAAGGCTCCCCCGCTGGTCCCCCGCGGCGATGACGTGCCGCGGGTGTTGAAGCGCAGCACGGCGATTCCGGCGAGGGCCGGCAGCCGGTAGGAGGCCTTGCGGTAGACGTGCGAATCCATGAAGCCGCCGTGCGTCGGCAGCGGGTGCAGCGTGATGAGGGTTGCCTTGATCTCGCCGGATTCCGGGACGCGCGAGCTCGCCCACCAGCCGGTGTCCGTCCGACGGTGCGGAGCTCGACGTTCTCGCGGTGGGCCGGAAGGACGGTGGAAGCGCGGATGGCGGTTGGCGCAGACGGCTGGGTGAAGACGTACGACGCCGGGATCAAAGGTCATGCTGTCCAGCTTAGCGATAGCCCGGTTAGCGATACCGGTAAGTCCGCGAGGTCCAGCAGTTGCGTGTGCCAGTGGCGCCGCTCGGCGAGGCCCGCGGCGGCGCCGAAGAGGTGATCCTCGGACCAGACCACGAGGTGGGCGATCCCCGGGCAGCACCGCGGTGGAGCAGCCCGGGCAGATGTAGGTCTTCTCGGCACGGCTCGCGGTGATGGGGCGGACCATCCATTCGCCGTCCGGGGCGCTCTCCCGTCGGGCGAAACCTGAGCGGGCGCGCTCCAGGTCCAGCTCCGGCGCCGGGCCGCGCTTGGCTCCGGCGGCTTTGCTCTTTCCGGGCGCTGCGCCCTTGCCAGAGCCTGTCCTTGCAGAACGGCGCGGCGGGGGCGGTTGGAACGGGGCATGGCTCCATTCTGCCCCAGCCCGGCTGCCAGTCTTTGCGTCAGCTCTTTGCGTCACCTCTTTGCGTCAGCTCTTTGCGTCACCGCAGGCACCGCCGCGCCGGACCGAAGGGCAGGCGGCCGTGGCCCCGCTACAGCCGGGGACCGCCGCGCAGACGGTAGAGTGGACCGGGTGCGTTTAGTCATAGCCCGCTGCTCCGTTGATTACGTCGGCCGCCTCAAAGCCCATCTCCCGCTGGCCACCAGGCTGCTGCTGGTCAAGGCCGACGGCTCCGTCTTGGTCCATTCCGACGGCGGATCCTACAAACCCCTGAACTGGATGAGCCCTCCTGCGTCCTTGCGGGTCTCCACCCCGGATGAGGTCGACGTCGAGGTCGGCGTGGTCGAGCAGTGGACGGTCCAGTCCGCCAAGACCGATGACCGGCTCATCATCAATATCCATGAGCAGCTGCACGACACGTCCCATGAACTCGGCCAGGACCCCGGCCTGATCAAGGACGGCGTCGAGGCGGACCTGCAGCGGCTCCTGGCCGACCAGATCGAACTGCTCGGCACCGGGTTCTCGCTGATCCGCCGCGAGTACTTCACCGCGATCGGCCCCGTGGACATCCTGGCCCGGGACGCGGATGGCGCCACCGTGGCCATTGAGCTCAAGCGGCGAGGCGACATCGACGGCGTCGAGCAGCTCACCCGGTACCTGGAACTGCTCAACCGGGACCCGCTGCTGGCTCCGGTCCGGGGAATCTTCGCCGCCCAGCAGATCAAGCCGCAGGCCAAGGTCCTCGCCAAGGACCGCGGAATTGACTGCGTGACCCTGGACTACGACGCCATGCGCGGCGTTGACGACAGCGAATCCAGGCTCTTCTAAGCGCCCTGCGGCAGCCTTTCCGCGGCGGCGATTCGCGTTAAGCGGTTCTTTGCACAAAATTTATGCATTTCTCCCGTTCGCCCGTTGACCTGACGCAAGTGTCATGAAATTCTTATACAAGTCTTTGTGTAGGTGTTATTTCATGCTCGCAAGACATGTTGCGAGCGTGAAGCTCCTGCAGCCACGGTCCGGGTAATCCGGATCCGACGCCAAAGGTTCTTCTCGCAGAGTGACCAAGTTCGGCGCGAAGTGCGCCGGACTTAATCAAGATCCACAATGAGGAGAAACAAATGGCACAGGGAACCGTCAAGTGGTTCAACGCTGAAAAGGGCTTCGGCTTCATCACCCCGGATGACTCCGATGGCGATGTCTTCGTTCACTACTCCGAGATCCAGACCGGCGGCTTCAAGACCCTCGACGAGAACCAGCGCGTTCAGTTCGAGATCGGCCAGGGCGCCAAGGGCCCCCAGGCTACCGGCGTAACGCTGGTCTAGTCTCCCGTCAGGGAAGTGCTTTAGCGGCATTTCCGGCAACAAAATGATCCCCGGCATTTGTGCCGGGGATCATTTTTTTGTGCATTGTTGGCGCACGGCGTTTCAGCTCCTCCGCTTTGCCAGGCACGCATTGTTCAGCCGAATTGCACGGCCGCGCGAATCGGTCTGCGGCAGGACCCGGATCCGCGGCGGGCGCGCCCCGCAATAACCCGCGCACCGCGCCGGCTAACGCACCAGGGTGCGCAGCAGCCGTGCACTCTGCCGTACGGACAACCCGGGAAGATATGCGCGGCTCAGGGCCCGGCCCATGGCGGGCAATTGCAACGGATCCTGGTAATAAAGATAAAGCGTGCGGTAGTCCGGTTTAAAGCGCGATTTGAAAGTTGCCAGCGAGCGGAAGCCGTAGACGGGTTCCAGGGCCCGGCCCACCACGTCCAGGATTCCGGCCAGCCCCTCTGTCCGGAGGCGCTGCCCCCGGAAGCGTTTCCGGCAGCGTTTCCGGAAGCGGTTCCGGCATCGCTGCGCCCGGCCGCCTCGTCTCCGGCACGGTCCTTCGCCAGTGGCGAGCCGGACAGGGAGATCACCTCGACCGTGCGCTTGAGCTCCAGCACGGCGGAGGCAATGAGGAACTCCATGACGCCGGGGAAGGCGTCTCCGCGCCGGCGCATGAAGTCCAGCGTCCAGCTCACCAGCTGTCCGTCCTCGTAAACCGGCAGCCAGCTCGTGACCCCCTGCACCTGTCCCTCGGCGTCCACCGCCAGGCAGCACAGCACCTCGTCGTCGTCGAGCTCGTCGATGCCGCCGAGCGTGAAGCCCATCTCCGGCACGTGCTTTTGCGCCGCCCATTCCTCGGAGACCTCGCTCAGCTGGGCCCGCAGCGGGGCCGGGAAGTCGCTGTAGCGCCCCCACACGGCCGCGACGCCCGGTTTTCGCGGCACGGTTCAGGGCGGTGCGGACGTTCTGCCATTCCTTGCCCTTGAACTCGAGTTCGCGCACGGCGAGCCGGGTTTCCTGGGCCACGGCCACGCGGCGGAACCCGCGGGCCCGGAGCATCGGCCAGAGCTCGGCGGTGCAGGAGTAGAAGCACGGGATCAGGGCGTGCTCGGCGCAGTAGCGCATGAAGCCCGCCGCGGTCTCCTCGTGCAGGGCAGCGCGGCCCGAACGGCCCCGCCAGCGTCAGGGCCACGTTGCCGTGCTGCTGATAGGCCACTCCGCCGCGCCGGTCCGGCGTGAACCAGTACTTGTTCGGTTCCCAGAGCGCCATCCAGGACAGCGAATCCCCGCCCTGGCGGATGAGGTCGCGGGCCGTGTCCCGGTCGCCCGCGCCGGCGTCGGTGCCGTGCAGCCGCCGCCGCAGGACCAGCCAGACGGCTGCCAGGGCCACTCCCCAGAAGATGATGCCGGCATAGGCGAACAGAAAGGACTCGACGGCGTATGCGGTTCTGGAAGAGCCGGCTGTAGACGCCCGGAATGGGCAGCGGCAGGTACTGCCGGGCGAGTTCCGCCGCGAGGCCCAGCAGTCCGCCGTCGCGGTCCATCCCGCCGGCGGCCAGCCACGCCACGGTATAGGCCCCGGCGAGCCCCAGCCACGTGCCGCCGACCACAAGGCCCAGGATCCGCCGGGCCCGCGGAGCTCGTCTCCACCCGGAACTGCCGGCGGTTGAGCCAGAGCAGCACTACGAGCAGCAGCGGAACGGCCACGAGCGGCAGGACGTGGACGAACCCGGAGCCCATCACGGCCGTGTGCGGCCGGTTGGGGTAGTGCGGAATGCGGGCGAACAGGGCCAGGTAGACGGCGGCCAGGGCCGTCACGCCGAGCTGGACGATGATGGCGATCCGCAGGGCCAGGCGGCGGCCGTGGCGCATGCCGTCCGCGCAGATCAGCAGCAGGACCACCGGGACCACGGCCAGCGCGAGGCCCAGCGGCCCGGCGAATCCGGCCCGGCCGGCCTCCAGGCAGCTGACGTCAACCGTCCCGCCGCAGTTTTGCTCCAGCTGGCTCAGCGTGGGCAGCGGGTTCAGCACGACGTCGCGCAGCAGGGCCAGCGGCCCGGTGGGGCTGCTGACAGCGGCGGTGAGGATCGGTCCCACGGCGAAGATCGCGACCGTGAGGGCCAGCAGGTTGCGCGTTTCGCGTCCCGTGGAGCGGTGCCGGTGCAGTGTCCCCCGGTCGCCCTGGATCCACCAGCCGGCGGCCAGGCCGGCCAGTGCCCCGGCGAGCCCGACGACGGTCTCCGGCATGCCCCACGTACAGCACCAGCAGCAGGGACACGGACACGACGGCGGTCCGCAGCCGCCGCTGCCACAGCGTGGGCAGCAGCCCGCTGGCGGCCAGCGCCACGGCCAGGACAGCGGCGTACGGGCCGATCAGCCGGGCATTGACCATGAGGCCGAGCCAGCCGTCGCCGACATAGCGGGCCAGCTGGGTGATCAGCAGGAACAGCGTCACGGCCGCGAACTGGCCCGCAAAGAAGAACACGGCCGTCCGCAGCGTGCCCAGATGCCGTTCGGCGAGGCCCAGCAGCAGGAGGATCATCAGTGAGGCCGCGAGGTAGGCCAGCAGATTGGTGGCGAAGAACATTGAGGTGAACAGCGACCACCAGTGCCCCGCCCTCAGCCCCGGCGCGCTGACGGAGGCGATGGGCAGCAGGGCGTTCGGCGGCCCGGACAGGAAGCTGCCCGTGACGGCCCCGACCACCAGGAAGACCGCGAGGACCGCGAGAGTGAAGGGTACGGCGCGGAAGTGCGCCAGTGTCCGGCGCGTGCCCTGCCGCCAGACGCCCAGCAGCGGCGGCCCCTCCGGCCGCGGGCCCGCCCCGGTCCGCGTGCTGCCGGTACTGGCCTGGCTCATGGCGGGATCCCCCAGCGCCGGGCCAGGAAGTCCAGGCCGCCGGGCAGGCCGCTGGATGCCGTCTCCCAGGAGTGGCCCGCATTGGCGATCCGGTGTGTTTCGACCGTGAACCCGGCGCGGCGCGCGGCGTCGGAGAGCACGTCCATGTAGCCGGTGAATTCCGGGTCGTGGTCTCCGGCGGCGAAGTAGACGCCGTGGCCGTCGAAGCGGTTGTTCCGCCATGGCGCGCAGCGGGGTCAGCCGGTCGAAGGCCTCGGTGTCGCCGCCGAAGGAGGCCTCGATGGTCTTCGCGCGCTCCTTCGCGAGGGCCGGTTCCTGCCTCGCTGGAGAAGGCCAGCGCCGCGCTGTAGACGTCGGGATGCCTGGTCACCATCTGCATGGCGCACGTGCCGCCGAAGGAGAAGCCGCCCGCGGCCCACTGCCGGGGATTCGGGTCGACGTCGAGCGTGCGGTTGATCCAGTCCGGCACGTCCCGCGCCAGGAAGGTGTCCGCCTGGGCGATCCGGCTGTCCAGGCACAGGGTGTTTCCCGACGGCGAGCCGTTGGGGTCGACCACCACCGCCACGGGCGCCACCCCGCCGTGCTGCTGCGGCGAACCGGTCCAGCCGGCTTCGTAGCGCGCCGCCGGTCAGCCAGTCGGCGGGGCTGCCCGGCTGGCCGGAAAAGAGGACCAGCACCGGCAGCGCGGGCCGCGGGGAACTCTGGTAGGCCGGCGGGAGGTAGACGTAGGCGTCCCGGCTCTGGAAGCCGGAGACCGTGCCGGGGATGACCGCCTTGCGGATGACGCCGTCGGGGAAGGCCGGCGGGTGCCTTCCAGTGGGCGAGCCCGGTCGCGGCAGGTCCGCCGGCGGCGCGCGTCAGCCCGGTCTCCAGCGGCTGGATCCGGGCTACAGCCGTTCCCGTGAGATCGCCCACGGTGTGGTTCAGGCCGAAGTAGACGTTGATCTGGACGGCGGAAAGCGCGACGACAGCCAGGAAGGCGGCCGTGGCTGCGGCGCTTGAGCGCCAGCGTTTGGTGCGGCTGAGATTGGCCCGGCTGAGATTAGTGCGGCCGCGGCCGCGGCCCCAGAGACCAAGCAGGCGCATGAGCCACAGGAGCAGGGCGACGACGGCGGCAACGGACCAGGCGAGGGTCTCCCCCGGCAGTTCGGCGGGGAAGACCGTGATGGCGTAGATCAGGAACCAGTGAACGGCCGCGACGAGCAGCCGCGGCGAGCAGGGTCACGGCAGCCACGGCGACGACGGCCACAAAGGGTGGGCGACGCCCGGTTTGCCGAAAAGCGGGGTGCCGGACTCCCGTGTGCCGGACGGCGGCGTGCCAGAGGAGGTAGGCCAGGCCCGCCGCACCGGCGGCCCACGCGAGCCACACAACCGGGCCGTCGACCAGGCGGAGGCCGTCAAGATAGTCCACCGGGGCTAGCGCCAGGTGCCGACGCCGATGACCGGTCCGGCCTCAAGCCAGGAGGACAGCCCTGTATAGGCATCGAAGCGCATCGCGAGAAGGACCTGCTGCCCCTCGTAGCGGAGCTCCACGATCACGGCGTCGGGCTGGACCTTGAGGAGCTCGGATTCGGTGGGCTTGCGCCGGCCCAGCAGCTCCAGCGAGCTGCGCCGGAAGGTGTGCTTGGGACGGACGCTCAGTGAGACCAGGCGGAACCACTCGAGGTCGTTGTCCTGATAACGACAAACCCCCATCTGCCAGCTGTTTTCCAGCCGTGCAAATGGAGGCGTCCACCGTGCCGAGGGCGCGCCGCAGATTGAAGCGGCGCACCCCCGATGAGGCACAGTGCAAATACCAGCAACGCAAACGCAGTTGCCAGGACGATGAACGGCAAACCAATATCGTTCATCAAGGTCGTGCTAGCGGATCCCCGCAGTAGCCGCTTCGCCCATTTGGGCGTTGTCAGCAACAATGACCACCCGGTTGTTGTCGACGGAGAAGAATCCGCCGTCGACAGCTACAGCAGATGCGGTCACCGGACACCGGCTCGATTGCCAGTTCACCTTCGGCCAGAATCGCCAGCAGGGGCGAGTGGCCGGGCAGGATTCCGATTTCACCATCGCTGGTGCGGGCCTTGACCATCTTGGCCGCTCCGGACCACACGAAGTGATCCGCTGCGACAATCTCAACCTCAAGCTCAGCCATATTACTTGGTCTGTTCCTGGATCTTGGCCCACTGGCGCTCGACGTCGTCCAGGCCGCCGACGTTGAAGAACGCCTGCTCTGCAATGTGGTCGAGCTCGCCGTCGCAGATCGCGGTGAAGCCTTCAACGGTGTCCTTGATGGACACGGTGGAGCCCTCGACGCCGGTGAACTGCTTGGCGGTGTAGGTGTTCTGCGAGAGGAACTGCTGGATGCGGCGTGCACGCGACACGACGATCTTGTCTTCTTCAGAGAGTTCGTCAACGCCGAGGATGGCGATGATGTCCTGAAGTTCCTTGTTCTTCTGCAGGATCTGCTTGACGCGGACGGCCGTGTTGTAGTGGTCCTGTGCCGATGTACTGCGGATCCAGGATGCGGGAGGTCGACGTCAGCGGGTCAACGGCCGGGTACAGACCACGGGAGGCGATTTCACGGGAAAGTTCCGTGGTCGCGTCGAGGTGTGCGAAGGTCGTGGCCGGAGCCGGGTCGGTGTAGTCATCTGCGGGAACGTAGATGGCCTGCATCGAGGTGATGGAGTGGCCCTTGGTGGACGTGATGCGCTCCTGGAGGAGACCCATCTCGTCAGCCAGGTTGGGCTGGTAGCCCACGGCCGACGGCATGCGGCCGAGGAGGGTGGAAACCTCGGAGCCTGCCTGGGTGAAGCGGAAGATGTTGTCGATGAAGAGCAGCACGTCCTGGTTCTGCACATCGCGGAAGTACTCCGCCATGGTCAGGGCGGACAGTGCCACGCGCAGACGCGTTCCCGGCGGCTCATCCATCTGGCCGAACACAAGGGCGGTGTCCTTGAGGACGCCTGCCTCTTCCATTTCAACCCAGAGGTCGTTGCCTTCACGGGTACGCTCGCCGACACCGGCGAACACCGAGGTGCCACCGAAGTTGCGGGCAACACGGGTGATCATTTCCTGGATCAGCACGGTCTTGCCGACACCGGCACCGCCGAACAGGCCGATCTTGCCACCCTTGATGTACGGGGTGAGAAGGTCGATGACCTTGATGCCGGTTTCCAGCATCTCGGTGGAGCCTTCCAGCGTCGCGAAGGCGGGAGCCTTGCGGTGGATCGGCCAGCGCTCGGTGAGCCTGGATTCCGACTCGTCGACGTCCAGCGGCTTGCCCGAGGACGTTGAAGATGTGGCCCTTGACGCCGTCGCCGACGGGCACGGTGATGGGGGCGCCGGTGTCCACCACGTTGGTGCCGCGGACGAGTCCGTCGGTGGCCTGCAGGGAGATGGCGCGGATGAGGTTGTCACCCAGGTGCAGGGCAACCTCGAACGTGATGGTCTTGGTCTCACCGTTGAGAGTAATCTCGGTGGTGAGTGCGTTGTAAATCGAGGGGATTGCGTCAGCCGGGAATTCGACGTCGACAACCGGGCCAATAACACGTGCAATACGGCCGGTAGCACCGGACGTTGCGGCTACGTGTTCGGTAGCAGTGGCAGTCATCTCTCTCACTTCACTCAGTAGATGGCGTGGGGGTTAAGTTTATTCTTTGGTGCAGGTACAGCTGGATCCGGGCCCGTGCTGGCTAGGACGCGGACAACGCGTCGGCACCGGCAACGATTTCGGAAAGCTCCTGCGTAATTTCAGCCTGGCGGGCAGTGTTGCGCAGACGCGTGTACTTCTTGATGAGATCCGTGGCGTTGTCGCCGGCGGACTTCATCGCCCGCTGGCGGGCTGCGAGCTCGGAAGCTGCTGCCTGCAACATGGCGGCGAAGATACGTGATTCGATGTAGCGCGGCAGCAGGGCATCGAGAACCTGCTCCGTTTCCGGCTCGAATTCGTAGAGGGGCAGCAGGTCCGATTCGGACGCGGCCTGCTCTTCGACAACCTCGAGCGGGAGCAGACGGATGACCGTCGGCTCCTGGGTCACCATGGACTTGAAGCGGGTGTAGACGACGTGGATTTCGTCGACGCCGCCCTCTTCGTAGTCCGTCGCGAAGTCAGCCAGCAATGCTTCGCCGACTTCCCGCGCGGTCGCAAACTCCGGCGCATCCGTGTTGCCGGTCCAGACGCGCTCGTATGGACGGTTCCGGAAGTCGAAGTACGCCTGCGCCTTGCGGCCGACCAGGTACGTCTTGACTTCCTTGCCTTCCGCGTGGAGCAGCTCGTTGAGGCCTTCCGCCTGCTTGAGCACGCTCGCCGAGTAAGACCCTGCGAGGCCACGGTCCGAGGTGATGACCAGGACGGCGGCCCGGCGGATCTGCTCCGGCTCGGTGGTCAGCGGGTGGTCGATTTCGCTCTGGCTTGCGACAGCAGAAACGGCACGCGTGATCGCGTTCGCGTAAGGCAGTGAAGCTGCTACGCGTGCGCGGGCCTTGCCGATGCGCGAGGTAGCGATCAGTTCCATCGCCTTGAAGATCTTGCGCATCGACGTCGTCGAGCTGATCTTCTGGCGGTAGACCCGGATCTGGGCTCCCATACTTATCCTTTCCTAAGATCCCGATGGCCGGGACTGCCGGAACCCGTGCGGGTCCCGGCAGTCCCTGCCAGCGAAACTAGCGCTTCTGCTTGACGATTTTTTCCTGGTCGACCTGGTCCTCGCCGATGGCGGCGTGCTCCTCGTGCCCCGCACCGACCAGGTGGTTGTCTCCCTCGCCGAAGAAGCCCTTCTTGAAGTCCACGATCGCGGTCTTCAGTGCTTCAGCGGTGTCATCGTCCATGACGTTGGTCTGGGCCAGCGTCGTCAGGATGGAGGACTTGTGCTTGAGGTGCTCCAGGAACTCGGTCTCGAAGCGGTTGATGTCCTCAACCGGAACCTCGTCGAGGTGGCCGTTGGTGCCGGCCCAGATGGACACAACCTGGTTCTCGACCGGGAACGGCGAGTACTGGCCCTGCTTGAGCAGTTCCATCAGGCGTGCACCACGGGTCAGCTGCTGGCGCGATGCGGCGTCGAGGTCCGAGGCGAACATGGCGAAGGCCTGCATGTCGCGGTACTGGGCCAGTTCCAGCTTCAAAGTACCGGAGACCTTCTTCATGGACTTGACCTGGGCGGCGCCACCAACGCGGGAGACGGACACACCGACGTCGACAGCGGGACGCTGGTTGGCGTTGAAGAGGTCCGACTGCAGGAAGATCTGGCCATCGGTGATGGAGATCACGTTGGTCGGGATGTAGGCGGAAACGTCGTTTGCCTTGGTCTCGATGAGCGGCAGGCCGGTCATCGAACCTGCACCGAGCTCGTCGGAGAGCTTGGCACAACGCTCCAGCAGGCGGGAGTGCAAGTAGAAGACGTCGCCCGGGTAGGCTTCGCGTCCCGGCGGGCGGCGGAGCAGCAGCGACACTGCACGGTAGGCCTCGGCCTGCTTGGAGAGGTCATCGAACACGATGAGGACGTGCTTGCCGCCGTACATCCAGTGCTGGCCGATAGCCGAGCCGGCGTACGGTGCCAGGTACTTGAAGCCTGCGGGGTCGGACGCGGGGGAAGCCACGATGGTGGTGTATTCCAGTGCGCCGTTGTCCTCCAGGGTCTGGCGGACGGCCGCGATCGTGGATGCCTTCTGGCCGATGGCCACGTAGATGCAGCGCACCTGCTTGGTGACATCCCCGGAAGCCCAGTTGGCCTTCTGGTTGATGATCGTGTCGATGGCGATGGCGGACTTGCCGGTCTGGCGGTCACCGATGATCAGCTGACGCTGGCCGCGGCCGATCGGGATCATGGCGTCGATAGCCTTGAGTCCGGTCTGCATCGGCTCGTGGACCGACTTACGCTGGGTCACGCCGGGCGCCTGGAGTTCCAGGGCACGGGTGGTCTCGGCCTTGATCTCGCCGAGGTCATCGATGGGCTGGCCCAGCGGGTCAACCACGCGGCCGAGGAAGGCGTCGCCAACCGGCACGGACAGAACCTGCCCGGTGCGGTGGACTTCCTGGCCTTCTTCGATCCGGTGAAGTCACCGAGGATGATGACGCCGATCTCGCGGACGTCGAGGTTCTGGGCCAGGCCCAGGGTGCCGTCTTCGAAGCGAAGCAGCTCGTTCGCCATGACCGAGGGAAGGCCCTCAACACGGGCGATGCCGTCACCTGCGGTTGTTACACGGCCGACCTCTACGCGCTCTGCGTTTCCGGGTTCGTAGGACGCCGCGAACTCGTTCAACGCATTACGGACGTCGTCGGCGTTGATGGTCAATTCGGCCATCTGCAGTCCCTGCTCTCCTGTTTTCGTGATCATCGTTGCTCACGATGACCGGGGTTTCGTTTCGTTAGGTTGTGCTTGTCCGGCTGGCCAGGCAAGCTGACGCTGGAGCTGGCCCAGGCGGGCGACGACCGAAGCGTCAACCACTTCGTCACCCACCTGGATCCGGATGCCACCGATCAGTGCCGGGTCAACGTTCATGTTGATCTTGAGCTCGCGCCCGTAAAGGGCGTTCAGCCCCGCCTGCAGGCGGCTGGTCTGCGTCTCCGTCAGCGGACGGGTGACGCTGACCGTTGCAATCCAGCGCTGCTGGCGCTTGGCTGCAAGCTCGGCGAAACGGCGCAACCAGCCTGGTCGACCTTGAGCCCGCGCGGGCTGCGAACTGCCTGCCCGATCAGGACTTTCGCTTCCTCGCTCGCACCGGGTACGAGCTTCTCGGCGAGGGCCACCTTGGCGGCCGGGCTGGCCTGCGGCTCGGACAGAGCACGCTGGACCTCGTGGCTGGACTCAACGGCCTGGTTGAAGGAGAACAGATCGTTCTCCAGCGCTTCCAGCCCAGTGATCCCGGAGGCAGAGACGGCCGACTTGTTCTCAGCAACGGCGATGACCACCGAAGCGGCAAGAGTCTCGAGTGCATCGCCGATATCCCGTGCCGATGCCCAGCGCGAGCTGGCCAGTCCGCCCGCGATCTCCACAGCATCAGCGGAGACTTTCCCGCCGAAGAGCTGCTTGACCAGCGCCGACTTTTCGTCACCGCTGCGGGACGGGTCAGTCAGGGCGCGGCGCAAGCCAGCCGAGCTGTCCACCGTTCCCAGGATTCCGAAGAGTTCCTTAGCCAACTGCAGCGAGGCGGTGGGAAGCTTGGCTTCCAGCGCCGCCAGCGCCGCGGCCAGCGATTCGCTCGATACACCTGCCATTACTTAGCTGCACCTGCGTTCTGGTTCTCCAGATCTGCCAGGAAGCGGTCAACCACGCGGGCCGAACGCTGCGTCGTCGCTCGAGTGCCTCGCCGACGATGCGGCCTGCCAGCGTGGTGGCCAGCGTGCCGACCTCCGCGCGCAGCGACACAACGGCCGCCTGGCGCTCGGATTCGATCTGCGCGTGGGCCTGCGCGGTGATGCGGGCAGACTCGGCAGCAGCCTTCTCCTTCAGCTCCGCAAGGATCTGGGCGCCTTCGGCACGGGCTTCCTCGCGGATGCGGTTGGCTTCGGCGCGGGCGTCCGTGAGCTGCTGCTTGTACTCTTCGAGTGCAGCGGAGGCCTCGGCCTGGGCCTTTTCGGCCTTGGCGATGCCACCTTCGATGGCCTCGGCACGCTCTGCGAAGGTCTTCTCGAACATCGGGACAACGTACTTGACCACGATGAACATGAGGACAGCAAAGCCGGCGAAGACGACAAGCATTTCCCAGGGATTGGGAACCAGAGGGTTAGTACCGCCCTCGGTGGCGGCTGAGATGATCAGCTTGATTCATATTTCACCCGTCCTTATCTACTCGGTTCTGGATGTTCGCTTGGTTCTGATTAGACTAGAGAACGAACGCGAAGACCAGGCCGAGGATGGCGAGGGCTTCAGTCAGCGCGAGGCCGAGGAATGCGATCGGCTGCAGGACGCGCTGGGCTTCCGGCTGACGTGCCACACCGTTGATGTAAGCGGCGAACACGAGACCAACACCGATACCACCGCCGATTGCGGACAGACCGTAGCCTACGAGGTTGAGGACTTGTGGACCTTCCATTTTTTTCCTTTCAAGATGCCATCCATGTGGCAGGTTGTTTGGGTTGCTTCATCCCCGCGAGGGGAAGATTTGTGGGTGCCTAGTGGCTGTCCGCGTGCAGCGCGCCTTCGATGTAGATCGCGGTCAGCAGCGTGAAGACGTAGGCCTGCAGCACCATGATCAGCGCTTCCAGCATGTACATGGCGATGGCGCCGCCGAGGACGCAGGACCGAGGTGCCCTTGAGGAGGATGTTCTCCTGCATGACCAGGAACTCGATGCCCGAACCGGCGATCATGACGATCAGGTGGCCGGCCAGCATGGTGGCGAACAGACGGAGGCTGTGCGTGACCGGGCGGACCAGGAAGTTGGAGATGATCTCGATCGGAACGACGATCGGGAGGATGTAGAACGGGACTCCGGACGGAACGGTGGCCAGCTTGAAGTACTTCAGGCCGTTCTTCTTGACGCCGATGGCGATCCAGGTGATGTACACGATGCCCGCGAGCACGTAGGCGCCGCCGACGTGCGAGAAGCTCGGAAGCTGGATCAGCGGGATTGCGCCGTAGATGTTGTTCACCAGGATGAAGAAGAACAGGCGTGAACAGCAGCGGGACGTACTTCATGAAGTCTCTGCCGCCGATGATGTCCTTGGCGATGCTGTTGCGGACGAAGCCGTAGGCGGTCTCGCCAGCGAACTGCAGCTTGCCGGGAACCAGCTGCTGCTTCCGCGCAGCTAGCAGAAAGAATGTAGCGATAATGACGACCGACAGGATTACCAGCAGCATCTGCTTGGAGAATCCGTCGGCCGCACCCCACGGCAGGATTGCCGGCAGGTGCATTTCTTCAATTCCAGGAGGCGTGAAACTTCCTGAATCTTGGGCCGGGAGCGCAAGCGCGATCAACGCGTTTCCTCTCTGCAGTGTCCATCATTGGGCGTTGGGCGGGGACCGGCGACATTTGTGCCCGCCTCTCCCCCTGTGAAATTATTTGGCATTACTGTTCCCGTCCTGGGACGGGCCACGTGCAGCATTGCTCGTCACCAGCTGAATTTCTGTGACTGGTGAGGCCGTGCATATGAGAAAGATAGAACCCTCCCGCAGCTCCAAGCAGAGCGCCTGCGAGCACAATCCAGCGGGTTCCCCACAGATTATCCAGACCCCACCCTATCAAACTCCAGACGATGATTCCGCCAATAATGTAGCTGAAGACGGCGATTCCGGCGTTGTATCCGCCGTCGCTGCCGTCCGTCGATACACCGGGCGCGCCGGCTGTAGTTTTAGGTGTTGCGGCTGGCTTGTTATTTGGTCTGCTACCGGCCTGCGGCCAGTTTTGCGGCTAAACATCGGTGCCGTCCTTTCGGGTTTCGGGGTCGTTGTAAATCTGGAGCCGGGCCTTGCTGAAACCGTAGATTTCAGCCGCCTGCCAAAACACCACGGTCACGACGGCGCCGATCAGGAACCAGCGGCCATGCAGCCAGTCCGGAGCCCCGATGACGAACAGGACCACGGCAAAGCCGACAACCTTGACGAAGTACGTCGCGACGAACAGTCCGATGGCTCCGGAGGGATTGTTGCGGCCGACGAAGTGGCCCACCAGCGAGGCTGATGGCGAAGAACGCCATCACCAGCGCCCGCCGAAGAGGGAGGACCAGAATCCCACGGCGCCGTTGAAAACGAAGGCGGCTATGCCGGTCAGCACCAGGGCGGCGGCGGAGGCGGCGGAGCTGATGGCCAGCAGCCGGAGCCACAGGGATTTTGTGGGGCCGGAGACACCAACGGGTCCGTTGCCGGAAGCGGGTCCGGGTTCGGCGTTGGAGGTCATGAGATCCCAATCGTCGGGCTGGCGCTGGAAGGTGGGCGGCGAAGTACCGCCCCTGAATTCTACATTAGATAGAAATTATTCGGAAAAGCGTGCCGGAACAGGTTCCTCCGGCATGCCGGCGCGGGCTACTCGGGCGTGCGGGCCATCTGTCGTGGCCCCCGCTGGCGAAGGTACGGCCAGGCTGTCACCACGGCCATGATCGCCGCGGCGGCCATATCGACGGCGAGGACGATCTGCCACGGGAAGATCGCGAAGGCGAGGCCGCCGAAGGCCAGGATGCAGGTCCACAGGTACATCAGCACCACGGCGCCGCGGTGCGAGTATCCGATGTCCAGGAGCTTGTGGTGCAGGTGTCCGCGGTCCGCCGACCACGGCGAACGGCCCAGCGCAGTCCGCCGCACCACCGCCAGGCCCAGGTCCAGCAGCGGCAGGAACAGCACCGCGAACGGCAGCAGGATCGGGATGACGGTGGGGATACCGTTGGCCCGGTCGTAGAGGCCGGAGCTGATCTGGCCGGTGGAGACGACGCCGGCCGAGGCCATCAGCAGGCCGATCAGCATGGCCCCGGAATCGCCCATGAAGATCTTCGAGGGAAACCAGTTGTGCGGCAGGAAGCCGACGCAGCTGCCCACCACGATGGCGGTCAGGAGGGTGGCCAGATCCGAGCGGTCCAGCAGGACGGCCGTCCGGTGCACCCAGTAGGCCGTGAGGAAGAACGCCGCTCCCCCGATGATCGCCACGCCCGCGGCGAGGCCGTCCAGTCCGTCGATGAAGTTGAACGCGTTCATCGTGGTCACGATCAGCCCCGCCGTCAGCACAATGCTCACGGCCTCGTTCTGAATCACGAACGGCTCGGGGATGAACGGGATGATCGTCATCCGGACACCCCAGGTGGCCACGACAAGTGCAGCGGCGCTTTGGCCGATCAGCTTGACCCACCACCGTAGATCCAGGAGATCGTCCGCCACGCCGACAAGCACGATCACGGCGGCCCCGGCGAGGATTCCCCAGGGCGCCGTGTTGTTCCGGAAGATGTCCTTGACGAAGAACGAATTGCTCGCCATGACCAATGCCACCAGGACCCCTGCGAAGATGCCGAGGCCGCCGAGCCGGGAGATCGGGGTGGAATGCATGTCGCGGCTGCGGATCGGGGAATACAGCTCCAGCTTGTTGCCTACAAGCCGGGCACCCCATGTAGCCGTGTAGCTCACGATCGCTGCCGTCAGCATCATGAGCAGGTACATGATCACGGGAAGACCACCAACCAAGTACCGTCAGCGCAGGCACCACACGCCAGCACGTTCCGCAGCAGCGGACGCACCGGTGAGCTGCGGAAATGGGGTGGATTCAATTGCTGTGGAACTGTCTTTCGAAAAATGAAACGTCTCCGTCGCCGTGCGCAGGGCAGGCAGTGCGTAGTGCCTGACAGGGCTGTATTACAGTGGACTCTAGTCAAGATACTAATGCCAACGGCCACCTGTCTTCGCGTCACACGGCCCTCCGCCGGCGGGAAAACCACTGACGGTCGTGCTGAAAGGACCCCGCGATGACCCCCTCGGTTGCAGCCGCTGCCGTGACGTTTAACCGTCCCAGGGAGCTGGCGGTCCTGTTGGACGCCATCAACAACCAGACCGCTTCGGTGCGGTCCATTTGCCTCGTCGACAGCGGCACCGACCCTTCGAAGGACGTTGCCGGCCGGCACGCCAACGTGGACTATGTCCGGTCCGAGGCGAACCTTGGCGGCGCGGGCGGATTCTCGCTGGCCATCCTCAAGGCCGTGGCCAGCGGGGCTGACTGGATCTGGATGATGGACGACGACGCCGAGCCGGCAGACCCCGAATGCCTGGCCACGCTGCTGCGCGAGGCGCAGGAACGCGGCTTGGACGCAGTGGTGCCCCTCGTGGTGGCCCCCGGCCACCCGGACCAGCTGTCCTTTTTCTTCCGGCTCAACGGCAAGGTCACGCATGAGCGTGCCGAAGTGGAAAAGGTCGGGTTCCTGCCCGGCGACGGGCACTTCTTCAACGGCGCCCTGATCCGCTCCGATGTCTTCTTCAAAGTCGGCCTGCCGGACATGCGCCTGTTCATCCGTGGCGACGAGGTGGACTTCACGCTCAGGCTCAGGAAGGCCGGGATCCGTTTCGGCACCGTCACTACCGCTGCCATCACCCACCCGCATGCCTTCTCCGAAACCAAGCACGTCTTCGGTGCACGGTGGCACGTGATCGTTCCGGATTCCGCCTTCAAGCGCTACTTCTACTACCGGAACCGCGGCTACATGATCCGCCGACATTTCCGGGTCAAGTCCTTCATCGCGGATGTGGGCGGTTACCTCGGCTACTTCCTGCGCAGCGGCGACTTCCGCGGGCTCGCGGACTGGTTCCGCGCCTTTTCCGCCGGGCTCCGCGGCAAGGGCTTCGGTCCGCTGGAGGACCAGAAGTTCTAGCCGTCCTGCGCCGCAGGCGCTAGGGTTGCCAGCGCTAGGGCTGCCGGCGCAGCCGCCGGCGGAGCAGCAGGCCCAGCAGCACCCAGGGCTCGCCGAACACCCGGTAGGCCACGCGCTGCGGGTGGAGCATGAGCCGCCAGGCCCACTCGAGCCCGAGCCGGCCGATCCAGCGCGGCGCAAGCTTCTGCACACCGGCAATCTGTTCGATGGCGCCGCCGACGGCGCAGTAGACCGCCGGCGGTAGCGAGGCAAGCCGGCGGGCCAGGACCTGTTCCTGTAGCGGCATCCCGAGGCCCAGGAGAACCAGCTGCGGGCGCAACCGGTTAAGCCATTCGACCGCGGTTTCTTCAACGTCCTTGTTCCAGCCTTCGCCGGGCATGCCATCGACCTGCGCCCCGGGGACGATCTCCCGCAGCTTGGCCACGGCGCCAGCGTTGGCCACGGCGCCTGCGCCGATGACTGCAATGCGCTCCAGGCCTGCGACATTGCCCAGCGCGGGAATCCAGTCGGTCGACCCCAGCCGGTAGTCCATAACTGGTTCCCGGCCGTCGTCCTCTTCACCGGTCTTGGCCCAGAGCCAGAGCACCGGCGCGCCGTCGATCAGCACCACGTCGCTGCGCTCGTAGAAAGACCGGAAGGCGGGATCGGAGTGCAGCAGCGTCACGCTGTGCAGGTTGTGCCCCACCACGATCCGGGTCCGGCCCTCGGCCACGTAGGTGCTGAGGACCGCGGTCAGCTCGGACACCGTCACGGGGGTCGCTTCGACGTCGAGGAAGGGGACGTGCTGGCGCTCCGGTGTCATGCGGAGCCGGGCTCAGGCGCAGCGGGTTCCGGCGTCAGCAGCTTCAGCAGCTTCGGGGGCGTTGCCGTCGACGTCAAGGAGGCCGGGAACCACGCCGCGCAGGCGTTCGAGGCTGATGGCTCCCTGCCGGACTACGCGAAGCGGCAGCGCCGTCGCGTCGACGATGGTCGAGGCGAGGGCCTCAGCACCCTCGACGGGCCGCGGCCCGCCCTCAAGGTAGACCTCCACGGATTCGGCCAGCTGGGCCTCGGCTTCCGCGGCGGTCTGCGCCGCCGCATGCCCGGTGCGGTTCGCGGAGGACACAGCGAGGGGGCCGGTCAGCGTCAGCAGGTCCTGGGCGATCTCGTCGGCCGGGATCCGCAGGGCCACAGTCCCCTTGGTCTCACCGAGGTCCCAGTCCAGTGACGGCTGGGCATGCAGGATCAGGGTCAGGCCGCCGGGCCAGAACGCCTCGGCCAGCCGCCGCGCCTCGGCCGGAACATCCGTGGCGAGGCCATCGAGGGCGTTCAGCCTGGGGATCAGCACAGGCGGGGGCATCTTCCGGCTCCGGCCCTTGGACGCGAGCAGCAAGGTCACAGCGAGGGGTGAAAAGGCATCGGCGGCAATGCCGTAGACCGTGTCCGTGGGAAAAACCACGCACTTGCTCTCCCGGATGGCCCGCTGGGCGTGTTCAAGTCCCGCGGCGCGCTGCTCAGCTGCCGTGCAATCGTAGCTAGTGGTCACTGGCCTATTCTTTCATCACTTGTGACACGATTTTTCCGAATGAGTCAGGGCCGGGATGTCGGCTCTGACGGTGTCAGCACAGCGCTGGTGGCACGGTCCTTGCCGTTGAGGTCGCAGTGCGTTCTCACCTCAGAGAACACGCCGGTGCGCTTGAGCATCGCGGCAATCCATTCCGACTGGACTTCGGCGTGCTCCATCACGAAGTAGCCGCCGGGAACCAGCAGGCGGGCTGCCGAGGCAGCGGCCGCCGTCGGAAGTTCCATCCCGTCCGCTCCCCCGCCGTAGAGCGCCTCGGGCGGGTCGTGCAGCGCAACTTCGGGTTCGTTCGGGATCGCTTCGGCCGGAATGTACGGCGGGTTGGAGACGACGACGTCGAAGGTGCCGTTGTGTTCGCCCAGCGCGTCGCGCAGATCGCCGCGGATGAGGTGGACGCCCAGGGGCACCAGGTTTTTCGCCGCCCAGGCATGGGCGAATTCGCTGTACTCCACCGCATGGACTTCCGCGCCGGGAACCTCGTGTGCGATCGATCCTGCGATCGCGCCGGATCCGGTGCCCAGGTCCACCACTTTGGGGTGCGCCAATCCGGTCCTGTCCTTGAGCCAGTCAAGCACCAGCTGCACCACGGATTCAGTTTCCGGCCGCGGGATGAACACGCCGGGGCCGACTGCGAGTTCGAGGTAGCGGAAGTGCGCCACGCCCGTGATGTGCTGCAGCGGGATCCGCTGCGCCCTCTCGGCAACGAGGTCGGCATAGCCCTCCGGCGCCGGCGAGTCGCCGAGCATCAGCGCGCGCAACCGGCCGAGCCCGACGCCGAGCAAGTGCTCGGCCAGGAGCTCGGCGTCCACGCGCGGGCTGGGCACGCCGGCTGCTGCGAGAATCGCCGTCGCCTCGCTGACGGCCTCCGCGAGGCTCGGACCATCACCTGCTGTCATCACGAGTGACCGCGCCTATTCGCCGATGGCGTCGAGCCGGGACTGCTCGTCCAATTCGATGGCTGACTGGATCACCGGTTCCAGGTCGCCGTTCATGACCTGGTCCAGGTTGTAGGCCTTGTAACCGGTGCGGTGGTCCGCGATCCGGTTTTCCGGGTAGTTGTAGGTGCGGATGCGCTCGGAGCGGTCCATGGTGCGGATCTGCGACTTACGCTGCGCCGAGTTTTCGGCGTCGATCAGCTCCTGCTGGTGTGCCAGGATGCGGGCACGCAGCACGCGCATGCCGGCCTCACGGTTCTGCAGCTGCGACTTCTCGTTCTGCATGGCGACGACGATTCCCGTGGGAAGGTGGGTGATGCGCACGGCGGAGTCGGTTGTATTGACCGACTGCCCGCCGGGACCTGAGGAGCGGTAGACGTCGATCTTGAGATCGTTCTGGTTGATCTCGAGTTCCTCGGGCTCGTCCACCTCGGGCAGCACCAGCACGCCGGCGGCCGAAGTGTGGATGCGGCCCTGGGATTCCGTGACGGGGACACGCTGCACCCGGTGCACGCCGCCCTCGAACTTGAGGCGCGCGTAGACGCCCTCGGCCGGATCGTTCGAGCTGCCCTTGACGGCCATCTGGACGTCCTTGTACCCACCGAGGTCGGACTCGGTGGCGGAGATGATCTCGGTCTTCCAGCCGCGGGATTCCGCGTAGCGGCTGTACATCCGCAGGAGGTCCGCGGCAAACAGCGCGGCCTCGTCGCCGCCTTCGCCGCCCTTGACCTCAAGGATCACGTTGCGGGCATCGTCCGGGTCGCGCGGGATCAGCAGCCGGCGCAGCTTGGCCGCCGCGATCTCCAGCGAAGCCTCCAGCTCAGGCACCTCAGCGGCGAACTCGGGGTCTTCGTCCGCCATTTCCTTCGCGGCCGCCAAGTCATCGCTGATGGCTTCCCAGCGGTGGTAGGCCTCCACAATGCCGTTCAGCTGGGCAGAACGCCGCCCCAGCTTCCGGGCCAGCCGCTGGTCAGCATAAACAGCAGGATCCCCCAGCTGCGCCTGGATAGAGTCGTGCTCATCCAACAGGCCCTGTACGGACTCAAACATTTTCAAACCTCTTTCGACTCTCTCAAGTCTAGTAACGCCGTGCGTTGGGTGGGACGAGTGGAACGACAAAGGGGCGGGGCCGGCTAAACAACAGACGGCCCCACCCCTACGTCAACTACTTGTCGTTATCGGACTTCGCACCAAGCGTCGTCTTCTGCACCTGCATGAGGAACTCGACGTTGCTCTGGGTCTCCCGGATCTTGTTGGTCAGCAGCTCAAGGCTCTGCTGCGTTTCGAGTCCGGACAGGACGCGGCGCAGCTTCCACATGATCTTGACTTCCTCGGGGGAAAGCAGGTTTTCCTCACGGCGGGTACCGGACGCGTTGACGTCCACGGCCGGGAAGATGCGCTTGTCCGCGAGCTGGCGGGACAGGCGCAGTTCCATGTTGCCGGTGCCCTTGAACTCTTCGAAAATGACCTCGTCCATCTTGGAACCGGTCTCGACGAGCGCGGTGGCCAGGATGGTCAGCGAACCGCCGTTTTCGATGTTGCGTGCTGCACCGAAGAAGCGCTTCGGCGGGTACAGCGCGGCGGAGTCCACACCACCGGACAGAATGCGGCCGGAAGCCGGTGCTGCCAGGTTGTAGGCACGGCCCAGGCGGGTCATGGAGTCCAGGAGCACCACAACGTCCATGCCCATTTCCACGAGGCGCTTGGCGCGTTCGATGGAGAGTTCGGCCACGGTGGTGTGGTCGTCGGCGGGACGGTCGAAGGTGGAGGCAATGACCTCGCCCTTGACGGTGCGCTGCATGTCCGTGACTTCTTCGGGGCGTTCGTCAACAAGCACCATCATGAGGTGGACCTCAGGATTGTTGGTGGTGATGGCGTTGGCGATGGACTGCAGGATGAGCGTCTTGCCGGCCTTCGGCGGCGAAACGATCAGGCCGCGCTGGCCCTTGCCGATCGGGGCCACGAGGTCGATCACGCGGGGGCCGATCTTCTTCGGGTCCGTCTCGAGGCGCAGGCGCTCGGAGGGGTACAGCGGGACGAGCTTCGCGAATTCGACGCGGTCCTTGAGTTCTTCCGGCGTCTTGCCGTTCACCGAGGTGACGCGGACCAGGGCGTTGAACTTCTGGCGGGCGGACTGCTGGCTGCGGTCCTCGCCATCGCGGGGTGCACGGATGGCGCCGACGCAGGCGTCGCCCTTGCGCAGGTTGTACTTCTTGACCTGGGCGAGCGAGACGTAGACGTCGTTCGGGCCCGGCAGGTAACCGGACGTGCGGATGAACGCGTAGTTCTCGAGCACGTCGAGGATACCGGCGACCGGCAGGAGGACATCGTCCTCGGTGACCTCGACGTCGTCGACGTCGGGTCCCTGCTGACGCCCGCGGCGGCGGTCGTTGCGGTCGCGGAAGCGGTCGTTGCGCGAGGAGCTGTCGCGGCTGTCCTGCTGGCCCTGGCGGTCACCGCGGTCGTTGCGGTCACGACGGTTGCGGCGGTTCCGGCGGCTTCCGCCGTCGTTGTCGTCGCTATCGCGGGCAGTGTCACGGGCGCTATCGCGGGTGTCGCGGCTGCCGGCGGTTTCGTCGCGGCCGCCACGGGTGCGGGTATCGCGGCGCTGGCCGTCTTCGCTGGGCTCGGCCTGGCGCTGTTCACGCTGTTCAGTGCGCTGTTCACGCTGTTCAGTGCGCTGTTCACGCTGCTCGCGCTGTTCAGTGCGCTGTTCAGTGCGCTGTTCACGCTGCTCGGCGGCGGGCTGTTCGGCCTGGGCCTCGACGGCGTTCTGGCCAGCAGCCTCGGTGGCCTGGGCGGCGGCTTCGCCGCGGCGGCGGTTGCGAGTGCGCGGCTGCCGCGTGCGGTCCCCGGATTCCGTCCCGGAAACGGCAGAGCCGGACTCCGCAGTGGCGGATTCCCGAGCGCCGGATTCGGTGGAGACCGCAGGGGCTTCAACCGGGGCGGCGGCGGGTGCCTCAGCGGCGGGCGCCGTGACGACGCCGTCGCTGCCTGCACGGCGGCTGCGGCCGCGGCGGGCGCGGCTTTCCTGGGCCGGGGCCTCCTCGGCGGCGGGCGCCGTTGCGGGCTCAGCTGCCGGGGCGGCTGCGCGGGAAACAGTACCGTTGTCGCTCGCCTTTTCGGCAGCGCGGGCCGGAGCCTTGCTTACCGGAGTGCCTGCGCGGTGGGCGGAAATGGCCGTGACCAGATCACCCTTGCGCATGCGGGAACCGCCGGAAATGCCCAGCTGGCTGGCGAGGGCCTGGAGTTGGGCGAGCTTGAGGCCTGCAAGGCCGCTGCTCTTGGCGGGTGCTGCCGTTGATTCGGCAGCAGAAGATGTATCCACAGCCGGAGACAGCTCAGTGGTTTCGGTCACGAAGGATCCTTCCCCCTCGACGGCGTCCAGGCTAAGAGCTGGACGCGGTGATTTGATCTGGGCTGCAGTTCAGATCTGCAGCCGGGATTTCGGCCTTGCCGGATGGATTTCGGCCAGCAGGGCCGGATACTGCTTCACCATGCACGATCCGAGAAATGAGGAACGGCGGGCTGAGTTTCAGGGGGCAGAGCAAATCTGCTGATTCCTGCGTCAGACCGAAAGCAGGTGGCACCGGAAAATATCGCGCAGTGAAAGATGAGAGAGGCTACGTGGCCAACATCGCGGTCTTACAACGGTTACTAAATTTACCGCCTGCGTATTTACCGCCGGTGCACTTCCACTTTAGCACCTTCGACGTCCACGGCCAGCTTCATCACACGCCAGCCCACTTCCGGCGTGTTGCCCGCGGTGTGGGCGCCGATGAAGTCCACAACCTCACGGGCTTCCGCTTCGCCGTTGGCCAGGACCAGCACGGTGGGCCCTGCGCCGGAAACGACGGCGGCGTGCCCTGCCCGGCGCAGCGCGCCGATCAGCTCCGCACTGGGGCGCATGGCCTGGGCGCGGTAGCTCTGGTGCAAGTAGTCCTCGGTGCCGGGCAACAGGAATTCCGGGTTTGCAGTCAGGGCATGGATCAGCAGGGCGGCGCGGCCGGAGTTCATGGCCGCAGCATGGTGGCCCACCGAGGCCGGCAAAAGCGCCCGGGCGGCCTCAGTAGAGAGCTCGTAGTCCGGCACGGCGACAACCGGGATCACCGATGTTGCCACGGACGCACACGTGCTGCTGTACTGGTCACTGTCCTGCCATGACAGCGCCAGTCCGCCGAAAATGGCGGGTGCAACGTTGTCCGGGTGGCCTTCCATTTCGCTCGTAAGCTGCAGGATCCAGTCCCGGCCGCGCCGGGAAGCCTCCGGGACCAAGGCATTCGCGGCGCTGACGGCCGCCACCACGGCCGAGGCCGAGGAACCCAGGCCCCGCCCGTGCGGGTTGACGTTGTCAGCCGTGATCCGCAGGCCTTCGTGCCGGAAACCGAGGCGATGCAGTGCCTCGGTGAGGGCCTTGACCACGAGGTGCGACGCATCCCGGGGCAGGGACTCGGCACCCTCGCCAGTGAGCTCGAATTCAAGTTCACCGCTGGCCAGGGTTTCCACGGTGAGGGTGTCATGCAGCGTGAGGGCGAGGCCGAGGCTGTCGTACCCGGGGCCCAGGTTGGCGCTCGTGGCCGGCACGCGCACGGTGACCAGCTGGCCCGCCGGAACGGCCGGGGAGCCGGCTGCTGATTCGGCCGGGACGGTGAGGGTTGTTTCCAACGTTATTTTTCTTCCAGTCCCAGTGCTGCAGCGACGGTGACGACGTCGTTGGAGACCTTGACCGGCTGCACGTCGCTGCCGTCCTCGGTGCGCAGGGCCCACTGCGGGTCCTTGAGGCCGTGACCGGTCACCGTGATCACAATCGTCTTGCCCGCCGGCACTTCCCCGGCCGCGTGCTTTTTGATCAGTCCGGCGACGCCGGCAGCGGAGCCGGGCTCCACGAAGACGCCTTCCCGGGCGGAGAGCCAGCGGTGCGCGGACAGGATTTCCTCGTCCGTCACGGCCTCGATCACGCCGCCGGATTCATCCCGGGCCGCAACGGCGGTGTCCCAGGAGGCCGGGTTGCCGATCCGGATGGCGGTGGCGATGGTGTCGGGCTCGGTGATGGGGTGGCCGGCCACGAAGGGGGCCGCCCCTGCGGCCTGGAAGCCCCACATGACGGGGGTCTTGGTAGAAACGGCGGGCAGTGACCCGGCGGTGGGCGACTCGAACGCCGCGGCGTATTCCTTGTAGCCCTTCCAGTACGCACTGATGTTGCCGGCGTTGCCCACCGGAAGCACGTGGAAGTCCGGGGCGTCGCCGAGCGAATCCACCACTTCGAAGGCACCGGTCTTCTGGCCTTCGATCCGGGCCGGGTTGACCGAGTTGACCAGGAAGACCGGGTAGGACTCGCCGAGCTTGCGGGCGATGTCGAGGCAGTCGTCGAAGTTGCCGTCCACCTGGAGCAGCGTGGCTCCGTGCGCGACTGCCTGGCTGAGCTTGCCCATGGAGATCTTGCCCTCGGGGACCAGCACCGCACACTGCAGCCCGGCCGCCGTCGCGTAGGCCGCGGCGGATGCAGAGGTGTTGCCGGTGGAGGCGCAGACCACGGCCTGGGCGCCGGCGGCGACCGCCGCCGTCATGGCCATGGTCATGCCGCGGTCCTTGAAGGAACCGGTCGGGTTCATGCCTTCGACCTTGAGGTAGACGGTGCTGCCGGTCAGCTCGGAGAGGTGGCGGGCGTGCACGAGCGGAGTGCCGCCCTCGCCCAGGCTAATGACCTGAGTGGCTTCCGTGACAGGAAGACGATCAGCGTATTCGCGGATAACACCGCGCCATTGGTGAGCCACTTAGACTCCTTCTACCCGGAGTACGGATGTGACGGAATTGATGACGTCCAGGCGCCTGACGGCCTCGACGGTTGCTGCAAGTGCGGCTTCGCGTGCACGGTGTGTCACGATCCGCAGCTCGGCCGACTCCACGTTGGAGTCGGCGTCGCGGTGGATGGTCTGCCGCATGATTTCAATGGACACGCCGTGCTCCGCGAAGAGCTGCGCGATCCGGGCCAGGACGCCGGGCTGGTCCGCGACGTCGAGTCCGATGTAGTAGCTCGTGACGGCTGCGTCGATGGGCAGCGAGGGCACGTGCCCCGTGGTGGTTTCGGTCCGGCCGGGGCCGCCCAGGACAATGCGGCGGGCCGCGGACACGAGGTCGCCCAGCACGGCTGACGCCGTCGGGGTGCCGCCGGCGCCCTGGCCGTAGAACATGAGCTCGCCGGCGTTCTCGGCTTCGATGAAGACGGCGTTGAACGCACCGCGGACGGCGGCGAGGGGGTGTTCGCGGGGCAGCAGCGTGGGGTGGACGCGGACCGAGACGCCGGTCTTGCCGTTCTCGTCTTCGAGTTTCTCGGCAATCGCGAGCAGCTTGATGACAAAGCCGGCTTCCTTGGCGGCGGCGATGTCCGCCGCGGTGACCGCCGTGATGCCCTCGCACGAGACGTCTTCCAGGGCGAACCGGGTGTGGAAGGACAGTGAAGCCAGGATCGCGGCCTTGGCGGCGGCGTCGTGGCCTTCGATGTCGGCAGTGGGATCGGCTTCCGCGTAGCCCAGGCGCTGGGCCTCGGCCAGCGCATCGGCGAACTGCGCGCCGGTGGAGTCCATCTGGTCGAGGATGAAGTTGGTGGTGCCGTTGACAATCCCGAGCACCCGGGTGATCCGGTCGCCGGACAGGCTGTCACGAATGGGCCGCAGGATGGGGATGGCGCCGGCCACGGCTGCCTCGTAAGAGAGCTGCACCCCGGCCTTGTCCGCTTCCTCGTACAGCGTGGGACCGTCCTGGGCCAGCAGCGCCTTGTTGCCGCTGACAACACTGGCGCCGTGCCGCATGGCAGAAAGGATCAGGGTCCGGGCCGGCTCAATCCCGCCCATGAGTTCGATGACGACGTCGGCGTCCTTGACCAGGACTTCGGCGTCAGTGGTGAACAGCTCCTGCGGCAGCTCGACGTCGCGCTCGGCATCGAGGTTTCGCACCGCGATGCCCTGCAGCTCCAGACGGGCGCCCGTGCGCGAGGCGAGGGCCTCGGCGTCGTCTATGAGAATCCGCGCAACCTGGGCCCCAACGTTGCCACAGCCCAGCAGGGCTACTTTCAGGGTTCGCAATTCAGACATTCAGACTCCCATGTCGCGGTTGAGCAGATCTTCTTCGGTTTCCCCGCGGACAATGAGCCGGGCAGATCCGTCGCTGATAGCGATAACGCCCGGCCGGGCCAGATAGTTGTAGTTGCTTGACAGGGCCCAGCAGTAGGCGCCGGTCCCCGGTACAGCAAGCAGATCACCGGCTGCCACGTCCTCGGGCAGATATACATCTCTAACAACTATGTCGCCGCTCTCGCAATGTTTGCCCACTACTCGGGACAGCTGCGGCGCCGCAGCGGAGCTCCGCGAGGCGAGAATCGCCGAATAATCCGCGTCGTACAGCACCGGCCGGGGGTTGTCGCTCATTCCGCCGTCCACCGACACATACCGGCGGGGGTACGTAACGTCCTCGCCGGCATTCTGGCCGGCAGCGGCGCCAACGGTGGCCCCGGAGCCCGGAGAATCCACGCGGACGGTCTTGAGCGTGCCGACCTCGTACAGCGTGAAGGTCGTGCTTCCGACGATCGCGCGGCCCGGTTCGATCGAGATCCGGGGGGCGGAAATGCCCAGCTCAGCGCACTTGGAACGGACGACGGCGGCCATCGCCTGCGCGATTTCGGCGGCCGGGCGCGGGGTGTCAACAGGGGTGTAGGCGATGCCGTAGCCGCCGCCGAGGTCAAGTTCGGGCAGCACGATGGAGTACTTCGACTGCATCGCTGCCAGGAAGTCCAGCAGCCTCTCCGCGGCGAGGGCGAAGCCGTCCGGTTCGAAGATCTGGGAGCCGATGTGGCAGTGCAGGCCCAGCAGCTCGATGCTCCCGTGCCCGGTCGCAGCGGCCACGGCTTCCTCTGCGGCAGACAGTCCGGCCTGGTCAGTGGAGTCCCCGGCCATGGAGAGGCCGAATTTCTGGTCCTCGTGGGCGGTGGCGATGAATTCGTGGGTGTGGGCGTGCACTCCGGGGGTCAGCCGCAGCATGACCCTGGCGGTCTCACCCCGGTTGGCGGCAATCGCCGCGACGCGCTCGAGCTCGTCGAGGCTGTCCACGACGATCCGGCCCAGCTGCATGTCCAGGGCCCGGTGGATTTCGCCGTCGGACTTGTTGTTGCCGTGCAGGGCGACGTCGGCACCCGGGATGCCGGCGCGGAAGGCAACGGCGAGTTCGCCGCCGGACGCGGTGTCCAGGCGCAGCCCCTCTTCCTCGACCCACCGGACCACGGAGGTGCACAGGAAGGACTTGCCGGCATAGTAGACGTCCACTCCCCCGCAAATATCGGCGAAGGCATCGTTGAAAGCGTCGCTGAACGCCCGGGCACGGGCCCGGAAGTCCGTCTCGCTCAGCACGAACAGCGGCGTGCCGTACTGGCGCTGCAGCTCGCTGACCGTCAGCCCCTCGATGGTGAGCTCGCCGTCGTCGTTCCGCGCGACGCCGCCCGCCCACAGCGGTTCGTGGAGGGCGTTGAGGTCGGCAGGGACCTCGAGCCAGTCCGGCGCGAGCGGTGAGCCTGGGTTGCCGGTGTGGCGTGCGTCGGCCGGCTGTCCTGATTTTGACGTCATGGCGGTTACATCCGTTCCGGCGCCGAGACGCCCAGCAGTTCCAGGCCGTTGGCCAGCACCTGGCTGGTGGCGTCGTTGAGCCACAGCCTGGTGCGGTTGGTGTCGGTGATGGGTTCCTCGCCCTGGGGCGCCACGCGGCAGGCGTCGTACCAGCGGTGGTAGGCGCCGGCGATGACTTCGAGGTGGCGGGCCACGCGGTGCGGCTCGCGCAGCTCGGCGGCCTTGGCCACGATCGAGGGATAGCTGCCCAGGTGCGAGAGCAGCTCGTTTTCGGTGGGATGGTCCAGCAGAGCGGCGTTGAAGCTGTCTTTGCCGTCCACGCGGCGCTCCACGCCGGCGGCCACGGCATTGCGGGCGGCACCGCGGGAGCGGGCGTGGGCGTACTGGACGTAGAACACCGGGTTTTCGTTGCTGTGCTTCTTCAGCAGGTCCGGGTCCAGCGTCAGCGGCGAATCGGCGGGGAACCGGGCCAGTGAGTACCGGACGGCGTCCTTGCCGAGCCAGGAGATGAGGTCCTTGAGCTCGATGATGTTGCCGGCGCGCTTGGAGAGCTTGGCGCCGTTGACAGAGACCAACTGGCCGATCAGGACCTCGATGTTGACCTCGGGGTCATCGCCCGCGGCGGCCGCGATGGCCTTGAGCCGGTTGATGTAGCCGTGGTGGTCGGCGCCGAGGAGGTAGATCTTCTCGGTGTAGCCGCGGTCCTTCTTGGACAGGTAGTAGGCGGCGTCGGCGGCGAAGTACGTGGGCTCGCCGTTTGCGCGGACCATCACGCGGTCCTTGTCATCGCCGAAGTCGGTGGTGCGCAGCCAGACCGCGCCGCCGTCGTCAAAGACGTGGCCCTGTTCACGCAGCCGGGCGACGGCGTCTTCGATCGCGCCGGCGTCGTGGAGCTCCTGCTCGGAGAAGTAGACATCAAAGTCGACGCCAAACTCGGCGAGCGTCTGCTTGATGTCGTGCATCTGCGCCTTGTAGGCGGCGCCCCGGATCACCGGCAGGGCCGCCACTTCGGTGAGTTCGCGGATGTCCGGGTGCTCGGTGAGCACCTCGTGGCCGAGGTCCGCGATGTACTGGCCCGGGTAGCCGCCCTGGGGGACGTCCAGACCGTGCAGCCTGGCGTAAACGGAGTTCGCGAACACGTTCATCTGGGAGCCGGCGTCGTTGATGTAGTACTCGGCCGTGACCTCGGCACCGGAGGCCCGGAGGACCCGGGCGATCGCGTCGCCAAGGGCGGCCCAGCGGGTGTGGCCGATGTGCAGCGGGCCGGTGGGGTTGGCCGAGACGAACTCCATGTTGACCGTGTGCCCAGCGAGCGCGGTGTTCGTGCCGTACGCCGCACCCGCCTCGACGATCGCCTTGGCGAGGGTACCGGCGGCTGCAGCGTCCACGGTGATGTTCAGGAAGCCGGGGCCGGCGATGTCCACCGCGGACACTCCGTCGATCATTTTGAGCCGTGCGCTCAGGACGGACGCGAACTCCCGCGGGTTGGTGCCTGCTGTTTTGGCCAGCTGGAGGGCGACGTTGGTGGCCCAGTCCCCGTGCTCCCTGTTCTTCGGGCGCTCCACACGCACCTCATCCGGGATGTCGGCTGCGGAAAGGGCTATGTCACCGGCCGCGACAGCGTCCTTCAGGCAGGCGGATATGGCGAGGGAGAGTTCTTCTGGGGTCACACTTCTAGCCTACCGGTGGGCCGTGGTGTGGCGGAATCTGGCGCCTGGCATGACGGCCGGGGTCCGGTTCCGGGAAAACCCAAGGTCTTCAATGCCTCGCACCGAGGGTGAACCGTTACCCTGAAATCAACGTCTTCAACCCTGTCAGTGCGTCCACAGTGTTCGCTGTCCGATCCCCGCAAAGAATCGAGTCCCGCATGAATACCGTCTTCCGCAAAAGCGTCCTCGTCGGCATTGCCGGCCTCTCCGTGGCCGGCACTGCAGCTGGCTGCGCCCCGGCGGCGCAGGCGCCGGCCGCACAGGGCGCGGCCCCTGCTTCCGAGTCCGCAGCCAGCACCGGTTCCTACAAGGACGGCACGTACAGTGCCGACGGGAATTACACCTCCCCCAACGGCACTGAGACCGTCGGCGTGGAACTGACGCTGGCCAGCGGTGCCGTGTCCGACGTGAAGATCACCCAGCACCCCACGAATCCGAACACCCGAAAATTCCAGGGCGAGTTCGCCAGCGGCATCCAGGCCCAGGTGGTGGGCAAGAAGCTCGACGAGATCAAAGTTTCCAAGGTGGCTGGATCCTCGCTGACCAGCGGCGGCTTCAACCAGGCCGTGGCGGATATCAAGACACAGGCCCAGTAGCCCGGCAGGGACAGAGGAATCGTGCCGCATCCGGGCTGGTCGCACTTCAGCTTTGACGGGATCGGGACCCGCTGGGAGATTTCCACACCGTCCCGGCTGTCCGGCAAACACCGCCGTGGGCTGCTCGCCACGGTGGAGAAGTACGACGCCGCGTGGTCCCGGTTCCGGCCCGACTCGCTCATTGCGGACGCCGCCCGTTCGCCTGGCCGCATTGAGCTGCCCGCCGAAGCGGCCGCCCTGGGCCAGCTGTACGCCACGCTGTACAGGCTCACCGGGGGTGCAATGACCCCGCTCATCGGCGGGAGCCTGGAGCGCCTGGGCTACGACGCCAACTACACCCTGCGCCCGGGCGGCGCGCCGCTTCCCGCGCCGCGGTGGGAGGACGTGCTGGACTGGCAGGGCACCGCGCTGACAACCACGGCTCCGGTTGTGATCGACGTCGGCGCGGCCGGCAAGGGGCAGCTGGCCGATCTGCTCTCCGCCCAGCTCCGCGACGCCGGCTGGGCCGAGCACTTCATCGATGCCAGCGGGGACCTGTTGAATCCGGGGCCGGATCCGGTGGCGGTTGCCCTCGAGCATCCCTACGATCCCACCCAGGCAATCGGCACCGTCCAGCTGGGGGCCGGCGCCCTCTGCGCTTCCGCCGCCAACCGGCGGGCCTGGGGCGACGGGTTCCATCATGTCCTGGACGGCACCACGGGAGCGCCGGTGCGTACCGTCGTCGCCAGCTGGGCGATGGCCGGCACCGCGATGGTGGCCGATGCGCTCGCCACAGCATTGTTCTTTGTCGACGGTCCGCGGCTGGAGCAGGAGTTCGATTTCGCCTGGCTTACGGCCTATTCGGACGGGCACGCGGAATATTCAGCCGAATTTGAAGGGGCGCTGTTTTCATGACTGCCATCACCACCACTGCACTCGGTTCGAGGCTGGACACCGCCCTGGGCCGGCTCACGATGTACCGGCTGGTGCTGTGGGTCCTGGCTGTCCTGGCCGGCTACAGCCTGCTGCTCAATGTGCTGGGCTGGCTGACGTTCGGGCTGCCGGAAATGCTGGCTCACCTGGCCCTGTGCCTTGGTTTGACCTACGCCTCCAGCCAGGCGCTTGCCGCGCTCTTCCATGTGCGTCCGCACACGGAATCCTCGCTCATCACCGGCCTGCTCCTGTACTTTCTTTTCTGGCCAAGCGAGCTTTTCTGGCCCAGCCAGCTGACCGAGGGACTCCAGGTGGCAGAGCTCGCCGGGGTCGCCCTGGCCTGCGTCCTGGCCTCGGCCTCGAAGTATGCCCTGGCCTGGCGCGGCCGCCACATCTTCAATCCGGCCGCGGCCGGCGCCTTCCTCGCCGGATTGACTGGGCTCAACATTGCCACGTGGTGGGCGGCGACGCCGTCGATGCTCTGGCTGGTGCTGCCGGGGGTCCTGCTGGTGCTCTACCGGACCCGCAAGGTCACCATGGCTGCCGTCTTCATTGTGGTGGCCGTGTCCATTGTGGTCGCGGACCTGCTCCAGGCCGGGCTGGAGCTTCCCGAGGCGCTCTGGCAGGCCTTCGCGCAGCGTCCGGTGCTGTTCTTCGTCGGGTTCATGCTCACGGAGCCGCTCACTTTGCCCCCGCGGCGCTGGCAGCAACTGGCGCTGGGCGCCGTCGTCGGGGTGCTGTTCGCCGTCCCTTACAACCTGGGGTTCGTGGCCAACTCCCCCGAGCTGGCGCTGCTCGTGGGTAACGTGCTCGCCTTCGCGGTCGGACAGCGCGGCGCGGTGAGGCTGCGCTTCGTCGCCAGCCGTCCGCTGACGCCCACGACGACGGAATTCAGCTTCCGCCCGGAGCGCCCGGTGCGCTTCACCCCCGGACAGTCGTTGGAGCTGCACCTGCCGCCGGACAAGGTCCGCGACAACCGCACTCGCAAGGGTGATGCCAAGGCGCCAGTCAAGGGTGACGGGAAGGGAATCCGGCGCGTATTCAGCCTCACCAGCGCACCCGGCGCCCCCCTGCTGACGATCGGGGTGGGGACGGCGGAGCCGGTGTCCTCAGCCAAGTGCTCACTGCTGGCCCTGGCACCCGGCGACGGGCTCACCGCCACCACCGTAAGCGGCGACTTCCTCCTGCCCCGGGACCCGGCCACCCCCGTGCTGCTCATCGCGGCCGGAATCGGCATCACCCCCTACATGGCCCAGCTGGCCGCGGCGCCGGCCGGGAGCTCGGCTGGGACCCCGGCCGGGGCTTCCTCAGGGGGCCGCGACGTTGTCCTGCTGTACCTGGCCAAGAATGCCGCCGAACTGGCCTATGCCGAGGAGCTCCAGCGCTCCGGGGCGCGCATCCTGGCCCGGCTTTCCGACGGTTCGGCGCCGCCGGCCTTCATGCGGGATGCCGGCGCCAGAAGGATTGATGTGGGGGTCCTCAAGGAGCTGGTCCCCGACATCGGTGGCCGGGAAGTCTTCGTCTCCGGCTCGCCCGCCAGCGTGCGTTCACTGCGGGCCGCGGCACGTGGTGCGGGCGCCCGTCGGGTCCATGTGGATTCGTTCACCGGATACTGAACGACTTCACCAATGTGTGCCGATTTTCCATTGAGGGCCACCTTCCTGCTAAGCTCTAGGACGTCCCGCTGGTAACGGCAGGATCCCTGGATGCCCTCGTAGCTCAGGGGATAGAGCGTCTGCCTCCGGAGCAGAAGGTCGTTGGTTCGATTCCAATCGAGGGCACAAAATATTGGCTTTGCCAGCAAACCCCGCTGTTTCACTGAAACGGCGGGGTTTTTTGTGCGCTGAATCCCGCCGAAAGAACGCGAAAATCCAGCGGCTTTGCACCTGCCGATTGTCGGTGCCCCCTCGTAGGCTGTTTTCATCGGTAGCGGGCTACCCTGCCCGCCCCGAAGCATGAAGGGGGTCTCACATGTTCGTTCCAACTCCGTACTGTTCCATCGTTCCGCCGTATATGCTCCGCCGGCTGGCCGCACAGCGCGAGCCGGAGCTCTCGAAGGCCGCCCGCGCGGCAAAGGAAGCCCTGCAACACGTCCCGAGCTTCCAGGCCTCCCGCGCCGTGCCCGGGCCAGGCAGGCATCCGGGAATGCGGGAGCTCAAGCCGTCCCCGCCGGAGCGGACGGTCTACGACGCCAAGTCCGCCGAGCAGCTGCCCGGCAGCGTGGTCCGCAAGGAAGGCGAACCGCCCACCGGCGATCCCGCCGCCGATGAGGCCTATGACGGGCTGGGGCACACCCACCGCCTCTACGCGGAAGCCTTTGGACGGAATTCGATCGACGGCAAAGGCCTCCACCTTGATGCCACGGTCCACTACGGCCGCCTGTACGACAACGCGTTCTGGGACGGGCAACAAATGGTCTTCGGCGACGGTGACGGCCAGGTCTTCGAGCGCTTCACGAAATCCCTGAGCGTGATCGGTCACGAGCTCACCCACGGCGTTACCCAGTACTCCGCCGGGCTGGTCTACCGCAACCAGGCCGGCGCCCTGAACGAATCGATGTCCGACGTCTTTGGGGCTCTCGTTGAGCAGCATGTCCGGAAGCAGTCGACGTCGGAGGCCAGCTGGCTGATTGGCGAAGGCCTCTTCACGGATCAAGTGCAGGGGTCCGCTCTGCGGTCCATGAAGGCTCCCGGAACGGCATACGACGACGACGTGCTCGGCAAGGACCCGCAGCCGGACTCGATGGACGGCTACGTGCGTACGAGCGCGGACAACGGCGGCGTGCACATCAACTCCGGAATCCCCAACCGTGCGTTCTGCCTGGTTGCCACGGCCCTCGGCGGCAATGCCTGGGATGCGCCGGCGCGGATCTGGTACGAGACGCTGACGGGCGGCACGCTGTCACCAACCGCCACGTTCGGCGCCTTCGCCAAGGCCACTGCCGCCTCAGCCAAGGAGCTTTTCGGGGACGATTCCAAGGAACATGACGCAGTGCTCTCCGCGTGGGAAACTGTGAAAGTAAAGTTCCCGGGAGCCCGACGATAAGCCAAGCCCCTGCAGATCCGAGTCTGATTGAGATCCGAGTCCGATGAAGATAACTGTCCAGCGCAGTGGCGGCGTGGCCGGAATGAAAAGGACGTGGACCGTCCGGCCCGAGCCGCCGGAGGACACCGACCGGTGGCAGCCGCTGATCGAGGCCTGCCCCTGGGACGACGTCGCCGGGATCAGCGGGGCAACCGGTCAGCCTGACCGGTTCATGTACAGCATCCGGGCCGATCAACGCCGGGCGGTCCTGCCGGAGCGTGCACTGACGGGTCCGTGGCGCGACCTCGTCGAATGCGCCCGGGCCGCGGCAGAGAAGGCGGCGCCGCCGGGCTTTGGCTAGCCGCTGCCTCCTATTTCACTGCCCTTATGCCGTGGCTAGGTGACCCCGGAACGTGCGCCGGTAGGACTGCGGGCTGGTGTCCAGCGCCTTTGCAAAGTGGTGCCGCAACAGGACCGAATGCCCGAAGCCGGCCTCCCTCGCGACTTCGTCGATATTGAGCTCCGTGGTCTCCAGCAGTTCCTGGGCGCGCAGCACCCGCTGGGAATTGAGCCAGGCCGCCGGTGTGGCCCCGGTTTCCGCGCGGAAGCGCCGCGCAAACGTCCGCGGCGACATATGGACCTTTGCCGCCAGTTCGTTCACCGCGTGTTCGTCCTCCAGGTGCCGGACCATCCACTGCAGCAGCCGCTCCATGGGCTCCGAACCGCACTGCGGAATGGGTCGGTCGATGTACTGGGCCTGGCCGCCGTCCCGGTGCGGCGGGACCACCATGTCCCGGGCGATGGCGGCGGCCACCTTGGCGCCGAACTCAACCCGGATCAGGTGCAGGCAGGCATCGATCCCCGCGGCCGTGCCGGCACTCGTGATGATCCGGCCGTCTTCGACGTACAGGACATTTTCATCTACCAGGACAGCGGGGTATCGGCTGGCCAGTTCCTGGGAGTAATGCCAGTGCGTCGTGCAGCGGCGGCCATCGAGCAGGCCTGCCCGGGCCAGGGCGAAGGCCCCGGAACAAATGGACATCACCCAGGCACCGCGGGCATGGGCGGCCCGCAGCGCGTCGAGGACGGATTCAGGAACGTCCTCGTCCCGGCCGTACGGCGCCATCACCACCAGGTCTGCGTCCGCAGCCGCTTCCAGCCCGAGGCCGACGTGCATGGACAGGCCGGATTTGAGCGGGACGTCGCCCGGTTCCGGGGCGACGACGCGGAAATCGAAGGCGGGCACGCCGTTTCCGCGGTCCGAGCGGTCTATGCCGAAGACCTCGAAGGCGGTCGCGAACTCGAAGATCGAGAAGTTGGGAACCACGATCATTGCCACTGATTTGATCATGCTTCCAGTGTGGCAGAAATTATAGCTTTTTGGTCATTTCTGCCACTTTTTTTAGGTCCCGGACCGGAGAACCATAGAGGTATGGAACTCCTCGGAATCGCCCTCATCATCCTGATCATTGCCGGCCTCGCAGCCACCATCTCCGCCCTCCGGAAGGACGGCCTCGGCCACACCCCGCCCGTCCGCTCGGAAGAGTATTGGATGGCCCGGGACCTGCCGAGCGTCAACTACACCCTGCGGAACTTCTGAGTCCGCGCACGTTTGTCCACACGCCCATCGGGCCCGGCTCATCCAGCCGGGCCCTCAACATGCGCCGGGACTGTACAGCTTGACTGAAGAGCAGCGTGACTGAAGAGCAGGACCGGGCAGCCGCCGTCGCCACCCCAGTGGTCAGTCCGCCCCAGTAGACTGTCTCCAGCCATGACATTCCATATTTCCTACCCCGCCGAGCTGCCAGTTTCCGAGCGCCGCGAAGATCTGATGGCCGCCATCGCGGCCAACCAGGTGACCATCATCGCCGGTGAGACCGGCTCGGGTAAGACCACCCAGATCCCCAAGATGTGCCTGGAGCTCGGTCTGGGCGAGAACGGTCTGATCGGCCACACCCAGCCCCGCCGGCTCGCTGCCCGCACCGTGGCCGAGCGCATTGCGGAGGAACTCGGCGTCGAGATCGGCCAGGAAGTGGGCTTCCAGGTCCGCTTCACCGGCGAGGTCAGCCGGTCCACCAAGGTCAAGCTCATGACCGACGGCATCCTGCTGGCGGAAATCCAGCGCGACAGGCTGCTGCGCAAGTACAACGCCATCATCATCGACGAGGCCCACGAGCGCAGCCTCAACATCGACTTCATCCTCGGCTACCTCAAGCGGATCCTGCCGCAGCGCCCGGACCTGAAGATCATCATCACCTCGGCCACCATCGATCCGGAGCGCTTCGCCAAGCACTTCGGCAGCGAGGAAGAGCCCTCCCCCATCATCGAGGTGTCGGGCCGGACCTTCCCGGTGGAAATCCGCTACCGTCCGCTTTCCCAGCCCGCCGGCGGCTCGGGCGCCGACGATGGAGCCGGGGAAGGATCAGCCGCGGACGATGAACTCGAGGAGGACCGCGACCCGCTCGATGCGGTGTGCGACGCCGTCGACGAACTCGCACTGGAAGCCCCGGGCGACGTCCTGATTTTCTTCTCCGGCGAGCGCGAAATCCGCGACGCGGCGGAGGCCCTCAACGCCCGCATCCAGTCCAACCGGCGCCTGGCCGGCACCGAGGTCCTTCCCCTCTTCGCCCGGTTGAGCCTGCAGGAGCAGCACAAGGTCTTCCACCCCGGCAGCAAACGCCGGATCGTGCTGGCCACCAACGTCGCCGAAACCTCGCTGACGGTCCCCGGCATCAAGTACGTCATCGACACGGGCACGGCGCGCATCTCGCGCTACTCGCACCGGACCAAGGTCCAGCGCCTGCCGATCGAGCGCGTCTCCCAGGCCTCGGCCAACCAGCGCTCGGGCCGCTGTGGCCGTGTCTCCGACGGCATCGCGATCCGGCTGTACTCCGAGGAGGACTTCGAGTCGCGGCCGCTGTTCACGGACCCGGAGATCCTGCGCACCAACCTCGCGGCCGTCATCCTGCAGATGACCGCCATGGGCGTGGCCCGCGGACCGAAGGATGTGGAGAACTTCCCCTTCGTCGAGCCGCCGGATTCTCGCGCCATCAACGACGGCGTCAGCCTCCTGCGCGAATTGGGCGCCCTCAGCGCCGCCCGGGCCCAGGAACCGGCGGACGACGGCGGCGGCCGCCCCGGCCGCCAGCCCGCCGGCGCTGCTGCCGGGAGAAACGGCGGCGGACTCACCGCCGTCGGACAGCAACTGGCCCAGCTGCCGGTGGACCCGAGGCTCGGCAGGATGATCGTGGAGTCCGGAAAGCGGGGCTGCGTCCGCGAAGTCATGATCCTCGCCGCGGCACTGACCATCCAGGACCCGCGCGAGCGCCCCCAGGGGACGGCTCAGGCAAACAGCAGCTCGCCGCGGAGAAGCACGCCCGTTTCCGGGATGAGAACTCGGACTTCACCGGCTACCTGAACCTGTGGAACTACCTGCAGGAAAAACAACAGGAACTGTCCTCCACGGCGTTCCGCCGGCTCTGCCGCAACGAGTTCATCAACTACCTGCGGGTGAGGGAATGGCAGGACCTGTTCGCCCAGCTCCGGCAGTTGGCCCGCCCGCTGGGCATCAGCCTGGACAACAAGCGCCTTGCCGATCCGGTGGGCAACCACGACGGCATCCACATCAGCCTGCTCTCGGGGCTGCTGAGCCACGTCGGCATCCTCGACGAGCGCAAGCGCGAGTACGCCGGCGCCCGCGGCAGCCGCTTCGCGATCTTCCCGGGTTCGGCACTGTTCAAGAAGTCACCCACCTTCGTCATGGCCGCCGAACTCGTCGAGACGAGCCGGCTCTGGGCCCGCGTCGCGGCGAAATTCGATCCGCTCTGGGCCGAGCAGGTAGCCCCTGACCTGGTCAAGCGCAGCTACAGCGAACCGCACTGGTCCAAGAAGATGGGCGCGGTGATGGCCCACGAAAAGGTCACCCTGTATGGCGTGCCCATCATCCCGAGCCGGCGCATCAACTACGGCAGGGTGGATCCGGAGCTCTGCCGGGAGCTCTTCATCCGCCATGCCCTGGTTGAAGGCGACTGGCAGACCCACCACAAGTTCTTCCACCGCAACCGCGCACTGCTCCACGAGGTCGAGGAGCTCGAGGCCCGGATGCGGCGCCGGGACATCCTGGTGGACGACGAGACGCTGTTCGAGTTCTACGACGCCCGGATCGGCGCGGAGGTCGTCTCGGAGCGGCACTTCGACAAGTGGTGGAAGGACGCGCGGCAGCAGGACCCCACGCTGCTCGACTTCGACCAGTCCCTGCTGATCAGCGAGGACGCCGCGGCCCTGGACGACTCCGCCTACCCCAAGACCCTGCTGCACAAGGGCTTCGAGCTGCCGCTGAGCTACGAGTTCCACCCCGTGGCGCCCGGTTCGCCGCCGAATCCTTCCGACGGCGTCACCGCCGAGGTCCCGGTGCTGTTCCTGAACCAGCTCGACGACGCCGCGTTCCGCTGGCTGATTCCCGGGCAGCGCGTGGAGCTCGTGACGGCGCTCATCAAGTCGCTGCCCAAGCAGGTCCGCAAAAACTTCGTTCCCGCACCGGACGTGGCCCGCCAGGCCGTCGCGGCGCTGGAGGCGGACTTCGATCCCGCCACAGACGAGCTTGAACCGTCGCTGGAACTCGTGCTGCGCCGGGTCCGCGGACAGGTCATTCCGCCGGGGTCCTGGAACTGGGACGCCGTGCCGGCGCACTTGCGGGTCAGCTTCCGGGTGGTGGATTCCCGAGGCAAGCTGCTGGACGAGGGCAAGGACCTCAACGCGCTGCAGGAGCGCCTGGCCCCGGCCACCCGCCGGGCCATCGCGGAATCCCTCGGTGCCACACCGGGCACCACGGCACCGGCGAAAGGGACTGCGGCGGCGAAGGGGAAGGCGGGTGCGAACGGGAAAGACGCCCGGACCTCACGGGCCGGCACGTCGCCGTCGGCGGCCCTGGCGACTGCCACAGCCGCGGCCCCAGGCGGGTTCGCGGAAATGTCCGGGCTCAAGGACTGGACCTTCGGATCCGTCCAGCGCCAGGTCCAGGGCAGCGTTGGCGGGCACACCGTCACCGGCTACCCTGCCCTGGTGGACGAGGGAAATTCCGTGGCGCTGCGGCTGTTCCAGACGCCGTCGGAACAGCAGGAAGCCATGCGCGGCGGTGTCATCCGGCTCCTGGCCCTGAAAGTGCCGCCGCCGGACCGCTACGTCCTGGAGCACCTGAACAACACCGAGAAGCTGACGTTCAGCCAGAACCCGCACGGTTCCGTGACTGCGCTGATCGCTGACTGCGCCCTGGCCGCCATCGACAAACTCACGCCGGCCGGGCTGCCGTGGGACGAGGCATCATTCAAGGCGCTCTACGAGACCGTCCGGGCGGAGCTGATTGACACCGTCTTCACGGTCACCGCCGTCGTCGAACGCATCCTGGCCAGCACCCGCCGGATCGAAAAGCAGCTCAAGGGCACCAGGAGCCTGGCCCTCATCAGTGCGCTCAACGACGTCAAGAGCCAACTCGAGCAGCTGGTGTATCCGGGTTTCGTGGCACGCACGGGCTACGCCCAGCTCAGCCAGCTGCCCCGCTACCTCACGGCGATCGAAAAGCGCCTTGAGAAGCTGCCGGGCAACGTCCAGCGGGACGCCCAGCACATGGCCGCTGTCCAGGCCCTCGAGGACGACTACGACGACGCCGTCTCCGCGCTGCTGCCGGGGCGGCGGGCCGGTGCGGAGTTAACCCACGTGCGCTGGATGATCGAAGAACTGCGGGTGAGCCTCTTCGCCGTCGAACTCGGGACCGCCTATTCGGTGTCCGAAAAGCGCATCCGGGCGGCGCTTAACAAGGTACTGGCGCCGGCGTAGACCCCCTGGGAGTGCTGCGCCGACGCCAGTTCCTGGCGGCCGGGAGTGGCCGGGTAGCCGGGTGGCCGGGGTGTTCGGGGTCTAGGCGGCCGGAACGTGCTCCGCGTGGCCGGCCGTGCGGAGGCCTTCGCGGAGCTTCTCCGCATTGGCGTCTAGCCTGGCTGGATCCGGGTGCTGGTCCGCCGAGCCGAAATCAAAGTCCGCCATCGAGTTGGAGGGCCACACGTGGACGTGCATGTGGTTGATTTCGTAGCCAGCCACGATCAGCCCTGCACGCGCGGCGTCGAACACCTCCACTTGGACAGCGCCGATCTTGCGGGCAACTTCCATGACCCGGCCAAGGACCTCCGGCGAGGCATCCGTCCAGCGGTCCACCTCCTCCGTGGGCACCACGAGGGTGTGGCCATCGGCCAGCGGGCCCATGGTCAGGAACGCCACGACGTCGTCCTCGCGCCAGACAAAGCGGCCCGGGATGTCGCCGTTGATGATTTTGGTGAAGAGAGTGCTCACGCGTCCGCCTTTTCTGCCGGGGACCCCAGGGTACTGACGTCCAGGACAAAACGGTACTTCACGTCCCCCGCCACCATGCGGTCGTAGGCTTCGTTGAGCTGGTCTGCCCCGACCACCTCGACGTCGGACACCACGCCGTGCTCGGCACAGAAGTCCAGCATCTCCTGGGTCTCGGCGATGCCGCCGATCAGCGAACCCGCGTACGCGATCCGGCGCCGTATCAGCGCCCCGGGGTTGACGGGCGGCATCGCTTCGGCGGGCAGGCCCAGCTGGAACAGCGCGCCATCCAGGCGCAGCGTGCGGAAGTAGGGGTTGAGGTCGTGCGGCGCGGCGACGGTGTCGATGATGACGTCGATGCTGCGGTTGGCGGCTTCCATCGCGGCCGGGTCGTTGGAGAGGATGACGTCGTCGGCACCCAGCTCGCGTGCCGCGGCGAACTTGCTCTCCGACGTCGTAAAGACCTTGACCTCGGCGCCCATGGCCTTGGCGATCTTGACGGCCATATGGCCGAGGCCGCCCAGTCCGACAACGCCGACGACGTCGCCTTCCTCGACTTCGAAGTGGTTCAGCGGCGAATACGTGGTGATGCCTGCGCACAGCAGGGGCGCCACGGCGGCGGGGTCCAGGGTCTCCGGAACCCGCAGGACATAGTTGCGGTCCACCACGATGGACGTGGCGTACCCGCCCTGGGTGATGGCGCCGTCGTTGCGGGCATCCTTGGCCCCGTAGGTTCCCACCAGGCCGTTTTCGCAGTACTGCTCGAGGCCGTCCAGGCAGCTGTCGCACTCGCGGCAGGAATCCACCATGCAGCCCACGCCCACGCGCTCACCCACCGTGAAGTCGTCGACGGCGGAACCAAGCCGGGTGACCCGGCCGACAATCTCATGCCCCGGAATCAACGGGTACGTGTCGCCGCCCCACTCGCCCCGGGTGGCGTGCACGTCCGAGTGGCACAGTCCGCAGAATTCGATGGCGATCTCGACGTCGTCCGCCTTGGGCGCCCGGCGTGACACGGTCATGGGAACGAGTCCGCCATCCGGTGAGGTGGCACCGTACGCAGCGGCCAGGGTGGTGCCGGCGGTCTGCTCGACGCTGCTCGCGGTGGTGTTCGCGGTGGTGTCGGGATCCGGCAGCGGCTTGGCAAGGGGCGGGGGTACAGGACGTCCAGGTGTCATACGTTGACGCTACCCCCGGTCCCGGCATGTATTCCACTTTGGCGAGGTGCGCAGGCTAGGGCTCGCCGTTGGGGCCCGGCAGCTGGCGGTGCTTCAACGAAGCGCGTGGCGCTCCGGTGCCGCGGCCTGGCGTGGGGGGTCAGCCCCGGTGGCGCCTCCGGGGCCAGCTTGTCGGGCTCCAAGATCAAGGCCGTCAACGTCGGAAGGCCGAGGCACCGGCCGAAAGGCCGGATTCACAACCCCTTTCACGTCCTCCGCACCCACAGCCGCCATTTTCTAGCCGGTGGCCACCCACATGGCTGGCTGTCTGTCCGCGTGACCGGCTATTTTGTCGGACCCCCAAGGGAGACTTGATTCATGGACGGCAATCAGGGGCCCGAAGTGGTTCCGGCAGGACTCGGCGACGCTGGCCTCAGCCGCGCCGGGCGCGGTGCCCCTCCCGGTCCGGCCGCGGGGACAGGCAATCCAAGGACGGTAATCGCGGACGTGGCGCGAATGCTGGCCGCTGTCCCGCTGGCCACGGACGGTGCCGGGATGATTGACCAGCTCCGCGAACTCGAGGACCTGAAATCCGCCGAATCCGCGCTGCAGGCCCGGATCGCCGTTACGTTTGACCTGCTCCAGCGCCGCGAGCAGGCTGCCGCCGGAATCCCCAAGGAGCGGCTCGGGGCCGGGACCGGCGCGCAGATCGCCCTCGCCCGGCGCGAGTCCCCGGCCAAAGGCGGCCGGCTCCTGGGCCTGGCCAAAGCCCTGGTGATCGAAATGCCGCATACCCTCGCAGCGCTGCAGTCCGGGCAGCTGAACGAATGGCGCGCCACCCTGCTGGTGCGCGAAACCGCGTGCCTGACCGCCGCGGACCGGGCCGCCGTCGACGAACAGCTCGCCGCCGACACCGGGACACTCGCCGGGGTCGGTGACCGGCGGCTGGTGGCCACCGCCCGGGCGGCCGCCTACCGGCTGGACCCTCGCACCGTCACCGACCGCGCCGCCCATGCCGCCAGTGAGCGGCACGTCAGCCTCCGCCCGGCCCCGGACACCATGGCCTACCTGACCGCCTTGTTGCCGGTCACCCAGGGAGTGGCCGTCTACACCGCGCTGAGCCGGCACGCCGACACCCTCCGGAACGCCGGGGACCCCAGGGGCCGGGGCCAGCTGATGGCCGACGCCCTGGTCGAACGCACCACCGGCACCCCCGGCGGGATCACCGGGATCGAAATCCAGCTCGTCATGACCGACCGCACCCTCCTCCGGGCCGACTCCGAACCGGCCCGGCTCCCCGGCTACGGCACCGTCCCCGCCGGCTGGGCCCGCACCCTCATCAACGGCACCAAGGCCGCAGAAACCGGCGGAACCCCCAGACGCGGGGGCACCGACGGCGTGTCCCCGGGACCCGGCAGTCCGCCAATACCCGGCGGCGCAGCCGGAAGCGCCGCCGACACGGCATTCACCGTGTGGCTCCGCCGGCTCTACACCCACCCGCGCACCGGCGACCTCGTCGCGATGGACTCCCGCGCCCGGATCTTCCCGCCCGGGCTCCGCCGCCTCATCCAGACCCGCGACGACACCTGCCGCACGCCCTACTGCGACGCCCCCATCCGCCACCTGGACCACATCATCCCCTGGCACCACGGCGGACAAACCACCCGCACCAACGGCGCCGGCCTCTGCGAAGCCTGCAACCACACCAAAGAAACCCCCGGCTGGACCGCCCGCACGGCACTCGACCCCGCGGCCGCGCAAACACGCCCGCACACCATCGAACTCACCACCCCCACCGGCCACACCTACCACTCCACCGCACCACCCCTGCCCGGATCGCCGCTCCGCCCATCAGCCGCGGGCCAGCCGGGCTCCCGCCAGCGACGCCAACTCCGGCACCAGGCTAAAACGCTCAGACCCAGCAAGCTCAAGGAGGTGCCCGCAGCCTAGGTGCCGCGCATCCAGATGACGTCGGGGCGGGACCAAGGTTACGAACGGGAGCTGGGCCTGGAGTTTACGGTGTTGGCGCCATCGGACGCTGTGGTTCGGACCGGCCTCCAGGGTTCGTACGATCGAGCGACGGTGCTCCGGCCGGCCGGGCCGAATGCTAACTGCCGTGAGCTCCAACGGACGCTAGTTTGAAGCCTCGTCCTCGCCGTACGGTTCCGGGCCAGTGACAACATCGTTCGTGGCACCGTTGCACCACTCCGAAAACGATCCCGGGTACAAGGCAGCGGAAAAGCCGGCGATTTCAAGGGCTGCGATTTCATGGGCCGCCGTCACCCCGGATCCGCAGTACACGGCAGTCGGAACGCCGGCCTGGTAGCCGAGCCGCTCGAAGCGCGCCCGCAGCTCCTCCGGGCCAAGGAAGCGCCCGTCGGTCTCCAGGTTCCCGGCGGTCGGGGCACTCACGGCCCCCGGAATATGGCCCGCGCGGGGATCCACAGGTTCGATTTCCCCGCGGTACCGCTCAGCCGCCCGGGCGTCCAACAGCAGCCCCTGCCGACCCCAGGTGGCGGCCTGTCCGGCGTCGATCGCGGGCATGTGGCCCTCGGACAGCGTGACGTTCCCGCGTGCCGGCTGCTCGGGCCCCGCCGCCACTTCGAACCCTGCGGCACGCCATGCGGCCAGGCCGCCGTCGAGCAGGTGAACCTGGCGGAGGCCAGCGTTGCGCAGCATCCACCACAGCCGGGCAGCGGCCATGTTACCGCTGTCGTCGTACGCTACGACGGTGTCGCCGTCGTTGATGCCCCAGCGGCGGGCGGACTCCTGGAACTGCTCCAGCGACGGCAACGGATGCCTTCCGCGTCGCGGTTCCGCGGGTCCTGCGAGTTCGGTGGCGAGATCGACGAAGACGGCTCCAGGGATGTGTTCGCGCAGGTAGTGGTTGTGACCGTGGGGGTCACCGAGCGCCCAGCGAACATCGAGGAGCACTGTGCGCTGGCCGGATTCGCCAGCGTCGTCCAGCCGGTCCTTGAGGGCAACAGCATTGAGAAGGGTGTCCATTTCCCCACTCTATCTTCGGCGTCCCGCCACCCCCGGTAGGCTGTAGCGGTGAACACCGCGCACCAGCAGGACCGGGCCTGGGCCGACGAGGCCGTCCGCCGGATCAACGCCGAAAACAACCGCTCTGCCGACACCCATCTGTATTCGGTGCCGCTCCCCGATCACTGGGGCGTGCAGCTGTACGTGAAGGACGAATCCACGCACCGCACGGGCAGCCTCAAGCACCGGCTGGCGCGTTCGCTGTTCCTCTTCGGCCTCGTCAGCGGTTGGATCCGGGAAGGCACTACGATCGTTGAGGCTTCCAGCGGCAGCACCGCCGTCTCCGAAGCCTATTTTGCGCAGCTGCTGGGGCTGCCCTTCATCGCCGTGATGACCCGGACAACCAGCCGCGAGAAGATCGCCCTGATTGAACAGTTCGGCGGCTCGTGCCATCTGGTGGACCACGCCTCCGAGGTCTACGAGGCCGCCGCGGATCTGGCCAGCAGCACCGGCGGGCACTACATGGATCAGTTCACGTACGCCGAACGTGCCACGGACTGGCGCGGGAACAACAACATCGCCGAGTCGATCTTCGGCCAGTTGGCGCTGGAGGAACACCAGGTCCCTCGCTGGATCGTCGTGGGGGCCGGCACCGGCGGGACCAGCGCCACGATCGGCCGCTACCTGAGGTATCACCGGCACGAGACGCGGCTCGCCGTCGTCGATCCGGAAAACTCCGCGTTCTATCCGGGCTGGCAGGACAGCCAGCCCGACGGCGGGACGGCCGCCGGAGGCGGGACTGCTACTGCCGGGACCGCGGCGGCATCGCCGTCACGAATCGAGGGCATCGGCCGGCCGCGGATGGAGCCGAGTTTCGTGCCCGCCGTAATCGATCACATGATCCAGGTTCCCGACGCCGCCTCTGTAGCGGCCATGCGACACCTGAGGGAACATGCCGGACTGCACGCGGGCCCGTCCACCGGGACCAACCTCTGGGGCGTATGGCAGCTGATCGCCGGGATGATCGAGGAGGGCCGCAAGGGCAGTGTTGTGACCCTCATGTGCGACGCCGGGGACCGCTACGCCGGGAACTACTACAACCCCGAGTGGCTGGACGCCCACGGACTGGATCCCGAACCCCACGAGGCCGTGCTGCGCGAGTTCTTCCAAACCGGCGCCTGGCCGGCCTGATCAGCTGGCCGGCCACAACCCGCCACAGCCGGCCACAGCCCGCTTCGGCTAGACCTCCACCGAATCTCCGCTGGAGAGGTGTTTGTACTCGGTGCCGTACTTGGCCCCGATCCGGGCCACATGCCCCTCCACCAGGCCGCGGCCCAGCTCGTTCAGGAGCGCGTCGTGGATCGGGAAGGCCTGCGGGGCGCGGACGCCGATCACAAAGTCCACCACCTCACCCACTTTGTTCCACGGGGCATGGATGGGCACCAGCAGCGTCTTCACTTCGACGCCGTCGGGGATCACGAAGGAGTCCCCCGGGTGGTAAACGTTGCCGTCCACGAGGTAGCCGACGTTGGCCACGACGGGGATCTGCGGGTGGATGAGGGCGTGCTGGCCACCATATGTCCTGACTGCGAAGCCCGAGGTTTCAAATTCCTCGCCCGCGGCCGCCGCATGGACGCGGCTCCCGGCGTCGGGCGCCTTGCCGCGGAGCGTCGCGGCCACTGCCTCCGGGGCGAAAAGCTCAAGGGCGGTGTTGGACTGCAACGCCGCGGCGACGGCGTCGACGTCGATATGGTCCGCGTGCTCGTGGGTGATGAGCACGGCATGTGCGCCGGCGAGGGCCTGGTCCGTCTCCGAAAAAGTGCCCGGATCAAACACCAGCACCCGGCCGTCCTGCTCGAGGCGGACACAAGCGTGCGTGAATTTGGTCAGCTTCATCCGGCCAGCCTAGGCACCAGCCGCCACAGTGTCCACGGACCCTGCTGGTAATCTTGGAGATTGCCACCACCCTCAGCGAGTCCCACCCGCGAATCCTTTGACGAAGCGAGTTCCACGATGTCCCAAGGCACCACCGCCGGCAGCAGCCGGACTCCGGCCTCGGCACCCGTGGGTAAGGAGCAGCGCGTCACCAAGCAGCGCCTCGCCGTCAGTGCCGCCCTGGACGACCTAGCGGACTTCGTCAGCACCCAGGAACTGCACCGCATCCTCCAGGAGCGTGGCTCCACGGTGTCCCTCGCCACGTCCTACCGCATCCTGCAGTCCCTCGCCGACGACGGGCTGGTGGATGTCCTGCGCAACGCCGACGGCGAAGCGGTGTACCGGCGCTGCGCCGTCACCGGGCACCACCATCACCTGCTGTGCCGCAACTGTGGCAAGGCCGTGGAAGTGGAAGCCCCTGCAGTCGAAGCCTGGGCCGCGCGGATCGCGACAGAGCACGGCTTCACCGCTGTGGAGCACACCGTGGAAATCTTCGGGCTGTGCCCCGAATGCACAGCCAATCAGCCCCGCCAATAGCCGAAGGCTTAAGCCGCCGCGGCCGCGCTCCGCACGACCCGCCCGTTGAGCCCCCGCTTGGCCCGGGCACTGCCGATCATCCGGCAGGCCACGTAGATCAGGAAGGACAGCGTGGTCACATAGGGGCTGATCGGCAGCCGGCCGCCGAGGGCCAGCAGGATGCCTCCGACGGTCGCCGTCATCGCGAAGACGATGCTCAGCGTGACCACCAGCCGGGGCGAGGACGTGACGCGCATGGCGGCCGCCGCCGGTGTGATCAGCAGCGCCAGCACCAGCAGGGCGCCCACAATCTGGATGGACAGCGCCACGCTGATTCCCAGCAGCACCATGAAACCAAGGGCCAGTGCCCGCACGGGCACGCCGCGTGCGGAGGCGACGTCGGGGTCGACACTGGCAAAGGTCAGCGGCCGCCAGATGGCGACCAGCGCCAGCATCACCACGACGGCGGCGACCGCCAGGACCTGCAGCTGGACCGTTCCGACCGACACAATCTGCCCGGTGAGCAGGCCGAACTTGTTGGCCGCCCGGCCCTCGTACAGGGACAGGAAGAGGATGCCCAGGCCCAGCCCGAAGGGCATGATGACGCCGATGATCGAGTTCTTGTCCCGTGCACGGACCCCCATCACGCCCAGCACCAGGGCTGCGATGACCGATCCCGCCAGCGAGCCGAGAATAATGTCCGCGCCGATCAGCAGCGCGAACGCCGCCCCGGCAAAGGAGAGTTCCGAGATTCCGTGGACCGCGAACGCCAGGTCCCGTTTCATCACGAAGGTGCCCATCAGCCCGCCCAGCAGACCGAGGACGGCGCCGGCCCAGATGGAGTTCTGCACCAGGACCAGCAGTTCGCCGTAGTTTTCGAAATTGAAGATTGAATGCAGCAGGTTGCCCAGATCCACTTAGCCCACCTCTCCCGCGACAGAATGCGCGTCCTCATGGTGGTGCGTCGCGGCATCCGGCAGCCCCACGACAATCAGCCGGCCATTGGCCTGGATGACTTCAACATGGCTGCCGTACAAATCAGAGAGCACCTCGGTGGTCATGACCTCGGCAGGCGTGCCTACCCGGAACCGGCCGCCGGCCAGGTACAGGACCCGGTCCACGTAGTCCATGATCGGGTTGATTTCGTGCGTCACGAACACCACGGCGCTGTCCGACTCACGGCATTGCTTGTTGATCAGCGCGCTGACGCCCTGCTGGTGCTGAAGGTCAAGGGAGAGCAACGGCTCGTCGCACAGCAGCACTTTGGGATCCGTGGCGAGGGCCTGGGCCACGCGCAGGCGCTGCTGCTCACCGCCCGAGAGCTGCCCCACCGGCACCTTGGCGTAGTCGGCGGCGCCCACGAGGTCCAGGAGCTCATCGACTTTCCGGTTCACTTTTGCGTCTCCCAGGCGGATGCCCCAGCGGTGGCCGTCGACGCCGAGGGCCACGAGGTCGCGGGCGCGCAGCGGCGTATCGGGGTCGAATGATTTCTGCTGGGGCACGTAGCCGATCCGGCGGCTTCCGCGCTCAACGGGATGGCCGTCGAGCACTGCGGTTCCCGTGCTCAGTTCCTGCAGCCCCAGCAGGACCTTCAGGAAGGTGGTCTTGCCGCTGCCGTTGGGACCGAGCACGGCAAAGAACTCACCCGGGTGGATGTCCAGGTCCAGGCCCTCCCAGAGAGTCCGTTGGCCGAACGCCAGGGAGGCGCCGCGGAGGCTCACTACCGGTGACAAATGGGGTTTCCTCGATTTTCCGCGGGGACGTCTGCTCCCGCTGTTCCGATCATCCTAGGGCCTTGCCGATGCTCTCCACGTTCCCGGTCATCCACTGCAGGTAGGACTGGCCATCGGGGAGGGTTTCACTGAAATTCACTACCGGGACGCCGGCGGTCTCGGCGGCCTTTTTCAGCGCCACCGTCTGCGGTCCCTCGGTCTGGGTATTGTAGGCCAGCAGCCGGACGCTCCGGGATGCCACGAGATCGACGGCGGCCTTGAGCACGGCGGGCGGGACGTCGGCGTCTTCCTCGATCGCCGCCGTGTACTCGGCCGGGGTCTCGTTCTCCAGTCCGGCGTCCTCGAGCAGGTACAGCGGTACGGGCTCGGTAACGGCCACGGGCACGTGGCCTGCCGAGGACTTGATGGCGGCGAGCTTGGTTTCCAGGCCGCCGAGGGAGTCCTTGAAGGCAGCCGCGTTGGTCCGGAACGTCTGCGCCGAGGCCGGTTCGAGCGAGCCCAGTTTGTCGGCGACGGCGTCCGCGAGGCGGGACATGGCCGGCAGGCTGTACCAGACGTGTTCGTTCAGCCCGGCGTGCTCGTGGGTGTGGCCGGCGGAGTCCGGGCTCGCCGCTGCCGGGCTTTCGGTGGCAAGGCCGGAAACTTCCACCGCGTTGATGACGTTGCCGTGGTCCAGCCCGGTTTCGGTTGCCAGGGTGTCGATGAAGGCGTCGTATCCCCCGCCGTTCTCCACTACGAGCTCGGCTTTGGAGATGGCCAGCTTGTCCTGCGTGGTGGCCTCGTAGGAGTGCGGGTCCTGGCTGGTGCGGTTGATGATCGAGCTGACCCGGACCTTGTCGCCGCCGATGCTGGAGACGATGTCGCCGTAAACGCTGGTGGACGCGACGACGTCGATCACGCCGTCGCCGGAGCTCCCCCGCGAGCTGCCCGCCGTCGGACTGCACGCGGTGAGCAGGAGGCCTAAGCCGGCAAAACCAGCAAGAATGGCTCGGGCAGCGGGACGACGCACGGGAAACCTCGGATCTGTTATTGAGAATCAGGAGCAATAGCAACAGCCTGAGTGTATCCCTAAATAGGAATCATTCCTATTTAGGGATACCGTCGGTGCGGTGCTTGCCGCCCGCCTGCTACTGGGCTGTCCGTTATTGCTTCGCTACTGGTCCTGGCCCAGCCTGCGGTAGCCGGTGGCCTGGGTCGCGTCCCGGATTTCGCCGACGAGCTGCTCGATCACGTCTTCCAGGAACAGCACTCCCTGGGTCAGCCCGTCGGGGCCGATCACGCGGGCCAGGTGCGAGCCCGTGCGCTGCATGACGGACATGGCCTTCTCGATTTCGTCGTCCATCGCGAGGTTCGCCAGCGAGCGGATGCGGCTTTCCGCAATCGGCTGGTGGTACCCGGCGTCCGGAATGGACAGCACGTCCTTGATGTGGAGGTAGCCGGACAGCATGCCGTCGTCGTCAAGCATCGGGAAGCGCGAGAACCCGGTCCGGCTCACTGCCTTTTCGAATTCCGCCGGCGTGGTGGCCGCCTTGAGCATGACGAGTTTTCCCAATGGAACCATCACGTGGGACGCCGCGTGCTCGGAGAACTCCAGCGCGCCGGTAATGAGTCCGGCGTCGTCGTCCACCAGTCCGTGGCGGGTGGATTCCTGCACGATCGACTGCACTTCTTCAAGGGTGAAGGAGGACGTGACCTCATTCTGTGGCTCAATCCGCATCAGCTTCAGGATGTGGTTTGCGGACCAGTTAAGCGCCGCAATGACGGGCTTGACCAGTCCGCGCGATGAACATCAGCGGTGGCGCCAGCAACAGCGCCGCCTTGTCCGCGACCGACACGGAAATGTTCTTGGGTACCATTTCGCCGAAGGTGACGTGCAGGAACGTCACAACCATCAGCGCGATCGCGAAGGCCACAATATCCGCGACCCCCACGGGGACGCCTGCCGCCTCCAGCGGCATGGCCAGGAGGTGGTGGATCGCGGGCTCCGCCACCTGCAGGATCAGCAGCGAGCAGACGGTGATGCCGAGCTGGGCGCACGCGAGCATGAGGGAAACGTTCTCCATGGCCCGCAGCGTTGTCTGTGCGCGTTTGGAGCCGGACTCGGCCAGCGGCTCGATCTGGCTCCGGCGGGCGGACATGATGGCGAATTCTGCTGCCACGAAGAAGGCGTTGCCCACCAGCAGGAAGGCAAGCCACAGGATTCCTGCCCAGTCGCTCATGCGGCACCTGCCTTGCTGGCGGGCTGGCCGTCGCCGGGTACCCGGGTGGGCCGGAAACAAATCCGGTCGATCCGGCGGCCATCCATGCGGGTCACGCTCAGTGTCCCGCCGACGACGTCGACGGTGTCGCCGACTGCCGCGATCCGGCCGAGCTGGCTCATGACGTAGCCTCCCACCGTTTCGTAGGCAGCCTCGTCGGGCACGGTCAGGCCCGGGATCTGTTCGGAGAGTTCATCGGGCCGGAGCAGGCCCGGGAAGTACCAGTCACCAGAGGCGCTTTGAAGCAAGCCGGGGCGGACCTTGTCATGTTCATCGGCCACTTCCCCCACGATTTCCTCGACGAGGTCTTCCAGGGTGGTGATGCCGGCCGTTCCGCCGTACTCGTCCAGGACGACGGCCAGTTGCAGGTTCCCCTCGCGCAGTTCGGCGAGGAGCGCGTCCAAGTGGATGGTTTCGGGGACTTGGAGCACGTCGGTCATGATGGCTCCGGCCTGCAGCTTGGCGCGGCGGCCCGCGGGCACGGCGATGGCCTTCTTGATGTGGACCACGCCGCGGATGTCATCGGAGGACTCGCCGATTACCGGGAAGCGGGAGTATCCGGTCCGCTTGGCGGCCTCGACGATGTCCGAGACCGACTGGTCCGCGTCGATAGTCTCCACGCGGATGCGGGGAGTCATGACGTCGGCGGCGGTCCGCCCGGAGAACTTGAGGGTTCGGGCGATGAAGTTGGCCGTTCCGGCGTCGAGGGTGCCCATGGCCGCGGAGCGGCGCACAAGCGAGGCCAGTTCGGCAGGGGTGCGGGCGCCGGAGATTTCCTCCTTGGCCTCCAGGCCGAAGACGTTGAGGACCTTGTTGGAGAAACCGTTGAGCACCACGATCGCCGGCTTGAAGATGGCGGTGAACACCAGCTGGGGCCGGGCGACGGCCTTGCCGATCGGGAAGGACAGCGCGATTGCCATGTTCTTGGGCACCAGCTCGCCGATCAGCATGGAGAGCAGGGTGGCTATCGCCATCGCGAGGACCAGGGACAGCGAGGCAGCCGCCGCCGGCGGGACCCCGAGCGCGGCGAGGGGGCCCTCGAGCAGCTTGCCGACGGACGGTTCCATGACGTAGCCGGTCAGCAGCGTGGTCATGGTGATGCCCAGCTGGCAGCTGGAGAGCTGGGTGGAGAGCGACTTGAGACATTTGAGCAAGGGCTCGGCGGCGGTGTCGCCGTTGTCAACGGCGCGCTGCACGGTGGACTGGTCGAGGGCAACCAGGGAGAACTCCACGGCGACAAAGAAACCGGTGCCGAGGATGAGCAGCAGGCCTGCGGCGAGGAGTAGCCATTCCATATCAATGGCCTGCTTCCGCAGCAGCGGCGCACAGCGGCGCAATGGAAGGGCCTGCTTTGCAGGGACTGCAAATGCTGGAATTGTCTGCCCGGCGGAGGATGGTCGGCGGCGGCCGACCCTGTTTCCTGGAAAGGCTCCGGAGTGGCGCTGTGGCCGGAGAATGATGGGCGCGTGAACGGGGTTTGCCGGCTCTGCGGGTGGACTGCGCGGGAACGGTTTCCGTTCTCCGCTGACAGCCCCCAGGCCGGCACCTAGATTTACTGTCCATAAGAATTTCAGTCTACAGGAGCGGCCGCCGCCAGCCCGCCGCCCCGCGCGGCGCTGCCGAACTCACCAGCTCTGCGGTACGGGCCGGCCCTCCTCGTACCCGGCCGCGGACTGAATGCCGGCCACGGCACGTTCACGGAAAGCAGCGAGATCGGCAGCGCCGGCGTAGCTCATGGAACTGCGCAGGCCGGCGGTGATCATGTCCAGCAGGTCCTCAACGCCGGGCCGCGCCGCGTCCACGTACATGCGGGACGTCGAGATGCCCTCCTCGAACAATGCCTTGCGGTCCTTTTCAAACGCGCCCTCGCGCTGGTTGCGGTTCTGCACCGCCCGGGCGGACGCCATGCCGAAGCTCTCCTTGTACTGCCGGCCAGACGCGTCGAGCTGCAGGTCCCCCGGGCTTTCGTGGGTGCCGGCAAACCAGGAGCCGATCATGACCTGGCTGGCCCCGGCGGCCAGGGCGAGCGCGACATCGCGCGGGTAGCGGACCCCGCCGTCGGCCCACACCCGGCCGCCGGCTTCCCGTGCCGCGGCCGAGCACTCCAGGACGGCGCTGAACTGCGGGCGGCCCACGGCCGTCATCATGCGCGTGGTGCACATGGCACCGGGGCCCACGCCGACCTTGACGATGTCCGCCCCGGCCTCGATGAGCTCTCGTGTGGCCTCGCCGGTAACGACGTTGCCGGCGACCACGGGCACTCCGGGGTTGAGTCCCTTCACGGCGGCCAGGGCGTCGAACATTTTCTGCTGGTGCCCGTGCGCGGTATCAAGGACCAGCACGTTCACGCCGGCAGCCAGCAGCTCGGCCGCCCGCCCGGCCACGTCACCGTTGATCCCGACGGCGGCAGCCACCTTCAGCTTGCCGTCCTCGTCCAGGGACGGCCGGTAGAGCGTGGAGCGCAGTGCGCCCTTGCGGGTGAGCACACCGGCCAGGACACCGTCCTTTTGCACCGGTGCGTAGTCCGTCCCGGCAGCGTCCATCGCTTCAAAGGCGCGGCGGAGAGCCTGCATCAGCATCCGCACCGCCCGCCGGCCGCCCCGTCCCCAAGCAATGCGGCGTCCAGCACAAGCGGCTGATGGCGGATGACGGAGGCCAGCGACGCGAAACGGTCCTGACCCTCGCAGTCGGCGGCCCGGACAACACCGGCGACAGCGCCGGACTCATCCACCACCACAACGGCCCCGTGCGGCCGCTTGCCCATCAGGTGGAGGGCATCAATTACGGTGTCCGTGGGCGCGAGCGTGACGGGGGTCTCCAGGACCGGGTGGCGTCCCTTGATCCAGGCCGTGACGTCCCGGATGATATCGAGCGGGACGTCCTGCGGCAGGACTCCGAGACCGCCGCGGCGGGCCATCGTCTCGGCCATCCGCTTCCCCGTCACCGCCGTCATGTTTGCCGCCACCAGCGGAATCGCCGAGCCAGTCCCGTCGTCGGCCGCGAGGTCGACGTCCAGGCGCGAGATGACATCCGACCGGGACGGCACCAGGAAGAGGTCGGAATAAGTCAGATCGGTGGTGGGCTCATTCAGGAAACGCACGGCTGCTCCTTTGCTGGCACGCTGGCGCCGTCGGCGCCAAACGGGTTCTCCTTTTGATTCTAGGGCGGTTCCCGGCGCGTCCGGCACCGCGTGGGTCGCTGCGTAGTCACGCGTGGTCACCGTGTAAGTCACTGTGTCCGGGCCGGATTCTGCAGCACTTCTTCTCCGCAATTCAGCGGCCGCCGGGGCGGATCATGATTTGGGTCACGCTTATTGGCGGTTTGGCAAGAATCCTCACTAGACTGGCAGGGGTCTGGGTTCACTGGACGCAGAGACTGGCTCAATCGTTGTGCCGAGGCACCGTGGAAGCCAGAGGGAATCAAACTCATGGAAGAGGCGTATTTCAAGTGCCAGAGCAGCCTAGCCACCGTCTACCAGAGGAATTTGGCGGAAACGAGTGGCTCGTTGACGAACTGTACGAGCGTTACCAGCAGGACAAGAACACGGTCGACGCCAAGTGGTGGCCGCTGTTCGAATCCTTCAAAGCTAGTGACGCCTCTCCCGCCAACGGAACGTCCGGCACCGCGACAGCTGTGCATCCTGCCACCCGTGAACTTCCCGTCGTAGCACCTGCTGCCGCACCGGCAACGCCTGCGCCGGCCGCTCCCGCTGCCCCCGCAGCTCCCGCCGCCAAGAGAACCCCGGCCACCGTCGCCCGGGACGGCGCCAAGACCCCCGACGCCGGCCCCGGCACCGCGCCGATCCCGGCGCAGCTGCCCAAGAACCTCAAGGCCCCGACGGCGCCCGAAGAGGACGTCGTCTCGGTCCTGCGCGGCCCGGCCAAGGCCATCGCGTCGAACATGGTCACCAGCCTGGAAGTGCCTACCGCCACGAGCGTCCGCGCCATCCCGGCAAAGCTGCTGATCGATAACCGCGTGGTCATCAACTCCAACCTGGCCCGCGCCCGCGGCGGCAAGGTCTCCTTCACGCACCTGATCGGCTACGCCGTCATCCGGGCCCTGTCCCAGTTCCCGTCGATGAACGTCTACTACGACGAGATCGACGGCAAGCCGGTGGCTGTCCAGCCGGCGCACGTGAACTTCGGCATCGCGATCGACATGCCCAAGCCTGACGGCACCCGCCTGCTCATGGTCCCGAACATCAAGAAGGCGGAGACCCTCAACTTCTCCGAGTTCTGGCACACCTACGAGGACCTGATCAAGCGCGCCCGCGCCGGCAAGCTGACCGCGGACGACCACTCCGGCACCACCGTGTCCCTGACCAACCCCGGCGGCATCGGCACCGTCCACTCGGTGCCGCGCCTGTCCAAGGGCCAGGCCGCCATCATCGGCGTCGGCGCACTGGACTACCCGGCCGAGTTCCAGGGTGCCAGCGAGAAGATCATCGCGCAGAACGCCATCAGCAAGGTCCTCACGCTGACCTCCACCTATGACCACCGCGTCATCCAGGGTGCCGGCAGCGGCGAGTTCCTCAAGCTCGTGCACCAGCTCCTGCTGGGCGGCGCAGAACTTCTACGACGAGATCTTCGAGTCCCTGCGCATCCCCTACGAGCCCGTGCGCTGGAGCCCGGACCTGCAGGTGGACCCGGCCGACGAGATCAACAAGGTCGCCCGGATCCAGCAGCTGATCCACGCCTACCGTGTGCGCGGCCACCTCATGGCGGACACGGATCCGCTCGAGTACGTCCAGCGCAAGCACCCGGACCTCGACGTCCTGACCTACGGCCTGACCCTGTGGGACCTGGACCGCGAATGGCCCACGGGCGGCTTCGGCGGCAAGCCGATGCTCAAGTTCCGCGACATCCTCGGCGTCCTCCGCGACGCCTACTGCCGCACCGCCGGCATCGAGTACATGCACATCCAGGACCCCGCCGAGCGCAAGTGGTTCCAGGACCAGCTGGAACACGCTTACTCGAAGCCGAGCCGGGACGAGCAGCTGCGCATCGTCTCCAAGCTCAACGCCGCCGAGGCCTTTGAAACCTTCCTGCAGACGAAGTTCGTCGGCCAGAAGCGCTTCTCGCTCGAAGGCGGCGAGTCCCTGATTCCGCTGCTGGATGCGATCATCTCTGACGCCGCCGACGACGAACTCGACGAAGTGGCGATCGGCATGGCCCACCGCGGCCGGCTCAATGTGCTGACCAACATTGCGGGCAAGACCTACGCGCAGGTCTTCCGCGAATTCGAAGGCACCCAGGACCCGCGCTCCGTGCAGGGCTCCGGCGACGTCAAGTACCACCTCGGCACCGAGGGCACCTTCACCTCGGACAACGGCAAGGAGACCAAGGTCTACCTCGCGGCGAACCCGTCCCACCTCGAGGCCGTGGACTCCGTCCTCGAAGGCATCGTCCGCGCCAAGCAGGACCGCCTCGACCAGGGCGAGGCGTTCCCCGTGCTGCCGCTCATGGTGCACGGCGACGCGGCGTTCGCCGGCCAGGGCGTTGTCGCGGAGACGCTCAACCTCTCCCAGCTGCGCGGCTACCGCACCGGCGGCACCATCCACATCGTGGTCAACAACCAGGTCGGCTTCACCACCGCGCCGTCGTCCTCGCGTTCCTCCACCTACTCCACGGACGTCGCCAAGATGATCCAGGCACCGGTGTTCCACGTGAACGGCGACGACCCGGAGGCCGTGGTCCGCATCGGCCAGCTTGCCTACGAGTTCCGTCAGCGTTTCCACAAGGACGTTGTCATCGACATGGTGTGCTACCGCCGCCGCGGCCACAACGAGGGCGACGACCCCTCGATGACCCAGCCGCTGATGTACAACCTGATCGAGGCCAAGCGCTCGGTCCGCAAGCTGTACACCGAATCGCTGATCGGCCGCGGTGACATCACCGAGGAAGAAGCCGAGCAGCTGCTGCGCGACTACCAGGAACGCCTGGAGCGCGTCTTCGCCGAAACCCACGCGGCCCAGACGTCCCCGATCCCGATCATCACGGCCGATTCCGCCGCGGTGTCCGATCTCGAACGCCCCATGGCCCAGCAGTCCGATTCCGGCGTCAGCGCCCCGGTCTCCACCGCGATCTCCGCGGAGACGCTGGCCCGCATCGGCAAGGCCCACATCGACATCCCCGAGGGCTTCACCGTCCACGCCAAGCTCAAGCAGTTGCTGGAGAAGCGTGAAGCGATGTCCCGTGAAGGCGGCATCGACTGGGGCTTCGGTGAACTTGCCGCGTTCGGCTCGCTCATCATGGAAGGCGTCCCCGTCCGGCTCGCCGGCCAGGACTCGCGCCGTGGCACCTTCGTGCAGCGTCACGCCGTCTTCCACGACCGCGCCAACGGCGACGAGTGGCTTCCCCTGGCACACCTGTCCGATGACCAGGCCAAGCTGTGGATCTACGACTCCCTGCTCTCCGAATACGCCGCCATGGGCTTCGAATACGGGTACTCGGTGGAGCGCCCGGATGCCCTGGTGCTCTGGGAGGCGCAGTTCGGTGACTTCGTCAACGGCGCACAGACCATCATTGATGAGTTCATCTCCTCCGCCGAGCAGAAGTGGGGCCAGCGGTCCTCGCTGGTTCTCATGCTGCCGCACGGCTACGAGGGCCAGGGACCGGACCACTCCTCCGCCCGCATCGAGCGTTTCCTGCAGATGTGCGCTGAAGAGAACATGATCGTGGCCAACCCCACGACGTCGGCCTCGCACTTCCACCTGTTGCGCCGCCAGGCCTACAGCAGGCCGCGCAAGCCGCTCATCATCTTCACGCCGAAGCAGCTGCTCCGCCTGAAGGCTGCGGCATCCTCCGTGGAGGACTTCACCACCGGCTCGTTCCTGCCGGTCATTCCGGAGCACGCTCAGCTGCAGGCCGACGCCGTCGAACGCGTGCTGCTGGTCTCCGGACGCCTGTACTACGATCTGCTGTCCACCCGGCAGAAGACCGAGAACAAGACCACGGCGATCGTGCGCGTCGAGCAGCTCTACCCGCTGCCGGCCGCCGAAATCGCCGCGGAGCTGGCCAAGTACCCGAACGCCGAAGTGGTCTGGGCGCAGGACGAACCTGCCAACCAGGGTCCGTGGCCGTTCATCGGCCTGAACCTGCCCGACGCCCTGGACCGCCGGGTCCGCCTCATCTCCCGCCCCGCCTCGGCCTCCACCGCGGCAGGGTCGATGAAGCGCCACTCGGCAGAACAGGACAGCCTTGCTCAAGCAGGCATTTGCACGTAAATAGCGTCATTACTGCCCGGCCGGAGACTGAAACACAACACTCCGGCCGGGCGGTTCTGTTTAATGGACTATTAGTGGTCAGCTTGATGAACAGCGTTGAAGTGAAGAGGTAGTCGTGGAAGATCGGAAGCTGCGGATCGCAGCCGTTGGGGACGAGCTGTTGGCCGGGCTCGGTGATCCGCGCGCCTTGGGCTGGTTGGGGCGGGTCCTGGCCCGCACGCCGCAGGACAGTGTCGCCCTGGAGTGCTACTCCCTGCCGTGCCCGGAAGAGGGGACCGAGGGAATTGCGGCCCGCTGGCTCGAGGAGGCAGGCCGCCGCTTCGGCAACCACCACGAAAACCGTCTGGTGATTGGCCTGTCCGGACGCGACATTGAGTTTGGCCTGTCCACGGCCCGCAGCCGCCTGAACCTCGCCAACATCCTGGATTCCGCCTCGCAGAACAAGATCGAGGTCTTCGTCGTGGGCCCGCCGCCCACGCTGGATCCGACCCAGAACCGCAGGCTCGGCGAACTCAACACCGCCTTCGCCGACGTCACGACGCGCCGGAAGCACCTCTACGTCGACACTTTCTCGCCGCTGCTGAACCACGAGCAATGGCGCCAGGACCTCGCGGCCAACGGCGGCACGCCCGGCCAGGCCGGTTATGGCCTCATGGCATGGCTCGTGCTGCACCGCGGCTGGTTCCAGTGGCTCGGCCTGGACGCGCCGGAGTAGGCCGGCCACCTGGCAACGGGACCCACCCGGGCCACCCCTTCGAGAATTTCGCGATATATCTTGACCTGATGGCGGGCGCGATATATCGTGACTTTATAGTCGCGACATATCGCTAGTTGTTTAGCCACCTTTCGCCTTTCCGGAGGAACCATGTCAGAGAACACGTGGACCGTGACCGGCCCGCAGACCATTGACGTCGACGGCGTCCGCTCCCTCAAGCTTGGCATCGTCCGCGGCCGCTTCGACATCGTCACCCATGACGAGGACGTGGCCAGGATCGAAGTCTCCGAAATCGCCGGCGATCCGCTGACGATTTCCGTCGTCAACGGCCGCCTGGAAGTCCGCCACCAGCTGCACGGGCCGCAGGGTTGGTTCAAGAACCTGATGAGCACCGTCAACAACAGCAGCAACAACTCCGTGGTCATCAGTATCGCCCTGCCCGCCGGCGTCGAGGTCGAAGCCGGGACGGTGAGTGGCGACGGCATGGTTTCCGGGATCAGCGGCCACGCCCGGCTCAACACCGTCTCGGGCTCCGTGCTGGCCGACGGCACTTCCGGGGAACTTGCCGTCAATACGGTCAGCGGCGAGGTGATTGCCCGCAACCACCGGGGCGTCCTGACCGCCAAGAGCGTCTCCGGCGAAGTGACGGCCTCGGGGGAATTCAGCCACATCCGCGCGAACACCGTCAGCGGCGACCTGAACTTCGACCTGCACGGCTTCACCCATGATTTTGGCGCCAATTCGGTCTCCGGCGACGTCACCATCCGGCTTCCGTACGACGTCGGCGTGGACATTGTCGCCAAATCCGCCAGCGGGGCGGTGGTCATCGACGACACGAGGTACGCCCAGCCCAGCGGCACCGTCCAGACCATCGCGGGTCCGGACGCCAAGCTGATGCTGGTCCGGACCAATTCGGTCTCGGGAAAAACGTCGATCTTCCATGGCCACCCCACCACGGACACCGAAACGGCCCTCTGATGCCTCCCGTCTTCGCCCATGGGGCGCTGCGGCTGTACCTGCTCGCCCTGCTCGAATCGGGCCCCAAGCACGGCTATGAACTCATCAAGGCGCTCAGCGAGCGTTTCGGCGGCACGTACTCCCCCAGCGCCGGAACCATCTACCCGCGCCTGGGCAAACTCGAAGAGGAAGGGCTCGTGGCCACCCACACGGAGGGCCGCCGTACCAACTACAGCATCACCCCGGCGGGACTCACGGAGCTGAACCGCCGGCGGGACGAACTCGCCGGCGTCGAAAACGACATTTCGGCCTCGGTTCGGCGGCTGGCCGACAACCTGCGCCAGGACATCCGCGTCAACATGCGCGGCCTCCGGGCCGATCTCGCGGCAACGGCGGAGGCGGCGCGGACCTCGGCCCGCGCCGCGGGCTCTGCCGGCGGCGGGGGCAGCCCGTGGTACTCCCCGGAGGGCGAACAGCGGCTGAAGGAGGCGGAAATGCTGGTTCAGGCCTTTCGCGACGACATGCGGGTGGAACTGCGGCGCCACGCCGGGAGCCGTCCCGTCACCGCCGTGACGCTCGAAACGGTCAAGACAGTGCTGGACCAGGCCCGGATCTCGATCCGCAATTCGCTGGATGGCTGAGCCCGCGCGCAACCCTCGTAGCGCGGGGCTCCCGGTTCGCGGCGGGTGCCGTGATGTGGGAGACTTGAGGGCAGCTCTTTTGAGTACCAAGATTAAGGAGGCCAGCTATGAGCAAACGTGCACGTAAACGTCGTGACCGTAAGCGTGGCGGCGCGAACCACGGTAAGCGCCCCAACGCCTAAGCAAAGCTTGGAATGACAGCTTTAGACGAATGACCCCGGAACCTCACGGTTCCGGGGTCATTCGTTTATGTGGGTATGGGAGCCGGGCTCAGGCTTCCACAGTCCGGATCGAGTGGATCCGGTCCAGGATGGAGTTCTTGAGGTTTTCCGGAGCAGCTTCGGTGCACGAACGCTTGACCATCACGCGGATGACACATTCGAGGTCGTACTGCTCCAGGCACTCCGGGCAGCTGTCCAGGTGGTCCTTGATCTCTGCGATGTCGTCACGCGTGAGCGCACCATCCAGATATTCATAGATTCGTTGCATCCGGGCGTCGTCGCAATCGCCCAGTCCCTGGCAGTCGCTCATTTCCTGTTCTCCTGTTTGTTGCTGTCGGTCGCGGCGCTTGACTCGGTGGCGCCCCTGAATCCCCGCTCGGCGGCATAGTCCGCAAGCATGTCCCGCAGCATCTTCCGGCCGCGGTGCAGCCGGGACATGACGGTCCCGATGGGGGTGTTCATAATGTCTGAAATTTCCTTGTACGCGAAGCCCTCGACGTCGGCGAAGTACACGGCCAGCCGGAACTCCTCCGGAATCGACTGGAGTGCGCGCTTCACATCGGAATCGGGCAGGTGGTCGAGGGCCTCGGCCTCCGCCGAACGCAGTCCCGACGATGTGTGCGACTCGGCGCGGGCGAGCTGCCAGTCCTCGATGGTGTCCGAGTTCGACTGCAGCGGCTCGCGCTGACGCTTCCGGTACAGGTTGATGTACGTGTTGGTGAGGATGCGGTATAGCCAAGCCTTCAGATTCGTTCCAGGCTTGTACTGGTGGAACGCGGAAAACGCCTTTGTGTACGCCTCCTGGACCAGGTCCTCGGCGTCCGAGGGATTCCGGGCCATCCTCATGGCCGCCGAATACAACTGGTCCACGTACTGCATGGCGTCGCGTTCAAAACGCACCCGGCGCTCTTCCGCGGTCTCGGTGGAGATGTCCAGAGGCTTTCCGTCCACCTCGGTTTCCAAGGCGGCGGGGCCATCAGCGGGCGCTCGCCGCGTGGCCATCGGCGGACATCTGCGCAGCGGGACTTTGCACAGCAGGCCGTTCTGGTGCGCCGGACGTGCCGGCATCAGGTGTCTTAGTGGGCGTGGCGTCGTTTCCGGCAACCTCGTGCATGGCCGTAACGGCCGGGTCCATGGTGCTCATTGCCTTCAAGTCTACTGTTACCTTCCGCCGGGCACCCGGAACTGCCGGAAGCGCGAGGGCCCACGTTTGTCCGGAACCGGCTTCCGGTTCCGCCCTGTCCTTAACCAGCGTCAAATCTCCGCCTTCCTGAGCTGATGTCCAGCCGCCTTCTCTACTGCCCTCCGGCCGTGCTGCAATCGTGCTGCATCAACAGTGTCTTTGGTGTCAGTCGCGTGCGTCCACTGTTAACCGCAACCACTGTGAAACCGCTGGGATCTGCCTTTCACAACCACGTCCGGCGGGCAAATATTCCGCAAAAGTGCAAGACTAGAACCGGTTCTCCCGCAGTGAAGCCGCGGTTCGTCCATCCAGGAGGAAATTCATGTCGTTTGTCCGCTTTCTCGCCCGGCCCATGCTCGCCTCCAGTTTCGTCCTCGCCGGCATGGACAAGCTCAAGAACGCGGATGACACTGCGGCACAGCTGTCCCCCTTGTTGCGCCGCACGGCCGATGCCCTGCCGTTCCAGCCCAACGAAAAAGTCCTGGCACGCGTGATCGGCGGCACCCAGATCGGCGCCGGAGTCTGCTTCGCCCTCGGCAAGTCCGCCCGGCTGGCGGCCAGCCTGCTCGCCGTCATTTCGATCCTGAACAGCTACGTGGAATGGCGCAGCGCGGACATCTCCTCTAAGGAAGCCCGCGACGCCCGCCGCAAACAGCTCCTGAAAAACGTCACCCTCACCGGCGGCGTGCTCCTCGCCGCGGTCGATACCGCCGGCAAGCCCAGCCTGGCCTGGCGCGCGGGTCACCTGGCCGCCGATGCCCGGAAACCGCCAGCCACCTCGCCGGCGATGCCCGCAGACCACCAACAAGCAGCTGAAAAAGGCCGACAAAGTCGTCCGCAAGGCTGTAGACCACTCAGCCGGAGCCTAAGACGGTAATGACTGGCACCATCCCCTCAGCAACTGCCCCTTCCCACCCGGCCGGCGTCGGTCCGCACTGGCCCGCACCCTTCGCCGCACGGCCGGTCGATGCCACTGTCACCGTTCCGGGTTCCAAGTCCCTGACCAACCGGTACCTCGTGCTCGCCGCTCTCGCGGACGGACCGTCCCGTCTGCGGGCCCCCCTGCACTCCCGGGACTCCGCGCTGATGATAGAGGCGCTGCGGCAGTTGGGGGCCACCGTCACGGAAGTTCCCGGTGACGGCGCCTTCGGCCCCGATCTGGAAATCATCCCGATCAGCATGGACGCCGCCGCGGCGGACACGGCAATCGACTGCGGCCTGGCCGGCACGGTCATGCGCTTTGTGCCGCCGGTGGCGGCGCTGCGCCGCGGTGAGTCCCGCTTCGACGGCGACCCGCACGCCCGCAAACGCCCGATGGGCACCATCATCGAGGCCCTGGCCGGTTTGGGCGTGGCAGTGAACGCACCCGACGGCGGTCCGGCGTCGTCGTTGCCCTTCACCGTCCACGGCACGGGCGAAGTGCGCGGCGGCCACCTCATCATCGACGCCAGCGCGTCGTCCCAGTTCGTCTCCGCCCTGCTGCTGGCCGGCGCCCGCTTCACCGAGGGACTCCATCTGGAGCACCAAAGCCGGGAAAACGCCAGCAAGCCCGTACCGAGCCTGGACCACATCAACATGACCGTGGCCGTGCTGCGCGGCGTGGGCGTGGCCGTCGATGACTCGGTGCCGAACCACTGGATCGTCTCCCCCGGCCCGATCCGCGCCTTCGACCAGCGGATCGAGCAGGACCTCTCGAACGCCGGGCCGTTCCTCGCCGCGGCCCTGGCCACCGGCGGCACCGTGCGGATTCCGAATTGGCCCGCAGAGACCACCCAGGTCGGTGACCTCTGGCGCGGCATCCTGACCGCCATGGGCGCGACCGTGACGGTCGACGGCGGCACCCTGACCGTCAGCGGCGGACCGGAGATCAAGGGTGGCGACTTCGACGAGACCAGCGAGCTCGCCCCCACCGTGGCCGCGCTTTGCGCCCTCGCCACCGGCCCCTCACGGCTGAGCGGCATCGCCCACCTCCGCGGCCACGAAACGGACCGGCTCGCGGCCCTCGTCACCGAAATCAACCGCCTCGGCGGCGACGCCGAAGAGACTGCCGACGGTCTCATCATCCGCCCGGCAACGCTGCACGGCGGTGTGGTGCACAGCTACGCGGACCACCGCATGGCCACCGCCGGCGCCATCCTCGGCCTGGCCGTACCCGGCGTGGAAGTCGAGGACATCGCGACAACGGCCAAGACCATGCCCGATTTCCCACAACTCTGGGAAGCGATGCTGGCACAGGGACCCGCCGCAGATGAGGACACCGCCGGTGGCACGCAGCACTGATTCCTGGGACGAGTCCGACGTCCGGATCCGTCCGAACAAGAAGGGCACCCGCCCACGCACCAAGGACCGGCCCAGTTACGACGACGCCGTGACCGGACGCATCATCACCGTTGACCGCGGCCGCTACACCGCCGTCGTCGGCGAGGGGACCCTCGACGAACGCAAGATCATCGCGGCGCGGGCTCGGGAGCTGCGCCGCAATCCGGTGGTTGCCGGCGACTTCGTCTCCCTGGTCGGGGACGTCACCGGCGAGCCCGACACCCTCGCGCGGCTGGTCAAAATCCAGGACCGCAAGACGCTGCTGCGCCGCAGCGCCGATGACACGGATCCGATCGAACGCGCTGTAGTGGCCAACGCCGACCAGCTGGTTGTGGTGGTCGCCGCCGCCAATCCCGAGCCCCGGACCGGTTTCATCGACCGTGCACTGGTGGCCGCGTACGACGCCGGCATTGCGCCGCTGCTTCTCGTCACCAAGGCCGACGTCAAGGACCCTGCCGAGCTGCTGTCCAATTACCAGCACCTCGATTTCCCCGTCATCATCTCCAAGACCGCTGACTCCGCCGCTTCCGGCATCGACGCCCGCTCCGACGACGGACTCTCCGCCCGGCTCGACAAGGACGCGGTGTCCCAGCTGCGCGACTACCTCGACGGCAAAGTCACGGTGATGCTGGGCCATTCCGGCGTCGGCAAGTCCACCATGGTCAACGCCCTGACCGGTGCCGAGCGGGCCACGGGAGGCGTCAATGCGGTCACTGGCCGCGGCCGCCATACATCCTCCTCCGCGCTGGCGCTCAAAGTCAACGATGCCCCGGCGGGCAGCTGGATCATCGACACCCCCGGCATCCGGTCCTTCGGGCTGGCCCATGTGGACCCGGACCGGATCCTCCGCTCCTTCCCGGACCTGGAACCGGGCACCGACGATTGCGAACGCGGCTGCAAACACGACTCCACCGCCGTCAACTGCGGCGTCGACAAGTGGGTTGCGGCCGGGCATGCAGGGCCCTCAGGACCCGCCAGGCTCGCGTCCCTGCGCCGGCTGCTGGGCACTGACCCGCGGATGGAAGCGCAGGAAACCAAGGAACTGGGAACCGTCTCCTAGCCCGCCCGGCAACAGGGCCAGCGGCGCCGTGCCGCGGCCTCCCGCCCGCCGGCCCGGTTTGACGGTAGTTTGGAACCATGAGCCAACCCGCTTCGAGCTACAACGATGACCTGCGCCTTGCCCATGTACTGGCAGATTCGGTCGATTCCCAGACCATGAGCCGCTTCAAGGCGCTCGACCTTCGGATCGAGACGAAGCCGGACCTCACGCCCGTCACCGATGCCGACAAGTCCGCTGAAGAGGCCATCCGCGGCCAGCTCTCCCGGTCCCGCCCGCGCGACGCGGTCCTGGGCGAAGAATTCGGCAGCTCGGGCCACGGTTCCCGCCGCTGGATCATCGACCCGATCGACGGCACCAAGAACTTTGTCCGCGGCGTCCCGGTCTGGGCCACCTTGATCGCCCTCGTCGATGAGGGCGAGCCGGTGGTCGGCGTCGTCAGCGCGCCGGCACTGGGCAAGCGCTGGTGGGCCGCCAAGGGGGCGGGCGCCTACACGGGCCGCTCGCTCGCCGCCGCCACACGGCTGAAGGTATCCAACGTCTCCAAGCTCGAGGACGCCTCGCTGTCCTACTCCAGCCTTGGCGGCTGGAAGGAACGCGGGAACCTGGACGAGTTCCTGGGCCTCACCGAGGAAGTGTGGCGTACCCGCGCCTACGGTGACTTCTGGTCGTACTGCCTCGTGGCCGAGGGTGCCGTGGACATCGCTTGCGAACCGGAGCTGAACCTCTACGACATGGCCGCCCTGGTGCCGATCGTGACCGAGGCCGGCGGGCGTTTCACCTCACTCGAGGGCGAGGACGGCCCCTTCGGCGGCAACGCCCTCGCCACCAATTCGATCCTCCATTCGGAAGTCCTCAAGCGGCTCAACCCCGGACTGGACGACCTCCTCTAGGCTCAATCGCTCAAGGATTCCCAAGGGCCTCTGTACGACGCTGTCCCCAACCTTCGCTGCCGGTCATGGCGTGAGGTGGGCATCGAGTGGCAGGAGGGCGGCCTTGTCTGGATCGGTTCAACCCGTGGATCCCGAAACCGTCGACCCCGGCGTCGGACCGGTTCTGCTGGTGCTCGTGGCGAAGTACCGGGACCTGGACATTGAGTCCGCGACCCGGCTTCAGGCCGTTTCCTCGGAGCTGGGCCAGCATCTGCTCGCCAGCAGTTCCGCCGTGTCCGGGTCCGTGGTCGTGGCCACCTGCAGCCGGTTCGAAATTTACTGCGAGGCGGCGTCCAGGGAGCATATTGATGCCGTCTGCTCCGCGGCTTTGGCTTCTGTCCGCCTCTGCACGGGCCTACCCGTTGCCCAGCTCGCGTCCCTGTTCGAACACTGGTCTGGAGCGTCGGCCGCGGAGCATCTCTTCGCCGTTGCAGCCGGCCTAGACTCCGTTGTGGTGGGTGAGCGTCAAGTCGCCGGTCAGGTCCGCCGCGCCCTCGCTGCAGCACAAACTGCAGGCACCGCGAGCGGGCTTTTAGTCCGGCTGTTTCAGCAGGCGTCCCGCACGGGCAGGGACGTGGGGGCCCGGAGCGCGCTCAGCAGCGCCAGCAGGTCCATAGCCTATGTGGCCCTTGAATTGGCGGCCTCTGGATCAGCGCACGCGTCCCTGGCCGATAAGTCCGTGGTCCTCTTCGGCACCGGTTCCTATGCCGCCTGCGTCGCGGAGATCCTCAGAAGCAGACGATGCCCACCCTTTCCGTCTTCTCCCAATCCGGCCGCGCGGAGGCGTTTGTGGCGAGCAGGGGTGGCACGGCACTGACGGCACGGAAGCTGCCTGCCGCTATCGCCCGGGCAGACATCATCATTGGCTGTAGCGGCACGGAGACGCGCATAAATGCCGTCCAACTGGCGGGTTGGAGGGATGACACGGGCCGTGCCCTCACCGTTATCGATCTCGCTCCCAGCCATGATTTCGATCCCCGGGTGGCGGATCTGCCGGGCATAGAACTGATCACTCTCGATTCAGTGCGTTTCGCGGCTCCACCTGCGGACGCTGAGGCGCTCCGCCTCGCCGGCGCCCTGGTCCGGCAAGCGGCGCGTCAGCTTCGAAAAACAAGAGGGGCTGCGCGTAGTCGACGCCGCCATCGTGGCCCTGCGCGGCCACGTCCACCAGGTCCTGGAGGCTGAAATGGAGCGCGTCATGAAGGAACATGGGGGCGGCCCCCAGGCTGAGGATGTGATCCTCGCGATGCGTCGAATTGTCCGCCGGCTGCTTCATGTCCCAACGGTCCGCGCCCGGGAACTGGCCTCGGACGGCCGCCAGCATGACTACGCGGCCGCGCTGGAAGCCCTGTTCGGCCTCAGCATCCAGCTCACCGGCGCCAGGAACCTCGGGATCGACAATCTGTCCGGCCAGAACCGGCCCCGGTGGGATGTCACGGTGACGCCCTTGGAGGGTGTTCCGGCCGCTCCGGCTGCTTCGTAGCCCTGGTCCGTAACAAAGGGCTTCACAATCGGCGGCCGTCTTTTCCCCGGCTGCGCGGATGTCCTACGCTCGATGCAGGTCACGAGTGCCAGCGCTAAACCCCGGTTTGCTGGCCGGCAACCCTCCAGTCGCGGTGGGGTGCCCCGGGTGACGACCTGGCCGGTCCGGAACGGACCCGGCAAGCGCGGATTCCCACCATGTGGGGTCCTGGTCGAGTGAGGTCCCATGACAACTGCCATTTTCCCCATTGCCCCCGAACTCCAAGCCGCTTCCGATGGCCGGCGGCTTGATGGCGCGGCTAGCTCGTCGCGCGCCCGCCCGCTGGCAGCCGTCACCGGGGCCGAGATCCAGGCCCCGCTGATCACCGGCGGCCATGCCCGCTACGCCAACCTCGACTACGGCGCCTCCGCCCCGGCCCTGTCGGTAGTCTCGGCCTACCTGAACGAAATCCTGCCGTACTACGCGAGCGTGCATCGCGGCGCCGGCTACGCATCGCAGATCAGCACCTCCGTCTACGAAAACGCCCGGGACATTGTGCGGGACTTCGTGGGCGGCCGGCCGGACGATTCCGTGATCTTCACCCGCAACACCACCGATTCCCTGAACCTGCTGGCCGGCTGCCTACCGCTGCGTGACGGCCGGCCCGCGGGCGAGGTCCTCTACCTCGACATCGAGCACCACGCCAACCTCCTGCCCTGGCAGAATGTCCCGCACCGCAGCGTCGTGGCCGCCGCCACCCTCGCGGCCACCGTGGACCGCCTGCGGGACGAGCTCGCGCACGGCGGTGTGAGCCTGCTGGCCGTCACCGGCGCTTCCAATGTCACCGGGGAGATCCTGCCGATCCGGACCCTGGCCGCACTGGCGCACGAATTCGGCGCCAGGATCGTCGTCGACGCCGCGCAGCTGGCCCCGCACAGGCGGATCGACATCGCCGCGGACGACGTCGACTACCTCGCCTTCTCGGGGCACAAGCTTTACGCCCCGTTCGGCGCCGGCGTTCTGGTGGGGCGGACGGACTGGCTCGACGCCGGCACCCCGCACCTCGCCGGCGGCGGCGCCGTCCGCGACGCCCGGCTCGACTCCGTCAGCTGGACCACCGGGCCCGCCCGGCACGAGGGCGGCTCTCCGAACGTCCTCGGTGCGGCCGCCCTGGCCCGCGCCACCCAGGTGATCGCAGCCCTGGACCCGGAGCAGTGGCAGGCCCACGAGGACGCAATCCGGTCCTTCCTCGTCGAAGGTCTCCAGGGCATCGACGGCGTGAGCGTGCACCGGATCTTTGCCGATTCGTCTCCCGCTTCTTCCTCCGGAGGCGATCAGCCCGGCACCGGCACCATCGGCGTCGTGAACTTTTCCGTGGAAGGCTACGACGCCGGGCTGGTGGCCGCCTACCTGTCGGCCGAACACGGCATTGGCCTGCGCGACGGCCGCTTCTGCGCCCACCCGCTGCTCAAGCGCCTCGGCCTGCCCGCCGGCTCCCTGCGGGCCAGCTTCGGCCTCGGTTCACGGCTGGAGGATGCCGAGCGCCTGTTGGCCGGCCTGCAGCAGCTGCGGCAGAACGGGCTCGGCTGGGACTACGTGGTGGACGCCGGCCGCTGGGTGCCGGCCAACGACACCCGCACCTACCCCCACTGGGCGCCGAACACCCCGGGCACCGCCGGTGCCGCGCCCTGCACAGGAGACTAGGCACAGGAGACTAGGCACGGCGGGCCGACACGAGGCAGACCAGGCCCCAGCGTTGGTGCGGTAAATTCGAAGGGTATCTGACACCGGCATTACCTTCCGAAGGAGATCGCACGTGGCAAGCGGCGGGCCCAGGCTCCACAGTGGACCCAAACTCCACGGTGGCCCCAAACTGCAGGGTGAGCGGCGCCAGGAACTCGGACAAAGCTTCCAGGACGGCGGAGAGCACTACGAACGCGTCCGCCCGGGCTATCCGCAGGAATCTGCCGACTGGCTGATCCCGGCGGGGGCCAAGGACGCCGCGGACATTGGCGCCGGCACCGGCAAGTTCACTGCGCTGCTGGCAGCACGCGGGCTGCGTACGGTGGCCGTTGACCCCTCTGCCGACATGCTCGAGCAGTTGCGCCGGACCCTGCCGGAAGTCACCGCCGTCGAGGGCAGGGCCGAGGACACGGGCCTCGAGCCGGCGTCCTTCGATCTCGTCACGGTCGCCCAGGCATGGCACTGGTGCGACCCCCGTCTGGCCAGCACGGAGATTGCCCGGATCCTGCGGCCGCACGGCGTCCTGGGCCTGATCTGGAACCAGCTGGACACCGCCGTGCCATGGGTGCACCGGCTCTCCCGGATCATGCACGCCGGGGACGTCCACAAACCACACTTCCGCCCGCCCGTGGGCCCGGAGTTCACCGGGCTGGAGAGCCACCTGACCCGGTGGGAGGATTCCGTCACCACGGAGGACATCCAGGAGCTGACCAAGTCCCGCAGCTACTACCTCGCGGCATCGGAGTCCACCCGGGCCAAAGTCATGTCCAATCTCGACTGGTACCTGCATGAGCACCTGGGCCATGCCCCGGGCGATGTGCTCCTGCTGCCCTATCTGACCCAGACGTGGCGGGCCTTCCGGACCTGACGCCGAGTGCCCGCCATGGCGCTCAGCCTGGTCCTGCTGTGGCTCACTTTCTCCGGAGGCGGCTGACGGTAGGCTTAGGTCTGTGAAGACCAGTACGCCCTCCTCCTCGATCGAGGACTACGTCAAGGTCATCTATTCGTTTACCGAGTGGCAGCGGAAGCCGATCACCTCCACGCAGCTGGCGCAACGCCTGGGCGTCGCCAACTCCTCGGTTTCGGAAATGGTCCGCAAGCTCAAGGACCAAGGCCTCGTAGACCACAAGCCCTATAGCGCCGTCACTCTCACCAGCGACGGCGTCCGGCTCGCCCTGTCCATGGTCCGGCGGCACCGGCTGCTCGAGACTTTCCTCGTCCGGGAGCTCGGATACCGCTGGGACGAGGTCCACGACGAAGCCGAACTCCTTGAGCACGCAGTCTCCGACACGTTCATTGAGCGGATGGCCGCCAAGCTCGGAAACCCAACACGGGACCCGCACGGCGATCCCATCCCGGCCGCGGACGGCACCGTGATCGTGCCCGACGCCCACCGCCTGAGCGAACTCGACGACGGCCATACCGGCCGGATCACCCGGATCAGCGACGAGAACCCGGAGCTCCTGCGCTACCTCGCCGCCGAGGACATCGACCTCGACGCCGAAGTGGAGGTGGTGGGCCGGAGGCCGTTCGGCGGTCCGATCGTGGTGCGGATCGGTTCCGCCGCCGCGGCACCGCGCGAATTCGATATTGCCGAGGAAGTCGCCTCGGCTCTCTGGGTCCACAGCGACGACGCGCACGCAGGCTGCAGCGTTTCGGAGAGCTGAGTGAAGAGCGCGCTGGACGAGCGCCGCGCCGTACCGCGCCCCGGCGTGCCAGGCTGGAAAGCCTGGCTCGCCGTCGCCGTCGGCGGGCTGATCGGAACCGAGCTGCGGTTCGGCGCCGGCCTCGTTTTCCCCGAAAGCGCCGGCGCGGTGCCGTGGACCACGCTGGCGATCAATGTGGGCGGGAGTTTCATCCTGGCCACCCTGACCACCATCTGGATCGCCCGGCCGCAAACGGCCTTCTGGCTGCGGGCCGGCATCGGCCCTGGCCTCCTGGGGTCCTTCACCACCTTTTCAGCGCTGGTGATAGTCATTGACCAGCAAATCCGTGGCGGCTTCCACGCCACGTGGCTGGCCTACCTCGGGCTCTCGCTCGTCCTGGGTCTCGGAGCGGCGGCCGCCGGCTGGAAAACCGGCAAGGCAATTGCCGACCTCGGCGGAGGTGCCCAATGATGACCGCGCTCGTGGTCGGCGTATGCGGGGTGGCAGGAGCCCTCCTGCGGTTCGCCGTCGACTCCTGGTTTGCGCACCACCAGGGCTCCCGCCCGCACTGGCCGTGGGCAACGTTTGCGGTCAACGTCGCCGGATCGTTCATCATCGGTTGGTCTGTGGGCCTGACCGGCCACCTGGAGTTGGGAGCCGACTGGCACGCCGCCATCGCGACCGGGCTGGCCGGCGGCCTGACAACTTTCAGCTCGTGGACCACCGCTACGGTCCGCCTGGTCAGCGAGGCGCGTTACCGGGCGGCGGCGCTCAACATAGGCTCGAATCTCCTCGCGGGTCTCGCGGCCGCTGCGCTCGGACTTGCCCTCGCCGGCTGAGGACCCGCAGCCTGCCGTCGTTCCCGTATCGTTGAAGGATGGTTACCCGACGTGAAGCAGCCCAGATCCTCGACATTCCCCTGGAAATGGCGCACCGTCACGGCATCCCGCCCCGACTGTCCGAGGCCGAGCTTGGCGAGCTGCTGGACAACCCCCCGGCATGGCTGGTCCAGTCCAAGGCAAACCGGACAGGCAAGCGGCCCGGTATGGGTCCAGCTCACCTGCGCCGTCTGCGGATTCTCTGAAGCGGCCCGGCCCAAGAAATGGTGGCCGGACTTCACCTACGTCTGCTGCGCCCACCATGAAGCCCGCGACATCCCAGTCCTCGGGCCCGGGCTCGTGCGCAGTGTGTACGACGGCGTCGGCAGCCGCTTCGCAGGGATCGTGGACGCCGCGGTTCCCGAGGCGTAGCTTAAAGACGGGGCTACCCCTGGCCCCTGCCGTGAGGGAGAGCACCATGCCTGACAAGACGCCGCACCAGAGCGTGTCGAAGAAGTCGGTTAAGACGATCAAGGAAAAACGGGCCGAGAAAAAGGCGAAGCACATCGTTGATGCCCACACCGATCCAGTGGCACACATCAAGAAGCGCTGAACACTCAAAGGGCCGGAAGCCGTTGTTTCCGGCCCTTTGCTGTGTCCCGTTAGCTTGTCCGTTTTGCCGGGCCCTGGGGGACTTGTGCTCACCCGAAACGGATGATGCGGCGGGACTCCCGCAGGCGCTTTAGTGGTCTTGAGATCCTCGTCGGGAGAGCCCGCGTCCTGACCCACGGCAGTTGCCGGGGCTCGACATCGGAATCATTCGACGCGGGTGGTGACGCCCCGGGAGTGGACGTCCACACTAAGGACAGCGCGCTGGACGGCGCGCTCGAAACAGACCGGAGGAATGCCAGTGACTACCACACCGGAGACCGAGGCCCACGGGCCGGTCGACTTCGTACTCCTCGAGTTCCCCTTGGCGGGACTGACGGGACGGGCCAGTGAAGAACTCATCAAACTCGTCGAGCAGGGCGTGATCCGCCTCTTCGATCTCCTCGTCGTCATGAAGAACGAGGACGGCACGGTGGAGGTGCTCGAACTTACCGATCCAGGCGGCCCAGCGGCTAGCTTCTCCTACTTCGACGGCGCACGGACCGGGCTTCTCGGCGATGACGATATTGCCGAGGCAACGGCCGCCGTTCTGCCAGGGACGGTCGCCGCGCTGATCGTCTACGAGAACATCTGGGCAGCACCGTTCGTAGCGGCCGTCCGAGAAAGTGGGGGCGAGCTCATCGCGAGCACGCGGATTCCTGCGCCGGACGTGATGGAAGCGCTCGACGCCCTCGAGGCCGCCGACGCCGCGCCGCCGGCAGCCGACTTATAACCTGACGCAGAAGCAGAGACGTGAGAGGACATGAATTATGGGACTTCTTAGGGGTATGGCCCGGACGGCGGTAGTGGCCGGAACGGCATCGGCGGTCAGCGGCCGCGTCCAGCGCCGGCAGGCTTCAAAGTTCGCCGAGAAGGACGCCGCGACCGCGGCCAAGCAGCAGGAGGCCTACGATGCGCAGATGGCGCAGCAGCAACCGCCACCACCACCCCAGCAACCTGTCTACCAGCAGCAGCCGCCCCCTCCCCCGGCCCCCAGCGGCGGCATCAGCGACGACGCCATCCAGCAGCTCAAGGAGCTCGGAGCGCTGAAGGAGCAAGGGATTCTCACCGAAGAAGAGTTCGTGGCCCAGAAGGCGAAGGTCCTCGGCACGTAATGCCAGGCAGCGGGAAAGGGAAGGGGAAGCGTCGGAAGACGCTTCCCTTCCCTTTTCATCAGAACGATTTTGGGCAGTGCGATCTAGGGACCCTGCGATCTGTTAGGGCGCCATGATGACGAAACCCGCCGGGGGGACCTCGATCCTGATCGCCAAGCCGTTCCGCGGTTCGGCGGCTACCAGCGAGCCCACCTTGCTATTCTCCGTTGAATAGACGCACTCGAACTTGTCGCCGGCCGAATGCAGGCCGGCATCGATGGTTACCCACGCTGTTCTCTGGGAGGCCCAATCGGTGTTGATGGCGCAGACCACCTCTCTTTTCGACAAGATCCGGCTCCAGGCCACGATTGAAGTCATCCTTCCGGCGCCGATGCGTTTCGGAAACCAGAAGGTGACGCCGTCGTCGGAGATGGGGCGCAGGTACTGCCGGCCGCGCCGGAGCGCGAGTTCCCTCTTCCGAACGGCCAGGATTTTCCCAAGTTCCTGATAGCTGTCCCGTGACCTCGTCGAAGAAGTGCCTGTCGCGGCTGCGGAACGATCCGAAGGGGCCGCCGAACATCGCTTCCCTGATGTACCGGTCTGCCTTGAAGTCGTCTGTGGGCTGGGGATTGACCTCGGGCGGAAATTTCCCGTCGAATCGCTGCTCGCTGCCGTAGTAGATGCACGGGATACCGAGCGTTGTGGCGTTCAGGGCAAGGATGGCGAGCTCCAGTGCCCGGCCGTCCTGATCGGCGGCGAACCGTGCCTTGTAGCTTTTCCCTTGGCGGACCAGGTCGTGGTCGTCAAAGGTTGTGACGACGTGGTTGCGGAACCAGGTGTGGGTCGCTTTATCGACCTGGATCGAGTTGCGGAAGAGATCGAAGTAGCCGGCGGGGTCCGCCCAGCCCTTGACCGCGTCGACCATTCGTCCTTGCACGTCCGCCAAGCCCAATGCAGCATCGAGCCCGGTTTCGTCCCGGAGCCTGATGGCCTGTTCGCGGCTCCCCGTGATTTCTCCGACGAGGAAAAATGAGTCCTTGCCGATGGTCTGGGCGAATTCATGAATGGCGGAGGCGAAATACCGCGTGGCGCCCGGGTCCATGTGCTTGACCGTGTCCACGCGGAAGCCGTCGACGTCCGAGTCTGCTATCCAGTATTGGTACGCCTCGACGAGGGTTTGGAAGGCTGCCGAGGGCCGGTACTCGTCCATTTGCCCGGTTCCCTGATAGATGTCTTTCAGCCCAAAGAAGTCCCCCTCGGTTGTCTCCTGGGGATCGTCCCAGTGGATGATCTGGCCTTTGCGGGTAAAGACGCCGTGCGCTTGGAGTTCACGCGGCCACACGGCGCTGTCCATATCTGGCGGATTGACCGGCGAGGGGAACGGCAGGCTGGGAACGCCGGCCGGGTCCCGCCACCCGGTGACCGGGTAGGTGGCGCCGGTCCACTCTGGAACGTAGGGCTGCCCCGTGTTGGGATCGACGGTGTCGTATTGGAACACGTCTGCGGAGTGGTTGAGGATGACGTCGAGGATGACGTAGAGCCCGGCGTCGTGCGCGGCGGTCACCAGTTCTTTGAAGTCCTCGGCTGTGCCGAAGTGGGGGTCAACTTCGAGGAAGTTCTGTGTGCCGTAGCCGTGGTAGTCATCCGCGCTGGGACGTTGCCGCAGTATGGGGCTGATCCAGAGCGCGGAGACCCCGAGCCTCTTCAGGTAGCCGAGTTTGGACTGTATCCCTTTCAGGGTCCCGCCGAGCCACTGGGTTCCCGCATTCTCCCAGTTCTGAATGTCGGCAGGGGCCTGTATGGCATTGTTCGTGTCCCCCGGCGAAAACAGCGGCGTGCTGCCCTGCACTGCCTGCCCGGCGGCGTCCTTGTAGCCATCCTCCAATTCGTTAGAAAAGCGGTCTATCAGCAGGAAGTAGATCACCTGGTCCGACCAGTCGCGCGGCGACGGGTGATAGTGGTTTTGTTTCAGGATTTCCATCCACGGGATGTCGTTGATGCTGGAAAACACGGTGCCCTTCTTTCACTGAGGGAAGAGATTGGCGGAAGAGGTGTGGTGTGGTCCTACTCAGGAGCGGCTCCGCCCGGCCTCGCTGGGGCTGCATCCAACTGCATGCCAAGTATGGAGAATTCGTCCACGACGCGGAAGGGCCTTCGGGTTCAACACGTGGCTGACCGGTCTGCCAGGGCCTCATGACCGCCCATCGGGAGACTCAAGGAATGTCGAAGGTTCGCCTGCGACACTAGCCTTCCTGGCTGGCTCGGGAAGCGGCGCTTTTGCCGACCGGAGCCCTGTAGCCGGAGCCGGCCGTCCCTGTTTTGCGTCGGAAGTGGGATCCGTGAAGAGACTTACAGCCTGGGCTCAAGGACTACTGGTCGGCCTCACAGTTTCTGCCCTGATGCTCGCGGGCGTGACGCCCGCGCAGGCAGCGGAGAAGGTCACCGTCCTGCATGTGTTCGTAGCTGTGGGGCAGTCGAACATGTCTGGCCGCGGTCTCCCCAGCGGCACCACAGATAATCCGCGGGACCCGAGGATATTCCAGTTCGGCGCGAAGCTACGCACGCTCCGTGAGGCCACCATCCCTTTGGACATGCTCGACACCGCCAAAGGAATCTCCCCTGCCACGACCTTTGCGCGCGAGTACTTGAAATACCAGCCCGCCAAAGTCGGAGTTCTGATCATCCCCGCGGCGCTCGGCGCCACTGCGTTTACCAACAGCGTGGCAACGCCGACCTGGAGTGTAGGCACAGCCTCCGCCCCGGAGTTCGACCTCCCCTCACTGGCAGTTACACAGACTCGCCAAGGGATCGCGGCGGCCGTGGCGGCGGGCTATACCGTACAACTCAAAGGCATCCTCTGGCACCAGGGCGAAGGCAACTGGACGATGTCCACCTCTGCATACAGCGCGAAGCTGGACGAACTCATAGCGTACTTCCGGTCCCGACTAGCGGCGCCTAGACTCCCCTTTGTGGTGGGGGGCCTGGCGCCTGAAGGAATCACGGTCCATCCAGCCTTGGCCAACGTGGACAAATCCCACAAGGAGACCCCCTCACGGGTCCCCCACACTGGGTTTGCCCCGTCCATGGCCGGCGGTGTGAATGACGGCGACCCGTTCCACTTCTCCCGGACCGGCGTCGAGTTCCTCGGGAAAACGTACATTGTGGGGTATGCGAAAGCAGCCAAAATCACCTACGGTCCGGTGCCGAAGATCAGCGGTTCAGCGACGGCTTTGTCGACCCTCACGGCCGTGCCCGGCGCCTGGGGTCCGGCCCCGGTCACCCTTACTTTCCAGTGGTACCGGTCCCACGTCGCGATCTTCGGCGCGACCGCGTCCACCTATAAGGTCCGGCCCGGGGATGTGGGGCGGACCATCACCGTCAAGGTCACCGGCTCCAAATCTGGCTACACCAGCAGTTCCAGGACCTCCACCGGCACCATGGTGGCGAAGTAGCAGGGAACTCCCTTAAAGCACAAAACTCCCCACCGACCGAAGTCAGCGGGGAGTTCTGTGAACCCAATACGGGGTGGAGCACCGTTGCCGGGCTCCTATGTGGAGATGGGGGGAATTGAACCCCCGTCCGATGTCGTGTTGTCAGGGCTTCTCCGGGCGCAGTTTGCGTTGGATTTTCTCGGCCCCAGCCATGCTACAAACAGCTGGCTGATCCGGGCCCAGTCATCTAAGAGTCCCGTTTACCCCGATGACGGAGGTAAACAGCAGTGGCTATCTAAATGACGCCAGGATCCGGGGCAATAGCAACCTCGGGCTGACGGACTGTCTTACTGCTTAGGCAGCGAGAGCGAAGTCAGTGCGTTTTGATTCGGCACTTATTGGTTTGCAGACAGCGTTTACGAGATAATTCTGCATCCTCGGCCCGCTTCACCTGTCGCGACTAACATCGTCGAAACCGATCATCCCCGTATTTTTTTATCAAACCCGGACCGGATACTTTCGTATCCATCCCGGACTACCAATCATAACGCACCCGCTCCAGGAAACATTCCCGGCGGCCCGCTGCGGCTAGCGGCGGTTGCGTTCGCGCATGACCCGCAGCGCCTCGCGCTTGTCCTGCTGCTCGCGCAGCGTCTGGCGCTTGTCGTATTCCTTCTTACCGCGGGCGACGCCGATTTCGACCTTCGCGCGTCCGTCCACGAAGTACAGCTGCAGCGGCACGATCGTGAATCCCGATTCGCGGATCTTGTGCGAGATCTTGATGAGCTCCTCGCGGTGCAACAGCAGCTTGCGGCGGCGGCGTGCGGCGTGGTTGGTCCAGCTCCCCTGGTGGTACTCGGGGATATGGATGCCCTCCATCCACAGTTCGTCGTTGTAGAACGTGCAGAAGCCGTCCACCATCGAGGCATGGCCCTCGCGCAGGGACTTAACTTCCGTGCCCATCAGCGCAATGCCGGCCTCGTAGGTGTCAAGGATGAGGTAGTCGTGCCGGGCCTTGCGGTTGGTGGCCACTACCTTACGGCCACTTTCTTTGGGCACGGTAGGACTCCTAAGTTTGTTGGTGGTTCACTCCGGCCAGGTGCGGAGTCTTTCCAGTTTACGGCAGGGCGGCCGCCCCGGCGGATGGCCCGGGCGGGTCCTGTCCGGGCTACAGCAGGTTCATCGGGTTCACGGCCCGGCCGTTGAGCCAGGTCTCGAAGTGCGAGTGGCAGCCGGTGGAGTTGCCGGTGGTGCCCGAATAGGCGATCAGCTGCCCCCGGTTGACGTGCTGGCCGGCCCGGACCGCCACGGAAGTGTTGTGGTAGTAGATCGTGGTCAGCGAGTTGCCCTGGACGACGCCGTGGGAGATCTTCACGTTGTTGCCGCCGCCGTCGTTCGCCCAGCCTGCCGAGAAGACGGTGCCGGCCGCCGCCGCGTAGACGGGCGTGCCGCAGGGAGCGCCGAAGTCGATGCCGGTGTGCATGTAGCCGCCCTGGCCGTAGAAGTCGATGGTGCCCGGCGGCGTCGCACGCCAGCCGAACCCGGAGGTGATCGGGATATTGCCCGGGAACGGGTGCTGCAGGCCGAAGGCCGACGGTGAGCCCTGGGCCGGCGGGACATAGGGCTGGGTGGCCTGGCCCTGCGCGCGGGCAGCGGCCGCCGCAGCCTCAGCGATGCGCCGCTGCTCGGCCTCCCAGGCCTCACGCAGCTTCCGGTCGCGTTCGGCGATTTCGGCGGCGACGGCGTCCTGCTGCGCCTTGACCTGGGCGAGCTGGTTCTGGATGCCGGGCTTGGCCGCCTGGAGTTCGGCGTCGAGCCGGGTGGTGTCGGCAATGAGCTTGTCCACCGCGGCCTTCTTGGCCTCGGCCTCGTCCCGCGCGGCCTTTTCCCGGGCCAGCGCTGCGTCGGCCTTGGCCTTGAGGTCCGTGATTTCAGCCTCGACGGCTGCCAGCCGTGCCTGCGCGTTGACGTTGGTGGCGTTCTGCTGGGTGAGCTTGTCCATCGCGGAGTTCTGGCTGCGCAGGGCCTGGTCCGCTAGGTCGATGGTGTCCGTCAGGCTGCTGCCCTGGTTCGAGCCGAAGAACAAGGACAGGTTGGACGGGACGCCGCCGGACTTGTACGCCTGGGTGGCGATCTGCCCAATCAGCTTCCGGGTGTCCGCAATCTTCTGCTTGTCCGACTCGAGCTGCTGCGTGATTTTTGCCTTGTTCTGCTGCGCCAGGTCCACGCGGGCAGCGAGGGCCTCGACTTCCTGGACCGCTCCGGCCACCCGGCCTTGGGCGTCCAGGAGGGCCTGCTGGGCGCCGGGGAGCTGGCCCTGGTACAGGACCAGGTCCGCCGCGGCTTGGGCGATCCGGCCGTCCACGAATTCGAGGGAATGCTGGACCCGGGTTGCCTCCTCGCGGAGCGCGGCCTGCTGGTCCTCTAGGTCGTCGGCGAAGGCCACCGGACTCGAGGCTCCCATGGTCCCGGCCAGGACCAGCGCCAGGGTGGCGCTGATCATCCGGCTGCGGCGTCCCACCAGGCGAAGCCGGAGGGATTGCCGGAGGGGGCGGCGGACCATCGGTGTCATGAGCATTCCCTTTTCGTTGCGCAAAGCTAGACCCGCAAATACCGGCGGAGGGTCAGCAGGGAGGAAATTCCGGCCAGGACGACGCCCAGGCCAATCAGTGCGGGTGCCAGGATCAGGGTCTGGCCTGGCGAGATGAACGCAGTGTCCGGATACTGCTTGGACATGACCTCGCCGAGGAAGAAGTGGGCCACGGCCCACAGGGTGCCGGAGGCCAGGGCCGCACCGATCACCGCGGCGATGACGCCCTCGAGGATGAACGGCAGCTGGATGACCATCTTGGATGCGCCCACCAGACGCATGATCCCGGTTTCCCGGCGGCGGCTGAACGCGGACAGCCGGATGGTGGTCGCAATCAGCAAGATGGCGCAAATGATCATGACGCCGGCGATGCTCACGGCCACCAGGGACGCCGCGTTCATGGCCGAGAACAAGCCGCTCCAGCAGCTGGCGCTGGTCGATCACGGTCTCCACGCCGGCCTGGGAGGAGAAGGTCTCGCTGATGATCTCGTACTTCTCCGGGTCCTTCATGTTGATCCGGAAGGAGGCCGGAAGCTGGTCCGGGGTCACCGAGTCAACGATCGGGGAATTGGAGAACTGTTCCTTGAAGTGCTTGTAGGCGTCGTCTTTGGACTCGTACTGGAAGTCGTTGACGTACTGGGCCACCGCGGGTGACTGAAGCAGCTTGCGCAGGCTGTCCTCCTGCTCCGGCGTCGCGGGGCCGGTGGCGCAGCCGGGCGCCGTCGACCCGTCACTGCAGAGGAAGATGGCCACCTGGACTTTGTCGTACCAGTAGCCCTTCATCTGGTTGATCTGCAGCTGCAGCATGCCGGCGGCACCGACGAAGGTCAGCGACACGAAGGTCACCAGGATCACGGAGATCACCATGGACAGGTTGCGGCGCAGGCCGCTGCCGATCTCGCTCAGGACGAATGCAAGCCTCACGCCTGGGCCTCCCCTGCGGTGCGGACCTCGGCGCGGGCTTCGGCGCGTGACCCTGCCCGGGGCGGGACTACGGGCGGGGGCTCGTCGCGGCCGCTGGCGTCGCGCAGGCGGCGCGACTGACCCACCACGGGAATCATGGAGGTGTAGAGGGCCTTGGCCTCGTCACGGATCACGACGCCGTTCTTGAGTTCCACCACCCGTTTGCGCATCTCGTTGACGATGTCGTCGTCGTGCGTGGCCATCACCACGGTGGTGCCGTTCTGGTTGATCTTGTCCAGCACGCCCATGATGCCCATGGAGGTGGTGGGATCCAGGTTTCCGGTGGGCTCGTCGGCCAGCAGGATGCCGGGACGGTTCACGACGGCGCGGGCGATCGCCACGCGCTGCTGCTCGCCGCCGGAGAGTTCGTGCGGGAGGCGGTTTTCCTTGCCTTCAAGGCCCACGGTCTTCAGGACCTCGGGGACGGTGTCGCGGATGACGCTGCGGCTCTTGCCGATGACCTGCATGGCGAAGGCGACGTTGGCGAAGACAGTTTTCTGCGGCAGCAGGCGGAAGTCCTGGAAGACGACGCCGATTCCGCGGCGCAGCCGCGGCACCCGCCAGCTGGAGATGTTGGCGACGTTCTGGCCGGCGACGTAGACGGCGCCGGAGGAGGCGCGGTCCTCTTTGAGGACCAGGCGCAGGAAGGTCGATTTGCCGGAGCCGGAGGCGCCGACGAGGAAGGCGAATTCGCCACGGTCGATCTCAAGGTTGATCGAATCCAGCGCCGGCCGCGCCTTCTGGTCATAGACCTTGGTGACATTTTCGAAACGGATCATGGCCCTAAGTACCCTGCAGGAGGGGGCCGCGGGGGCCCGGTTCTGCTGCCGGGGCAAGGGCTTTCGTTTGGGGGAAGTAGAGCTCCGGCCCCTCGACTATACGCACGGGTAACGGCGGAACCGCCGGAACGGCGGGGCGTGTCGCGCGATTGTCAGGGACCTGCCAGAAGGGGCCGAAGTCGAAGCGCGGCGCCTACGTCTCGGCGTTGCGGTTGTCCGTCCGCCAGCGGATGCCGGCGTCGATGAAATCGTCGATTTCGCCGTCGAAAACGGCCGAGGTGTTGCCGACCTCGTGCTCGGTGCGGAGGTCCTTGACCATCTGGTACGGGTTGAGGACGTAGGAGCGCATCTGGTCGCCCCACGAGGCTTTGACGTCGCCGGCGAATGCCTTCTTCTCGGCGTTCTCCTGTTCCTTCTTCAGCAGCAGGAGGCGGGACTGCAGCACGCGCAGGGCGGCGGCGCGGTTCTGCAGCTGCGATTTCTCGTTCTGCATGGACACCACGGTGCCGGTGGGGATGTGGGTCAGGCGTACTGCGGAGTCCGTGGTGTTGACGGACTGGCCGCCGGGGCCGGAGGAGCGGAAGACGTCCACGCGGATCTCGTTGTCCGGGATGTCGATGGAGTCCGTCTGCTCGATCAGCGGGATTACTTCCACGGCGGCGAAGGAGGTCTGGCGGCGGCCCTGGTTGTCGAACGGGCTGATCCGGACCAGGCGGTGCGTGCCGGCCTCGACGCTGAGCGTGCCGAAGGCGTACGGCGCCTTGACCTCGAAGGTGGCGGACTTCAGTCCGGCTTCCTCGGCGTAGGAGGTATCCATGATGGTGGTCGGGTAACCGTGGCGTTCGGCCCAGCGCAGGTACATCCGCAGCAGCATTTCGGCGAAGTCCGCCGCGTCCACGCCGCCCGCGCCGGCGCGGATGGTCACCACGGCTTCGCGCTCGTCGAATTCGCCGGAGAGCAGCGTGACCACCTCGAGGTCGGCGAGCGCCTTGCGGACCGATTCGAGTTCCGCGGCGGCCTCGCCCATGGAGTCGGCGTCGTCCTCGTCCTGGCCGAGTTCCACGAGGACCTCGAGGTCGTCGATCCGGGACGCTAGCTTGTTGAGCCGCTCGAGCTCGGTCTGCTTGTGCGAGAGCTTCGAGGTGATGATCTGTGCCGCGGCGGGGTCGTCCCACAGATTGGGCTCACCGGCCCGCTCGCTGAGCTCGGCGATGTCTTCCTTGAGCGCCTCGACGTTCGAGACGTTCTCGATGGACACGTAGGTGGCCCGCAGTGCGCGGATTTCAGCGGGAAAATCAATGTTTGCCATGGTTTTTTAAGCCTACGCTATGTGTCCTAGCCCCCTGACCCGCCCGCTTGCCCTATCACTTTGGGTTGCCTCAAGGCCTGGTTGGCAGCTGTGGTTGGCAGCATCTACTGATAGGGCAACCCGAGTGATGGAAGCAGCTCAGCGGGAGAGGCGGGACCGCCCCGTCGACGTCGCCTCGATCCGGATGCCGTCCGGCACCAGGAAGTTCACCACCGGCGGGTGGACGGCCGCGCTCAGCACCACGACGGCGGTGGCACCGTCCGGGCTGCCCGTCGACGGCGTCACGGTCAGGCCGCTGAAGTGGCCGAACGCGCCGTTGCGGCCCAGATACTCGACGGCGGCGCTGCGCACCCTCGCCCCCGTCAGGACGGCGGACGGTGTGCCGCCGGCGTTGCCCAACTGGCCGAGGGTGAAGCTGTCCGCGGCAGCGACCGAGGCGCCGTCCGCGAGGGAGAGCAGTTTCTTGTGCTCGAGGTAGACGCTGGAGGCGCCCACCACGACGGTCGCGACCAGCAGGGCAATCACAATGAAGCCGATGCTCAGCACCAGCACCTGGCCCTCTTGGCGGCGGGCTCGGGGCTTGTGTCCGGGGGGCAGGAGCCCTGAGTGCCGCGCCGCGCGGTGCCGGGCTGCTGAGTGCCGGGGCTTGGGGCGCCGGGCTGCTCCGGCGGGGATTCTCACCGGAACCTGCCCACCAGCTGGGTTGCCGATGCGCTGAGGTGGCTCGCGTTCAGATGAAGTGCATCGCTGAACGGCACAAACGGCAAGGGCACGGTGAGGTGGACCGTGACCGTCACCGCCGACCCGGGAGCCAGGCAGTCGGCCGGCTCGCAGCGGGTGTCGACGCTGGCGTTTTCCGCCGGTTGGCCGTAGTCGGCGAGCGCCAGCAACACGGCCTGCTCGGCAGCGGCCCGGCCGCTTGCCGCGTCCGGTTGGGCAACGTAGACCTTGGCGGCCTGATCCGCGGCGCCGACCACCGCGAACGAACCGCCCTGGATCTGGCTCACGGTGATGATGAAGTACACCAGCGGCACCATCAGCAGTAAGGACAGGAAGACGAACTCGACCACGGCACTCCCCTGTTCTGGCGAGGCGCCGCGCTTCGGGGGGACGGCCGGGTTGCGGGAGACGCTTGGGTTCCGGGAGAGACTGTCGGCGTCGTCGGCAACGGAGAGGGTAAGGGCGGGACGGGACCTTGACACTGACCCTGACCGTGACCGTTCACGGCTGGATGGCCGCATGGCCCTTAACCTCCAGCAGCGCCCGGAGACCGATGAAGCCGATGACCGGCAAGGGTGCCCGGACTGTCACCTCCAGCGTGCGGATGCCCTGGTACGTCGATTCGCTGGTGGCCACGTCGCGCGCGAACTCGGAGTTGAGCGCCGACGTGATCAGCTGGACCGTCCGCTCCCTGGCATCCTGGTCATTGCGGTCGGCCAACGTGCCATATCTGGCGCCCGAGGCGGCGGCGTCGATCAGCGTGTTCCGGATGTGAAGCACCAGTGTGAGCTGGACGATCGCGAGGAAGAGCAAGGTGAGCAACGCGCCAATCAGCACGAAGTCCACGACGGCGGCGCCGCGCTCAACGTCGTTGCTGCGCCGTAGGTTCTTACAGTGGCGCCCGTTCCCCTCGCCCTGGGCTGCCACCGGCTACTGTCCGACCTTGTCCATGGCCTGGTTGAAGAGTCCCTCAAGTGCAGGACCGGCGAGGGCGAGCAGGGCGGCCACGAGGACTGCCGACATGAGGGTGATCATGACCCAGCCGGGAACGTCCCCTCGCTGGGGGTGGTCGGCTGCCGCTTCTGGGTGGTCCCCCAACCGCGGTCGCGGCTCAGCAGACCACCAAGTCACCATGCTGAGCGCGCAGGCCACCAACGCCACCCGAGTTCCGAAGTTCTTCATCGTGTCCTCTTTCCTGGTTTTTTTGGTTTCGTGGTTTTTCTGTTCTTACTGGAGTCCTGATTTTCGGATCTGATGGTTCGTGATGCTTCGCTGGCAGATCGTGCGCTTCGCACCCAGGCTGGCCGGTCCGGGCCTGCGGGCGTCCTTTCGTATCCTGTTCCCTCCTCGTATGACTTTCCTTGAGTCCTGCCCTTAGAGTCCGAGGCTGATTGCGGCCAGGCCGGGGAAGACGGCGAAGATGACCGTCAGCGGAAGGACCCCGAAGACGAGCGGCACCATCATGCCGATTTCCTTTTTGCCGGCGGACTCCATGAGCTCCCGCTTGGCTGTGTCCCGGACATCCTGTGCCTGCGCCCGGAGGACGTCGGCGAGGGGCGTTCCACGCTCGACGGCCACGATCATGCCATCAACGAAACGGACCAGCGGCCCCTGATCGGTCCTGGCCGAGAACTCATGGAGGGCCTCCACGAGGGGCTTGCCGGACCTGGTCTCGGCGAGGACACGACCAAATTCCTGCGACAGCTCACCCCGTGCGCTGCGGCAGACTCTGTCCAGCGCACCGGTGGCACTTTCGCCGGCGCTGACAGCCAGGGCCATGAGTTCGGCGATGCTGGGAAACTCCGCCATCATCCGCGTCTCCCGTTTCTTGATGTGCGCGCCCAGCAGGTAGTCCCGGAGCAGGAACCCGCCAACGGCGCTCCCCACGACGGCCACCACTGCGACGAACGCGCTAAAACGGCCGATCGAGCCGGCCAGCGCCACAACGCCGACGGCAAGGACAAAGCCGCCGGCCGCCCAGAGGAGCTGCTCAGCCCGAAAATCCACGGCTGTCTTCGCGCTGCCGGCGCGCGCAAGCCTGCGGTTCAACGCCGTGGCGCCAAGGTTGACCCGGCCGAGCGACCTGACACCGTCCCGAATCGCAGGGCGGAGGATTCGTTCCAGCGGCCCAAACGGCGTGACATTCCTCGGGGCCGTGCGCAGGAGCCGGGATTCCAGGTTGTGGGTTCTCAGCTGCGGGCCAATACGTTCGACGAACGTCGTTGGGCGCATGAAGGGAAGCCGGACGAGGAACAGCCAAAGACCGGCTCCGAGCACGGCCCCGCACACCGTGGCGCCCGCCATCAACCCCGTCACCGGAGGACCCGTTGTTCTTCCGGCAGCGCACCTATTCGCAGCATGATGGCGTAGGACACCAGCGAGACGGCAAGGCCGCCCAGAAGAACCGCAGCACCGACCGGGGTGTTGTACGCCATCACAGCCTCAGGACGGCTGGCCAGCAGCACCAGGACGATCCACGGCGCAGCGACGGCCAGGCGGGCGGCATTGACGGTCCAGGACTGCCTTGCTTCCAGCTCACTCCGGGTCCGGGCGCTCTCCCGCAGGAACTCGGCGAGGGTGCCCAGCAGCCGCCCGAGGTCCGAACCGCCCACCTCCCGGGTGAGCCGGAGGGCCTCGACGATCCGATCCGCCACGGGATCGGCCAGACGGTCCTTGAGCCGGGTGAGCGAGGGATCGAATTGGCCTCCCGAACGGTAGTCGGACCCGAAGTCCACAAACACGTGGCGAAGCTCCACCGGGCCCTTGTCGCCAAGCTGGATGAGGGCCTCTGGCAGTGACAGGCCGGCCCTGATCGCCGAGCGCAGGTGATCAACGACGTCGGGCCAGAGTTGGCGGAGGACAGCCGTGCGCTTTCTCGCACGCCACCGGACCATCGCCATCGGCAGCCAGCCGCCAAATAGGCCAAAGCATCCCGAGATAGGCCATGACCCTGTGACTGCGAAGAACGCGAGAGTTGTGAATACCCCTACCCCAAGGCACGAGGCGAGCAGCCCTGCCGCGCTGACTTTTTCGATGCCTGCCGACCGCAAGAGATCCTCAAGCCGACTGGTCCGGGACTTGCGCCGCACGCTCTCAGGCTTCTCCCACGCGGACCACCAGATCAGCAGGAGACCGGCGCCGCCCAGCATCCCCAGCAGCGGCGCCATTAGCGCTGCTCCAGCAGTGCCGCGACGTCGTACCCGGAGCGGGCAAATTTTTCCGCCGCGGGCATCGAGTTGGCCTTGGGCAGAAGCTGCCCATCCGACATCGTGAACACCATGGAAGACTCGATAATCCCGTTTTCCACCCGACGGCCCAGTGACAGGATCTCCGTGACCTGCCGGCGCCCGTTGGCGTGCCTGCTGCAATGGACCACCAGATCGATGCAGGACGCGACAGTGGGAACTACGAACGCGCTGGAGATGTTGTCGCCGGCGAGCAATGGCAGCGTGCAGATTTTTGTCACCGCGTCATGGGCGGAGTTCGCATGCACGGTGCACATCCCGGGAAGCCCGGAATTCAAGGCAATCAGCATGTCCAGGCTCTCGGCCTCCCGAACTTCCCCCACCACCAGCCGGTCCGGCCGCATGCGCAAGGCCTCCTTGACCAGTCGGCGCAGCGGTATCTCCCCCTGCCCCTCCAGGTTCGGCTGCCGGCATTGAAGACCCACGACGTCGCGGAGCGGCAACTGCAGCTCGAAGATTTCCTCCACCGTGATGACTCGCTCCCGTGTGCCGATGCTCGCGGCGAGGCAATTGAGCATGGTGGTCTTGCCGGCCTGAGTGGCGCCCGAGACGAGGATGTTGAGACCACTGGCGACGGCCGCACCGAGGAACCTGGCCGCCTGCGGGGTCAGCGTTCCCAGCTCCACCAGGTGCTCCAGCCGGCTGGCTTTGACCACGAACTTGCGGATGTTGATGGCCCAGTGACGCCGGGTGACATCCGGGATCACCACGTGCAGGCGGGAGCCGTCCGGGAGCGCCGCATCCACGAAGGGTGAGGACATGTCCAGTCGCCGGCCGGAGCTCTTCAGCATCCGTTCCACAAGGTCCCGGACCTGCTGATCCGTCAGCGATATGGAGGTCAGTTCCGATTCGCCGTTGCGCGCCACATAGATTTCATTCGGCGCATTGAGCCAGATTTCCTCGATGCCGGGATCGTCCAGAAGTGGCTGTAGCGCACCAAAGCCCGCCACGGCGTCGAAGACGAATCTCCGGGCCGACTCCAAGGGGCCCAACGGAGGCAGCGGCGCCAGCAGGGCCCGTTCGTCGTAGTCGCTGACCGCCGCCTCGACCAGGCGCCGGACTTCCCCGGACTGCCGGAGGGGGTCCAGGCCGCGCCGGCGGATCAGCTCGCGGACCTCGTCCTCGACAATGCGTACAGCCTCCACGTGGCCCCCATATGACTGCCGCCCCTGTGCCGAGGCGATGAAATTGGCTTAAACCTAGGCGGCCCTGACCGGCCGGACAAGGGGTGCGGTAGCCCGCTGTGGATAACAGCCGCCGTCGTTGCACAACACCTTTCCCACCGGTCACTACAGGCTCACGGGTCTCACCGCTCCCCCGGCCGGAGCAGCCGTCCTCGAATGCCGCGCTTTTGAACTGCGCTTTTGAACCGGAACCCTGGTGGCCCTACGATCGACGGGGGACCGACTGGCCCCAGCGTCCAGCGCGGCGCGCTGCCCGGATCCTCGCCGGCAGCATTCCGCCATGGTGCTTCAAGGGCGCAGGACGCGTCTCCCATTGTGAAAACCGGTGTACTTAACCCATGAGTCTTCCCTTGCGCAGAGCGCTGCGGCCCCGCCAGACGGAACCCTTGCGGGCGGAACCCACGCAGACCAGTCCCACGCAGACCAGACCCATGCAATCGAAGATCCCCGCACCGGTCCTGCGCTTCGGGGTGATCTTCCTGCTCCTGTCCCTGCTCAGCACCTTGTGGAGCCTCGCCTCTCCGCTGATGTCGATCCCCGACGAGCCGGCCCACACCATCAAGGCCGCCGCGGTGGCCCGGGGGCAGTTCCTTGGCACATCCGGCCAGACGCAGGGCGAACAGCTGCAGGTCGTGGTGCCCAAGTACATCGCCGACACCCAGACACTGACCTGCTTTGCCTTCAAGGTGATCGTTACGGCGGACTGCTCCCCCGGCCTCAATTCCGCGGACCGGCAGCCGACGACGACCGGCACGTCCGCAGGTAACTACAACCCCCTCTACTACCTGGTGACGGGCCTGCCCTCCCGGGTGTTCAGCGGCGAGCCGGCCATCTATGCCATGCGGATCCTCAGCGGACTGCTGTGCTCCCTGTTCCTGGCAGCCACCCTGTTCGCGACCACGCAGTTCGCCAACCGGCGCTGGCCCGTGGTGGCGGCCGGAATCGCCGTCACCCCGATGGTTCTCTATCTATGCGGGTCGATAAACCCGAACGCCCTGGAGATCGTCACGACGTCCGCGGTGTTCGTCAACCTTTGCCTGGTCCTTGAAAATGTGCGGGACTTGTCCCGGGTCCGGTTCAACATCGTTGTTGTGGGGGTCTCCGCCGCCGTCCTGGCCAACACCCGGGCGCTCTCGCTGCTGTGGCTCGCGCTGGCGGTCATTGCCGCCCTGCTCATGGTCCCGGCACGGGATCTGCTGCTGCTGGTGAAGGACAAGCTCGTCCTGGCCATGGCCGCCCTGATCGCCCTAGCAGCAGCCTGCGGCCTGCTCTGGCTCAAGTCGTCCAACACCCTCGCCAGCCTGCTGGGCACACCGGGCAAGGTCACCCCCGAGCAGGCCTTCGGCACCATGCTCGAGAGGACGTTCGACATCGCGGCCTCCTACGTGGCCCAGCTGGGATGGCTGGACACCAACGGCCCTACCGGAGTCTTCTATTGGTGGGCCTGCCTCACCGGCGCACTCATGGTCGCCGCGGTGTCCGTCAAAGCGTGGCGGCCCCGGCTGGGATTCATCGTGCTGTTCGCAGCCACCATCGCCATCCCGCCGATCCTTCAGGCGCAGGTTGTCTCGGAGCTTGGCTACATCTGGCAAGGCAGGTACCTCCTGCCTGTGGTGGTCCCGATGCTGCTGGCCGCGGGACTCGCCCTCCGCTCCCACCCGTTTCCGGACACGCTCTTCGCGAAGAGAATCGCTGCCTGGACGATCGGGCTCACCGCGGCCGCGCACACGGCGGTGTTCGTCAACGCCCTGCGCAGGTACGGCGTCGGGACGTTCAGCGAGGCCAACTGGGGGGACTTGTTCGGGGCAACCAAGTGGGAGCCCCCGCTGGGCTGGCTGCCACTGACCCTTGCCTATTTGGGAGTGACCGCGCTGGCGGGAGTCCTGCTCTACCGTCAACTGGCCCGCGGCCAGGCCCGGCTCGAGGATTCCTTGAACGCCGAGGGAGGCCTGCGCTAGTGGGGGTGGTGGGCGCCGCCGGCCGGAGTCGCTGAGGCGTCCAGATCGACCGTGTCGCCATCGTTCGCCGGAGCGGCCTTGAAGATCCAGTGCTTGTAGAGCAGGAAGTTCCACCCTGTGGTGACGATGGTCGCGATCACCTTGCCAAGCGCGTAGGACTGGCCGGTATCTGCGATGACGTTGACGATGACGTCTGTGGCCACCACGTTGAACACCACGAGGGCGCCGTACTTAAGGAAGCTGACGTGTGCCCGGGCGCCGGACTGGAAGGTGAAATTCTTCTGGACGAAGAAGTTGAAGACCAGGCTGGTGAGGAAGGCGATCGGAGTCGCGATCCACAAATCGACGCCGCCCACCTCGTGGAGGAGGGCCAGGACGCCGAGGTCGATGGCGAAGGAGAGGCCCCCCACGACGAGGAACTTGACCAGGAAGCCTTCGTGCGCGAAAGTCCTCATGCGGTGAGCAATGCTCACAGTTCTATCCCCATTGTTCGAACATACCGCCTGTAGTCGCTGACGTGTCCGGGCATCGTGTTTAGCGAGGACATCCGGCAAGTCTAGTCCAGCACCGCCCGCCCTGTGGGCTGCCCGGCGGCGTGATCTGAAAACCCCTCGACACGCCGGGACCGGTTAGGGTAATAGGGAAGGGTTCCGGAGGCATTCCGGAACAGGAAGGGAATTTCTTTGCGCAATCGGTCCACTGGCGGAGCTCTCGCCTGCATTCTGCTGTTGGGAATCGGAGTGACCGGTTGCTCCAGCGGCGCGCCGGTCAGCGAGGTCCGGGGATCGCTTACGGCGATCGGCACGCCCGTGCAGAGGGACCCGATCGGTGCCTGGAGCAACGCCTGGAGCAAAGATCTCACCGCCACGTCGCTGAACTACTCCCCCGACGGATCCGACGTCGGTCTGACAGCCCTTGCCACGCGCCAGGCCTACTTCGCGGCCCTGGACGGCCCCCTCACCCCGGAACAGCAGAATCAGACGAAGGACGTGTGCGGACCGGCCGGGGCTTTTTCCGTCCCCGTATCCGTGACCTCCATCGGGGTAGCCCTCAACAACCCCAGCCTGCGCAACGTCAAGCTCAGCCATGAAGTCCTCGCCGGAATCTTTTCCGGCTCCATCACGCGCTGGGATGCGCCTGAAATCGCGGACATCAACCCAGGGACCACCCTGCCGTCCGATGACATCGTCCCCATTATGGCCACGGAGCCCAGCGCTAAAACCGAGGCGGCCACCAAGTACCTCAGCGCCGACCCCGCGTGGACCTCGGGAGTGGCCGCCACGTGGCCGAAGACCGAGAACGCCGTCACGGTCAAGAAGCACTCCGACCTTGCCGACAAGGTGGACAAGACCGCCGGCGGCATCGCCTTCATGGACCTCGGCTCGATCGGCAGCCGGTTTGAAACCGCACTGCTTTCCTTCGGCGGCAGCTACGTGCGCATGTCCAAGGACTCGGCCGCGGTGGCCGCCCAAGAAGGCAGCACCCGGACGCTGCCCACCGGGGTGGAATTCACGCTGCCCGAGACAAGCGACCAGGGCTACGCCCTCGGCGTCGTCGGCTACCAGGCGTTCTGCAGTGAGTATTCAAACCACCAGCTGAGCACGCTCGTGAGGTCGTGGGGCGAATTTGTCCTCAGTCCCGACGGCCAGGTCACGTCAGCGTACTTCGCCAATGTCGCCTCACCCAGCGAAGAGGCCATAGGGGAATCCAAGAAACTGATTGACACGATCGGGGACGCACAGTGATCCACGCAACCGAGGCGGAACAGCCCTCCCCCACAGGCTCCGCGCCGGGCACGCGGCCTGGCGGAAGGCCGCGGCGGTTCGCGCTGTCGCCGGCCACCCGCAGCGGCATGGGCTTCTTCCTTCCCGTCTTCGGCCTCCTCTCGCTCCTCATCACCCTGTGGATCCTGGCCACACCGCTCATGGCCTATCCGGACGAACCCTCGCACACCATCAAGGCGGCCGCAGTCGCCCGGGGCCAGTTCTTCCCGGGCCCCGGCGAATCCTACGGCCACGGCGTCCACGTGCAGGTTCCGTCCTACATCGCCAACGTGCAGTCGCAGATGTGTTTCCCCTTCCAGGTGACGAAACCGGCAGGCTGCGCCCCGGCGATCCCCCTCGATGACAACGACCTCACCATCGGTGTGACATCGGCCGGGCTGTACAACCCCTTCTACTACTGGCTTGTCGGGCTGCCCAGCCTCTTCATGTCTGGCGCACCCGCGATCTTCGCCATGCGGATCGTCAGCGGCCTGCTGTCCGCGGCCTTCTACGCCGCCGGCTTCACCGCGCTGTCCCGCCTGCGGCACCCTAAGTGGCCGCTCATCGCCGCCACCATTGCGACGACGCCGATGGTCCTGTTCCTTGCCAGCGGCATCAATCCCAACTCGCTGGAAATCGCGGCGTCCATGGCCGCCTTCTGCGGGCTGGTGTCCGTGCTGGAGAATTCGCGGCACCTCAGCCGGGCACGCCCGGCCATCCTGACCGTCGGCATCGCGGCGGCTACGCTGGCCAACACCCGTAACGTGTCCCTCTTGTGGCTCCTCTGCGGCGCGATCGTTGCCTGCCTCTTCTTCCGGCGCGCGGACATCGCCGCCATTTTCAGGAACCGGCTGGTGCTGGCGGTGACGGCGCTGACCACCGTGGGAATCGTCCTGGGCGTGGCATGGAACTTCCTGATGTTCAGGGCGCCGGCCTCGGCCGGTGAAGCCCCGGCCGGGATCTCGAACGTCAACGGCGAGGTGCGCCCCTACAACGCGTTCCTGACCATGATGGACAAGTCCTTTGACTTTGCCGGCCAGTACATCGGCGTCGCCGGGTGGCTGGATGCACCCGTTCCGCAGGCCGTCCACATGTTCTGGAACATGCTGCTGTTTGGCCTCATCCTCACGGTGTTGCTGGTCCGGCCCAACCGGCTGCAGGCGGCGTTCTGGGTCGCGGTCGCGTTGCTGGCCGTGGTCCCTGCCGTGGTGCAGGCTGCCCTCATCAACACCGCCGGCTTCATCTGGCAGGGCCGGTACAGCCTGCCGCTGTTCACGATCGCGATCATCTCGGCGGGGCTCGCCATGCGGTTCCGCCCGTTCGGACGGAGCCCGCAGAGCCGGACGATCGCCCGAATTCTGCTGCTGGCCGGATGCATCGCGCACACCTACGCCTTTGTGAACGTGCTCCGGCGCTACGTCGTCGGACTCCAGGAAACGGCCAACTGGCAGACGATGTTCACCGTGCCTGGCTGGCAGCCGCCGCTGACCTGGGAGGTCCTCACCCTGGCCTTCGCGGCCGCCGTGCTGTTCTGTGCGTCCAAGCTGTTCAGCTACCTGTTCCCGGGCCATGCCCTGCTGCCGAAGTGGCCATGGCGGCTCAGGAGGAAGCGTTCCGGCAAGCGTCCCGCGGCCGCAACAGCGGCCGCAACGGCGGCCAACTGAGCTGGCAAGCACCAAAAAGACCCGTTCACGCGAAGCGCGTGAACGGGTCTTTTTTGCCAATCCTCAGTGCTGGGAAACGGTGGCGCCCAGGTACTCCCTGAGCCGTTCGGAGGACAGCGGCGGGACGAACCCGGTGGCCTTGATCTTCTCCAGCTCAAGGGCGCTGTTCAACGGGCGCGGCGAGACGGCCTTGCCCTTGAAGTACTCCTCCGTGCTGACACCGGTCACGGCGTCCCGCGGCTTGCCGGAGAGCTCGTAGACGTCCGCGGCGATGTCCGCCCAGGACTGCTGCTCGCCGTCGTTGCTGAGGTTGTAGACGCCGTACTCGGCGCCCGATTCCAGCAGGTGCCGGATGCCGGCGGCGATGTCTTCCGTGAAGCTCAGCCGGCCGATCTGGTCGTCAACAACCGACGGTTCAATGCCGCGCTCCGCGAGCGAGGCCATGGTGCGGACAAAGTTGTTGCCCTCCCCGATCACCCAGCTGGTGCGCACGATAAAGTGCCGGGGCACCACGCTGACGACGGCGTCGCCCGCGGCTTTTGTCTGGCCGTAGACGCCGAGCGGCGCCACCGGCTCCGATTCGTCGTGCGTGGCGCGCGTGCCGTCGAAGACGTAGTCCGAGGACACGTGCACCAGCGTGAGATCGTGCTCGACGGCGGCGCGGGCCAGCCAGGCCACGGCGGTGACGTTGACCGCCCAGGCCGCGGCGCGGCCCTCGGCCGACTCTGCGGCATCCACGGCGGTGTAGGCCGCGGCGTTGATGATGGCGGAGTAGTTCTTCCAGTTGCGTCCGGCGAAGGCGTCCTCGCTGCCGAGGTCAAACTCGCCCCGGCCGGCAAACTCAACGGAAGTGTCGCCGTCGTACTGCTTGCGCAGGGCTTTGCCGAGCTGGCCGTTGGCGCCGACCACGAGGACCTTTTTCGGCGGCATCGGGATGACGTCCGCCAGGCGAGGGTGCGCCTTGTCCTTGTCCGAGAGCTCGGCTTCCTCCAGCGGTACGGGCCAGCTGATGGCCGCGGTCTCGTCGGCGAGGTTCAGGAACGTGTACTGGCCCTGGGCGTCGGCGGACCAGTGGTCGTTGACGAGGTACGTGTAGGCGGTGTTGTCCTCCAGCGTCTGGAAGGCGTTCCCCACCCCGCGGGGGATGAAGATGGCCTGGCTGGGATCCATCTCGGCGGTGAACACGGCTCCAAACGTCGGGCCTTCGCGCAGATCCACCCAGGCGCCGAAAATCCGGCCGGTGGCCACGGAGATGAACTTGTCCCACGGCTCGGCATGGATGCCGCGCGTGGTGCCGGCCGACTCGTTGAACGAGATGTTGTTCTGCACCGGGCGGAAGTCGGGCAGGCCGAGCGCCACCATCTTTTCCCGCTGCCAGTTCTCCTTGAACCAGCCCCGGTTGTCACCGTGGACCGGAAGGTCATAGAGGACGACGCCGGGAATCGGGGTTTCGTGCGCTGTGAGCTTCTTCGAGAACTCGATCGACATAATCTACTGGCCCTGTTCCTTGTACTTGGCTTCCGTCGCGGCCTTCTGCGGACGCCACCAGTCCTCGTTGTTCCGGTACCAGTCGATGGTGTCTTCGATGCCGGCCTCGAAGTTGGAGAACTTCGGCTCCCAACCGAGTTCGTCGCGAAGCTTGGCGGAGTCGATCGCGTAGCGCATGTCGTGGCCGGGCCGGTCCACCACGTGGTCGTAGGCGTCCGGCGCCTGGCCCATGTGTTTGAGGATCAGTTCGACGACGTCCTTGTTGTTCTTCTCGCCGTCGGCGCCGATCAGGTAGGTCTCCCCGATCCGGCCCTTGGCGATGATCGCCAGGACAGCGGACGAGTGGTCATTGGCGTGGATCCAGTCGCGGACGTTCTCGCCCTTGCCGTACAGCTTGGGACGGATGCCGTCGATCACGTTGGTGATCTGGCGCGGGATGAACTTCTCCACGTGCTGGTACGGGCCGTAGTTGTTGGAGCAGTTGCTGATGGTCGCCTGCAGGCCGAAGGACCGCACCCAGGCGCGGACCAGCAGGTCCGAGCCCGCTTTGGTGGAGGAATACGGGCTGGAGGGGTTGTACGGCGTGCTCTCGGTGAACCGCTCCGGGTCGTCGAGCTCGAGGTCGCCGTAGACCTCGTCGGTGGAGATGTGGTGGAAGCGCTTGTTGTGCTTGCGCGCGGCCTCGATCAGCGTGTACGTCCCGATGATGTTTGTGTCCAGGAACGGACGGGGATCGTGCAGCGAGTTGTCGTTGTGGGATTCCGCCGCGTAGTGGACCACCACATCCGTCTCGGCAACCAGGCGCTCAACCACAGCGGCGTCGCAGATATCGCCCTGCACCAGCGTGAAGCGGTCTGCAGGCAGGCCAGCCAGCGACTCCACATTGCCCGCGTAGGTGAGCTTGTCGAGGACCGTGACGTGGTGGTCTGTGTTCTCCAGTACGTAGTGGACAAAATTGGAACCGATGAATCCGGCACCGCCGGTGACGAGGAGTTTCTGCATTAGGCCAGCTTACCGGCTGCCGAATTTCTCCCCTCCCGAGGACGGACACACCGGACGCAACATTGGCCACAGTGGTAACACTGATGGCAATTGGTTACTCTTTACGCACATGCGGGGGTGATCTTGGCCTCTGTCCAGACCCTCCGGAGTAATGGTGAAGACTATCAAAATCCACAAACTACGGACCGCCGCGGCACTCTGCCTTCCTCTCGCGCTGGCGCTGACCTGGGCTAATCCTGCTGCTGCGGCACCGGCGCCCAGCCCCTCTCCCGCTGTCACCACCAAGGCCCCTGCGCCCACCGCATCGGCGGCCGTAGCGACCCCTCAACCGACCGCGACGGCGGCAACCAGCGCCGCCGCCCCGAAACAGGCAACGGTGCCGGCAACCGCGCCGGCCAGTTCCCCGGCAACCGCTGCGGCGACGGAACAGTCGGCCACGGCCCCCGCATCTCCGTCAGCCCGGGTGCAGGCCGCGACCGCGCCGGAGCCCGCGCCGGAACAGGGCCAGGCGAGAATGGGCCGGGCCGGCCTCAATCCGGCCTCAACCTCGGCCGCCATGGCCAAGGCGCAGCAAGTTCCCGTGGCCCAGGCCACTGAACCCTGGGTTTCGGAGCAGCCCTTCGCCACGCGCGGGCAGCCTCTGGGCCTGGATGTCAGCGGGTGGCAACCCAGCGTCAACTGGTCCTCCGTGCGGGCTAACGGCGCCCGCTTCGCCTACGTCAAGGCTACGGAGGGCACCACTTTCCGGAACAGCGAATTCGGGGCGCAGTACACCGGCGCGCGTTCCGTCGGCCTGCTCCGCGGCGCCTACCACTTTGGCCGCCCGGATGTTTCCGACGGCGCCGCCCAGGCCCGGTTCTTCGTCAACAACGGCGGCGGCTGGTCCGCGGACGGCGTCACGATGCCCCCGGTCCTGGACATCGAGGACAACCCCTACGCCGGCCTCAACCGCTGCTACGGTGCCTCGCCGGGGCAGCTGGCCAAGTGGGTCAGGGACTTCACGCAGACCGTGTACCGGATGACCAATAAACAGGCCATGATCTACACCAGCTACTACTTCTGGCGCGACTGCTTGGGCAACACCAGCGAATTCAGCCAGATCAACCCGCTGTGGCTTGCCTCCTATTACACCAGCGGACCGTCCGTTCCTGGCGGATGGCCCACTTATACGGTCTGGCAGTATGCCAATGCCTTCGCGGACGCTTCCCAGACGGTCAGGGCCACGTTCCCCGGCGACCAGAACGTCTTCAACGGCTCGATGGACCAGCTGCGGAAACTCGCTTCAACCCCTGACACCTACCCAATCGGCCTCATTCCGGGCGCCACCCTGATCAGCGGCAAATGGGCAGGCGACGGCAAGTCCTACACCGGCTGGTTCAAGGACGGATTCTGGTGCCTCCAGATGCCCTCCGCGCCGCGGCGCTGCTTTGGCTATGGCAGCCCGGGCGACAAACCCGTCGTCGGAGATTGGAACGGTGACGGCCGGGCCGGGATCGGCATCTTCCGGAACGGCATGTGGTGGCTCGCGGACGACATCAACACCAGGGCTATCACAAAGGTCGTCGGCTTCGGTGTCGGATCCGACACCCCAATCGTTGGCGACTGGAGCGGCTCCGGCCGCGACGGGATCGGCATCTGGCGCAACTCCAGCTTCCAGGTCAGCTACAACGTCAACAATCCGGTGGTCAACGAGTACACCGGCTTCGGGATTCCCTCCGATACGCCGATCGTCGGCGACTGGAACGGGGACGGGAAAACCAGCATCGGGGTGTGGCGCAACGGCGAGTGGTGGCTCAGCAACCGCATCAAGTCCCCGGTTGTATCCAACTTCATCGCCTTCGGGATCGGCTCCGACCGTCCCATCACCGGCGACTGGAACGGGGACAGACTGTCCACCGTGGGCATTGTGCGCGGCAACAGCTGGCAGCTGACCAACAGCCTCGCCAGGCGGACTGTGGACATCTCCTACTTCTAGGAACGCCTGCCAGGACTGCGCACTAGGCCCGCCGGAGCCTCCGGCGGGCCTCGATCATGAGGCGCAGGAGAACCAGCCGGGCGGCCAGGATCACGCGGAGCGAACGCCAGCCGCGCGGGGTGGCATTGCCCTCATGCAGCCTCCGCAGCAGGGTCGAGGCGTCCAGGTGGCGGATCGAGCCGGCCGTGTTGCCCAGGATCGCCAGCCAGAGGTCGTGGGACTCGTGCAGGTACGCCGGCACCGGGACGAAACTGCCGAGGACTTCACGGCGGAACGCCATCCCGCAGCCGTAGTATGCGCGGTAGCCCACCAGGATGCCCCAGAGATTGGCGCGGTGGCGGCCGCTGTCTGCCGCGCGGAGCCGGGGAATCCCGGGGCGGTCGCCGCCGCCGAGCACATCGAAGTTGCTGGCCACGACGGCGTGTGTCGCCAGTGCGTCGAGCATGGCGTCCAGCCGGCCCTCGATCCAGACGTCGTCCTGGTCCGCCAGGAAGATGGCGGCGCCGCGGCTGGCCTGCACGGCCTGCTCAAAGGAGCGGACGTACCCCTGGTTGGCGGCAGCCTCGATCAGGCGGATCCGGGGCTCGCTGAGCTGCCGGATCCGCGCCACGGTGCCGTCCTTTGAAGCATCGTCCACGATCACGATCTCGTCGTCGGGGCCCAGCTGGGCCAGGATCGACGCGAGCTGCTCCTCGACGAATTCCGCGCCGTTGTACGTTGCCATGCAGATGCTGGCCCGGAGCGGAACGTCGGGCAACCGGTTCTGATCGTTCATCTGCACCATCCTAGGGGACCGCGGGCAGCCCCCGGGCATCCCGTAGGATCGAGGGACGATGTCTAAGAAACAAGGATTCCGGCTCGAATGAGAACCGTACTGCTGCGACTTTCAGGGTTCACCGTTCTGCCCCTGCTGTCCTTGATAACCCCGCTACTGCTCCTTCCGGTCATCTCGGGCTTCGTCGGCGGCGAAGGAATCTCCAGTGTCATCTCCGGACAGGCGATCGGCACTTTCGCCGCGACCGTGCTGATGTGGGGCTGGAACGTGGACGGGCCCGTCGCCGTCGCCCGGGCAGCCAGCAGCACCGAGCGGGCCGCCGTCTACCTGCGCAGCATCCGGACCCGGCTGTTGCTCCTTGTCCTCACCCTCCCCGCCGCCGCAGCCGTCGCGGCATTCGTGGCCGTTCCCGCGTTTCGCTGGGAAGCCGTGGCCATGGCCTGCGCGGTCGCCATCGCCGGGATGTCGCCGTCGTGGTTCTGCATCGGTCTGGGTCAGCCCCGGCTGCTGGCCGTCTACGACACCGTCCCCCGCTTCGTCGCCACCGCCCTGGCAGTTCCAGTGCTGCTGATCAGCCACCAGCTGTGGTACTACACCGCCCTGATCGCCGCCACCGCGCTGGCCTCCCTCATCGTGTTTCACCGGGCCTACTCCCCCGGAGGCAACTGGTGGCCCCGCGATCTCCGCGGTGCCGTCCGCGAACTCGGTGGCCAGGGCAGGACGGCGGGCATCAGCCTCGCGGGCAATGCCTATGCCTCCACGCCCGCTCCAATCGCGACCGCCACCACCTCGCCCGCGGCATCGGGCAGCCTGGCGACGGCAGACACGCTCTACCGCTTCGGCCTGTTCACTGTCGTGGCCCTCGGCAATGCCTTCCAGGGCTGGACCCTTGAGCACGGGGCGGCCGGGCGAAAGCGGCGCCACCTGGCAGCCATCTGGTCCCATGTCGGGCTCGGCGTGATCGGCGCGGCGGTCCTGACGATCGCCGGACCGTTTGTCAGCAGCCTCCTTTTCGCCGGACAGGCCCAGGCAACCACCCAGTTGTGCCTCTACTACGGGCTCGCGTTCCTGTTCCTGAGCGCCAGCACGCCGTTCATCCGAAACCTGCTCATTCCGGCCGGTCAGCAGAGCCTGGTGCTTCGCTGGACGCTGATCTCGGCAGTGTTCGGTGTCGCGGCCATGATCTATGCCGGATCCCTGGGGAACGCCCCGGGCATCGCGCTGGGCATGGCCCTCAGCGAAGCCATCCTGTTCGTGACCTTGCTGATCCCGGGGTCGAAGTTGCTCGCCAAAGAAAGTATGGACGCCATTGCTGCCAAATAATCCGACGCCGAATGATCCCTCCCCCACCGTCGTCGCCGTCATCGCCGCCTACCGGCCCGATTCGTCCCTGACCGACACGGTGCGGGCCCTCCAGCAGCAGGTGGCGCAGGTGGTCGTCGTCGACGACGGATCGCCCGCCGGATCCGAATCCGTACTCGCCGGCCTCGCTGACGCCGGCGCCGTGGTGGTCCGGCAGGAGAACGAACTCCGGGATCGCGGCCGCGCTGAATGCAGGTCTGGCAGAGGCCCGGGCACGCTGGAACCCGGACTTCTTCCTGACTCTTGACCAGGACTCCCGTCCCACCGGCGAGTACGTCTGGCGGGGCCTGGCCACGTACGCGCGCGCCACCGAAGCCGGCGTCGGCGTCGGATTCGTGACGGCGGCGTCCTACAGCGGACACCCCATCCCCGTGCTGCACACCGACGGACAGTTCGTTCACGCCTTCGATCCGATGCAGTCCGGCTTCCTCATCCCGCACTCCACGGTGGACAGGATCGGCCCCTTCGAGGAGGACCTGTTCATCGACGGCGTCGACTCCGAATTCACCATGCGCACGCGCGCGGCCGGGCTCGCCGTACTGGTGGGCGAAGGCTGCGACATCGCCCATGACCTGGGACAGCGCGAACCCGGCCGGCTCTTCGGCCGGCCGCTGAGCGTCCTGGGCCGGGAAATTTCCTACAATTACCATTCCCCGAGCCGGGTCTACTACATCTGCCGGAACGGGACGCTGCTGACCCTGCGCTACCTGCGCAAATATCCGGGCTGGGTGCTCAGGCGCCTCGTGGAGGAGCTGAAGGCGCATGTCCTGCGCTTTACCTTCAGCCCCGGCCGCACCAAGCTCCTGCGCGCCGCCGCCGCGGGATTCGCGGACGCGTTCCGGGGCTCGACCGGACGCATTCCGGCGGAGCTGGAGCGGCGCCTGCGCTGATGCCGGGGGCGCCCGACACCGCCCGGGCGGCCCACGCCAGCGAGGACCCTGCACGCAATTGATATAGTTTGGACGATATGGAAGCCCTACCCTCCCCGCGCGTCTTGGTGATCATGCCTGCCTGGAATGAAGGCGCCGTAGTTGGCAGCACCGTGCGGGAAGTCCTCCACACGAACGCCCGCTACGACGTACTGGTCGTCAACGACGGCTCCACGGACTCGACGGCGGATGAGGCAGCAGCGGCGGGCGCGACCGTCCTGAACCTGCCCTTCAACCTCGGCGTCGGCGGCGCCATGCGGGCCGGCTTCAAGTACGCCCAACGCCTCGGCTACGTCCAGGTAATCCAGGTGGACTCGGACGGCCAGCACGATCCCCGCAACATCGACGAAGTCCTCGCCGGCCTTCAGCACGCGGACATCTCGATCGGCGCCCGCTTCGCCGACCGCGGCGCATACAAGGTCACCGGCCCGCGGAAGTGGGCCATGCAGCTGCTGGCGAAAGTCATTTCCGGCCTCGCCAAGACGCGCCTGACGGACGTCACCAGCGGCTTCCGGGCCGCCAACGAGCGCGCCGTCGCCCAATACCTCGACCACTACCCCGCGGAATACCTGGGCGACACAATCGACTCCCTCGTCGTGGCCATCCGCTCAGGCTGCACGGTCACGCAGGTGCCCGTGGAGATGCGGGCACGCCAGGGCGGCAAGCCAAGCCACAACCCCGCTCAAGGCCGCCATCTACCTCGGAAGGTCCGTGTTCGCCCTGTTCTTCGCCCTCACCCGGAAACCCACACGACTGGCCGCCCGGGCCGCTGAACCCGCAGGAGCCTGAGGATGGGAAATATCGCCGCCTTCCTGCTGGCGCTTGCCATCGTTGCACTGGTCATCGAGATGCTCCGGCGCAAGAAGCTCCGGGAGAAGTACGCCGTCCTCTGGCTGATTGTCGGCGTCGCCACCCTGGTGCTGGCCGCCTTCCCCCGGCTGCTGAACATCGTCGCGGAATATGTCGGCGTCCAGATCCCCTCCAACCTGCTCTTCGCCATGAGCATCCTCATGCTGCTGGGCGTCTGCCTGCACCTGTCGTGGGAAATCTCCGTCGTGGAGGACGAAACCAGGACCCTGGCAGAGGAAGTAGCCATCCTGCGCACCCAGCTCGAGGCCCTGGAGCAGCACCGCCACCTGTCCGCGCTAGACACGGCCCGCCCCAATCCCCTCGCGACCCCCCTCCCTGACCCCCTCGCGACTCCCATTCATGATCCCCTCGCGGCCCCCCTTCCAGAGGCGGCCGCACCGGCAGCCCCTGCCGGCACGCACACCGACCGTCCCGCCAAAAGCTCGGAATCCTAAGATGCCCCTCGATATTTTCATTCCTTACTGGGGCGACCCTGCCTACATGAAGGAAACGGTCCGCAGTGTCCTGGCCCAGGAGAACGACGATTGGCTCCTGACCGTGGTGGACGACGCCTACCCCGGAACGGAAATTGCTGAGTACATGGCCGGGATCCAGGACGCCCGTGTCCGCTACATCCGCAAGGACGTCAACGCGGGCATCACGGAGAACTACCGCACCTGCGTTGGGATGGCCAGCCAGGAGGTCATGGTCATCCTGGGCTGCGACGACGTCCTGCTGCCGAACTACGTTGACGTGATCCTCGCCGCCCACCGGCGTTTCCCCGACGCGGCGATCATCCAGCCCGGCGTGCAGGTCATCGACGAACAAAGCCAGGTGGTGGCCACGCTCGCGGACTCCGTCAAGCAGAGGATCGTCCGGCCCCGCGGCCGCGGCAAGCAGCTCATCGCCGGCGAAGCCATCGCCAGCAACCTCATGCACGGGGACTGGCTGTACTGGCCCTCTCTGGCCTTCCGCACCGACAAGATCCGCGAAGTGGATTTCCGGGACGGGTTCCCGATCATCCAGGACCTCGCCCTCATCATGGACATGATCTACAAGGGCGACCAGCTGCTGATCGAGCCCACGGTGTGCTTCCAGTACCGCCGGCACTCCAACAGCGCCTCCTCAACCAAGCTCGTTGACGGCTCACGGTTCGCCGGCGAACGCGAATACTTCGCCGTCTCCGCGGCACAGGCCGACGCGCTCGGCTGGCGCCGGGCCAAGCGTGCCGCCAGGCTGAGGCTTACGTCCCGGGCGCATGCGCTCTCCCTGCTTCCGCAGGCGGTCCTGGACCGCAACTCCACAGCCGTCAGCGCACTCGTGCGCCATTCCTTCGGCAAGTAAACGCCCCGCAACGAAAGGTCCGCTGTGACTTCTTCTGTAACCTCCGCACGCCCCGGCGGAACTGTCCTGGTCACCGGCGGCGCCGGTTTCATCGGCTGCGCCATTTCCGCCTCCCTCGCCGACGCTTTTGACCGGGTCGTCGTGGTGGACTGCCTCCACCCGCAGATCCATGCCACGGGCGAGCGTCCGGCGGAGCTCGACAAGCGGGCGGAACTGATCGTTGCCGACGTCGCCGAGGCCCAGACCTGGGACACGGTCCTTGCGCAGCACTCCCCCGACGTCGTCATCCACCTGGCCGCGGAGACCGGAACAGGCCAGTCGCTCGAAGAGTCCACCCGGCACACGCACGTCAACGTGGTGGGCACGTCCCAGCTCCTGGACGGGCTGAACCGCCACGGCAAGCTTCCGCGCAGGATCGTCCTGTCCTCCAGCCGCGCCGTCTACGGCGAGGGCGCCTGGAGTGACAGCGACGGCAAGCCCTTCTACCCGGGCCAGCGCACCAGCGCCACCCTGGACCAGGCCCAGTGGGACTTCCCCGGCGCCACCCCGCTGCCGATGAAGGCCTCCGAACGTTCCCCGCCCCCGTGAGCGTCTACGGCGCCACGAAGCTGGCCCAGGAACACGTCCTGCAGGCCTGGGCCAAGTCCTACGGCGTCGAGACCGTCATCCTGCGGCTCCAGAACGTGTACGGTCCCGGCCAGTCGCTGATCAACCCCTACACCGGCATCATGAGCCTGTTCTGCCGCATGGCCATGGGCGGTAAGTCCATTCCGCTGTACGAGGACGGCGAGGTGCGCCGCGACTTCATCCTGATCGACGACGTCGCCTCCGCGATTGTCGCCGGCGCCGTCTCCCCCACGGTCCAGGGCGAGCCCATGGACATCGGATCCGGCGAATTCCAGACCATCGGCACAGCGGCGAAGCTCATCGCGGCGCACTACAACGCCCCCGAACCGCACGTCACCGGACAGTACCGGCAGGGCGATGTCCGGCACGCGTGGGCGGACATTTCGGCGGCGAAGGACGTGCTCGGGTGGACCCCGCAGTACAATCTCGCCCAGGGCATCGACCGCCTCGCCAACTGGATCGACGCCCAGCCCGACGTCCAGCCTGCCTGACCCGAACGGACGCCCCAGTGCCTCAGACTGCCGCCGTCGTTTCGCTGTTCAACCCCGACGACGGCGTGCTGGCGAACGCCGCTGCCCTGCTCGCGCAGGTGGACTCCGTGGTGGTGGTCGACGACGGCAGCCCCGAGGACCCCGCACGGATCCTGGCCGAGCTGGAGTCCATGGGCTGCAGAGTAGTGCGGCTCACGGAGAACTCCGGAATCGCGGCCGCGCTCAACGCCGGAATCACCGCGGCCCTGGCGGCGGACCCCAAGCCCGACTACGTCCTGACCATGGACCAGGATTCGCTGCTGGACGCGGGCTACGTCGACGCGCTCCTCGCCGCCGCGGCGGCGGCCGGGGAAGCCGGCGTTCCCGTCGGCATGGTGGCTCCGGCGTCGGTCCGTGGCCTGCCCGTGCGCCGCGGCCCGGTCCTCAACGGCATCCAGCTCGGCGGGGAGCCTATCCAGTCAGGACTCCTGGTGCCCGTGCCGGTACTTGAACGGCTCGGCCTCTTCCAGGGCACGCTGTTCATCGACGGTGTGGACAGCGAGTTCTTCCTCCGCTGCGAGGCCGCGGGGCTGCGCACCGTGCTGGCCCCCGACGCCGCGCTCAACCACGCCCTGGGCAGCCCGGCCGCAGCCAACGTCTTTGGCCGGGACGTGTCCGTCGCAGGCCGGCCGCTGAACGTCAGGACGGCCGCCGACTGGCGCTACTACTACCTCTTCAGGAACCGGATCCTGCTCGCCCGCCAGTACGGCCGGCGATTTCCGCTGTGGACGCTCAAGGGCCTGCTGGCCGACTACCGCCACCTGGCGATCGTCACGCTGCTGGCTCCCGGCCGCGGCATCCGGCTGGCGAACGCCTTCCGCGGCGTTGCCGACGGCGTGCGGGGCGTCTCGGGACGGCGCGCGCGGCGCTAGCCGGCCTTCTTGGCCCGGCGCATGATCGGGCGCTCAATCGAAGAACCAGCTGGCCGCTGCCAGCGGGATCGTGCACAGCGTGGCCGCCACGGTGAACCACCACACGCCCCAGTGGTACGCGCCGAACACCGCCAGCAGCTGCTGGACGGGAAACGCGTAGATGTAGGCGCCGTAAGAGATATCGTGACGGCCCACGATGGCCGGCTGGGGAAGCCACGTGGAGATCCAGAGCAGCCCGTAGGCGATGAAGGGTGCGGCGAGCTGGCCGCCGAAGCCGTCCACGAAGAAGATCGACAGGCCAGCCAGCACAATCGAGGCGGGCCCTGCCACCTTGTGGATGCCGATCTTGTGGCTGAGCACGTGCACCACGGCGCCGCCGAGGAAGTACGGGGTCAGGCGCGCGGCGAGTTCAAAGTCCAGGTTTGACTGCAGGTAGGGCTTGAGGAGGCCGATGTTGGCCCAGAGGACCACGCTGGCGATGAACGCTGCGATCATGGGCCACGGGGTCTTGCGGACCAGCGGGCATGAACCCCATCACGGCGACCAGCAGGTAGCACATGAACTCAAAATAGAGCGTCCAGAGCGAGCCGTTCCACGCGCCCGGATAGGGCACGCCGGCCGGGGTGCCGGCAATGTCATAGCTGACAATCCGGAGGGACAGGTTCGCGAAGATGGAATTCAAGGGTGTGGTGGCCGTCTGCAGGAAACCGTGCAGCGAGCCGTGCTGGATGACGTAGGCAATCGGGGCGAAGACGAACGCCATGACGGTCAGGCAGACGATGAACGCCGGGAAGATGCGGGCGACGCGATGAACCAGGTACCGGCCGATCCCGCTGCCAAACCGGCTCGCGGTAATCAGGTAACCGCTGATGCCAAAGAATCCGGCCACGGCCCAGCCGCCGAGGTTTTCGCCGCGGAACCCCCAGCCGTTGCCGGCGCCGACGACGTGCCAGCTATGCGCCAGCAGGACCGAAAACGCCAGAATCAGCCTGATGAGGTTCAAGCTGTTGTTCCTCGGGTCCAGCCGGCTCCCCACGGCCGGAGCCGGCCTTGCTTTGGGTGTCAGTACAGCTGCGCTCAATCCCGGTATCCTTCGTTACGTAGTCCAGACCCGTAATTCTACCTTGCACGGGGCCCTGCACCCCCGGCGCCGGCCGCCCAGCGCCCCTGCCGCGCGCGCCCAAACCGGCACCGAGTTTGCTGTGACCGGCTTAGGTACGGGAGGATTGGGCCCATGCGTGGAATAATCCTGGCCGGCGGTACCGGCTCCCGGCTTCACCCGATCACCCTTGGCATCAGCAAGCAGCTGGTCCCCGTGTATGACAAGCCGATGATCTACTACCCGCTTGTCCACGCTGATCCTTGCGGGCATCCGGGACATCCTCATCATCACCACGCCCCACGACGCGGAGCAGTTCCAGCGGCTTCTGGGTGACGGGTCCAAGTTCGGCGTCAATCTGACCTACGTCCAGCAGCCCTCACCGGACGGCCTGGCCCAGGCGTTCGTGCTTGGCGCCGAGCACATCGGGAACGAGACCGTGGCGCTGGTCCTCGGTGACAACATCTTCTACGGCCAGGGCATGGGCACGCAGCTGCGCCGGCACGCCGACATCGACGGCGGTGCCGTATTCGGGTACTGGGTCCGGGATCCCAAGGCCTACGGCGTCGTGGAATTCGACGACGACGGCAAGGCCCTCTCGCTGGAAGAGAAGCCCGCGAAGCCGCGCAGCCACTACGCCGTGCCCGGCCTGTATTTCTATGACAATGACGTCATCGACATCGCCAAGAACCTCAGGCCCTCGGCGCGCGGTGAGCTTGAGATTACCGACGTCAACCGGACCTACCTTGAGCGCGGCAAGCTGCAGGTGGAGATCCTTCCGCGCGGTACGGCCTGGCTGGACACCGGAACCTTCGATGACCTCAGCGACGCCTCAAACTTCATCCGCACGGTGGAAAACCGTCAGGGCCTGAAAATCGGCGCTCCGGAAGAAATTTCCTGGCGGCTGGGCTTCCTGACCGACGACGAACTTCGCCAGCGTGCGGAGCCCCTGGTCAAGAGCGGCTACGGAACCTATCTGCTGGGACTGCTGGACCAGACCATCTGACGTGGCCGCCTGTCCTGACGTGCCCGCCTGTGGCGGGCCGCTACCTGCCCGTGCCTGCACCACCCCCTGGCTGAAACGTTGAACTGGCTCCAGACGCTGCCATACGTGCTGGAGGCGATGCTTTTCCTCCTGCTGCCCGGCGGTTTGGTCACGGCCGCACTGGGCCTGCGGGGACTGTCCGCGGCTGCCCTTGCCGGGCCGGTCACGATTTCCATCGCCGCGGTCCTGGCCGTTCTCCTGCCGTTCGCGTCCATCCCGTGGACAGCCGCTGCCGTCCTGGCCGGCGGCATCCTGCTCTCTGCCGTGATCGTCGGGATCCGGCTCCCCGGGATCCGGCGCGCGGGCAGCAGCCTGCGCCACGCCTTCATCCCCTGGCACCGCGCCGCGGCATCCCCGCCCCCGGCGCGCCGAACCAGGAGCGTGGCCTGGGTCGCGGCGGCGTTCTTCGCGGGCGCGGCGCTGATCCTCGTGGAACTCGCCCTGGCTTTCGGTTCTCCGGAGAGTTTTTCCCAGACCTTCGACAACGTGTTCCACCTGAACGGTGTGCGGTACGTCCTGGATACGGGCAATGCCTCCTCGCTGTGGATGTCCAAGATGACCAGCGGCGATGCGGCACCCTACTTCTATCCGGCGGCCTGGCATGGCCTGGCCGCGGCCCTCGTCCAACTGACGGGGCTGCCGATTACGGTGGCCGTAAACGTCCTGAACATGGCCGTGGCGGCTGTCGTGTGGCCGCTGGGCTGCATGATGCTGACCCGGACAGTGGCAGGCAACCGGCCCGTAGCCGTCGGCGCCGCCGCGATCCTGGCCGCACTGTTCGCGCCGTTCCCGATCCTGCTGCTGGATTTCGGCGTGCTGTATCCGAATTTCCTGGCCATCAGCATGCTGCCGGCCGCCCTGGCCAGCATTGCCCTCCTGTGCCGGGTAGCGCGCCACTTGGAGTGGCCGCCCGCGCCGCGGTTCACGCTGCCGCTGCTCATCCTGCCGGGACTGGCCCTGGCCCACCCGAACGGCTTGATGTCGCTCGTGGCACTCTCGGTTCCGATCATCCTGCAGGCCTACGTACGCCTTGCCGGCAACCGCGAACACCGGTCCCGGCACCGCCTCGCCTGGATCCTTGCCAGCCTGGGACTCGGCGTCGGGGCCGTGGCCCTGTACGTGCTGTGGACCAACATCCGGCCGCCGGAAGATGCAGCCTTCTGGGAACCCCTGCAGACGCCCCGCGGCGCTGCGTGGGATGTCCTGGCGAACGGCGCCATCGACCGCCCCGCCGCGATCGGCGTCAGCGTGCTGATGCTGATTGGCCTCTTCCTGTGCTGGCGGCGCGGCGGCAGGACGTGGATGATCGCCGGTTTTGTCATCATCGGCGTGCTGTACGTCATTGTCTCCGGCACCCTGAAGGGCGATGTTCGCAGCGCCCTGACTGGGATCTGGTACAACGACAGCAACAGGATCGCGGCGCTCCTGCCGCTGACCGCCTTGCCGTTTGCCGCCGTCGGCGTCGATGCCGTTGCCGTCTGGCTCCGCCGCCGGCTCGACCGGCTGGCAGAGTCGCGATCGGCCGCATCGGGTCGCCCCCTCAAGGACAGAGCCAGCGCCGGCCGCGGCACCCACGCTGCCTACCTGGTCATCTGCGGTGTGCTCGCCCTGGCGGTCGCCGCGTCCCAGATCCCCTCCATGAGGGCCGCAATCGGCTCGGCCCGGAAGAACTACCTCGAGACGGACCATTCGCTGCTCATCTCAACGGACGAACAGAAGATCATCGACCGGTTGGACGAGATCGTTCCCGCGGACGCCGCCATCGCGGTGAACCCGTGGACGGGCGGGGCGCTGGCTTATGCGATCGCCCATCGCGAGACCACGGCCAAACACATCCTGACGGCCAACACGGCCGACGTCGAAACACTGAACCGGGACCTCCGCAATGCGGACAGCGATCCGGCGGTCTGCGCCGCGCTGAAAGCGACCGGGGTCCGCTACGTCCTGGACTTTGGCCCCAATGAAGTCCACTTCGGTGAACATCCCTTCCCGGGACTGGAGAACCTGAACAACTCGCTGGCCGTCCGGCTCGTGCTGGCAGAGGGCGGCGCCCGGCTGTACGAAGTAACGGCCTGCGGCGAGAACTGAGGACTGGGAAATGAGGGCTGGGACATGAACGCCCGCAGCGGGACTTCCGCTAGCTGAGCCGGGTCAGTTCGGCCAGTTTGTCTTTCAGCGCTTCCGGTTCGGCCGCGTCCGCCGGGAGGGCCAGCGTCACCCGCACCACCGTCAATCCGTCCACCATCTCCACGACGTATTCCGTGGTCCCGGTCAGGCGGTTGGCGGAATACCATGCCTTGGCGCCGAGGTCCGGAACCGGCTCGGGCGTCATCATCAGCCGGGGCAGCCCGAGCCCGTCCAGGCCCGCCTGGTCCGGCGCGGTGGTCCTCGAGACGATCAGCGCATTCCCGAGGTCCGCGGCCTGCCCGGCGCCCACCGGGGCCAAGGCGAAGGTGCAGAAAAGCTCGGCAACTCCGTCCTTCGAGGACGCCTGGACGTCGGGCTGCTGAACGTTCCCGGCCACGGCACCCAGCACCCGGCGGATGTCCGCCAGGGCCGGCTGTGCGCACTCGGCCCCCGGCGCCGGCACCACCGTGCGCCCGTCGTGGGTCAGCGGTTCGTTCCCGGGGGCGACGCCGGCGGTCCCCGTCGGGGTGGGGCGCGGCGTCGGGGCCGACGTCGGAGCTGCCGCTGACGGCTCGGGAGCGGGTGCTGCGGTGCAGGCGCCCAGGGCCAGGCTCGCCGCGAGGGCGAGCAGGCTGGCGCAGAGCGCCGGGCGGCGGCGCTGCCCCCGGCGCTGCCCGGAAGCGGCCCGGCTCGTCGAACCAACGAACATCGAACTAGTTGAAGATGTCATATGCGACTCCCATGACAAACCGGTCGCCGGGATGGGCCGTCCGCAGGTACTGCAGGAGGTCGCCGTCGTTGAGCGAAATGCAGCCCCAGGTGGGGAGGTTGTTGCCGTGGAGGAAAATCGCGAACCCTGCATTCATGGTGATGGGAGCATCCGGTGGCCGGTTGTAATTGATGACGACGCCCTGCCGGTAGTCATGGGACGGGCGCGTGGCGAAATACCACATGTTCTCGTCCGGGAAGACGTCCGAGCTCGACTCGAAGTACTTATTGTAATTCGAGTTGAGCCGGCCGCCCCAGCGCGAGTACGGGTTTAGCGTCCGGTACGACAGGGCCGTGCCGGGGTTGCCCAGGCCAAAGGCTTGGGAGACGGTGAAGGACCCCGTCGGGGAGAACATCTGCCAGGTGGGCCCCGTGGCGACGCCAGGCGCGGCGAAGCCGGACTCACCGGCGTGGCCCAGCGCGCCCCACTCCTTGGTGTAGCTTCCGTCTGATCGGCGGACGCACGTGACGAAGGTGATGCGGGTGGACCCGTACTCGTCGGCGACCGCGAAGGATACGCGTGAGGCGCCGGCGGTGCGGTACTTCACGGCCCCGGAATTGATGGCCGGGCAGTACGCGGCCGAGGTCAGCCGGTAGCGCACCCCGCTTCCCGGGAACCACTGGAGTCGGCCGTATTGGAAGGACTGGCTGCAGTACCCGCTCCGGTCGCAGGCCTCGGCCGTGACGGGATACCCGAGGGCGCCGTCCTGGGCCTTGCGGGCCCTGTAGAACTGTCCGAGACCGCCCCACACCGCCTGGGTGCCGGCGCCCGCCGCGTAGTAGATCCGTCCGCGCTGGAAGGCCTGGGAGCAGCCGCCGCCGCGGAGGCCGCATTTTTCGTTGCCCGCCGGGTAACCCAGGTAGCCGCGGCTGCCGCCCAGGGCGAGGTAGCGGGCGTTAATGGCGCCCCACACCGGGAAGGTCCCGGCGCCGGGGGCGTAGTAGATGGTGCCGCGCTGGAAGCGCTGCGAGCAGGCACCGCCGGACAGACCGCACGCCTCCCCCGCCGTCGGGTAGCCGAGGTACCCCTTAAGGCCGCCCAGGGACTCGTAACTGGCGTTGATGGCGCCCCAGACCGGGTAGGTTCCCTTCCCCGTCACGTTGTACAGGCTGCCGTGTTGGAACACCTGCCGGCACACTACAGGGGCTCCACCACACCGGGCAGCCCCGAGCGGGTAGGCGAGATGGCCCGTGACGCCGCCGGCCTTGAGCCAGGCATTTTCGACGCCCCCGGACAGCAGGTGGGCGCCGGTGGCTTTGGTCCAGGCAATCGTTCCGTGCGTGAAGGTCTGGAGGCAGCCGCCGCCGGCCAGCCCGCACTTTTGCCCGGCCGTGGCCGGCCCCACGGGCCCGGTGGAGCCGCCGAGGCGTTCGTATTCGACGCCGATGGCGCCGGGGACGCGGATGGCTGCTTCCGCAGCGGCCGGGGTCGGCGCCGGCGTCGCCGTCTTTGCTGTTGGCGCGGCTGCCGAAGTGGCGCCGGGCGTCGGCGTCGTTTTCGGTGCCGGCGTCCGCGACGGCGTCGCTTTGGGTGCCGGCGTCGGGGTCGGCGAAGCGGTGGGTGAGACGGCCGCGCTGGGCGTGGGCGAGGCCGGCGACGGGCTCGGCTGGCTCGGCTGGCTCGTTGCCGGCCTGGACGCCTGCTGGGTCGGTTGAGGGGCCGGGGAGCTATCCGCGGAGGCTCCCTGGGCGAGGCTTGCCGCCACGATTCCGGTGGCGGCCGCGATTGCCACGGCCCTCGTCATTGTCCGCAGCCGACCGGGCCACGAGGGCCTCCGCCGCCTGTCGCGCCGCTCCCTGGACCCCACAGCTGTCATTTTTGCTCCCCGCATCCCCCGGTACGGGGCTGAGCCCCCCGTTTCGGGCTCATCCTAGCGGATGCCCGAGCCGGGAGCTGGCCGGGCACGCGGGCGGGCACGCCGTTACAGGGCGAGGGACCTGCGCCGGAGTTCGTCGACGACGTTGTGCACTTCGCCGTCCATGACAATTTTGCCGTGTTCGAGCAGGACGCCGCGCTCACACACGGTGGCCACCAGGTCCAGGTCGTGGCTCACGACAAACAGGGTCTTCCCCATCTCGGAAAGTTCCTTGATCTTCGCGATGCACTTGCGCTGGAAGGGTTCGTCGCCCACCGCGAGGATCTCGTCGATCAGGAAGACCTCGGGGTCCGTGTGCACGGCGATGGAGAACGCCAGGCGCAAGTACATGCCGGAGGAATAGAACTTCACCTCGGTGTCGATGAACTCGCCGATTTCTGAGAATTCCACGATCGAGTCGAACTTCTCGTCGATCTGCTTCTCGGTCATGCCGAGGATGGCGCCGTTGAGGTAGACGTTGTCCCGGCCGCTGAGGTCATGGTGGAAGCCTGCGCCCACTTCGATGAGCCCGGCGACGCGGCCGCGCGTGCGCACCGTTCCGCCGTCGGGCTGCAGGACCCCGGAGATGAGCTTCAGGAGCGTTGATTTTCCGGAACCGTTGAGCCCCATGAGCGCAACCGTTTCGCCCTGCTTGACTTCAAGGGAGACGTCCTTGAGGGCCAGGAACTTCTTCGAGAGGTCACCCTTGCGGCCCTTCACGAGCCAGACGAGGGCTTCCTTCAGGGAACGGGTGTGGCGGAGCACGAACTGCTTCCGGATGTCGGTGCAGATGATGGCCACGTGGCCGTGCGCGGTCATGTCAGAGCTCCTGTGCAAAGTGGACGGCAAGCCGGCGGAACGTCCACTGCCCGAGGAACAGCACAGCCAGCGTGATCAGCAGGGCGACGGGCAGCCAAAGTGTCAGCATGCCCGGCGGCGAGGCGTCGTTGACCAGCTGGTCCGCCTTGAGCGTAGGTTCCCAGAAGGCCCAGTGGAAGACCTCGACGGCGACCGTCATCGGGTTCAGCTGGTAGATCCAGAACCAGTCACCCATCACGTTTTTGACCATCGACCAGAGGTAGAGGACCGGGGAGGCCCACGTGACCACCATGACGATCATGTCCACGATGTTTTCGGAGTCCCGGAAATAGACGTTGACTGCCCCGAAGAGCAGGCCCAGTCCGGTGCCCAGGACAGCCACCATGACGAAGATCAGGATCACCGCGGCGAGCTGCAGCAGCGACGGCGCCCACCCCACTACCAGGCATGCGCCGACCAGCACCAGCAGCTGCGGCAGGAAGTGCGCCGCCGACACCCACACGGTGGCCACCGGGAACAGTTCCCGGGGCAGGTAGATCTTCCGGATCAGGTCACGGTTGTCCACGATCGAGCGGGTGGCGTTGGACAGCGATTCCGTGAAGAAGTTGACCAGCACAATGCCGGAGAACAGGTAGATCGCATAGTTCGGCGTCCCCCGCTGCAGGTTCAGGAAAATGCCCAGCGCTACGAAGTAGATGAGGAACTGCACGAGCGGCTTCACGTAGGACCACAGCAGGCCCAGCACCGAGCCGCGGTAGCGCACCTTGATTTCCTTGCGCACCAGCAGCTTCAGCAGGAAGCGGTCGCCGTAAACGTCCAGCAGCCCGTGCCCGGTTCCGGGCTTGATCAGCTGGTCGGTTTGACCAGCCATCTACCTGCCGTCCTCGGAATTCGCCTCGAACGTCTTCTTCCACGCGTCGATCGAGCTGATCTCGGCCACAGCGCGGCGGTACTGCTCGGCAAGGCTGTCCCATTCCCGGAACAGCTTCGCGTGCAGCATTGTCGCCTCCGTCAGCATCGCTTTCAGCTTCTTCGGGTCGCGCTGGTACCACGAGGCGCCGGTGCCCTCCGCGTTGGAGACCACGACGCTGTCATAGTGCGCCACCCGGTACCACCGGTTGTCCCGGTGGGCCAGATAGCCCTGGGGCCGTTCGGCGCTTTCCGGTCCCGGAGCCTTGATGAGCTGGCGCGCAACGGTCTTGATGCCCCACGGGATCAGCTGCTTCTTGCTGGGCAGGCCCACAACGGTCCCGCCCATCGGTCCGCGGCCGATCTTTGGCGCCGGGAAGTCATCGACGTCTTCCTTCAGCTGGGCGTCCGGGTACTGCGCCTTCAGCGCGTTGATTTCCGGCAGCTTGGTGCCGAGCACCTTGTGGAGGTCGTCGGGTCCGTTCAGGAGGTCGCGCAGCGCGTCGATCCGGCCGTGTTCGGTGAAGTACTGCATCGAGACGAGGTGCTTGACGTCGGACTGGAAAGATTCGCGCAGCACGCGCCCGCCCTTGGGGTACGGGCTGTGGATCAGCGTGGTGATCAGCCGGTTGCGTGCGTGGAAGTAGGCCTGCCAGCCGACGAGGTCGTCCTTGTCGATCCAGGACACGTGCCAGACGGCGGCACCCGGCATTGAGACCGTGGCAAAACCGGCTTCCCGGGCGCGCAGCCCGTATTCGGCGTCGTCCCATTTGATGAACAGCGGCAGGGACAGGCCGATTTCCTGGATCACCTTCGTGGGGATCAGGCACATCCACCAGCCGTTGTAGTCAACGTCCACGCGGCGGTGCAGCCACGGTGTCTGGCGCAGGTTCGCGACGCTGAAATCGTGCCGCGTTTCCATGTCGGCGTGGGGCAGGGCCGGGACGATCCGGTAGGGGTCCACAACCTCGCCGAAGGTGTGCAGGACGCTGCGGTTGTAGAGGTCGAACATGTGGCCGCCGACAATTGTCGGCTTCCGGCAGTGGTCGGCGAACGTCAGGAGCCGCACGATGCTTTCGGGTTCGACGACGATGTCGTCGTCCAGCAGCAGGGCGTAGTCGCTGCCGTTTTCGACAGCCTCGAACATGCCGCGCGCGAAGCCTCCGGAGCCGCCCAGGTTTGCCTGGTTGATGACGCGGAGCTTGCCGCCGAGGGCATCCCGGACGGCGGCGAAGCCCTCCTGGTCCTCGACCTTCTGCGTGCCCTGGTCCACGATCAGGATTTCCTTGACGTTTTCAAGGACGTCCGGGTTATCCGCCAGGATCCGGGCGTTGTTCAGGCAGAAGTCGGGCTTGTTCATGGTGGTGATTTCAAGGGTCACCTGGCCCTTGGTCGCGGGACCGCCAGTGGCCTCCCACGCGCCGTTCTTCAGGACCAGGTCGCCGGTGCTGGCAGCCAGGTCAAACCAGTACCAGCCGCCGTCGCCGAAGGGCTTGAGCGAGAGTTCAAACGTGGAGGTGGCGTCGCCGTCGACGTGCTTGCCGTCGACGCGCTGGACCGATCCGCGGGCGTTCGACTTGTAGACCGTGACCGTTCCCGGACCGCTGGTCTCGACGACCAGGCGGACGTCCCGCACCGAGGTCCACCGGCGCCAGTAGCTCGCCGGGAAGGCGTTGAAGTAGGTGCCGAACGAGAGCTGCTCGCCGGAGCGCACCCGCATGGAGTGCCTTCCGAGGAGGTCCTCGAAGTGCGCCACCCGGCTCTCGGAGCTGAACATCTGCAGCTTGTCCTCGAGCAGCTTCGGGGTGCGGGCGAATTCGTCGTTCTCCCGCAGCCGGATGCCGCTGGCGGTGCCGGCGTCAACGTAGAGGGGTACGGTGTCGGGCTGGTCGGTCGATGGCAGGATGACCCGCTGAATCGGGTTCCAGCCGGGTGTCGCTTCAGCGGCGCTCATGCGTCCACTCCTCCGCTTTCAATCGTGGCGCCGGCCTCGAAATGCGGCCGGATCTTGTTATCGAACATGGTCAGGGCAGAGCCGATGGCCATGTGCATGTCCAGGTATTTGTACGTGCCGAGGCGTCCGCCGAAGAGGACGTCCCTCTCGGCTGCCGCGAGGTCACGGTACTTGAGCAGGCGGTCGCGGTCCGCGGCGGTATTGATCGGGTAATAGGGCTCGTCGCCCTTCTCCGCCGCGCGGGAGAATTCGCGCATGATGACGGTCTTCTCCGTCTGGTAGTCGCGTTCCGGGTGGAAGTGGCGCGGCTCGATGATGCGCGTGAACGGCACGTCGTCGTCGTTGTAGTTGATCACTGAGGTGCCCTGGAAATCGCCGACGTCGAGGACTTCTTCCTCGAAGTCGATCGTGCGCCAAGAGAGGTCACCTTCGGCGTAGTCGAAGTAGCGGTCAACGGGCCCGGTGTAGACCACCGGGATGGTCCCGACCACCTTGTCCTTGCTGTACTCGTGGGACTCGTCGAAGAAGTCCGTGTTCAGCCGGACCTCGATGTTCGGGTGCTCGGCCATCTTCTCGATCCAGGCCGTGTAGCCGTTGGTCGGCAGGCCCTCGTACTTGTCGTTGAAGTACCGGTTGTCATAGTTGTACCGGACGGGAAGGCGGCTAATGATGCCCGCGGGCAGGTCCTTGGGATCCGTCTGCCACTGCTTGCCGGTGTAGTGCTTGATGAACGCCTCGTAGAGCGGCCGCCCGATGAGCTGGATGCCCTTGTCGTTCAGGTTCTGCGGATCGGTGCCCGCCAGTTCGCCGGCCTGCTCCTTGATCAGTTCCTGCGCCTGGCCAGGAGTGAGGTTGGCCCGGAAGAACTGGTTGATCGTAGCCAGGTTGATGGGCAGGGAGTAGACCTCGCCCTTGTGCACGCCGTACACCTTGTGGACGTAGTTCGTAAACTTGGTGAAGCGGTTCACGTACTCCCACACACGGTCGTTGGAAGTGTGGAAAAGGTGCGCACCGTAGCGGTGCACCTCGATGCCGGTCTGCTCTTCCTTTTCGCTGTAGGCATTGCCGCCGATGTGGTGGCGGCGGTCGATGACGACTACCTTCAAGCCCAGCTCCGTGGCGGCCTGTTCTGCGATTGTCAGGCCAAAGAAGCCCGACCCTACGATGACGAGGTCAGCGGTCACAAACTCTCCTGATTCGAATGCGGGCAGCCCAATGTTGCGCATTGTCTGCTGCTCTAGCCTACCCGAGGCTCCCTTGCAGTCGGCGCCCGGTCCCCGCCGAACGGCCCGCGTCAGGCCCGCGTCCGGGTCGCGTCAGGCCCGCGTCCGGAGCGCGCACGGAGCGCGCACGGAGCCATCCGGCCTGCGTCCGGGCCTGCCTGCGTTTATCCACATGGCTCAATATGCCCGGCACAGCCGGGCCGAGGAATCCCTAACGTGGAACCTGGGCCGCCACGCAGGAAAGGATGCCCCGGATGATCTTCCACTGCACTCTCGCACCATCCGTGCTCACGTCAGGCTCGACGCCGGACGGGCAGCTCATTGAGCTGGCCGTCGAGGTCCCCGAGTCGTGCACGGGCGCGGACCTGGAGGCCGGAATCGCCCGGCGCTACGGGACCGGCGGGCTGTCCGTCCGGGGAGCCCCGGTCGCCGCCATGACCGTTGGCGAGCCTCCCCTGGTCCACGGTGCCGTACTGGTCGAAAGTGCCGTACTGGTTGAAAGTGCCGTGCTGGTTGAAGGCCCTAGGCTGGTTCATAGGCCTGGCGCGACATCCAGCTCCGGACCCGGTCAGCCGGAAACTGCCATGTTGCTGCTCGCCGTGGACAGCGGTCCCGGCGCGGGCACGCTTGTCGCGCTGCGGAGAGGGCACTTCCGGATCGGACGCAGCGGTACCGAGATCGTGATCCCGGATGCCGCACTCTCCCGGGAACACGCCCGCCTGGACGTCTCGGACTCGGACGTCACGATCGTGGACCTCTGCAGTGCGAACGGAACCAGAGTCGACGGCCGGAAAGTGCGACTGGCACCGGTGACCACGGCGTCCTTGATCCGCTGCGGCGACTCCACCATCTCGCTCCGGCTCGGGCCGCCGGTCCCCAATGCTGCCGCGGATCCTGTGTCGGCGCTTGCGGGCTCGAGCGTTGCCGCGCCGCTGGTTGTCCGCGGCACCGCCGCCCCAGGCCACCGGGCCGCCGTGGCGCTGACCGCGGTACTGCCGCTCCTGGTCGGCGTTGGCCTGGCGCTTCTCACCGGCATGTGGATGTTCCTGGCCTTCACCGCAGTCTCTGGCGTGTCCGTCCTCGTCCCGTTCCTTTCGGGCCGGCGCCAGCGCCGCGAGCTGAACGCCGCTGTGGCGGAAGCGGCCCAGCAGGACAGGGAACGACGCCGGCAGGCCGCTCCTTCCGCGGCGGATCTGGCCATCGGTTGCGCCGCCGGGGTACGTCCGGCGGCCCGTGCGCCTCACGGGGAGCCACCGGACATCTGCCTGCGGCTCGGGCTGGCGGAACAGACGGCTAATATCCGGCTGGAACCACCGGACTCCGGCTTCCGGCCGCCGCCGCTCGGCCAGGTGCCGCTGACCTTGGACCCGGCGCCGGCGGTGGTGACCATTCACGGCGCCGCACCGGCCGTGGCCGGGCTGATGCGCTCGTTCATCCTGCAACTGGCTTCCTATCCCCTCGGCGGCAACACCCGCCTGCTGCTTCATGGCCCGGCGGAAACATTGCCGTTGTCGGCGCGCTTCCTGCCCGGCGTCACCTTGACCGCAAACAGCGCCACCACCGCGGCCCTCTTGGCTGCCGGTCCGGGCGGGCTGGCTGCCGGTCCAGGCAGTCCGGGCGGTGCGGGCGGTGCGGGCGGACCGGGCGGTCCGGGCGGTCCGGGCGAGGAATTCGAGCGCGGAGTCCTCATCCTTTGGGACATTTCCGGGCAGCCAGGGACCGCGCCCGGGCCGGACGCCCCCGGTGCAGGGCCGGCGTTCCGGAGCCTGGCCACGGCCTACGGGTGGAGGGTGATCGAGTGCTCACCTGAACAGGGTCCCGGAGAACACCCGGGCGTTGTCCTCGGCCGGCGCGGCGCCCTCATCACCGCAGGGGCGCCGCCCACGGACTTCCTCCCGGATCTGGTCCCGGCCGTGGTCTTTGACCGCTTTTGCCGGGGTTTCAATGCCATACGGCACACGCTGGCGGCTCCCCCGCCCGTCATCCCCCAGCACTGCAGCCTGGCCGACGTCCTTCCCCTCGCGGAGCCGGACATCTCCGATCGCTGGTCCCGGCCCCGCTCGGAGGCCGGGCTGGGGGCGCCAGTCGGCGCGGGGAGCCTGGGGACCCTGCGGATCGATCTGAAGGCGGACGGTCCGCACTTCCTAGTTGCAGGGACCACCGGCTCCGGGAAGTCTGAGTTCTTGCGGACTCTTGCCGCCAGCCTCGCGGCCAGCCATCCGCCGGACCGGGTCAACTTGCTCTTCATAGATTTCAAGGGCGGCTCTGGTCTGGGCCCGCTGTCCGGGCTCCCGCACTGCGTCGGCATGCTGACGGATCTGGGCGCTGCGCAGGTGGAACGCACGCTCGTTTCGTTGCGGGCCGAGGTCCGGCGGAGGGAGGAACTGCTCGCCCGAGTCAATGCCCCGGATCTCGAGGCGTATGAATCGTCGCCGGCGGCCGGACCGTCCGTCCCCTATCTGGTCATCGTCGTTGACGAGTTCAGGATCCTGGTGGACGAAGTGCCCGGCGCACTCTCCGAACTCATGAGGATTGCCGCCATCGGCCGGTCACTGGGAATCCATCTCATCATGGCCACGCAGCGCCCGCAGGGAGCCCTGAACGCCGACATCAGGGCCAATGTCACCACCTGCATCGCCCTCCGGGTCCAGTCCGGACCCGAATCGTTCGACGTCATGGGCTCCGGACTCGCGGCCGGCATCCCCATCTCACGTCCCGGGCGGGCGTTCCTGATCCGGGGTGCGCAGTCCCCGGAGGAGTTCCAGACGGCCACCCTGACGCCCCGGACGGCCGCATGGACGGATGGAGCGGTCACGGTTCGAACGGTCACGGACGATCTGACGCGGCCGCGGCCGGTAGCCGGCCTCCGGGCCAACGGCTCCCCCAACCGCGAAGTTCACGGCGGCGGCGCGGCCCCGACTCCGGCACAGGGTGCGGCGCCGCTCGTCGCCGCCGCCGTGGGCCTGTGGCACGAACTCGGCGGCCAGCGGCCCCTGCGGCCGGTGGCAGATCCGCTGCCGGCACTGCTGCCGCATCCGGGTTCCGGTCACGCCCGCGGGGACACGGTCCGGCTGGGTCGGGTGGACCTGCCGGAACTCCAATGCGTCACGGAGCTGGGGTGGAGTCCTGCCGGGCACGGGCATCTGGGCCTTGTCGGCGCTGAGGCCGGCGCCGGCGACCGCGCCCTAGCACTAGCTGTTGATCAGCTCCTGGCCGGCGCTGTGGAGTCGCACCTGTACATACTTGACGCCGCCGGTGCCTTCAGCGCCGCCGCTGCGGCGCCCCGGATCGGCGCGGTAGCCGGTCTGCATGAAGTGCGGCGGGCCGCCAGGGTGCTGCGGCGAATCGCCGAAGAGGCCACGTCACGGCTGAGTGGGCCAGCGGCCGGCCCGCGGCCTCGGCTGGTGCTAGTGCTCAGCGGCTGGGGCGCCTGGGTTTCGGCATTCCGTTCCGGGCCGCTGGCATGGGCCGAAGACCTCGTTCATGACATTGTGCGGGACGGTTCCCGGGCAGGGCTCACGGTCATCGTCTCGGGCGAGCGCGAACTCGTGGCCGCGAGGTTTTTCGCTGGCCTGCCCAACCGGATCTTCTTCCCTGAAAGGTCTACCGACGAGGGACGCCTTGCGTGGCCGCGTCTTCCGGCGTTGGAGCCGGTCCCTGGCCGTGTGGCCGTGTTCGGCGCCTTTGTGCCGGCCCCTCTGGCGATCGGACACGCGGCCCAACTGTTCGAACCAACGGACGCGGGCGGCCGGTACCGCACACGTGGAGCCGTCTCGACGAGGCCCTTCCGGGTGGACCCGCTGCCGGCGTTGGTGACCGTGGACGAGGTGCTGGCCCGATGCGGCAACCCCGGGCCGGACCAAAGGATTCCGCCGCACGATGCCGCGCCCGCTGCCGTGCCAGACGCCGCGCACGTCCCGGTCCCGTCGTCCGCGCTGCTCCTCGGGGTCGGCGGTGACGAACTCCGGCCGCTCGAGATTCGGTTGCCTGCCGGCGGCGTCCTCGCGGTTCTCGGTGGCCCCGGCTCCGGGAAAAGTACGCTGCTGGCTGCGCTCCCGGGAATGAACCCTACCTGCGCCTGGCTCGTGCCGGGGCCGGGGACTGATCCCAGCCAGTACTGGTCAGGGCTCCACGCCAGCGCGCTCACGGGCACCCTGGACCGGACAGCGATTGCGCTCGCAGACGACGTCGACCTGCTCGCACACGAAGCCAACAGCGCCCTCGCGGCCCTGAACAGCCTTGGCTGGAGGGTGATCCTCACGGCGGGATTTGGCCCCGCCTTTGGACAACGGGTGGGGCTCGCTGCCGTCGCGCGCAGCCAGGGACGGGCGGTCCTGATCCGCCCGCGGGGGCTCATGGACGGCGAGCCGTTCGGTGTCCGGTTCGAACCGGACCACAGTCCGACGCCCGGACGCGCCGTCGTCATTTCCGACGGCCGCGCGACCCCAGTCCAGTTGGCTGCACCCTGCTCTCCTGTTCAGCTGGGCCCTGCCGTTCAACAGGCTCGGGCCATGCCTGCCGGCGGACCGGACCGGATCTCCCCCGGGCAGCACGCCGCACGGGACGGTCCATTACAGGGCGGGCGGGGCTCCGGCTGCCCGTGAGGCGAACGCTATGACCCGCTTGTCGAACAGGAGCACAATCGCGGTCACGGCGGGGATCAACATAGCCAATCCGGCCAGCGGATAGCCGCCAGTCAGCGTAGGGAAGCCTATGGTCAGCACGAAGAGCTGTGCCACCAGGGCGCCGGCCCGCGGCCAACGGAACCCGCGCAGCAGAAAGCGTGCCACGGCAAAGAGCCATGCGGAGAACGCCAGCAGCAGGCAAAGCGTGAAGACGGCGCCCCAGAAGGAGAGCACCGGCGCTCCGGTCACGAGCTGGGTCCCGTACCAGCCACCGGCCACGAGCAGCGCGGCAGCTTCCAGCGCGACGACGGCGGCAATGACAACAACTCCCTTTGGCCGCCTAGAGTCTCCGGCCGCGGCTCCGGCAGGTGTTCCGCCCGGATTCCGGAGCGACTTTTCGCCGGGATGCTCGCCCACATTGTCGATGGGATTGTCTCCGGCATTTTCGCGGGGGGTTTCGCCGGAGTTTTCACGGGGGTCTTCGCCGGCGTTTTCACGGGGGTCTTCAGGGTTCACGGGGGGCCTTGACACACTGGCACACTACCGGACATAGTCGACTAGATGTGAGGACGCCGCCACTGAATGTGATGCATCGCTCACGGTCTCGAGGCATGTTGACCTCTATTACCCCTTGTTTACACAGCGTTAACATGACACGCTTAATCCCAGATGACCGAGGGGGCCCCAATGGGCCCTTTTCTTATGAAGCCTCTAGTGAATAATTTCACAAAGGCATTTAACGAGTTCCCAGGAATGGAGTGACTGATCAGCATGGATTGGCGTAACCGCGCAGCCTGCCTTGACAAGGACCCGGAGCTGTTCTTCCCCGTTGGAAACACGGGCCCTGCCCTCCTGCAGATCGAGGAAGCGAAAAGTGTTTGCCGGCGTTGTCCCGTTGTGGACACCTGCCTGCAGTGGGCTTTGGAGTCCGGCCAGGACGCCGGAGTCTGGGGTGGCATGAGCGAGGACGAGCGCCGCGCCCTGAAGCGCCGCGCTGCACGGGCTCGGCGCGCTTCCTGATTCTGCTGCCCAAGCACTGGCAGCTACAGTGCCGGCAGCCACCGCACGACCCTGCAGCAATGGCCGCGGACCACAGGTCCGCGGCCATTGCTCGTTTAAGCCGCCGCCCGTTTAAGGCCCTGCCCGTTTGAGCCGCCGCCCGCCGCCCGCGCGCTGGACGCCCGGCCGCCCCGGCCGCCGGGCCCATCAGGCAGTGGAAATTGGCTGGTCAATCCGACGCATCACCGCTGCCCGCAAGGTCAGCGCGTAGCGAGGCTCAGGACAATCTGGACTGCGGTTCCCCCGCCGTCCCGGGCCTGCCAGTGGATGGTGCCGCCAAGTTCGCTCGTGACCAATGTGCGGACAATCTGCAGGCCAAGGCCCTCGACATACGGCGTGTCCGGCAGCCCGACGCCGTCGTCCTCCACCCTCACGGTGAGAAGTTCATCCCCGTCCTCGGTCTCCGAGCGGTCGGCGAGCAGCCAGACAGTACCGGTCCGCCCCTCCAGCCCGTGCTCGACGGCGTTCGTGACCAGTTCGTTGATGACGAGCGCCAACGGGGTGGCGAAGTCGCTCGGCAGTTCCCCGAAGAGGCCCGAACGCTGGGTCTTCACCTGCTGCGAGGGCGAGGCGACCTCGGCCGAGAGCCGGAACTGGCGGCCGATGAGTTCGTCAAAATCAACGCTCTGGGTCAGGCCCTGCGAGAGCGTCTCATGCACCAGGGCAATGGTCGCCACCCGCCGCATGGCCTGCTCGAGCCCCTGCTTGGCCTCGTCGCTGACCATGCGCCGCGACTGCATCCGCAAGAGGGCCGCGACTGTCTGCAGGTTGTTCTTCACCCGGTGATGGATCTCGCGGATGGTGGCGTCCTTGGTGACCAGTTCCATCTCCCGCCGCCGCAGCTCCGAGACGTCCCGGCACAGGACCAAGGCGCCGAACCGTTGCTGTTCGTCGCGCAGCGGGATTGCGCGCAGCGAAAGACTCACGCCGCGTGACTCGATTTCACTGCGCCACGGCATGCGGCCCGTGACGACGAGCGGCAGTGTTTCATCGACCATGCGCCGGTCCCGCAAAAGCCCGGCGGTCACCTCGGCGAGGGACCGGCCCTCGAGGGACTCGCCGTCGCCGAGGCGGCGGAACGCGGAGACCCCGTTGGGGCTGGCGTACTGCACGATCCCCTCGGCGTCGAGCCTGATTAGGCCGTCACCGACACGCGGAGCGCCGCGGCGCGAGCCTGTGGGCGACGCGAAGTCCGGCCACAGCCCCAGGGTTCCCATGCGCAGCAGATCGTAGGCGCATTGCCGGTAGGTGAGCTCGAGCCGGGAGGGCATCCGTGAACTGGACAGGTCCATGTGGGAAGTCACGATCGCCAGGGTGCGGCCGTTGCGGACCATCGGGACCGCCTCGACCCGCAGGGCCATATCGCTACTCCAGTTGGTCTCGTTGGAGCGCTCGATCGCGCGGCTCTCCCACGCCTTGTCGACCAGCGGCTGCAGGTCCGACCTGATCCCCTCCCCCACGAAGTCTGCGTGGAACACCGTGTGCGTGGTGGAGGGGCGGACGTGGGCGAGCGCCACGTAGCCGAACTCAGGATGCGGAAACCACAGGGCGAGGTCGGCGAACGCTAGGTCGGCGACCATCTGCCAGTCGCCGACCAGGAGGTGCAGCCATTCGGCGTCCCCCGGGCCAAAATCAGCATGTTCCCTGATTGGGTCCGTAAAGATTGCCACAGCACCTCCATTTGCGACACTAGGGACGGCAGTCCCTTAGCGTCGGACGATTGACCTCAAGAGCCTCAATGCTACCGACAGTGAGGCCATGTCATCGGCCTCGAGTGCATTGACCTCGTCAAACATGGACTTCGCCCGGCCCAGCTGCTCCGCGTTCTGGCCCTCCCAGGCCGCCAGCCGCTCTTCCGCGGGAGTCCCTGCCGGCGTGCTCTCCAGCACCGCCGTGGTCATGTCCGAGACGGTGGAGTAGAGGTCATCGCGCAGTGCTGCACGGGCCAGTGCCTGCCAGCGGTCCTCCCTCGGCAGCTTGGTGATGCGTTCGAGGAGGGAATCCGCATGGAACCGGTTGAAGACCGTGTAGTAAACGTGGGCAATGTCGGCCACGGATTCCGGGCTGACATGGACGATCTTGGCGATATCCAAGAGCACGAAGCTCTCGAACAGTTCCGCCCAGCGATGCGCCAGGTCCTCGGGAAGGTCCCAGCTGCGCGCCTTCTCCAGCCATTCGGCCACGCGGGCGCGGTCGTCGCCGCGGAGGTAATCGAGCAGCCGAGCCCGCATGGGATCCATCAGGGGCTTGAATTCGGCCACGATCTCGGCGATGGGACGGGACGCGGAGCCCTGGCCGAGGAGCCACCGGACGGCGCGGTCCAGCAGCCGCCGGATGTCCAGGTGGACGGTGCTCCAGTGTTCGGTCGGGAACGACGCCGGCAGTTCGTTGAGTTCCTTGACCATGATGTCCAGCTCGTAGACCTCGCGGAGGGCCACGAACGCCTTGGCGACGGCCGCTTCCGTGGCCGAGGTTTCCTCAATGGCGCGGAACGCGAACGTGATGCCGCCGAGGTTGATCATGTCGTTGGCAACCACGGTCGCGATGATCTCGCGGCGCAGCGGGTGGGTGTCCAGTTCGGCGTCGAACCTCTCCCGCAGCTGCGCCGGGAAGTAGGCCCGCAGCGTCGTGCGGAACCACGGATCATCGGCGAGGTCGCTGTCGCGCAGTGCGCTGGCAAGTTCGATCTTGGCGTAGGCGGCCAGAACCGAAAGCTCCGGGGAGGTCAGCCCCTGGCCCTGTTCCAGGCGCTCGCGCAGCGTTGCCGTGGTGGGCAACGCCTCGAGGTCCCGCTTGAGGTCCGCCGACTTTTCCAGCCAATCCATGAGCCGTTCGTAGCTGGGGCTCCATTCGGAGACCCGCATCCGGTCGTTGAGGAGCAGGATGTTCTGGTCGATGTTGTCCTCGAGCACCAGCCGGCCGACCTCGTCGGTCATCGAGGCCAGGAAGTCCGCACGTTCGGCGGGCTCAAGCTTGCCCGCGGCCACCATCCGGTCCACGAAGATCTTGATGTTGACCTCGTGGTCCGAGCAGTCCACACCGGCCGAGTTGTCGATCGCATCCGTGTTGAGGATGACGCCCTGCAGCGCCGCCTCGATGCGTCCGCGCTGGGTCATCCCGAGGTTTCCGCCTTCACCGACCACCTTGACCCGCAGTTCGCGGCCGTCCACGCGGATGGCGTCGTTGGCCTTGTCGCCGACCTCGGCATTCGTTTCGGTGCTGGCCTTGACGTAGGTGCCGATGCCGCCGTTGTAGAGCAGGTCCGCCGGGGCGAGGAGGATGGCGCGCAGGAGGTCAGGCGGGCTCAGCTCCGTGGTGCCCTCCGGGAGGCCGAGGGCGACGCGGACCTGTGCGGACACGGGGATCGACTTGGCCTGGCGGGCAAAAACGCCGCCGCCTTCGCTGATGAGCGCCTTGTTGTAGTCATCCCAAGAGGACCGGGGCAGTTCGAAGAGCCGCTGGCGCTCCGCGTAGGACGTTGCCTCGTCCGGGGTGGGGTCGAGGAAGATGTGCCGGTGGTCGAAGGCCGCCAGCAGGCGGATGTGCTTGGAGAGCAACATGCCGTTGCCGAACACGTCACCGGACATGTCGCCGACGCCCACTACGGTGAAGGGCTCCGCCTGGGTGTCGAGGTCCAGCTCGCTGAAGTGGCGCTTGACCGATTCCCAGGCGCCGCGGGCGGTGATGCCCATGGCCTTGTGGTCATAGCCGACCGAGCCGCCGGAGGCGAAGGCGTCGCCGAGCCAGAAGCCGTATTCGCCGGCCAGGCCGTTGGCGACGTCGGAGAAGGACGCCGTGCCCTTGTCTGCCGCGACCACGAGGTAGGAGTCGTCGTCGTCGTGGCGCACGACGTCGGCCGGCGGCCTGACGGTTTCGCCCTCGGCCGTCACGATCAGGTTGTCCGTGATGTCCAGCAGTCCGCGGATGAACGTCTTGTAGCTCTCGACACCCTCGGCCATCCAGGCGCTGCGGTCGGCCGCGGGGTCCGGGAGCTGCTTGGCGTAGAAGCCGCCCTTGGCGCCCGTCGGGACGATGACGGCGTTCTTGACGGTCTGTGCCTTCACGAGGCCCAGGATTTCGGTGCGGAAGTCCTCGCGCCGGTCCGACCAGCGCAGGCCGCCGCGGGCCACCTTGCCGAAGCGGAGGTGCACGCCCTCGACCCGGGGCGAGTAGACCCAGATCTCGAACATGGGCCGCGGGAACGGCAGGCCCCCGATGCGGGACGGATCCAGTTTGAAGCTCAGGTGGGCCTTGTTCTGGTAGTAGTTCGTCCGGAGCGTGGCCTGGATCAGGTTCTTGAACGTACGCAGCAACCGGTCGGCGTCAAGGGTCGCGACCTGCTCGATCGCTGCATCCAGTCCGGCGAGGACCTCGATCTCCCTGAGGACGCGGTCGGAGTCGCTGAGCGCCGGGTCAAAGCGTGCTGCGAACAGGGCGCTGAGTCCCCGCGTGACATCCGGGTTCGCCAACAGGGTGTCCGCCAGGAATCCGAAGGAGTTGGTGTTGCCCATTTGCCGCATGTACTTGGCGTAAGCACGCAGTACGACTACTTGGCGCCAGTGCATGCCCTCCCGCAGCACCAGCCGGTCGAAGCTGTCGGACTCCACGGCGCCGGTCACGGCAGCGCCGAAGAACTCGCCGAGCAGCTGGCCGGTCGCCTGGGGATCCACGCCGGCGGGGTACTTCAGGCCGAGGTCGTACAGGAAGAAGTCCCGGTGATCCGAGGTCTCGATCTCGAACGGGCGTTCGTCCAGGACCTCGAGGCCGAGGTTATGGAAGTACGGCAGGATCTGGCTCAGGCTCTTCGGCTCCAGCATGTAGAGCTTGACGCGGGCGTCCTCTTCAAGCGTGGCTCCGGCGCCGTCGGGCAGGTACACATGGACGCCGGGCTGCTCCTTGACGCCCTCGCCTGCCCGTTCGGCCGCGGCACCGTATTTTTCGAAACGGTCGATGTCCTGCAGCGCGTCTTCAATCTCGTAGTCCACCCGGTATCCGGCCGGGAACGCTTCGGCCCAGATGGCTGCCAGTTCCTTGGCGCCTTCCTTGGCGCCGTCCTCCCTGAGGCCGGCGCCCCCGCCGTCGCCGCGGGCACGCAGAACTTCGGAAATGCCTTCGCCCCAGGAGCGGGCGGCCCGGACCAGGCGCTTCTCCAGCTCGTCGCTGTTGACTTTGCTGACGTCGGCGTCCTTGGGCAGCCGGATCCGGAAGAAGAGGCGGGCCAATGCGGACTCCGTCATGCGCGCCTCGTAGTCGATGGACACGGCGTTGAAGGTCTCCCGCAGTTCCTGCTCAATGCGCAGGCGGACGTTGGTGGTGTAGCGGTCGCGCGGCAGGTAGACGACGGCGGACATGAACCGGCCGTAGATGTCGGGGCGGAGGAAGAGCCGCGTGCGGCGGCGTTCCTGCAGCCGCTGGATGCCGGTGGCGATGGCGGCGAGGTCCGGGATTTCGATCTGGAAGAGCTCATCGCGCGGGTAGGTCTCGAGGATGCCCAGCAGGTCCTTGCCCGAGTGCGAGTCCGGCGGGAACCCGGCGTCGTGGAGGACGGCGGCCACTTTTTCCCGGACCACGGGGATATCACGGACGGAACCGGCGTAGGCGCTCGTGGCGAAGAGTCCGATGAAGCGGCGTTCCCCGTTGACATTGCCGGCGGCGTCGAAGCTCTTGACGCCGATGTAGTCCAGGTACGCCGGGCGGTGCACAGTGGAGCGCGAGTTCGCCTTCGTGATCACGAGGGCGCGCTTCTCGCGTGCCTTCTTCCGGCCGGCCTCGGTGAGGTGCTGGACCTGGCGGCTGTCGGCGCCGGCGCGGAGCAGGCCGAGGCCGCTTTCCTCGCGCAGTTCCAGCACATCCTCGCCGGATTCGTTCACGAGGTCGTATTCGCGGTAGCCGAGGAAAGTGAAGTTCCCGTCATCGAGCCAGCGGAGCAGGTCCTGGGCCTGCCGCAGCTCGGCAATCTGCGCCCGGTTAGCCACCCTGTCCAAGTCCGCGGAGATTTCGAGGGCCTTGGTGCGCATCTTCGGCCAGTCTTCGACGGCGGCGCGGACGTCGCCGAGCACCCGGGTGATTCCCTTCACCAGGTCCGCGCGCTTGTCCTCGCCGACGAGGTCGATTTCGACGGCGATCCAGGATTCCATGTGCGAGGCGTTGTCGCCCTCGGCGATCAGGTGGGAGAGGTTCGGCATGGCCGCCGTGTCCCCGCTGGAGATGCCCAGGTGGGAAGGAACGCGCGCCACCTTGACGAGGTTGCCGGTCTCGCGGTTGCGGGTCACGACGAAAAGCGGGTGCAGCACGAGGTGGATGGGTGAATTCTGGCGGACCAGTTCGGCGTTGACCGAGTCTACGAGGAAGGGCATGTCATCGGTGACGATGTAAAGGACGCTGCAATCGGCCTCGTCACGGACGGCGATGTTCGCGATGCCTGGCATCCGCGTCGCCGCGATCTGGCGGTGGGTATCGGCCCTTGCCGTCAGGACTTCCTGGGGATAGGCCCGGAAATCCTCCTCCGCGAGGTGCTCGTAGTAATCCCCGAGGTAGCTTTCGCTACTACCGATCGAAACGGGCTGATCCTCCACGCTGGACCCAGACGACATCGAAACGCCTCCATAAAAGAAGTTCACAGCCGCCTCTTTGCGGCCCTTACGTTGACACTAACTCTTTGCCGGGCGCTGTGCTGTGGAAGAAAAGACAAAGGATTTCTTGTTTCGCTGGACAGGTGCACAAACCAGTGTGGCGATTGCTCGCCGCAGCTCAGATTCAGGGGCGGATTCGAGCAAAAGGGCCCCGGACAGCAGGGCGGCGTCGCTCGCCGCGGGGTCGGACGGCAGGAACGCCGACAACGGCGCAGAGGGGCCGTACCGCTCCCACGCAGCCCGGAGTTGGCGCTCGGGCGACCGCCCAACGGCGGAGGTCCTGACTTTGTTCATGACCACCTGCGGTGAGGCGTGCGGGACGGCCGCCTGGAGCTCGGCCAGTCCGCGGACCAGCCTCGGGACGCCGATGGAGTCGGCTGCCCCGACGGCAAAGACCGTGTCGGCCAGCTCCAGGCTCCTCAAGGTCGCGGCGTTGCGGCCCGGCGCGCCGGTGTCAAAGCCCAGCTCGTCATCGGCTTCCAGGCAGAAGCCGGTGTCCACCACAGTGACCTCCGCGATCTCCCGGGCCCGCTCCAGCACCAGCGTGAGCGCCGCGGCGCGCAGTTCCGTCCAGCGGTCCGCCCGCGTGATCCCGGTGAGCACACGAAACGTCCCGGCCTTGGTCGCCACCGTCGTGGCGATCCTGAGCAGGGCATCGGCGTCGAGCAGCCCCTGGTCTGCCAACCGGCAGGCCTGGGCCAGCCCGGCAGCCTCGTCGAGCAGACCCAGGAGGGCGGCCACGCTGGCACCGTAACTGTCGGCGTCGACCAGCAGCACGGATTGCCCTTCCGCGGCGAGCTCCCCCGCGATGTTGGCGGCCACGAGGGTCCGGCCCGGCGCGCCAGCCGGGCCCCAGACCGCGATGATCCGGCCCTTCGCGGCAGTGCCTGGGGGGACTGCGTGCGCCGCGGAAGGCCGCGGCTCCTGCCCAACGGCCGTGACGGCGACGGAGGATGCGCCGGCGGTCTCACCAAGCCCCGGCCGGTGTCCGGCGCCACTGAGTTGTGCCACCGCTGAAGAAATCCGAGCCGCAAGGGCCGCGGCATCAACGCCGCGGGCTTCCGCTGCCACGCCAATGGTCCGCAAGCGGGCTGTTTCCTCCGGATTGTCGGTCAGGGCGATGACCACGACGCCGACGGCCGACAGCCGGTCCACCAGCGAGGCCGTCAGCTCTTCGCTGCCCGTCGCGACGACAGCGGCGCGGGCCAGCCCGCTCTGGCAGGCAGCCAGCAGTTCCGCCAGCTCGCCGCACCGCCGGACAACCGATACAGGTCCGTGCAGACGCTCCAGGCCGCCGACCAGGTCATCGCGGGAGTCCCCAACAGTCACCACGGGAATGCTCATCGCGTGGTACCGCCCGGGTTCCAGACGACGGCGATTTTTGCCTTGTTGGCCTGGGCTCCCAGCAGCTTCGGCATCTGGGCGTCCGGGACGAGCACCATGACCACCGTCGACCGGGAGGACCCCAAGGCAGTGCTGCCCGAGGTGATCTGGGCAATTTCGGCGCCGGAGAGGAGCAGCGTGGGCTCGCTGAAGCCGTTGCGGGTATCCGGCAGGGCCACCCAGACGTCCACGCGGGAGCCCGCCACGGCCTGGGCCGGGAGGTTTTCCTCGACGGTGACGGCGACGGGCTTGCGGTCCAGTCCATCGAGCTGGCCGAGGCTCTCGCGCGGCAGCAGCTGGTCCTTGCCGATTCTCTGCACGGCCACGAGACCGGCATCCATGCCCGACGCCGGGGTCAGGTAGTGCTGCTCCACCTCGCCGAGCCGTACCTTGACCCGGTGCAGCTTGTCGACGGTCAGCGTCTCGCCGACGGCGATCGGCTCACGCGCCGCGTAGGCTTCCGTGGTCTGGTCCGCGGCACCAACCAGCGAGACCACGCCCACCACGGATGCCAGGACCAGCAGGATTCCGACGAGGAGCCGGGGGTCTTTCCAGGACGGCTTTTTCAAACGGGCCCCTTCGGCTGCCGCGCTTCCACTCATGCGTCCGCTCCCCCTGTCGTCGCCGTCCGTTCCCGGATGCCGGGCACCCCTATTGTTGCGCCCGGGACGCCCGGGTGGAAGATCCAGGACCAAACAGGCGCGAACTGTGGATAACAGCACCAGAAGGCATCAACGGTGGCAAAATGGACTCATGCCCCGATTCCTGACTCTCGCTGACGTTGCCGAGCAGCTCCAGATCAACTCTCCGGCCGCCTACGCGCTCGTTCGCAGCGGCGAGCTCAAGGCGATCCAGGTGGGCGGGCGCGGCCAGTGGCGCGTCGAGGAGAAGATGCTTGAGCAGTACATCCAGGAACGCTACGCCGAGGCCAGCCGCATGATCGAAGAGGCCAAGTCGAAGTCTGCAGGAAATTGAACCCGGCGTTCTGACTAGCCGCCAGCGGCACCAACAGATCTGATTCCCGCCAGGGCGCCAAAGGGAATGGCCACCATCTGCCGGGCGTCCGCCGGACGCCGTTCCTCGCCGTCCCGCGCCACCGCCAGATCCAGGAAATCCCGGCCGACCGTGTCAATAACGCCGTGGAGCGCAGCCTCTTCCCGCCCGTGCGGGACAAAAATGGTCACCCGTGCCCGGTTCCTGGCGAGTCCCCGGAGGGCGCTGCCCAATCCGAGCCGCCGGCGGACGGCCGAGGGTTCGGAAACCGCCACCCGCGAAAGACCCACATACTGCGCCGCCGCGGCGTAGGGAATGAGTACTTGGTGTTGGGGCTCATCAAGGACGAGGGCTTCGCTGCCCGCGTGGCTCAGCACCCCCTCGAATGCCGACCCTGAAGACAGAAGCACGCGGATACTGAGCCCCAGGGACCCGCGGAGCCGGTCCGCGAGCTCCACGCCCGCAGAGTCCACCAGCGCACGCTCGGCTATTTCTGCCTCAAAATCCAGCCGCTGGCGCGCGGCCAGCTGTGCCTCCATGTCCTCAAACAGGGCGTCCCACCGCATGGCGCCAGCGTAGGCGCGCCGCCCGCCCCGGTCAATCCACAGACGCCGTCGACCCACCGGCACCGACAATCCACAGGCGCCGGACTGCATCTAGACAAACCGACCCTTGCAGGCCCAGACTTCATTCAACGGCACTAAATATTATCAAATGACATCAAACAGCATCAAACGATGTTGCTGGCGGACGGAGGAAGCAGTCATGGACCGGACAGCACCGCAACCCCGGACCCGGCAGTCACCCTTGCCCTCGCCCCCGCCCAGGCAAGCGGTTCGGGCCGACGCCGTCATGGCCGCAGTCATCCTGCTGCTGGGGATCTTCCTCGCGGCCACAGGAAGCTTCCTCGTCCAGCGCTGGCAGTCTGGCTCGGCGCACCGGCAGTCGCTTTCCTTCGAGGACCAGCTGGGGATCGTGGCAAATACCGCCGGGCTCATCGTCATCACCTGGTGGGTGATGTCCTTCGCCATCGCCGTCGCAGCGACGCTGCTTGACCGTCTCGGCAGGACCCGCGCGGCGGCCGCCACGGGCCGGTTTAGCCCGGCCTTCATGCGACGGCTGGTTCTCGCCGCCGTCGGCCTGCAATTGCTGGCAGCGCCACTGGCCACCGCGGCCACTTCACCCGCCGGGCCCGGGCCAGGCCGGCCCGACCAAGCAGCGGTATCGGCATCGTGGACCCCGTCACGCGGGCAGGCCCCGGCGCCGGAGCCACAAGGACGGGCCGCCGCAGTGGATCCGCGGTGGAAGCCACTGAGTCCGATCGTGGATGCCGGTCCCTTGGCCGCACGCCACGTGCGCGCGCAGGACACACCCGGCGCCCGCAGAGAGGTCACAGTCCGGGCCGGTGATTCGCTGTGGAGCATCGCCGCTGCGGCGCTGGGGCCGTTGGCGTCCGACGCCGACATCGCCAGAGAGTGGCCCCGGCTGTATGCGGGAAACCGCGAAGCTATCGGAGCCAACCCGCACCTCCTGCGGCCCGGACAGGTCCTCGTCCTCCCGCCGCCAAACTAGGGACCCGCCGCACTGCGGCCCTGGCCAGGTCCACAGCCAGGACCACAGCCAGGCCAGCCGCAAGTTCACCAGCACCAGCCGCCCCACATGCACCAGCCATCCGCCACCACACAGCCATCTGAACAAGCATCAGCCAACAGCAAAGGAACCGTCATGAACGCAGTCACCGGGATCCGCTCAGCCGCGGCGATCCCATCCCCGCACGCCCCCGCACTCCGGCTTGTGTCCGGCACGGCAGCGCCAGCCATGCACGCCGCCGCGGCCCCGCCGCCCCTGCGCGTTGTTGACGAGGCCCGCGAGATTTGCGCGATTTCCCGCAGCACCGTGCAGGCTGCGATCGAAGTGCTGGCCGGGACGCGGCCCGCACAGCAACTCTCCCGCCGCCTGGACCCGCGCTGCCTGGCGGCTCTGCAGCACCGTGCCGCTCTGACCCGCCGGGTTGCCTCCGGCAGCTCGCCAACGGCGGGCCGGCTGCACCGCAACCCGTCCGTGCGCTCCGTCCGGGCCTGCCGCGTATCGGAAGACGTCTACGAGGCCAGCGCGGTCGTGGTCGAGGAATCACGGGTCCGCGCAGTCGCGCTGCGGCTGGAGCGCGGCACAGCGGCCTGGCGCGTCACCGTGCTGGAGATCGGCTGAACGGCAGAGCCGAAGGCAGAAACAGCCAGGGACAGCAAAAACCGGCAGGGACAGCAGAAACGGGCCGGAAACGGGCAGGAACACGGTCCGGCCCGTCACGGAAAGGAGGCGCAAATACGGGAGGACCGGAGCGATTGCTCCGGTCCTCCCGTGTTTGGCGTCGTGCCTAGCGCCGCTTCTTCTTCGCAGTGCGGCGGCCGATGTCCTGCGCCGCTGCCTTGGCCGGGTTTCCCGAGCGTCCGGAACCCTTCGCCTCGATCCGGGTCTGGGCGGCACCGTCTTCGCCCGGGGCGGTGTACTGCAGCTGCGCGGGCTTCTCCGGGGCTTCGAGTCCGGCAGCACGGATCTGCGGCTCGTGATGTTCGGTGTGCTGGCCCTCGGCGTCCGCCACCACAACGTCCTCGGCCGGTGTCACTTCGACGTCGAGGTTGAACAGGAAGCCGACGCTCTCCTCGCGGATGGCCTCCATCATGGCCTGGAACATGATGAAGCCCTCGCGCTGGTACTCCACCAGGGGGTCGCGCTGGGCCATGGCGCGCAGCCCGATGCCCTCCTTGAGGTAGTCCATCTCGTAGAGGTGTTCCTGCCACTTCCGCCCGATGACGGACAGAACCACCCGGCGCTCCAGTTCGCGCATGCTCTCGGAGCCGATCGCCTGCTCCCTGGCCTGGTAGACCAGACGGGCATCGGAGAGGATCTCTTCCCGGAGGAAGTCGACTGTGACCCGGGACTTGCCGCCGGCCTCGTCGATGACGTCGCGCGGGGTGAAGCTCACGGGGTAGATGGTCTTGAGGTTGGACCACAGGAGGTTGAAGTCCCAGTCATCTCCGGTGCCCTCGGCCGTGGCCTCGTCGATGAAGGAGTTGATGGTGTCTTCCAGGAAGTACTGGACCTTCTCGTGGAGGTCGTCGCCTTCGAGGATGCGGCGCCGGTCACCGTAGATTGCCTCGCGCTGGCGGTTCAGGACGTCGTCGTACTTCAGCACGTTCTTGCGCTGTTCGGCGTTGCGGCCTTCCACCTGGCCCTGGGCCGAGGCGATGGCGCGCGAGACGAGCTTGGACTCGAGTGCGACGTCGTCCGGCACCGAACTGTTCATGAGCCGTTCGGCCGCGCCGGAGTTGAAGAGGCGCATCAAGTCATCGGTCAGCGAGAGGTAGAACCGGGACTCGCCGGGGTCACCCTGGCGTCCGGAACGGCCGCGGAGCTGGTTGTCGATGCGGCGGGACTCGTGCCGCTCGGTGCCGAGCACGTAAAGTCCGCCCAGGTTCAGGACTTCCTCGTGCTCGTCCTTAACGGCCTGCTTGGCAGATTCGAACGCCTCGGGCCATGCGGCCTCGTATTCCTCGGAGTTCTCCTCCGGGTCCAGGCCCCGCTTGGCCATTTCGGCGACGGCGGTGAACTCGGCGTTGCCGCCGAGCATGATGTCGGTACCGCGGCCGGCCATGTTGGTCGCGACGGTGACGGCGCCCTTGCGACCCGCCTGGGCCACGATGGACGCTTCACGGGCATGGTTCTTGGCGTTCAGGACCTCGTGCCGGACGCCTTCCTTGGCCAGCAGCCGGGAGAGGTATTCGCTCTTCTCGACGCTGGTGGTGCCGACGAGGACCGGCTGGCCCTTTTCGTGGCGTTCGGCGATGTCCTTGACTACGGCGTCGAACTTGACGGTCTCGTTCTTGTAGACGAGGTCGGCCTGGTCGATTCGCGTCATGTCGCGGTTGGTCGGGATGGCAACGACGCCGAGCTTGTAGGTGCTCATGAACTCGGCGGCTTCGGTCTCGGCCGTGCCGGTCATGCCCGCGAGCTTGCCGTACATGCGGAAGTAGTTCTGCAGCGTGACCGTGGCGAGCGTCTGGTTCTCGGCCTTGATCTCGACGCCTTCCTTGGCTTCGATGGCCTGGTGCATGCCCTCGTTGTAGCGGCGGCCGGCGAGGATGCGGCCGGTGTGCTCGTCGACGATCAGCACTTCGCCGTCGAGGATGACGTAGTCCTTGTCGCGCTTGAACAGTTCCTTGGCCTTGATGGCGTTGTTCAGGAAGCCGATCAGGGGGGTGTTGGCGGACTCGTACAGGTTGTGGATGCCGAGGTAGTCCTCGACCTTTTCAATGCCGGCCTCGAGGACGCCGACGGTGCGCTTCTTCTCATCGACCTCGTAGTCGGTCTCGGCGTGCAGGCGCGTGACGACCTTGGCGAATTCGCTGTACCAGCGGTTGGTGTCGCCCTGGGCCGGACCGGAGATGATGAGCGGGGTGCGGGCCTCGTCGATGAGGATGGAGTCCACTTCGTCGACGATGGCGAAGTGGTGGCCGCGCTGGACGAGTTCGGACTTGTCCCACGCCATGTTGTCGCGCAGGTAGTCGAAGCCGAATTCGTTGTTGGTGCCATAGGTGATGTCCGCGGCGTACTGCTCGCGGCGCAAGGCGGGATCCTGGTTGGACAGGATGCAGCCGCTGCTCAGGCCGAGGAAGCGGTAGACGCGGCCCATGAGGTCGGACTGGTATTCGGCGAGGTAGTCGTTCACGGTGATGACGTGGACGCCCTTGCCGGCGAGGGCGTTGAGGTAGGCCGGAGCGGTGGCCACCAGGGTCTTGCCTTCACCGGTCTTCATTTCGGCGATGTTGCCCAGGTGCAGGGCAGCGCCGCCCATGAGCTGGACATCGAAGTGGCGCATGCCGAGGGTACGGGACGAGGCTTCGCGGACGGCGGCGAAGGCTTCGGGCAGCAGATCGTCGAGTTTCTCGCCGGCCTGGTGGCGTTCGCGCAGACGATCAGTTTCTTCACGGAGCTCGGCGTCCGTGAAGGTTTGGAAGGAGCTCTCCAGGGCATTAATGGAATCGGCATAGTTCCGCAGTTGCCGCAGGGTTCTTTTGTCACCTGTGCGGAGAAGTTTTTCGATAAGTGATGCCACGTGAAGTTGCTCCCAGTCTCAAGCTGCCGAATTCTGGCGTGTTTAGTCTACGGGAGAGACGCAGGGCCGGTGGCGCCTGTTCCCTCACAGCGGATAGTGCGATTTACCGGAAAGCCATGGCTTCGGCGAGCGCCGGCGCAAGGTTCCCCGTTGGCGAGACAACTACCCCGTCCAGTCCCAGCCACTCTGCCATGAGCTGCAGTTCGGCGGCGAGTTCGACGGCGGTGTCCGCCGGCGCGCCGGCTTCCGCATGGGCGGTCCTGACCAGCAGCAGGCCGCCGGCCCGGTCCGCTTTCAGGTCCACCCGCGCGACGATCGCGTCGCGGAGCAGGAACGGCAGGACGTAGTAGCCGTACTTCCGCTTCGGCTCGGGGGTGTAGATCTCGATCCGATAGTGAAACCCGAACAGCTCCTCGAGCCGCCGGCGTTCGAACACCAGGGAGTCGAAAGGGCTCAGGAGCGCCCGGCCAGTGGCTGAGCGCGGCAATTTCGCCTCCGCGTGACGGTACAGGGGACGGTCCCAGCCGGCCACCGTGACCGGCTGCAGCCGGCCGCTGTCAACAAGGTTCCGGACTGCCACGGCGGCTGCTTTCTGCGGTGTCCGGAAATAGTCCGCGAAACACCGCACGGTCCCAATACCGTGGGCCTGGGCCGCGGCGTCGATCAGCCGGTCCATCGCGGCGGCCGCGTCCGGTTCGGGCGCCGCCGTTTCCCCGCCCGGTCCCGGCAGCACCCTGCCGGTGAGGGTGTAGCGCCGTTCGAAGGATTCCGTCCGCGACGATGCGGAGACAAGGCCCTCTTCGAAGAGATGTTCCAGCACCCTTTTGACGGCGTTCCAGTTCCAGCCCCAGTTGTCCCGCTGCTGGTCCTCAACGTGGCCGAGCCGGGCTGTCAGTTCGGCGGCGGTCATCGGCTTCCCTGCGCCGAGGGATTCCAGCACCTTGGCCGCCACCCCGTTGCGCAGTTCGGGGTCCATGGTATGCGCGCCCACCCATTTGCGGTTCTGCCACATCACAAGATCGCGGAAGTGGTCCGGCCGGATGAAGCTGGCTTCGTGGGCCCAGTACTCCATCATCCGGCGCGGGTGGGTCCCCGCCATCCGCGCCAGGATGGTGCGGTCGTAGTTGCCGAGCCGAGAGAAGAATGGCAGGAAGTGGCTGCGGGACACCACATTGACGGAGTCGATCTGAACCAGGTGCAGCCGGGCAAAGGTACGGCCCACCGCCCGTGCGCTCACGGTTCCGGCGGGCCGTTCCTTGTCCAATCCCTGGGCTGCCAACGCGATCCGCCGTGCCTGTGCCAGGCTCAGCGATGCTTGCACGGTAGTCCCTTCGTCGGAAAAGTCTGCACCAGCTTATGCGCTGGCGGGCTCATCCTCTGAACGGTAGGCCAGGATTTTCTCTTCCAGACTCGAATGTCCGGGCTCGCACGTCTGGTCCAGGGAGATGACCCCGTAGGTCCAGCCGTCACGGCGGTACACGACCGACGGCGCCTTGGTCTCCTTGTCCACGAAAAGGTAGAAGTCGTGGCCCACAAGTTCCATGTTGTCGACGGCGTCATCGAGGGTGAGCTGGGCCGCGGGGAACACCTTCCGGCGGATCAGCACGGGCGAATCGCCGGCCGGAATATCGTTCTCGACGTCGTACGGCGATTTCTCTGCCGCCGGCACCTGGGTCTCCTGCTGGTGCGCCGCCTCCACGTAGAGAGGTTCGCTGGGGCTGGCCGGCTCCAAGGCTGCCGTCGCCTCGGTGACGGACTTCGGGGTGTGCCGGCCGTGATGGACCTTTCTGCGGTCCCTGGCCCTGCGCAGGCGTTCTAGAAGCTTGTTGTAAGCGAGATCGAAGGCAGCGAACTTGTCGGCGGCACTCGCTTCTGCGCGGATTACTGGGCCGCGCCCCAGGACTGTCAACTCAACCGTGAGCGATTCGGCGGTCTGGCGGGCCTTGGTCTCTTTGGTGACCTTCGCGTCTACCCTCTGGACCTTGTCTCCCAACGAGGCGATCTTTGAGATCTTGTCGTCGGCATATTCGCGGAATCGGTCTGAGACCGTCAAGTTGCGTCCGCTGATCATGAACTCCATGGTGCCCTCCAAATGACTTCGGTGACACGACGGCGGTACTTCCCGGGGGCTGATCTGACTGACAGTCGAGCCCCTTTCCGAGCCGCTATCGACAGGTACATCTGTTCTTGGTACCCATCTTCGACGTTAGTTCATAGACACCTGTTATTCATCCTTTTACGGTTTATTTTTTTACGTCCCGCCGATCCCCCGTGCCATTGCGGGGCTGGCGGCGACGACGTCGGAAGTGGCTGGCGGGCGTGTCGCGGCCACCACCACGGCGCCCCTGACGATTGCCCCTGCGGCCCGAAGCGCACGGGCCGCCTCCGCCAGGGTGGCACCGGTGGTCAGCACGTCATCGACGACGATGCAGGGACGTCCTTCGACTGGCGCAGGCCACGGGCGGGACGTGGCCCGCATGGATCCGCGTACGCGCCGGGCGCGGGCACCCCGGCCCAGTCCTTTCTGTCCGCCGGTCAGGGAGCGGTCCCCTTTCCGGCCGGCGCGCAACCAGTCCGGCTGGGGCAAGGCAGGGGGCATCCGGTTCCGCGGGGACGGCACAGTTTTCCGCAGCGCGTCCGCGACGATGAACCCTGGGATTTCATTGCCGCGGACCAGCCGACGGAGCAGTAAATGCACGGGACTGAATCCCCGCTTGCGGAATGCGGCGGCGCTCGTGGGCACGGGGACGAGGACGAGTCCCTGGTCCGGCCCGGCCGCGGCGTGCAGGGCCCGCGCCAGGCCCCGGGCCAGCTCGCCGCCCAGCCGGGCCTGTCCGTGGCTCTTGAACGACAGCAGGCACTGCGCCAGCTCGGCCCGGTATGCACCGGCCGCCACCACGGGCAGCAGCACGGACCCGTCCATGTCCATCAGGGCAGGAGCCTGGGCCTCTGCCCGGAACGGCCTCAGCGTCAGCAGGCGGAGCTTCCGGGAACACACGCCGCAGAGTGCCGAGTCCTCTGCCCCGCAGCAGACGCAGTCCGCTGGAATGGCCAGGGCGAGCACCTCTGCCGCTGCCTCGGCCGTCCGGTCGCATAGCCTCGCCAGCGGCCGCGAGTAGCTGCCGCGGTGTCGCGCCGCCGTCGCTGCGGCCGGGGCAAGGTCTGGATCCGTGCCCGGCCTGCCGTGACCGGTGTCCTGGCCCGTGTGGCTGCTCATCCTCCGATCCTGGACCGGGGGCGCCCTCGGTCGTAGCCCCGCGGGCAGCTATGTGGACAACATGCCGGCCGGCGCACCCGTCCCCGGCCCTGGCCGTCTGGAGTCCGCCGCCGTCGCCCGAAGGCGCGTCGGTCAGCCGGGGAAGGACGGGTCGATGGGGCCCTTGAGCTGCGGCGACCAGCCGTTCCCGAGCCGCTGGAAGATCCCTTCCGCGGACTGGCCGTAGATCTCGGCCGTGCCGTTGCCTGCGCTGAGGGCTGTCAGCCCGGGCCACGGCGCCAGCTGCTGCGGCTGCGCCGAGGTCAGGGACAACAACTCGGGGGTGACGGCATCGCTGGCGGAGGCCTTCATGACCGCGACCGTGGTGTCATTCACCCAGACCCCTTGGTCCGGATCCCGGGGAGTCAGCAGGGTCAGCGGCGCAGTCAGGTCCCGCGGAGTGCCGTCCGCGTTCCGGATAATCCCGGTGATCTGGACCTTGCTCTTGCCGTTCTGCTCCGAAATGACAAGTGCACGCGTCCCGTCCCGGGAAATTCGGAACTCCTTGACGGTCCGGCCCGAAAGCCATCCCGGCGACAGGGTCACGGTGGGTACGCTGGCGTTCTCCGCCACACCAAGCGGCCGGTAGGCCACCACTTCGGTGGCGCCGGCAGCACCCGGCCCGGCGGTCCAGACCCAGTCATACCGGCCAAACGAAGGCCGGGACAGCGTTGCCCGCGTGGTCAGTGCCCTGGCAGGCTGGCCCGGAACGATCGAGTACATCGTGGTGCGGGCGGCGTTGAGGAATGCGGCGGCCTGCGACTCGGTCGACTCCGCCGGCGCCCGCGGTGACAGGGCCGCGACGGACTGGATGTCCGGCAGCGGTGAAAGCCTGTTGTTCTCGTACCGGACCAGGTCATTGTTGCTGACCGCGATCTGATAGGCGGGGACGCTTTCGTCCCGGACCGGAGGCAGGACCGTGCCGTTGTCCTCGACGCGCACCAGATCCTGATTGGCCCGGAGCTCGACATTGATGACATCCGGCTGGCTACGGAACGTCAGGGCCAGCTGCGTCTGCATTCGCAGCCGGTCCTCGTTGGAGGCCTCTACCAGGTCCTTGGCGGTGAGATCCACCTGGGCGGCGCCGGAGACCACGGGCACGGACTCGCGGGCCAGCTTGATGCCCGAGGGGAACGCGCTGACGACGGCGCCCTTGAGGTACGGGGCGGGGCCGCCAAGGAGGGCGCTCGTCATGGCCTTGACGGTCTTCTTGCGGATGAACCACCGGACATCGGGCACGGCGTAGGTGAATGTGGGGTCGTAGAAGTAGATCGGGTAGGCGCCGTAGATGACTTTAAAGGTCTCTTCCGGAATGGCCGTGCCGTCCGGGAGATCGGAGATGCGCCACTCGCCGTCCACCTGGGTCAGGGTGACGGGGATGTTTTCGGTGGTGCCCTCGGGAAGCTGCGTGGCCACGCCGTCGGCGTCCACCGTATAGGCGAGGTCGAGCTGGTAGTTGAAGACGTTTTCGACGCCGGTGGCCACCACTGTGGCCTTCCGGAAGACGAGCGCGCGCTGGTCCGGCTTCCACGTCACCGACGAAGCCTGGGTGAGGTACTGCCGGGCCACGGCGTAATCGTCCTCGTAGCCGCTGCCGGCGAGGTAGAAGTCCTCGATCACCGCCTCGGGTCCGGCTCCCGCCCGCGGCGCGGCCGGGAAGAAGACCGGGGCGTTGGGGTTTCCCGCGCTCTCGTCCGTGCTCTTGCCCACCGGCCCCGAGCGCGGAATCTGGGCGCACGAGGTCAACAGGAGCAGGACGAGAGCCAGCAGCGCGGCCCCCACTCGGGTGAACTTGCCGGAAACCCCACTCATGCCCTGCCCTCCGTCCCGGTTCCCCGGGGTTCGGCCGAGCCGCCGTCCGGGTTGGCCCGGCCGACGGGGCCACTGCCGCCGTCGCCAGAAATGTCGTCAGTGAATCCGTCAGTAAACTCGCCCGTGAAATCGTCAGCCATGGTCCCGCGCGCAGCGGCCCCGGGTGTCCTGGCCGGCGCCTCCGTGACCGGTGGCGGGTCCAGCAGCACCACGGTCCGCTGGCGGCCCGTCTCCGGGAAACCGACGTTGACCGGTTCGAGATGGAGCGGGGACCTGGTGATCGGCTCGTCCCGGCGCAGGGGAAGGGTCAGGCGGAAGTTCGACCCGTGGCCCTTGCTCCCCCAGGCCTGAAGCCAGCCGTCGTGGAGCTTGGTGTCCTCGGCTGCGATGGACAGTCCCAGCCCGCTGCCCCCGGTGGTGCGGGCACGGGCGGGATCAGCGCGCCAGAAGCGGTCGAAGACGCGCGCCGCCTCAGCCGGTGTCATGCCGATTCCGTGATCCCGTACGGCCACGGCAACCGCGGTGTCGCTGGCGGCCACGGAGACGTTCACCGGCCGGCCCTCGCCGTGCTCGAGGGCGTTCAGGATCAGGTTGCGCAGGATCCGGTCGATCCTGCGGTCGTCCATGTCGACAATGACGCTGGCGGCCGGGGCGTTGAGGGTGACGGCAGACCCGTACTCGGCGGCGACGGGCGCCACTCCCTCAATGACGTGGGCGACTAGCTGCACAATGTCCGAGGGTTCGGCGTCGAGGGTGGCTGCGCCGGCGTCGAAGCGGGAGATTTCCAGCAGGTCCGCGAGGAGCGACTGGAAGCGTTCCACCTGGTTGTAGAGCAGCTCCGCGGACCGCTTGTTGATGGGGTCGAAGTCCTCGCGGGCGTCATAAAGAACTTCCGCGGCCATGCGCACCGTGGTGAGCGGCGTGCGGAGCTCGTGGGACACATCGGAGACAAAGCGCTGCTGCATCTGCGAGAGGGTGGCCAGCTGCGTGATTTGTTCCTGGAGGCTTGCCGCCATGTGGTTGAACGAGGCACCAAGCCGGGCGACCTCGTCCTCGCCTTTGACCACCATGCGCTCCTGCAGCTGGCCGGCCGCGAGCTTCTCGGAGACGACGGCGGCATGGCTGACCGGGCTGACGACGTTGCGGGTGACATACCAGGCGACGCCGCCGATCATGAGCACCAGCAGGGCACCGCCGGCCAGCAGGACATTCTGGATCTCGTCCAGCGTCTTCTGCGCCGTGTTGAGGTCATAGATGAGGTAAAGCTCGTAGACGGTGCCGTTGAAGGTCACCTTGTTGCCGACGGCGATGCCGGGCCGGTCTTCGGTCCCCACGGGGAACTGCGTGGACGCCCAGTACTGGTCCTTGCCCGAATCCTGCACGGCCTTGCGCAGGTCCGGGGGGATGACGCCGATGGTGAGTTGGTCCGAGGCCCGGGATTCAACCCATCGGTTGCGCGGTTTGGTCTGCTCCGGCATTGCCTCGAAGACGTAGCGCCGCTGGATCACGGATCCGCGGCCTTCGACGGCGTTCAGGGTGTCATAGACCAAGGTGATGACGCTGGACTGGTCAGTGACCTGGGCGCCGTCGAACGTGTCCTGGACCTGCTTGACGTTGTAGCGCGTCTCCGATTCGGCCTGGGCGAGCCGTTCCTGGAACAGGTTGTTGGCGATCTGGTTGGACAGGTAGGCGCCCACCACCGCAAACGAGCCGATGACCAGCAGCAGCGTGGTCAGGACGGTCCGGAACTGCAGCGAACGCCGCCACTTCCGTTGCACGGCCCGGAGCAGGTACCGGATGCCGGGCCAGAGGCGCTGCATCCCGGTGCGGACCAGCCGCGCGACCCGGACGCCAACGATCCTCGCGCGTTTGGCCCACAGCCGGGTCCGGAAGGTAAGCCGGCGCCAAGGGGCCGGCCCGCCTCCGGCAGGCGGCGTTCCTGGCCCGCGCGGTGCGGCCGGCTGGGCGGACGATGCCGCGGATGACTCTGCCGGCGCCGTGTCAGGCGTCAGGTCAGGCGCCGTGTCAGGCGTCAGGGCCGGCGCTGTGTCCGTCGCTATGGCCTGCCGGACACCGCGGTCCGCAGGCTCAGGAACCTGCTTTATAGCCGACACCACGGACCGTCAATACAACTTCGGGGGCTTCAGGGTCGCGTTCGATCTTGGACCTCAGCCGCTGGACATGGACGTTGACCAGCCGGGTGTCGGCGGCGTGCCGGTAGCCCCAGACCTGCTCCAGGAGCAGTTCACGCGTGAACACCTGCCACGGCTTGCGGGCCAGGGCGACGAGGAGGTCGAACTCCAGCGGCGTCAAGGAGATCCGGTCGTTGCCGCGGCTGACCAGGTGGCCGGCCACGTCGATCGTGACATCGGCGATCCGCAGGGTTTCCGGGGCCTTCTGGTCACCCGGACGGAGCCGGGCCCGGACGCGGGCGACGAGCTCGGCGGGTTTGAACGGCTTGGGCACATAGTCATCGGCCCCGGACTCGAGGCCGCGGACCACGTCCGAGGTATCTGCTTTGGCTGTCAGCATCACGATCGGGACGTCAGACTCGGCACGGATCTGACGGCAAACCTCAATGCCATCGATCCCCGGAAGCATGAGGTCGAGCAGGACGAGGTCCGGCTTGGAGGCGCGGAACACGTCCAGCGCCTGTCCGCCATCAGCGCAGAAGACGGGTTCGAAGCCGTCATTGCGCAGCACAATACCGATCATCTCGGCGAGCGCCTCGTCATCATCCACTACCAGAATGCGTGCCTTCATAGTTATATATTCCCCCATTGAATTGGCTTTGTCGTATCGGGCCGCCCACCGGCATGGCGCAGACGGGCCTGCCACCGCCGCCGGAACCCCGCCGATGCACGGGAAGCTGTGACAATTGCGGCGTTGTCCTGCATGCTGTGGACGGGCCCAGTGAACCGCCCCGGACCGCAGGAGGAACCCGTGAACACCCCCATCTACGAGCGCGCCCTAGGCAGCGACTTTGCCCGGCTGCAGCCGCAACTCCAAGAATACTTCGCCTTGGCACCTGGATCCGGCCACTACGGCGTCGGCGAGGGGGTGTTCGACGTCGTCGGCTGCCGCCAGGCCTGGCTGCGTCCCCTGCTGCGGCTCACCACCGGCGAGCAGGCCTTCTTCCCCGAGTACGGCGAGGGCATCCGCTTCCGGATCGAGAACCACGCCCACCTGGACCCGTTCGGCAGATCAAGCCTGACGGCCCGCCGGGAAATCTTCTTCCCCGGAACCACCCGGCTGTTCCACGACACCACCAGCTTTGATGACTCCCTGTTTAATGACTCCCGGCTTGCTGATTCCCGGCGCAAACCCGGGCTCGTGGACTATGTGGGCCGCTGCCGGCGGCTCGCCACCGACCTCAATCTCAGCGTCACGCCGGAGGGCCGGCTCCGGGGCGTGTCGGAGGCGTCCCGGCTGTTTCTGGGACCTCTCCGGATTCCGCTGCCGGCGGCCCTCGACGCCAAGGCCTACGCCGAGCAGTGGTGGGAGCCGCAGAACGGGGGGCGGCACAGGATCCAGGTCAAGGTTATCCAGCCCCAGCTCGGCCTGGTGCTGGTGTACGCCGGGCATTTCGACTACCGGCTCGAGCCCTACCCCGGCGGTATTTCGACGCCGGGCTACCTGCCCGGGCACGCCCGCCCGGACGCCTGGGAAAGCAGGGTCTGACCGAGCATCCGGCGGCACCCGCGGCATGGGCGGCATCGGCCGCTGCCGGCGGCGCCGTCCGCCGCGCTAGCCGAGCGCGAGCTGGTTGAGGCCGTCCGCCACCTGGGTCAGCCGGGTCAGGACCGCCGTCGCCGTGGCGGGCGAGTGCCCGGCCAGACCTTCCGACGGCGTGACCCGGAGCGCCCCCAGCGTGGACGCGGGAAGACCCAGCTGCCGCCACGGGCGCCACACGTTTTCCACGACGTCGCCAACCCTGGGCAGCGTCGCGGCGGGATCGGCGACGTCCAGCGCGCCGGCCCAGAGCCGCTTGCCGGCCTCCACCGCGCCCGCGAGCTGTTCCCACTGGCGCGAGGTCAGGGCCCGGAGCGGCACGGCGATTCCGTCCGCGCCGGCCGCCAGGATCCGCTCGAACGGTGCTTCAACCTCGGAGACGGCCACCACGGTTTCGACCGCGCCGGCGGCGCGGAGCGCGTCGATGACCAGCCGCCAGGACTCGGTGACTTCCTGACCCGGCACAGAGCGCAGGGTCCGGTAACCGCTGGAGGTGGGAATGGTGCCGGCCAGCACGGAAGCAATCTCCGGTTCGTCGATTTGGACCACCATCCGGGCACCGGGGGCAGCCGCCGCCACGCGTTTGAGGTAGCCTTCCACGCCCGCTGCCAGCGAAGCGGCAATCTCGCGGCGGGCGCCATAGTCGATCAGGGCCCGCTCCCCGTTGTGGAGGTGCAGGCCGGCGGCAAGGCTGAGCGGCCCGCGCAGCTGGATCTTGATGTCGTCCGACGGCGCTTCCTCGACCCCGATCACGTCCGCCAGGATGTTGATGTCGGTCGACAACGCCGATTTCGCCCGCTGCAGGTCCTTGCCGGGACGGTCGACGAACCTCCAGCCATGCGGCTGGACGTCGACTGCGAGTTCCACAAGCAGAGAGGCGGTGCGGCCCAGGGCATCCGAGCCGACGCCGCGGCCGGGAAGTTCGGCAAGGAACGGCAGGTGCGGGCTGCCCAGTTCACCGCGGATGATGCGGGCGGCCTCGGTCGGGTCCTCGCCGGGCCACGGGCCGAGGCCCGTCGCGGTCACTTGGAGCGGTGCGGGAGAGTCTGTTCCGGCCATGGCTAGGCGTCCGCGGCGCGGGCGGCGTCCGCTGTGCCGGAGGCCTGGGCGGCCTGGTGGTCCTCGGCGATGGCCTCGTGGTGGCGGATGACCTCGCCGATGATGAAGTTCAGGAATTTCTCCGCGAATGCCGGGTCCAGGTGGGCCTCGGCAGCGAGCTGCCGCAGCCGGGCGATCTGCGCCGTTTCGCGGCCCGGGTCCCCGGCGGGAAGTTTGTGTGCGGCTTTGAGGAAGCCGACCTTCTGGGTGGCTTTGAAGCGTTCGGCGAGGAGGAAGACGAGGGTGGCATCGATGTTGTCGATGCTGGAGCGGATCGACAACAGCTCCGCCATTACCGCGGGATCCACGGAACCGGCCAGGGAGCTTGCCGCCGGGTCGTAGGAATCGGTTTCAGGAAGATTGAGGTTCTGCTCGGTCATTGACCCAGTCTAGGGGCACGGCGGCTATTGCCTCCCGCTGTTAAGCACCGTTGCAGGCTCCCGGTGGTTCACGCAAAATGGGCATGCCCACCGTTCGTGGCGAACGGTGGGCATGCCCATTTGTGGCCGGCGCTGAAGGTGCCCGGTGCCCGGTCCGGGCAGTTAGCTGTGGAGCACGGCCCGGAACGCCTCGCGGCGCCTGGCCTGTTCGTCGGGATCCGGAACGGGCAAGGATGCGATGAGCTTCTTCGTGTAGTTGTGCTGGGGGTTGCCCATCACCTGGTTGCCGAGGCCCTGCTCCACCATCTTGCCTTTGTAGAGCACGCCGACCCAGTGGGAAAGCATGTCCACCACGGCGAGGTCGTGGCTGATGAAGAGGGCCGCGAAGCCGAACTCCTGCTGGATCTCCTTGAACAGCTCCAGCACCACGGCCTGCACGGAAACGTCCAGGGCCGACGTCGGCTCATCAGCGATGAGCAGCTTCGGGTTCAGGATGAGCGCCCTCGCCAGGGAGGCGCGCTGGCGCTGCCCGCCGGAGAGTTCGTGCGGGAACCGGTCAGCGTACGACGCCGGCAGCTGCACGGACTCGAGCAGCTCGCCGACCCGCTTGCGCGCCTCCGCCGCGGTCGGGTTGGAGTGGATGATCAGCGGTTCCGCCACGCAGTCGCCGATGGTCAGCTGCGGGTTGAACGAGGCCGCCGGGTCCTGGAACACGAAGCCGATCTCCTTGCGGAGCGGCTTGAAGGTGCGCTCCTTGTAGTTCAGCATTTCGTAGCCCAGCACCTTGAGGCTGCCGCCCGTGGTCCGGTTGAGGCCGGCGATCGCCCGGCCGATGGTGGTCTTGCCGGAACCCGACTCCCCCACAAGGCCGAAGACTTCGCCTTCGGATACCGTGAAGCTGACGCCGTCGACGGCCTTGAAAGCCGGGCTGCCCAGCCTTCCCGGGTACTCGATAGTCAGGTTCTTCGCCTCGACGAGTACTTTGCCGCCCTGGTGGGCGCGTTCCACCATGCCTTCGGATGCGGAGTTGCGGCCCAGGTGCGGGACGGCGGCGAGGAGCTTCTTGGTGTAGTCCTCCCGGGGCTGGGCGAACAGGACCCGTGCAGAGGCTTCCTCCACGACGTCGCCCTGGTACATGACCACCACCCGGTCGGCGAGGTCGGCGACAACGCCCATGTTGTGCGTGATCAGCACAATGGATGTCCCGTATTTGTCGCGGAGGTCCCGCAGTAGTTCCAGGATCTCGGCCTGGACGGTGACGTCCAGGGCGGTAGTCGGCTCGTCGGCCACGATGAGTCCGGGGTTCAGGGCCAGCGCGGCGGCAATGACGACGCGCTGCTTCTGGCCACCCGAGAACTGGTGCGGGTAGTAGTTGACCCGCGTTTCCGGGTCCGGGATGCCCACTTTGCGAAGGGCCTCGACGGCCCGCGCCTTGGCCTCCTTGGCCGAGATCTTGTTGCCGCTGCCTGTGTCGGCATGCGCCCGGATGCCTTCGGCAATCTGCCATCCGACGGTAAAGACCGGGTTAAGAGCCGTGGACGGTTCCTGGAACACCATGGCGACGTCGCGGCCGCGGATCTGCCGCAGCTTGGCGGCGCTGACGCTGATGACGTTGTTGCCGTTGATCAGGACGGCGCCCTGGCTGGTTGCCGTTTCCGGCAGCAGGCCCAGGATGGTTTTGGCCGTCACGGTCTTGCCGGATCCCGATTCGCCAACGATGGCGACAACCTCACCGGGGTTGACTTCGAGGCTGACGTCCTTGACGGCGAAGACGTCGCCGCCGTCGGTGGCGAATGTGACCTTGAGGTTGTTGATGTCCAGGACGGGGCCGGAGCCGGGGCCCGGCCGGTCGATGTTGATGGTCATAGCACTCTCGATTCTGCTTCAAGGGCGGCCTGCGCGCTGGCGGACGAGTCGGGTCCGCTGGGGGGAACCTTGCTCCCGGCCTTCCTGCGGCCCCTGAGCCGTGGATCGTTGAGATCGTTCATGCTCTCACCGACCAGGGTCAGCCCAAGCACGGTCAGGACGATCGCCGTACCGGGGTAGACACCGGTCCACCAGATGCCCGAGGAGGCGTCGGCAATGGCCTTGTTCAGGTCGAAGCCCCACTCGGCGGCGGAAGTCGGTTCGATGCCGAAACCCAGGAAGCCGAGCCCCGCCAGGGTCAGGATCGCCTCGGACGCATTCAGTGTGAAAATCAGAGGCAGCGTGCGGGTTGCGTTCTTGAAGATGTGGCGGCCCATGATGCGGACGCTGGAGGCACCCACCACCTTGGCTGATTCGACGTACGGCTCCGCCTTCAGCCGGATGGTCTCGGCACGGATTACGCGGAAGTACTGCGGGACGAACACCACCGAGATGGAAATGGAGCAGGCAACGATGCCTCCCCAGAAATTGGACTGGCCGTGGCTGATGACGATTGACATCACGATGGCCAGCAGAAGCGACGGGAAAGCGTAGATTGCATCGGCGATCACCACCAGCATCCGGTCCAGCCAGCCGCCAAAGTAGCCGCTGAGGAGGCCGAGGGCTACGCCGAGGAAGATCGACATGGCGACGGCGACGATGATGACCACCGCAGCAGTCTGGGCACCCCAGATCACGCGGGAAAAGACGTCATAACCACCCACCGTGGTGCCCCAGATGTGGGCTGGGCTGGGCGGCTGCTGTGCCGGGAAGGGACCCGCGGCGTCGCTGAGCTGGGCAAAGCCGTAGGGAGCGATCCACGGCGCAAACACTGCCGTCAGCAGGAAGCCGACGGACAGCACCAGACCGGTGACGAGCATGCCGCGCTGCAGCCCGACGCTCGTCCGGAAGTGTGAGATCACCGGCAGCCGGTAGATGAGGGGCTGCTTGCGCCCGCTTACTGTGGTTGCGTTCATGGCTAGTACCTCACTCGCGGGTCGATCAGGGCTGCGGCGACGTCCACGATGAAGTTCGTGACGGCAACGATGACCGCCAGCAGGACGACGATGCCCTGGACAGCGACGAAGTCGCGGGCGTTCAGGTATTGCACCAACTGGTAGCCGAGGCCCTTCCACTCGAAGGTGGACTCCGTGAGGACGGCACCGCCGAGCAGGAGGGCAATCTGGAGCCCCATGACCGTGATGATCGGGATGAGGGCCGGCTTGTAGGCATGCTTGGTCACGAGCCGGAAATCGCTGACACCGCGGGACCTTCCGGCCTCAACGTAGTCCTTGCCGAGCGTGCCGATGACGTTGGTGCGGACCAGCCGCAGGAAGACCCCTGCCGTCAGCAGCCCCAGGGTTACCGCGGGGAGGACTGAATGGGCCGCGACGTCGCCGTACGCGGCCATGTTGCCGCTGCGCAGCGCATCCAGCCAGTAGATCCCGGTCGGCGCGGCCAGGCTTCCCAGGGCCAGTTCGGTCCTGGTGGAGGCCCGGCCTGCGACGGGCAGCCAGCCGAGCCAGACGGAGAACGTCAGCTTCATCAGCAGGCCGGCGAAGAACACCGGGGTGGCGTAGCAGAGGATGGCGAAGAAGCGCAGGACTGCGTCGGGCGCCTTGTCGCGCTTGTAGGCGGCGATGAGTCCGAGCGGGATGCCCACCAACAGCGCCACGATGAGGGCATTAATGGCCAGTTCCAGGGTTGCCACGCCAAAGGTTATGACCATTTCGACAACGGGGCGGCGGTCGGTGATGGTGGTGCCGAAGTTGCCGGTCGCCAACTGGCCAAGGTACTCAAAGTACTGCACGAGGATCGGACGGTCGTAGCCGGCTTCGTGGATGCGCTGCGCCAGCGCCTCCGGGGGAAGCCGGCCGCCCTGGGCTGCGGTGATGGGGTCGCCGATGACCCGCATCAGGAAGAAGACCAAAGTCACCAGAATGAAAATGGTTGGAATGATCAGGAAGAACCGGACCAGGATGTAGGTCCCCAAGCCCCCACCCGAGGATTTTTTCTTGGACGGAAGGAGTCCGTCGGCGTCGCTTGGCGGCGCCTCAATCAGTGTTGTCATTGGTACCTAAAATTGTGCTTTCGCGGCCATGGGCGGGCCGGCGTGAACTGCAAGGCGCGGCAATGACCAGCAAAGGCGGGGCGCCTCGAGGGCGCCCCGCCTCGCAGGCTGGTCAGGACAGCAGGGATGCAGCCTTACTTGGAAAGAGTTCCCAAACGGAACTTGAAGGAAGCATCGAGGGTGGTATCGACACCCTTGACGCCGCTGCCGGAAATGGCAACCTGCGCGCCCTGGAGCAACGGAAGCGTGGAGATGTCCTTGGCGAGGGCATTCTGGGCATCCTTGATCGTGGACTCGCGCTCAGTCTTGTCGACTGTGGTGAGCTGCTTGCTGATCAGATCGTTGACGGTGGGGTTGTTGTAGTGGTTCTTCAGGAACCCGCCCTCCGGGAAGAACGGGGTCAGGTAGTTGTCGGCGTCGCTGAAGTCCGGGAACCAGCCAAACTGGAACAGCGGGTATTCGTCGGCCCGGCTGGCCTTGCTGTAGGTGACCCATTCCGTGGACTGCAGGTTGACCTTGAACAAACCGGACTTCTCCAGCTGGTCCTTGATCATGGCGTATTCATCGCCGGAGGACTTCCCGTAGTGATCCGGGTTGTACTGCAGGTTCATGGACACGGGCGTAGTCACACCGGCGTCGGTCAGGAGCTTCTTGGCCTTGTCCAGGCTGGGCTTGCCGGCGTCGCCGTAGGCGTCCTTGAACGATTCGTTGGCGCCGAGGAAACCGTTGGGAACGTTGGAGTACAGGGGAAGGTAGGTGCCCTTGTAGACCTGGTCCGCGATGGCCTGGCGGTCAACGAGGTTGGCGATGGCCTGGCGGACGGCGGTCGCCTTGGCCGGATCGGCGTCGGCTGCCTTCGCACCAAACGGCATGGTGTCGAAGTTGAACGTGATGTAGCGGATTTCGCCGCCGGGGCCCACGTTGACCTTGACCTTGGAGTCCTTCTTCAGGTCATCGATGTCCGTGGCGCTCAGGCTGCGGTTTGCGACGTCGATGTTGCCCTGCTGGATGTCCAGCTTCATGTTGGTGGGGTCGGCGTAGTACTTGATCGTGGCGGCTTCGTTGGCCGGCTTGCCGAGGACTCCCTGGTAGTCAGGGAAGGCCTTGAAGCTGATCAGCTCGTTCTTCTTGTATGTGTCGATCGTGTACTGGCCGTAGAAGGCCTTGGCCTTGACGATGGAGTCGTCGTCAAGCAGCTTGTCGGCCGGGAAGACTTCATCGTCCACGATCGGCGCTGCCGGGCTGCTGAGGATCTGCGCGAAGGTCTGGTCGTTGGCCAGCTTCAGCTTGAAGACCACGGTGGTGGCATCGGGGGCGGTGACACTGTCTACGTTGGACAGCAGGCTGGCGGGGCCGGCGGGATCGTTGATCTTGGTCTGCCGGTCGAAGGAGAACTTGACGTCCTTGGAGTCGAGCGTGTGCCCGTTGGCCCATTTGAGTCCCGACTTGAGCTTGACCGTGTATTCGGTCGGCGAAGTGAAGGACGCGGACTCGGCCAGGTCCGGGACCGGATCGGCGCCGCCCGGCTTCGAGTTGAGCAGGAAGGAGTAAATCTGGTTCATCACCATGAACGAACCGTTGTCGTACGAGCCCGCCGGATCCAAGGCGGTGACCTTGTCCGTGGTGCCATAGGCGATTGGACCGCTTGCTGCGGCTGATGACCCGCCAGCGCCGCCGGACGGCCCAGTGCAGGCCGTCAGTGCAAAGGCGGAAACCCCGGCGAGCGCGATAACGCTCTGCAAGGCCTTTTTGTTCATTGCCATCTGTGAACTTTCTGTTCGATGCGTTCTAGCGCAGCCCGAAGTGAAACTCGTCGGGCGGCACGCTTTGCTGATTCCTAGATTCAACCAGACAACCATTCGGTGAATCGTTGCATTTTGTGAGTTGAGACACAAAATTTACACGAACCGAAGGATTCTGCCATTTTCTTCAGGATTCGGCCCGGATCTTCGGCAGGGTCGCCGGCACACCTACCGTGGGGCCGACACGACGAAGGGCCCCGCCATGTGGCGGGACCCTTCGCTGGATTTGGTGTGGCGGCGCTTAGAGCGGGGTCCGCTGCAGCGAGCGCGCGGCATCGATCGTGGCCTGCCCCAGCACGCGGCTGCCCTGGTAGAGCACCACCGTCTGGCCGGGGGCCACACCGCGCAGCGGCTCGGTGAGGGTGACCACAAGCTCGTCCCCCGCCATGTGTGCGCGGGCCGGCACGGGGTCGCCGTGGGCACGGACCTGGGCGTAGCAGTCGAACTCCTCGCCAGTCGCCACTTCGGCGATGGGCAGCCCCGCCCAGGAGACCTTGATGCCACGGATTTCGTCGATGGCGAGCAGCGCCTCCGGGCCCACCACCACCTTGTTTTCCTTGGGCCGGATCTCCAGCACGAACCGCGGCTTGCCGTCCGCGGCCGGAGTGCCCAGCTTCAGGCCACGGCGCTGGCCCACGGTGAACGCGTTGGCGCCCGGGTGCTCGCCGACCTTCGCCCCGGACTCGTCAACGATGTCACCGGTGGTCATTTCGATCTTCTCGGCGAGCCAGCCGGCGGTGTCGCCGTCGGGGATGAAGCAGATGTCGTGACTGTCGGGCTTGTTCGCCACCGAGAGGCCACGGCGCTCCGCCTCCGCGCGGACTTCGGCCTTGGACGGCGTCTCGGCGAGCGGGAACATTGAGTGCTTGAGCTGTTCGTGGGTCAGCACACCGAGCACGTAGCTCTGATCCTTGGCCCAGTCCGCGGCGCGGTGCAGCTCGGGGTTGCCGTCGGCGTCGGTGATGACCTTGGCGTAGTGGCCGGTGCACACAGCATCGAAGCCCAGGGCGATAGCTTTTTCCAGCAGGGCGGCGAACTTGATGCGCTCGTTGCAGCGCATGCACGGATTGGGGGTGCGTCCGGCGGCGTATTCATCGATGAAATCCTGGACGACGTCTTCCTTGAACCGCTCGGAGAAGTCCCAGACGTAGTACGGGATCCCGAGAATGTCGCAGGCACGCCAAGCGTCACGGGAGTCCTCGATCGTGCAACAACCGCGGCTGCCGGTTCGCAGGGTGCCCGGCATCCGGGACAGTGCGAGGTGGACGCCGACGACGTCGTGCCCCGCCTCGACGGCGCGGGCGGCGGCAACGGCCGAATCAACGCCGCCGCTCATGGCTGCAAGAACTCGCATACTGGCTTTCTCTAGGGTTCAGGGTGTCGCAGGCACCGGGGATGTTGTCCGCTACAGTATTGGTTCACTGCTGGTCCGCGGAATTAGCACAATGCCTGCCACGCCATTCTATCGCCACGCCGAATCCTCCCCAAAAAGCCTTGACGGGGCCGCGTCCCGCTTCTAGCGTCAGGACAAACGGTTTTAGAATCGGAGTGCGCAGCGCGGGAATCGAGCGGACATGGCTGTTGAGGACATCGTGATCGTGGGCGGCGGGCTGGCCGGTGCCACCGCAGCCAAAACATTGCGGGCGGAGGGATTCAGCGGCCCGGTACGGCTGGTGGCCGCCGAGTCCCACCAGCCGTACGTGCGCCCGCCGCTGTCCAAGGAGTACCTGCTGGGCAAGACCGGCGAAGACGCCCTGCCGGTGGTGCCGGATGACTGGTACGACGCGAACGACGTCGACCTCCGGCTCGGCGTTCAGGTCACGGATCTGGACCCGGCCGCCCGGGCCGTGGTTCTGGATGACGGCCGGCGGCTGGAGTACGCCTCCCTGCTGCTCGCCACGGGAGCGCGGCCCAGGAACATCCCCCTGCCCGGCAGCGGGCTCGACGGCGTCAGCACGTTCCGGACGGTGGAGGACAGCCGGCGCCTGCAAGCCCGTCTCGCCGACGGTGGCCTGAACGTAGTGATGGTCGGGTCTGGCTGGATCGGGATGGAACTGGCCGCCGCCGCCAGCACCTACGGAAATACCGTCACCTTGCTGGGGCTGGAGGACGTGCCGCTGGGCGCGGCGATCGGCCCGGACCTGGGCGGCTTCTTCCGCGAACTGCACGAATCCCACGGCGTGCGGTTCAGGCTTCCGGCGGCTGCCGCCCAGATTCAGGGGCAGTCGGGACGGGTGACCGCAGTGGTCACCGACGCAGGCGTTGTCCTACCTGCCGACCTGGTGGTCATCGCCGTGGGCGTGGTGCCGGAGCTCAGCCTGGCCGAGGCAGCGGGCCTCGAGATCCGCAACGGCATACTCACCGACGCGTCGCTGCGGACCTCGGCGCCCGGGATCTTCGCCGCCGGCGACGTCGCCAATGCCCTGCACCCGTTCACCGGGGAGCACCACCGCAGCGAGCATTGGTCCAATGCCCTCAATGGCGGCAAGGTGGCCGGCAAGGCGATGCTCGGCCTGGATGCGGTATTCGATACCATCCCGTACTTCTACACGGACCAGTACGACGTCAGCATGGAGTATTCGGGCTTCCCGTCGCTGGTTGCCGGGCCACCGGTCATCCGCGGCTCGCTTGCGGACAAGGAGTTCATTGCCTTCTGGCAGCACGAGGGCCGGGTGGTGGCCGGGATGAACGTCAACTGGCCCCGCGCCGCCAAACCGCAGAAGGCGATCAAGGCGCTCATCAGCGCACGCACCGCCGTGAGCCCGGACCTGCTCGCGGACTCCTCGGCACCGCTGGATCAGCTTCTGGATCAGCTCCCGGATTAGCTCCTGGATCAGCTCCCGGATTAGCTCCCGGATTAGCTCCTGGATCAGTTCCCGGATTAGCTCCTTCCAGGGGATTGACGCGCAGACTCGCGGGCGACCGTGCCAGCGGTCTGGATGCTGGACTCATGCCCGGCCATGCCGGCCTGGCGGGCCCGCGCGTAGGCGCCCGGCAGCGCGGCGAGCAGGGCATCGACGTCGGCGTCGGTCGAGGAATGCCCCAGCGTAAATCGCTGCGCACCCCTCGCCGTGTCCTCGTCCAGGCCCATGGCCAGCAGTACGTGGGAGGGCCTCGGAACACCCGCAGTGCAGGCGGATCCCGTGGAGGATTCGACGCCGGCGAGGTCCAGCAGGAACAGCAGCGAGTCTCCCTCGCAGCCGGGGAACGTGAAATGCGCATTGCCAGGCAACCGCCCGGAGCCCGGGGCGCCGCGCAGGACCGCCTCGGGGACGGCCTCACGGACACCCTCGATCAGCCGGTCCCGCAGGGCTGCGATCCTGACGGACTCCTCGGGAAGCTTCGCTGCGACGGCCGCGGCGGCCGCGGCAAACGCGGCGATCGACGCAGTGTCCAGGGTCCCGGAGCGGACGTCGCGTTCCTGCCCCCCGCCATGCTGGACCGGGGTCAGCTTCACCGCCCGGCCCAGGATGAGCGCCCCGACGCCGACCGGTCCGCCGATCTTGTGCCCCGAGACGGACATGGCGTCCAGGCCCGTCCCGCGGAAGTCAACGGGTAGGGAACCGAAGGCCTGGACGGCGTCGGAGTGGACGGGTACGCCAGCAGCGTGTGCCAGCTCCACAACCCGGGCGACGGGCTGGATGGTGCCGACCTCGTTGTTGGCCCACATGACCGTCACCAGGGCGATCGACGCCGGATCCCGGGACAGTTCAGCCTCAAGCACCGCCAGATCGACGACGCCTGCGGCGTCCACCGGGAGCCAGCAGACCTCGGCGCCCTCATGCCGTTCGAGCCATTCGACGGTGTCCAGCACCGCGTGGTGTTCGACGGCGGAACACAGAATGCGGGTACGCGCAGGGTCCTCGGCACGGCGAGCCCAGTACAGGCCCTTGACCGCAAGATTGTCCGCTTCGGTCCCGCCGGAGGTAAAGATGACCTCCGAGGGATGGGCACCGGCAGCCGCCGCCAGCACTTCCCTCGCGTCCTCCACGGAGCGCCGGGCACGGCGGCCCGAGCCGTGCAGTGAGGAAGGGTTGCCGGTCCGGGCCAGTTCGCGCGTCAGCGCAGCCAGCGCTTCCGGGGCGAGGGTGGTGGTGGCGGCATGGTCGAGGTATACAGGCACAGGCCAATTCTACCTATGGCGGCGCCTGCGCTCCCTCGGCGGCGTGGGCGAAGGCGCGGGGAAGTCCGCGGGGGCTGGTGTACATTCAAGCGGTGAAAGCGTCCCTCTACCTTGTGCTGGCCACGTTGTTCTGGTCCGGCAATTTCGTCGTCGGACAAGCCGCCGTCGGCTCCATGACTCCGCTGGACCTGACGTTTTGGCGCTGGACCCTGGCCGCCGTGCCGCTGCTGCTCCTGGCCCACTTCGTCGAGAAGCCGGACTGGCGCGCGGTGCTGCGCCGCTGGCCTGTGCTCCTCCTGCTGAGCGTCCTGGGCATGAGCGGCTACACGCTGCTGCTCTACGGCGCGCTCGGATTCACGTCCGCGATGAACGCCTCCCTCATTACGGCCGCTAACCCGGCCCTGATTGTGGTCATGGCGATCGTCCTGCTCGGTGAGAGGACCACAAGGCTGGGCTGGCTCGGTATCTGCCTCGGTTTGCTGGGCGTGCTGACCGTCCTGACCCAAGGTGAACTGGCCCGCATTTTCAGCCTCTCCATCAACACCGGCGAGGTGATGATGATCGGTGCGATCATCGTGTGGGGTTTCTACACGATCATTGCCCGCCGGCTGAAGGTGCCGGCCATCTCGGCCACAGCCGTGCAGGTGGTGATTGCGACTGTGATGCTGGCGCCGTTTGCCCTGGCCATGAACGTGCAGCTTCCCGACACCGCGGCCGAAGCCTGGTCACTGGCGTACATCGCTGTATTCCCCTCCCTCGGCGCCTACCTCCTTTGGAACCTGGCGCTGAAAACCACCCCGCCGGGGACCGCGGGCAACTACCTGAATTTGATGGTTGTCTTCACGGCGATCATTACCGTGCTGCTGGGGACGCCGCTCACCCTCGTGCAGATCGTCGGCGGCCTCATGGTGATTGGGGGCGTCCTGCTGACCGGAATCAAGGGCCAGCCCAGGCTTGAAGCGCCGGCGGCCGCCCCGGCGGCGGGGGCCCCGCGGGGCCGATAACCGCGACGCGTGGCAGCCTGGTCATGCAGGCTGCCCGGTCAAACAGCCGCTCACGATGGCAGGATGCGGGCACAGCACTGCCCGGGCTGGGCGCTCCCCTGCTCCCTAAGGTCTTCGATGGGGAGCGCTTCGATCCGTCCCGGGTCAACCCCCAGGGCCGCAGAGGCCCCACCCAGGAAGGCTCCGTTCATGGCACAGACCACGTCCGCGTGCCCGGTGGCGAGCCGATGGAACGGGCAGTTCAGCAGCACCAGTCCCCCGCCGCCGTCGTCCGCTGGGCAGTAGCCCTGCCCGGCCAAAAACTCCGCGAACGGGCCGGCGCCGCCAGGACTGCCAGGACCGTCGGCGGTTTCCGCATCCCCCGCCCCGACGGCCCCCGCCGGCTCACGCCCGGTTGCACGGGCTGCCGACTCACCGGCTGACTGTCCCCTGGCGCGGGCGGCCCGGAGCAGGGCATCCCGCGGCGAACCGCCGTCGCTGGTTGCAGCTTCGATCGCGGAAACCAGCAGCTCGGCGGCGAGATCATAGTGGCGGTCGGGGACGGAGGCGGCCACCTCGTCCACGGCGGCCCGGTACAGCTTGGCCGGCCGGCCGGAACCGGGTCCCTCCCGCCCTCCGAGCTTGCGGAACTCCACTGCCAGCAGCCCGTCTTTCACGAGCCGGTCCAGATGGAACGAGGCAGTGCTCCGCGCCAGGCCCACGGCCTTGGCGGCGTCGTCCCGGCCAACTGCATCTGCCGCTGAGGTGACGAAGTCAAACAGCCTCCTGCGGTTCTCGTCACCCAAGGACGCGACCGCCGCAAGCCGGTGGTTCCACGGAAGTTTGGTCATGAGACAAGAATATCTCTAAAAACAAGAATCATTGCTTAATCCTCCTGCACCGCTCTAAAATCGAAGTATCCATTTTTAGAAGGAGCACGCCATGAAAGTTTCCCCATCCCTCGCCACCCCGGCACAGCAGCTCACGGCGGATCGGCAGGCCTTCCTGCTGCTGCGGACCGTCTTTACGGTTGCGCCTATCCTGTTCGGCCTGGACAAGTTCACGAACGTGCTCACCGACTGGACCATGTACCTGGCCCCCGTGGTGACCTCGGTAGTCCCGCTGCCGGCCCAGACCATCATGTACATCGTTGGCGTGGTAGAAATCATCGCCGGCGTAATGGTGGCGGTGCGTCCGCGCTTCGGATCGGCGCTCGTGGCCGTCTGGCTGCTGGGCATCATCATCAACCTGATCGTCCTCGGCGGCTTCTACGACGTCGCGCTGCGTGACTTCGGCCTGCTCGTGGGCGCCTTGGCACTGAACAGGCTGTCCCCGCGCAAGGCCGCGCCGGCTGCTACGCCAAGCGCCTAAGCCGAACCGCTACGCCGGGAGGACGACCTCCGGAACGATCCGCACTCCGCCGCCGATCGACTGCCGTTGGCGACGGACACCGGCATGGCGCCCTGCTGCCACCGCTCGCCGTCGACCGTCACCGGGTAATTGATAACCCGGCGACGGCGACGGCGATCAGCATGCGCTGAACTATGCCAGCCGCCGGGAACCATCCCGGTACGCGCGGTCGTTATTCATCCAGCCGGTTAAACTGGGCACGCCGGGCGCCCACGAACGGTCCGGCATTCTCAACGCCGGCACCATCGATGAAAAGGATCTCTGTTTGACGCAGGGCAGCAGCTCGCATTACCAGGTCCTCGGGATCCCCGTGACGGCGACGGAGAAGGACATCAAAGTGGCGTACCGCAAGGCCGCCCGGCTCGCCCACCCCGATCACGGCGGCGACCCTGCAGCGTTCCGGCGCGTCACCCTCGCCTACGAGACACTCATCGACGCAAAGCGCCGCGCGGACTATGACCGCTCTTACGGCAGCGCATCCGGCGCGTATTCGTCTCCGGCCGGCGACGAGGGCGCCCACTTCGACGCCCCGGCCGCGGGCAGCCGGGCCTCCGCCAACGTCCGCCGTCCGAACACGCCGCGGAATACCGCTGCCGACCCGCCCGTCTATGTTCCCCCGTTCGAGCAGTTTGGCGACGGGACAGCGGTGCCCCTGATTCCTGCCGACGTGGCCCGGCAGCAGGTCCACGGCATGCCCCGCAAGCGCGGGATCTTCGGGGCCGAGGCCCGGATTCAACGCGAGATGCGCACCGTGCAGCTGATCAGCAGGCAGATCCTGACCACCATTCCGTCGGCGCGCCTTGTCAACGGGCTGCAGTCCCCGGCGGACAACAGCCACATCGACCACGCAGTCCTTGCCGGATACCGGCTCGCAATCATCGGGTCCATGCTGCTGCCGCCGGGCGCCTACGCGTGGAACGGCAGCACGTTGACCCACGGCGGACGCTCCGTCGCCCCGCCCCAACTGGGCCACGTCGTGCGCCGGATGCAGGACATTTTTCCGGAGCTCAATGTCACCGGCTGGATTGTTGTCCACAGCACGGACGGCAATCTGCACCAACCGGTCATCGACCGGCACCGCCGCGCAGCCGGCGGCCAGGGCAGCGGGTACGGCGAAAATTCGGCGCTTGTCGAGGTGGTCAACGCCGCGGGCCTGGCCCGCGGCCTCAAGCTGTTCCTCGGCTCGGGACCTGCCCCCAACACCGTCAACGTGCCCGTGCTGGCGCGCCTGCTGCGCGGCATGCACTAGATTCCGTCCGCGGGCCGCTCTCCCACGGGGGTCCATGGATCCCCGGGCGGAAGGCCCGCGGCGCGTCCGACGCCGTCGGCTCGCTAGGATGGAAAGGTGTTCCGCATCCTCTTCCACACCCCCGAAATCCCCGGCAATACCGGAAACGCCATCAGGCTGGCAGCCATTACGGGCGCCGAACTGCATCTGGTGGAGCCCTTGGGCTTTGATTTTTCCGACGCCAAGCTCAAGCGGGCAGGCCTGGACTACCACGACCTCGCCGTTGTGACCGTCCACCCGGACATCGACGCAGCCTGGTCGGCCCTGGATCCGGAACGGGTATTTGCCTTCACCTCCGACGGCGAGACTACTTACACCGATATCCGCTACCGGGCCGGCGACGTCCTCCTGTTTGGTCCTGAATCCGTGGGTTTGTCCGAGGAAATCAAGCACAGTCCCCGGGTGACGTCCCGGGTCCGCCTGCCTATGCTGCCCTCCCTCCGGTCGCTGAATTTGGCCAACGCGGCGTCCATCGCCGTCTATGAGGCCTGGCGCCAGAACGGGTTCGCGGGGGCCAAACTGTAGCCGGTACGCCTCGTAGCGCAGGCAGGACCGGCGGCTGCCCATGGGGAGCCAGCGGGAAAGAATCCCGCACATCGCGCCCATCCGGGTTCCGGGCTGCGCCGAATCACTTCTGAAGGCGGGCACACGAAACCGTCGGCTCAGCGTTGTGCGGAGACACGGAAGGGAGCGAGGAGCGGCGGGTGAGAACAGTGCATCTGGCTAGACCCCTTGCCCGTGGGGCAGGGGCCAGCCTCTCGCCGCAGGCCGCACATATTGGCCCGCGTTCGCCGGCAGGCGCCTTATGCTTGGGGGTGATGGATACTCCGAATGCCCCGAACCCCGAGGCCGCCGCACGCGCGGGTACCTCAGCCGACATCAACGGCCGGCTCGGTGGCCTGCTGGAACTGATTGCCCAGGGCGACCAGGCAGCGTTCGCGGAGTTTTATAGCCTCACTTCCAGGCGCGTCTTCGGCATGGCACGCCGGGTCCTGATCGATACCGAACTTAGCGAGGACACCACGCAGGAAGTCTTCCTGCAGGTCTGGCAGAGCGCTGCAAAGTTCAATCCCGCGGCCGGCAGTCCGCTCGCCTGGCTCATGACCATCTCGCACCGCCGGGCCGTTGACAAGGTCCGGTCGTCGCAGTCCGCCACTGACCGCGAAGCCAAATACGGTGCCAGCAGCCAGGAGATTGACCACGATTCCGTCTCGGACGAAGTCGGCAGCCGGCTTGAGGCCGAGGCCGTGGTCCGGTGCTTGGAGACGCTGACCGATACCCAGCAGGAGTCCGTCCGGCTGGCATACTACGGCGGCCTCACCTACCGGGAGGTGGCCGAGCGGCTGAATGCCGCGGTACCTACCATCAAGTCCCGCATCCGCGACGGACTGATCCGACTGAAGACCTGCTTGGGGGTGAGCTGAATTGACCGACATGAACGCACATGAGAACAACAACCGCCTCCCCGGCGGCTTCACCGCCGAGATCGCCACCGACCTGTCTTCCGGCCGTGTCGTGGACCTTGCCGAGGTCTACGCCCTCAACGCCGTAGACGACACCGAACGCGCCGCGATCGAGCAGTTCCTCGCCTCCGCACCGGCAGCAGACCGGGATGCCTTCAATGAGCGCGTCCGGCAGGCCCGGGAGACCCTGGCCGCCAGCTTCACCGCCGAGGAAGAGCCTCCGCCCGGGCTGCTGGACAGGATCATGTCATCACTGCCGGCGCAGACGGCACAGCCGTCCCCCGCCGCGGCACCCCTCCCCGGCACGGGCCTGCAAACGACGCCTGTGATGCCGCATCCGGCACACGACACCCCCGTAGTGCCCGCCACCGATGAGCTCGGTGCGGCCCGCAAACGCCGGGAGGAACGCCGCCGCCCGCAGGGCCTGCGGAACTGGCTTGTCGGCGTCGCCGCTGCAGCCGTGATCGCCCTGGGCGGCGTGGGCGTGGGCGCCTACGTGGCAAACCAGAACGATCCGCTGAGTCAGGTGTTGCAGGCCAGCGACGTCCGCCAGGCCACCGTCGACGTCAACGGCGGCGGCACGGCCACCGTGTCGATTTCCCCCTCCAGGGACGCCGCCGTCGTCAAAATGAACGGCGTCCCGGCTCCGCCCGCGGGCAAGGTCTACCAGATGTGGCTGATCCCCAAGGACGGCTCGGCCCCGGTGTCGCAGGGCCTCATGGACGCCGAAGCCCTGTCCAAGCCCGCGGTGGTCCAGGGCATCGGGTCCGCCGCCGCCCTGGGCATCACCGTGGAACCCGAAGGCGGATCCGCGTCACCGACCCTGCCGACCGTCGCCGCTGCACCGCTGGACGCCTAGGCGCCGCAGGATACAGACACCCGCGGTGCACACATGCCGCCCGGAAGCAGTAAGCCGCCCGGGCCTTGGCTCCTTCCGTAGAAGGACTCAAGGCCCGGGCGGCTTACTGCGCTTTGAAGGCGGCAAACATCTGCCCGCCAGCGTATCGGCGCGGCTAAATGACCAGAGAGAGCAGCATGACCAGGCCGAAGCTCGACCACGGAGATCAGCGTTTCCATGACGGACCAGGTCTTGAACGTCTGGCCCACCGTGAGTCCGAACAGCTCCTTGACCAGCCAGAAACCGGCGTCGTTCACGTGCGAGAAGAACAGCGAGCCGGCGCCAATCGCGAGGGCCAGCAGTGCGGCGTGCGTCGGCGTCAGCGAACTGGCCAGCGGTGCCACGATGCCGGCGGCCGTCACGGTCGCGACGGTTGCCGAGCCTGTCGCCAGGCGCAGGGCAACCGCCACAATGAAGCCGAGCACCAGGACGGACATGTTGGTCCCCTCGGCCCAGGTCTTCACGGCGTCACCCACGCCGGCACCAATCAGCGTCTGCTTGAAGCCGCCGCCGGCGCCGACGATCAGGAGGATCCCCGCGATCGGGCCGAGGCTGGCACTGATCTTGCTTGTAATCTTGACGCCGTTCAGGCCCACCGCGTAGCCGAAGGTCACCATGGCCAGAAGGACGGCCAGGGTCATGGCCACCAGCGGCTGCCCGACGAAGTCAAAGAACATCCGGATGGCCGGGGCCGTCCTGGGGTCGGGCCAGATGATGTCCACCACGGCCTTGAGCAGCATGAGCACCACCGGGAAGAGGATGGTCAACAGCGTCACGAGGAAGCTCGGCGGGCGCTTGACGCCCTCCATGTCCGCGCCGTGCACGGTGTCGACGCCGCCGGCGACGGCGGGGGCGCCCACCGGCACCCACCGGGCCGCCAGGCGGGAGAAGAGCGGGCCGCAGATAATCACCGTGGGGATGGCAACGAGGATGCCGAGGGCCAGCGTGGTGCCCAGTTCCGCCTTGATGGCGCTGATCGCGATCAGCGGTCCCGGGTGCGGCGGCACCAACCCGTGCAGCACGGACAGGCCGGCCAGCGCCGGGATGGCAATGCGCATCAGCGGCATCTTCGAGCGCTGCGTGACCAATACGATCACCGGCAGCAGCAGGACGAGCCCGATCTCGAAGAACATCGGCAGGCCGATGATCACAGCGACGAGCGTGATGGACCAGACCAGCTTGTTTCCGGTGGCCTTGGCCAGGAGGGTGTCGACCACCCGGTTGGCGCCGCCGGAGTCAGCCAGCAGCTTGCCCAGCATCGCGCCGAGCGCGACCAGCAGGCCAACTTCCTTCAGGACGCCGCCCACACCGTCCTCGAAGTTGGCGATTACCTTGGCCGGCTCCACGCCGGCGGCGAGGCCGACGAAGCCGGAGCCCAGAATCAGGGCCAGGAAGGGGTGGAACTTGAACTTGGCGATCAGCACCACGAGCAGGGCGATGCCCAGGCCGGCGATGATCAGTAGTTGGGTGTTGATGCCGGACACGGCCTCAACGGCAGCCGGAAGCTGCGTTGCTATCAGAGATTTCACAAAATTCCTTGGTCGCGGCAGTACGCGGGGAGGCTCAGGGCCTGGCGTCGGCAGCGTCGAGATTAAGTCGGGTGATGATTTCCTGTGCTTCTTCCGCCGGCGTTGCGGAGACGGACAGGGAAATGAAGTTTTCCTCCGCCGTGGGCGCTTCGAGCGCGTCGAACTGCGACTCCAGCAGGGCAGGGGGCATGAAGTGCCCGTGACGGGAGGCCAGCCGGTCGGAGATCTTGTCCCGTGATCCCTCGAGGAACACGAAGACCACCCCCTCGCCGCGCAGAATGTCCCGGTAGCGCTTCTTCAGCGCCGAACAGGTCACGACGCCAGGCTTCCCGGCTTCGGTGTGGGCCCGGATCCAGTCGGCAATGCTTTCGAGCCAGGGCCACCGATCCTCGTCGGTCAGCGGCTGTCCTGCGTGCATCTTTGCCACGTTTGATTCGGGGTGCAGGTCGTCGCCCTCGGCAAGGTCCCAGCCCAGCCTGCCGGCCAGAAGTCCGGCCACAGTTGATTTGCCGGATCCGGAGACGCCCATGATCACAAGAACGGGGTGTTGCGCAGTCTTCGCCATCAAAGTCTGCCTTCCATCAAATAAATATGATTTAAACAGAGGCCAGCATATGGCAGTGGTTGTGCTGCAGCAACACTAGAACCCGGCGATGGTCCCTTGGCCGTTGACTGTTACGACATGGAAGGCCTCGGCACTGCGTCCGGCGGGAAGTCCGGCGCGGGCCCCGGTGCCAAGCATGAGGCCGCGGACAGTGCGCTCCATGGCGTCGACGTCGGGGTGCTGGCTGACGTGGATGTGGACGGCGGCAAGCTTGCTGCCCACGTGCTCGGTGACGTCCACGAAGTGGTTTTCGCGCTCTTCCGGCCCGGCGAAGAGCCACAGCCAGGGCAATTTGTAGGCCTCCAGCCCGGACTCGGCCAGTTCCGGGTACGCGAAGGGGTTTTCCAGCGCGGGGTACACCGCACGGGTCACGGCTTCCCCCACGGCCAGGTGGTCCGGGTGGCTCTTTTGGATCCGGTTCCAGTTGCGTTCCGGATGCATGGACACCACGACGTCGGGCCGCAGCTGCCGGGTCAGGCGCACCACCTCGCGCATCACCTCATGCGAGGGTTCGAGGTAGCCGTCACGCTGGTGCAGGTAGTGGATGTCCGTGACGCCGACCAGGGCTGCGGCGCGCTGCTGCTCCGCAATGCGCAGCCGCACGATTTCCTCGCGCTGCGCGGGATCAAATCCGCCGGCGTCGCCGTCGGTCATGATGCAGTAGCTGACCTGGACGCCGGCGGCGGTCCAGGCTGCAACTGTGCCGGCGGCGCCGAAATCGATGTCGTCGGGGTGGGCCGTGAAACAAAGCACCCGCTCGATCCGGGAGGTCGCCGGGTCGAACGGGCTTTGCGCCGGAACGGCGTTGGTGCTCATGCAGTCAGCCTTTGCGCTTTTTGATTTCCGCTGTTGCCTGCGGCAGAACCTGGAAGAGGTCGCCCACAACGCCGAAGTCCGCGATCTCGAAAACCGGCGATTCGGCGTCCTTGTTGACGGCCACGATCACCTTGGCGGTCTGCATGCCGGCCTTCTGCTGGATGGCTCCGGAGATGCCCGCGGAGATGTAGAGCTGCGGCGAGACGGTCTTGCCGGTCTGGCCGACCTGCGCGTCGTGACCGATCCAGCCGGCGTCCGTGGCTGCCCGCGAAGCGCCGATGGCCGCTCCCAGGGCGTCTGCGAGTTCTTCCAGCGGACCAAAGTTGCCGTCCACACCACGGCCGCCGGCCACGACGATCCGTGCCTCGGTCAGGTCCGGGCGCCCGCTTGCGGGCTTTTCGCTGCGTGCCGTGACCCGGGCCGAGGCGGCTGTAGCCGTCTCCGGAACCTCGATCGTGACGGCCTCCGGCGCCGTTCCGGTGACTGCGGGCTCGGGCGTGATGCTGTTGGGCTTCACAGTCAGCACCGAAACGGGCGTCGTGGCCTTCGCCGTGGTGGTGTAGGAACCAGCCAGCACCGATTTGTGCGCTGTTCCGTCCGGGTCCACGGCCACGACGTCGGTGATGACACCGGCGCCGAGCTTGATGCTGAGCCGTGCGGCGATTTCTTTGCCCTCGGCCGAGTTCTCGGCCAGGACCACGGTGGCACCGGAAGTCTGGACCACGGCGGCGAGGTAGGACGCCTTGGGGCCCACAAGATAGTCGTCGAGGTCTGCGGCGGACGGGCGGTAGAGTGCCTGGACGCCGTACGCAGCAAGGGCAGCGGCTGCGTCGTCGTGCAGTTCGCCATTGAAGGCGACGGCCGGTTCGCCGAGGGAGCGGGCGATCGTGAGCAGTTCCAGGCTCGACTTCTTCAGCGTCTGGCCGGGGTTGTCGATGAAAACGAGTACTTTTGCCATGTTCGGATAATCCCCTTTAGAGCAGCTTCTGGGCGGCCAGGAACTCGACCAGCTGGATGCCGGCGTCGCCTTCGTCGGTGATGATGGTGCCGGCCGTGCGCGGCGGGCGGACCTCTGCGGTCTCGACGGCGGTCCAGGAACCGGATTTGCCCACTTGGGCCGCGTCGACGCCGATGTCGGCAAGGCTCAAAGTGGTGATGGTTTTCTTCTTCGCCGCCATGATGCCCTTGAAGTTCGGGTACCGGGGATCATTGATCTGGTCGGTGACCGAAACAACGGCCGGCAGTTCGGCCTCGATGGTGTCCGCGTGCGTGTCGCCGTCGCGGCGGGCGGTGAGCTTGCCGGCGTCGAGCTCCAACGACGCGGCAAAAGTTACCTGAGGGAGCCCCAGCCGCTCAGCGAGCTGTGCCGGGACCAGCGAGGTCTCGCCGTCCGTGGAGGCCATTCCGGTGAGGATGAGGTCCGCGGGGGCGTCCGCGCCCAGGTGGCGGATCGCGGCGGCCAGTGCCAGCGAGGTGGCCGCGGCATCGGAACCGGCGAGTGCCTCGTCGCTGAGGTGCACGCCTTCGGTGGCGCCGATCTGGAGGGACTTCTTCACCGCGTTAACAGCCCCGGCCGGGCCCATGCTCAGGGCGATGACCTTGTTGCCGGCCGCTTCCCCGCCGCGGGCCTCGGTCAACTGCAGCGCCGCTTCCAGGGCGTATTCATCCAGTTCGGACAGGATGCTTTCGGAGCGGTCCACCGTGTTGGCCCCACCAGTGAGGTGGCGGTCGAACTGCGCATCCGGGACGTGCTTGACCAGCACAATGATTTTCAAAGTTTCTTCCACTGTGTCTACAGCAGCCTTCCATGCGAGTGGATAGCCGCCCCTGGCGGGGTCATGGCCACGGAACACCCGGTAGCCGGGCTGTTCCTAGCTAACCATATAGCCGCCGGGCAGCGCGGCCTCGGTTAACGCCTGTGTCAGCGCCCTCGCCCGGCCGGCCCTCTTCAGCTGGTGCCGGGCACGGAAAAGGCCGGGCCGCACCGTTCGGTGCCGCCCGGCCTTCCTGCTATTGCGCTGCTACTGCCCTGCTTCTACTGGTCGGCTGCGGCGCCGAGGGTCACGTCGAGGTCCCTGAGCTGGCCGCCGCGCAGGACCGTCACCGTGACCGTGGCCCCGGCGGGCTGTTCCCGCACTGCAGCGGTCAGCTGGTTGGGATCGCTGATGGTCAGGTTCTGGAATTTCGTCACGACGTCGCCGACCTTGATGCCGGCCTTGTCAGCGGCCGATCCGGACTCGACGGTCGCGACCTCGGCGCCCACCGAGAACCCGGAGGAGGACGCGCCTGCGGCCTTGGGCTTCACGCTGACGCCGAACTGCCCGTGTGTGGCTTTGCCGCCGCTGATGATCTCCTGGGCCACGCGCTTGGCGTTGTTGATGGGGATGCTGAAGCCCACGCCGATGTTGCCGCTGCTGCTTCCGGTGGCCGAGTCGCCGCCCGCGGAGGCGATCGCGACGTTGACGCCGATGATTTCGCCCTTGGTGTTCACCAGCGCGCCGCCGGAGTTGCCCGGGTTGATGGCCGCGTCTGTCTGGATGACGTTGATCGAGATGGATCCCTGGTCCGCGGTGTTCGGGGTCTCGCCACCGCCCGGGGGCGCGAACTGGAAGCCCTGGTCCCCGCCCTGGGAGTTGTCCGCACCGTCCTTCGGCGCAGCCGAGGATGCCACGCTGATGGTCCGGTTCAGGGTCGAGACGATGCCGTCCGTGACGGTGCCGGTGAGTCCGAGGGGCGATCCGATGGCGACGGCGGTGTCGCCGACGTTCAGTTTGCCCGAATCACCGAGCGTTGCCGGGACCAGTCCCGTGGGGTTTTCGATCTTGATCACGGCGAGGTCGGAGAGCGGGTCCGTACCGACGATCTTCGCGGAGAAGACCTTGCCATCGCTTGTCCGGACCTCCATGGTGGCGTTCGCGGTTTTGCCGTCGAGAGTGACCACGTGGGTGTTGGTCAGCACGTGGCCCTCGGCATCGAGGATGATCCCGCTGCCGGTGCCGCCGTCGCTGCCGCTGGTTGCCTTGATGGTCACCACGCTAGGGGAAGCCTTGAGGGCGGCGGCGGTGATGGCGTTGACGTCTTCCCTGTTGTTGACGATCACCGGACCGGCCTGGGTCGTGTTGCTCGTGGCGGCCGTGGGGGAACGGTCCAACAACAGCGCATTGCTGCCGGCCACCACTCCGCCGCCGATCAGGCCGGCCGCCACGATGCTCGCCACGAGGGTCGGGACACCAAACGCCGCCTTGCGCTTAGGGGCATGCGCGGGGTCGTTCGCAAAGCCCAGGCCGGAGCCATAGGACGGACCCGACGGCGGCTGGCCGCCGGAGTTGGCACCGTACTGGGACTGGCCATACTGGGACTGGCCGTACGGGGACTGGCCGTACTGGGACTGACCGTACGGGGACTCGGCTTGCTGGGACTGTCCATAGGGCGGGTGTGCGGGCTGGGCGGGCTGGCCCTGACCCTGGCCGGCCTGGGAGAACGCGCCGTACTGGCCAGTGTGCTGGGCGGGGGCGCCTAACTGCTGGGTGTCCGCGGCGGAAGGCTGGTGCTGCTGGTAGACCGGACGCGGCGCGCCGTCCTCGGCGCGGTCCAGGCGGAGGGTCGGGTTCTCGGGCGCCGGGCTTCCGGATGCCGGGGTCTCAGGTGCCGGTCTTTCGGATGCCGGTCTTTCGGATGCCGGGGTCTCGGGTGCCGGGCTTCCGGGCGCCGGGTTTCCGGGCGCCGCCTCAGGCGTGCGGCCGGCATGCAGCAGCTCCGGCGAGCCCTCCTGCGGCCCCGCCGGTTCCTGGCTCTTTTGTGTCGGCTCCGGTGACGCACTCGGCACTGGGTTCTCAGTCATGAGACTTCCTTTCATCCTCGTCTGCCTATAACTATGGACGCTCAGGCTGACACTAGAGCGGACATTTGCTGGGAGGTTCCTGAATGGATAGTTGGCGGCCCGCGGCCCGTGTTTTCTAAGTTTAAGCCTGTTTCGCTGGTGGCATATTCCCCTAGGTGGACTGCCATTTGGGTGCACCATAGAATCAAATGGAAATGCCACAGCGACCTGCGGCTTTACATGTGCGTGGGGGCGCTGCTGCATTCTGTGACGGCTGGTTCGACCGAACCGGTCCCAGAAGTGCTGAAGGGTTGCACATGCGGTCTAAGTTGAATCGTTTCCTCGCCGTCCTTGGCGTCGCTGGATTGCTGGCGCTCCCGGTCGCCCCAGCCTTCGCTGAAGATCCGGTGACCATTCCGTCCGGGCAGAACATCGTCGACAGCGCGAACGTGCTCGGCGGCCGCAAGGCCGAGGTCCAGGACGCCATCCAGAAGCTCCTCAAGGACCACAAGTACAACCTCTATGTCGTCACGGCAAAGACGTTCGAGAATCCGGCCGACCCCAAGCGCGTGGGCCCAGGCCGTCGCGACGAACAAGGGCATGGGCAAGGCCGACGTCATCCTCACCATGTCCGACGACGGGAAGTACTACTTCGCCCCCAACTCGGCCAGTGCGATCTACTCCAAGACGTCCAACATCACCCAGAACGCCATAGTGCCGAACCTGGCCGGCGGAAAGCGCGATTTCGCGCAGGCGGCCATTGATACCGCTGCTGCGGTGGGCGACGCGGCGTCCGGTGGCAGCGGCACGGTGCCATCCGACGCCGGAGCTGGCAGTGCCGTGCTGGTGGGGGTCGGCGTCGTGGCCGTGGCAGGAGGCGGAGCCTACCTGTACTTCCGCAACCGCCGGAAGAAGGCCGCCAGGGTGCGGGAGCGTCCAAGGGCTCACAAGGCGCGGAGCCGGATCCGCTGGCGGGCCTGAGCGTGGTCGAGCTGCGCCGGAAGAGCGGTTCGCTGCTGATCGAGGCCGATGACGCCATCAAGTCCAGCGAGCAGGAACTGGGGTTCGCCCAGGCCCAATATGGTGACTCCGCGGTGGGTAATTTCACCAAGGCGCTGCAGGAGGCCAAGGGCCACATGACGGAGTCGTTCAAGCTGCAGCAGCAGCTCGATGACCACATCCCCGACACCGAGGAGCAGCAACGGAGCTGGCTTATCGAAATCATCCGCCGCTCCGAGGCCGCCTATGGCATCTCTGCAGGAGCAGAAGGCTGACTTCGATTCCCTCCGGGAGCTGGAGAAGAACGCCCCGCAGGCCCTCGCCGCCGTCGGCGCCGGGGCCGCAGAAGCCGAGGCCAAGATTGCCAGCGCCGAACAATCGCTGACGGATCTGCGCGCCAAGTACGCCGAGAGCGCCCTGGTCCAGGTTGCGGACAACATTAACCAGGCCAAGGAACGCCTCATATTCGTGCAGAACGCCTCGACCGCGGCGGAGGAAAAGCTCGCCGCGGGCGAGCACAGCCTTGCCGCGGTGGCCGTGCGTGCAGCCGAGGAAAGCCTGCACCAGACGAACGTGCTGATCGGGGCCATCACCAAGGTGGCCGGCAGCCTCGATGAGGCGCGCAGTGGCCTGGAATCCGCCGTCGTCGACACCGCCCAGGACCTGGCGCAGGCGAAGGCGATGCTCCAGTCCGGCGCCCATCCGGAGCTTTCCGGCCCGGTGGCCGCCGTGGAAGCCGCGCTGGCGCAGGTCAAAGCGGAAATCCAGGGCGGCAAGATCGATCCCATCGCCACGCTGGAACGGGTCGAAACGGCCCACCAGACGCTCGACCAGTCCCTCGGCGGCATCCGCGACCAGCAGGAACAGGCGCGCCGCGCCCAGGCCTCGCTGCAGCAGAGCATCATGTCGGCCCAGGCACAGATCAGCGCGACGTCGGACTACATCACCGCCCGCCGCGGAGGCGTGGGCACTGATGCCCGCACCCGCCTGGCGGAAGCCCAGCGGAACCTGGACTATGCGCTTTCCATCTCCCGCACCGACCCGGTCACCGCGTTGCAGTACGCCCAGCAGGCCCACGCACTGGCGGCACAGGCCGCGCAGCTGGCCCAGTCCGATGTTGACCACTTCGGCGGTTACGCAAACCAAGGCTACGGCGGTGGCGGCATGTTCGGCGGCAGCGGCGGAGGCGGCCTCGGCGGCGCGATTCTCGGCGGAATCCTCATCAACTCGATCCTCCACGGCGGAGGCGGCGGCGGCTGGGGCGGCGGCGGAGGCAGCTGGGGCGGAGACGATTCCGGCGGCGGCTGGGGTTGGCGGCGGCGGCGACTTCGGCGGCGGCGACTCTGGCAGTTTCTAGCCTGTTGCCTCCCCGGACGGGAAGAAGTGACTGGGAGTGACGGGAAACAGTACAGACCACGCGCCGGCCCCAACGGACCGGACAGCGGATAGATGCGATACATCATCGATCACTGAATTCAGTGAGACAACGGAGCAGGACGAAAGGTAACACCATGGTTAAGCAGTCCATTTTCGGCCGCATGGCGCAGCTGGCGAAGGCAAACATCAACTCGTTGCTGGACCAGGCCGAGGATCCACAGAAAATGCTGGACCAGATGGTCCGTGACTACACGAACAACATCGCGGAGGCGGAGTCCGCCGTGGCCCAGACCATCGGCAACCTGCGTATGCTCCAGGACGACTACAACGAGGACGTCCGCAACGCCCAGGACTGGGGCAAAAAGGCCCTCGCCGCGTCGCGCAAGGCCGACGAATACCGTGCCAAAGGTGACGTCGGCGACGCGGAGAAGTTCGACAACCTGGCCAAGGTTGCGCTGCAGCGCCAGATGGGCTCTGAGAACGAGGCCAGGGCCGCCGAGCCGAGCATCGCGTCCCAGACCGAGGTAGTGGACAAGCTCAAGCATGGCCTTGACCAGATGAAGGGCAAGCTCAACGAACTGACCAGCAAGCGCAATGAGCTCGTGGCCCGGTCCAAGACCGTAGCGGCCCAGACCCAGGTCCACGACGCCCTCAAGAGCATCAACATCATGGACCCCACCTCCGAGGTGGGCCGCTTCGAGCAGAAGATCCGCCGCGAGGAAGCCAAGGTCCGCGGCCAGCAGGAGCTCGCGGCCTCAAGCCTGGACGCCCAGTTCAATTCGCTGGAAGATCTGGGCGAGCAGACCGAGATCGAAGCCCGGCTGGCGGCGCTGAAGTCCGGCGGCTCCCCCGCCGCCATCGGCGCCGGCGACCGGAGCGCCGAGTCCGGCTCCACGGTAGACGAGGCCGACTTCGACAAGCTCTGAGCTGCCTGCCGGCGGCTTCGGCCGGACCGGATGCACGGTCCGTGCACGCGTTCCGGGCGCACGTTCCGGGCCCAGGGCCGGGCTTCGGCGGGCGAACCTGACACCTCAGGCTCACCCGCCAAAGCCCGGCCTTTGCTGTGCCCTTTCATTCTCACCGTACCGTCGGCTGGGCCGGCGGCCGCGCGTGTACCGTGGATCCATGTCTGCGACCCTTGTCTGGCTCCGTGACGACCTCCGGCTGGATGACAATCCGGCACTGGCGGAGGCCGCTGCCCTGCGCACACCCCTGACCGTCGTCTATGTCCTTGATGAGGAGTCACCCGGCGTCCGGCCCTTGGGCGGAGCGGCGAAGTGGTGGCTCCATCACTCCCTGGCCGGGCTCGCCGCCGCGCTGGAGGCCACTGGCTCGCGGCTGGTGCTCCGCCGTGGCCCGGCCGCCCGGATCATCCAGGACCTCGCCGCGGAAACGTCGGCCGACACCCTGCTGTGGAACCGCCGCTACGGCGGACCCGAACGCACTGTCGACGCCGGCCTGAAGAGCTGGGCCACCGAGGAGGGCATCAACGCCACCAGCTTCCAGGCAAACCTCATGTTCGAACCTTGGACCGTGCGGACCGGCAGCGGAGGACCCTACAAGGTCTTCACGCCGTTCTGGAAGGCCTGCCTGGCCGGCGTCGAGCCCCGGCAGCCCCTGGACGGCCCCGGACCGGCTGCCGGCCCCGGCACGCACCCGAGCGGCAGCCTGCCGGCGAGCGAAACGCTCGAAGCCTGGCGCCTGCTCCCCCGTGATCCCGACTGGAGCCCCGGGTTGGCCCGCACGTGGACGCCGGGAGAAGCCGGCGCTCACAACCGCCTCATGGATTTCGTGGACGGCCCGGCGGCCGAATATGGCACCGGCCGCGACGTCCCCGGTGTCGAAGGTACCAGCCGGCTCTCCCCGCATCTGCGTTTCGGCGAAATCAGCCCCTTCCGGATCTGGCATACGCTGCGGGACAGCTTTGCGCCGGGGGCGCCGGCCGACGTCGGGATCTTCCGTTCCGAACTTGGCTGGCGGGAATTCTGCTGGCAGCTGCTCTACGAGAATCCGGACCTGGCGACGCGGAATTACCGGCCGGAGTTCGACCGCTTCGAGTGGCAGCCGGCGTCGCGAGCCGAGCTGGAAGCCTGGCAGCAGGGCCGCACGGGGTACCCGATGGTGGACGCGGGCATGCGCCAGCTCTGGCAGACGGGATGGATGCACAACCGCGTGCGGATGGCGGCCGCGTCCTTCCTGGTGAAGAACCTGCTGGCCGACTGGCGGCTGGGCGAGGCTTGGTTCTGGGACACGCTGGTGGATGCCGATGCCGCGAGCAACCCGGCGAACTGGCAGTGGGTCGCAGGCTCGGGTGCCGATGCCTCGCCGTATTTCCGGATCTTCAACCCGGTCACGCAGAGCAAGAAGTTCGACTCCGCCGGACGATACCTGCGCGCGTACATTCCCGAGCTCGCCGGCCTGGACGACAAGGCGGTCCATGAGCCCTGGAGGGCCGACGGCGCCGCCCCCGGCTACCCAGCACCCATCGTGGACCTTGCCGAGTCCCGGGCGCGTGCACTGGCGACGTATCAGCGGCTCAAGGACGGCTGACGTCCGGCTGTAGGCGACAAGTCGGGCCCGGATCGCGCCGCCCGCACACGTAGCCGCCCGTCGAGGAAACAGGAAAGGCCCGGATCATCAGATCCGGGCCTTTCCTGTGTACTGCTGGTGTTTCCTGGTTGCGGGGACAGGATTTGAACCTGTGACCTCTGGGTTATGAGCCCAGCGAGCTACCGAACTGCTCCACCCCGCGTCGCTTGATCAACTCTACCCTAGTTTCCAGGCTGCCCCGACCACGGCCCCAACCCGGGTCCAACCCGCGTCCACTTCCGGTCGCGCTGGCCTGTGTCGGGTCGCACGTCGCGTCCGAGACCAGTTTCGGTCTCAGGTCCTGTCGCAGGTCCTGTCGCGGGTTCTGTCGCGGGTTCTGGATAGCCCCCCGGCACTCAAAACAAAAGGTCCGGAACACTGTTACCAGTGTTCCGGACCTTTTTCTCCAGTTGCGGGGACAGGATTTGAACCTGTGACCTCTGGGTTATGAGCCCAGCGAGCTACCGAACTGCTCCACCCCGCGTCGCAAGATCAACTCTACCTGCCGGTGAACTTGAGGCCAAATCCAGGTGACGTGATGTGCATCTCGCCGGCTGCGTGGCTTCCGCCTGGGTCCGCATGGGCCCCACGGCCAAGCAGGGCAGACCCCAGGCCTGCCGCTAATACGACTCAGGCCGGGTTCGCCCTCTCGGAGAGGGAAACCCGGCCTGTCGTCCGCGCACAGCCCGCCGGCCGCTGCGCAGCGTGGTCGCTGCGTAGTTGCTGCGCCGCGTTGTTGCTGAGCAGCGTTGGTTGCTAGCTCGGCGTTAGCCCCCGGCTGTCGCCGACGGAGTGGCCGACGGTGTTGCCGACGGCGAGGCGGTGCCCGCCGGGGCGGCCGGCGTTTCCAGCTTCGCTTCGGCCTCGAGCGCCTTCTGCAAGGCGGCTGCCAGCTTCTTCTGCTGGTCACCATAGGTCGCGAAGTCGCCCTTCGCGAGGGCGTCCTGGCCAGCCTTGATCGCGGCGTTGGCCTCGTCCAGGGCGGCCTTCAGTTCTGCCTTCGCATCGGTGGTGCCAGGCGCTGCCGGTGTACCGCCAGGAGTCGTGGGCGTGGCCGGCGCTTGTCCCTTGTTCGCCGAGTCCCCTGCCGCGGCCCCCGAGTTTCCGCCGAACAGCTGGTTCAGCGCCTCATCCAGTGTGGGCGCGAAGCCGATCTTGTCGCCGAACGCCACCAGGACGCGCTGCAGTGTCGGGTAGGAGGTTTCACCCGTGGACCGCAGATAGACGGGCTGGACGTACGCCATGCCGCCGCCGACCGGCAAGGTCAGAAGGTTGCCGTTGAGCACCGCCGACGCACCCTGGCGCAGCAGGTTGAGGGCCTGCGAAACGGTGGGGTCAGAGTTGAACTTGTTCTGCGCCTGGCCGGGGCCCGGGACCTGGGTCTCCGGTGGGATCTGCAGGAGCCTGAGCTGGCCGTAACTGTCCGCCTTGACGCCCTTCTGGTTGCCGGCGTCGGAGTCCGCGGCCAGGAAGCCGTAGAGCACGTTGCGGGCGTTGCCGTTGACCACCTGCGGAATGAACGACGAGGTCAGCTGGAACGCCGGCTTCTCCTGATCGGGCATCTTCAGTGACATGTAGTACGGCGGCTGCTTGACCTCGTCCTTGACGGTGGGGTCGTTGGGAACGGACCAGGCGTCAATGTTGGTGTAGAAGCTGTCCGGGTTGGTCACGTGGTAGCGGCCGAGAAGCTCGCGCTGAACCTTGAACAGGTCCTCCGGGTACCGTACGTGGCTCATGAGCGCACCGGACATCTCGGAATACGGCTTCACCGACGTGGGGAAGACCTTCTGCCAGGCCTTCAGTACCGGGTCCTGGTCATCCCAGGCGTACAGCGTCACAGAGCCGTCATAGGCATCCACGGTGGCCTTGACCGAGTTGCGGATGTAGTTCACCGAGCTGTTCGGCAGGGCTACCGTCCGATTCGCGGCGGTCTGTGAGTCGGCCGTCGCCGCGGAGAGCTGCTCCTGCTGCGAGTACGGGAAGTACGGGCTCGTGGTGTAGCCGTCCACGATCCACTTCACCCTGCCGTCGACGACGGCGGGATAGGGATTGCCGTCCACGGTCAGGTAGGGCGCAACCTTTTCGACGCGGTCCCGCGGGTTGCGGTCGTAGAGGATCTGGGACTCGGCGTTCACGCCGTCGGAAAGCATCAGGTCAGAGGACTGGAACTTGACCGCGTAGAGGATCTTGTTGAAGAAGCTGCCGACGTTCGGGCCGCCGTTGCCGGTGAAGGTGTACTGCGTTTCGCCGTCGCCTTCCTTGGCCGCCGGCCGGTCCTGCTCGCGGTGCGGGGCACCGTCCGGGGCGCCCACGATCGAGTAGTCGGGCGAGTCCTGGCCGAAGTAGACGCGGGGCTGATAGGTCGAATCGTTGCCGAGCGCGCCGGTGGACGGGATGCCCGACTGCAGGAAGTCCGGTTTGCCGTCCACGGTGAACTTGTTGCCCTTGGCCGCGACGACGCCATAGCCGTGCGTGTAGACCACGTGCCGGTTCAGCCAGGACTGCTGGTTCGTGGCCAGCCCGTCCGGGTTGAGTTCACGGACGGCGATGACCGTGTCCTGGATCTTGCCGTCGATCTCGTAGCGGTCCACATTCAGGGCGCTGGGGAACTGGTAATAGGGCCGGTACTGTTCAAGCTGCGAGAACGCATCCGAGATCAGGTTCGGATCGAGCAGACGGATGTTGGCGGTGGTCTGCGCATCTGGGGCCAGCGCACCGGAGGTGGCGGCGGTGGTGGCGTTGTACCGCTTTTCCTGGACCTTATCCAGGCCGTAGGCGGCGCGGGTCATTGCAATGTTCCGCTTGATGAATTCGTTCTCCAGCGTCTGCTCCGAGGGTCGGACCTGGAACTGCTGGATGACCCACGGGTAGACGCCGCCGGCCAGGATGGCCGTGATGATGAGCATGGCGGTGCCGATCACCGGCAGACGCCACTTGCCGATCACCGCTGCGACGATGAACAGCACGGCGACGATCGCCGCGGCCACGGCCAGGATGGCCTTGGTCGGAATGACGGCGTTCACGTCCGTGTACAGCGCACCGGCCCAACGTCCGCCGTTGTTCTGCACGGTGGAATAGCGGTCCAGCCAGAAGTTGACGCCCATCAGCACCAGGAAGGCAGCGCCCGTGACAGCCAGGTGGATCTGGGCGGCGCGGCTGGTGAAGATCCCGCGTTCCATGATCCGGATGCTGCCGTAGAGGTAGTGCGTGAGGATGCCGGCGAGGCCAGCGATCACCGTGACGCTGATGAGGAACCCGGTGACGAAGCCGAGGAACGGAAGGGTCATGAGGTAGAAGCTGATGTCCAGGCCGAACTGCGGATCGTTCTGGCCGAAGGGCTCCTGGTTGAGGAACAGGAGCACTTTCTGCCACTGGCTGGCGGCGGCGCTGCCGGCGAACAGGCCAAAGAGGATGGGAAGTCCCACCATCACGACGCGTCGGACGGGCTCGAGCTGGGCCTGGTAGCGGTTCAGGTTGTCCCGGATTTCCGAGTCGGGGGCATACACCGGCCGCGCATGGTAGGCAATCCGGATGGCGAAGAACACGGCGGTAAACATGACGGCGAAACCTGTCATGAAGATCCCGATCCTGGCCAGGTTCTCGGTCACGAACACTTCGAAGAAGCCCAGCTGCTGGTACCAGAGGACATCCGTCCAGACATTGGCGAAGAAGATGAATCCGACCACAATCAGGGCCACGATGATCAGCGTCGGCGTCAGGGCGCCGCGTCGTGTCTGGGGTCTTCCGGGCGGGACAGTGCTGGCGGGACGGGACAAACTCGGTACCTCATAGCTGGTCGTCTACTGCTGGTTTTTAGTTATTAGTCGCTGCTGTGACTCAGTCGGGCGACTAAGTGCCGGTATTGCAGGGTTGATGCATTCTAACGGCCACCGCTGCCTTTCCGTCAGGGCCCTGCAGCAGGGTCCTCGGGATCGGCGGCGGCCGTCATTAGTGCCACGAGTGGGGCCGGCGCTTAGTTCCGCGGCCAGTCTAGTTGCTGGTGCAGACCGGGAGGCCCGATGTGTCGCCGCCTGACGCGGCCAGTTCAACAGCTTTGCGGGCCTCGGTGAGGTTCTCCACCCGGACCACTTGCAGCCCGTCGGGGATGTGGCCCAGGACGTCGTCGCAGTTGGCTGCCGGGGCCAGGAACAACGTGGCCCCGCCGGACCGCGCCCCATGCATTTTCTGGGCGATCCCGCCGATGGGTCCCACGGCACCGTCCGGGGTGATGGTCCCGGTCCCCGCGACGTGCTTGCCGCCGGTCAGGTCGCCTGGGGTGACGGTGTCAATGATGCCCAGCGCGAACATCATGCCCGCGCTGGGGCCGCCGACTTTATCGAGCGAGATGGTGACGTCAAACGGGAAGGTGAACTTGTACTGCAACAAGACGCCGAGGATGTAACGGCCCGCGCTGTTCTTGGCCGGAGTGATAGTGACGGGCACCCGGCCCCCGGCACGTTCCACGATGACCTTGACGGGTTTGCCGTTGCCGGCGGCCAGCTCCGCCTGGACGACGCCGAGGGCTGTGATGGGCTTGTCATTGATGGAGACCAGAACGTCCTCTGCCTGCAGCAATCCCTTCGAGGCGGAGTCGTCCGGGAGGCCTGCCACCTGCATTTTCTGTCCGAACGGAATATTCAGCTCCTTCAAGGCCGATGCGACGGCGTTCTCCTGGGAGGTGGTCATCGCCATGGCGCTCTCCTGCTGGGACTGCTCCTTGGTGACGCCGGTCGGGAACAGCAGCTCCTGGGGGTAGACGGCCTTGGTCCCATTCAGCCAAGCCGAAAACGCCTCCAAGACGCTGACGGGACCGTTGGGGCCGCCGTCGACATAGACAGTGGTGAGATCCAGGCTGCCCTTGGCGGGAAACGACTCATGGCCGCTAACGCTGATGACCGGTTTGCCGTTGTCCTGGCCGATTGTGTTGAAGGTGGGTCCGGGAGACTCGATCACGTAGGGCACCGGCAGGCTCACCGCAGTGATGCCCAGGGCCGCGGCAAGCAGCCCCGAGACCAGCATGGCCGATGACCGGGTGTTGCGCTTGCGCCGCACGCCCGCGCCTGCCAGCCGCACCCTTCTGCCCCGGACAGGGCCGGCCGCTGGGTCGCTGGCGGGCTGCTCACCTTGGGTGACTGTCATTGAACGACCTCTCCGTGCCGGCTCGAGGGGCGGCGGCCCCGACAGGACAAGCCTGACAGGACCCCGCGACCACGCACCAGGGCCGCAGCCTAACCCGAGGCTGCCGCGTGCAAATATTCCAACTTCCAAGCCTACGCGCTTAGCACCCCGGACCGCTCTTTGCCTACAGCGAACGTGGCGCGGTTTCGGCAGACAGCCCCTCTCGCCGAGGGGTACCGTGAAGTTGAGAAGCAGCCACACCGACGATCGGCGGGATCATGACCTCCAACCCACTCAATCCGTCCAATGGCGACGAGGAACCCAAGGATCCCTTGGCCGAAATGCTCAAGAACCTGATGGGCGGCCAGGGCATGGGCAATATCGACCCCGCCGAACTCGCCAAGGCCGCCGGCCTCCCGGACGATCCCAATCTCCTGGCCCAGATGTTCTCCCAAGTGCAGGCGATGATGAGCGCCCCTTCGGAGGGGCCCGTGAACTGGCAGCTGGCGCATGAGAATGCCCGGCGGGTGGCCGCCAGCGGATCCGATCCCTCGGTCACCGCCCACCAGTCCCGGGAGGTCGATGAGGCCCTTCGGCTGGCTGAACTCTGGCTCGACCAGGTCACCGGGCTTCCGGCCACGGGACTGATCGGCCGGGCGTGGTCCCGCGCCGAGTGGGTCGAGGAAACGCTCGGAACGTGGAAGCGGCTGACCGAGCCCGTGGCCAACAGCATTGCCAACGCACTCTCCGCCGCCATGACCGAGCAGATGCCCGAGGAAATGAAGTCCATGATGGGCGGCGCTTCCTCGATGATCCAGAACATGGGCGGCGCGATCTTCGGCATGCAGCTGGGCCAGGCGATCGGTGCGCTCTCGGCCGAAGTGGTCAGCTCGACGGACATCGGTGTGCCCCTGGCAGACCTCGAAATGGCGCTCCTGCCGGCCAACGTGGCGAAGTTCGGCGAGGGCCTCAGCCTGCCGGAGAACGACATCCGCCTGTTCCTCGCCGTCCGCGAAGCGGCGCACGCCCGCCTTTTCGTCCAGGTCCCCTGGCTGCGCGGGCACCTGCTCGGTGCGATCGAGGCCTACGCCCGCGGTATCCACATCGACACGTCCAAGATCGAGGAACTGGCACGGGAGATCGATCCCAGCAACCCCGAGGGCATCCAGGAGGCCCTCTCGCAGGGTGTCTTCATGCCGCAGCGGACGCCCGCCCAGGAGCAGGCCCTCGAGAAGCTGGAGACGGCCCTTGCCCTGGTAGAAGGCTGGGTGGATGAACTCACGCTGGGCCGCGACCGAGAAGCTGCTGCCCTCCGCCGCTGCGTTGCGCGAAACCGTCCGGCGGCGCCGCGCCACCGGCGGTCCGGCGGAGCACGCGTTCTCCTCCTTGGTGGGGCTCGAACTGCGGCCGCGCCGGCTCCGCGAGGCCGCCGCGCTGTGGGCCTCGCTGAAGGAAGAACGCGGGATGGAGGGCCGCGACGCCGTCTGGCAGCACCCTGACCTGCTGCCCACGGCAGAGGACCTGGACGATCCGCAGGGCTTCAGCGAACGCCGGAAACTTGCCGAAGCCAGCGACAGCGAGGTGGATGACGCCCTGCAGAAGCTGCTGAACGGCGGTTTCGACGAGAAAGCTGACACCGACGCCACGGACACGCGAGACGACACGAGGGCACGGACGCCGGCGCCACGGACGCCGGAGGCACGCCGGATCCGGCCAGGAGCCGCGAGCGGACGCTGACGATGGCCGGGCAGCCGACGGCGACGACCGTCACGACGGCGGACCGGACACGGGCCAGCCGAAGGACAGCGGACCGGACAGAGAACCGGCCCGAAGAGGGCGGCAACCCCAAGGCTTAGTGCGGAGGGCCCGGCCATTGTCCCTGCAGCCTCCGTGCCGCAGGCAGTGACGGGGACAGGTTGAGGCGTTAGTGAGCCCCGGCCGGGACCTCGGTTCCGTCCGGGGCTTCGTCGTATCCGTCGTCGGCCGCCAGCCCGCGGGACGTCGCGAACGAGACCCCCTCCAGGAAGGCCTTGGCCCGCTCCGTCTCCGGGTATGCCTCCAGCAGCCGCCAGAAGGCGGCATTGTGGCCGGCCACCAGGAGGTGTGCCAGTTCGTGGAGCAGCACATAGTCGATGACCCACTGCGGCATGGGCGGAGCTTGTCCGAGAGCCGGATGGATCCGTCGGAGGGAGTCGCCGAACCCCAGCGCGAGTTCTGGTTGCTGACCCAGCGGACCGACGTCGGCGCCGCCCTGCCGCCGAGGTACTTGGCCGAGAGTTCGGCGGCGTGGCAGGCCAAGGTCGGCATCGTGCGGGGACGCCGCCGGCCCGACCCCGCGGCGCTTGCCCCCTGGACCCTGAGCTTTTCCAGCATCCGGTGCACCCATTCGGCTTCCTGGGCCCTGCTGAAGTAGGCCGGGATGGCGACGACGGCCGTGCCGTTCTCCCAGAACGCGGCGACCGTGCGGCGCCGGCGGGCCGACCGGCGCACCACCACGGGGGCGCCGTCGGCGGTGGTCAGCGGCGTGGCCGCCGGGGTGGCGCCGGGCATCACGAGCGCGGCTTTCCGCCAGGACCGCCAGGACGGCTTCGCCGTACCTCTCCAGTTTGGACGGGCCGACGCCGGCGAGCCGGGCCAGCTCCTCCAGCGACGCGGGCCGGGCCTCGGCGATGGCCGTCAGGGTGGCGTCGGTGAAGACCACGAAGGCCGGAACCTCGGCCGTCAGGGCGACTTCCTTGCGCCACTCCCGCAGCGCGTCGAACGTCTGCTCCTCGTACGTGGGCGGGCACTGGCTGCAGCGCCCGACCTTGCGCTCGGCGCCGCTGGCCAGCATGCTGCCGCAGACCCGGCAGGTCGCCGGCCCGGCCGCCTTCCGGCGCGGCGCGGCGCCCTTCCCCGGGCCGGAGCTGGCGACGGATCCGGGCGCAGGCCGTCCAGGAAGCGGGACGGCTTGCGGTTGGCGCGCCCGCCCGGCGTCCGCGCGGTGGACCAGGACAGGGACAGGTGCTCGCGGGCGCGGGTGATGCCGACGTAGAGCAGCCGGCGTTCCTCGTCCACCGCCTCCGGAGTCTCGGCGAAGGAGATCGGCATGAGCCCTTCGCTCAGCCCGACCAGGAACACCGCGTCCCATTCCAGGCCCTTCGCCGCGTGCAGCGACGCCAGGGTGACGCCCTGGACGGTCGGCGCGTGCTGGGCCGCGGCGCGCTCCTCGAGCTCGTTGACGAAGTCCGCGAGGCTGAACTGCCGGGCCCGCGGCTGAGCGACGAGCTCGTCGGCGAGCGCCACCAGCGCGGCAAGCGATTCCCAGCGCTCCCGCACCGCGCCGCCGCTGTGCGGGCGCCGCGTCCGTGTAGCCGAGGGAGGCAACGACGTCGCGGACGAGCTGGCCCAGCGGCTGCGGTCGCCGATCGGCCGACGGCCCGGGCGGCCGCGCGCAGCTGGAGGATCGCGTCGCGGACCTCCTTGCGGGCGAAGAACCGCTCGCCGCCGCGCAGCTGGTAGCCGATGCCCGCGGACGGCCAGCGCCTGCTCGTAGGCTTCGGACTGGCCGTTGGTGCGGAACAGGACGGCGATCTCGCTGGCCGGAGTGCCGGCGTCGAGCAGGGTCTCGATCCTGCGCGGCGACCGTGGCCGCCTCGGCCTCGTCGTCGGAGCACTCGGTGAACTGCGGCGCCGGGCCGGCGGGCCGCTGGGCAACCAGCTCCAGCGGCGCCGGCCCAGGCGGCGTCCGCCGCCGGGCCGCCGCTGCGCCGGGCCGCCAGCAGCTCGTTGGCCAGCTGCACCACCTGGGGCGTCGAGCGGTAGTCCCGGACCAGCTTGACCACGCTGGCGTCCGGGTACTGCGCCGTGAAGCTCGAGCAGATGGCGGGAGATGGCGCCGGTGAAGGAGTAGATGGTCTGGCTGGCGTCGCCGACGACGCACAGCTCGTCCCGGCCGCCCAGCCACAGCTCCAGCAGGCGCTGCTGCAGCGGGGACACGTCCTGGTACTCGTCGACGACGAAGTGCCGGTACTGCTCGCGGACCGTGGCGGCGACCTTCGGGTCCTCCTGCAGGATGCCGACGGTGATCAGCAGCACGTCCTCGAAGTCGATGACGTTGCGGTCGGTCTTGACGTCCTCGTAGGACTGGAAGACCCGGGCCACGGCCGTGAGGTCGAAGCCGCCCGGGTTGCCGCCGGTCCTGGGCGTTTTCGCAGGTAGTCGGCCGGCGTCAGCATGGACACCTTGGCCCACTCGATCTCGGAGGCCAGGTCCCGGATGGCGGCCCGGTCCGTGCTCAGCCGGAGCCGGCGCGCGGCCTCGGCGATCATCTGGGCCTTGTGGTCCAGCAGGTCCGGCAGCGTCCCGCCGACCGCCTGCGGCCAGAAGAACTGGAGCTGGCGCAGCGCGGCGGCGTGGAAGGTGCGGGCCTGGACATCGCCCACGCCGAGGTCGCGCAGCCGGCTGCGCATCTCGGCGGCGGCCCGGGCGGTGAAGGTGACGGCCAGCAGCCGCTGCGGGCTGTAGACGCCCGGAGTGCACGCCGTACGCGATCCGGTGGGTGATGGCACGGGTCTTGCCGGTGCCGGCGCCCGCCAGCACGCAGAGCGGGCCGGTGAGGGTGGTGGCCACCTCGCGCTGCTCGGCGTCGAGGCCGCCGAGGATCCGGTCCTCCAGGGAGTCGTTGCCTTCAGGAATTTCTGTAGTCACTTCTGCTGCTCAGTCGATGGGATGGATAGGGTGCTCGCGCCTTCTGACTGTCACTGCGGCGGGTTTCACTGCGGCGGGTTCACTGCGGCGATGCCGGTCGGAGCGGTCCGCCGTGGCGTCCGTCCGGTCATTCGTTGGCGCGGCCGGTCCTGGATGACGCCGCCGTACCAGTGTTCGATCAGGGACCGGGCGATGGAGAGCCGGCGGAAATGACGATCTCGCCGCTGAGCACAGCCTCCTGGAGTTCCTCCCGGCTGAACCAGCGCGCCCGGGTGACCTCCACGCCGTCGGGCTGTGCTTCGGATCATCGGTGACGGCGGTGAAGCCGAGCATGAGGGACGCCGGGAACGGCCATGCCTGGGAGCCGAGGTACTGGCAGGCCCTGACGCGCACGCCCACCTCCTCTGGATTTCGCGGACCACTGCCTGCTCGAGCGACTCCCCCGGCTCCACGAAACCGGCGAGCGTTGAGTAGTTCTTGGCATCCAGCGGGCCCGCCGCCGCCCAGCAGCAGGCGGTCGTCCGGGCCCACCACTGTGACGATGATCGCGGGATCGGTGCGGGGATAGTGTTCGGAGTTGTCAGCCGGGCAGCGCCGGACCCATCCGCCGGCCTCCACGGTGGTCGGGGCGCCGCAGCGGGGGCAGTGGGTGTGGCGTGGCATGCCAGTTGGCGATGGCGCTGGCCTCGACGAAAAGGGCCGTGTGGGTCGCGTCCAGCCGGGCGGCGACGTCGCGGAATCCCTCCCACGTGGCGCCCGCGGGGAGTCCTGCCGCGGTGCCCGGATCCACGCCGGCGCGGACAGGATGAAGAGCAGGATCTCCGTCCCGGCCGGCAGGTCGGAGTTCGCTAGCGCAGAGCCCAGGTAGATGACGAGTCGAGGGCCCGGAGTCTGCGCTCGGAGCCGCTCCAGCAGCCGGCCGGCGTCCGTCAGGACGAGGGCGTCACGGTGAATGAGGGCGTGCCTGCCGGAGAGGACCATGGCTTGGGCCGCCGCCGCGCGCCAGCAGGTCTTCGACGAGATTCGGCTTCATCCGCTCCATGGATCCGCGGTTCACCACGGCCGGGCGCACCGGCAGCACGGTGTCGAAAAGATGGTTGGCCGGCAAATCACCCTTGGACAGCTGATTTTGCAGGCGACTCGAGCCCAACTGCTGACTGACCGGCGCAGCGGCCTCCGCATGACTCATGTATCCACCGTACTGACTCGGGGTGACAATTCACATTTCCGCAGGCCGCCTGCCGGCCGCGGCTCAGGCGGCGGCGGCTGCATATTGCGCTGGATTTGCGCCCGATCTCAAGACTCGCCGCGACACATCGTTGTCTTGAACGCGAGTCAATCTACCGTGGAAGCGTGAGAAGAGAACCGATCGAACTGGCAGCTGTGGCAACCGCGGCGGTCCCCGGACTGAGCCCGACTGCAGTGAGTTCCGCCCCCGATGATCCGGCGGACTTCGATTCGGCTCTCCTGCTCGACTCCGAAGGCAAGCGCTGGCGGGTCCGCTCGCCCCGCCATGCGGAGGCGAGCACGCGGCTGGAGACCGAATTCCTGGTGCTGCGGGCCTTCGCCCCGGCCATCCGGGCGGAGCTTCCCTTTCTGATGCCGACCGTGGCCGGGACCGTCCGCCAGCAGAACCTGAGCACGTTTGTGTACTCCCACCTCAATGGCTCCACGCGCACAGTTGAGGAGCTGACGGCGGGGTCACAGGAGCTGGCGAAGGAGATCGGAACGGCCCTGGCCGCCATCCATGACCTGCCCCGTGCCCTGGTAAGCAACGCCGATCTGCCGAGCTACACCCCCAACGAGTTCCGCCAGCGCCGGCTGAACGAGCTCGACATGGCCGCGACCACGGGCAAAATTCCGCCCCTGCTTCTTCGCCGCTGGGAGCACGCCATGGAAGACGTGTCCTTGTGGCGCTTCAATCCGTGTGTGGTCCACGGCGACCTCCACGAGGACAACCTGCTGGTCGAGGAGGACCGGGTCACCGCCGTCACCGGCTGGACCGACCTGCGAATCGGCGACCCCGCCGACGACCTCGCCTGGCTCGTCGCCTCCAACGAGCACGACTTCGTGGAGGCGGTGGTGCGCCACTACACCGAACACCGCCGCGACGCACCCGACAGCCATCTGCTCCGGCGGGCGGCGCTGTCCGCGGAGTTCGCGCTGGCGCAGTATCTGGTCAAGGGAATTGCCGCCGCCGATGCCGGACTGATCGCCGAGGCGGAAGGCATGCTGGCCACTCTGGCGGACGACATCGCAGAGCACGGCGGGCAGCCCATCAGTGTGGAGCCCCTGCCGTCACCGGTGGCGGCGCCGGGATCTGCTGCACCGGTTTCAGCTGGGCCGGTTTCAAGTGCGCCGGTTTCAGGTGCACCGCGGTCGGCAGCGGACGGCAAGGTTTCGGTTGCCCCGGTTTCACGCGGTCCGGTTCCGGCCGAGCTGATTGCGGTGCCGGCAGCCACCGACGTCTCCGAGCCGATGCCCGCCGTTCACGTCATGCCCATCCCGGCCGACGAGGACACGGCCAACGCGCCGGATGCTCCGGCCGCTGTGGACGCTCCTGACACCGTGGACGCGGCCGGCGCCGTGCTGCAGGCGGCAACGTCGGACGTGCCAGACGCCGCTGCCGGCCCGGACGCAGAAGACCACCCGCGCGACGGCGAGCCAGCGACGCAGCCAAGCCGCTTTCCGCCGACGACACCTCCACGACAGCCATCACCATCGTGGACGCAAAGGCGCCTTAACCCGGGGCTCGCAAGCGCGGCGGCCGAAGCGCCGCCACGATCCCCTCCAGCTCGGCCCCCGACGCCAGGTCATGAGGGCGAACCACGTGGTTGTCCGCTACGTAGTAGAAGGCAGCCCGCACCTCATCCAGCGGCACGTCCTTGAGCCGCGCCCACGCCAACCGATAGACAGCGAGCTGCACGCTCTTCGTTTTCAGCTGCCCGGCGGACGGCCGCCTGCCGGTCTTCCAGTCCACGAGGTCCCAGCAGCCGTCGGCATCGCGGAACACGGCGTCGATCCGCCCGCGGACCACGACTTCGCCGACCCGGGTTTCGACCGGCACCTCGACGTGGGCCGGAGACCGGTGTGCCCAGTCGGGATTCCCTGAACGTGGCGACCATGTCCTCAAGGCCGTACGCCTCGTCGATGTGGTTGTCAGATCCGGGCGCTTCATCGAGGTCCAGCATGCCTGCGGTTCCGAAGTACTCCTCGACCCAGGCGTGGAACGCCGTGCCCTTGCGGGCGGACATCCCCGGTTCGCGCGGAACGGGTCTCCTCAGCCGCTGCAGGACAGCCCCGGGATCCTCCCCGAGGTCAACGAGGGTGGACGCGGAAATGTGCCCGGGCAAGTGGACGTCCCGGCTTTGCGCACGGCGGGCGCGGCGCTCCAAGAGCAGCGCAGCCTCCCGTGCCCAACCGGCAGCATGGGGCCGGAGCGGCGTTCGCGGCCGGCCGACAAGCTCCGGCCGCTCCGGCTGACCGTCAAGCCCGGCTGACCGTCAAGGCCAACTCCGGATAGCCCCTATTTCGGCCCGCAGCCGGCCGCAGCGGAGTCCATGGCCGCCCGCCGCCCGGGAACGAGCCGAAGCCTTTTGCCGGTGCGCGGATCAACAGGGCCTTCAAGGGGGTCGTACGGCCAGATGGCGACTTCGAGGTCCCGCGTCAGGGGGCTCTCGTCCGGAAGGGACTCCTCGTCCACGGAGTCGGGGTGGATCCCTGCTGTGGCGGCAGGGGCCGGTGCGTGCCCGCGGCTGTTCCGATCCCGGCGAGCGGTCCCAGCTCGGCGAGGAACGGCGACATCTCCGCCATTCCGCCGCGGCCGCCGACCCACGCACCGCTGGAAACCCACAGCACGTGTTTGGCCCGTGTGTACGCAACGTAGGCCAGCCGCCGTTCCTCGGCTTCGCCGTGGGCCTGGACGGCGCCCTTGAAGTCCTTCTCAGCGTCCAGCCACCCCTTCTGGTCGGGCTGGTCGAGATCCCATTGCGGAAGGTCCGCCCGGTCGCCGCGGAGGGGCCAGGGCAATGCGGCGGAACCGCTGCTCCACCGGGAGTCACGGCTGCTGGGGAAGGCCCCGCAGTTGAGGCCCGGAACAAAGACGACATCCCATTCGAGCCCCTTGGATGCGTGCACGGTCAGCAGCTGGACCGCTTCATGGTTGACGTCTGCCGGCGGAACGTCGAGGCCGCCCTCCTCGGCGGCTGCGGCTTCCAGCCAAGCGAGGAACGCCAGGACGTCCACGCGGTGGGACGTCTGCAGGAATCCGGCCGCCGCGTCCTGGAACGCGTCCAGGTTCCGCCGCGCCTGGTGGATGCTGATACCCGGGCGCGCGGCAACCTCGATGTCGAGCAGCATGGCCCGCTCCACCTCGCCCAGCAGCGTGGTCAGGTCCTCCCCCATTAGCCGCGCAGCTGCCGGAGCTCCGTCCGAGAGCCTGCTGCAGCCGTCCCGGGCCGCGGCTGTCAGCGCTGCGGCCGTGCGCCGACGTCCAGCCCTCCTTGGGCAGCCAGTCCAGGGCTTCCACCAGGCTGGCCGCGTCGGTGAGGTCGCCTTCGATGACGGCGTCGGCGGCCGCTCTCCTCCCGCCCGCCGTCGGGGCCGCGCCGGCCGCGGACGGCCCGCGGCGGCGCGCCAGGAAGCTCGACCAGTCCCGGAAGGCCATCAGGTCGGCAGGGCCGATCCGCCACCGCGCACCGGCCAGCAGGCGCATCAGGGAATCCGAGCGGCCGGGGTCGGCCAGGACCCGCAGCGTCGCCACCAGGTCCACGATTTCAGGCTGTGTCCAGCAGCCCGCCGAGCCCCACGATTTCGTAGGGAATCCCCCGGCGCCTCGAACTCGCGCCGGATGGCACTCCATCTGGGCGCGCCGCCGGCACAGCACCGCCATGGCCGGCGGGACCGGTGTGCCGTCGGCCGACGATGCTCGAAGTCCGTCACCCGGTACTTCAGGACGTCCCCGGCGATGGCCGTGGCTTCATCCTCATCCGTGCGAAGCGCCCCAGGACCACCCTGCCCTCAACGGCAGCCGGGCTGGGCTGCAGCGGCGGCACCTCGACGGCTCGCGAGTTTCCCGGTGCCCCGGCCGGTTCCCTGGGTCGCCGCCGCGCTTCAGCGGTGCCGATATGATGTTGGCCGCCGCCAGGATGTTTCGCCCGTTCCGCCACGCGGTGGTCAGGTACGACGTCGGCGCCAGGCAAACGCCGGGCCGGCCGTCCCGCTCTGTCCCGTCGTCCATAGCCGGACGGACGGGAATTCGCGGAAAGTGGAAAAGCTGCCCGGCGGACGCGCCCCGGAAGCCGTAGATCGACTGGTTGGGGTCCCCCACCGCGGTCACGGCGTGGCCGTCGCCGAACAGCCGGAGAACAGCACCATCTGGGCGTGCGAGGTGTCCTGGAATTCGTCCAGCAGCACCACCTTGTAGCGCTGACGCTCCATCTCGGCGGCGAGCGGAATCTCACGGGCGATGCGGGCCGCGAGCGCCACGAGGTCGCCGAAGTCCAGGGCACCCGCGGGCGCGCTTGGCCTCGGTGTAGCGGCCCACCATGTCCGCGACGCTCGCCCGCGTGCGCAGCATGCAGCCAGCTCGCCGGCGGCCTGGCGGGGCGTTCTTCTTGGCCTCTGCCACGTACGGAAGCGCCTCGAATTCCGCGAGCCGCTCCAGCAGCCAGGCCACGAACGTCGGCCGGGTCCGGCAGGTGCTCCGCGCATTCGCCGGCGAGTTGCATCACGGCCTTGACCAGTGTCGACTTGGCGGCCCTGAAGTGCGCGTAGTCGCCGTCGAACGCTTCCACGACCTCGCTGGCCAGCTGCCAGGCCTGGCGCCGCCCAGCAGCACCACGTCGCGTTCGATGCCGAGCCGCAGCCCGTAGTCGGACACGAGCTGTTGGCATAGGAGTGGTAGGTGGAGACCTTGGGTTCGAGCGCATCCGGCTCAGCAGTCCGGCCGGGAACACGTTGTTCCCGGCATCAGCTCCGCGATGCGTGCAGCGTGGCCAGCTTGGCCCGGATCCGCGAGGCCAGTTCCCCGGCGGCCTTACGGGTGAAGGTGACGCCGAGGACTTCCTCCGGCCGGACCCAGCCGTTGGCGACGAGCCACACCACCCGGTCCGCCATGGTGGCAGTCTTCCCGGAGCCCGCCCCGGCAATCACGAGCCGCGGCGTCAGCGGCGAGGAGATGATAGCCGACTGTTCGGCCGTGGGCTGTTCTCCTCGCCGAGCATGCCGGACAGCTCCTCCGGGCTGAACCGCGGCTCGGGAGGGCCGATTCGGGGCCGGATGCGGGTCAGTCAGGCCGGTCGCTGGCGCCTCGGGTCATTCAGTAACCTGCTTTCCCCGCACGCACAGCGGGCACACTTCGGGCAGCCGGCAGCCATGGCCGCCGTGGCCTCCCTTGGACGGATCGTGGCGGGCCTGGAAACCACTGCCGGACATCACGCGGGCGGCGTCGCCGACCATCTCCAGTGCCCAGTCGTCCTTCGGGTCCAGGGGGCCTGCGCCTGGACGCCGGGGCTCTTGGTTGTGGTGCCCAGCTGGGCCAGCACGGCCCCGCCCGGCAGCGGCGGGCCGGCCCGTCGTCGGGACCCGCAAATCCCCCGGCCAGCACGGCGGCCTGGTAGGCGCCGAGTTGCGGGTGGCGGTCCAGATCCGCTTTACCGGGCTGCGCGTTTGCCGGTCTTGAGGTCGACGATCACCAGCCGGCCCTCGGCGTCGATCTCCAGCCTGTCCACCTGGCCCCGGAGCACGGCAGGCCGCGCCGGCCCGATGCTGCCGCCGTCGCCGGGCTCGGAGCCCGGCACGGCCCCGCGGGTCCGGAGGCGAGCCTCCGCCGGAACGTCCGGCAGCTTGACCTCAAAGTCCTGTTCGACGCCGACCAGGCTCCGGCCCTCGCTGCGCATCACGAGAACATACTGGGCGAGCTTGCGGACCATGGATTCGGCACGCTGGAAGTCCAGCTTGCCTTCCCAGTTGTCCTTCATCCCCAGGGTGGGCCAGCGCAGGACGAGTTCCGCGACGTATTCGCTTCCCGAGGCATCCGGGAGGTCCTGCGCGATGGCGTGGACCAGCGTGCCCAGGCTGCGGGCAAAATCCGTCGCCGCTTCCCCGCCGGCGGCCTGGACGAACCAGTCCAGCGGCGACTTCTGCACGGTTTCGACCTTCGAAGGCGACACGAAAACGGTACCGCCCGGAGGCACAACCGCCTCCTCCGAGGACAACTCGGCCAGCCCCCACCAGCTCGCGGGGTGCGCGCCCGGAACCGGCGGCTGAGCCGTGGCCAGGACGCCCAGCACGGCCGCGGCTTCGGCCGATTCGGCCAGCTCTTGGCATCGAGTTGGGCGTACTGGCGCAATTCCGCCACCAGCGCCCGGAGGGTCAGCGGACGCTCGACCGGCGTAAAGCCCCGGCGGTCCTGCCCCGGCCGCAGCGGCGCCACATAGTCCAGGAACGAGGACGGCTGCTCATCCTCCGAGGACACGGCCGTGCAGATCAGCACCTCCCGGGCGCGGGACACCGCGGTGGAAAAGCTCCGGAGCTCGTCATACCGGATTTCGCGCAACCGGCTCAGCGGGTCCAGTCGCAGGGCATACTCCACGCCGTGTTCGACGGCGTCGGCGAACAACGTGCTGCCGAGCAGCTCGCCGCGCAGCCGGGTGTTGGGCCACACGCCTTCCTGCAGTCCCGGCACGATCACCACCGGCCACTCCCGGCCGGCGGCGCTGGCGGGGTCATGAGTTCCACCGCGTCTTCCAGCTGGGCCCTGGCGGCCAGGGTGTCCATGGGAAGTTCCTGGCTCAGCAGGTATTCGAGGAACTGCTCCGGGCCGGAGCCCGGCAACTGGTCGACAAAGCGTTCCGCGGTATGGAACAGCGCCATCATGGCATCGAGGTCACGGTCCGCCCGGGCACCGGCCGACCCTCCGGCGAGGGCGGCCTCGGTCCAGCGGGAGGCAAGGCCGGTGGAATGCCACAGCGCCCAGAGCACGGTCTCGGCGTTACCCCCGGGCGCCTCGGCGGCGTCCCGCCCGGCCCGGATCATCCGGGCGATCCGGCGGGCCGAGCGACCCTCGATGCCCAGCGTTGCCAACGCGCCGGGCTCCAGCAGAGCTTCGACCAGCAGGGCGTCGCTGGTGCGCCCGCCGCCGCCCAGGAGTTCCTCCCGGCGCAGCGACTGCCGCAGCCTGCGCAGTTCAATCGACGTGGCACCGCCTATCCGGGACGTCAGCAAGGACACGGCTGACTCGGGCGTGAGCACGGCGGGGTCAAGGGCCACCGCATAGGCATCCAGCAGCGGACGGACCGCGACCTCGTCGCGGACAGCGGATTCGGCGACGGGAATGCGGACCGGAATCCCCTGGCCGGCCAGATAACGCTGCAGCTGGCTGAGCTGGCCGCCGTTGCGCACGATCACGGCAATGTCCCCGAGTTCGCGGGCATCGTTCAGCTGCGCCTCGAGGATCCGCTGCGCCACGTACCGCAACTCGTGGACCGGGGACGGCAGCAGGTGGGCCTCGACCGTCCCAGGGCGGCCGTCCGGCGTCGGGTCCGCAGCTCCCGGCGTCGGACCCGGTTCAGGCTGTTCGAGCCGGCGGGCGGACTGTCCGCCGGACCTGCGGGAGATGCGCCCGGCCACCGACAGCCAGGCCTCTGCCACGGCCGGGGCGTGCCGATGCGCGGTCCACAGCGGACGTTCCAGGATCACTCCGTCAGGTGCAAGGAGACGGGGCAGTTCCGCCACGAGGTCGGGGCGTGCCCCGCGGAAACCCTGAACCACGGTGTCCGGTGAGGCAGTGATGATGGCGTCTTTGCCGGCGGCGATGTCTGCCAGCAATTCGACGACCGCGGGGTTCGCCTCCTGGATGTCGTCCACGAGAATCAGTTGCAGGCGGTCGCGCTCGGCGGCGAGGAAATCCGGTGAGTCCTGGAAGATCTGGCGGGCGGCAGTGATGATGCCGGCGGGGTCAAAGGCCTCGGGCATGCGCAGGTCCAGGACGTCGCGGTACTCGGAGTACAGTGCGGCCGCCGGAATCCAGTCGGGCCGGTTGCACTGCCGGGCCAGCGCCACCAGATCCTCGGCAGTCCGCCCGGATTCGATGATTCGGTCAAAGAGCTGGCGCACCTCCTGCCGGAATCCGCGGGTCTGCAGGGCGGCGTCCAGGTCTTCAGGCCACGGCAGTTCGAGGCCGGGCAGCGCATGGCCCTCCAGCAGTTCCTTGATAATCAGGTCCTGTTCCGGACCGGAGAGCAGCTTCGGCTGGCGCGGCAGCGGGAGGAGGCCTTCCGCCTTGGCGCGCCGGATCAGATCGAAGGCATATGACGCCCAGGTCCGCGCCGGCGTCGTGCTCAGGCTCCGGTCCAAGCGCGCTGTGAAGCGGTCGCGGAGCGTATCCGCGGCGAGCCTTCCGGGAGCCAGGATGAGCATCCGCTCCGGGTCCAGGCCGTCCCGCAGGGTGCGGCGGACGGCGGCCTCGACGAGGACCGTCGACTTACCGGTGCCGGGTGCCCCTGGCACCAGGACGGGGCCGGAACCGGGCGGGACCTCGACGGCGCCGAGCTGGTCCGGCGACAGCACCGGGACCGCGCTGTGGTGGGTCCGGGGCGGCAACAGGCGCAGCCCTGCAGACGGAGACTTTGTCACGTTAGACTGTGCCTGCTCTGGCTCTGCCTGCTGAAACTGTGTCAGTTTAGGCGGTGCCTGTTCAAGACTCTGGCCGTGGCTGGGGGTACTCACACGGTCATTTCATCATCCGGTACCGACAATTTATGCGACTCCCGTTCGAGCCGCTCAGCGATGGCGTCGATCCGGTCGAAGTCGGCGTCGGTGGGCGCCCACCGGCCCGAGGCCAGGTCAACGCGCCAGCGCCCCTCGCCGGTCCGGAGGAAGTCGTCATAGCGGCCCAGCAGCGGGGTCCCCTCCTGCAGATAGAGCGCCAGTGCCTCGTGCTCGAGGCCAGGCGGCGCGTCCCCGCTGGACTTCAGGACACGCCACCAGGGCACGCTGCTGCCATGGTGGCTCATGACCGAACCGACCTGGCGCGGGCCGCCGGCGCCGAGGAGTTCCGCGACGTCGCCATAGGCCACCGCCGTGCCGGCCGGGATCAACGCCACGAGCTCCAGCACCGCCTCCACATACTCCGTCCGCATCGGTCCAGCCTAGCCGTTCCGGACTCCGGCGCCGTGCCCGGACGGCACGCCGTCACGGCGGTCAAGAACTGTCGGAGGCAGCAGGTAGCGTTGACGCATGAGCACTTGGAACAGCCTTCCCCGCGCGGCCTTCGACCTCGAAACTACGGGCCGCAACTCCCGCTCGGCGCGGATCGTCACGGCATCGGTCACGGTGGTGGACTCTGCCGGCGGGGTGATCAACGAACACGAGTGGCTCGCCGACCCCGGCGTTGAGATTCCCACAGAGGCCAGCGATATCCACGGCATCACCACCGAGCAGGCCCGCCGCGAGGGCCGCCCCGCCGCCGAGGTGACGCGGGAACTCGCCGCCGTACTGCAGGAGTTGTTCGACACCGGCGTGCCCGTCATCGCCTTCAACGCCAGCTACGACTTCACCGTGCTCGCGGCCGAATCGGCCCGCTACGGCGTCCCGCAGTTGACCCGTTTCCCCGTCCTGGACCCCTACATCATGAACAAGCAGGTGGACCGGTACCGCAAGGGCAAGCGCACGCTCACCGCGCTGTGTGAGGAGTACGGCGTCAGCCTGGATAACGCCCACACCTCGGCCGCCGACGCCCTGGCAACCCTGCGCATGCTCGATGCCATGGCCGGAAAATTTCCCAAGCTCAGGATGCCGGCGAGCAACCTGCACCAACTCCAGGTCGAATGGGCCTCGTCCCAGGCCGCGGATTTCCAGAGCTACCTGCGCAAGACGAAGCCGGCCGCCGTGATCGAAGGCGACTGGCCCGTCCTGCCTCCCGAGGATGCGAGCCGCGGCGACTTCTAGTTTTCTGAACGGAGCTTCTGGACGTCCGGAAGCCGGTGCGGGAGCACTTCTTAAAACGAAACGTTCACTGGCGGAAAGTCTTACCTAGACCCCCGCGGCACGCAATTCCAGTGAATGCGACGGAAGTCACACTGCCCGGGGCTTCCAACTGCCGGTTGCTCCGGCGCCGATGATTCCGCCGGACCCCACCGGCACTACCCGGATCACCGCCGATCATCTGGGATCCTGAAGATACTTCGCAGAACGCACACACCGTCCCTGGTTCGTTCGGATTCAATGGGCGTCCACAACGGATGACACAATTATCTTTCGCGGTGTGTCTGCTCCACCCGGCGCCCAAGCCGGCGGCCGGGGGCCCGATGAGCCTCCCGCGACCCACTGAATTCAGACGAAAGTGATTGCGTGATGAAAAGCAAAGCCTTGAAGTGGCTGACAACCGTCCCCGTGGCCATCGCCGTGGCGGTCTCCCTCGCAGCGTGCGGCGGCGGGTCGGCACAGTCAACGGCGTCACCGTCCGACGCCCTCCAGGGCAGCGACCAGACTTCCCTGGATAAATACACCACCAAGGACGTCACTCCCTTGGACAAGATTGACAAGTCCAAGCTCGGCCTGCTCAGTGAGGGCACGCTGACTGTGGGAACCCTTTCGGACGCCCCGCCGAACATCTACATCGATGAGTCCGGCAAATTCACCGGCTACGACAACGAGCTCCTGCGGGCCATTGCGGACAAGCTGGGCCTCAAGGTGGAGTTCAAGGCGACCGGCTTCGCGTCGCTGCTCTCCCAGGTCCAGAACAAGCAGTTCGACCTCGGTTCCTCCTCGATTTCCACCACTGACGCCCGCCGCAAGACCGTTGGCTTCACCAACGGTTACGACTTCGGCTACATGGCCGTCGTCGCCAAGACGGACGCCAACATCAAGGGATTCAAGGACCTGACCAAGGACACCCGCATTGCCGTGGTCCAGGGCACCGTGCAGGATGACTACGTCACCAACACCCTCCAGATCGAGCCCGTCCGCTTCGAGGACTACAACACCGCCTACGCCAATGTGAAGAACGGACAGGTTGACGCCTGGGTCGCACCGTCCCAGCAGGCCACCGGGCAGGTCAAGGAAGGCGACGGCACGGTCATCGCCGAGTCGGTTGTGAACACGCAGAACTTCACCGCGTACGCCGTGAACAAGGAAAACCAGCCGCTCATTGACGCGCTCAACTCCGGCCTCGACGCCGTGATTGCCGATGGCACCTGGTCCAAGCTGACCAAGGAATGGTACCCGGACCGCGAGACCCCGGCCACGTGGTCCCCGGGTTCCAAGGCTGTCACCGTTCCGAAGTCCTAGTCCATGGATGCACTCGATCAACTCGTAAAGACCTTCTTTGACTGGGAGGCGATGGCGGCCGTCCTACCGAACATGCTTACGGTTGGCCTGCCCAACACCCTGATCCTGGCGGGTTCCTCGGGCGTGCTCGGGTGCATCCTGGGCATGATCCTGGCCATCATGGGCACGTCCCGCAGCACGCCGCTCCGTTGGCTGTCGCGGATCTATACGGATGTGTTCCGCGGCGTCCCCGCGATTGTGGTCATCCTGCTGATCGGCATCGGCCTCGGTCCCGTGGTCCGGGAACTGACCGGATCCACGAACCCGTTCCCGCTCGGCATCCTCGCCCTGACGCTCATGGCGGCAGCCTACATTGGCGAGATCTTCCGCTCAGGCATCCAGAGCGTGGAAAAGGGCCAGCTGGAGGCATCCCGGGCGCTGGGATTCAGCTACAACTCATCCATGCGCCTCGTGGTGATCCCGCAGGGCGTCCGCCGGGTGCTTCCGGCCCTGGTCAACCAGTTCATCTCGCTGATCAAGGACTCGTCCCTGATCTATCTGCTCGGCCTGCTCGCCAGCCAGCGCGAGATCTTCCGGATCGGTAACGACGCAGCCGCCAACACGGGGAACCTTTCGCCGCTGATTGCCGCGGCGGTCATGTACCTCATCCTGACCGTTCCGCTCACCCACTTGGTCAACTACATCGACAACCGCCTGCGCACCGGCCGTCCGGAGAAACAGCAGCCGGACGACGCCGCGGCCCTGATCGGGAAGGGAGCACAGCCATGAGCGAATTCGCCTCCGGCTCGCTGACCGGCAAGAACCTGCACTTGTCCTTTGGCACGAACCATGTCCTCCGCGGCATCGACCTGCACGTCGAGACGGGCACCACCGCCTCGGTGATCGGCCCCTCCGGTTCGGGCAAGTCCACGCTGCTGCGTGTCATGAACCGGCTGATCGAACCGGATCAGGGCGACATCCTGCTCGATGGCCGCTCGGTCCTGAAGGACAACCCGGACGAGCTGCGCCAGCGGATCGGCATGGTGTTCCAGCAGTTCAACCTGTTCCCGCACAAGACGGTGGTGGACAACGTCTCGCTCGCGCTGCGGAAGCTGCGCAAGCTGCCGGCCGAGCAGGCCCGGGCCGAGGCGCTCGAGCAGCTCGAGCTGGTGGGGCTCCAGCACAAGGCCGACGCGCGTCCGGCCAACCTCTCCGGAGGCCAGCAGCAGCGTGTCGCCATTGCGCGCGCCCTGGCCATGAAGCCGGAGGTGATGTTCTTCGATGAGGCCACCTCGGCCCTCGACCCGGAGCTCGTCAAGGGTGTCCTGGCGCTGATGGCCGACCTCGCCAAGGGCGGCATGACCATGGTGGTGGTGACCCATGAGATGGGCTTCTCCCGCAATGTCTCGGACACCGTCACGTTCATGGACGGCGGCGTGGTTGTCGAGTCCGGTCCGCCGGAACAGATCTTTACGAGCCCGGAGACCGAACGGCTGCAGGGGTTCCTCTCCGACGTTCTCTAGGTCGCCAGCCGCTGCGGCAGCATTAACGAGCTGATGGCACCCGCCGCTGCGGGTGCCATCACTCGTTTAAGGACTCCAGTCGTTTTAGAGCAGGCTACGGCTTGGCGCCGGCCGCCGCCTTTGCCGCGGCCGGCAGGGCGTCGAAGATCCGGTTCATCGCGGTGTCGTCGTGCGCGGCGGAGAGGAACCATGCTTCGAAGACCGACGGCGGCAGGTAGACCCCCGAGTCCAGCATGGAGTGGAAGAACGGGGCGTAGCGGAACACTTCCTGGCCCTGGGCGTCGTCGTAGTTGTGGACGCCCCGGGCGCCCGTGCCGAAGGCCACGGAGAACAGGTTGCCCGCGCGCTGGATGGAGTGGTCCACGCCGGCCGCATCGAGCGCGGAGGACAGCGCTGCGGAGAGTTCCAGCGAGCGGGCGTCCACGAACGAGTAGACCTCGGGGGTGGCGTGCGTGAGGGTCGCGACCCCGGCGGCCATGGCCACCGGGTTACCGGACAGTGTCCCGGCCTGGTAGACCGGTCCCACAGGGGCTAGGTAGTCCATGACGTCCGCGCGGCCGCCGAGGGCCGCCGTCGGCATGCCGCCGCCAATCACCTTCCCGAATGTCAGCAGGTCAGGGGCCCACGGCTGGGCGGCGTCGGCCGCCCCTCCGGTCAGGCCCCAGTAGCCGGAATAGCCGGTGCGGAAGCCGGTCAGGACCTCGTCGAGGATCAGCAGGGCGCCGTGCTCGCGGGTGATCCGGGAAAGGCCGGCGTTGAAGCCCTCGCCGGGGGTGACCACGCCCATGTTGGCGGGAGCGGCTTCGGTGATGACGGCGGCGATGCTGTCACCGTGCTGGGCGAAGGCGGCTTCGACGGCGTCAAGGTCGTTGTAGGGCAGCACGAGCGTCTCGGCGGCAGTCGCGGCCGTGACGCCGGCCGAGCCGGGCAGCGCGAGGGTCGCCAGGCCGGAGCCTGCGGCGGCGAGGAGGCCGTCGAGGTGGCCGTGGTAGCAGCCGGCGAACTTGATGATGAGGTTCCGCCCGGTGAAGCCGCGGGCCAGCCGGACGGCGGTCATCGTCGCCTCGGTGCCGGTGGAGACCATCCGGACACGCTCGGCGGCCGGGACACGCTCCTTGACGATGGCGGCGAGGTTGGCCTCGTCCGGCGTGGAAGCGCCGAAGGACAGTCCGCGGTCGACGGCGGCGTGCACGGCGGCCAGGACCTCCGGGTGGGCGTGCCCCAGCAGCGCCGGGCCCCAGGAGCAGACGAGGTCGACGTAGTCGGCGCCGTCTGCGTCGGTCAGGTAGGCACCTTTGGCTGACACCATGAACCGCGGCGTCCCGCCCACGGAGCCGAAGGCGCGAACGGGTGAATTCACGCCGCCCGGCATCAGCTGGCGGGCGCGGTCAAAGAGTTCCTCATTGCGAGGCATGCTGGAAGTCATGGTTCCTATTCTTTCAGTTCGCGGCCAGGTCATTGCGCGCCCAGCAGCGCGGCCACGCGGGGCGCCACTTCGGTGCCGAACAGTTCGATGGAGCGCATCATGGCCGGGTGCGGCAGGGTGCCGTTGCTGTACTTGAGATCAAAGCGGTCCACGCCCAGATTCTTCTTGAGCAGGGCGATCTTCGCGGCCACGGTTTCCGGCGAGCCGACATAGAGGGCTCCCTCGGGCGTGCACATCGCGTCGAACTCGCCCCGGCTGGCCGGACCCCAGCCGCGTTCGGACCCAATCCTATTGCGCTGCTCGAGCCAGTGCGGGAAGAACTCCTCCCGGGCGTCCTCATCCGTGGCGGCAACGTGACCGGGTGAATGCGTCGCCATCTGCTGCATCGGGTGCCCGTACTTGGCCATGGCCTCGCGGTAGAGGTTGGCCAGGGGCGCGAAGGACCGCGGCTGGCCGCCGATGATCGCGAAGATGATGGGGTAGCCGTACTCGGCGCAGCGCAGCACAGACTCGGGGGTGCCGCCGACGCCGATCCAGGTCGGCAGAAGGTGGTGTTCCAGCGGCGGATAGACGCTCAGGCCGTTGATGGCCGGCCGGGTGCGTCCCTCCCAGCGGACCGGTTTCTGCGCCCGGACCTTGTCAAAGAGCTCGAGCTTTTCCTCGAAGAGGACCTCGTAGTCGGCCAGGTCGAGGCCGAACAGCGGGAAGGATTCGATGAAGGACCCGCGGCCCAGCATGACCTCGGCCCTGCCGCTGGAGATGGCATCCACCGTGGCGAAGCGCTGGAAGACCCGGATCGGGTCATCGGAGCTGAGCACTGTCACTGCGGAACCGAGCCGGATGTTCTTGGTGCGCGCGGCCGCCGCGGCCAGGAAGACCTCCGGGGCGGAGACCGCGAAGTCGCGGCGGTGGTGCTCCCCCACCGCGAAGGCGTGCAGGCCGACCTCGTCCGCGAGTTCGGCCTGTTCCAGGAGCTGCCGCAGGACCTGCGCGTGCGGGACGGGATGGCCGTCCGGGAAGACGCCGACGTCGCCGAAGGTGTTCAGGCCGAGGAGGATGCGGTTGGACCCTACCGGGGCAGTGGGATTGGCGGGCCGGGTCTCGGGGGCAGCGCTCACCGGGATTCCTTCAGCCAGCCGGCGAGCTCGCTCGCCCAGTAGGTGAGCACCATGTTGGCGCCGGCGCGCTTGATGCCCAGGACGGACTCGGTGATGGCGGCCCGGCGGTCGATCCAGCCGTTCGCGGCGGCGGCCTCGATCATCGAGTACTCGCCGGAAATCTGGTAGGCGGCCACGGGGACGGGGCTCATGGCGGCGACGTCGGCGAGGATGTCCAGGTAGCTCATGGCAGGCTTCACCATGACCATGTCGGCGCCTTCAGCCAGGTCCAGGTCCACCTCGAGGCTCGCCTCCCGGCGGTTGGCGGCGTCCATCTGGTAAGTGCGGCGGTCGCCGGTCAGCTGCGAGTCGACGGCCTCGCGGAACGGGCCGTAGAACGCGGAGGCATACTTCGCGGCGTAGGCCATGATGGCGGTGTTGGCGTGCCCGGCGTCCTCGAGGGCCTGCCGGATCACGGCGACCTGGCCGTCCATCATGCCGGAGGGGCCGAGGACATGGGCGCCGGCCTCGGCCTGTGCGACCGCCATCTGGCCGTAGATCTCCAGGGTCGCATCGTTGTCGACGTAGCCGTTGGCGTCCAGGACGCCGCAGTGGCCGTGGTCGGTGAATTCGTCGAGGCACACGTCGCTCATGACCACGAGTTCGTCGCCGACCTCGGCCCGTACGTCCCGGATGGCCTTGTTCAGCACACCGTTAGGGTCCAAGGAGGCCGTGCCGCGCGCGTCCCGGGCGGCGGGGACGCCGAACAGCATGATGCCGCCGACGCCCAGCTGCACGGCCTCGGCCGCGGCCCGTCGGAGCGAATCGGTGGTGTGCTGCTGTACGCCGGGCATCGAGGTGATCGGGTTGGGCTCGGTCAGGCCTTCGCGGATGAAGGCCGGCAGGATGAGCTCCGAGGCCGAGAGCCGGTGTTCAGCCGTCAGCCGGCGCATGGCCGGGGTGGTGCGGAGCCGGCGTGGGCGGTGGGTCGGGAAGCTCATATGGTGTCCTTTGCTGAGGGCTCTGCGACTGACGGATGAGGTGGAGAGTGCTGGTGGTCGAGGGACCGGACGACGGCGGCCACCAGGCCGGACGCCGTCGGCTCCTGGGCGACGGCGTCGACCGTCAGTCCGAGCGAGGCCGCCTCGGCCGCCGTCGAGCGTCCGATGGCGACGAAACGGCAGTTGCCCAGCGGGGCGAGGTCCGCGTGGATGCGGCGGGCGGCGCTGGGCGAGGCGGCAACGACGGCGTGCAGCCGGCCGGCACCGACTTCCGCTTTCGCCTCGGCCGTGGTGAGCACGGTGGGCGGTGTCGCGTCCTGCCCTGCTGCACCGGTGCGTTGCGGCATGGCCGGCGGGAAGGCGGGCAGGGCCCGGCGCGGATCGGCCGGATAGTCGACAGTGTTGTAGGCGGTGACGGCTTGGACGGCGGCACCCCGCGCCGCGAGGCCCTTACGGAGCCGCGGGTCGGCAATGTCGGCCTGGGGCAGGAGCACGCTGCCCTGGTTCGCGGGCCAGATGTCGAGCAGGCCCGTCCCGGATTGCTGGCCCGTGGGTGCAAGGTCGACGCTGATGCCCCGGGATTCCAGGAAACTGCGGGTCGCCGGGCCGATCGTGGCCACGAGGATGCTGCCGGGCAGCCAGCTGCTGAGGGAGGCACCGCGTTCGGCGGCTTTCGCTTCAAGAGCCTGGACGGTGGTCACGCTGCTGATCACGAGCCACGTGTAGGCCCCGGCGCCGAGAGCGTCGAAGGCGACGTCCAGGGAGTGCTGGTCGCTGGCCTGCTCGAAGTCGATCAGCGGCAGGAGCAAGGGCTCGGCGCCGACGCGGCGAAGGGCCGTGACGAGCTCCCCGGCCCGGTCCGGGCTGCGGGCAACCAGCACGCGGGCGCCCTCCGGCACCCTCATGCCGGGTGGCCCGCCCGTGTGATTGCGGTCGCTGTGCCGTCCCATGAAGTGTGGAATCCGCGGTTCAGGAAGCTGCCAGGTCCGCGATTTCGGCGGCGCCGCGGGCCAGCAGGACTTCCGCCAGTTCGATCCCGAGCAGCGTTGCCCCGACCTCGGTGAGGCCATCGGTGGCCTTCTTGTCGCGGACGATCGCCGTGCCGTCGACGGCGCAGACCACCGCCTCGAGGTACAGCATGCTGCCCTTGCGGTAGGCGTAGGCGCCCACGGGGGCGGCGCATCCGGCCTCCAGGCGGGCCAGCAAAGCTCGTTCGGCCGTGACGGCGAGCCGGGTGTCCTGATCATCGAGGGCCGCCAAGGCCTGCGCCAGTACGCCCTGGGAGCCTTCCGTGGACCCGGCCCTGCGGGGCGCATCGGCGGTGCGGCATTCGATCGCCAGGGCACCCTGACCGGCGGCAGGCAGCATGATGTCCGTCTCGAGGTACTCGCTGACCGCGTCGAGCCGGCCGATCCGCTGCAGTCCGGCGGCGGCGAGGACGACGGCGTCGAGGTCGCAGGACTTGCCGTCCACGACGGCGTCGGTCGTGTTGCCAGCCAGTCCGGGGACGCGGCCCAGCCGGGTGTCCACGTTGCCGCGGATGTCGCGGATGTCCAGGTCCGGACGCACGGCGCGGAGCTGTGCCGCGCGGCGCGGGGAGCCGGTGCCGACGGTCGCGCCCTCGGCAGGTCGGCGAGCTTGAGCCCGTCGCGGGCGCACAGCACGTCCCGGACGTCGACGCGTTTCGGCGTGGCCGCGAGGGTCAGCCCCAAGGCGGGACCGGTCGGGAGGTCCTTGAGCGAATGCACGGCGACGTCGCACTTGTCCTGCAGCAGGGCGTCGCGGAGCGCGGCGACGAAGACGCCGGTGCCGCCCATCTGGGACAGCGAGCCCTTGAGGACATCGCCTTCGGTCCGGATGTGGACGAGCTCGACAGGGAACCCGCCGACGGCGGCCAGCTGGTCCGCGGTCTGCTGGGTCTGGGTCAGGGCCAGCTTGCTGGCGCGGGTGCCGATCCGGACGGTCATGGGGTCACCCGGCCCGACGCCGCAGCCGTGCCCGCAGCAGTGGGTGCGGCCGGGTAGGGATCGTGCCCGGTCCCGACTGTGGTGTCGGCTCCGGCGATGGCGGGTTTCTCCCCGCGGAAGTTCGCGCAGCAGCCGGGCCGGCAGACGTCGTACCAGGGGCCGAGCTTGGTCATGTGCGGCCGCTCGGCGATGTTGTTCGAAGCGGTCCGTTCGCAGATGAGGTCCACGAGCCCGGCGACAAACTTGCGGTGCGTTCCGGGCGTGGGGACGCGGGTGGCGGCCAGGTCCAGCCTGGCGCAGGTCTCGAGCGCCTCGGTGTCCAGGTCCCAGACCACTTCCATGTGGTCGCTGACGAAGCCCAGCGGCACGATCACGATGCCCTTGATGCCTTGGCCTGCGAGCTCCTCGATGGCGTCGTTGATGTCCGGTTCAAGCCACGGCACGTGCGGGGCGCCGGAGCGGGACTGGTAGACGAGCGACCACGGTGCGGTCAGGCCGGTCTCGGCCTCCACCCGGCGGATGATCTCGTTGCCGGAGGCCAGGTGCTGCGCGGCGTAGGCGGAGTCTTCCTCGAACTGGCGGGGCTCGTCCTTGGACCGCCCGGCGGCCTCTGCGTCGCGGGTCGGGATGGAGTGCGTTGCGAACAAGATGTGCACGGGGGCGTCCGGGGTGCCGGCCGCGGCCAGCTGGGCACGGACGTCGGCGAGGCCGGCGGCGGTGCCCTCGATGAAGGGTTCCACGAAACCGGGGTGGTCGAAGTACTGGCGCACCTTGTCCACCTCGAGCTTGCCGTCGAGCCCGGTTTCCGTCAGCGCCATGCCGATGTCCTCGCGGTACTGGCGGCAGCTGGAGTAGCAGGAGTAGGCGCTCGTGGTGAGCATGAGGACCTTGCGGTGGCCGGCGTCGTAGATCTCCTGCAGGGTCTGCGGGATGTACGGGTCCCAGTTGCGGTTGCCCCAGAACACGGGCAGCCCGATGCCGCGGGCGGCGAGTTCGGCCTCGAGGCCGGCCTTGAGCTCACGGTTCTGCTGGTTGATGGGGCTGATGCCGCCGTTGGCGCGGTAGTGGTGCGAGACCTCTTCGAGCCGTTCGTCGGGGATGCCGCGGCCACGGGTGACGTTGCGGAGGAACGGGATGACGTCCTCCTGGCCTTCGGGTCCGCCGAAGGAGGCGAGGAGCACGGCGTCGTACTCCTTGGGGGCGATCCGGCCGGCCTCGGTGACGGGATTCACGGCGGTTACTGAGGCGGCGGATTCCTGGGGATCCAACGGACTCATGCAAGGACCTCGGCGATCTCGGCGGCGGTGACGCGGCGTCCGGTGTAGAACGGGATTTCTTCCCGGACATGGTGCCGGGCTTCGGTGGCCCGGAGGTGGCGCATCAGGTCCACGAGGTCCACGAGTTCGGGTGCCTCCAGTCCGAGGATCCATTCCCAATCGCCCAGGGCGAAGGAGGAGACCGTGTTGGAAATGACCTGGGGGAACTCGCGGCCCAGCATGCCGTGGTCGCGGAGCATGGCGCCGCGCTCGGCGTCCGGGAGGAGGTACCACTCGTAGGAGCGGACGAACGGGTAGACGCAGAGCCACTCTGCAGGTTCCACGCCGCGGGAGAACGCCGGGGTGTGGTTCTTGGCGAACTCGGCCTCGCGGTGCACGCCCATGGCCGACCAGACGATCTCCGTGCCGGCGAACAGCTTGCTGCGCCGGATGTCCCGGACTGCCCGCTGCAGCGCTTCCGGCCGGGGACCATGCAGCCAGACCATGATGTCCGCGTCGGCCCGCATCGCCGAGACGTCATAGCTGCCGCGGTGGACAACGCCGGCGTCGGCGAGACTTTTCATCAGAACTTCGAAGTCTTCGGCTGCATCCGCGCCGCGCAAGATGTCCGCGGACCGCTTAAAACGGTCCAGAGGGTGAAGAACTGCTCAGTTGAATCTTCGGGCGCCGTTGCCCCGGCGACTGATTCTCCGGGGACTGACATTCCGGTTTTAGTGACAGATTCGGCAGAAGTGTGGCTCATGCATACCAGTCTGCCTCCTCTCCCCAGCTAAGTCGAAAAAAGGCACTTCTACAACGCGTAGAAGTGCTTTATTTCACACCCGGCGGGGTGGTCCACGCCCGGCTGGCCAGCGGGAGCTGGCGCGACGCTAGTGCCGTCAGGCCCGGCGCATCCGGACGACCGCGACGCCGGCGCCAAGCGAGAGTGCCACGAGGCAGATTCCCCAGCCGATCAGTGGGGACGGCCCGGCGGGTTCCACCGCCGATGTGGCCTGCAGGGAGGTTTTGCCGGAGTGACCCTTGGCCGGGGCCGGCGAGGTGGTCGATTCGGCGGTGCTTGAACCGGCCGGGGAAGGCTGCATTGAGGCCGGATTCGACGGCGACGCCTGCGTGCCGGTGCCGCTGCCCGCGGCCGGCACGGCGGCTCCGGGCTGGGCCTCGGCCTGGACGGGGCCGCCGCTGCCCGGGGCAGGCTGGCCGGGGGCCTGCGCGGTTGGAGCGGACCCGGCGGACCCGCCTGCGGCGGGCGGCCCGGCGGCGCCGGGGGCCGCGGGTGGCGCCGGCGCGGCCGGCGGCGCAGCTGTCGCGGACGGGGTGCTGGTGCCCGGGGCCGTGGGCTCAGGATCGCTGGGCTCGCTCGGTTCTGGCTCGCTCGGTTCCGGTTCGCTCGGTTGGGGTTCGCTCGGCTCAGGGTCGCTGGGTTCCGGGCTGCTGCCGTGCGACGGTGGCCGCGACGGGGTGGCCTCGTCCGAGCCGGAGGACGGCGAGGGGCTCGGCGTCGTCGTGGAGCCCAGCAGGCCGTCCAGCACGTCATCGAGGCCCAGGGTCAGCGAGCCCTGCGCCGACGGCGCGGTGGATGCCGCCGCGGACAACCCCGTGGCCGCAGTTGAGGCCGGTACCCCTGCGGTCGCAGCCAGTACCGCCCCAAGCGCGACTGCCGCCGCGCCGCGTCGAAGGCCCCAATGGCGCCCGGTCTTCGTTGTTGACACCTTGGACCTGAAAATAACCATGGTCATCGAGCCTAGCCGGAATAGACCGGGAGGAAAAACTTGCAAAAACCGCGGAAATCCGGCACGAAACCCACGGGACCGGAGAGGTTCAGGGTGCCCTTGGAGCCGCTGTTATTCCTGTTACTGAGGGTGCGTTTGGGACTCGAGAAACGGGTTTGTTGCGGCCGCGGCAGGGCAGGGCAGCCGCATCCAGGGCAGCAGCTCCCAGGCAGCCGCATCCAGGGCAGCCGCGTTCAGGACAACAGCGTGCGGACCTGCCGGGGGGTGTCGGCCACGATCGCGGCCAGGCCGTTGCCGGACAGCCAGCCACCCACCACGGCAAGCGTGCCGTCCGCGGCACAGATACTCCGGACGGCCGCGACACGCTGCCTGTGGCCCAGGGACGCAAAGGGCAGCGCACCGGCCCAGCGGACCACGTCCCAGCCCTCCACATCCCCGGCGCTGACGGGAACGGCAAGCAGGGCCGACGCGTCAGCCAGCGCGGCGCGGAACAGTTCATCGTCAGAGCGCGGCGCTGCGGCCGCTTCCCCGCCGCGGGACTGCGGCACTGCCCGGGGAGTAACAGCCCCGGGGGCAACAGCGCGCCCGTAGGAGAGCCGGAGCACATGCCTTCCCGGGCCTGCCCGCTCCGCCAGCCACGCCCATTTTGCGGTGGCGTGGGTCAGCGCCTTGGCCTGCACGCCAGGACTCTGCGGCGCCACGAGCACGCCGGTGCCGCGTGGCGCCGCGTCAAGGGCGGGGAGGTCCACCACCAGGGTGACCAGGCTGACATCGGGTCCGGCGTCGGGGCGGAGGCCGGCAAGTTCCGGCAGGGTTCCCTCGAGCAGCCCGACGGCGGCGGGACCCTCGACCGCAACCACGAGGAGCCCGGCGTCGAAAACGGTCTGGTCCGTGGCCACGCGCCAGCCGTCGGCTGTGCGCTGCACTGACCGGACCGGGGTGCCGCTGAGCAGGGTGACGCCGCGCTGGCGCAGATCGGCGAGCAGGGCGGCGACGAGGCTGTGCATTCCGCCGCGCAGGCCGGCGACGGCGGATCCGGCCTTCTGGAGCCCGTCGGACTGGGCTTTCGCAGACCCGGCCGGCCCGGCTGTGGCGGCCGGCGCTCCCCTGCGCTGGGCCGCGACGGCGGCGGCGAGGGAACCGTGCTGACGGATGCCGGCCCGCAGTCCGGGGGCCACCATGTCGACGTCGAGCACTGAGGGATCGGCCGAGTGGACGCCGCCGACAACCGGTGCCACGAGTCGGTCGAGGACCCGCCTGCCCATCCGCCGGCGGACCAGTGCTGACACGCTCGTGGCCTCGGCCGCGGTGCCCAGCGAGGCCGGCAGCACGGCGTCGATGGAGGCGCGGAGGGAACCCAGCAGGCCCAGCGACCGACGGACTTCCGGATCCCATGGGTTGGCCGGGATGCCCAGCACGCCGGTCTTGGGCAGTTCCCGGGGGCCGTCGGGCAGCTGGACCCAGGCGCCGCCGGGGTTGGGCGCGACGATCTCGCCGGCCAGCCCCAGTTCCGCGGCGAGATCCGCTACCGCTGCGGTGCGGGTGGCGAACGACTCCGCCCCGCTGTCCAGGGTCAATCCGGCCACGGCATGGCTGCCGACGCAGCCGCCCCAGGCCTCGCCGGCTTCCAGGACGGTGGTGTGGACGCCGGCGCGGGCGAACTCCCGGGCCGCAAGCAGGCCGGAGATCCCGCCCCCGATCACGACGGCGGTGCCTTCCCTGGGAGTCCCGGCGGCGCCTGCGTCCACGCCCTTACTCCGGAGCGATGGAGTGGATGAGTTCGACGACGCGCGTGAGCACCGCGGGATCCGTTTCGGGCGGCACGCCGTGGCCGAGGTTCAGGACGTGCCCGGGCGCCGCGGAGCCGGCCGCGATCACGTCGCGGACATGCGCTTCGAGGACCTCCCACGGCGCCGAGAGCAGGGCCGGGTCGATGTTGCCCTGCAGCGGAACGGTGCCGCCGAGGCGGCGGTTGGCTTCGTCCAGCGGTAGCCGGTAGTCGACCCCCACGACGTCGACGCCGACGTCGCGCATCGCGACGAGCAGTTCCGAGGTGCCGGTGCCGAAGTGGATCAGCGGTGCGCCAAGGTGCCGGACATGGTCCAGGGCACGGGAAGACGCTGGTGCAACAAAGCGCTGGTAGTCGGCAAGTCCCAGCGAACCTGCCCAGGAGTCGAACAGCTGGCCGGCGGAGGCGCCGGCTTCCAGCTGGGCGCGGAGGAACATTCCGGAGGCATCGGCGGCCCAGTTGGCCAGGGCAGTCCAGGTCTCGGGGTCGGCGTGCATCATGGTGCGCGGTCCGAGGTGATCGCGGGAAGGCTTGCCTTCCACCATGTAAGCGGCGAGGGTGAAGGGAGCGCCGGCGAAGCCAATCAGCGGGGTGTTGCCGAGTTCGGCCACCGTGAGCCGGACGGCTTCGCGGATGGGCTCCAGGGCCTCCCAGGTCAGCTGCGGCAGGGCGGCAACATCGGCGGCCGTGCGGACCGGTTTGTCCAGGACGGGTCCGACGCCGGGCACGATGTCGACGCCGATGCCGGCCAGCTTGAGCGGGATGACAATGTCCGAGAAGAAGATGGCGGCATCGACGTCGTGGCGGCGGACCGGCTGCAGGGTGATCTCGGACGCCAGCTCCGGGCGCAGGCACGAGTCCAGCATCGCGACGCCCTCCCGGATCTTGAGGTATTCGGGCAGCGAGCGGCCGGCCTGGCGCATGAACCAGACCGGACGGCGGGAGGGCTTGCCGCCGCGGTAGGCGGTAATCAGCGGGGAGCCTGCGGTGCGGCCGTCCATCAGCGGGTGCCCGGCATCGAGGCCGCCGGCGGCGCCTGCGAGGGCGCCTTCGTTGGCAGCATTATCGGCTGGGCCGACTTCGGACGTACTGGATGTGGTCGTGCCGGCACGTGCCGCAGCGCTTGGAGTCATGACTTCGATTGTGCCCAAATTTGTGCCCAAAAGATAACGACAGCCTGTCACGCCGGCCGCCACACTGACCACGAGTGCTGCACCGTGGCGGGAATCACGGACCAGCGTGCCTGAGCCCACGCCCGGACAGTTGTTCTACAGGGGCGCGAAAAAGCTATGATGGTGATGCTGTGGTTCTTTTTTCATTGGTGGCTACACACGCCGACATCGACCTCGAAACCGTTGCTCAGTTGAGCACCGGCGCTTCCGGGCTCGCCACATCCGCCCTCGCCGGATCGCCGGCCGTGGCGGGTGCCGTTGTCCTTGCCACCTGCAACCGCTTGGAAATCTACGGCGAAGCCCCCCATCCTGACGCGATTGCCGCGGCCCGGGCGGCCCTCATCGCCCAGATCAGCGGAGCCAGCGGACTCAACGACCAGCTCGTCTCGCGCGCCTTTAGCACTCGGACGGGCGCCGAGGTCAGCCAGCACCTCTTCGCGGTTAGTTCCGGACTGGACTCCGCCGTGGTCGGCGAACGCGAAATTGCCGGGCAGGTCCGCCGCGCCTTGATCACGGCCCAGCACGAAGGCACGGCCAGCTCCGGCCTGGTCCGGCTGTTCCAGGCCGCCTCCAAGACCGCCAAGGACGTCGGCGCCCAGACGGCGCTGGGGTCGCGCGGCCTGTCCATCGTGTCCGTGGCGCTGGATCTTGCGACGGATCTGTCGGAAAACCCGGACTGGTCCGCCAAGAAAGCCGTGGTCTTCGGGACCGGCGCCTACGCCGGAGCCACCATGTCCCTGCTGCGCGAACGCGGCTGCACCGATGTTTATGTCTATTCGTCCTCCGGCCGCGCCGCCGGCTTCGTCGCCACCAGGGGCGGCACAGCCTTGGACGAGGACACGCTTCCGGCCGCAGTTGCCGCGGCCGACGTCATGATCGGCTGCAGCGGCTCCGACAGCCGGGTCGAGGCCGACGACCTCGCCCGGATGCGGGCGAACTCGCCCCAGCCGCTCATCGCGATCGACCTCGCGCTGACCCATGACTTCGACCCCGCCGTCGGCGACCTCGACGGCGTCGAACTGCTCACGCTCGAATCTGTCCGGCTCGCCGCCCCGCAGGAACAGGCCGAGTCGCTCGAGCAGGCCAGCAGCATCGTGTCCGGGGCGGCCAGCGCCTTCGAGCAGGAGCGCGAGGCACGGTCCGTGGACTCGGCAATCGTCGCCTTGCGCCGCCACACGATGAACGTCCTGGACGCGGAAATGGAAAAGGTCCGGGCCCGGCACGGCTGCACCGCCGCCGCCGAGGAAGTCGAATTCGCCCTTCGCCGCATGGTGAAACAACTGCTGCACGTCCCCACCGTCCGGGCCCGCGAAATGGCTTCCAACGGACAGCAGGACGCCTACGTTGCCGCTCTCGAGGCCCTGTACGGCATCACGGTGGAGCCCTCCCCCGGCACAGCGGCCGCAGGTGCTGCCGGTTCCGGGGCCGCATGCCCCGTGGACCACAGCTCCTCTGTCCACAACCCGGGCGACCACGGCGCTCGGGACCACATCTCTGGCGCGAACGACATCCGCGAAACCGCTTAGCAGCCCCTGGGCCGCGTAGCTGCACGCGAAACCGCTTAGCAGCCCCTCCGCCGTCCGCGGCTTATCCGGGGAAAGCGTTGATTCCGGTCATTTCGGCCGACACCTGCCATAGGTGTGCGGCAGCCTCGCGGTCCACCGCATGGGCGTCCACGCCCCTGATCCTCGCCTCCGGCGATCCCTGCACCGTGGGTTCGGCGATGTCGCAGTCCTCGCAGTAGACGCCGCCCATTCCCTTGAGCGCCGGCGCCGTCGCGGCCCAGACCGAGGTGGCGGCGCCCTGCGCGGGTGTTTTGAAGCGCGGGTCGAGCCGGCCGTGCTCATCCATCCAGCCCGCGGCGACCATCTCCTCCCGCGGCAGGTGCCGCTGCAGTTCCGTCATGATCCCGCCGGGATGCACGGCGAAGGCGCGCACGCCAAAGTCCCGGCCCAGGGCGTCGAGCTGGACGGCGAAGAGCGCGTTGGCCGTCTTGGCCTGGCCGTAGGCCCGCCACTTGTCGTAGCCGGCGTCGAAATTGATGTCATCGAAACGGATCGCCGAGAGCTTGTGGCCGGTCGAGGACAGCGAGACTACGCGCGCTCCCTGCGCCGCGGCAAGCGCCGGCCAGAGCAGGTTGGTGAGGACAAAATGGCCCAGGTGGTTCGTGGCGAACTGCGATTCCCAGCCGGGCCCCACCCTGCGCTCCGGATTCGCCATGATGGCGGCGTTGTTGATCAGGATGTCCAGGCTGCGGCCTGCGCTGCGGCCTGCTCGGGGCGCCGCTCCGGCCAGGAAGCCGGCGGCGAACTCTTTCACACTGGCCAGGTCCGCCAGATCCAGTTCGGCAACTTCCAGTTGGGCGACGCTGACATCGCCATCTTCGGTTGCCGGCGTAAGCCCGGCCGCAGCGAGGACTTCGCGGGCGTGCTCCGGCCGCCGGGCCGGGACCACAACGGCGGCGCCGGCGGAGGCCAGTGCCCGCACGGTCTCCAGGCCCAGCCCCGAGTAGCCGCCCGTGACAATCGCGGTCTTCCCGGTCAGGTCGATGCCGGCAATGACCTCGGCCGCCGTCGAATCCCGGCCAAAGCCGGAGCCAACCTTCCGCTGGGACGTCAGCGTGTTTTCCTCGCTCATGACCAGGCCTTTCGTTGGAGGGCACCGTTCGGCGGGGAGTTTATTCCGGGCGGCGCCGTGGCCGGCCGGATGGCCCTAGTACAAGGCCTCAGTACAAGGCCTAGTACAAGGCCTCAGTACACCGGCTTCCCGGGTTCCACGTCCCGCACCCAGGCGAGAATGCCGCCCTCGAGGTGGCTGACGCGCTCGTACCCGGCAGCGCGGGCTGCGGACAGGACGGCGGCGGAACGTGTCCCGCCCTTGCAGTGGAAGACGATTTCGGCATCCTGGGGCAGTTCCTGCCACGCTTCCCCGGCAAGGATGCGGCCCTGCGGGATCAGCACCGACCCGTCAATGCGGACGATCTCATATTCCCCTGGCTCCCGCACGTCCACGAGGTGGAAGTCCTTCAGGCCGGCCTTGCGCGAGGCCAGCATGGTGGCGAGCTGGGTCGCCGTCACGGTGTGCTCGGTGCCGGCATCCGCCGTTGGCGTGATGCCGCAGAATGCCTCGTAATCCGTAAGTTCCGTGATGCGCGCTGCCTCGGGGTCCCGGGCCACCTTGATCTCGCGCCAGGTGCCGCCCAGCGCGTCATAGAGCGCCAGCCGGCCCAGCAGGGAACGGCCGACGCCGGTGATCAGCTTGACGGCCTCGGTCACCATCAGCGCTCCGACGGCGGCGCACAGCATGCCGAACACGCCGCCTTCGCCGCAGGACGGCACGGACCCGGCCGGCGGCGCCTCCGGGTAGAGGTCCCGGTAGGTGGGCCCGTACTGTTCCCAAAAGACGCTGACCTGGCCGTCGAAGCGGAAGATCGATCCCCAGACGTAGGGCTTCCCGAGGATGGCGGCGGCGTCGTTGACGAGGTAGCGGGTGGCAAAGTTGTCGGCGCCGTCGAGGATGAGGTCGTAGCCGGCGAAGAGTTCCAGTGCGTTGGTCGCGTCGAGGCGGACGTTGTGGAGCCGGACGTCCACGAGCGGGTTCAGGGCCGCAATGGCATCGCGGGCGGACTCGATTTTGGCCCGGCCCACATCCGCGACGCCGTGGATGATCTGGCGCTGGAGGTTGCTGAGGTCGACGTCGTCGTCGTCGACGATGCCGAGGGTGCCGACCCCGGCGGCGGCGAGATAGAGCAGGGCCGGGGAGCCAAGGCCGCCGGCCCCGATCACAAGAACTTTGGCGTTCTTGAGGCGTCGCTGGCCGATCGCGCCGATCTCCGGAATGATCAGGTGGCGCGAGTACCGTTCCACCTCGTCGGGGCTGAGATCCCCTGCCGGGTCAACCAGCGGTCCGGGCCGCGGATCCAGCTGCGTCTGGGGGGTTGCGGGGGCACCGGTGGCGGTGAACTTGGAAGCCATACTTCAATCTATGCCCGAAGATACCACCAGGTCATATTACCCGCGCGTAAGGTGTAATTGAGTGCAAGGTAGTTCAGTACAAATGCAGGTGAGTGCCATTGCGCGCAATGGGGTGAATAACGAAAGAAGGCCGACAGTGGTTCATCAGGCACCGGTGGAGCGGAACGAGACCGGCAAGCCGCCGGCCGGGCAGACGCGGAGCGGACAGCGCTCGGCACGCCTCCCCCGTGACGAACGCCGGGCACAGCTGCTTGCGGCTGCGCAGGAAGTTTTCGTGGCGAACGGCTACCACGGTGCCGCCATGGACGAGATCGCCGAGACCGCCCACGTCAGCAAGCCGGTGCTGTACCAGCACTTCCCTTCCAAGCGGGACCTCTACCTGGCGCTGCTGGACAGTCACCTCAGCAAGCTGATCGATCTGTTACTTGGCGCCCTGAATTCCACCACGGACAATGACGAACGCGTCCAGGCGGTCATGCGCGCCTACTTCCGCTTCATCGCCCACGACGACCAGGCCCACCGGCTCGTCTTCGAATCGGACCTGATCAACGATCCCGACGTCAGTGCACGGCTGGAAACCTTCAACAAGACCTTTGCCGACGCCGTCGCCCGCGTCATCGCCGAGGACACCAAGCTGCCCGAACTGGAAGCCCAGCTGCTGGGCCGCGGACTCGCCGGAATGGCCCACGTGAGCGCCCGGTACTGGCTGGAAACGGACGGGAACCTGGACCTCGATGTGGCCAGCGACCTCATCTACCGTTTAGCTTGGCGCGGAATCTCCCGCTTCCCCAAAGAGACCTAGACTACAAATAGAGATTGACCTTAGACATTTTTTGGACGTTGATTGGCTGGGAGGCCTTGCTGTGGAAGTAAAGATTGGTATTCAGAACATTGGCCGCGAAATTGTCCTTGAATCGACCGAAGACGCCGACGCCGTCGCCAAGGTAGTGGGCGAGGCGATCGCCAAGGGCGGCGAACTGCGGCTGAAGGACGACAAAGGCCGTCTGGTGATCGTCCCCGCCAATGTCTTGGGCTACGTGGAAATCGGAGCAGAAGAGGCCCGCCGCGTCGGCTTCGGCGCCCTCTAGCACCGGCCGGCGCGCGGCCGCCGGTGGAGCAGTCTCCCGGGCTGAATCCATCAAGACCGTTTTCACTGTCGTTTTTCTTCATAACCAGTTATTCACTGTCGTTTTCTTCACCAGCGTGAGGTGTCCTGAATGCTTTCCCTGATTGTGGTTGCCCTGGTGACCGTTGCCGCGGGCTTCGTGGTGTGGGCCAACGACAAGCGGCACACGAAATACGGCGTCAGCGTCCCGGCCGGAGTCGCTGCATCCGTGGGCATGCTGAGCTGGATCATCTTCATTGCGGCCGGACTCGGCTACCAGCCGGGCCTGACCTGGATCCCGTGGATCCTGCCGATGGTCCTGGGCGCTGCGGCCTCGATCGCGGCCGTGGTGTATCTCGGCAAGACCCGGAGCCGACAGGACACCGAGCGGCTCACCACCATCCTGAAGCTCTAGCGGCCCCGTCTGGGGGCACCGGCAGCCGGGACACCGGCAGGGCATGGCCCTACGCCGGCAGGTCCGGTCCGTGGCCGTCTTCGGTGCACAGGCAAAGCCGGTTTCCCTGCGCATCCGTGACCACCACCCAGTTGGGTGCGTGGTCACGGTTCGTTGAGGCCCCGACAGCCGCGGTCTGGTCCAGTACGGGGCCGGATTCGGCCTTGCTCCGGTGGATGTCCAGATGGATGCGGTTGGCGTTCGGGGTGGGGGTTTCCTGGAACCGGAGCGAGGGGCCGCGGCTGTAGGGGTCCGTGAGATCCCCGAACCTGCCCTTGCGGTAACCGAGGGCGACCCGCCAGACTTCCGAAATCCCGGCGGGATTGTCCGAGTCGATGACTACTTCCACGGTCCGGTACAGCCCCGGTTGCGCGGTGGCAGCGACTGCGGCGGCCGCCACGCTGGCCGCCGTCGCCGCTTTGACGTCCCGAGGCGTCACCTCGGTGCCGGCGTCATGGGAACTGTAGCGAAGAAAGACCCGGTTGTAGCGCCAGTCCAGGTCCGGGTGGTGGTTCTGCTCTTCGGCGAGGCGCCCGACGGCGGCGATCAGCTCGAGTGCCGCGGCCGCCGTCGGCGCCTTGTACACGGTCACCAGCCCGCCGAGGCGGTACCGCCAGTCCGGCAGGCCCGCCAGCGCTTCGTCGATCTGGGGGCGGGTGAGGATGTCATCCGTGGCTGCCATGACGGTCTCCTTGGCTGGTTGGCCGACAAGACCGGCGGCCTCCCCCGAGCGGCCGGACTCAGAGGAATTCGGCCCGGCCTTCCATCGCCGAGGACGCCAAGGCGTGCTCGCGGCGCGGGATCCTGCCAGCCTTTTTTGCCAGCCTACCGGCCATGACGGCGTGTTTGAAGGCCTCGCCCATGAGCACGGGATTCTGCGCCCGGGTCACGGCCGTGGCCAGCAGCACGGCGTCGCAACCGAGTTCCATCGCTAGGGCCGCGTCCGATGCCGTACCGATCCCGGCATCCAACACCACGGGCACGGACGCTCGGGAGACGATCAGCTCGATGTTGTGCGGGTTCAGGATGCCCAGGCCGGTGCCGATCGGGGAACCCAGCGGCATCACGGCCGTCGCTCCGAGGTTTTCGAGCCGGAGGGCAAGCACGGGGTCGTCGTTGGTGTAGGCGAAGACCTTGAAGCCGCGGGCCACGAGCTGTTCGGTTGCGTCGACGAGTTCGACTGCGTCCGGCAGCAAGGTGTGCTCGTCGGCAATGACTTCGAGCTTGACCCAGTCTGTTTCCAGGGCCTCCCGGGCCAGCTCGGCGGTGAGGACGGCATCCTTGGCGGTGAAGCAGCCGGCCGTGTTGGGCAGCACCCGGATCTGGTGATCCTCGAGCAGCTGGAACAGCGAGCCCGTCTCCGCCGGCGAATAGCGGCGCATCGCCACCGTGGTCAATTCCGTCCCGGAGGCCACAAGCGCCGCCCCCAGCCCGTCCAGGCTCGGCGCACCCCCGGTGCCCATGATGAGGCGGGAGCCGAGGCTGACGCCGTCGACCACGAACGGATCGGCCACCGCCCCGGTCACCGGTACGGCCTGCGGACCTGCCAACGTCGTCTCGTTCATGCTGGTCATCCTCCCTGGACTGCCGTGACAAGTTCGACGTCGTCGCCGTCGGCGAGCGCTGTGGCGTGCCACTGGCTGCGCGGCACCACTTCGGCGTTGCGGGCAACGGCGACACCGAGCTTGGCCCCGTCGGCAGCCCGGCCGTCGTGGCCGATGCTCCGGCCCGTGAGCTGGCTGACGAGGGTGCTGACGGAGGCGCCGTCGGCGACGCTTTGCTCCGTTCCGTTCAGTCTGATGTTCATGCTGCTTCCTTCTTGGGGCTGTCCCCGGACGTATCCGGGATGCGGGAAAAACGGTCGGGGCGGAACCCGGCCCAGCGAGGGTCCGGCGTCCCGTCCATGAGTTGCCGGCACACGGCCGCAGCCGCGGGGGTCAGCAGGACGCCGTGCCGGAAGAATCCTGTGGCGATGATGAGTCCCGGGACGTCCCCGCCGTCCGGGCGCCCGACCCGCCCCAGCAACGGAGCGTTGTCGGGCGTGCCGGGCCTGGCCCGCGCCGTGGCTTCCAGCAGCTCCAGTTCGGCGACTGCGGGCACCAGCTGCTGGGCGTCCCGCAGCAGCTGGTAGATGCCGCCGGCAGAAACCGCGTGGGGATCCGACGGTCCGTCCTCGCGCTGGGTGGCTCCGATCACCACGGTGCCGTCCTGGCGGGGGACGATGTACACGGGGACGCCGCGCACCATGCCCCGCACGGTGGCCGTGAGCAGCGGCAACAGACGCTGGGGCACGCGAAGCCGGAGGATGTCGCCGTAAACGGGCCGCAGCGGCAGCGACAGTCCGGCGGGCAGCCCCTCGAGCCTGGCGGCGCCGAGCCCGTTGGCGACGACGATTTCCGCAGCCCGCACAGAACCGCCACCAGCCAGCCGTACGCCCGCAACCTGTCCGTCCTGCCACAGCAGCCCCGCCGCTCGCCGCCGGACGAAGCTGCCGCCGTTCTCCGCGGCAAGTACGCCGGCGAGCCGGGCGAGCAGCAGGCGGGGGTCCACCTGGTGGTCGGCCGGGATGTCGAAGGCGCACGAGATGCCTGGGCTCAGCAGGGGCTCCCGGCTGCGTGCCTCCCGCACTGTCAGTGGCTCCACGGTGAGGCCGCAGGCCCGCTGGACTTCCCTCAGGTCCGCGAGCGCGCGCCGGTCCGCCGCGTCGGCCCCCACGGCCAGGGTCGGCGTCGTCAGGTAGCCGGTACCGGCCCGGCATTCCTTGCCGTCGGCGCTGGCATCAATCCCGGCGCTGGCGTCAATCCCGGCAGCTGCACCGATCGCGGCAGCGAATCCGGGCCACAGCCGGGAGGACTCAAGCATCAGTTCCAGGAGCTGCTCCTCCTGATAGTGCAGCTCGCTGACGGGGGCCAGCATGCCGGCCGCGGCCCAGCTGGCTCCGCTGCCGGGCGCGTCATCGATCAGGACCACAGACCGGCCCGCGCGGCTGGCCTCAAAGGCGATGCCATGGCCGATCACCCCGCCGCCGATCACGGCTACGTCTGCGGTGATGTCCTCGGCGGTGATTTCCCCGGCGGGGATTCGCTCTGCGGTCCCGGGCCCGGGCCCGGAGTCACAAACCCGGGCGGCGGCGTCATTTGCGGCTTCGGCTGCGCGGCCGGCTCGTGCGCCCATGAAAAAGTCCTTCCCTACGCCGGTACTAGCCGGATCAGGTCAAGCGGTCGGCTCTGACGCCCTCTCAGCCGTGCAGCGGCGACATGGCTGCTGCGGGCTCCCGCGGTATGGGCCCAGTTTAGAGGAACTAGGCTGGTCCCATGAGCCAGGACCCCTTCCACACCACCGCCCGCCTCTACTTGTGCACCGACGCCCGCAGGGACCGCGGCGACTTCGGGGACTTCGTGGACGCCGCCTTCGCCGGCGGTGTGGACATCATCCAGTTACGCGACAAGTCGCTCGAGGCGGCCGAGGAGCTGGAGCTTCTGGAGGTCCTGCACGCCGCAGCGGAGCGCCACGGACGGCTGTGGGCCGTCAATGACCGGGCTGACATCGCTTCCTTGTCCGGCGCGCCGGTGTTCCATATCGGCCAGAAGGACATTCCGTTCGACGCCGCCCGCGGTTTCCTGGGCAAGGATGCCGTGATCGGCCTGTCCACTCACAGCCCGGAACAGGTGGACGCCGCCATAGCTGCCTCGCCCGGCCGCAAGGGACTCGACTATTTCTGTGTGGGACCCGTGTGGGCGACGCCCACCAAGCCGGGACGCGCCGCCGTCGGCCTCGACCTGGTGCGTTACGCCGCCCAGGCGATCGGCAGGGCGGACGCGGAGGGAACGGGCAAGGTCGACGGCGTCATGCCGTGGTTCGCGATCGGCGGGATCGACCTCAGCAACGTGGAGCAGGTAGTCGAGGCCGGCGCCCGGCGGATCGTGGTGGTCCGGGCCATCACCGACGCCGCTGATCCCGCCCACGCCGCGGGTGCACTGCTGGCGGCCCTGGACGCCGCGGAGTCCTAGGCCGGTTCCTGGCCCGCATTTAGCGCTTCCCGCTCGCCAGAACAGTACCTACCCGGCGAGACCCAGCTCTGCCATCCGGCGCGCGTGGTTCGCTGCGAGCTCGGACGTCAGGCCGCTGACCAGCGCCCTCGCGTCGGCGTCGTCCAGCCCAGACAGCCCGCCGAGGAACGCGTGCTCGAGGCTGACCCGTTGGGCGTGGGTCAGGACCTCGCCCAGCAGGCGCCTGGCCCACAACGCCAGGCGCGACGCCAGCCGGGGGTCATCGGCCAGGGCCGCCTTGAGGCGCTCCTGCAGCACGGCCGTGGACTCGCCGGTGGAACGGACCTGCCCGATCAGCTCCCTGGTCCCAGCGTCGACGTACCGGCCGACGGCGCGGTAAAAGTCCGCGGAAACCGTGTCGATCACGTAGGCCTTCATCAGCGCTTCGTACCAGTCCGCCGGGCGGGTTCGCTCGTGGAAGTGGTCCACCGAGGGCTGGAACGGCAGCATGGCAGCCTCCGTGTCCAGGCCCATGTCCTCGAGCCGGGCCCGGACAAGTTCGTAATGCTGGAATTCGATCACCGCCATCCTGCCCAGCACCGCACGGTCATGCAGCGTGGGCGAATACCCGGCACTCGAGGACAGCCGCTCGAAGGCGGAAAGCTCGCCGTACGCCATGACTCCCAGCAGATCCGCCAGGAAGCTGTTGTAGAGGGCAGGATCGTCCGCAGTTGCGCTCATCATCCAAGACTAATAGCGGAAATCGGGCTACCCTGATTTTCGTGTCCCATCATCGTCTGACCCCCAGTGTCCACGAGCAGCAGAACCAGCTTGCCGGGGCTCTCAAGGCGTTGCGCACCACGCTGGAATTGCCCGGCCCGTTCCCCGAGGACGTGCTGCGCGACGCGGAGGCAGCTGTGGCCGAACACAAGCTGCCGGACCTGGACCTCACGCACGTCGAGTTCGTGACCATTGATCCGGCATCGTCCACCGACCTCGACCAGGCCCTGTTCATCGAACAGAGCGACGGGGGCTACAAGGTGTTCTACGCCATCGCCGACGTCCCGTCCTTTGTCGCCCCGGGCGGGGCGCTCGACGCCGAGACCCGGCGCCGCGGCCAGACCTTCTACACCCCGGACGGCCGGATTCCGCTGCATCCGGAGATCATCAGCGAGGCCGCCGGCAGCCTGCTCGCCGGACAACTGTGCGCTGCGTTCGTCTGGGAGTTTGAGCTCGACGCCGCAGCCGAGGTGACCTCGGTCCTCGTGCGCCGGGCGCAGGTCCGCAGCCGCGCAAAGCTCAGCTACAAGGGTGTCCAGGCCGAGCTCGACGCCGGCACCGCGGCGCCCGTGCTGCAGTTGCTGAAAGAAGTGGGCATCAAGCGGGTGGAGCTGGAACGCCTGCGCGGCGGGGCGAGCCTGAATATGCCCGAACAGGAAATCCAGCAGCTGCCCGACGGCGGCTACCGGATCGTGGCGGCCCCGCCGCTGCCGGTGGAGGACTGGAACGCCCAGATTTCACTCATGACCGGGATGGCCGCCGCCGCGCTCATGCTCCAGGGCGGGGTCGGCATCCTGCGCACCATGCCCGCCCCGGACGAGGCGTCGCTGCGGCACTTCCACCGCCAGACCCACGCCCTCGGCAAACCCTGGGACGGGGAAATGCGCTACGGCGAGTACCTGCGGACCCTCGACCCCACGGACCCCCGCCAGCTTGCCATTGTGCATTCGGCGGGCATGCTCTTCCGCGGTGCCGGGTACACGCACTTCGACGGCACGGTGCCGGGAGCCGCCGTCCAGTCCGCCATCGGCGCCGCCTACGCCCATTCCACGGCGCCGTTGCGGCGGCTGGTCGACCGCTTCGTGCTGGTGATCTGCGAGGCCCTGAGCAACGGCACCGAAGTCCCGGCCTGGGCCCGGGAGGCCCTGCCGTCCCTCCCTGCCATCATGGGCACCTCGGACCAGCTTGCCGCGAAACTGGAGCGGCTGTCACTGGACACCGTGGAGGCGGCTCTGCTCGTCAACCACGTCGGCCAGGAATTCGACGCCGTCGTCATCTCCGGCCCCAAACCGGCGAAGGGCACCAACTCCAACGGCAACGGCAACGGGAATGGGAACGACGGCAAGGCCAACGGCAACGGGAACGGCCCGTACGGGATCGTCCAGATCGCCGAGCCCGCCGTGACCGCACGCTGCCCCGGCGAACTGAAACCGGGCACCCAAGTCCGGGTCCGGGTGGTGTCCTCGGACATCGCCACATGCGAAATCCAGCTGGAGCTCGTGGGCTGACGGTCCGCTGCCGGGCAGCCTCCCTGGCGACCTCCCGGGGCGCGATCACGGGTCCAGTCGAGGATCCGGGCCTTATACAGCTAGACTGAAGAGGTAGATATGGATGCCCGGTCGTTGATTTCCATGATTTTCGAATTCAACAAGCCCGCCCCTACGCGATCTTGAGATACACCCGCTGGTCCCCAGTGCCAGCATTTAGATAGCCCGCGATCGGCTTCCACTGGAATTGCTTGCGCGCCTGAGCGTGCTCCGGAACGGCCACCATGGCCGGCCCCGTTGAGCAAGCAGCGCAGCCCAAAATGAATAAGGAAACTCCCCTGTGAGTGAATTGCACACGCACCAGCTTCTGACCGATGAGTCCGGCACAGAGACCATCGAGCCTGAAGAAACCATCATCTCGGACGAAAAACCGCACGAGATTGCCGAAAAGACCTTCTCCGACTTCAATGTCCGCGCGGACATCGTGGAGTCCCTGGCCGACGCCGGCATCACCCACCCCTTCCCGATCCAGGCTATGACGCTGCCGGTCGCACTGGCCGGGCATGACATCATCGGCCAGGCCAAGACCGGTACGGGCAAAACCCTCGGCTTCGGCATCCCGGCGCTGCAGCGCGTCGTCGGCCGTGACGACGCCGGCTTCGACAAGCTGGCCGTTCCCGGCGCCCCGCAGGCCCTGGTGATCGTGCCCACCCGCGAACTCGCCGTCCAGGTGGCCAAGGACCTCGAGAACGCCGCCAAGAAGCGCAACGCCCGCATCGCCACCATCTACGGTGGCCGCGCCTACGAGCCGCAGGTCGAGGCGCTGAAGAACGGCGTCGAAGTCGTCGTCGGCACCCCGGGCCGCTTGATCGACCTCTACAAGCAGAAGCACCTGAGCCTGAAGAACGTCAAGATCGTCATCCTCGACGAAGCCGACGAGATGCTGGACCTCGGGTTCCTGCCGGACGTCGAGACCCTGATCGCCGGTACCCCCGCGGTCCGCCAGACGCTCCTGTTCTCCGCCACCATGCCCGGCCCGGTCATCGCCATGGCCCGCCGCTACATGACCCAGCCGACCCACATCCGCGCCGCGGACCCGGACGACGAAGGCCTGACCAAGCGCGACATCCGCCAGTTGATCTACCGTGCCCACAGCATGGACAAGGTGGAAGTGGTAGCCCGCATCCTGCAGGCCCGCGGACGCGGCCGAACCATCATCTTCACCAAGACCAAGCGCACCGCCGCGAAGGTGGCCGAGGAACTCGTGGACCGCGGTTTCGCCGCGGCCGCCATCCACGGCGACCTCGGCCAGGGAGCCCGCGAACAGGCACTGCGTGCCTTCCGCAACAACAAGGTGGACGTCCTCGTCGCCACCGACGTCGCCGCCCGCGGCATCGACGTCGACGACGTCACGCACGTGATCAACTACCAGTGCGTCGAGGACGAGAAGATCTACCTGCACCGCGTCGGCCGCACCGGCCGCGCGGGCAACAAGGGCACCGCCGTGACCTTTGTTGACTGGGATGACATGCCGCGCTGGGGGCTCATCAACAAGGCCCTGGGCCTGAGCTACCCCGAGCCCGTGGAGACCTATTCCTCCTCGCCGCACCTGTTCGAGGAACTCGACATCCCCGCAGGCACCAAGGGCCGGCTCCCCCGCGACAAGCGTGTGCTGGCCGGCGTCGACGCGGAGGTCCTCGAGGACCTTGGCGAGACCGGCAAGAAGAACTCGCGCGTCAGCGCAAAGGACAGCGGCCGTGAAAGCAGCCGCACCGGCAGCCGCACCGCTGCCCGTGAAGGCAGCCGCACCGGCAGCCGCGAAGGTGCCCGGGAAGGCAGCCGCACCGGTACGCGTGACTCGCGCCGCAGCGGCGCCGAAGCAGGCGGACGGTCCGGCGACCGCCGTCGCCGTCCCGCCGACGCCGATGCCGCGACATCTCCACCGCGACGTCTCCACCGCCAACGGACAGGGCCCGGATGCTGCCGCCGCGACGGCCAAGGCTCCCGACCGAGGTGGACCGGGCAACCCGTGCCCGGCGCCGCACCCGCACCCGCCGCCGCAACGGCGAAGTAGTGGCAGGCGGCGACGCACAGCCGAGCGGCGCCGAGGCCTAATCCCCTCCATGACTGACACCGTCTGGGCGCCGGACGGCAGCAACCTGGTGGTTCACGCGGACAACGCGGAATACCTCCCCACGCTGCCGGACGGCGCCTTCACACTGATTTACGTGGACCCGCCCTTCAACACCGGCCGGGTCCAGCGGCGCCAGGAAACCAAGATGGTGCTCAACGCCGGCGGCGAGGGTGACCGCGTCGGGTTCAAGGGCCGGTCCTACGACACCATCAAGGGTGCGCTGCACAAGTACGACGACGCGTTCAGCGACTACTGGTCCTTCCTCGAGCCCCGGCTCGTGGAGGCCTGGCGGCTCCTGGCCGACGACGGCACGCTGTACCTGCACCTGGACTACCGCGAGGTGCACTACGCGAAGGTCATGCTGGACGCGATCTTCGGCCGGGAATGCTTCCTGAACGAGATCATCTGGGCCTACGACTACGGCGCACGGGCCAAGTACCGCTGGCCCACCAAGCACGACAACATCCTTGTCTACGTCAAGAACCCGGCGAAGTACCACTTCGACAGCGCCGAGGTGGACCGGGAGCCCTACATGGCGCCCGGACTCGTCACCCCCGCCAAGCGCGAGCTCGGCAAGCTTCCCACGGACGTGTGGTGGCACACGATCGTGTCGCCGACCGGCAAGGAGAAGACCGGCTACCCGACGCAGAAGCCGGAGGGGCTCATCCGCCGCGTGGTTGCGGCCTCGAGCCGGCCGGGCGACTGGTGCCTGGACTTCTTCGCCGGTTCCGGCACGCTCGGATCCGTGGCCGCGAAACTCGACCGCAGGTTCGTGTGCGTGGACCAGAACCAGCCGGCCATCGACGTCATGGCCAAGCGCCTCGCCGCGCAAGCGCAGTTCACGTCGTTCCCGACGGCCTGACTCGCCGCCCCGCCCGTTGCGCTATCACTTGCGGCGGCTACTCGGGCCAGTTGACTGGGCCTCTGAAGGGACGCTACGTGATAGCGCAACGGGCAGGGGCACCTCAGCGAACCGGCACCTCAGCGAACCACGGACGAGCCCGTGCCCAGTTCCTCGATCCGGGCAAAGACTTCCGGCTGAAGTCAGGTTTTCCCCCAGGAGGTTGGGCTTTCCTGCGCCGTGATAGTCGGAGGACCCCGTGACCAGCAGGCCGTAGCGTTCGGCGATGCGTGCGGAGGAACGTCCTGCCCTCCTCGGGATTGTCCCGGTGGTAGATTTCCAGGCCGGCCAGCCCGGCGTCGATCATCTCCCGGTAGGTCCCCTCCCCCACGATCCGCCCGCGGGCAGAGGCGACCGGGTGGGCAAACACCGGCACGCCGCCGGCGTCACGGACCAGTTCGACGGCGAGCGCCGGCTCCGGCGCGTAGTGCTGCACCCAGTACCGCGAGCGTGAGGTGAGGATGGAGCCGAAGGCCTCGGCCCGGTCTTCCACCACGCCGGCGGCGACGAGTGCGTCGGCGATGTGCGGGCGGCCCAGGGTGGCGCCCGGGCGCGACGTGGTGGATCACGTCGTCCCATGTCAGCGGGTAGTCCTCGGCCAACAGGGTGACCATCTTCTGTGCCCTCGTGTGCCGGGCGTCCTTGGCCTTGGTGATTTCCTCCAGCAGTCCAGGATGCGCGGGGTCGTGCAGGTAGCTGAGCAGGTGGACGCTGATGCCTTCCGCCGTCCGGCATGAAATCTCCATGCCCGGGACCAGGGCGACACCGGTTTTCCGGGCAGCGGCGGCGGCCTCCGCCCACCCGGCAGTGGAATCGTGATCGGTCAGGGCGATGATGTCGAGGCCGGCAGCGGCGGCTGACTCCATGACGTCGGCCGGCGCCTGGGTGCCGTCGGAAACGTTAGAGTGCGCATGCAGGTCAATCCTCACCTCACCAGCCTAGTAGATGGCCGGTTCCAAAGCCTCGGCTCCGTCGAGCCGGTGCCCTGCAGCTGCCCCGCAGCGCGAGCGCGCCGTTGGCCTAAGCCTCGGCGCTGGTGAGACTATGGGACGGTGAACGATGCAGATAACACCCTAGCCTCCGCTTCCCAGCCCCTCGAAGAGCGCGTCAACAACCGCTCGCAGCGGCCCAGCTCCGACGCTTTCAAAGCCTTCATGGCCAGCAACTGGGCGCCGGCCACGCAGCAGCTCCCCGAACGGGACGCCGTCGCGGGCCACGCCGCAGCCCGGCGCCGCTCCATCTCAGGCCAGTTCAAAGGTGAACGCCTGGTCATCCCTGCCGGTCCGCTGAAGGTCCGCTCGAACGACTGCGACTACCGCTTCCGGCCGCACTCGGCCTTCGCGCACCTCACCGGCCTCGGCCTGGACCACGAACCTGATGCGGTCCTGATCCTGGAACCGGTGCCGAGGGCAAGGGCGACGACGGCGGAAACCACCACGCCACCCTGTACTTCCGCCCTCTGGCGGGCCGCGACACCGAACAGTTCTACGCCGACTCCCGCTCCGGGGAGTTCTGGATCGGCGCACGCCCGACCCTGGCCGAGTTCCAGGCCAAGCTCGGACTGGACACGGCGGACATCGCCGAACTCGAACTCGCCATCACCAAGAACGTCGGTGCGCCCGGAGATCGGCGGAATCTCCATCCGGCTGGTCCGCAAGGTTGACGACAACATCGACGCCCTCGTGGACACCGCCCGCTACAACACGGCCAAGGACCCTGACAACCTTGACCTGAGCGTGCTCGACGCCCTGGACGAGAAGCTCACCGAGGCCCTCTCGGAACTGCGCCTCCTCAAGGACGAGTGGGAAATCGAACAGATGAAGACCGCCGTCGCCGCCACCGTGGCAGGCTTCACGGAGGTCGTCAAGGCACTTCCCCGGGCGCTGACCCACCACCGCGGCGAACGCGTGGTGGAAGGGGCGTTCTTCGCCCGGGCGCGCGAGGAAGGCAACGAGCTCGGCTACGACACCATTGCCGCCTCCGGCAACAACGCCACCGTGCTGCACTGGACCCGGAACACCGGCAAGGTCAATGCCGGTGAGCTGCTGCTCCTGGACGCCGGAGTCGAGGCAGACTCCCTGTACACCGCCGACGTCACCCGTACGCTGCCGGCCAACGGCAAGTTCTCCGAGATCCAGCGCAAGGTCTATGAGGCAGTGCTCGACGCCGCCGACGCCGGCTTTGCCGCTGCCCAGCCGGGCACCAAATTCCGGGACATCCACACCGCAGCCACCACGGTGCTGGCGGAACGGCTCGCCGAATGGGGCCTCCTGCCCGTCTCCGTGGAGGAAGCAGTCAGCACCGAGGGCCAGCAGCACCGCCGGTGGATGCCGCACGGCACCAGCCACCACCTCGGCCTGGACGTCCACGACTGCGCCCAGGCGAAGCGGGAACTCTACCTCGACGGCGTGCTCACGCCCGGCATGGTGTTCACGATCGAACCCGGCCTGTACTTCAAGAACGAGGACATCGGCATCCCCGAGGAATACCGCGGCATCGGCGTCCGGATCGAGGACGACATCCTCATGACGGCCGGCGGCCCGGTCAACCTCAGCGCAGCACTGCCGCGCAAGGCGGACGACGTCGAGTCCTGGATGGCGGGCATCTACCTGGAGGTCGACGGCCAGACGCCAGCTCAGGTTAGCAAGACGCGCAGCTTAGAAAGAAGTCAGCGCCACAGCTAAAAGGGAGGGTCCCGGATGTCCGGGCATCCGGGATTCTCCCTGTTTGCTTGATTCAGTCCTGCCTGAGTCACTGCCGCCGGAATCAGTGCTGCTGGCCGTCCTGGTCCGGCGCGGGCTTGTCGCTGTCCGTGACCCTGACGCCGTACTGCGGGCGGCCGTCCGGGAGGTCCGGATAACGTCACCCCGGAGACCCGGCCGGCCGGGCGGCCGTCTCTTCCGCGTGCCGGCTGCGGTCGGGGCGTGGGCCTGCGGCGCCCTCCTGCTGGGGCTGTACCGCCCTGGTACTGCCCGGCCGGCCCGCCGCCGGTCTCCGGTGTCCTCTGGCCGTACGGATCGTTCCAGCCCGCGGGGCGCTGCGGCGCATGGCCCTGCGCCCGGGCTGCTGCGGTGCGGGCTGCTGCGGGTCGCTGCTGCGCCGTAGTCGTGCTGCGCGTACCCGCCAGCCGCGGCACCGGACGCGTCATGCGGCGTCATGGGCAGCTGATGGAGCAGGCGCCGCGCTTCGCCGGCGGCCTCGAAGGAGACCACGACGTCGTAGTTGGTCGCCACCACCTGGCTGGTTGAGGTGAAGTCACGCTTGCCGCGCTGCATGGCGTAGGTGACGATGCCAAACAGCATGAAGAACGCGGCACCCATCAGCACGGACGTCACAATCGAGAAGTACCCCGGGGTCGTGGAGAAGAAGGACAGCATCACGCCGACGAACAGGCCGAACCACATGCCGCTAAGGGCCCCTGACAGGGCGACCCGCGGATAGGTCAGCCTGCCGGTCACCCGCTCCACCATCTTCAGTTCGTTGCCCACGATCGACACCATCTGCACGGGGAACTGCTGGTCCGCCAGATAGTCCACCGCCTTCTGGGCATCCAGGTAGGAGTTGTACGAACCGACGACGTCGCCTCTTGGGACGGCGCGGGCCTCGTCCGAGCCGTTGGGGCACCGGCCCTGGGAGCACCAAAAATGTTTGACATATGCCCATTCTCGCCCATCCGGCTGGTGTGCGGCTGATAATTCAGCTAAAAGAGAGCAGACTCGGTAGCCTGTAGGAGTGAGCACGAATCTTTCGCGGGTATTTGTCGCGCGCCTCCTCGGACTGGACGTCTTCGACCCATTGGGCGACCGTCTGGGCCGGCTGCGCGATGTTGTGGTGCTCTCCCGCGGAACCAGGGGCGCCCCGCACGTGGTGGGCATCGTCGTCGAGGTCCCCGGCAAGAAGCGCGTGTTCGTCCCGATGACCCGGATTACCTCCATAGACCAGACCCAGATCATCTGCACCGGGCTGGTCAACCTGCGCCGCTTCGAACAGCGCGGTGCGGAAACCCTCGTGGTCGCCGAAATGTTCGACCGCCGGGTGACCCTCGCGGACGGCAGCGGCGATGCGACCATCGAGGACATTGCCATGGACCGGCACCGTTCTGGCGACTGGTTCGTCAGCAAGCTCTTCGTCCGCCGGGGCCACTCCCTCTCGCCGCTGAGCCGGCTGCGCCGCAACGAAACCATGATCATCGACTGGGCTGATGCCCGGCAGGGCGCCAAGACCGAGCCGCAGGCCGCCACCCAGTTCGTGGCCACGCACGAGGACCTCAAGCCGGCTGACTTCGCCGAAGCCCTCCAGGAAATGAGCGACAAGCGCCGCTTCGAGGTTGCCAGTGAACTCCAGGACGAGCGGCTCGCGGACGTCCTGCAGGAGATGCCGGAAGGTGACCAGGTGGAGATCCTCTCCGCCCTGGACGTCAACCGCGCTGCCGACGTCCTCGAGGAAATGGACCCCGACGACGCCGCCGACCTCCTTGCCGAGCTACCCAGCGCGCAGGCCGAGGAACTCCTGCAGCTCATGGAGCCCGAAGGCGCCGAGGACGTCCGCCGCCTGCTCGAATACGACGAGGACACCGCCGGCGGGCTCATGACGCCGGTTCCGGTAATCCTCCCCCCGGAAGCAACCGTCGCCGAGGCACTCGCGCATGTCCGCCGGGAGGAACTCTCCCCCGCCCTGGCGTCCTCGATCTTCGTCGCCCGCCCACCGCTGGAGACCCCGACGGGACGTTTCCTCGGCGTCGTCCATATCCAGCAGCTCCTGCGCTTTCCGCCGCCGGAGCCGCTGGGAAACCTGGTGGACAAGAACCTGGAACCGGTCTCCGACCAGGCCCACATCAGCGAGGTCGCCCGCACGCTGGCCACCTACAACCTCAACTCCCTCCCGGTTGTCAATGAGGACGGACGGCTTGTGGGGGCGGTGACTGTTGACGACGTGCTTGATCATCTGTTGCCGGACGACTGGCGCGCCCACGAGGACGACGCCCCGATAAGGAAGCTTGGAGGCCGCATTGGCTGATCCCACCGCACCACGGACCACCAATGTCCGCCCCGGCAGCAAGGCCACCGGCGGCCTTGACACGCCCCTGAGCGGCCGGCAGCGTATCCTGCCCAATTTCCGTCCCGACCCGGACGCCTTCGGCCATGCCACGGAAGGCTTCGCCCGTTTCATGGGCACGCCCCAGTTCCTGCTCTACATGACCGTGTTCTGCCTCTTCTGGCTGGGCTGGAACACGTGGGCTCCGGAGGAATTGCAGTTCGATTCACGGGCACTGGGCTTCACGCTGCTGACCCTTATGCTGTCCCTGCAAGCCTCGTACGCCGCCCCGCTGCTGCTGCTGGCGCAAAACCGCCAGGACGACCGGGACAAGGTCTCGCTCCAGCAGGACCGCCAGCGGGCCGAGCGCAATCTCTCGGACACCGAGTACCTGACCCGGGAACTTGCGTCCCTGCGCATCGCGCTGCGCGAGGTCGCCACCCGCGACTACGTCCGCGCCGAGCTGCGCAGCCTGCTGGAGGACATGCTGGAGGCCCAGGAGGAACTGCGCACGCACGATCCTTCCGCTGGCGTCCACGAGACCCCGCGGGACAAGGTCAAGGACAAAATGAAGGAGCGGCGCGACAAGCAGCGCAGCCCGCGGACCCAGCAGATCCCGCGCGTCAAGGCCGGCGGCAAGCGGGAGGACCCTGCGAAGGACCCTGCGAAAAATCCATCGGATAAACCGTCGGCGAACCAGTCGGAGACCGCTGCCGACCCCACCCGCCTGCCCGCACACCGCACCATCCCCGAAAGCTGAGCATCGCCCGCATGAGCACCCCGCTGGAACAGGCAGTGCACGGCGCATTGGCCACCGTGATCGACCCTGAACTCCGCCGCCCCATCACCGAGCTCGGCATGGTGGAGTCCGTGGAGATCGCCGACGGCGGCCGGGTGCGGATCGTGGTACTTCTGACCATCGCGGGCTGCCCGTTGCGCGGCACCATCACGGCCGAGACCGAGGCGGCCCTGTCCGCCGTCCCCGGCGTCACCGGCGTCGAGGTGGACCTGAAAGTCATGACGCAGGAACAGCGCGACGCCCTCAAGGAGCGGCTGCGCGGAGCCGGCGGCCAGCGCGGCATCCCGTTCAACGCCCCCGGATCGCTGACCAGGGTGTACGCCGTCGCGAGCGGCAAAGGCGGCGTGGGCAAGTCTTCGGTGACAGTCAACCTGGCGTGCGCCCTGGCTGCCCAGGGGCTCCGCGTGGGGATCGTGGACGCGGATGTGTACGGCTTCTCCGTTCCGGCGCTCATGGGCATCACACAGGCCCCCACGCGGGTGGATGACATGATCCTGCCGCCCGTGGCCTACGGGGTCAAAGTCATCTCCATCGGCATGTTCGTCACCGGGAACCAGCCCGTGGCTTGGCGCGGGCCGATGCTGCACCGGGCGCTGGAGCAATTCCTCACCGACGTCTACTTCGGCGACCTCGACGCCCTCTTCCTGGACCTGCCCCCGGGCACCGGCGACATCGCGATCTCCGTCGCCCAGCTGCTGCCCAAGGCGCAGATCCTCGTCGTAACCACCCCGCAAGCGGCCGCCGCCGATGTTGCCGAGCGGGCCGGTGCGATCGCGACCCAGACGGGCCAGACCGTGGCCGGCGTCGTGGAAAACATGTCCTATCTGGAAATGCCCGACGGCGGCAGGATGGAACTGTTCGGCAGCGGCGGCGGCGCCGTGCTCGCCGAGCGCCTCTCGGCCACCGTGGGTGAGGACGTGCCCCTGCTGGGCCAGATTCCCCTCGAAGTCCTGCTGCGTGAGGGCGGCGATTCCGGGGTGCCGCTGGTGCTGGGCCGTCCGGAGACGCCTGCGGCCGTGGCCCTGGCGGGAATCGCCGGCAAGCTGGCGTCGGTTCCCCGCGGGCTCAAGGGCATGTCGCTGGGCCTGCAGCCCCGCTGACGGGGTCTCACTGACAGCTCCCGCCGCTTGCGCCTCCCGCCCGGGGCCCAGTACCCGGACGCAAGCGCCGCCGGAAGTCCTAGGTCGCCTCTGAGTCGAAGGGCGCCGATTCGCCCTCGGGAAGCCGCTCGACAACCCTCGCCGGGCGGTGCTCTGCGACCGCAGTGGCGGCCGTAGCCGCGCCGGGCCGTGGACACAGCGGAGGGTGCCCCGGCGTTCACCGGCTTGGTGTCATCCTCGAGGAGCGCTTCCTTGATGATCCGGCGCGGATCGTACTGGCGGGGATCGTACTTCTTCCAGTCGACCTCATCGATATCGATGCCGACTTCGTCCTTGATCTGTTCCCGTGCACCGGACGCCATCCGGCGCACTTCCTTGACGATATTGGCAAGTTTCTGGGTGTATTCGGGCAGCCGGCTGGGACCAATCACCAGAAGGCCGATGATCAGCAGAAGTAAGAACTCCGGTCCATTGATTCCAAGCACTTTAGGAAGATTACCCTCTCGTTCGGGCTGGCGACGACTTCGCGAAGTCCGAATGCCGACCATGTCCAGCCCGTCCCTGACTCACGGGGCCAGGTGCTCCAGGATTCGGCTCAATCCACGCTCGATCCGCTCCGGAATTCCGTTGCGTGAGGCCGGCACCGGTGTGCCGCTGCTGACCCGGGTCAGGGCGGCAACGCCGTCGTCGGCCTGTTCGGCCGGCATGTCCGAAATATACGTGTAGGTCGCCGCGGAGGTCTGGTAGATCGCCCGGTACGGCGGGGCGGAGTTGACCCAGAGCGTGCCGTTTCCGGGTTCGAGGGCGGCCGGCGGCGTGCCTGCCTTGACCGGAGTGAAGCCGTCCGCCACGGCTGCGTGGCCGGTCAGCACGTTGATGGGTGAAACGTCGGCCCGGGCGGGTGCGGGGGCCGTGCCGGGGTGCCGTGTCGAAGCGTGCTGCTCGAGGACGGTGGCGAAGTGCCGGCCGTCCGTGAGGCGAAGTTCCAGGACCTCGTCGCCGGAGATGACGCCGGCGCGGGCCCAAATGAGATGGAATCCGAGGTCGCGCAGCTCCGGACATGTCCATCCCTGCGAGCGGAACGCGGCAAGCTGCCCGGTGCTCAGCGTCCCGGCGGGGGTGAAGTCAGGCTCACCGCCCAGACCGAACGCAACACGGGGTCCGGTCCCCTCTGCGCCCGGGATGCCGGGGTTGCCCGACCCGCTGGCGTCGAACAGCTCCCCCGCGCCGAGCGGCTCATCGCTGCCGGGCAGCCGGGCCGTGTCCTGTTGCGCGAGGGCGGAGGCCCCTGCGCCGTCGGCGGGGACAGAGTCGTCGCCTCCCATGACGTAGGCGGTGCCCGTCATGAGGGCCAACGCGGCGACGGCCCCTCCGACTGCCAGCGCCGGCAGGCGCGCGCCGCGGCGACGCCCGCCCTGAGGGCGTGCGGCCGCGGCAACGGTCCAGGCCGGCGCTGCCCGATCTGCCCGATCCGGCACCGGGAGTTCTGCGGGCAACGGCCCGGACGGACCCCGATGGGTACCGCCCTGTTCCGTCGCCGCAGAGTCCGCTCCGTCCGTGCGTTCAGGCTCCGCTGCGGCCGCCCGTTCAGGCTCCACTGCGGCCGCCCGTCCTGGGTCCGTCCGTTCCGCGGCCGCCCGTTCCGCGGCCAACTGCCCGGTCCGTGCCAGGAGCCGTGCGGTCAGGTCCTCACTGGCCTCGGGCACGGCGGCTCCGCGGAGCTTCTCGAGGTACTGGCGCTCGCGCTGTTGCCGGGCACGACATTCGGCACACGATTCCACATGATCATGGCGGCCGGCGGCCCACTTCCGGGTAGCGCCGAGCCTGGCACGGCCGGTCCTGTCCCAGAACCCGCAGCCAGAGCCTCCCAGTAGACGTCTCAGCAGACCCATGGACCGCTTCAGAGGAGGCCGGCGATGCGCGGCATCTTGAGCCGCGGCTTGAGTGACTGCTTGGCCGGCTGCGCCGGACGCGGGGCGCGGTGCGCGAGCTTTTCACGCAGCATCGTCCGGCCACGGTGAATCCGGGACCGGACGGTCCCGAGTTTGATGTCCAGCGCGGCGGCGACTTCGTCGTAGGACAGCCCCTCGAGGTCGCACAGCACGACGGCGGCGCGGAAGTCCGGCGGGAGTTCCTCGAGCGCTGCCTGAACATCGATGTCGAGGTTGTTGAATTCGAAGCTTTGCTCCGGCCCGGGCTCCCGGCCCGGCAGCCGCGACTCGGCGTCGTCGGCCAGGGCGTCAAAGCGGATCCTGCTCTTGCGCCGCGCCTGGTCCAGGAACAGGTTGGTGGTGATCCGGTGCAGCCAGCCGTCCAGCGTGCCAGGCTTGAAGTTCTCCAGCGAACGGAAGACGCGGACGAACACCTCCTGGGTGAGGTCCTCGGCGTCGTACTTGTTTCCGGTCAGCCGGTACGCAAGGCGGTAGACCTTGGCGGAGTGGTTCGTCACCACTTCCTCCCAGGTTGGCCGGACCCATTCGGCTTCCGCCGTGGTCCGGGACTGGCCGGTTGAGTCAGTTGCCTCAGTTGCCGGGACAGGTGCCAGAATCGACATCGTCCGCTCCCCTCGTGGATGGTACCTACGCCTGAATTGTGCCTGCTTCGCACAGGTTCCTGCACCCTTCATTCGACGCCGATCACCACGCGGATGAGCGGATACCCATCATTTCAAAATAAGCTGGGAATTTCCTGATCCATCGCAGTCTTCCGCCAAAGGCGGAACGACTGCCCTCCTGCCGGGGCCACGGCGCTGCCGCCTCCGCGTCCCGTCGCGCCTGACACAGTACGCTGTAGGGAATACTCCCCTGCCGCCCAGAAAGCGATATCCCATGAGCGCCGATAAGTCCACGAGCTGGTCCTACGCAGAAGATCTGCCTGCCGAGGATGAGGTCCTGTTGCACGCGCGCGAACGGTCCTTCGAGCTTGGCGTGACCCCGATCGGTCCCGGCGTGGGCGCCGTGCTGACGGTGCTGGCGGCAGCGTCCAAGGCACAGACCGCGGTGGAGATCGGCACCGGCGCAGGAGTGTCCGGCGTGTGCATCCTGCGCGGACTGGGCCCGCAGGCCGTCCTGACCACCATCGATGTCGACGTCGAACACCTCAAGGCCGCCCGGGAAGCGTTCCACGAAGCAGGCAGCCCTGCCAACCGCACCCGCACCATTTCGGGCCGGGCCGGCGATGTCCTGCCACGGCTTACGGACGGGGCTTATGACCTCGTGTTTATCGACGCCGACAAACCGAGCTACCCCAGCTACGTGGAGCAGGCCGTGCGGCTGCTCAAGTCCGGCGGCCTGCTGATCGTCAACGATGCCCTCGACAAGGACCGGGTCGCGAATCCGGCCGCCCGGGAAGCCACCACAGTGGTGCTGCGCCAGATCGGCAAGTCCATCCGCGACGACGACCGCCTCGCCTCCGCCATGCTGCCCACCGGCGACGGCCTGCTGATCGCCGTCAAGAAGTAGTCATCAAGAAGTAGGGGTCAAAAGCAGGGCACGAAAGCGTGGGCTGCTAGGTAACTTCGCAGACAGAAAAGGGCGGGGTCCGCAGCCTGATGGCCGGGACCCCGCCCTTTGCGAAGCTCTTGGCGTGACGCTATTCGGTGACGCCGACGAGGCATTCCTTGAGGTTAGTCGCCTCAGCGGCATTGAGTTCGACTACGAGCCGCCCCCCGCCTTCGAGCGGAACACGCATGATCAGGCTTCGTCCCTCTTTCGTCACTTCCATTGGGCCGTCGCCGGTGCGTGGTTTCATTGCCGCCATAAGGAATATCCCCTCCATTAGTCCCTGACATACCAGCCCGGCCGGGCTGCGTCCGCTTGGCCAATCAAGCCGCCCGGCAACGCTCCAGGAGGCCGCCGTGACAGGCAAACTCACAAATAAACCGCTTACGAATTCTGTGTGCTTCTTGTCCTTGCTTATCCTCTATTATCGCGTAACAATGCGCACGTAGCTAATCGTTGGACTTTCCAGCGCGTCCCGGCAAGCCGGGCCGGCGTCGCGAAATGGTGCTTTGCGTCACGGCGGGTAGTCCCCTCCGCCCGGCAGTTGCGCCCACGCCCACAGCCACACAATCCAGACGATCTGCAGCAACACGAACATGACCACCACGGTGCCGCGATAGGCGCGGGAACGCGAGAGAAGGGCGGCGCTGAGGGCGAGCGGGAACAGCGGCAGCAGCATCCTGAACGTGCTGGTCTGGGGGTGCAGGAAGACCAGCAGGTACCCCATGTAACAGCAGCACCAGAGCCTCAGCTCAGTGCCCAGGGCGACGACGGGCCGGGACATCATCAACAGAGTGAACGCGGCAACGAACACGAAGGGCGCCAGCACGCCGAGCGTCGGCCCGAAGAGCATGATGCCAGCGTCGAACCACGGCTTGAACGGCACCAGGTCATCGCCGCGCCATGCGGTTTCGGTCTTCGTATAGGCGCCCAGATCGCCGGTCGCGGCCCAGGCTATGGCGGGCCACAGCAGCGCACCGACGCCGCTGACGGCGGTGAGACCACCCAAGGACCAGAGCTCCGCGTTGCTGGGGACGGCAACGCCGTCCCGGCCCTGCGCTGTGAGGCTATTGGCAGTGATTCGCTGCCAGAGACGGTAGAGAAACAACAGCCCCATCATCGCGGCAAACGGAACCCCGGTGGGCCGGGAAAGGCACATCAGGACCACTACCGGCATGGCCCACAGGTACCGGCGCTCCATGACGAGTAGCAGCGCGGCGCCGAGCAGCAGCAGGTTGAGGGATTCGGCGTAAGGCACCTGCAGCACCGGCGCCACCGGGAAGGTCGCCAGGAACACGGTCCCCCAGAGCGCCGTGCGGTGCGTGGCCCGGTGCCGGAAAATCCTGTACGCAACGAGGGCCGCACCCACCCCGGACACCACGGCGATGGCCGTCAGCGACCACGCCGGGCCCGTGCCCGTGAGCCCGGAAACCACCCGCCCCAGCACGGGAAACAGGGGGTAGAAGGCCCACGTGTTCTCCTGGACGGTGCCGGCAGCGTCGGTCGGCAGAAGCGTCGGATACCCCGTCTGGAGCGCTTCGGCGTACCAGCGGGCGTCCCAGATATTGATGAAGTTCCAATAGTCGGGCTTGGCGGGAAACCACGGATTCACGCCCTGGTGCAGTGCGGCAGCCATGAAGATACAGGCGCTGACCAGCCGGGCGGCGATGTACAGGCCGGCCACCTGCGCCCACCACGGCCACCGCGCCATCCCGGCGCCCGCGGTTGCGATGCGGCTCCACATTGCCGCGTTCAACCCCTGCGGTTTCAGGGCCTCAGGAACCGCGACGGTTTCCGGGTCGTCCACGTGGCTCACGAACCTTCTTCGGTCAGCGGACGGAGGCGTTCCAGTTCCTCCCCGAGTGCCTCGATCTTCTGGTCCTTGGCGACGATCTGATCCCGCAGATCATCAAGGACCTGATCCACCTGGTCCATCCGGTAGCCGCGGAGTCCGACCGCGAAGCGCAGACGGTCGATGTCCGCCGCGGCCGCGCGCTCGGGCAGCAGGACCGGCGGCAGGGATGCGACCGGTTCGTCGAAGCCGTCGTCAAAGGAACCGTCTGCAGCGCTGTCCCGGTGTCGGCGGAAGATTTTCGGCGCCAGGCCGGTGCCCAGGAGGACGGCGACGCCGATCAGCACAATCGCCAGGAAGACCAGGAAGAGACTCACTAGACCATCGTGCCAGAAGACGGCGGCCGGACGGTTCAGCCCCGCGTTCCTTAGCCGTTTCCCTTGGTGTTCGGGTTGCCGCCTCCGTTGACGGAGCCGCCGTTCGGATTCCGATGGCGGGCGGCGCCCTCCACGACCAGCTCGACGGCCAGCGCGGGATCATCCACCACCTGCACGAGGTCCAGGTCTTCCGCTGAAACCATCCCCTCCGCGACCAGGGTGTCCCGGACCCACTCGAGCAGGGGGCTCCAGAAGGCGGTTCCCACCAGCACGATCGGGAACGAGGTGACCTTGCGGGTTTGGACCAGGACCATGGCTTCGAAAAGCTCATCCAGGGTGCCGAGGCCGCCGGGGAGCACGATGAAGCCCTGGGCGTACTTGACGAACATGGTCTTGCGGGCGAAGAAGTACCGGAAGTTGATGCCCAGGTCCACCCACTGGTTCATGCCCTGTTCGAACGGCAGCTCGATCCCCAGCCCCACGGAGACGCCGTTGCCCTGCACGGCGCCCTTGTTCGCGGCCTCCATCGACCCCGGGCCGCCGCCCGTGATCACTGCCAGTCCGGCCTCGGCCAACCGGCGTCCGACCTCGACGCCGAGCTCGTAGTTCGGGGTCCCGGGGACGGTGCGGGCGGAACCGAAAACGCTGACCGCGGGACCGAGATCGGCCAGGGCTCCGAATCCTTCCACGAACTCGCTCTGGATCCGCAGGACGCGCCAGGGGTCGGTGTGGACGAACTGGCCCGGCCCCTTAGTGTCCAGCAATGTCTGATCGGACATCGTGACCTTCGCGGCCTTGCGGCGCAGCTCAAGCGGGCCCTTGTGGCGGATCCCGTTTGGCCCCGGGGTGGTGCGGGTCTCGCGGGCCGGCTGTCCTGCGGGCTTCTGTTCGGCGTTTTGCTTGGGGCCGTGCTGCGGATCGGTACTCATGCCCATAGGCTAGCGCGGAACTGAACCGCCGCCGCGTCGGCGCGTCGACGTGGGAGGGGCACAGGCGGCGGCCAGGGACCGGGGCGAGAGGCTGGCGGCGGCCCCGCAAGGGACGCTGACGTGCAGGTATCTCTTGAATCACGATCTGCACTAAACAGAGTGATTGCGGTCATATTGCGTCAATCTTCGCTAGATTCTTTCTATGACTACTCAAGTGCCCGGCGATGCCCTCGTCTCCCTGAAGGCCGTGAACAAGCATTACGGCCAGTTGCACGTCCTGAAGGACATCAACCTGAACGTCCGCAAGGGTGAGGTTGTTGTTGTCATCGGCCCCTCGGGTTCCGGCAAGTCGACGCTGTGCCGCGCCATCAACCGCCTCGAGACAATCGACGACGGCGACATCAAGATCGATGGCAAGGAACTGCCCGCGGAGGGCAAGGAACTGGCGAAGCTGCGCGCCGACGTCGGCATGGTCTTCCAGTCCTTCAACCTGTTCGCCCACAAGACCATCCTGGAAAACATCACCCTCGGCCCCATCAAGGTCAAGGGCGTCTCCAAGGGCGAGGCCGACAAGGACGCCATGGCGCTCCTAGAGCGCGTCGGCGTCGGGCAGCAGGCCCCCAAACTTCCGGCCCAGCTCTCCGGTGGCCAGCAGCAGCGCGTGGCCATCGCCCGCGCCTTGGCCATGAAACCGAAGGTGATGCTCTTCGATGAGCCCACCTCGGCCCTCGACCCGGAAATGATCAACGAGGTCCTGGACGTCATGGTCCAGCTCGCCAAGGAAGGCATGACCATGATCGTGGTCACGCACGAGATGGGCTTCGCCCGCAAGGCGGCGGACCGCGTCGTGTTCATGGCCGACGGCCAGATCGTCGAGGACGCGACCCCCCAGGAATTCTTCACCAACCCCAAGAGCAGCCGGGCCAAGGATTTCCTGTCCAAGCTGCTGACACACTGACCGACTACGAGTTAGCACCCTGGCCGCCGGACGGCGGCCGCCCAATGAAAGGAATGTCATGAAGGCATTTTTGACCCGAAGGAAATCCCTTCTGGTTGCCGCTTCCGCAGCACTGGCGCTCAGCCTGAGCGCCTGTGGCGGCAGCCCCTCCACGACCACCAACCCGCCTGTAGCCGAGAAGCCGAGCTTTGCCGCCGATTCCACCATGGCCAAGCTTGCATCCGCAGGCAAGATCACCATCGGCACCAAGTTCGACCAGCCGCTCTTCGGCCAGAAGGGCCTCGACGGCAAGCCGATCGGCTTCGACGTCGAAATCGGCAAGCTGATTGCCGCCAAGCTGGGCATCCCCGCCGACAAGATCGAGTGGGTTGAAACTGTCTCCGCCAACCGCGAGCAGTTCATCAAGCAGGGCAAGGTGGACATCATCGTCGCCACCTACACGATCAACGACAAGCGCAAGACCGAAGTCGACTTCGCCGGCCCGTACTACGAGGCCGGACAGGCGCTCATGGTGAACAAGGACAACAACTCCATCACCAAGCCCGAGGACGTCAAGGGCAAGAACGTCTGCTCCGTGACGGGTTCCACGCCGGCCTCGACGATCGTCGAGAAGTACGGAGCAGTGCTGGTGCCGGCTGCGACCTACTCCGCCTGCCTGGAGCCGCTGCGGAACAAGCAGGTTGAAGCGATCACCACCGACAACGTCATCCTCGCCGGTTTCGTGGCCAAGGAGCCGGACGCCTTCAAGCTGGCATCGGAGGAGACCTTCACCAAGGAGCCCTACGGCATCGGCCTGAAGAAGGACGACACCGCCTTCCGCATGTGGATCAATGACCAGCTGGAGGCCTTCGACAAGGACGGGTCCTACAAGAAGGCCTGGGAAGGCACCGCCGGCACCGTCATCAAGACCGCGCCCGCGCTTCCCACGATCGACCGCTACTAGTCGGCTGTGGCGGTTGCCGGGCCTGCGGATCCATCGCAGCCCGGCGGCCGCCACTCCCGTCTTTCGCCTGGAATCCCCTCAACGCAGCTGAAGGAACTTATGGACGTCATCATTGAAAACCTCCCCCAGTATTGGGACGGTTTTCTCCGAACCCTCTTCCTGTCCGTGGTCTCGGGGATTATCGCCTTGATCTTCGGCACCGTGCTGGCGGCCGCCCGCGTCTCGCCCGTCGCCGCGCTGCGCGGCTTCAGCATGACGTACGTCGAGATCGTCCGGAACACCCCGCTGACCATCGCATTCTTCTTCGCAGCGGTGGTTCTGCCCCGCCTCGGCGTCACCTTCCAGCAGTTCGAGGTCGCCGCCATCATCGCCCTGAGCGCCTACACCTCGGCCTTCATCGCCGAGGCCGTGCGCTCCGGCGTCAACAGTGTCCCGGTGGGCCAGGCGGAGGCCGCCCGCAGCATCGGCATGAACTTCGGCCAGGTGCTCTCCCTGATCATCCTGCCGCAGGCCCTGCGCACCGTGATCCCGCCGTTGATCAACATTCTCATCGCCCTGGTCAAGAACTCGTCTGTGGCCGGCGCGTTCTATGTGCTGGAACTCTTCGGCTACGGCAAGCAGCTGGCCAACGCCCACGGCGACGCCGTCATGTGGGTTCTGGTCGGCGTCGCGTTCTTCTACCTGCTGATAACCGTCCCGCTTGGCTACCTCGCCAGCGTCGTTGAACGAAAGGTGGCAATCGCGCGATGAGCTCTGTTCTCTACGACGTCCCCGGCCCCAAAGCCCGCAGGGTTTCGCTGATCGGCTCCATCATCGGCGTGATCGTGATCGGCGGCCTCCTCGTCCTGGCAATCATGACCCTCGCCCAGCAGGGAATCTTCGACCCCAAACGCTGGGCGGTCTTCCAGCTGCCCGAGGTCTGGGCCCTGATCGCCGCCGGCATCGGCGCCACTCTCGCCGCTGCGGCGGTGGCGGCGGTGATTGCCTTCCCGCTGGGCCTGCTCCTTTGCCTGCTGCGCATCTCGGATAACGCCTGGGTCAGAGTGCCCACCCGGATCGTGCTGGAATTCCTGCGCGGCATGCCGGTGGTGCTCATGATGCTGTTCGTGCTGCTCGTCTTTGCCACCAGCTCATTCGTTGCCGTGGTCGCCGGCTTGGTCCTTTACAACTCGGCGATTTTCGCCGAAATCATCCGCGCCGGCGTCCAGTCGCTGCCCAAGGGCCAGCGCGAGGCCGGCCTGGCGATCGGCCTCACCAGTTTCCAATGCCGCCTGACCATCGAGCTTCCGCAGGCCATCCGGCGGATGCTGCCCTCGCTGGTCGCGCAGCTCGTGGTGCTGCTGAAGGACACCTCGCTCGGCTACATCGTCGCCTACGGCGAGCTGCTCCGGGCCGTGCAGGTCATGGCCGACTTCCTCGGCCCGCAGTACCTGTTCCCGGTGTTCTTCGTGGCCGCGGCCATTTACATCGCGATCGACCTGGCGGTCTCCCGCCTGGCCATCTGGCTCGAACGCCGCGGCACCAAGCGGGCCGCCGGCGGCGTGGCGCACGTGCCAGTCGCCGGCATCCCGGCGGCCAAGTAGGGCCTTTCAACGCAAGGCAATTTCAACGCAGAAAGGGTCCGGACTCCCGTGGGGGTTCCGGACCCTTCCTGCGTCGTGCGTTGTGCGTCGTTCGCGTTTACGCGCTGAGCCAGGTCCGCAGCGCCCGCAGGCATTCCCTGATGGCGTCCGCCTCAACGTGCTCGTTGTCCTTGTGTGCCAGCAGCGCATCGCCGGGTCCGAAGTTCACCGCGGGGATGCCGAGCTCGCTGAACCGTGCGACGTCGGTCCAGCCGTACTTGGGCTTCGGCTCCGCGCCCACGGCGGCGACGAAGGACGCGGCGGCGGGGTGGTGCAGTCCCGGCCGCGCCCCGGCCGCGCTGTCGGTGCGCACGACGTCGAATCCTTCCAGCAGTTCGCGCACAACGGCCTCGGCCCCGTCCGGGGTCTTGTCCGGCGCGAAGCGGTAGTTAATTTCCACGACGCACTTGTCCGGAATGACGTTACCGGCGGTGCCGCCGTGAATCTTCACGGCGTTGAGGCTTTCGCGGTAGTCAAGGCCATCAACCGTCACGGTCTGCGGTTCATATGCCGCCAGCCGGGCCAGGATCGGGGCCGCGGCGTGGATGGCGTTGCTGCCCATCCACGCCCGGGCCGAGTGGGCAGCCTCGCCGTTCGTCGTCACCTCGAACCGGCTGGTGCCGTTGCAGCCGCCCTCCACCGTTCCGTCAGTGGGCTCGAGCAATATGGCGAAGTCCCCGCCGAGCAGGGAACCGTGATTGCGGACCAGCCGGCCCAAGCCGCTCTTCACGGCCTCGACTTCCTCGTGGTCATAGAAGACGAACGTGACGTCCTTGTCCGGTGCCGCCCCGGCGTCGAACATGGTGGCCGCCAGCGCCAGCTGCACGGCGACGCCGCCCTTCATGTCGGTGGCGCCGCGGCCGTAGAGGATCCCCTCCCCCGGGGCCCCGGAGGGCCAGTACGCCGGCACGGTCCCGAGCGAGCCCTCGGTGGTGGGCAGCGGCACGGTGTCCAGGTGCCCGGCAAGGATGACGCGCTCGGCCCGGCCGAGGTTGGTGCGGGCGATGATCGAATCGCCGTCGCGGACCAGCTCCAGCTGCGGCAGCAGGCGCAGGGCATGTTCCACGGCGTCGGCCAGGACCTTTTCGTTGCCGGAGACGCTGTTGATGTCGATCAGGGCGGCCGTGAGCAGGGCGACGTCCTGGCGGAGGTCCAAATGGACCGGTGCGCGGACAGGCGTGCGGACAGGGACGCTGGCAGGGGTGCGCGGGTTCGTGGGGGTCACCGTCCCACTTTATCTGCTCGCCTTCCCCTGCGGACGGCAGCTGCCGTTGCAGCTGCCGTCCGCATACACAGGTTGCGAGCGTCTCCTGTCACTTGGGCGTCTTACGTTTCAGCGCCCGCGGGCCCTCTCGTTAGACTTGGGCCATGACTGAAACTGCTGCTTCCGCTGTGCCCACCGACGCCCGCTCCGCCTATGGCTACGGGGTGGCCACCGTGTCCACCCGCAACGGTGACGCCACCGTGCTGGACGTATGGTTTCCGGCGCCGGCGCTCGGAGTCGCTGCGGAGCACCTGCGCGACGTGGACAACGCGGACCAGTCGCTGATCGAGATCGCCGCCAGCGGCATCGACCCGGACCGGGGCACGGAGCAGCAGGTTGTCTTCGCCCAGATCAACCTGGACGAGGCACCCGCGGACACGGCGGACGCCTACCTTCGCCTGCACCTGCTCTCCCACCGGCTGGTCCGGCCCAACAGCATCAACCTTGACGGCATCTTCGGCAAGCTCCCCAACGTGGTGTGGACCAACTTCGGCCCCGCCGCCGTGGAGGACTTCGAGCTGACCCGGGCGCGCCTGCGCAAGCGCGGCGCCGTCACCGTCTTTGGTGTGGACAAGTTCCCCCGCATGGTGGACTACGTGGTTCCCTCCGGCGTCCGGATCGCCGACGCCGACCGGGTCCGGCTGGGTGCGCATCTGGCCGAAGGCACCACCGTCATGCACGAGGGCTTTGTGAACTTCAATGCGGGAACGCTCGGTACGTCCATGGTCGAAGGCCGGATCTCGGCCGGCGTCGTCGCCGGTGACGGGTCCGATGTCGGCGGCGGGGCCTCGATCATGGGAACCCTCTCCGGCGGCGGCAAGGAAAAGATCGCCCTCGGCGAGCGTGTCCTCCTCGGCGCCAACTCCGGTGTGGGCATCAGCATCGGCGACGACTCCGTCGTCGAGGCGGGCCTCTACGTCACGGCCGGCACCCGGGTGCGCGTGATCGGACAGAAGGACGCCGACGGCGAGGACACCAGCCGGATCGTCAAGGCTGTCGAACTCTCCGGTGTCCCGAACCTGCTCTTCCGCCGCAACTCATCCAGCGGCGAGGTGGAAGTACTCCCCCGCAAGGGCCAGACCGTGGAGCTCAACGCGGACCTGCACACTAACTGACCGCACCGGCTGGTACGGTATGGCGGGCACGAAGACCGCCCCGGCGGGGCCGGCCCGCAACGATGAAGCAGCAGATGACGCAGCCCGCTAGGGCCTGAGGGAGTATGTTCGTGGCACGAAGAGGGAGCTGGCGGCGCCGGATCGTACTTCTGCTGACCCTTGCGATGGTCGCGGGCGCGATCTACACCGCGGTGGCGTTCCTGCAGCGATCGGAAACCTTGATCACCGAACGCTGCACGGCCGCGGGCAGCGGAGGCGATGACCTCGCCACCGACCAGGCGGCCAACGCTTCCCTGATCACAGCCGTCGCGGTCCGGCGCGGGCTTCCCGCCCGGGCCGCCAGCATAGCGCTGGCCACCTCCATGCAGGAATCCAAACTGCGCAACATCGGCCACGGTGACCAGGCCGGCCCCGACTCGCGCGGGTTGTTCCAGCAGCGGCCGTCCCAGGGCTGGGGCACCACGGCGCAGGTGATGGACCCGTACCACGCCAGCAATGCGTTCTACGATGCGCTCGTCGAGATCTCCGGGTACGAGTCTCTGGAGATCACCGATGCTGCCCAGCGGGTCCAGCGCTCGGCATATCCGGACGCCTATGCCCAGCATGAGCTGATGGCCCGCGCGTTCGCCTCCGCCCTGAGCGGCCAGACGCCTGCGGGCCTGGACTGCTCGCTGCGGTCCCCCGACACCGCCGGGGATCCTGCCGCCGTCACCGCGGAGCTGACCGCCGCGCTCGGTGACGTCCAGACCTCCACCAACGGCCGGACGCTGCTCGTCGATGCCGAAGGCACCCAGGCCTGGGCTGTGGGGCAGTGGGCCGTGGCCCACGCCAAGAAGCTCGCCATCACCAGCGTGGAGGTCGACGGCCGCACCTGGAACCGGCAGTCCCGCGACGGCTGGCAACCGGCTCAGGTTCCGGCCGGCCAGGTCAGGGTAACCGTCGCCGACGCGCCCGCCACCTGACCGCCAGCGGGCGGTCAGAGCCCTCAGGCGAACGGTCAGCCGGACTCAGACCAGGAGGTCGACCACCGGCTGCACGTAGCTGCGGAACAGCTCCGGCTGGGACAACAGCTCGTGGCTCATGATGATCTTGTCGGGCTCGAGGTACCACGCCCGGGGTTCCGCAAGCGGGAGCTCGATGATCGTGAGGCCGAAATCCTTGGAAGAGCGGCCCACGTCAAGCAGGCGGTCCTCCACCATGTCGGCCAGCAACTCGGTGTTGCCGTTGGCTTCGCGCTCCGCTTCGAGCGCCACGTATTCCCCCCGGCGTTCCCGGGCCCACGTCAGGGCCGCCCCGAAGTGGGCCTGCAGCACACGCCGGAGAGCCGGCGAATTGCCGAACGCACGGAAACCCGGCGGGGAGAGCTCGGGCGACATTTCCGGGTGAGCCTTCAGCAGCTGTTCCCACCAGGCCTCCCATTCGGTCTTGAGGGCAGCCGCGCCGCCAACCTCGGCGATCAGATGAGTGTGGTCCGCGGCGCGGATCTTCGGGGCCACGTGGCACAGCGCCGGGTGCCCCGCGGTGTCCAGACCGGCAGCGTCACGAACGTAAAGGGCAATGAGCATGGGACCAGAAGTATCCATCGTGATCCGCCAGCCAGGTCCGCCGGTATGGTGCATCCAATTGCCTCCTTGGCAAGCCGTACGATCTCAGTCTATTCCTGTTGTTATGACGCGTTAACGGCTGGCTGCCCGGCCGCCATCCGACGGCTCAGGCCCTCCAGATGGGCTTCGAGCACGTCTTTGCACATCGCGGCCGTCATCCACTCGGGCTGCAGGAGGGCGTGCATCGTCAGACCGTCCAGGACGGCCAGCAGCAGCTCCGCTTCAGTCACAAGCACCTGCTGGTCGACGCCGGCTGCGTCATCGGTGTTGGCGTCATCGATGTCGGCGTCATTGGAATCGGTGTCATTGGAATCGGTGACGTCAGGGTCGGTGGCCCTTGCGTCGGGCGTTCCGGCACCGCGGCCCTCCGCCCCGGCGGCCAGGCCCAGGATGAGCCCACCCACGACCGCGGCCACCGCACGATGGCTCCGGTCGGCCTCTGCGGCCAGGAACGGCTTTGTCCGGGCGGCATTCTTGAAGGCCATCCAGACGCAGGCGTCGACCGCCCGTTCCTCGTCCAGCGGAAGCAACTCGCCCAACAGTGCCAGAACGGCATCATGGTGCTCCCCCGACCCCGGCGGCAGGTCCCCCAGGCGGGAGTCCGCGGCAGCGAGCCGGCCGATGATCCGGTCCACCACGACGGCGAAGGCGTGGGTCAACAGCTCGTCGCTGCTGGCGAAATAGTGCCGCACCGACCCGACGGCCAGCTGCGCTTCATCTGCGACCTCCCGCAGGGAGGCCCGCTCAAGACCATCCGCGGCGATGATCCTGAAGACTGCGTCAACTACTTCCTGGCGCCGGATTACGGCGTCGACAAATTTAGGCACTGGTCTTTTTTAGCACGTCCGTGCCGCTGCGGCCTCGGGGCACACCGGTTCCCCTCGGGCGTGGCGCGGGTCACAGCGGCACGGCGGCCCCTGGAAACGACGCCGGCCGCGCACCTCAAAGAGGTGCGCGGCCGGCGTCGTGCTTGCTATCGCGCGCCTGCCCTGGCAGGCGGCGGACTACAGCGACGGGTAGTTGCGTTCCGGTTCGCCGACGTAGAGCTGACGCGGGCGGCCGATCTTGGTGTTGGGGTCGCTGATCATCTCGCGCCACTGGGCGATCCAGCCCGGCAGGCGCCCGATGGCGAACAGCACAGTGAACATCTTTTCGGGGAAGCCCATGGCCTTGTAGATCAGGCCGGTGTAGAAGTCCACGTTGGGGTAGAGCTTGCGCTGGATGAAGTAGTCGTCGCCCAGGGCCTTCTCTTCAAGGCGCATGGCGATGTCGAGGAGCTCGTCATTTCCGCCGAGCTTGCTGAGGACTTCGTGGGCCGTGGCCTTGATGATCTTGGCGCGCGGGTCGTAGTTCTTGTAGACCCGGTGCCCGAAGCCCATGAGGCGGACGCCGTCTTCCTTGTTCTTGACCTTCTCCATGTAGTCCTCGGGCTTGACGCCGTCGGCCTGGATCTGGCGCAGCATCTTCAGGACGGCCTCGTTGGCACCGCCGTGGGCGGGGCCGAAGAGGGCGTTGATGCCGGCGGAGACGGACGCGAACAGGTTGGCGTTCGACGAGCCGACCAGACGGACAGTCGAGGTGGAGCAGTTCTGCTCGTGGTCGGCGTGCAGGATCAGCAGCAGGTCCAGGGCCTTGGCGATAACCGGGTCCACCTCGTACTGCTCGGCCGGCAGGCCAAAGCTGAGGCGCAGGAAGTTCTCCACCAGGTTCATCGAGTTGTCCGGGTACAGCATCGGCTGGCCGATCGACTTCTTGTGGGCGTAGGCGGCGATGACCGGCATCTTGGCCATGAGGCGGATGGTGGACACCTCCACCTGCTCGGCGTTGAACGGATCCAGCGAGTCCTGGTAGAACGTCGAGAGCGCGGACACGGCCGAGGACAGCACCGGCATCGGGTGGGCGTCACGGGGGAAGCCGCTGAAGAAGCCCTTGAGCTCCTCGTGCAGCAGGGTGTGGTGGCGGATCCTCTGGTCGAAGGCTTCCAGCTCGGTGGGCGTCGGCAGGTTGCCGTAGATCAGCAGGTAGGAGACTTCCAGGAAGCTCGAGTGCTGGGCCAGCTGTTCGATCGGATAGCCGCGGTAGCGCAGGATGCCGGCGTCACCATCGATGTAGGTGATGGCCGAGGTGGTGGCCGCGGTGTTCATGAAACCGGGGTCGAAGGCGACGGCGCCGGTCTGCTTCAGCAGCTTGGAAACGTCGTAGCCTTCGTTTCCTTCTACAACCTTGATGCGCGGGAGTTCGAGCTCGCCGCCGGCATGGCGCAGGGTTGCGCTGGTGGTTTCAGTCATGGAGTCTCCTCATGAGGCATCGGGGCCTCTGTCGAAAGCTGGTCCAACATCTGGTGAAGCTGCCCGCGGATCCTGTGCGGACAGGATTTCCAAAGGCTGCGCTGCCTTCTTGTGGAAAGCCACCATTGATCGTCAGTTAAAAAGTACCTTCACTTCGCGGGTGGCACTAATCCGAGCGGCCTCCAAAACGCCGAAAACGCGCCACATGTGGCACGCGTCACAGCATTGTTACGCTTCCGGGGCCAGCCGCGAGACGGCGGCGTCGATCCGCTCGTCACTGGCGGTCAGCGCCACCCGGATGATACCCGTTGCCGGCGTCGCCGTAGAAAACCCCGGGGCCGACGACGATTCCGCGGTCCGCGAGCCGGCCCACGGTGTCCCACGTCGCCTCGCCGGCGGTGGCCCACAGATACAGGCCCGCCCCGGACTCATGGATCGTCAGGCCGAAACCCTCCAACGCGGGCACGATCCGTTCCCGCCGGCCCCTGTACAGGTCCTTCTGGGCCTGGACGTGCGCGTCGTCACCGAGGGCCACCCGCATGGCTTCCTGGACCGGATAGGGAACAATCATCCCGGCGTGCTTGCGGCTGTTGACCAGGTTCGCCATGATCACCGGATCGCCGGCGACGAATGCCGCCCGGTAGCCGGCCACATTGGACTGTTTGCTCAGCGAATACACGGCGAGCAGGCCATCGTAGGAGCCTTCTGCAACCTGCGGGTCCAGGATGCTGGGGACCGGGGTGCCGCCGCGCTGGACGTCCCACTCCCCCCAGCCGAGTTCGGCGTAGCATTCGTCGGACGCGACGACGGCGCCGAGCTCGCGGGCCTGCCGGACGATCCGCCGCAGCGACGCGATGTCCCGGACGCTGCCGGTGGGGTTGGCCGGTGAATTGACCCAGACCAGGCGCACGCGGGCCCGGGTGCCGGCGTCGAGCTCATCGAGGTCGTCGGCCGCGATCTGCTCCGCACCGGCGAAGGTGGCACCGATGTCATAGGTGGGGTACGCGACCGTGGGGCGGACGACGACGTCGCCGGGCTTCAGGCCGAGCAGGAACGGCAGCCACGCGACGAGTTCCTTGGAACCCACCGTCGGCATCACATCCTGCGGATCGAGCCCGGGGACGCCGCGACGGCGCGCAAACCAGCCGGCGATGGCTTCCCGCAGGGCCGGCGTCCCGTGGACAGTGGGGTAGCCGGGGGCGTCCGCGGCGGCGCGCAACGCATCCTGGATCAGGGCCGGCGTCGGGTCCACCGGGGTTCCGATGGAAAGGTTGACGGCTCCTGACGCGTGCCGGGCTGCCGTGGCGAGATACGGCGCCATGGCCTCCCACGGGTAGTCGGGCAAGCTCAGGCCGAAGGTGCGCACCGCGGATGTCACCGTAGCGCTGTCCTAGTTCTCTTGGTTCTGCGGCGGCAGGGCGGCGATCATGGGGTGGTCGGTGTGGGTGTTCCCGACCTTCGCGGCGCCGCCCGGGGAACCGAGTTCGTCGAAGAACTCGACGTTGGCCTTGTAGTAGTCGGCCCACTCTTCGGGGGTGTCGTCCTCGTAGTAGATCGCCTCCACGGGGCAGACCGGCTCGCAGGCACCGCAGTCCACGCACTCGTCGGGGTGGATGTACAGGGAACGCTCACCCTCGTAGATGCAATCGACGGGGCACTCCTCAATGCATGCCTTGTCTTTGACATCTACACACGGCTGCGCGATTACGTACGTCACGTCCCTGGCCTCTCCACGTTGGTTCCGGCGACCGGCCGGATGGTTTCCCGGCCTGAGCGCCGGGCTACTGACTTCCGAGCCTATTATCTCCCAGCCTGTTCCCGCGAACCTAGCGGGACGTCATACATGCTCCGCGTCTTACTATGATCTGATGAGCTCGCCTTTATCCTTGCCCCAGCAGTTCCTCTCCGGCGCCCCGCTCGGCACCCGCGTTGTGGTCCGGTACCGGATCGACGGCGGCCTGACGGATGCCCTTGGCGAGCTCGTGGATCGCGCCGACGGCGTGTGCACCGTCCGCACCCGCCGCTCCGACGTCGTCATTGCGCTCCCCCTTGTTGTGGCGGCCAAGGAAGTCCCCCCGCCCCCGCCCCGCCGCGCCCCGCGCGTGCAGGGACCCTGACCAGCGGTTCCCTGGTGGTCGCTGCGTGGTTGGGGGCGTCCAGCGGACATGCCCTCCCTCACACGTCACCAATGGACATGCCCTCCCTCCATGGCCAACCGCGCACATGCCCACACGCAACCTCGGCCATCAATGGACATGTTCTCCACTCGTTGCCGGCGATGGATACTTCGGCGCCATGCCCATCCCCGTCAGCCGCCGTGGGACATGTCCAGTGGTGAATCGTCCGAGCAAGGGACATGTCCAGTGTTGGCTTGGCGCAAAGCAGGATCGCGGCGCAAGGGCGGCACTAAGCGGGATCGCTGCGTAAGGGCAGCGCCGCAGCGCAAGGGCAGCGTTGCAGCGCAAGGGCAGCGTTGCAGCGCTAGGGCGGCGCAGGGCAGGGCAAGGCAAGGGCGCAATGCGAGATGGGACGAAGTTGGAAATCGCGTCTCGCTCTAGGCGGCGGCAGACAGCCTGTTCAGCGCTTCCCGGACCATGGCGATGAATTCCTCAGGATGGTCCCTCAGCAGCGGGTAGGTCACAATCAGTGTCGGGATTCCCCGGCGCGTTGTGACGTTCCAACGCCGCCGGTCTTCCTCGAAGCTCGTCCTGTCCATGTGGAACCCGGCCCCGTCAGTCTCTATGCCAAGACGGCCATCGACCATCAGGTCCAGGTGTCCCATGCCCGGAACGTTGACCTGCGATTCAACGTGGAAGCCGGCACGCCGCAGAAGGAACCGGGCCAGGCACTCAATGACGGACTGCGACTGCGGGACGATCGCCGACACAATTCGGCGTTCCCGGGAGTCGTTCCGCCCATCGAGCCGCTGACGCAACGAACCCATCGGGAGTCGCTTCAGCACGACGGCGGATTCGGCGATGACTAGCCCGTCAGGTTCGGGCAAGCAGCGCAAGCATTGGATGACGGTGTCCAGGAGCGTCGGCGGCACGGAAGCCCGGTGACAGACGAAGCCGTGGTAACTCCTGCTGTGGGTGAGGGCCACGTGCGGCTGGGCCGGGGTTTCGAGAACCCAAAGCCCGCTGAAGTGGGCCGCGGTGATGCACGCCGGTTCCGCCGGAATGGAGCGTATGGAGATCAGCTGCGCGTCCGCACCGGGCAAGGCATAGACGCCGCGGGCTACCCGGGACACCGATCCCGAGGCCATCGCCGACTTGAGCTGAAAATCGGAGACCCCCGCTGCGGCAATGTATTTGGCGCGGGCGACGCCGTCGTAATTCGAGAGCACATCGATGATGTTGGCCATTCACCCATAGTGGCCCGCACGCTGCGCCCGGGTAGTCGGGTCCCGAGCTATGTGGAAAACCGCGCCGCCTGGGGTCATGGCCGCGGCGAACGCGGGGGCAGGGCGAGGACTGGACATGTCCCGCGCACCAGCCCTGCGCCGGACATACTGCCATTGTGCCCATTCGAGCGAACGAAAAATGAGCATGTCCCGCGGGGGGACCAGGGCGGCGGCGAACGCGGGCCGGAGCGAGGACTGGACATGTCCCGCGCACCAGCCCTGCGCCGGACATAATGCCGTTGTGCCCACTCGAGCGAACGAAAAATGAGCATGTCCCGCGGGGGGAGCAGGGCCGGGCCGATCCTAGCCGGGCGGCCGCCGGTACCGCCGGCACCAGGCGAGCATGGCCGCGGTGACGCCTGCGATGCCGAAGACCCAGAGATTGCCCGCGGTGTCGCCGATGACCAGGCGTTTGCCTGTTTCCAGGGTGGACCACCAGCCGGTCAGCGCGTAACAGAGGACTCCGCATGCCGCCGTCGGGACGACTGAACGGAACGCCGCCCCGAGCCACAGCTGGACCGAGCCCAGCAGCACGAGCGCCGCGACGGCGCCCCACGGGACCTCCACGTTTTCGAGGACCAGATCATGCCGGTGAAGGGCCGTGCCAGCCAGGGCAACAAAAAGAGCTGCCGGTACGGCGGCGGCAATGCCGCCTGCCGTACCGGCAGCTCTCTTAGTCACGTTGTGGCTGAAGCCCGGAGACCGGGATCAGACCTTGGCGCGGGCGCGGTTGGACTTGGCGCGCTGGTTGACGTCCAGGATGAGCTTCCGGATGCGGATGGATTCCGGAGTAACCTCAACGCACTCGTCTTCGCGGGCGAATTCGAGGGACTCTTCGAGGGTCAGGTCGCGCGGGGGCGTCAGGTTCTCGAAGGTGTCCGAGGAGGCTGCACGCATGTTGGTGAGCTTCTTTTCCTTGGTGATGTTGACGTCCATGTCGTCGGCGCGGGAGTTCTCGCCGACGATCTGGCCTTCGTAGACCTCGGAGGTGGGCTTGACGAAGAAGGAGCCGCGTTCCTGCAGGTTGATCATGGCGAACGGCGTCACAACACCGGCGCGGTCGGCGATCATCGAACCGTTGGTGCGGTACTCGATCGGGCCGGCCCAGGGCTCGTAGCCCTCGGAGATGGAAGCTGCGATGCCGGCGCCGCGGGTGTCCGTGAGGAACTTGGTGCGGAACCCGATCAGGCCACGGGCCGGAACGATGAACTCCATGCGGCACCAGCCGGTGCCGTGGTTCGCCATGTTGGTCATGCGGCCCTTGCGGGCGGCCATGAGCTGGGTGACCGCGCCGAGGTACTCTTCGGGCACGTCGATGGTCATGTGCTCCATCGGCTCGTGGACCTTGCCGTCGACGGTCTTGGTGACAACCTGCGGCTTGCCGACGGTCAGCTCGAAGCCTTCGCGACGCATCTGCTCAACCAGGATGGCCAGCGCAAGCTCGCCACGGCCCTGGACTTCCCAAGCATCCGGGCGCTCGGTCGGGAGCACCTTGATGGAGACGTTACCGATCAGTTCCTTGTCCAGGCGGTCCTTGACCTGGCGGGCCGTGACCTTGGCGCCCTTGACCCGGCCGGCCAGCGGCGAGGTGTTGATACCGATGGTCATGGAGATGGCCGGATCGTCAACAGTGATCAGCGGCAGCGGCTGCGGGTTGTCGACATCGGTCAGGGTCTCACCGATGGTGATCTCCTCGATACCGGCGACGGCGACGATCTCACCGGGGCCAGCGGACTCGGCGGGTACGCGGTCCAGGGCCTTGGTGGCCAGCAGTTCGGTGATCTTGACGCTCTTCATTTCGCCGTTGGCTCGTGCCCAGGCGACGGTCTGGCCCTTGCGCAGGGTGCCGTTGTAGATACGCAGCAGCGCGAGGCGGCCAAGGAACGGGGAGGCGTCCAGGTTGGTGACGTGGGCCTGCAGGACACCGTTCGGGTTGTACGTCGGCGCCGGGATGTGCTCGATGATGGCCTGGAAAAGCGGCTCGAGGTCCTCGTTGTCGGGAGCCGAACCGTCGGCCGGCTGCTCGAGGGACGCGCGGCCAACCTTGGCGGCGGCGTAGACGACGGGGACGTTGAGGATCTTGTCCAGGTCGAGGTCCGGAACTTCGTCGGCGAGGTCGGAAGCCAGGCCCAGGAGCAGGTCCATGGACTCGTGGACGACTTCTTCGATCCGGGCGTCGGGACGGTCGGTCTTGTTGACCAGGAGGATCACCGGAAGGTGCGCGGCGAGGGCCTTGCGCAGGACGAAGCGGGTCTGGGGCAGCGGGCCCTCAGAAGCGTCGACGAGGAGGACGACGCCGTCGACCATGGAAAGGCCGCGCTCGACCTCGCCACCGAAGTCGGCGTGGCCGGGGGTGTCGATGACGTTGATGGTGATGGTCTCGCCCTTGGAGGACGGTCCGTTGTAGGCCACGGTGGTGTTCTTGGCCAGGATGGTGATGCCCTTTTCACGCTCGAGGTCACCGGAGTCCATGACCCGGTCTTCGAGGTGGTTGTGCGCGGCAAAGGAGTTGGTCTGCTTGAGCATGGCGTCGACCAGCGTGGTCTTGCCGTGGTCAACGTGGGCCACAATCGCGACGTTGCGCAGGTCACTGCGCGATGCAGTGGCTACCGCGGTGTTGGTGGTGGTTTCAGACATGCGTTATTGCTCGATTCAGTGGTGAAGTCAGCTGTTGTATCGCGACATTTCCAACCGGAACGCACGACGGATAAGTCCCTTTGGCACAGGGCACCTTCTACCATTCTAAACGCTAGGTCATTTATTGGCCTAAAATGCGAAACGGAGACTTGCCCCTGCGCCGTCGCCGGAGCAGGACGGGCGTACGAAAATGGTTTATTACCTGTGAGTAAAGTCACTTGGTTTTCCGGCGCCCATGCACCATCATTGCTCTGATAGCAGCAAGCAAGCCCGGAGACATTCATGCGAAACGCCTCGGCCCTGTCCCGCTTTGTCGCAACGATGATCGCCGTGGGCGTAGTTCTTGGCGGCTGCGGGCAGGCCTCTTTTTCACCTGCGAACGACGCAGGCTCTTCCGATGTGTCCGACGGGCTAACTTCCGACGGCGTAACTTCCGACGGCGGATCTTCTGACGCGGGCTCTTCGGGCGCGCAACTGACCGCCGGCCAGGCCGGAGCGGCCAATGGCGCCGGCGTGCCGGTCGCGGCCGGGTCCGCGGCGAAGACGCGCATCGGGTCCACCATCGACCCCGCCGATCTGCCGGGCGGTTCCACCTATCGCAATCCTGCCAACGGCCGCAACGAGATTATTGTCAAAGACACGAGCAATGTCGCCGTGCTCATTGGCGACTCACAATCGGAACCGGCCTTTGGCTGGCCCCGGCAGGGTCTGGCCGCGGCTGGGTACAAAGTCTTCTTCTGCGGCCGGGGCGGCACCGGCTACGTGGCGTCGAACGGCAAAACCGGCAACTACATCGACGCGCTCCATCGCGGCGACTGGAAACTCCCGTACGGCACCCCTCCCCTCGTGGTGATCGAAGGCGGCGGGAACGACGCCGCTCGCGGGGCCTCGAACGCGCAGATCGTCGCCAACGCCGAGCGGCTGATCGCTAGCATCCAGCAGCGCTACCCCGCGGCCCGGGTGCTCATGGTCGGCACGCTCGCGCGCGGCGCCCATTACGGCGGTGGACGCCGGTCCGAGGTGGACACGCTTCTGGGGAGGGTGGCGGACCGGCACGGGCTGCCGTTCGTCAGCGCGGGCGACTGGCTCACCCGGTACAACCTGACGGGCTCGATGGCGGACGGCGTTCACATGAACCGGCAGGGCCACGCGGCCCTGGGCGCCGTTTTCGGGCAGCGGCTGGAGTCAATGGGGCTCGGCTACGCGGACCCCGCCATGCTCTCCGGTTTGTCCCGCTAGCACCGGACGGGCATCAGGCGACCCGGACGGAACCCCGGCCACCGGCTCGGAACCCTAGCTGCCACGCAGCAACGCAGCAACGCGGCCACTCCACAACAAAGGAGCCGGTGCCCGCCCCAACGGGCGGACACCGGCTCCTGTGCTGTTAGCGGGCTGCTAGCGGCGGACTCATTCAAGCCCCAGGTCAAGCCCCAGGTAAAGCGACCGCTCAGGCCACTTCCATTTCCGGCGGCAGAATCAGGCCGGCGCCGGGGATGGCGTTGAGCAGCGCCTTGGTGTAGTCCTGCTGCGGCGACTCGAAGACGTCGTCCGTTGACCCCGTCTCCACCAGCTTGCCCTTCTCCATGACGCACACGTGGTCCGCGATCTGCCGGACCACCGCGAGGTCGTGGGTGATGAACAGGTAGGTCAGGCCGAGCCGGGACTGCAGCTCTGCGAGCAGGTTCAGCACCTGCGCCTGCACCAGCACATCGAGCGCCGAGACGGCCTCGTCGCAGATGATCACTTCGGGGTCCAGGGCCAGCGCGCGAGCGATCGCGACACGCTGGCGCTGGCCGCCGGAGAGCTCATTGGGGTACCGCTGCATGGTGGACTGCGGCAGCGCCACCTGGTCCAGCAGTTCCCGGACCTTCTTCTCGCGGCTGGCCTTGTCCCCGATCTTGTGGGTCCGCAGCGGTTCCTCGATGGTCCTGAAGATGTTGTACATCGGGTCCAGTGAACCGTACGGGTCCTGGAAGATCGGCTGCACCCGGCGCCTGAAGGCGAAGATCTCTTTGCTGTTCAGCGTGGAGGTGTCCACGCCGTCGAAGATAATCTTGCCGGAGGTCGGCGTCAGAAGGTTCAGGACCATCTGCGCCACCGTGGACTTACCGGACCCCGACTCCCCCACGATCGCCGTCGTGGTTCCCCGCTTGACGCTGAAAGAGACGTCGTCGACGGCGGTGAAGTCCGTGGACTTGCCCAGGCCCGAACGCAGCTTGAAGACTTTCCTGAGGTTCTGGATCTGCAGGACCTCGTCCGTCTTGGACGGTTCAACCACACCGGTCTCGCTCGGGGCGAGCATGTCGTCGGTTTCCACGCCCAGTTCCTTGGCGGCCTGGATGCGCCGGGACGCCAGCGACGGCGCCGAGGCGACCAGCCGCTGGGTGTACGGGTGCTGCGGGTTCTGCAGCAGCTCCAGCGATGGCCCGGACTCGACAACCTGGCCGCGGTACATGACCACTACCTGGTCGGCGCGCTCGGCGGCAAGGCCGAGGTCGTGCGTGATCAGCAGCACCGCGGTGCCCAGTTCCGTGGTCATCTTCTCCAGGTGATCGAGGATCTGGCGCTGCACGGTGACGTCGAGCGCCGACGTCGGCTCGTCCGCGATGAGCAGCCGCGGCTGGCAGGCGAGCCCGATCGCGATCAGCGCGCGCTGGCGCATGCCGCCAGAGAACTCGTGCGGGTACTGCTTGGCGCGGCTGCCAGCGTCGGGCAGCCCGGCCTGGGACAGGACCTTTGCGACGTCGTCGGGCCCGCTCGGGAGGCCGTTGGCCTTGAGCGTTTCGCGGACCTGGTCGCCGATCTTCCACACCGGGTTAAGGTTGGACATCGGGTCCTGCGGGACCATGCCGATGCTGTTGCCGCGGAGTTCGATCATCCGCTTTTCGCTGGCATTGGAGATGTCTTCGCCGTCGAACAGGATCTGGCCTGCCGCGACGCGCCCGTTGCCCGGGAGCAGGCCGATGGCGGCCAGCGCGGTGGTGGACTTGCCGGAGCCTGACTCGCCCACAATTGCGACGGTTTCGCCCGGCATGACGGTGAGGTGGGCGTTGCGGACGGCGTTGACCTCGCCGTTGCTGGTGGTGAACCCGATGGCCAGGTTCCTGATTTCAAGCAGCGGGCGCTCGGTGGCGTACTCAGCTTCCTGGAAGTCAACAGAGGCGCTCATGGTGTCCCCTTTCATCGCTTGCGGGCTTTGGGATCGAGGGCATCACGCAGGGCATCGCCCAGCATGATGAAGCTCAGGACGGTGATGGACAGCGCGATTGCCGGGTAGAGCAGCGGCATCGGGTTGGACCGGAGCGAGGCCTGGGCCGCCTGGATGTCGTTGCCCCAGGACATGACGCTGGGCGGCAGCCCGATGCCGAGGAAGGACAGTGTGGATTCGGCCACGATGAACGTGCCCAGGGAAATGGTGGCCACGACAATGATCGGGGCCAGCGAGTTCGGCAGGACGTGGCGCATGAGTGCACCGAATTTCGAGACGCCGAGTGACCGGGCGGCGGTGACGAAGTCGGCGTTGCGGACCTCTATGACGGCGCCACGCGTGATGCGCGCGATTTGGGGCCAGCCGAAGACGATCAGGATGAGCACCAGCGTCCAGACTGTCTTGTTCGTCCGGAACATCGGCAGCTGCATGAGCACGATCGCGCCCAGGATCAGCGGCAGGGCGAAGAAGATGTCATTGATGCGGGCCAGGACGGAATCGATCCAGCCGCCGTAGTAGCCCGCCACGGCACCCATGATGCCACCGATCAGGAGCACTCCGATGGTGGTCAAAAGGCCAACCGTCACCGAGGAGCGGGTGCCGAAGATGACGCGGGCGTAGACGTCGCAGCCCTGCTGGGTGAAGCCCAGCGGGTGGCCCGCGGCAGGGCCGGCGTCGGAGTTGGCCAGCTGGCATGCCTCCGAGGTCGGGTCGATCGGCGAGAAGAGCCCGGGGAAGAGGGAGACCGCCACGACCACCAGGATCAGGAGTGCGGAGATGATGAAGAGCGGCTGCTTGCGCAGGTTCTTCCAGGCCTCGCCCCAAAGGCTCAGTGGTGCGGCTTCGTCCTTGACCCGGTCCGTCACCTGGAGCGGGGTCTCGGAGACATCGGCCACGAAGTGCTCGGTCCGGCGGGCCGGGCGGAGGGAATCGGCGTGCCGTGCGGTGGTCGTGTTATCAGGAGTCATAACGGATCCTCGGGTCAAGCCAGCCGTAAAGCAGGTCAACGAGCAGGTTGGACAGGCAGTAGATCAGCACCAGGACGGTGACGATCGAGACCACCGTGGGCCCTTCGCCGGACAGCACGGCCCGGTAGAGCCGGTTGCCGACGCCCGGAACGTTGAAAATGCCTTCCGTGACGATTGCGCCGCCCATCAGGGCACCGAGGTCGGCGCCCAGGAAGGTAATGACGGGAATCAGGGAGTTGCGCAGGATGTGGACGCGGACCACCTGGAACCGGGAGAGGCCCTTGGCGGTGGCGGTGCGGACGTAGTCGGCGTTCATGTTTTCGATGACGGACGTGCGGGTCAGGCGCAGGACATAGGCGAACGATCCGAGACCCAGCACGATCGCCGGCAGGATGAGGTCCTGGACGGTCGCGGCGGAGCTGACGGTCGGCTTGGCCCAGCCGAGCTGGACGCCGATGGTGAACTGCAGCAGGAAGCCCAGGACGAAGATCGGGATGCCGATCACGATCAGGGACGCGACCAGGACCGTGGCGTCAAAGAACTTGCCCTTGCGCAGGCCGGCGATGAGGCCGAAGACGATGCCGAAAACTGCCTCGAAGATCAGCGCCATGATGGCGAGCCGCGCCGTGACGGGGAAGACCTCACCGAGCACGGTCGCGATAGGGCGTCCGGAGAAGTCCTGGCCGAGGTCGAACGTGAAGATGCTCTTGAGGTAAAGCAGGTATTGCATCCAGAACGGCTGGTCCAGGTGGTACTGCGCCCGCAGCTTGGCTGCCACGGCCTCGTTCACCGGCTTGTCGCCGAACAGTGCCACGATCGGGTCACCGGGCAGGCTGAAGACCAGGAAGTAGACCAGCAGTGTTGCGCCCAGGAAGACGGGAATCAGTTGCAGGAAACGCTTGAGGATGTATGTCGACATCAGCGAGTCACACCCTCGTTGGCAGGCATCCTGTCCAGGGATGCGGCGGAGTTGTTCATCAAAGAACCTTTTCACTATGGATGCAGGCCGGCGCCGGTGAATTCACGGCGGCAGGGCTGCGAAAAGTTCGCCCGAAGAGCCGGGCTTCAAGAAAATAAATGGTGGGAAAACACGACGACGGCGGAGGCCCCAGTATGGGCGGCCCCCGCCGTCGTTTTTTGTTGTTACTTACCGGTTACGTTGTAGTACAGCGGGACGCCGTCCCAGCCGTAGTCGACGTTGGTGACCTTGTCGCTCCAGCCGCCCTGGGCAACCTGGTACCACAGGGGGATGGCCGGCAGGTCCTGGAGGAGGATCTCCTGGGCCTTGTTCATGGCCTTGTTGCCGTCGCTGACCGATGCGGCGTTCAGGCCGTCAGAGATGGCCTTGTCGAACGTCGGGTTGGCGTAGTTGGCGTCGTTGGAGCCGGCACCGGTCTTGTAGATCGGGCCGAGGAAGTTGTACAGCGACGGGTAGTCTGCCTGCCAGCCGGCACGGATGGAGCCGGTGAGCGTCTTGGCGGTGGCGTCGTTGCGGGCTTCCTTGAAGGTGGCGTACGGCTTGCCTTCAACCTTGATGCCGAGCGTGTTCTTGAGCTGGTTGACCACTGCCTCAACCCAGGCCTTGTGTCCGCCCTTGTCGGCGTTGTAGGCAATGGTGAAGGTCGAGTTGGCGTCCCACTTCTGGATCGCGTCAGCCTTGGTCCAGGCTTCCTTGGCCTTGGTGGCGTCGAACTTGAGGTTCTCGGCACCGGCGATCGAGTCGCTGTAGCCGTCAAGCACGGGGGCCGTGAAGTCCTTGGCAGGCTGGCGTGCGCCGCTGAAGATCACCTTGGTGATCTCTTCGCGGTTGATGGCCATGGAGATCGCCTGGCGACGGAGCTTGCCGGCCTCGCCGCTCCATTCCGGCAGGTATTCCGGGATGGCGATGGTCTGGTTGCCCGCGTACGGCTTGTTGATGGTGCGGTCGCCAAGGTCAGACTTGAAGTTCTTCAGCGCGCTGGTCGGGATGGTCTGCAGGATGTCCAGGTTGTTGGACAGCAGGTCCTGGTAGGCTGCATCGTCGTTCTGGAAGATCTTGAAGGTCACGCCGGCGTTCTTGGCCTTGCGCGGGCCGTTGTAGTCCGGGTTCGGAACGAGCTGGATCTGCACGTTGTGCTGCCAGCCGCCGTCCGCAAGCTTGTACGGGCCGTTGCCGACCGGCTTCTCGCCGAAGCCCTTCGGGTCCTTCAGGGCGCCGGAGGGAACCGGAACGAACGCGGTGTAGCCGAGGCGAAGCGGCCAGTCAGATTCCGGCTGCTTCAGTTCAACGGTGAACGTCTGGTCGTCAACGACCTTCAGGCCGGACATGGTCTCGACGGTGGAGCCTTCTGCGCTGGCTTCGTCGTAGCCCTTGATGCTTTCGAAGAAGCCGCCGCTGAGCTGGGCGTTCTTGGCTGCGGCGCCGAAGTTCCAGGAATCGACGAAGGACTTGGCCGTGATGGCCTCGCCGTTCGTGAACTTCTGGTCCTTCTTGACCTTGATGGTGAAGTGCTGGCCGTCCTTGCCCTCGATGGACTCGGCGAGTTCGTTGACCGGCTTGCCGCTGGGGTCATAGCTGACCAGGCCCGCGAAGATCATGTCGATGACCTTGCCGCCGCCAACTTCATTGGTGTCGGCCGGCATGAGGGGACGCTGGGGTTCGGAGCCGTCGGCGAGGATCACTTTGCTGGTGTCTCCGCCGGTACTGCCGCTACCGGTTGCAGAGCCGCTGGCACCGCATCCGGTCAGGGCGAGGGCGGCGATTGCCACCATGCCCAGTGCTTTGGAAGTGCGCGAAAAACGCATTCCGCCTCCTATGAGTTGTGGGAGTTCGTGAGGGAAAAACTTATGCTTCCCCGTAAGCAGGCACAGGGGTATCCCCTGTGACGTGGCCTACATATGGAAGTAGCCTAGCCCTTAAATGTCCAAATGTTGGAACTCCGTTGCCAAACCGTGATCCGACAATCTCGTGACGGTAAACGTCAAGCGCGGTGTATTTCAAGTCACACGCTACTGACTGGTAGTATTCGCCCGCACTGTGACCCGGGTTACCCGGGATTAACTGGAATCTGGGGTTTTTTCGCCGCTGTTTGAACCCTCCGGGTAAGCCTCAGCTGGCCCCGGACAGCAGCTGCGCGCGCAGTTCTCGACGTTCGCGCTGCTTGTCCGGGTCCGGCAGCGGAACCGCCGCCAGGAGCCGCTGGGTGTAGGGCTCCTGGGGGTTGCGGAGGATCTGGTCCCGGGTCCCCTGCTCCACGATCCTGCCGCGCTGCATGACACAGATCCGGTCCGCGAGCACGTCCACCACCGCGAGGTCATGGGTAACAAACAGGCAGGCGAACCCCAGTTCCTTCTGCAGGTTCTGGAAGAGATCGAGCACCTTGGCCTGGACGGAGACATCGAGGGCGGAGGTGGGCTCGTCGGCGACCATCAGCTTCGGCTTGAGCGAGAGGGCACGCGCGATCCCCACGCGCTGCTTCTGCCCGCCGGAGAGTTCGTGCGGGTAGCGGTTGCGGTAGTCCCGCGGCAGCTCGACCTGGTCCAGGAGCGCCTCGATCCGCTGCTGCAGTTCGGCGCCCTTCGCGGCCCCCGACAGGAACATCGGCTCCCCGATGCTTTCCCCGATGGGCAGCCTGGGATTCAGGGACGACGACGGATCCTGGAACACCATGCCGACATGCCGGCGCATCTCGCGGAGCTGGCGGCCGTTTTTCTTGGCGGCGGAAATGTCCTGCCCGACCACCCGCATGGTGCCTGCAGCCACCGGCAGCAGGCCGACGGCGGCCCGGCCGATGGTGGTCTTGCCGGAACCCGACTCGCCGACGAGGCCGACGACCTGTCCGGGATAGATGACCAGGTTGGCCCCTTCCACGGCCCGGAAAGCCGGCACCCGGCCCTGCTTCGGGTACTCGATGGCGACATCGCTGAGCTCCAGGACCGGATCGCCCTTCGGCTTGGCCGCCTCGGCCGCGGCCAGGGCGGCGGCGTTCTCCCGCTCCCGCCGGATCAGTTCGTCTTCCGGAATGGAGAGGATCTCGACGTGGGTCGCGGCGGCGAGAGCGGCGGTGACGTCCACGTCCGCCGCGGAATCCGCGCCGCCCTGGCCCAGATGCGGTACCGCGGCCAGCAGCGCCTTGGTGTACTCGTGCTGCGGATTGTGGAAAATCTGCGCCGCCGTCCCCGTCTCCACGATGAGGCCCTTGCGCATGACGGCGATCCGGTCGGCGAGGTCGGCCACCACCCCCATGTCGTGGGTGATGAGCACAATGGCGCTGTCCAGTTTGTTCCGCAGGTTTCGCATGAGGTCAAGGATTTCGGCCTGGACGGTCACGTCGAGGGCCGTGGTCGGCTCATCGGCAATGAGCAGCTTCGGGTCGCAGGAGAGCGACTGCGCGATCATCGCGCGCTGGCGCTGGCCGCCGGACAGCTGGTGCGGGTAAGACCTGAAGGCCTTCTCCGGATCGGGCAGTTCGACAAGATCGAGCATGCGGAGGGCCCGGAGCTTGGCTTCCTCCGGCGAAACTTCATTGTGCAGACGCACAGTTTCCACGATCTGCGACCCCACGGTGTAGACCGGGTTCAAGGCCGTCATCGGCTCCTGGAAGATCACCGCGACCTCCTTGCCGCGCACTGCACGGATGTTGGCCTCATTGGCTCCCCAGCAGCTCACGGCCGGCGAGCTTGACGCTTCCAGTCACACGGCTGTTACTGGGCAGCAGGCCCAGCAGCGCCATTGAACTGGCGCTCTTTCCGGACCCGGACTCCCCCACGATGGCGAGCACTTCACCGGCCCGGACCTCGTAGTTCAGGCCGATCGCGGCCGGGACCCATTTCTTGTCCACGCCGAAATCCACGCTGAGGTCCCGGACCTCCAGCACGGTTTCGCCTTTGCCAGGCACGGGTGACGCCGGCGGATCGAGGGTGATGAAGTCAGTCATGATGGGCTATCCTTCCGCCGGGCCGCCGGTGCACCGGGGATTAGTGCTGCGGCTCGGAATACTGAATTATTGGGGGCATGAGCTCTGCGCCGCACGCCGGAAATGTTGAAGTCTTCAAAGCACCGAACCAACAAATGGTTCGCGTGGCTGTCCTGGGCGGTGGCCGCGTTCGGTGTCGTGGTCACGGTCGTCATGGCAGGTCCGGGGGCGCTGGCTGGCATCGCCCCGCTGGCCTTCATTGCCTTCATGGGCTGGCAGCTGTTCTGGATGCCGTCCGTTGTAGTCCACGACGCCGGCGTCACCCTGGAAAATCCGTTCCGCTCGATTGAGGTCCCGTGGGCCGCGCTGGTCCACGTCGATACCCGCTTTGCACTGACGCTGGTCACCGCCGAGAAGAGCTACACGTCCTGGGCCGCGCCCGCCCCCGGTATCTGGGGCGGCCGCCACGCGCGCCCGGAAGACCTCCACGGGCTGCCGGCAACCACGTACGGCCCCGGCAAGTCGGTCCGTCCGGGCGATCTGAAGAGCACGGACTCCGGCCAGGCAGCCATGCTGGTGCGGGCCCGGTGGCATGAGCTGGTGGAAGGCGGCCAGCTCGCCGCTGGCGACGCCTCCAGCACCGCCGCGAGCGTCAGCGTCCGCTGGGTGGCGATTGGCGCCGTCGTACTGCTCCTGGCGGCGAGCTACGTGGCTATTACCGCCAGCTAGCAGGAACCTGCACGGGGCCGGCATCTAATGGCTCCGAGTTCCATCAGCCGGTCCGTCGTGCCCGGTTCCGTTGTGCCGGGGCCCCTCGGGGCGGTTACCCTCGGGGGCGGAGGCGTCAAGGCCGGTGACGGCGCTTGCCTGCACCGCGGGACCGCCGTGATCTGCCGCCTTCCTGGCATTGAACTTCTTCTGCCGCGGGTCAAAGGCGTCCCGCAGGCCGTCGCCAATGAAGTTGATGCTGAGGCAGATGAGCACGATGAACATGCCCGGGAACCAGAACAGCCAGGGCCGGGTGGAGAAGGCCTGCTGGTTTTGCGAGATGAGCAGGCCCAGGGACGTGTCCGGGGCCTTGACGCCGACGCCGAGGTAGCTCAGCGCTGTTTCGGTGAGGATCGCGGCGGACATTGTCAGGGTCACGTTCACGATCAGCACGCCGACGGCGTTGGGCAGGATGTGCTTGAAGATGATCCTGGCGTTGCTGGCGCCGGAAATCCGGGCCGCATCCACGAACTCGCGTTCGCGCAGCGACAGGAATTCCCCGCGCATCAGGCGAGCCAGGGCGACCCAGCTGATCAGGCCCAGGAAGATTCCGAGGGCCAGGACGCCGTTGGTGCTGGCGAAGGAAGCGAACCAGCTGCCCTGGTCCCGGCGGCCGGCGAGCTGGGCCATGACGGCGGCCAGCAGCAGGGCGGGAATGATGATGATGACGTCGGTCAGGCGCATCAAGATGGCCTCGGCCCAGCCGCGGAAGTAGCCGGAGATGGCACCGACCACGACGCCGATCAGGCCAGCGATGAGGCCGATCACCATCATGATGGTGATGGACTGCTGCGCGCCGCGCATGGTCATGGCGAAGAGGTCGCGGCCGATCCGGTCCTGGCCGAACGGATGTTCGCCCCAGGCCAGCGGCCACAACGAGGAGGTCGGTGCGCCGTCGTTGACCAGGGGTGAGACTTGCTCGTGGGTGTACTTCCACCAGCCCGGGATACCGAAGTAGCCCACGGAGGTGAAGGCCACGACGAAGATGAGGGAGAACACCACGAGGCCGATGATGGCGCCGGAGTGTCCGAGGAACCGTTTCCGGACGATCTGGCCCTGGCTGAGGCCCTTGGCCTCGATGATCGGCTCCACGCCTGCGGCGGCTGATATCCGCGAGGCTGCGTCTTCGGCCATGATTACTTCCTGCTGGCTTGGCTGGCTCATGATTTTACCCTTACGCGCGGATCCAGTGCGGAGTAGGCGAGGTCCGCGATGAGGTTGAAGACCATGGCCGTGATGGCCACGCAGATGAAGACCCCCATGACCGGGTTGGGATCGACGTGCGCGATCCCGTCCAGGAAGAGGAAGCCCATGCCGCGGACCGAGAAGACTGTTTCGGTGATGACGGCACCGCCGATCAGTGCTCCGATGTCGAAGGCCACGATCGTGGCGATCGGGATCAGGGCGTTGCGGAAGGCGTGGCGCATGACGACGGTCCGCTCGCTCAGGCCCTTGGCCCGGGCCGTGCGGATGTAGTCCATGTTCATGATTTCGAGCATCGAGGCCCGGGTGAACCGCGTGTAGCTGGCCAGTGAAATGAGGATCAGGGCCAGGGTGGGCAGGATCAGGTGGGTAAAGGAGTCAAGGCCCAGGACCCAGAAGTCGCCCTGGATGTTCGGCGTGCTGGCACCGATGGTCGCGATCGGCCGGCCGCGCACACGGCTGTTGTTGAAGTAGCTGGGCCATGCCTGCATGTACCGGTCCAGCAGGATCAGGACGCCGACCAGGAACGAGGTGATCCCCGCGGCCCGCATGGACTGCCCGCGGTCGTAGCCGCCCACGAAGTAGCCGATGCCCACGCCGATCAGGACAAAGGCGATCGCCAGCAGCACGATCATCACGAACGTGGCCTCGTTGAGCAGCGGCTGAAGGAGGAAGTACAGCACGACGCCGACGCCGACCGCGATGAGGGCGGACTGCAGGGCCTTGCGGTTTTTCAGCCCGGCGGAGAGCAGGGTCACGGCGAAGGCGATGCCGGCACCGGCGATGGCGATGACCACAGGGCCCAGGCCCGGCGTCTTGAACCACTCGGTGGCGGAGAAGTAGATAAGCACCGCGGCGACGAAACCGAAGGCGACGGCCCCGGCCACCAGCCGGCGCCGCATGGGCCCGCCCGCCGCGACGGCTGTCACTGCGCCGACCACGACGCCGATGCCGAGGGCTGCGGGCAGCGGTACATCGGGGTTTCGCAGGAAGTTGTTGAAGCCGATGGCGCCGAATTCCTTGAGCAGGACGGCGACCCAGAAGATCGGCAGGGAAAAGAACAGGAAGGCCATGAAGGTGACCCCGTAATCCAGGGTGCTGTACTGCCGCAGGGCGGTGACGATGCCCAGGGTGATGCCGATCAGGATGGCGAGCACTGTTGCCGCGGTGACGAGGGTCAGGGTCTGGACAAGCGCGTGGCCGAGGGCCTCGGTGACGGGCTGGCCGGCGATGTTTTTCCCGAGGTCACAGGAGTTGGCGAACGGAACAAGGCACTGGACCGCGCCGCCGAACCATTTGAAGTACCGCAGCGGGGCCGGGGTCTCCAGCTGCAGGAGCTCGGATCTCGCGTCCATGAGCTGCTGCTTCTGCGGCGAGGGGTTGGCGCGGAATTCCTCCAGGGGATCACCGGACGCCGCTGTCAGGAGATACACGAAGTAGGACGCGCCGAGAAGGATGAGGGCGGCAGTCACGAGCCGCCGGAAGATGTAGGTCACCATTGGAATAGAACCTCGGAATTCGGGCCCAGGGATTGCCCGGACCGGTCGCGGAGTTTGGCCGGTTCCCGCCGATGTGGCGGCGGGACCACGGCATCGCCAGGTATATCGCCAGAAAGGCGTCGGGACCGAAGAGCTGTGGTCCCGACGCCTTTCCAGCAGTGTTACTTAGGGTCGCGGGCTACTTCTGTGCCCATTCCCAGAAGTTCCACCAAACGCCGGTCTGGTTCGGCATGTACTTCACACCGGTGACGCGGTCGCTGTACGCGTCCACGCCAACCGACTGGAACAGCGGAAGGCCGTAGGCCGAATCCCAGATCATCTTGTCGATCTGGGCAACGAGGCTCGTCCTGCTTGCTCTTGTCGGTGGTGACAATCAGTTCGTCCATCAGCTTGTCGGCTTCCGGGTTGCTGAACTGGTTGAAGTTGGAGTCGTTGCCGGACTTGAAGATCTGCGGAACGCCGGACACGCCGACGCCCGAGTTGCTCCAGCCAAAGATGGTGGCGTCGTAGCTGCCGTCACCGAGGGCCTTGCCCCAGTCGGACTTGCCGAGGCCGCCGTCGACGATCTTGAAGCCGGCCTTCGTGGCGGACTCGCTGATCAGGGAGTAGGCGTCAACACGGTTGGGGTTGTCCTTGTTGTACATGATGCGAACTTCGGGGGTGGCGCCGTTGAGGAGCTTCTTGGCACCCTCGATGTCCACACCCTGGTAAGCGGAGGAGCCGTTGTTCTTGACCGTCTCGGCGTACGGGGCCTGGTCCGGAACGAAGAGCTGGGAGTCAAGCGGTGCAGCCTTCGGATCCAGCTTCTTGACGATCTTGTCGACGATGTCCGTGCGCGGGACGGCCTTCATGAACGCCTCGCGGACGTTCTTCTCGGCAAACGGGCCCGAGTAGTTCAGGTCGATGTGGTCGTAGGCAAGCTGGTTTCCGACCTCGACCGTCACGCCCTGGCTTTCGAGGGCCTTGAGCTGTTCAACGGTGTCGGCGGATGCCTGCGGGGCGATGATGTCGGCCTCGCCGTTCTTCAGTGCCTGGACCTGGGCGGGTGCCTCACCGATGTAACGGACGGTGATTTCGTCCAGCTGGGCTTCCGGACCCCAGTTGTAGTCCTTGTTCTTGACCATGGTCAGGGACTGGTCCTGGTTGACGCTCTTGACGATGAACGGGCCGTTGGAGAGGTAGAGGCTCGGATCAGCCGGCAAGGTCTTGGTGTCAAAGCCGGTGTTCCACAGGTCCGCCATGGCCTTGAGCTGCGCGTTCTCCGGCTTGGGGGCCTTGGAGTCGCCGCGGGGCATGCCCTTCAGGAGGTCAATGAACGCCTTGGTGTCCGCCAGGCCTGCCTTCTTCGCGAGGACGTGGGCCGGGATGTCGATGCCGGGGCCGCCGATGGCGATTTCCCAGTCAGCGAACGGCTTGGAGTACTTCAGCGTCATGCTGCGGCCGTCGTCACCGAGTTCCGGGAAGTCGGTGAGGGCAATGCCGGTGGGGTCACCGGCGTAGGAGAAGTATGACGTTCCGGTCTTGGCGTCTGCATCGGCGTCGTTGTAGTAACCGGAGAAAGCGGCCCACTGCAGCACAAGGTCGGCCGCGGTGACGGGCGTGCCGTCTGACCATTTCACGCCGTCGTTGATGGTGTACTTCACCGTCAACGGATCGTCAGAGACCTTTTCCATCTTGCCGAACTTCTCGTTGCGGACAACGTTGAGCTTGTTGTCGATGTAGAAGAAGCCCGAGTGCGTGGCGTAGCTGATCTTTGAGTTGATGTCAGTGTTTCCGTCAGCCGTGTTCGGGTTGAACGTGTTGAACGCATTGACCTCTACTACGGTTGCCGATCCGCCTTGCTTGCTTGCTGCGGCCGCAGTGGTCGGGGTTGTCCCGCCGCTGTTGCCTGCGCAGGCGCTGAGGGCGATGGCAGCTGCTGCCGCCACGCCCACTGCTTTGGAAATACGACCCAAGCGCATTCCGCCTCCTTGTTTCTGTGGTGTGGGTGAGACCGGCGCCGAAAGCGCCAGACAGACGTCCACACTCCCCCAGCGGTAGTGTGGCCCGTCTCACATGGCATGAAGCGTAAACCCCAAAGGCCGCTTGGAGCCACCAAAGTTGACCCACTGTAAAGTTCGTTACCGAGCTGCAACATTGGGCAGGTTTCCGCAAAGCCAGCTTTTCACAAAAACGTTGACGACGGCGTAACAAAAAGATAAAAGAACTGCAGACAGGAAAAGCCCCGATCCGAAAATCGGGGCTTCTCCAGTTAATCCTTAATTACTTGGCAGAATTACCGCGCTGCCGGGCGGCGGACGTCAAACGTTGAAACGGAATTCGACGACGTCGCCGTCGGCCATGACATATTCCTTGCCTTCGATCCGGACCTTGCCGCGGGCCTTCGCCTCCGCCATGGAGCCGGCCTCGATGAGGTCATTGAACGAGACGACCTCGGCCTTGATGAAGCCGCGCTGGAAATCGGAGTGGATCACACCGGCCGCCTGCGGGGCGGTGTCACCCTGGCGGATGGTCCACGCGCGGGTTTCCTTGGGGCCGGCCGTGAGGTAGGTCTGCAGCCCGAGGGTGTGGAAGCCGACGCGGGCCAACTGGTCCAGCCCGGATTCATCCTGGCCGTTCATTTCCAGCATTTCGCGGGCTTCCGCCTCGTCGAGCTCCACCAGATCGGACTCAAGCTTGGCGTCCAGGAAGATGGCGTCGGCCGGGGCCACGAGGGCACGCAGTTCCGCCTGCTTCTCCGGGCTGCCAAGGATCCCCTCGTCGGAGTTGAAGACATAGATGAAGGGCTTGGCCGTGAGCAGGCCGAGTTCCTTCAGGTGCTCCATCTCCAGCTTGTCGCTCTTGATGGAGGAGAAGATGGTGTCGCCGCGTTCCAGCACTGCCTGCGCTGCCAGGATGGCTGTCAGCTCGGCCGCGTCGCGCTTCTTGATCTTTACTTCTTTTTCGATCCGGGGAATGGCCTTTTCGATCGTCTGAAGATCGGCCAGGATCAGCTCGGTGTTGATCGTCTCCATGTCGGAGCTGGGATCGACCTTGCCGTCGACGTGGATGACGTCCGGGTCATCGAACACGCGGACAACCTGCGCGATGGCCTCGGCCTCGCGGATGTTGGCGAGGAACTGGTTACCCAGGCCTTCGCCCTCGGAGGCGCCTTTGACGATGCCGGCGATGTCCACGAAGGACACGGCGGCGGGCAGCAGGCGGGCGGAGCCGAAGATGCCGGCCAGCTTTTCAAGCCGGGCATCCGGCAGGTTCACGACGCCGATGTTGGGCTCGATCGTGGCGAACGGGTAGTTCGCCGCGAGGACCTGGTTGCGGGTCAGTGCGTTGAAAAGGGTTGATTTGCCGACGTTGGGCAGTCCGACGATGCCAATAGTAAGTGCCACGAGCATATATTCTACCCGCACCCGCCGGCGATCGTTGCGGCGGGCTGTGCGCGGACCTGTGCGCGGACCTGCGTGGTGGACCGGTGCGGGGGCGTGGGCAGGGCGTTCCGGACTGTAAGTCCCGGGTGTTCCGGGCGTCGAAGCCAAAACTGTCACAGGGGCATGCCACAGTGAAGTCATGGATGCTTTTGCACTGATTCTTGCCCTGCTCATGCTGCTCACGGGCGCCGTTGCGGGCGCCGCCGTCGTCTATTTCCTGCTACGCCGGCGCTACCAGGCCGTGGAGCAGGACTTCGACGGCGTATCGGCCCGGCTGTCCGATGTCAGCGCCCAGTTCGCCGCCGCCGACGCCGAGAGGCGCCTTCTGGCGGCCCAGAACCGGGAGCTGGGCGAGTCCCGGAACCAGGACGGTAGTGTGCTCCGTGCGCTGGCGCCGGTGGCGGAGAAGCTCACTGCCGTGCAGCAGCAGGTGTCCCTGCTCGAACGCGACCGGCTGGAGCAGTACGGCCAGCTTGCCCAGCAGCTGCAGGAGGCCCGCCTGTCCGATGAGCAGCTGCTGCGGTCCACGCATGCGCTGGAGTCTGCCCTGCGCTCCAACAGCGCCCGCGGCCAGTGGGGCGAGGTCCAGCTGCGCCGGGTGGTCGAGGCGGCAGGCATGCTGCGGCATGTGGATTTCCATGAACAGGTCCACAGCGGGCAGGCGCACAGCTCCGGCCCGGACGGCAGCCTCCGGCCCGACCTCGTGGTGCAGCTGCCCGGCGACAAGCAGCTCGTTGTCGACGCGAAGGTCCCGTTGGCGGCGTATCTTGCCGCCCAGGACCTCGGCGCCTCCCAGGCAGGCCAGCAGTCCTCGCAGCTGCCCGGCAGCCAGCAGGCGCACCTGGCAGCCCATGCCAAGGCCCTCAAGGCCCACGTGGACGCGCTGGGCAGCAAGAAGTACTGGGACATCCCCGGCAACTCCCCGGAGCTGGTTGTCTGCTTCCTGCCCGCGGAGTCCATTCTGGCCGCCGCCCTCTCGGCGGACCCGGCCCTGCTGGACTATGCACTGTCCAAGAACGTGGTCCTGGCCTCCCCCGGGACCTTGCTGGCGGTGCTGAAGTCGGTGGCGTTCACGTGGCGGCAGGACGTGTTGACGGACAGCGCCCGGGAACTGTTCGAGCTCGCGCGGCAGCTCTACGACCGGATGGGCACCCTCGGCGAAAACGTCACCAAGCTGGGGTCCTCGCTGAAGACCTCGGTGGAGCGGTACAACTCCATGGTCGGGACGCTGGAGGCCCGGGTCCTGCCCACCGCCAGGAAGCTGAACGCCCTGGAATCCGCCGGTCTGGCCACTCCCCCGGCCGTGGAGGTCACTCCGCGGGCGGTCGCAGCTCCGGAACTGCAGCCCCGGGAGGAGTCCGAAGAGTCCGCGGCCTAGGACTGCTCAGTACCTAGGACTGTTCAGTACCTAGGACTGTTCGGGGCGGGTGCCGCGGCCGCCGAGGGCGCGGGTGACGTCGCCGGCCTGCTTCAGGGTGGCCCGGAGCTCCTTCGGCAGGGAGAACAGGAGGTCTTCCTCCGCCGTGACGACTTCCTCGACCGATCCGTAGCCGTAGTCGGCCAGGAGCCGCAGCACGTCCTTGACGAGGACTTCCGGGACAGAGGCCCCGGATGTCACGCCCACGGTGCCGACGCCCTCGAACCAGGTCTCGTCGACCTCGTTGGCGAAGTCGACCCGGTAGGAGGCCTTGGCGCCGTATTCCAGTGCCACCTCCACGAGGCGGACGGAGTTCGAGGAGTTGGCGGAACCCACCACGATCACGAGGTCCGCCTGGGGCGAGATCTTCTTGATGGCAACCTGGCGGTTGGTGGTGGCGTAGCAGATGTCGTCGCTGGGCGGATCCTGCAGGGTGGGGAACCGCTCCTTGAGCAGGCGCACAGTCTCCATGGTTTCGTCCACGCTGAGGGTGGTCTGCGAGAGCCAGATGACCTTCTCCGGGTCGCGGACCGTGACCTTGTCGACCTCGTGCGGGCCGTTGATGATCTGGATATGCTCGGGAGCCTCGCCGGCGGTGCCTTCGACTTCCTCATGGCCGTCGTGGCCGATCAGCAGGATGTCGAAGTCATCCTTGGCGAACCGGACGGCTTCGCGGTGCACCTTGGTGACCAGCGGGCAGGTCGCGTCAATGGTGCGCAGGCCGCGGTCCTCGGCGGACTGGACGACGGCGGGCGAGACACCGTGCGCGGAAAAGATCACGAGGGCACCTTCCGGGACCTCGTCGGTTTCATCGACGAAGATGGCGCCCTTCTCCTCCAGGGAGCTGACCACGTGGACGTTGTGCACGATCTGCTTGCGGACGTAGACCGGCGGGCCGTAGTGCTCCAGGGCTTTTTCCACTGCGATGACCGCGCGGTCAACGCCGGCGCAGTAGCCGCGCGGGGCTGCCAGCAGGACCTTTTTGGGACCGGCGACGGGGGCCGCCGCCAGAACGTCTTCCGGTGAACGCCGTCGGCGGGGAACGGAGGGCATCGGAACGGAAACAGCAGTGGAGGTCATGCTCCCATGCTACCGGTGTTCAATCCTGCCCCGTTTGCGGCCGCCGGCAACCCGGACAGCCACTCCCGTGGCCAGCAGGGCTGCTCCCGCAACAGCGGCAGCGACGATCCACTGGCCGAAACTGGCAGAGCACGCCGCGACAAACTCGTTCTTGAAGAGCTCCGCCACATCGTTGCCGCTCGAGGTCCCGGCGACGACGGCGCCGGCGGCATCGCTGGCCAGCTTCCATACCCCGGCCAGCACCAGCGCTCCAACGCCCATGCCGACCAGGACGGTCCACCGGCGTCGGGCCGCAACGAACGCCAGCACGAAGGCGATGCCCGCGCCGACGGCCACGGCATAGCCCATCGGGGCGTAGACGGTCACGCGTTCGATCAGCTGGCGCTGGTCCGACTGCCCGATATGGATCAGCACCTGGCCGGGGGCCTCCAACGGAAGGGTGGTCGCGTCGGAGACCTGCTTGGCCACCAGCGCGGCGAGCGGTGCGACATCCAGGGTAAGTGACGAGGTGCCGTCAACCTCCGGCGGCAGCGTGCCGGGGTCGGCGAACGTGAGGCGGTGGCTCTTGCGCAGGGTTTCAGCCCAAGCCTCGGAGTAGCCGGGCAGTCCCGTGAGCGATTGTGCCGCGTTGTCCAGGACCGGCCGGGCAAGCTCCGCGAAGGCTTCGGGGATGCCGACGCTGGAGGCCAGGCCGTCGACGGCGGCCGTGGCCAGCCGCTGCTGGAACGCCGGGTCCTTGCCCAGCGGCGCGGTCAGGGCTACGAAGCCGTCTTCCTGGACGATGTTCCGGTCCACCCACATGGCTGGGACGGCGACGGCTGCCATCAGGAGCCCGATAAGGACGGCGGCGGCAGAGACAAAAGTGCGCAAGGGATTCCTAGGAGGTTGATGGCATCCCTTCCATCCTAGGGCGGGGCCGGGCGCGGCCATAAAGTCGGGCCCCGGTGGTAGAGCTATGGATAGAGTTGAAAGAGACAACTTCCGGCTGCCGGCCGGCCCACCCGCCGGGGAGCGGGCCGCCGGCAGTCCCACCCGGGGCAAAGGACACGCACGCATATGCACAAGGCACTCCACAAGGCACTCTCGGCCATGGAGCCCACGCATGCCTGAGGACGCGGCGGCGGCCACGACGCTACCGGCCACCGCGGCCCAAACCAGCCCGGACAACCCCTGGCCGCTGCAGTTGCTGTCCCAGAAGCTCAAGATGCATATCGACCGGGCGCCCTCGGCGTGGGTTGAGGGGCAGGTCATCGAGCTCAACCGGCGTGGCAGCAACGCCTACTTGACGCTGCGGGACATCGACGCGGAGATCTCGCTGCCGGCCTCGGTTTGGACCACCGTACTGGACCGCCAGGCCGCTCCGCTGGAACGCGGCTCCCGGGTCGTTGCCCTGATCAAGGCCGAATTTTGGCTCAAGACGGGCCGGCTGAACATGTCCGTGAAGGACATCCGGCCTGTGGGGCTCGGCGACCTCCTCGCCAGGATCGAGCGGCTGCGACAGGCCCTGGCCGCCGAAGGGCTCTTTGCCGATTCGCGCAAGAAGCGGCTTCCCCTGCTCCCGCACCGGATCGGCCTGATCACCGGCCGCGACTCTGACGCCAAGAAGGATGTGCTGCGCAACGCTGCGCTGCGCTGGCCGGCCGTCGAATTCGAGATCCGCGAGGTCGCGGTCCAGGGCAACACCGCCGTAGCCCAGATGATCGCGGCATTGCGGGAGCTCGACGCCCACCCCGTGGTTGACGTGATCGTCATCGCCCGCGGCGGAGGCGCCCTCGAGGACCTCTTGCCGTTCAGCAGCGAGGAGCTCATCCGGGCCGTCGCGGACGCGTCCACCCCCGTGGTGAGTGCGATCGGGCACGAAGCGGACCGGCCCATCCTCGACGACGTCGCAGACCTTAGGGCATCAACGCCCACCGACGCCGCGAAGAGGATCGTTCCGGACGTCGCAGAGGAGCTCGTCCGGGTCCGGCAGGCAAGGGATCATCTCCGGCGCGGGGTCACCCGGCTCGTTGAACGCGAGGGCGACCGGCTGGCGGCCCTGCGCTCCCGCCCCGTGCTGCTCTCCCCCGAGGTCATGATCACCCACCGCCACGACGACGTCGAACGGCTCAAAGTCCGCTCGCACTCGGCCATCAGCGCCGTCCTCGTGCGGGCAGCGGACCAACTGGTCCACCTCAAGGCGCAGGTGCGTGCGCTCTCGCCACAAAAGACGCTGGATCGCGGCTACGCCGTGGTCCAGCTCGCCGGTACCGGAACCGCCCCCGCGACCCACCGGGACGTGGTGCGGCACCCCTCGCAGGCGCCCGCCGGCACGGACCTCACGGTACGGGTGGCCGGCGGCCGGTTCACCGCCCAATCCACCGGCGGCCAGGAGCCGGCCGAGGAGTAACCCAGCGGACCAAAACCGGTTCCGCAACGCTTGATCCGGCATCATCCCGGAAACAGAAACCGCAACAACCAAGGAGTACCCACATGGCAGCAGAATCCAGCCCGAACGCCGACATCGAGGCCCTCAGCTACGAGGACGCCCGCGAGCAGCTGGTCGGCAGTGGTGGCAAGCTGGAGGCCGGCGGCGCCAGCCTGGAGGAATCGCTCGCACTGTGGGAGCGCGGCGAGGCACTGGCCAAGCGCTGCGAACAGTGGCTGGAAGGCGCCCGCAAGCGGCTCGCCGCAGCCCGGGACCAGGCTGAGGACAAGAGCTAGGCATCTGCCCTTCAAAGACCGCCGTTCAGGACCGCTGCACCAGTTCGCGCTCCATGTCCAGGTCCAAGTCCGGAACCGGCCATTGGAGATTCATGCCGTCGAGGGCTTCCAAGAGGAGTTGCTGCACGGCGATGCGGGCGTACCACTTCTTGTTTGCCGGCACCACGTGCCACGGCACCAACTCAGTGTTGGTCTTGTCGATGGCCTTCTGGTAGGCGTCCATATAGTCGGGCCAGAAGGCCCGTTCCTTCAGATCCCTGCTGCTGTACTTCCACTGTTTGGCGGGGTTCTCCAGCCGGGCCAGGAGCCGGTCCTTCTGCTCGTCGCGGCTGATGTGCAGCATGACTTTGACGATCTTGGTCCCGGCCCCAGCCTGCCGGGCCTCAAATTCGTTGATGGCCTTGTACCGGCGTTCCAGCTCCTCGGGGCTGGCCCAGCGGTGGACCCGGTGAATCAGGACGTCCTCGTAGTGGGAGCGGTCGAAGACCCCCACCATCCCGGCCGCCGGCACTTCCTTCTCTATCCGCCACAAGAAGTCGTATGACTTCTCCTCCGGAGTGGGTGCCTTGAAGGACTTCAACTGGACACCGTGGGGGTTCATGGCGCCCATGACGTGGGTGACGATTCCGCCCTTGCCGGCGGTGTCCATCGCCTGCAGGATCAGCAGGATCCGTTTGGTTCCGCCGAACAGGGACTCGGCGAAGAGCTGCTCCTGGAGCTGGGCGAGCTTGCCGTCCAGCTCCTCAAGCAGCTGCTCGCCGTCGGCCTTGTCGCCGTCGTAGCCTGGCGTCGAACCCGGGTCCAGCGAGTCCAGGCTAAAGCCCTTCCCGACCTTCAGGAGCTTCGAGGGGTGGTCATCGAATGTCGCGAGAGTCTGCCATCAATGCCTCTTTCCGGTTGACGCAGCCGCAGTGGGCGGGGCAGGAGCCCCGTTGCGCTGCTGACCGAAGCCTAGTTCCCCTTATACCGGCTCAGGAAGTCCGCCATGCGGTTGATTGCTTCCTCGAGGTCCTTAACGTTTGGCAGCGTCACCATCCGGAAGTGGTCGGGCCGGACCCAGTTGAACGCCCTGCCGTGGGACAGGAGGATCTTTTGCTCGCGGAGCAGGTCCAGGACGAATTTCTCGTCGTCGCGGATGTGATAGACCTCGGGGTCCAGCTTCGGGAACAGATACATCGCCCCGCGTGCCTGCTGCGTGCTGACGCCCGGGATGGCGTTGAGCATGTCGTAGGCCTTGTTCCGCTGCTCCAGGAGGCGTCCACCGGGCAGGATCAGGTCGTTGATGCTCTGGTAGCCGCCGAGGGCGGTCTGGATGGCGTGCTGGGCCGGAACATTGGCGCAGAGGCGCATGTTGGCAAGCAGGTTGATGCCCTCGAGGTAGTCCGCGGCCTCCTTTTTCGGCCCGGAGATGGCCATCCAGCCGGCCCGGAATCCGCAGACCCGGTAGGCCTTGGAGAGCCCGCTGAAGGTCAGGCACAGGACATCGTCGCCGGTGAGCGAGGCGAGGTTTACGTGCACCGCGTCTTCGTAGAGGATCTTCTCGTAGATTTCGTCGGCGAAGAGCACGAGTCCGTGTTTCTCGGCTAGGGCGACGATCTTCTTCAGCGTCGCTTTCGGGTACACCGCACCCGTGGGGTTGTTCGGGTTGATGATCACGATGCCCTTGGTGCGCGGGGTGATCTTCGCTTCCATGTCCTCGAGGTCGGGCTGCCAGCCGGTTTCCTCGTCGCAGAGGTAGTGCACGGGCTTCCCGCCGGCCAGGGCAACCGAGGCAGTCCACAGCGGGTAGTCCGGGGTGGGGATGAGGACCTCGTCGCCGTCGTCGAGCAGGGCCATGAGCGACATCGTGATGAGTTCGCTGACGCCGTTGCCGAGATAGATGTCATCCACGTGGATGTTCTGGATCCCGCGGGTCTGGTAGTACTGCGAGACGGCGGTGCGGGCCGAGAAAATGCCGCGCGAGTCGCTGTAGCCCTGGGCATGGGGCAGGTGGCGGATCATGTCCACCAAGATCGCGTCCGGCGCTTCAAACCCGAACGGGGCCGGGTTTCCGATGTTCAGTTTGAGGATGCGATGACCCTCCGCCTCCATCTGCTGGGCGGCCTGAAGAATCGGTCCACGGATGTCGTAAAGGACATTATGAAGCTTGGTGGACTGCTTGAATTCTGCCATTCATCAAATATGCCATATGGAGGATGTACTTCCGCTGAGACATGACTCACACGCGGGCCCGGCAGTAACAACACGACGCCGGCGCCCGGGCTGCAAGCCCGGACACCGGCGTCGTCGGCGGGTCAGCCGTGGTCACCGGCCGGGCGGTCCGCCGCGGCATGTTGCCGCCGCGCTCCCCCGAGTGCCGGCTACTGCTTGACGATTCCCTTCTCCTTCAGCCACGCGTCCGCGGCGTCCTTGGGGTTCTGCTTCTGGCTGCCGCTGACGGCACGGTTGAGGTTGATGAGGTCTTCCGTGGTGAGGACCTTGGACACGGAATTAAGGGCTTCCTTCGCCTGGTCCGTCATCTTGGCCGAGTTGTACAGCGGCAGCACCTGCTGGGCGATGAAGTTGTTCTTCGGATCCTCCAGCACCACGAGGTCGTTGTCCGGGATGGACGGCGTGGTGGTGTAGATGTCCGCGACCTGGACCTGGTCCGAGAGCAGCGCCTTGAGCGTGACGGCGCCGCCGCCGTCGCTGAACGGCTCCAGCTTCTTGGGCACGCAGTTGTAGTTCTTCGCCAGGCCGGGCAGGCCGTACGCGCGCTCGGCGAAGGTCGCCGGGGCGCCGATTACGAGCTCGCTGCAGACCTTCGCCATGTCTTCGATGGACTTCAGCTGGTACTTCTCGGCCGTGGCCTTGGTGACCACCATGGCGTCCTTGTTCTCGGCCTTGGAGGGATCCAGCACGGCCAGGCCCTCCGGGAGCTTGGTCGGGAGCGCCTTCGCGATGTCCTCGGCCGAGACTTCGGTGGCGTCCTTGTTTACGTACAGCAGCAGGTTGCCGCTGTAGTCGGGAACGGCGTCCACCGAGCCGTCCTGGACTGCTTTGAGATAGACCTCGCGCGAGCCGATGTTCGGCTTGGTGCTGGCCGTGACGCCCGCGGCGTTCAGGGCGCCGGCATAGACCTCCGCCAGAATCTGGCTCTCAGGGAAATCAGCCGAGCCAATCACCAGAGCGCCGCCGGAACCGGAGGTGGCACCGCTGGTGGCCGGGGCCGTGCTCAGCGGGTTCGTTGAGCCTCCACAGGCGGACAGGGCCATGGCGAGGCCGACGCCGACGGCCAGGGCGCCGAATGCGCGCCGGCCGAGGCCTCGTTGGCGGGATTCCTTCATGACGTACCTCCTTGAACAACAGTCCCCGCGAGTGTGGGGTCTGTGAGATCAACCGCAGCCTGCTGGCTGCGGTTCGGCTGGGACGAGGCTCCCCGTGACAGGAACAGCCTCTGAATGAGGGCAAGGACAAGGTCGACGGTGATGGCGAGGCCCGCGATCAGCAGGGAGCCGCCCAGCATTTGCGGGAAGTCGGAGAGCACGAGCCCGTCGAACAGGTAACGGCCCAGGCCGCCCAGGTTGATGTAGGCGACCACGGAGACGGTTGCGATCACTTGGAGCACCCCGGTCCGGAACCCGCCGTACATCACGGGCAGCCCGTTGGGGAATTCCGCCCGGAACAGGACCTGCCATTCGGTCATGCCCATGGCGCGGGCGGCGTCCACGACATTGCGGTCGACACTGGAGATCCCGGCGTAGGTGCCGGCCAGCAGGGGCGGCACGGTCAGAATCACGAGGGCCCAGATCGGCGGCATCAGCCCGATGCCGGCGAGCAGGACGAACAGGGTGAGCAACCCGAGGGTGGGCAGGGCGCGCAGCGCGCCGGCGAGTGCCACGATGGCAACCCGCCCGCGGCCGGTATGCCCGACATAGAGGCCAATGGGGACGGCGATGGCGGTGGCGATCAGCATCACCAGGCCCGTGTACAGCAGGTGTTCGGCCAGCCGCACCGGGATTCCGGCGCTGCCGGACCAGTTCGCCGGATCGCCGAGCCAGGCAAAGGTGTCCGTGGCAACGTTGCTCATGCGTTTCCGCCTCCGGTCTCGAGACGCGAAAGCCGCGTCGCCGCGGCAACAGGGCCGGTCTTGGCCGGGCCGGCGCCTGAATCGGTGCTCGGCACCCGTGGCCGCCGCGGCGCGGGTCCAGGGCGTCAGCAGCCGTTCGAGCAGGACCAGGACGCCGTCCATCAGCAGCGCGAGGATAAGGATGGCGATGATGCCCACCACCACTTCGGTGACGAAATCACGTTGCAGGCCAGAGGTGAAAAGCATTCCGAGGTTGCCGATGCCGAGCAATGCCGCAACGCTGACCAGCGAGATGTTGCTGACCGAGACCACGCGCAGCCCGGCGAACAGCACCGGCAAAGACAGCGGAAGGTCGATCTGCATGAAGCGGGCGAATGGTTTGAACCCCATGGCGACGGCGGCCTGCCGGAGGTCCTCGTCCACTGAGTCAAAGGCATCCAGCGTGGCGCGCACCAGCAGGGCGACGGCGTAGATGGTCAGGGCCACGACCACGTTCACGGGATCCAGGATCCGGGTTCCAAGGATGGTCGGCAGGATGATGAACAGCGCCAGCGAGGGGATCGTGTAGAGCAGCGAGGACCCTGTGAGCACCACGGACCGGAGCCCACGGCTCTGCCGGGCGATCTGGGCCAGCGGGACGGCGATGAGGACCCCGAACACCATTGGCAGGATGGCCAGGACGAGGTGCTGGCCGGCGAGGCTGAAGACTTCCGCGCTGTTGGCCAGGAACCACTCCATCAGAGCACTCCGTGCCGGACGCTGCGGTCTGACTCGATGACGGCGAGGATTTCGGCGGCCGCGATAACCCCGGCGACCCGGCCGTCGTCGTCCACGGCGACACCAAGGCCCGACGGCGAGGACAGGGCCGCGTCCAGGGCCCGGCGGAGCGTGTCCCCCTTGCGGAACAGGGAGCCTCCGGGAACCATCGCCGGGCCGGTTCCGGTGGCGCTGCTGGGCCCGGCCCAACCAAGGGGCCGGAGCGCGTCGTCGACCACCAACTGCCAGTCATCGGAGCTGCCCTCTTGCCGGAGCTGATCGGGCGTGACGGTGCGGACAGGGTGGATGGTGACACCGTCGGAGGGGCTGAACGCCAGGTGCCGGAACCCGCGGTCGCGGCCCACGAAAGCGGCAACGAAGTCGTTGGCCGGAGCGCGCAGGATCTCCGCCGGGGCGGCGTACTGCGCCAGCTTGCCGCCGATGGCAAACACGGCCACCTTGTCGCCCAGGACGGTGGCCTCATCGATGTCGTGCGTGACGAAGACGATGGTCTTTGCCAGATCATGCTGGAGCCGGAGCAGCTCCTTCTGGAGTTCATCGCGGACCACCGGGTCCACGGCGCTGAAGGGCTCGTCCATGAGCAGCACCGGAGGATCGGCCGCGAGCGCCCGGGCCACGCCGACGCGCTGCTGCTGGCCGCCCGAGAGCTGGGACGGGTACCGCTTCCCGAGCGCGGAAGCCAGCCCGACGACGTCGAGCAGCTCCTGGGCCCGCTTGCGGGCCTCGGCTTTGGATACGCCGTTGAGCCGGGGAACGGTGGCGATGTTGTCCAGCACGGAGCGGTGCGGCATCAATCCGGAGGACTGCATGACGTAGCCCATGGACCGGCGCAGCTGCGCGGCAGGCACGGAGGTGACATCGGCCCCGCCGACGGTGATGATGCCGGATGTGGGTTCCACCATGCGGTTGATCATCCGCAGGGAGGTGGTCTTGCCGCAGCCGGACGGTCCGACGAAGACAGTGATGGCGCCCTTGTCGATGGACATGGTCAGCCCGTCAACGGCGGCCTGGCCACCCTGGTACTGCTTCGTGACGTTCTGGAACTCGATCATGGCTTCGGCCATTTCCGGGCTTACCTAACTGTTGGCGGCAACATCGACAGGGACCAGCCAACTGTTCATCAGTGTACTGGCCATAAAGCAGATAGCACTTAGACTAACCAGCACTCGTGACAAAGTCATGGAAATGAAGTCAGCGGCGTCTCGGCTCCCGTAAGGCTTCGGAAGCACCACGAATTCGGATGGGTGGCGCGCCCGAAAGCTTCCGGCGCGCCACCGGCACCGTTGTGTCACCGCCCGGTGTGCTTCAGCTGGGCCGCCGGCCGCCCTTCGCGCCGCCGTGACCGCCCTTGCCGCGTTCCTGCTGGTTTTCCTGGCGGTCCCGTTCGGCGGCCCGCTGGCTCTTGCCCGCCACCGCGATCTTCTGGTGCCATTCGCGCTGGTAGGCCCGCCTCGCGGCCGCGTCGTGGCGGCGGGCCAGGGCTGCGAGTTCGCGCTGCAGCTTCAGGTAGCTGGCCCAGCGGCGGTCCTCCAGGACGCCGTCGGCGAGCGCGGCCTGGACTGCGCAGCCGGGCTCGCGGCCGTGCGCGCAGTCCGAGAAGCGGCAGCGTTCGAAGAGCTCTTCGAGGTCGCCGAACATCTCCTCCATTCCTTCCTCAGCGTCGAAGATGCCGAAGCCGCGCACCCCGGGTGTGTCCATCAGGACGGCACCGCCGGGCAAGGGAACGAGCGCTCGGGACGTGGTGGTGTGCCTGCCCTTGCCGTCGCCGGCGCGCACTGCCCCGATCTCCTGGATCGCGACGCCGGCGAGGGCATTGATGAGCGTGGATTTGCCGGCACCCGACGGCCCCAGCAGCACCAGCGTGCCGCCGGGCGGCAGATGGCCCAGCAGTTCGTCGAGGCCGTCGCCGTTCTCGGCAGAGGTGGTGACGACGTCGACGCCGGCCGCCTGGCGCACGACCGTCCCCACGACGTCGTCCGCGAGGTCCGCGATGTCCGCCTTCGTGATGATCACAAGCGGTGTGGCACCCGAATCCCACGCCGCCACCAGCGTCCGTTCGAGCCGGTTGTGCGTTAGCGGACGATCGACCGGGACGACAATCCCGACTACGTCCATGTTGGCGCCAAGGACCTGCGCCTCGGAGGAGGACTCGAAGGCACGCTTGCGGCTCAGCTCCGAGTGGCGCGGCAGGATGCCCACGATGGCGGGCTCCCCCACCGCGTTCGAACCCAGCCAGACCCAGTCCCCGGTGGCGGGAAGTTCCCCGCCGCGGGGGTAGGGCAGGTGGGCCGTGCCGTCGCCGTCGGCCACCAGGACGAGGTTGCGGTCCACCCGAATGACGCGGCCCGGGCGGTGGCCTCCCGGCACGGGATGGGCGGCGAACCGCTCCGCGACGCCGTCCGTGTAGCCGTAGTGGACAGGCCCCTCGGTGTCATTCGAGGGCAGGGATGAATTGGGCCGGGCTGAATTGGGCACGGCTGATTTGGGTACGGATAAATGGGTGAAGTGGGCGCTGCGAGCGCCCGGCGATGCAGCAGAAGTAGTCAACGAAAACCCTTTGATGGGGCCCCGTGGTGCGGCGCAGATGCGTTGCGGCGGCAAGAGACGCCGCGCGTGGAGACTAGCGCTGGATGGCTAGGCTGCGCCGTGGGACGGGGCAGGAGTAATGACATGGCTTGTTTCGGTGCGCTGCGCGCTCAGAAATATCGCATTCATTGCTTCCACCTCCCCGTTGGTTTGCCGGCCTGTTGCGGCCGGCCCCTGCTGTTCCCGTGATCCCGGCTGCGGACTGCCCTGTGGCGTCTCGCTGTGTGGCGTCTGCTTCCCGGCGGTTTCTACAGAATAGCCATGGCGCCAGCGCCTGGCTAGCGGTTTAGCCGGAAAGTTTTCCGTTCAGCGGCCTCTCGCGGTACAGGCGCAGTCCGGCATCCACCAGCGAGACCCGGTTCAGCTCCGCCACCGCATCCAGCGGAATCCAGGCCGCGTGGGTGGTGCTGCCGTTCACCTCGTGGCGCAGTTCCCCGCCCGTGATCCTCGCCTCGTAGACCAGCCGGAGCGACTGGAAGTCCCGCTCGCCGCCGTCGAGCCTGACTTCGGAAGGCCAGTGCCCGACGTCGATCCCCAGCATGGCGCCGACCTCGGCGTCGTAGCCGGTTTCCTCGTGGATCTCGCGGCGGCATCCGTCAACCGGGTGTTCGGCCAGGTCCAGGCCGCCGCCGGGCAGCGTCCAGCCCTCGCGGCCGTCCTGCTTCCAGTACGCCAGGAGGATCTCGGCGTCCCGGATGATCACGGCGTAGGCGGCGGGCCGGGTGTCGAATTGCATGCTCATCCCTCCAGCGTAGTGTCCGGCGGGTTGCCTCCGGCTACTCCTGTTCCGCCACCAGCTGGAGCACCCCGAAGACGGGCTCCTGCGCCAGGACCCGGACATCGGTGATCCCCGCGACGGCCAGTGCGGCGCGGAACGACTCCTGCAGCCGCGGCACGTTCATGCCGAGCCCGCCGCCCAGGATGACGGGGCCCTCGAGGCCCAGCTGACGGACGGTCTGGGCGGCGAGGTCGGCGAGGTCGCGCCCGGCCTGGTCCATGAGGGCCTGGCTCGGCGCATGGCCGGCGCCGGCAGCTTCCACCACGAGCCGGGCCTGCTGGGCCCAAAAGCGGCGTCCGGTCGCGGCCGAGTGGAACAGTGCGATCAGCATGTTCGGGTGGGCCACGCCGCAGGATGCCAGCAGGGCGCTGGTGAGTTCGTCCGGTTCCAGCCCCTGGTTCATCCGCCGCAGGCTGTGGCGGACGGCCTCCCGGCCCAGCCAGTAACCGCTGCCCTCGTCGCCGAGCAGGTAGCCCCAGCCCCCAGCCCGGGCTTCCTCACCCCGGCCGTTCCTGCCCCACGCGGCCGAGCCAGTGCCGGCGATCACAGCGACACCGGTGCTGGCGCCCCCTGCGGCGAGCAGCAGCCGGGTGTCATGGACCACCGTGATCCGTGCGCCGGGCACGTGGGGGGCAATCAGTGCCGCGAGAGCCGCGGCGTCGTCGTCCGTGTCGATGCCGCCGGCTCCGACGTAGACCTGGGCGACTTCTCCCCCGCCGATCCTGGCGAAGAGTTCCGCCAGGTGGCGTGCGGCTTCCTCAGGGCTGACGTTTTGGACGTTGGAGCTGCCCACCGATTCGTCGGCCACGGGCATGCCGTCCTCGAACCGGACACCCCTGGTCTTGGTGCCGCCGATGTCCAGGCCGATCACGGCGCCCGTGTTCGCCGGGGCGGATGGCGTGGTGGAAGATGGAACGGAGTCCGCCGCCGGCGGGAAGTCAGTGTTAGTCACTGGAACAGGTTACTGAATCGCTGCAAGGAGCCCGCAATGCCCCACGATCTTTTCGGCACACCCGTCATAGCGGCGCCCATGGCCGGCGGAACTTCGACGCCGGCCTTTGTCGAGGCCGTGCACCGTGCCGGCGGGCTTGGCTTCCTGGCGGCCGGCTACAAGAGCGTGCCGGCCATGCAGGCGGAAATCCGCACCACCCGGGAGTCCGGTGCCCGCTTCGGCATGAATGTGTTCCTCCCGGATCCGGCCCAGCTGCCGCCGTCCGCGGCGGTAGTGGCCGAGCTCGAGGACTACCGGCTGCAGCTGCTGGCCGATGCCCGGCGCTACGGGGTGGAGCTCCCGCAGTTGCGGCTGGACGACGACGACGAATGGCAGGGAAAGATCGATGCCCTGCTGGAGGACCCCGTGGAGCTGGTCAGTTTCGTCTTCGGGCTACCCGGCCCCGACGTGGTCCGCGCCCTGCAGCGGGCCGGATCGGCGGTGCTTGCCACTGTCACCACCGCTGCCGAGGCAGTGCGGGCGGCAGAGCAGGGCGTGGACGCCCTGGTGGTACAGCACACGAGCGCCGGCGCACACAGTGCCGCGTTCCTTCAGGCGCAGGGCTCACAGCCGGGCGGCACAGCCGGCGGACAATGGCGGGCACGACGGCGGAGCTGGTCGCAGAGGTACGGTCCGCCGTCGACCTCCCGCTGGTGGCCGCGGGCGGCATCATGGATGCGGCCGAGCTCAACGCCGTGCTGCGCGCCGGGGCCGCTGCAGCCCAGCTCGGCACCGCGTTTCTCCGCACGGACGAAAGCGGCGCCAGGCAGCTGCACAAGGATGCCCTGGCGGATCGGCGTTTCACCCGGACCCGGCTGACACGCGCTTTCACCGGCCGGCAGGCCCGGGCCCTGGAGAATGAATTCGTCCGCGACCACCCCGAGGCACCTGTTGCCTACCCGGCCGTCCACCACCTCACGGTTCCCCTCCGGGCCGCGGCCGCCGCAGCCGGCGACGCGGAGCGCCTGAACCTGTGGGCGGGCACGGGTTGGCGGACGGCACAGGCCGGACCCGTCGCCGGCGTCGTGCACGGGCTGCTCGCAGGCCGCTGACCGCCGCAGGCCGCCGAACTCGGAACCTCGAAATCGCCGGAAGCCTGCGAATCCGCCGCTTTCTTACGGCGATCTCGCGGCCAACCGGCGATTTCGGCGCATCCGTCGGCCCGCCGCACCCGTCTACCCAGCTCAGCCTCCCGAGCGTTCGCGCACGAAGCCCGCCAGGAGTGCCGGCCCGTCGCGCAGCACGAGTTCGCGGAACAGGCGCACGGGATCGGGCTCGGCATCGGCCCTGCCATTCCGCGAAACCGGCTCCCGCCACGCGAGGCCGATCTCCCGGAACGCCAAGGCCGAATCCAGCGGAATCTCCACCCACCCGGGGCCGCCGTCGTCGGCTCCGGCGCCCTTCGACGGGTTGTGGCTGTCTGGTGCGGCTCTGCCGGGTGCGGAGCCGCCGGGCGGCAGGATGCTGACGCCGAGCCCGGCCGAGACGAGTCCGCGGACGGTGTGCGAGTCCTGGCTCTCGAAAGCAATGCGTGGGCGGAATCCCGCCTCCCGGAACAGCGCATCGGTCAGCGAGCGCATGCCGTAGCCGGACCCCATCGCCACGAACGGCTCCTGCCGGATCTCGGCGACCCGGGCCCGACGGCGGCCGGCCAGGGGATGCCGGTGATGCACCACCAGGCGCAGCGGTTCCCGGTACAGCGCGGCCGAACCGATTCTCTTGCCCGGTGTGGCAACAGGCGCCGTGAGCGCCAGGTCGGCGGAGCCCGCGGCCAGTTCCGCGAGGCAGCCGTCCCGTGCGCCCTGGCTGAGGTCAAAGGCCGTCTGCGGGTGCCGGCTCCGGAACGCACTGATGAGCAGCGGCAGCATTGCCTCGCCGAAGGTGTGCTGGAACGACACAGCGATCCGGCCGCGGACCACTTCCGATTCGTGCCGGACAAGATCCAGCCCCGTCTGGAATTCGTCCAGGGCGGCCTCGATGTGGGGCAGGAGCGCCTTCGCCGCGGGCGTCAGCCGCACTCCACGGCCGTCCCGGATCAGCAGCTCCGTCCCGACGATGGCGCTGGCACGCGCAATTGCCCGGCTCACCGTCGACTGCGGCAGGCCCAGGAGCTCGGCCGTCTCGGTAATGTGCTCCGTCCGCCCCAGTTCCGCCAGCAGCGGCAGGAGGGGCAGCAGCTGCACGAGCTGCCTGTGTTCGACGTCCATGTGCCCTCCCGTGTGCACTGTTCCATATTTGCTATCTATTCTATGGAAAACATGCATTGGAAGCATCCCTCGGACAGGCTTTAGCCTGAGGGCATGCCACGCTTTTCCGCATCCTCCGGCGCCGGTCCCAGTCCCGCGGCCACTCCTGCAGCTGATCCTGCAGCTAGCGCTGCCGCATGGCCGGGTCATCCGAAGGGCTCAGCGGCCTACCGACGGATCCTCGCCGGGCTGGCCTTTGCCGGCGTCGCGACCTTCGCCCAGCTCTACTCCACCCAGGCGGTGCTCCCCCTCCTGGCGGCGGATCTCCAGGTCTCGGCCGCCGAGGCAGCGCTGACGATTTCCCTGGCGACGGTGGGGCTGGCCCTGACGGTGCTCCCGTGGTCCTTCCTGGCCGACCGGATCGGCCGCGTCCGGGCAATGATGTGGGGCATCTCCGCAGCCACCATCCTGGGCCTGCTGGTCCCCCTGGCCCCCAGCTTCCCCGTGCTGCTGGGTCTGCGGATGCTGGAGGGAATGGCCCTCGGCGGCATCCCCGCCATCGCGATCGCTTACCTCAATGAAGAGGTCAACAAGGCCCATGCCGCGCTCGCCGCCGGGAGCTATGTCGCCGGGACCACCCTGGGCGGACTTGCCGGCCGGCTGGTCGCCGGACCTGTCGGCGAGCTGTGGGGATGGCGGGCCGCGGCCTTGGCCGTCTCCTTACTGGCCACCGGAGCGGCTGTCCTGTTCCTCGTTCTCGTGCCGAGGGCTCAGGGGTTCACCGCCGCGGCCGCGGCCGGCTTCCGCGGCGCCTTGGGTACGCTGGCCGGCCATGCCCGCAATCCCCGGCTGCTGGCCCTGTACGTCCAGGCGTTCCTGCTCATGGGCGGATTCGTGGCCGTCTACAACTATCTCGGCTTCCGGCTGTCCGGGGAACCGTTCAGCCTGCCGGTTACCGCGATCAGCCTCATCTTCCTCGCCTACCTCTCCGGAACCGTCTCGGCGCGCTGGGCACCGGGGCTGACGTCGCGGTTCGGCCGGCGCACCGTCCTGATCGCCGGAACAGCGCTGATGGCGGGCGGCCTGGCCCTGACCCTCACGGAACTGCTTGTCCCGATCCTGGTGGGATTGCTGCTGTTCACGGGCGGCTTCTTCGCGGCACACAGCATCGGTTCGGGCTGGACCGGACTGATCGCGACGACGGGCCGGGCGCAGGCCGCCTCGCTGTACAACCTCGCCTACTACCTCGGCTCCAGCGTGCTTGGCTGGGCCGGCGGCCTGATCTTCCAGCTGCTCGGCTGGACGGCCCTTGCCCTGACGGTCATCGGACTGGCCGGCGCGACGGCGGCAATCACCGCCGTCGCGCACCCCGCGGCGGCGCCCGCAGCCGGAACCCCAGCCGCCGCCGGCAGAGGTGCCAAGCGTGCCGGCAGACGGGCCACGGTTTCGGGCTAGGCGTCGGGGCGGCTAAGCGGGCCGGCGTCGGGCTACTGCGTTGCCTCGATCGCCTGCACGAGGTCGGCGACGACGTCGGCCGGGTCCTCCAGCCCCACCGAGATCCGCAGCAGGCTCGCATGCGGCTTGGCCGCGGCTTCGACCGGCCGGTGGGTCAGGCCCGCCGGATGCTGGATGAGGGTATCGATCCCACCGAGGGAGACTGCGTGCGTGATCATGCCGACGGCGGCCGGGATCCGCTCGGCGTGCTCGGCGCTGGCGAGCTCGAAGGCCATGAGCGACCCCGGCCCGGACATCTGCGTGCCCACCAGGCCCTGCGGGTCGCATTCAGCCAGACCCGGGTAGTAGACCCGCTTCACCAGCCCGTGACCGGTCAGGGCAACCGCGACCTTTTCGGCGCTGGCCTGCTGGGCGCGGACCCGGACGGGGAGCGTCGCCAGCCCGCGGTGCAGCAGGTACGCCGGCCACGGGGTCAGGATTCCGCCGGTCACTGCCCGGATCTGGCGCAGGCGCACCGCCCATTCAGAGCCTGCGGCCACCACGCCGCCCATGGCGTCACCGTGGCCGCCCAGGAACTTCGTGGCGCTGTGCAGCACCATGGCGGCACCGTGCTTGAAGGGCTGCTGCAGCACCGGGCTGGCGAAAGTGTTGTCCACCAGGAGCGGCACGCCGTCGGCGGCGGCGGCCACGCGGGCAATGTCCACCAGCTCGAGGGTCGGATTGGCCGGCGTCTCCAGGATCACCAGGCCCGTATCCGGCCGCAGGGCGGCGCGGACGCCTTCCGGCGTCGTAAAGGTAACCTCGTTGCCGAGGACCCCGGAGGCGAGCAGATAGTCGCTGCCGCCGTAAAGAGGACGCACGGCGACAACATGCTTCTTGCCCGCCGCCACAACCGCGAGGAGCACGGCGCTCAGCGCCGCCATGCCGGTGGCAAAGGCGACGGACTCGGGGGTCCCTTCCAGGACGGCGACGCCTTCCTCGAAGCGTGCCACCGTAGGGTTCCACAGCCGCTGGTACACGGTACTTTGCCCCTCCACGTGTGACCCGCCGGTGGCCATGTGCTCGTAGGCCAGGCCTCCGTCATGCACGGACGGCAGGGGGGCCGTCGTGGACAGATCGATGGGCACCGCGTGGACGCCCAGTTCCGTGAGCCCGTTCCGGCCTGCGTGGACCGCCAATGAATCTTGAGAGAGCACCCTAACTCCTTACGAATATTCGCCATTGAATTCCGCAAGTATCTGGCAATAATTCGAGCTTTTGTAGGGCTTCTGAATGGAACTGTCGGATAGTGCCGTTTATGATGAATAGACAACACAACGAGGAGGATCCGTGAGCAGCAGTGCGAAGAATGTTCGGCCGGGAGCCAGCGAGCCGCTGGACGCGATCGACGAGCGCCTGCTCGCTGCCCTCGTCGCGGACGCCCGCATCTCGAACAAGCAGCTGGCAGAACTCGTCGGGATCGCGCCGTCGACCGCGCTGATGCGCACCCGCGCCCTGTCCGAGCGCGGCATCATCGAGGGCTTCGAGGCCAATCTGAGCCTGTCCGCGATCGGGCGCTCGGTCCAGGCCCTCATTGCGGTCCGGCTCCGGGCCCACGACCGCGAGCAGATCGACCGTTTCACAGCCCGGGTGCCCAAGCTCCCGGCGGTGCTCTCGACGTTCCACACGTCCGGGTCAGTGGACTACCTGCTGCACATCGCCGTGGCCACCACCGAGGACCTCCGGGACTGGGTACTGGACAACCTGGCCACCGACCCCGTGGTGGGCCACACCGAAACCACGCTGGTCTTCGACCACATCCAGGGCAACCACGGCCCGCTGCCGTAACAGGGCCGACGCCGCACTAGGCGCGCCGGGGCATTTATCGCAGACCGCGGACCAGGTGACGACGGCGCGCTAGACCCGCCGGCGCAGCGCGGTCCGCAGCGTAACGGCCGCCAGCGTCAGCGCGGCGGCGGAGCACACCGTGACGAAACCGGCGACGGCGGCCTGCAGCCCGACGATTCCGGCCGCGAGCCCCAACCCGATCACCGGGATGGCGCTGCCAAGGTACGTGATGACATAGACGGTGCTGATGATCTGGGCGTGGCGGGCAGGCTCCACCCTGCCGGCGACGTCGTTGAAGACGGTCCGGAAGGCAACGCCCTGCCCCACACCGGCCGTGATGCTGGCCAATATCAGCAGCCACGGGCTGCTCCAGGCGGCGGCCGCGGCGATCAGCAGGACGGAGACGCCCAGAACGGCCAGGCCGCCGGGCACGGCAAACCGACCCCGGATGGCCAGCAGCTGGCTCAGGGCTGAGGAACCCAGCGTCAGCCCGGCCAGCAGGCCGATCAGCGGCCGCGAATCGGCATGGACAATCTGGGCGAAATAGCCGGGTGCGAGCGAGAGGCAGAAGCCGAAGACCGTGAAGCTCAGAAAGCCCACGGAGGAAGCCAGCCAGAAGGCGCCGCGCGCGTCACTGGAGACTGACGGCCGCCGGGGCGCCAGGACACGCAGCGGCTGGGGGCCGGCATGCAGGCTGATGGCTGGCCGCGCCTTGAGCAGGTAGAGGGGCACCAGCACGGCAGCCAGGACCACGGAATGCAGGTAGTACGGGGTCGACGTCGGGCCTGGCAGGAGTGAAAGCAATCCGCCGATCGCAGGGCCGGCCGCAACGCCCCCGGCCGAGGCCAGCAGCGTAAACCGGGAGGCCCACTCCGGCCGGCTGGGCAGGAGCTCGCGCAGGGCAGCCGAGCTGGCGCCGGTGGCGAGCGCCACGGCGACGCCCTGCAGCGCGCGCCCGGCAGAGAGCGCCACGAGGCTGTCCGCGGTGGCGAAGACAAAGCCGCCGGCCAGGCCCACCAGGACCGCCAGCACCAGGGCGGCGCGCCGTCCGATGTGGTCGGACCAGTGACCGGCCAGGACAAGCGTGGCTACGAGCGCCAGGACGTAGGCCGAGAACGCCACCGTGACGTCGAGCGCCGTGATCCCGAGTTTTGCCTGCAGCAGGGGGTACAGCGGCGTCGCCAGATTCGCTCCGACGAGCAGCGTGAAGATCACGACCCCGGCCATCACGAGTCGTGCTGTGGTGGAAGCGTCCCAGCCCCAGCGGTCAGCTGTGGCCGGGCGCATGCGGAGTTCGCTGAAGACTGTCATGGCCGTGCCCCTGCAAAGTGCAGGGCCGGGCTTTCCCTGTTGTGGGGGAACCGCCCGGCCCGGTCGAAAGATTGGTACCTACACAATGCAATACCAGTGATCTGCATGGCCAAATTCTGTGCCAAAATTGAGCAAAACAGTCATTCTCGGGCTGTCGAAGTGAACCGGAGTGATGATTTGAACAGTCTGGACCCCACCGACCTGAAGATCCTGCTGGAGCTGATCCGGGATCCGCGGATCCAGATCGGCGACCTCAGTGATGCCCTGGGGATCGCACGGAACACCGCCCAGTCGCGCGTGCGGCGCATGCTGCGCTCGGGCATATTGCACGACGGCGGCCGCGAAATCGATCTGGAAGCGGTGGGCTACGACGTCGTCGCGTTCGTGACGATCGAGGTCAACCACCGGGAACTCGACGGCGTCGTAGGAGCCCTGCGGCTGATCGCCCAGGTCCTGGAAGTCCATGAGATCTCCGGACGCGGCGACGTCTGGTGCCGCGTGGTGGCGACGGATACGCACAACCTCCAGGCGGCCCTCCGGTCGATCCTTCGGATCAAGGGAGTTATCCGCACCGAGACCGTACTGGCGTTGCACACCCATATCCCCTACCGCACCGAGCCGCTTATCAGCCGGCTCGCCCAGGGCAACGCGCTGGCTCCCGGCCGGTCCGCGCCGCGGCGGGCCGGTTCCGCCGAACCCCAGGTGAACAACGGATAATGTCCCGGTGACTATCATCGACAACGCCGTCTACGTTGACGGAATCCGCAGCGCCGAGCCGCGGAACCTCGAGCAGACTTTCGAGACCCTGACAGAGCGCGGAGGCATGGCCTGGATCGGTCTCTACCGGCCCACGCCCGACGAAATGGCGGCCGTGGCGGCGGAATTCGGCCTGCACGGGCTGGCGGTGGAGGACGCGATTTCTGCCCACCAGCGCCCCAAGCTGGAACGCTACGACGACAACCTGTTCACTGTGCTCCGGCCTGCCCGGTACCTGGACGAGACCGAGACGGTGGAGTTCGGCGAACTGCACATCTTCACGGGCCGGAACTTCGTTGTGACCGTCCGGCATGCCGAGACGGAAGTCGTGGGCCAGGTCCGGCGCCGGATGGAGGGCCGCCCGGACCTGCTGCGGCACGGCCCCGAGGCCGTCCTGTACGCACTCATGGACCAGGTGGTGGATGATTACGGACCGGTGGTGGCCGGGCTGGAAAACGACATCGACGAGATCGAGGACCAGCTCTTCAGCGGCGACCCGCTGGTGTCCCGGCGGATCTACGAACTCGCCCGGGAAGTCATCCACTTCCAGCGCGCCATCCACCCGCTCCCGGCCATGATGCAACAGCTCCGGCGGGGCTTCGAGAAGTACCGGGTGGACACGGAACTGCAGCACAGCCTGCGCGACGTCGAGGACCACGTGGAGCGGCTGATTTCCCGCGCCGATTCGTTCCGTGACCTGTTGCAGAACGCGCTCACCCTGGACGGAACCCTGACCGCCAACCGCCAGAACGAGGCCAGCGCGGAACAAAACGAGCAGGTCAAGAAGATCTCGTCGTGGGCCGCGATCTTCTTCGCGCCAACATTTGTGGCCGGACTGTACGGCATGAACTTCGACTACATGCCGGAGCTGCACTGGACGATGGGCTACCCGATGGCAATCGCGCTCATGGCCGGCACGGCGGCGCTGATGTACGCCATCTTCAAGAAGAAGGGCTGGCTCTAGCCGGAGGCGCGGCGGTCCCGGACCAGGACCACGAGCCGCCGGAATGCCAGGATAAAGACGACCTCGGTCAGCACCATGAGCCCGAGCAGCAACCACTTACCGCTGCCAATGAAAACGATGGACCCGATGAGGACCACGATGCTTCCAAGCGCGAGGGAATAGACGGCAAATCCGAGGGCGACCCGGGCGCTGCGGACGCCCGTGCGGAAGCCGAAGCCCTGCGGTTCCCCGCCGGGGTAGCCGGCAACCCGGTCCGGGCCAGCGGGCTTGAGCTGGTCGAACTCCTCCCACGGGTCGCGGTCCTGCTCCTGGTTGGTCATGTTCCTATTATCTCGCGGACCCGGATCGTCGCGCCCGGGTCAATCGTCCCGCCCCTGTCCGTCCCGCCCCTGGCCGTCCCGCCCCTGTCCGTCCCGCCCCCTAGGCGGCGCGGACGTCGACCTCGCCGGGTTCGGCGCCGTCGCTGCCGAAGACCAGCTGACGGTTGGCGATTTTCTCGGTAAAGAAGCGGTCGTGGCTGACCACGACGACCGCCCCTGGGAAGTGGAGCAGTGCCCGCTCCATCACCTGGGTGCTGGACATGTCCAGGTGGTTGGTGGGCTCGTCCAGCAGCAGGACCGAGGCCCCGGACAGCAGGCACTGAGCCATGGCGACGCGGGCTTTCTGCCCACCGGAGAGGTTCCCGATCTTCTGTTTGAGGTCGGCCTCGGAGAACTGGAACATCGCGAGGAACCTGTTGACGGACTTCTTCGTGGCGCTGAACGCCAGGCTGTCCGGCAGCGCATTGACCGCGTGCGAAACGGTGTCGGCGTCGTCGAGCTCTTCCAGCATTTTGTTGTAGGAAACAAAACCGGGCCCCTTGGCCCAGACCACGTCACCGGAATCCGTTGGCTCCTCGCCGGTCAGCACTTTCAGCAGCGTGGACTTGCCACTGCCGTTGGAGCCCAGGACCACGATCCTGTTGCCGCGGCGGATCTCAAAGCTCAGGTCCTCGAACAACACTTTTTGGCCGTAGGACTTGCCCAGCCCTTCGACCCGGCAGAGGACATCCTTCACGTGCAGCCCGCCATAGATCTCCGTGACGATCTGGTCGACGGGCCGTGGCGTGCGCGCTTTTTTGATCTTGGCCAGCTGGTTCCCCAGTCCGCGGCTGGCGGCCTTGGCGGCCTCGCGGCGGTCGGCGATGCCCTCCGCTTCAAAGGCGAGCAGTTCGGACTCATGGACGAACTGCGCCTCGAGCGTTTTGAGCCGGAACTGCTTCTGGACAACGTACTCGGCGAAGTTTCCCGGGTATTCGTGCAGGTGGAAGTTCTCCACCTCGATGATCCGGGTGACCACCGCATCGAGGAACTTCCTGTCGTGGGAGACGATGATCGCGGCGCCACGGTAGTCGCGGAACCAGCTTTCCAACCATTCGACGCCGGCCACGTCGAGGTAGTTGGTGGGTTCATCCAGCAGCAATACGTCCGGACCCTCCAACAGGATCTTGGCCAGGGCAGCGCGGTTGCGCCACCCGCCGGAGAGTTCGTCAATCGCGCACGTGCGGTGGGCCTCGCTGAACCCCAGCGTGGTCAGGACGGTGTCGATGCGCCGGTTGTAGTCCCATCCGTCAAGACGGTCCATGTCCTCGAACAGCTCGGCCTGACGCCGGATCAACCGGTCCAGCTCGGCACCGGCAGGGTCTGCCGCAATGGCGGCATCGATGGCCGCCAGCTCGGCCTCGGCAGCCTTGATCTCGACGAACAGCCCGTCAAGTACCTCAAGAATGGGCACATCGCCATCCAGCTCGGAAAACTGGGAGAAATACCCAACCCTGGTTCCCTGCTCCACGGTGACCGTTCCGGCGTCCGGGGAGACCTGGTCCAGGATGAGCTTGAATGATGGACGTCTTCCCGGAGCCGTTTTTGCCGATCAGGCCCACCCGGTCGCCGGGTTCCAGGCGGAAAAACGCCTCGCGGAGGATCTGTGTGTTGTCAAAGCGGACGCTGACGTCGTGCAGCCGGACCAGGCTCACTGCTGCGCGAGACGGTTGCGGACGATTTCGCTGACGGCCTTGCCGTCAAAACGCCCGGCCACCGTTGCGGTGACGGGCTTCATAACTGCCCCCAGCTGACGCATGGACAGCTCGACGCCGTCGGCCTTGAGCGCCGCGATGACCTCGTCCACGATCGTCTCGACTTCCGCCGCGGTGAGTGGTTTGGGCAGGTAGGCCTCGATCACCTCGGCCTCGGCGATCTCGGCGGCGGCACGCTCGGCTTCGCCGGCTTCGGTGTAGATGCGGGCAGTGTCGCGGCGCTTGGCGGCTTCCTTCTGCAGGAGGGTAGTCACCTGTGCGTCGTCCAGCACGATTGGGGTCTTGCCCGATTTCTCGCGGGTTTCGATCTCGCCCAGGACGTTGCGCACAGTGGTGAGGGCAACCTTGTTGCGGTCCTTCATGTGGCTCACGACGTCGGCGTGCAGGCGTTCTTTCAGGGTGGTCATAGTTCTCCTCGTGTTACTAACAAGGCTAGCGGCAGAACCCGTTGGCCCCGATCGCCGAGAGGATCCGCTGGGCGTCCTCGTCCGAGACGGCAGGGCCGTCGCCGCCGCTGAACTCCGCTTTTGCGGCGGCGATGAGCTGGTCGGCCGGCGACTGACCCAACAGGCGGCCGCAGAGGCTGCGGGCCTTGTCGACTGCCTGGTCGCTTGGCAGGCGGGGGTCAATCGCGGCGAGCGAGGCCAGGAGCGTTTCCTGCTGGGCCGCGTTCGGTTTGGGAAGCGACGCCGACAGGCCCGGGGACGGGCTCCCGACGGACGGGCTCCCGGCGGACGGCTCGGGAGTCGGGGAGGCGGAGCAGGCGGCGGTCAGCAGAAGAGTCAGCAGGGCAAGCCCGATTGCGGTGGTGTTCTTCATGGTTGGTGGCCTTGTCTGCACTGGATTTCTGCACTGGATTTCTGCGATGGCTTTCGACTGGTTTGCCGTGCTGGTTTTTGCCGCGCAGATGGCTGCGCCGGCGCGGCCACGGCGCCGATCACGCATGTTCACACCATCTCATGGAAATCTCGTGCTTCTTACCCGAAGTCGCCGGTACTGCAACCCTTCGGCTGTTCCAAATCGCCAGAGAGTGGCGTAGTGTGACCATCGTCACATCCGGTTGAGGATCGGTATCGGCCCGCTTCGCTTCGAAAGAAGGATTCCATGGATCGCCGGACGTTTCTCACTGCAATGCTGGCTGCCCCGGCTGCCGCCGGGGCAAGTTTCGCCGCAGCGCCCTCAGGACCCGTTCCCTCCCCGTCCCCACCGCCCTTGGCCCGTGCGTCCCTCTCCGCACGCCGGGCCCTCAAAGGCGCAGCCCACGGCGGCGATGATGCGCTGGCACTGAGACAAATCCGAAGTCTCAACGCCAGCTGGTACTACTCCTGGGGATCCGCGTATACCGTCACGACCAACCCGTCCTTTGTCCCGATGGTGTGGAGCGCGAATGCCTTGCTCAACAAAGACGCCCTTGGCGACGTGGCCAGGCAACTCCCCCAGACGAGGGCCAAACACCTCCTCGGTTTCAACGAGCCGGACCACCCTGGCCAGGCCAGCATGTCTGTCGACGAGGCCATCCGGTTGTGGCCCCACCTTCAGTCCACCGGGCTGCGGCTGGGATCTCCGGCCACGGTCGGTGTCAGAAGCCCGTGGCTGGACCAGTTCATGGCCAGGGCGAGGCAGGCGAACCTCCGCGTCGACTTCATGACGATGCATTCCTACGCCTCGCCGAATCCAGAGAGCTTCCTCGCGAAAGTCTGGTATTTGCATCGGAGGTATGGGAGGCCGGTCTGGGTTACCGAATTTGCCGTCGCGGACTGGTCAGCAACCCCGGCACGCCCGTCCAGGTACACGAGCCGCGAGATCGGCTACTTCATGCAGGTCGCAGTCGCCGGCATGCGTGTGATGCCCTTCGTCGAACGGTTTGCCTGGAAATCCAGGGAACCCAGCGACCCAGCCATGGGCCCGTCTGCCCTCTATAAAACGAACGGTCAGCTGACTTCCCTCGGCAGGCTGTACGCCTCGCTATGACTGTCCGGCGGGACCTGTCGCTACTAGTCCGTGTTGCCACTTGTCCTTGTTGTCCTCATCCATACGGGTGGGCAGCACGAGGAGGGCGTCACCGACGGGACGTTCCCCGCCGCCTGACGGGATATTCAGGACGACTCCTCCGGCAACAGCTGTTGTTGAACCGCCACCGTCCAGATTGATCGCCTGGACCATGGTGATCGCGCGTGGGCGCCGAAACCGCGCCGCGCCCGCCTCGTCGCCTGCCACTGTCCGGGCCGCGGCTTAGGCTGGTCGCATGCCACCAACGCCTGCCCCGACTCCTGTTCCGGTTGAAGTCTTCCTCCACCCAGGTCCAGCCGAGTGGTGGCAGATCGTTGCCGCGCTTGCCCCCGTTGCGGTACTCATAGCGGCAGCTGTTGGAGCATTCATGGCCTGGCGGACATTGCGTCAGAAGGCCATCGCCGATGACCGGGCCGAGTGGTGGAAACGGACGGAGTGGGCACTGGAACGCGCCCTGAATCAGGACGAGGACATCAAAGCCCTAGGGCTGGCAGCGCTGGATGTGCTCGCCCGCAGCGAGTTGGCCCGGGACGAGGAGCTTGAACTCCTGGATATCGCGTGGAAGTCCGTGAACGGCGTTGAGGAAGACCACGCTCACCGGCACGTCTCCGCGAAAGTTTCCAGCTCTGCGACCCGCTCTCAGCACCGTGTTCAGGTCGCCGCCGCGAGGCTGCGCGTCACACTCGACGGGCGCCTCGGCCGGCCGGCACTTCCCGGCACCAAGGCCCTGGCCAAGGAAGAGCTCTAGCCGCCGCTAGCCCTTGTTCAGCATTGACGCCAGATCGCCCGGCTGCTCGGCGGCAGACGCTGAGGCCAGTCCTCGAGTGGGAGGACCAGGATGATGGCCGCGCAGACGCACTCGGCGCCGCACTCAGGGCACTGGTAACCGGCCGCCTTCTGGTCGTCCGCCCAGAAGGAGGGAATGGTGGCCATCTGCGCGAATCCGGCCCTTTCCAACATCCCCAGAGAAGATTGCTGTGGATCGGCCGAGACCCAGGACGCGGACACCACATAGCGGCAGCCGCGAGCATGATCGTGCCGAGCCCCATCCCCCGGGCAGCGGGTGCGACGACAATAGACTTCAGCTCACCGACCTGGTGCCCGTCCAAGCTGGCCACGACGCCGGCACTGCCCATGCGATCCCGCAGCGCATTGACGTCATCCTGGTCCAGGAGGCGGGCCGTGGCCGAGCCTAAGAGCTGGCCGGGCCGGTTGCGGGCCCGGATGAGGACTCCCCCGCGGCCTGCCGTGAGTTCCGCCAGGTCCGATGGGCGGATGAATCCAGAGCCCAGGGATTCGTTGAGGAGCGCTGCCGCTTCGGTGGCGACGGTGGACCCCGGTGCGCCGACGTGCAGGCTGATCTCCGACGTCGGCCGGGCCCTGGTCCCTGCGGCTGTCAAGTTGCTCCTCGATTGACGGGCGTGATCACGCACATTGGCGTCGCCCTCGAACAGGCGTGGACGACCCCGGCGGCCAGGTGGGACCGCCGGGGTCGTGTCGGACTACGAGTATTTCAGGCTTAGCAGCATCGCTTTCAATTGGGCGTACTGCCGGGTTTCCATCCAGTTCTTGGCGGCGGCCGGCGAAGCAAAGGCCAGTGTGGACGGCGCATCGGACAGGAGGACCCAGGCGCCCAGGACCCCGTTAGGCAGCAGAATCTGGTTGGAGCCGGAACTGCCGTCATGGGCCAGGAACTCGCTGGCGTTCCGGACATCCATGAAGTAGTAGTAACGGCCGTCGAGGTACTCGTCGTAGGCGAAGCCGAACTCCGTGGCTTCGCCTGTCTTGTCGGTGATTCCTGCCACGGGGCTGTGATCCAGGAGGGTCCGCTTGGCTGGCCCGGCGGCGCCGTCACCGTACATGCCGCTGTACATGCGGGCCAATTCTGTCCCGGACTCGTCCGAGATGGTCGCATCGAAGGAGGTTTTCTGGTCCTCAGCGTTGAGGGCTGGCCCGGGCTTGACCGTGACGGTCCAGCCGGCCGGGTGGGTGAAGGAAATGTGGCCGTCCGGGAACGTGAACGTCTTCAGGGCTGCAGCCTGGGGCGTCTCCGGGGCGGGCGCCGGAGACGCTGTTTCGGTAGCAACGGCTGCCGGCGAGGTAGCCGCGGCCGTCGCAGTGGGCGAGCTCTCCGGCGCAGCTGTGGTGGCGGCCGGGGTTGGGGCTGTCGGTTGCGTGCCTGCCTGCGGGACGGCGCAAGACGCCGTAGTGAGCAGGACGCCCGCCAAGGTCGCGGCGGCCAGCAGGCAGGTGGTGCGTGTTTTCAAGTTATCCCCCAAGAGAAGTGCGGGCTGCGGAGCCCGGACCGAGGAGGGCCGATCATGGGTCCGCTCCTGCCGCTAACTATGCGTCGGCTCGGGCCCATCTGTCGATGAGTTGCTATCAACGTGTTTATTCCACGCACGCAACGGTTCAAAAACCCTTGCAATCTGTGGAGCTAAGGAGATTCGAACTCCTGACCTCTTCGATGCGAACGAAGCGCTCTACCAACTGAGCTATAGCCCCGAAGCAACGCCGATCCTGACGGAACGGCGTTGCCGGTGTCCCTAGGCTACAAACTATCTGCGCTGTTTTCCAGCCAGCCCCGGAAAGTCTCGTTGCCGTGTCGTGCATCCGGCACCAGGTTCAGCCCCTCGCGCAGATAGCGGCCCATCGCGCCGGGCAGCGGCAGGCGCACGAGATGACCCGTGACGCCCGTGGCCCGCTTCCACTCCCGGGCAAAGTCGGCCATGTCCTTCGATTCCGGGCCGCCGAGGTTCAGCACCCGGTGCCGCGGGCCCGCAGCGGGAACTGGCGTCGGTTCCAGGGCGGTTTCCAGGAGCACCGCGGCCGCGTCGGCCGGCGACACCGGCTGGAACCGGGCACCTCTCACCAGGGGGATGATCCGCACCTTCGAGCCGGCGCCGAACATCATCGCGAGTAACGAATGAAACTGGGTGGCCCGGACCACCACGGTCTCCAGTACGGACCGCTCGTAGACCTGTTCCTTGGCAGCCTTCGACCGGTAGTACGCGGAGTTGCTCCGATCGCAGTTCACGATGGACAGCGTGACGGCCCTTGCCGTACCCGGCATCCTGGGCGGCGGCCAGAAGACGCGCGCCGCCGTCGGCGAAGTTCTTGCGTGCCTTCCCGGAGCGCCCCTCCAGGCAATCGATCACGACGTCGGCGCCGGCCAGGGCCGCCGCAAGCCCCTTCCCCCGTCGTCACGTCCGCGCGGAAGTATTCCGCGCCGCCGATGCCGGCCGGAGTGCCGGCCGGCGGCGGGTTGCGGCTGAGGACGGCCACGGCGTACCCGGCTTCGACAGCCCGGCGCACCACTTCACGGCCCACTTGGCCTGTTCCGCCAGCAACGCAGATCCTAGTCATGCCCCGAGGCTACCGCTAACGGATTGCCCGCCGGCGACGCTTCGGGGAAATGAAAACCCCGGGCAGCCATCGCTGGCTGCCCGGGGCGAAATCTCCGGAAGAACGGACCGGATCAGGCGCGGCGTCGCTGGAGGACATCGTCCAGGTTGCTCAAGGCGCTCTGGGCCTTGCTCAGCGGCTTCGTCTCCGATTCGTCGGCGGTCTGCGGATCGGACGCTACCGCCCGCGCCGAGGCCCTGCTTGAGGGACGGCTTTCCGACGGCCTTCGGCGCCTCAGGCAGGTCGAGGGGCTCGGGGCTGCGCGTTCGGCTTTCGGCTGCCTCGACGTAGGTGGGCTTGGGAACGTCCACGGGCTCCCAGCTGGAGCCTTCCGCAGACTGGCGCCGTTTGACCGTGCCACAGCCGCCGAGGTATCCCCCGAGGCTGCCGCTTCGGCCAGTGCCGCCTGGCGGAGTTCCAGTGCGGTCAGCGGCTTCGGTGCAGGCTCGGGCGTAGCGCGGCGCCGCCTCGGCGTCGAAGAGAGGGCTCTCCGGCCGAGCACCGGGCCGCGCCGGTCCGGAAGGGATGGGATCCGCTGCCGGCGCTGAAGGCCGTGCGGTAGTGCGTTCCGGGCCGCCCATGGCTGCACGGAACGCGGCGTTCATTTTCCGCCGGCGGTCGCGGACAGCGAGCCGGCGGAGCAGCGCCACTGCGGCCACGGCGCCCAGCAGGGCTGTCACCGCGAGCCAGCCGGAACCGATGCCGAAAAGTCGAAGAGCGGCGGACACCACTCCGGTGAGCAGGGACAGGAGCCCGGCTACCGCCAGCGCCAGCCGTCCCTAACGGACCCGGAACGCCGGGGAGGTCGCCGCAGCAATCGGGCTCGCCCCGGATGTCGCCCCGGGTCCTGTGGTGCCGCCGGCCGGCTCTGCGCGCTGGGTGCTGGTCATGGGTTTCTCCTGCTGGGCCGCCATTTTCATGACCTTCCCGGCATGTGGGTCTGCTGGTTCCATGTCATTGACGTCCGCCAGGAAATCGCCTGCAGGCTGCAGCTGGTGGCGCCCGTTCCGGAGAACGTAAGGCGCCACCCACACGATCCAGAGCGCAACAGCAATGACAAGGATCACAGAGCTGCTAAGAGGGAAGTCCACACTCAAAACCGTATGAGGCATATGCGGGTGCTGCCCCGCATTGTCCGCGGTGTGTCGCGCGCGCAGCGTGGCAATTGACTGGATTGATGGCGTCAGTGGCTGGTCAGACGCGCCATGACCGGCTCACGTCGGGCGCGGCTCTGCAGCCACCGTGCAAGGAGCCCTTCCGGCACTTCCTCGGCGGTCAGCGCGAAGGTCCGGTGGTCGGCCCATTCGCCGTTGATGTGCAGGAACCTGGGCCGGTAGCCCTCGTCGCGGAACCCGAGTTTCTCCACCACCCGCAGGCTGGGTGCGTTCTCCGGCCGGATGTTGATCTCCATCCGGTGCAGGCCCAGGGTCTGGAAGCAATAGTCCGTTGCCATGGCCACGGCGGTCGGGGCGATGCCCTGCCCGGCCCGCTCCTTGTCCACCCAGTAGCCGAGCGTCGCCATCATGGCCGAGCCCCACACGATGGAGGACACAGTCAGTTGCCCCACGATCACCGGCTCGCGGAAGCCCGGGCGTCCACTCTGTGATCAGGAAGGGCAGGGCCGTCGCCTGGGCGGCCTGGGCCTTGAGGGAGCGCACCATCTGCCGGTAGTCGGGCAGGCCGCCGCCGGGGACCGGGTTGGACGCCTCCCAGGGGGCCAGCCACTCGCTGTTGCGGGACCGGACCTGCGGTCCATTCCTTGCGGTCCCGGTACCGGATCGGGCGCAACACGAGGTCGCCGCTCTCCAGGGTCACCGGCCAGATGAAGCTGCCCCCCACGGGAGTTACTTGGTCAGGCTGGGGGCCAGGCTGGACGCGAAGCCGGGCAGCCATTCGCGCAGGCCGGGGCCGAGGTCCTCGCTGTCGCAGGCGAGCTGGACGCAGGCCTTGAGGTAGCTGAGCTTGTCGCCGGTGTCGTAGCGGCGGCCGCGGAAGATGACGCCGTACACGCCGTAGCCCTCGCCGTGCCGGACGAGAGTTCCTGCAGCGCGTCCGTGAGCTGGATTTCTCCGCCGCGGCCGGGCGCGGTGCGCTCCAGCACTTCAAAGACAGCGGGGTGGAGCACGTAGCGGCCGATCACGGCGAGGTTGGACGGGGCGTCCTCGACGTCGGGCTTCTCCACGAGCTGGTTGATCCGGACGTAGTCCTCACCGCCGATCTGCCTCGACGTCGGCGCAGCCGTAGGCGCTGATCTGGGACGGGTCCACCTCGATCAGAGCGACCACCGACCCGCCGGTCTTGGCCTGGACTTCGATCATGGTGCTCAGGAGTTCATCGCGGGCGTCGATCAGGTCATCGCCCAGCAGGACGGCGAACGGCTCGTACCCGACGTGCTGCTTGGCGCGGAGGACGGCGTGGCCCAGGCCCATGGGATCGCCCTGGCGGACGTAGTGGATGTCACCGAGGTTGCTGGCGGCCTGGATGGACGCGAGCTTCGCAGTGTCGCCCTTGGCCTCCAGGGTGGACTTCCAGCGCGGGAACGCGGTCGAAGTGGTCCTCCAGTGCGCGCTTGTTGCGGCCGGTGATCATCAGGATGTCGTTCAGGCCGACATTGACGGCCTCCTCAACGACGTACTGGATGGCCGGCTTGTCGACGACAGGCAGCATTTCCTTGGGCATGGCCTTCGTGGCCGGAAGGAACCTGGTGCCGAGGCCCGCGGCGGGGATGACGGCCTTGCGGACGGAAGCGTTCGGTGTAGTCACTCGACTAATCTAACGGAGGGACCAATCATTGCGGTAATTATTATTCGAGCCGCTCGGCGGGCTCTCCCCGGCGCGGGGCGGCCGCAAGAGGCAGAGGACGGGCCAGCATGGCGTCAAAAGACGAGATCCGCTCCAGCCACCGGGCGAAGCGTGCCGCACTCCCGCCGGCCGCGCAGGATGCCGCCGCGGCGGGCATCGCCCGCCACGGGCTGCCAGTGGGCCGCCGGGCTGGCCGGCGGCCGCCACGGCACCTTCGCGGCATACCTCGGGGTGGGCTCCGAACCGCCCACGCTGCCGCTGATCTGCGGCTCTTCATCGATGCCGGGCACCGCGTGCTGCTTCCGGTCTGCGAACCCGGACTCGCGCTCAGCTGGGTGTATTGGACTCCGGCAGTCCGAGTTTGTCCGCAGCCGGTACGCGCCCATCCAGGAGCCTGCCGGAGAGCGCCACGGCACGGCCGTCATGCGCGACGCGACCGCAATCTTCCTCCCGGCCACCGCCGTCGACTTCTCGGGCAACCGCATCGGACAAGGCGGCGGCTACTACGACAAGTTCCTTGCTGCCCTGTCCGCCATCTCCCTTGCGTCCGGCGAGGCGTCCGACGCCGCAGCGCTGCCGACTGCCGCCGTCGTCTATGACACGGAGGTGCTGCCCGCGGGCAGCATCCCCGCCGAGTCGTTCGACCGGAAGGTCGACGCGGCGCTGACCCCGGGCGGGATCATCCGGCTCGGCTGCATGCCGCCTCGGCTGATATGGGTTCCTGCCAGGGTGATAGAATTAGCACTCAGGCCCTGCGACTGCTAAGGGCGGAACCGGTCGATAGGCATATCGGCAGTGATTCCGACTCGGCAGCACGGGACCTGCTCGTTTGCCCCAGAGGAGGATTTCCAGTGCCCACGTATGCATACGCCTGCAAGGACTGCAGCCACGCCTTCGAGATCGTGCAGTCGTTCACGCGACAGTTCCCTGACGTCCTGCCCCGAGTGCCAGGGCACGCTGCGCAAGAAGTTCAACAGCGTCGGCGTAGTCTTCAAGGGCTCCGGCTTCTACCGGACTGATTCGCGCGACGCCAAGGGCAGCACGGTTTCCTCGGCTCCTGCAGCGCCCGCGGCCACCCCCGCGCCCGCACCCGCCCCCGCGGGCTAGCAGGGCACCCGCCGGCTTGGCGCCGGCCTGCCTGTTGGGCCCCCGGCCCGCCGAGTCAGCGTAATCTTTGGGCCGGCTGGCCATTAGCCACATAGGCGATATCCACATAAGCGAGTCCGTGGCTCCCGCCGATCTGCGCGGGTCCGTAGCGTGGCGACATGGCACATTCCCTCAGCCCGGTTTCCCCGCCTTCGTTCTGCACGCCGTCCACGGCTTTGTCCCGGCCTACTTACACGGCTTCTTACACGGCTCCGTCCGGGACTTCCTGCACGGCTGCGTCCATGCCGCCCCGCCCAATGCCCGTCGAGGGCTCCGGCCGCTGGGCCCGCACCCGGATCCGCGCCGCCAACCTTCCTGCCGCCACCTTCGCCGCGGCGGGCCGCCCGATACGGAGCCGGAACGGGCCCGTCAAGCCCCGCCGGCAGCGGCAGCCCCGCGGCCGTCCGTCGCAGCGCCGCCTGCGCGGCTGGTTGAACCGGAACCGGCGGCTCATCGCGGCCCTCCTGTTCTGCATCCCCGCCGGCCTGACGGTTCAGCAGCTCTCTCCTGCGCCCGCTGACACCGTCGTTGCTTATGCGGCAGCGGCGGATCTTCCCGCCGGAAAGACCCTGGAACCCGGCGATGTCAGCAGCATCAGCGTGCCGCCCGGCCTGGTGCCTGCCGGCAACCCCGGCAGCGAGACCACGTTCGAGGGAAAACAGCTGGCCGCACCGCTGCGCCAAGGCCAGCTCCTCACCGACGCCCAGATTCTGGGCCCAGGCCTGCTCGCGGGAAGCCAGCCCGGCTCTGCAGCCGTGCCGCTGAGAATGGCGGATCCGGCCTCCATCCAGCTGCTCTCCCCCGGGCAGCTCGTCAACGTGGTGCTCACCGGAGGCAGCGGCTTTGAGCAACCCGCCGAGAGCCAAATCCTGGCCGAAGCGGTGCCGGTGCTCTGGACCTCAGAGCAGGGCGGCAAGGCCGGGCCGTGGCCGGCCACCGTGGACACGGACGGTCTGGTCGTGGTCGCAGCGGCGGCCGACCAGGCACGAAGACTGGCGGGCGCGTCTACCCAAGGCAAGCTGTTTTTCGTGCTTGTGGCGGCCGCGCCGGGCTAGGGAACCGGACTGTCCCTCCGCCGGTGGGCCCGGGCGGTCGCCTCCGTCCCTTGTCGCCTCATCGCCCGCAGGCTCTGCGGCGGGCTACAACTTCAGCCCCAGTGCGGCGGCTTCTGCTCCTGGAGCCATGCGTCGTGATCGTAATTGTCAGGCTGGTCGCCCCAGCGCCGAGGGTCGTCTTCCGCAGCCTTGTTCGGCAGCACGCCTTCGGGGACGTTTGCCTGTGCCTCCGAAGGCCGGGACGTCTCCGTGGCCGCTTCCTGGTCCGGCCCGTCGGCGTCTAAACGGCCGGGCTTCGGCTCGGGGCCGCTGGTCGCGTGGCCCTCTTTAGCGCCGGTGTTGTCGGTGTTGTCTGTGTTGTCGGTGTTGTCCTGGATACCGCCGTCCGCACTCATGCCGCCGGCCTCCTTACTGCCTGTCATTCCTGTCATTCCTGTTTCTGTTTCCTGCCGGCGGACTTCCTGGCCACCAGTTTCGTGGCCACGAAATACCTGCCCCGCGGGTTCGACCGCCGCGTGGTACTCCGCGGCCCGCGCCTCGTCAATCGCCAGGTGCTCAATGTCGTCATCGAAGAACCCGTGCGATGCCCGCAGCCTGCTGGACACGGCCGGCTTCTCCAACCCGAGGTAGCCGCCAATCCGATCGGCGCAGGCCGAGGGGTCGGTGAAGACCTCTATGGTCCATAGTGGCAGGTAACGCCAGCCAAGCCGCTCCAGGAGCTGCGGCCGGAGTCTGCTCCGTTCCCGGACGCTCATCCGCCGGTAGTGGCCGGTGCCATCTGACTCGATCGCTACCGGACGGGGAATCTCCGCATCGTCCTGCCCGATCGTCGTCATGGGATCGGCAGCCGCCACCATGTTCAGGACGCCGTCGTACTGATGCCACACCCGTGCCCCACGGGCCCGGAGCCGGTCGCCCAGGTCGGCCACGAGCGGATCGGCGCCGAGCGCCTGCTCGCTGGCCGCGGCCCGGGAGGCGGGGCTGCCCAGATCTGTATTGCCCGCGATCTCACGGTCCAGGAGTTCGTAGAAGTCCACGGCGCCGTGGCTGAGGCGGCTGACATCGAGGTCTTCGGGGCGGAAGCAACTGAGCACGTGCAGGGACCGGCGTGCACGCGTCATTGCCAAAGCGAATTTGGCGCGGCCCCCGTCGGCGGAAAGCGGCCCGAGGCTGTGGAGGGTGCGCCCATGCGGGGTGCGGCCATAGCCCGGGGAAAAAATGACGTGGTCGCGGACCAGGCCCTGGGCCCGTTCCAGATCCACCACGCGGAAGGACTCGTCCCCCGCCGTGAAGAAGCTGCCGAGCATGGGGTAGTTGGGCAGCTGCGCCCTGATGGCCTCGCCGATCCGGGCGGCATGCCGAAGGCTGCCGGTCACCACGGCCAGCGACGTCCGTGGCCGGAGGCGGGCGTGCTCGAAGACGAGCTCCACCGCACGGTTCACTTCGGCAACAACCGATTCGACGCCGTCGTGGTCAGCGCTGGGCAGCCCCGTGCCGTCGGGGAGATACTCCACGCTGAGGGTACGTTCAAGGCCCGTGGCGTACTGCCCCTCGGGAAGCCGGGTAAGTTCCCCGCCGTAAAATCCCTTGCTGAGCTGGCGCACCAGGTCTTCATCGACCGCACGGTACACGGTCCTCAGGTTCCAGACCGGAAGCACAGCGGAGAGTGCCCGGTAGGAACTCTCCACGCTTTGGTAGGAGCTCTCCCCCACCGCGAGCCGTTCGACGCCCACGGTAAAGGTCCGGGGGGTGGCAATCTGTTCGTCGCCGAAGGCGATGACCTGCCGGGACCGGGCGATGGCCGGGAGCACAGCCTGCAGCGAAGTCGTCTCCGCGTCCAGGATTACGACGGCGTCGAAGGTCTGCTCGATCGGCAGGAGGCCTGTCAGGAGGTAGGGGCTGACGGACCATACCGGTACGAGGGTGGGCAGCAGCTCCTGCGCCTGCCCGCTCAGTGCTGCCAGGGTCACCCGGCCGTCCTTGAGCAGGCTGCGCAGCAGCTCGGCCTGGCGGGGGTACGCCGCGATGGCCGTACGCCAGCGCTCGGACAGGTTCCACCGGAGCCGTGCAGCGCCGCTGGCGATATGGGCATTGTCCGCGAGCCGGTACTCCGCCTCAAGCTGGCGCAAGGCGTCGCCGTCGGACATGGCGAGGTAGTCATCGCCGCTGATCATGGCTTCCAGGGCGGACTGCCACCAGGCCAGCTCCAGTTCGGCGGTTACCGATCCCTCAGGAACCTCGCGCGCGGCAAGGTCGGCGAGGAGCTCGCCGAGGCCGTGCTCGCGCATGCTCTCGACAAGCAGGGTGCGCTCGGGCAGGGTTTCCAGAGTCGCGGTGTCGGCGACGAGCCGCCGCACCCGGGGCAGAAGTTCGTCGTAGGGCGCGCGGTCCAGCTCGCCGCCGGCGGCGGTGTGCCTGACCGCCTGGCCGAGTTCGGCCAGTTCCGCTGCGAGCTCCCGGTACAGGCCCGTGATTTCGCCCAGCCCGGATGGTACGGCTGGGTGCCGCTGTGTGGTGGCGTAGCCGGACCAGGCGGCGCGCTGCTCCTGCACGAGGACCAGGGAGCTGTGCAGGTCGGCGATGTGCACGCCGGGCCGGACGTATTCCTTGGCCACCCGGCGCAGGCGTGAGCGCTGCATGGACGGCATCTCGATCCCGCGTTCCCTGCGCCAGGCAGAGGATGCCGTGGCCGAGATCAGGTCGTGGACGGGCCGGTCAAAGATGTCGGGAGTGAACTTGTCCAGGCTTTCGCGCACGGCCACGAGCAGTTCGATCTGCTCTCCCCATTCGGCGAAGGTCCCGCCGAGCCGGATCTCTGCGTGTTCGGCCACGGCGTCCATGCGGCCGCGCAGCAGGGGCAGTTTCTCCGCCACGGACCGGGCAACGTTCTGCGCTTCCTGCGTCTCCTTGCGCGTGAGCAGACGCGCGCCGTGCCAGGGGCTGGTGGTCGACGCGCGGCTGAAGCTGCCGAGCTCGGCGGCGCGGCGGAGCCGGCCGGCGAGTTCCTCGCGGTCCCGGATGTTGTCGAGCACGCTGCGCTTGAGCCGGACCGTCGTCGCCGGCGCCGGCTGGATGGAGGTCAGCTCTGCCAGCGACTGCATCGCCTCATACGGCGAACAACCCCAGCGGGCCCGTACGTTGTGCAGGGAGGCGACATGGTCCATCAGGGCGTGGCGGTGCCCGGTCAGCGTGGCGTGCAGGTTGCTCAGCTGCGGCTGGAGCGACTTCTCGTTGCGGACGATCGCCCGCACCAGCTGGCCCTTGAGCTGCAGCGGGCTGGCGTTGCCGGCCAGCTGCAAGAGCACGGAATCCAGGCCAAGGCTGTCCAGCTGCGCGGAGATCTCGGCGAGGATGGCCCGCCTGTCGCCCACCACCAGGACGGACTTGCCCTCGTCCACGAGGGCGCCGATGGTGTTGATGACGGTCTGGGTCTGACCGGTGCCCGGTGGGCTGCTGACCACCAGCGAATCGCCCGCCCGGACGGCGTCGATGACGTACTGCTGGTCCGTGTCGGCGTCGAGCAGCAAAAGCTCCTCGGCGGGGTCCCGCTCATCCGTGCTGGGGAACCGGCCGGGCGCAAGAACGGGCACGTCGATCCGTTCGCCTGAACCGGACCGTGCCAGCGCGGTGACCAGGGGGTTGTTCTGGTTGATCCACGGATCGTCCAGATTGCCGGAGAGGTCGGCAAAGGTGGAGACGAGCAGGTTGTGCTCGACCTCCGCGCCGTGAATCGGCTGGACCAGGGTGCCCAGGCGGTCCAGGACGGGCTGGGGGTCGTATCGGGCCGTGCTGTACGCCATCCGCGTCACCGCGTTGACGTCAAAGACGATCCCGTGGACTGACTTGAGGTGCCGGACCAGGGCCGGGTTGATCTGCGCCTGTTCGGTGAGTTGCAGTTCGTAGTCGTCCTCGCCGGGGCGCACCGTGAGGGAAATGGCGGTGAGCATGACCGGGGCCGAGATCCGTTGCGGCTTGCCGCCGACGGCGGATGTCCAGACCACCGTGCCGGCGGAGAAGTACCCAGCGTCGATGCCGCGGTCATTGGCGAGTTCGAAGATCTTCGAGCGCAGGTTGCGTGATGCCCTGGCCGCAACAACGTACTGCTGGCGGTCGCGGATCAGGGTCGAGAGCCGGGTGCGCCGGCCTGCCATCAGCTGGGCAAGCCCTGACGGATGGGCATGGGTCAGATCAATCGAGCCTTCGGGCGTCTTGGTGAAACGCAGCATGGTATCTGCTCCGGTGACGGGCTTGAGCCCCGACAGCCATGTCCTGAACTCCTCGGAGCCCTCGGGGTGGCCTTGACCAACTGACACTGCTGCCTTCTTTTCTGTGCTCGACTTCTCTGTGCCGGACCGTGGCGGGCTCGACTCTAGCGCGTACGTCGCATCAACGCTCGTCTGTGTTGCGTGCGCGCTTTCCCTGGCCGCGTTTCGTGTGCTCGCGGTTGTCTGGCTGGCGCGGGACGCCTTGGACCATACCGGCATGCTTTCGAGGGTAGCCCGAATCCCCCGCAGGTGCGGGGCCGCAACACTGGGCGGTGCGAAATTCAGCCCGAATTGTCAGGAACAAAATGAAATGGCCGGCCTCGAAAGGCCGGCCATTCACATTGCTATTCCCACTCGATGGTTCCCGGCGGCTTGCTGGTCACATCCAGCACCACGCGGTTGACGCCGTCCACCTCGTTGGTGATCCGGTTGGAAATCCGGGCCAGGAGATCGTAGGGCAGCCGCGACCAGTCGGCGGTCATGGCGTCCTCGGAGGACACGGGGCGCAGGACAATCGGGTGTCCGTAGGTGCGGCCGTCGCCCTGGACGCCGACGCTGCGGACGTCCGCGAGGAGCACCACGGGCATCTGCCACACTTCGTCATCCAGCCCGGCGGCGGTCAGCTCGGCGCGGGCAATCGCGTCGGCCTTGCGGAGCAGGTCCAGGCGTTCCTTGGTGACATCGCCGACGATCCGGATGCCGAGGCCCGGTCCGGGGAAGGGCTGGCGTCCGACGATTTCCTGCGGCAGGCCGAGCTGCGCGCCGACCGCGCGGACCTCGTCCTTGAACAGGGCGCGCAGCGGTTCAACGAGTTCAAACTGCAGGTCCTCGGGCAGCCCGCCCACGTTGTGGTGGCTCTTGATGTTGGCCGCACCTTCGCCGCCGCCGGATTCGACGACGTCCGGGTACAGGGTGCCCTGGACGAGGAACTTGATCTTTTCGCCGTGCGCCGCTGCTTCGGCGATGATCGCCAGTTCGGCTTCCTCGAAGGCGCGGATGAATTCGCGGCCGATGATCTTGCGTTTGGTCTCGGGATCGCTGACGCCGGCCAGCGCGCTCAGGAAGCGCTCCTGCTCGTTGGCGACGTAGAGCTTCACGCCGGTGGCGGCCACGAAGTCCCGTTCAACCTGTTCGGCTTCGCCCTCGCGCAGGAGTCCGTGATCCACGAACACACAGGTCAGCTGGTCGCCGACGGCGCGCTGGACCAGGGCTGCGGCGACGGCGGAGTCAACGCCGCCGGACAGGCCACAAATGACCCGGGCATCGCCGATCTGTTCGCGGATCCGGTCAACCTGCTCTTCGAGGATGTTGCCTGCGGTCCAGTTCGGTTCCAGCTTGGCGCCTTTGAACAGGAAGTTTTCCAGGACCTGCTGGCCGTAGGCCGAGTGCTTCACCTCGGGGTGCCACTGTACGCCGTAGAGGCACTTCTCCTCGTTGGCGAAAGCTGCCACCTCGGCGCCCGCCGTCGTCGCGAGGACCTCAAAGCCCTCCGGGGCTTCATGGACGGAGTCGCCGTGGCTCATCCAGGTGCTCTGGTGCTGGGGCATGCCGGCCAGGATGGAGCGTCCCTCACCCAGGGTGGTGGTCTCGGTGGCGCCGTATTCGCGGAGCCCCGTCTGGGCCACCTTGCCGCCGAGGGCGTTGGCCATGGCCTGGAAGCCGTAGCAGATGCCGAAGACCGGGACACCGGCCTCGAAGAGGTCGGCGCCGACGCTGGGGGCGCCGTCGGCGTACACGCTCGAGGGGCCGCCCGAGAGGATGATCGCGGCAGGGTTCTTGGCCAGCAGCTGCTCGGTGCTGTAGGTATGCGGAACCACTTCCGAATACACATTCGCTTCCCGGACGCGGCGGGCAATCAGCTGCGCGTACTGGGCACCGTAGTCAACAACCAGAACGGGCCTGTGGGACGTCTGGGATGCAGTGGGAGTAGTCACCCCACTAGCCTACTTTGCGCCGCTGCCCGCCCGCACATTGAGAAGCCGGTGCGGGCCCCGAATCACGGGCGGAGGTAAGCGAACTCACACACCCGACGGCGGCTGCGGGCGCCATCGGGCGGGTTCAGAACGGCTGGGGTTCAGAACCTCCGGGGTTCAGTACCGTTGGGGTTCAGTACCGCTGGGGCGCCTGCGGGTTCGCCGCGAGTTCAGCCTCGACCTCGGCATGGAACTTCTTCTCGACGAAGAAGGACAGGAACGGCACGACGCCACCCAGGGCCATAACCACCAGCTTGGTGAACGGCCAGCGCATGAGTGACCACAGCCGGAAGTTGGAAATCAAGTACACGACGTACATCCAGCCGTGCACGATCAGGACCGTGACGGAGAGGTTGACGCCACCGATCACCCCGGGCGGCTCGGCGTCGGCGAATCCGAAGCCGAACGGCTGACCGGTGATGGCGTTGGTGCCACCGGCGAAGAGGTACTGCCCGAAGCCGTACCGGGCGATCAGCTCGGCGCACAGCAGGAGCAGCATCGTGCCTGTCAGGTAGGCAAGCACTTTGTAGAACTTCAGGGCGGACCGGATTTGGGCCTCGGTGCCACCGAAGCGGCGCTTCTTGCCGGTTTTCCCCGTGCCGTTGGTTGTCTGCGGCTGGATGGCGGGCTGGGGCTCGATCATGATTGCACTCTGGGTCTGTGGGGTGGGGGGCTGTGGGATGCGGGTCGGTGTGTTCGGCAGTGCGATCTTCGGCGGCGGGCTCTTCGGCCGTGTGGCGTTGGGCTGGCGGCTCTTCCCGGCCAGCTCCTCGTCGAGCTCGTCTTCGAGGTCCCGGCGGTAGTCGTCCTTGACCAGCCGCCACCAGATGAACAACGCGAAGCCGGCAAAGACCACCCATTCCACCGAATAGAAGAGGTTCAGCCAGTTCACCTGCTGCGCGGGCGGCTGCGGGCCGATCTCGGAGGGGCTTGACATCGCCGCCGGCGGCCGAAGGCCCGACGTCGGTGCCGCCGGCCAGTTCGGTGGTCGCGGCGACAAAGCCCGGGTAGCTGCTGATGTTCCAGTCGTTGATGAGTTCGGCGACCGAGACGGCGCTGGCCCGGCCGGGGCCGGGATCGGTGCTCGGCAGCGGGGACTCGGACGGCAACAGCCGCCCGGTCAGTTCGATGGTGCCCGACGGCGGCGCCACGGCGTCCGCGGGATCCGCGACCCAGCCGCGCGCGACCGGAATCCAGGTCTGCGGCGTGGCCGCGCGGCCCTCCAGCACTGGGGCATCCTTGACCGCGAAGGCGGAGACGATCCAGTAGCCCTTCGCCCCGTCGTTGAGGCGACCGGAGACCAGAACCTGCTTCTGGGGGTCGTACGTGCCGGTGGCGGAGACCATCTGGTCAGCCACCGATCCGGGGAAAAATCCGCCCGGCTGCAGGACCGAGGTGAGCTGGCGCGTCTCCTCCGTTGTGGTGGAGACCGGGGCTTCCGCCTGCGTTGAACGGCCAAACTGCCACTGGCTGAGCAGCACAAAGACCCCGGAAATGGCGATCGCGAACACGAGTCCTGCGATCCAGCGGGGTTTGAGGGCAGTTTTCAGCACCTCTTAACCGTACTTCGTCCCTGTGTAGAACAGCGAAACGGGCCGGCGGCAGTGCTCTGGCCTGCCCCTAGAGTGGGGCAGCCGGGTCCCTGCGTGGCGACGGAGTCGACACGATAGGGCCTGCCCCAATCTTTAGTGGTCGAAGAACACCAGGCTGGAATTGATGAGCTCGGCGATCACTTCAGCGTCGTAGGCGCGGCGGAGCGACTCGCGGAAGGACTCCTTCGACAGTGAGCGCGCCAGCGTCGCGAGCACTTCGAGGTGTTCGGAAAAGGAACTCGCCGGGGTGGCGATGAGCAGAATCACAGTGGCAGGGCCGTCCGCTGCGCCGAAGTCGAGCGCCCTGCCGTACTTCGTGATGCCGACCGCGATGGAGGTCTGCGAGACCAGCTCGCTGCGGGCGTGCGGCAGGCCGACGCCGCCGGGCAGGCCGGTGGCGAGCTGGTGCTCCCTGGCGTTGACCTGTTTGAGGAAGCCCTCGAGATCGGAAATTCGTCCGGCGGCGTGCATGCGTTCCGCGAGCTGGGATGTGGCGTCGAGCTTGTCCGAGGCATCCATTTCGAGGATCACCATCTCGGGCGTGGTGAGCTCGGCGTCGTACCGGTCCAGTGGTTCCGCCAAGAGATGTCCCTTCGAAGTGGCGTCAGTGCACGCCGGCCGGCAGTCCAATGACTCGCGTTGTAATCTGCACTGCCGGCGCTGAGGCTCAGCGCAGGGGCACGATGTCCTCCACGCCGAGCCGGGCGGCATCGGCGGATTCGTCGTCCGGCTGCTGCTGGCTCAGGCGCTCGGCATCAACCCGGGCCAGATAGTGCTTGATTTCGCCCTCGCGCTGCGCATCACTCCAGCCGAGAACGTCTCCGATTAGTTTAGCGACTACCGGAGCGGCGGACACACCGCGGTCCCACGCCTCAATCGAAATCCGGGTGCGGCGCGTCAGGACGTCCTGGACATGGCGGGCGCCCTCATGCGTGGCAGCGTAGACGGCTTCGGCGGCAAGGTAGTCGTCCGCGCCCGGCAACGGTTCGGCCAGTTCCGGGTTGCCGGCGATGAGCGCCAGCACCTCCGGAGCCATGGCACCGTAGCGGTTGAGCAGGTGTTCGATCCGGGCCACGTGGACGCCGGTCTCCTCCGCCATCCGGTTCCGCTGGTTCCACGCGGCTTTGAAGCCGCTTGCCCCCAGCAGCGGGATGGACTCCGTGCAGCTGGGCGGGACGCGCTCGTCCATGCTGCGCGTTGCCTCGTCGACCGCATCCTTGGCCATAACCCGGTAGGTGGTCCACTTGCCGCCTGCCACCACCACAAGACCCGGTACGGGGTGGGCCACCACGTGTTCCCGGGAGAGCTTCGCGGTGGAATCGCTTTCCCCGGCCAGCAGCGGACGCAGCCCCGCGTAGACGCCCTCGACGTCCTCGCGGGTCAGCGGGCGCTTGAGGACCTTGTTGACGTGCTCCAGCAGGTAGTCGATGTCCTTGCTGGAGGCCGCCGGGTGGGCCTTGTCGAGGTGCCAGTCGGTGTCCGTGGTCCCGATGATCCAGTGCCTGCCCCAGGGGATCACGAACAGGACGGACTTCTCTGTCCGCAGGATCAGCCCCACCGTGGACTGGATCCGGTCACGGGGCACCACGAGGTGGATGCCCTTGGAGGCCCGCACCTTGAGCTGCCCGCGGTCTGTCACCATGGCCTGGGTTTCGTCGGTCCAGACGCCCGTGGCGTTGATGACCTGCTTGGCCCGGATGTTGAAGCTGGAGCCGTCCTCGTGGTTGACCACCTTGGCGCCGACCACCCGCTCGCCTTCGCGCACGAAGTCCACGACCGACGTCTGGTTGACCGCGTGGGCGCCGTAGTGCGCCGCGGTCCGTACGAGGTTGGCGACGTACTTGGCGTCGTCCACTTGCCCGTCGTAGTAGCGGATGGACCCGACGAAGGCGTCGTCCTTGAGGCTGGGGGCGGCGCGCAGGGTTCCGCGCCGGGTCAGGTGTTTGTGGAAGGGGACGCCGCGGCTGTGCCCGCCGGTGATGGACATCACGTCGTAAAGGGCGATTCCGGCGCCAATGTACGGCCGTTCCAGGAACGGCTTGTGGAGCGGGTACAGGAACGGGACCGGCCGGGCCAGGTGCGGCGCCAGCACGGAGAGAATGAGGCCGCGCTCGTGCAGTGCCTCTTTGACCAGGCCGAAGTCGAGCATTTCGAGGTACCGGAGGCCACCGTGGATGAGCTTCGAGGAACGCGACGACGTCCCCGCGGCCCAGTCATTCGCCTCGACGATGCCTACGCTGAGCCCGCGCGTAACGGCGTCGAGGGCGGCGCCGGCACCCACGATGCCGCCTCCCACGATCAGGATGTCGAGCTCTTTGCCGGGGGCCGTGGTGCCCCTGAGCACAGTGATTGAAGCCTCGCGTTCCGCAGGCCCAAGGGCACCTCCGGCCACGGCAGAACCGCCGGGAAAACTGTTCATGTCACGCCTCCATCCGGATCAAACCTCGTAGGGCACCAGACTACGTCCAAGTTTCCCGGATGGGCAGGGCCAACCAGCCGCCGACGTGGGGGTCAGTTGCCGGCGTACGGCGAGACGACGACGTCGACGCGCTGGAATTCCTTCAGGTCCGAGTAGCCGGTGGTCGCCATCGAACGGCGCAGCGCGCCGACGAGGTTGGAGGTGCCGTTGGTGTGGTGGCCCGGTCCGAACAGGACCTCCTCGAGCGGCCCCACCGTACCCACGTTGACCCTGTCGCCGCGGGGCAGTTCGAGGTGGTGGGCTTCCTGGCCCCAGTGCCAGCCCTTGCCGGGGGCTTCGTCGGCGCGGGCCAGGGCGCTGCCCAGCATCACTGCGTCGGCGCCCATGGCGATGGCCTTGACGATGTCACCGGAGGATCCCATGCCGCCGTCGGCGATCACATGGACGTAGCGTCCGCCGGACTCGTCCATGTAGTCGCGGCGGGCCGCCGCGACGTCGGAGATGGCGGAGGCCATCGGCGAATGGATGCCCAGTGCGCGGCGGGTGGTGGTGGTGGCTCCGCCGCCGAAGCCGACCAGCACGCCGGCGGCACCGGTGCGCATCAGGTGCAGGGCCGGCGTGTAGCCGGCCGCTCCGCCGACGATCACGGGGACGTCGAGTTCGTAAATGAACTGCTTGAGGTTCAGCGGCTCGTGGTCCTTGGAGACGTGCTCTGCCGAGACGGTGGTTCCGCGGATGACGAAGATGTCGACGCCGGCGGCCACCACGGTCTTGTAGTGTTCCTGCGTGCGCTGCGGGGTCAGGGAGCCGGCCACCGTGACACCGGCGGCGCGGATCTCGGCGAGGCGCGAGGTGATCAGCTCGGGCTGGATCGGCGCCTGGTAGAGCTCCTGCATGCGGCGGGTGACGGCGGGGCTGTTGGTCTCGTCCGCGAGGCCCCCGATCTCGTCAAGGACGGCCTGCGGGTTCTCGTACCTGGTCCACAGGCCTTCGAGGTCGAGCACGCCGAGTCCGCCGAGGCGGCCCAGGGCGATGACGGTTTCCGGCGACATGGCCGAATCCATCGGCGCCGCGATGACCGGCATGTCGAACTTGTAGGCATCGATCTGCCAGGAGACGGAGACGTCCTTGGGGTCACGTGTGCGCCGGTTGGGGACGATCGCAATGTCATCCAGGGAGTAGGCACGACGCCCACGCTTGCCTCGGCCAATCTCAATCTCGTAAGTCACTGCTCTAGGTTATCCCAGCGGGCGCGCGGTGCCGCTTCGGCGTACTGTGGCGTCATGCTGTGGTGTCACAGTGTGGTGTCACGGACAGCGCCGGATTCCCGACGGACACCTGGCCGGCGCGCGGACCAGCATCGAGGGCGCTCCCCTCATTCGCCGCTGACGTTCTCGGTGTCCGGGACGGTCAGCTGGGACTCGAACATCCGGAAGTAGCGGCCGCGGAGCGCCACGAGTTCCTTGTGGGTGCCCTGTTCCACGATGCGGCCGTCCTCGAGCATGTAGACGACGTCAGCCTTCTCGATCGTGGCGAGCCGGTGGCTGATGGCGATGATGGTGCTGCTGCGGTCGGCGAAGAGCCGCGTGAAGATCCGGTGCTCCGCCAGCGCGTCGATGGCCGACGTCGGCTCGTCCATCACCATGAACGAGGCGTTGCGGTAGAAGTTCCGCGCCATCGCCAGGCGCTGCCACTGCCCGCCGGAGAGGCCGGAACCCTTCCGCCCGCGCGGGTCCTCCATCCAGTTGCTGACGTGGTTGTCCAGGCCGTTGGGCAGTTTGTTGATGAATTCGAGGGCTTCGGCATCTGAGGCGGAGCGGCGGATCCGTCCGTCATCGCGGGGCGAATCGACGTCGCCGAAGAAGATGTTTTCCGCCGCGGTGGCGAATTCGTACTTGAGGAACTCCTGGCTGAGCACCGCCAGGTGCCGGTGCCAGGACGTGACGTCGACGGCGGCGAGGTCGACGCCGTCGAGCATCACCTGCCCGGAATCGGGACGGTACAGTCCGGCCAGGATACGGATCAGGGTGGACTTGCCGGCGCCGTTCTCCCCCACGATGGCGATGTGCTGGCCCTGCCTGATGGTCAGCGAAATGCCGCGGATCACTTCCAGTTCGCTGCCGGTGTAGGTGAAGCGGATGTCCCGCAGTTCCACGGTCTTCGGCGCCTGCAGCAGGGGTGGGGCGTGGCCGGACTTCACTGGCAGCGCCATGAAGAGCTCGTAGTCCTTGAGGTTCGCCAGGTCCTCGTCGATCGAGCTGAGCGAGGACACGAGGTTGTTGGCGGTGGACAGGGCGCGGCTGACAATCTGCTGGACATAGAGGAACTGCCCCACCGGCTGGGCCCGGGCGATGATCTGGCCCACCACCCAGATCAGCGAGACAACCTCGGCGCCGTACTGCAGGGCATCGGCCGCGAGCTGTTTGGGAATGTAGCGCTTCTGGAAGTCCAGCCGGCGCTTTTCGTCGGCGTCCCGCAGCCGGGAGCGCAGCCCCATCAGGTAGCCGACGATCCCGTAGAGCCGCATCTCGGCGATGTGCTGCGGACGCAGGAGGTTGGTTTCGATCATCCGGCGCTGCCTGCGGGAATCGACCTGGGTGTTCCAGTGCGCGATCTGTTCGCGGGAGAGCTTGAACTGCAGGTAGACGCTGGGGACGATCGCGATCAGGACGATCACGGCGATCCACCAGCTGACCAGCAGCAGCGCACCGATGGCCAGGAGCACAGAAACGAGCTGGGTGAAGATGGCGGCGATCCGGTCCAGGACGCGGGCATAGGAATCGGAGAATCGCTTGGCGCGGTCGTACAGGTCCACGGTCTCTTTGTCGTCGTAGCGCCAGAAGTCCAGGGTCAGGAAGCGCTCGTACATGAGGTCCCCGACGATCGCGCCGACCCGGAAGCTCATGAGCTGCTGGATGTAGCGGTCCACGCTGCTGAACGATCCCCAGAAGAGGCCGAGCGCCGCGGTGATGATGACATAGACGACGGCCTGCCCGCCGGCGGCGGCGTCGCCCGCGTAGGCCGCGGCCAGCGCCGTGGTGGTCAGCGCGGCGAAGTACGTCGTGACCAGCGGCAGCAGTGCCGAGATCAGCGAGCCGAGAATCTTCATGACGACGGCGGCGGGCGAGGCCCGGAAGCTGACCCGCAGCACCTGCGCCACGGCGCGTGCGTAGGGCCTGAGCGCGAGCTTGCGTTTGGGCGCACGTGCCGGCAGGAGTTCGGACATGCCTCCAGCCTAGGCCCGGCAAGTGTGGCCGCCGGTTAAGGTGGGGCCACGCCCGCCGGGTTCCCTGGCCGAGCTTGCGAGGTTAGGGAGCGGGTGGGGATTAGCGCGACCCGTAGTTCGGAGCCTCCACCGTCATCTGGATGTCGTGCGGGTGCGATTCCTTCAGCCCGGCCGGGGTGATGCGGACGAATTTGCCGCGGGCCTTGAGCTCGGCCACCGTGGGCGCGCCGGTGTAGAACATGGTCTGGCGGAGGCCGCCGACCAGCTGGTACGCCACCGAGGCCAGCGGGCCACGGTAGGCCACCCGGCCCTCGATGCCTTCCGGAATGAGCTTGTCATCGCCGGAGACATCGGCCTGGAAGTAGCGGTCCTTGGAATAGGAGGTGTTCTTGCCGCGGGTCTGCATCGCGCCGAGGGAACCCATGCCGCGGTAGAGCTTGAACTGCTTGCCGTTGACGAAGATCAGGTCGCCCGGGGATTCGTCGCAGCCGGCCAGGAGGGAGCCGAGCATCACGGTGTCGGCGCCGGCGACGAGCGCCTTGCCGATGTCACCGGAGTACTGCAGGCCGCCGTCGGCGATCAAGGGGACGCCGGCCGGGATCGCGGCCTTCGCCGACTCGTAGATGGCGGTGATCTGCGGGACGCCGACTCCGGCCACCACGCGGGTGGTGCAGATGGACCCGGGACCCACGCCGACCTTGATGCCGTCGGCACCGGCGTCGATCAGTGCCTGGGCACCTTCACGGGTGGCTGCCTGGCCGCCGATGATGTCCACGTGCGCCGCAACGGGATCGGACTTGAGCCGGCGGATCATCTCGAGCACACCCTGGGAGTGGCCGTTCGCGGTGTCCACGAAGAGGGCATCCACACCGGCGTCCACGAGCGCCATGGCGCGTTCCCAGCCGTCGCCGAAGAAGCCGATCGCCGCGCCGACGCGCAGGCGGCCTTCGTCGTCCTTGGTGGCGAGCGGGTACTGCTCGGCCTTGGTGAAGTCCTTGGTGGTGATCAGGCCCTTGAGCCGGCCCTGCTCGTCGACGAGCGGGAGCTTCTCGATCTTGTTCGTCGCCAGCTTGTGCGAGGCTTCTTCGCGGCTGATGCCGACATGTCCGGTGACGAGCGGCATCTTGGTCATGACGTCGCTGACGAGCCGGAGCGGGAAGTCGGATTCGGGCACGAAACGGGTGTCGCGGTTGGTGACGATGCCCAGGAGCCTGTTGCCCTCGTCCACCACCGGGAGGCCTGAGACGCGGTAGCGTGCGCAGATGTCGTCCAGCTCGGCCAGCGTGGCCTCGGGGCCGATGGTCAGGGGGTTGGTGATCATGCCGGATTCGCTGCGCTTGACCCGGTCCACCTGGTCGGCCTGGTCGGCGATGGAGAGGTTGCGGTGCACGACGCCGAGGCCGCCCTGGCGCGCCATGGCGATGGCCATCCGGGATTCCGTGACGGTGTCCATCGCGGCGGAGAGCAGCGGGGTCTGGACCGTGATGCGCTTGGAGATCCGGGAGGACGTGTCCGCTTCCGAGGGGATCACGTCGGTGTGGCCGGGCAGGAGCAGGACGTCGTCGTACGTCAGGCCGATAAAGCCGAAGGGATCGTGTTCGGGCTGGGTCATGAGTGCGCCTCTTACCTTGGGTTACGGAATTCACGGGTAGGGGTTGCAACAGATGACCAGCCCGTCATTACGGGTCTGGTCTGTGCAGAAGGATGTGCAGAAGTCCTGAATAAATAGTAGAACCTTGGCGGCGATAGCCATATTCCGGGCGGTAATGTGCGGCTCAATGTGAGCCGTCCCATGCCCGCACGGCTCCCCCGTCCGCCCAGACCGGGCCCTGCGGCCTATTTCCAGCCGCCCCGGCCCGGCCTATTTCCAGTCGGTGGCGGCGAGCAGCCGCCGTTCGAACATGGGGATCATGGTCTGGACGTACGTCTTGGTCAGATGGTTGTCATCCTTGTAGACGTACACGTTGCCGACCACCGCGGGGCAGGTTCCGTCGGCGCAGATGAAATCGCTCATGTCCATGAGGTACAGCCTGGGCACCTGGCCGCGGTACGCGTCGAGCGGTGAGGACCCTGCGAGCGATTCCTGTTCCGGCACGTTGCATTCCGCCGCGTCCTCGCCGTTCTTCTGGACGCACTCGGGCATGTTGATGTTAAAGCGGGGGTTGTCGCGGATGCCCACCACGTCCATGCCGGCGTCGGTGAAGGGTTTGATGCCCTCCAGGTACTGCGGCACTTCGGTCTCGAACGGCGCTTCCTTGTGGGTCAGGGACGCAACCGTGAAAACGGCGTCGGGGCGGTGGTTCAGCACGTACTGCGCGCTGGCCCTGTTGAAGGCGTTGCAGTCCGCGTCCCGCTCCGGGGACTCCCCGCCGAAGCGGCAGTTGCCTTTCAGGAGCGCGACCACTTCCCAGCCGTGGCTCTTCGCGATGGGGCCAAGCGCCGCCATGTACTGCTGGGCATGCGAGTCACCCAGCACCACGATCCGTTTGGTGACCTTTTCCGGTTTGATGTTCTGCAGGCAGCCCTGCAGCAGGGGGTCGCTGGGGACGTTTCCGTCCGTGCACAGCCCGTCGATGTCGGCCCACTCGTTCTTCATCGCCGCCGGCGCGGGGATGATTTTTGCCTCCGGCGTGGGTTTGCCGGCGTTTTCCGGCGCCAGGGCAGCCGCGCCGGGGGTCAGTTCCTTGGGCTGGGAGGAGGCCTCGGCTTCGTCGGCGACGAGGTGGCTCTGCCACACGGCGACGGGGCCCGCCAGCAGGGCACCACAGGCGGCAATCACGACGGCGGTACGCCAGGCGCGGCGCTTGGGCCAGTGCCATTCGCGCAGCGGCTTTTCGACGAAGCGGGTGGTGAGCACGGCCAGCACGATGGACGCGGCAACGATGCACAGCCCCTGGAACAGGTTGGGCGCCGTGATGCCCGCGCCGGCGAGGGCCAGGACCAGCAGCGGCCAGTGCCAGAGGTAGAGCGCATAGGAGTTGTCCCCCAGCGCCACCAGGGGCTTCCAGGTCAGGAGGCGGTCGACGCCGAACCTGCTGCCGCTTTGGCCGGCGGTGATGATCGCGGCCGCGGCCAGCGTGGGCCACAGCGCGATAAATCCGGGGAAGGAACGGTCCACGGTCAGCAGCAGCCCGCAAGAGAGCATGGCCACCAGGCCGGCCCAGCCCAGCACGAGGCGCAGGGTCCTGCCCGGCTTCACGTACGGCAGGGCGAGGGCCAGAAGCGAGCCGAGGGCAAACTCCCAGAGCCGGGCGCCGGTATCGAAGTAGGCGTGGGCCTGGTTCGTGGTGGTCTGGTGAATCGAGTACGCGAGGGACACCGCGAAGATGGCGCCGAAGGCCGCAGCCAGCAGGGACCGGTAGCGCAGCATCGCGTGGTCTTCGCCGGTCCGGCGGCGGAGCAGTCGGCTGAGCAATCGGGAAAGAAGGGCCGTGCCCGCAAAGACGAGCGGCCAGAGCACGAACACCTGGCCCTGGATCGAGAGCGACCAAAAGTGCTGGAGCGGGCTCGCGCCCGAGTGGTCCTGGGCGTAGTAGTCCACGGCGCTGTCCGCCAGGAGCCAGTTCTGCCGGTACAGCAGGGAGGCCCAGGCTTGCTCAAGGACGTCGGGCCAGCGGCTTTGCGGCAGGATGGCCCAGGTGCCGGCGAGGACGCCGAGAATCACCACGACGACGGCGGGCAGCAGGCGCTTGAGCAGGTGCAGCCAGTGGCTCAGCAGCCGGAGCGGCGCGCCGCTTTCGACCTTCCGCGTGAAGCTGAGCGTCATCAGGAAAGCCGAAATGAGCAGGAAGATGTCCACGCCGCCGGAGACCCGGCCCAGCCACACATGGTAGGTGACCACCATGAGGACCGCGAGGGCGCGGAGGCCCTGGACCTCGGGGCGGTAGGTTGATTTTCGGATCGCCGGAGAACCCGCATCCGCCCTTGGCGGGGTGACGCTGGTTCGCTCGTTCGACACAAATAACCCTTCCGGCCAGTTTCCAAAACATCAATGTTACCGAAACGTAATTTTCATTGCCAATCGCCGGTGCCCCGCGGGAGTCACCTAGTGGCCCTGGCGGGAGCCCTCACGGGCCTGGTCGGGAGCCTCCACCCGTCCGGCTGGCGGAGCACTCGCCGGGCCGCCGGCGGCGTCGGTCACGGCGTCGGTCACGGCGCGGAAGCTAGGCTGGTACGAGTCTGAGGAGGCCGCCAAGTGATCGTGCAACTGCGCATTTGTGTCCCGGGAGAGTTGTCCGGGGTTGTTGTCGAAAGTTGTACAAAGCACGTCGGCGTCTCGGAAGTCGCGCTGGCCAAGGAGGCCTCCGTCATGCCGCCCGGGGATGTTATCCAGGTCCTGCTGGCGCGCGAATCCGTGGAGGGTCTCGTGGAGAAGCTCCACGTCCTTGAGGTCCAGCAACGGGGATCAATCTCGGTCATCGCGCCGGACCTGGTGCTCTCGGACCGGTCCGACCGGGCGGAGGCCGAGGCACCGGGTGAGGGCGCGGACGCCGTGATCTGGGACGAGGTGTCGCGGCAGACCGGCGAAGATTCGCGCCTGACGTGGAGTTTTCTGACCTTCCTGGTCCTGGCGACCCAGCTGGCGGCCATCGGCATCGTGACGGACTCCACCATTGCGATCGTGGGTGCCATGGCCGTGGGACCGGAGTTCGGCCCGCTGGCTGCGCTGGCCGTGGCTCTGGTCCGGCGCCAGCGGCGGCTCGGACGCGACGCGGCACTGGCCCTCGGCGTCGGCTTTCCCGTCGCGATGCTGGCAGCCGCCCTGACCGCGTGGTTGTCCGTGCCCCTCGGGCTGTTTCCCCGTGACGCGCTGGACCGCGGTTCAGCGGTTGAATTCATCTACCATCCGGGCCCCTATTCCCTGATCGTCGCTGTGCTCGCCGGAATAGCCGGGATGCTGTCGGTCATCAGCCGGCGCTCGGCGGCCCTGATCGGGGTGTTCATCTCCGTCACTACGGTGCCGGCGGCGGGGTTTGTGGCCGTGGCACTGGTCCTGGGCGAGTACCAGAAGGCGGCCGGCTCCGCCCTGCAGCTGTTCCTGAACCTGCTGGGAATCGTGGTGGCCGCCGTCGGGGTTCTGCTGTTCTACCGGCTGGTGACCAAGCGGCTGCCGCCGGACGACGCGCTGCAGCTGCGGCGCAGGGCGGACCGTTCGCGGCGCTGACCGCCCGGCACTGACCGCCGGCCGCCGGCCGGCCGTCAGCCGGTCAGCTAGTCAGCCGGTCAGCCAGCCGGAAGAACCGGCGCGGTCCTTACCCGGCACTCCAGCCGGTCGCCGCCATGAACTCGGTCTCAAAGTACGGAGTGAGGCTCTCCATGTAGGTCCGGGTGACGTGGTTGTCATCCTTGTAGACCATCACGTTGCCGATCACGGCCGGGCAGACCTTGTCCGGGCAGAAGAACTTGCTGAAGTCGAGGAACTTAGTGGCTGGCAACTGCCCGGCCACGGCTGTGACGGGCGACGCGGCCTGATAGTTTTCCGCGGTCGTCGTCCCGCAGGCGGCGTAGTTGTCGGGGTTGCTTTCGAGGCAGGCGGGAACGGCCTCGTGCATGCGCGGGGTATCCCGCAGCGCCACGACGGGGATGCCGGCGTCGTTGATGGATTTGATCGGCGGAACCCACCCCGGGTCCATGAATTCGGTGTTGCTCGGGTCGGGGTCAGTCCGGGTGCTGGTTGTCACCACGACGTCCGGCTTCATCTCGAGCACCTTCTTGAGGGTGTCCTTGTTGAAGTCCAGGCAGCCTTCCGAGAGCCCCGCGGCCTGGCGGACCGTCACAGGGCAGTACCCCTTGGTGATGGCCTCCACCCTCCAGCCGTACTTGTCGGCCATGGTGAGGACGGGGGTGGCCCAGACGTGGGCATGCGAGTTGCCAATGATCAACACGGTCTTGGTGGCATTCTGCTTGCCGTTGTTGCAGACGTTCGTGAGTTCCTTCTCGTCCGCGGTGCAGCCGCCTGCGTACTCGGGCCATTCCTCCGCTGCCGTGGCGAGGGTGGGAAGGAGCGGGGCGGATTTGTCAGCCCCGTCGACGTAGGCGGGGTCCAACGACCGGGCACCCGGATTATTGGCCCAGGCCTGGCTCGCCGCGGCTGCCGTGGCGACGTTGAGCTGAAGCTGCCAGCCGGCCAGCGGTACGACGGCGGTGACCACAGCTGCGGCGATGGCGATGAATGCGCGGCGCCGCCGCACCTCCGGCCACTTCCATTCCCGCCAGGGTTTCTCCACAAAGCGGGTGGTGAGGTAGGCGAGCACCAGCGACACGGTGACGATGACGGTGCCCGTGATCGGCCCCGCACGGTCTTTGTGCGTCGCGGCCAGCGAGATGACCAGGACCGGCCAGTGCCACAGGTACAGGGCGTACGAGATGTCGCCCAGCCGGACCAGCGGCTTCGAACTGAGGATCCGGTCGACGCCCAGCTTGCTGCCCGACTGCCCGGCGGCCATGACGCAGGCTGCCGCCAGGGTGGGCCAGAGTGCCACGAACCCGGGGAAGGACGCCTGGACGTTGAGCAGGAGACCGCAGCTGAGCATGGCCACAATGCCCACCCAGCCAAGGAACAGGCGCCAGCCCCGCGGAAGCCGCAGGGCCGGAAGGGCCAGAGCCACCAGAGTGCCGAGCGCAAACTCCCACAGCCGGGCCCAGGTGTCGAAGTACGCCTCCGTCTGGGACGTCTGGGTGAAGACGATTGAGTAGACCAGCGAAACAACGAAGATCAGGGCGAAGATGTAGCACAGCAGCACGCGGTAGCGGAGCCTGAAGCGCTTGGCGAGGAGTGCTGCTCCCGCGAAGATGAGCGGCCACAGGATAAAGACCTGCCCCTGGATCGAGAGCGACCAGAAGTGCTGGAAGGGGCTGGCCTGGCTGTGGTCCGAGGCGTAGTAGTTCGTGGCCTCGGACTGCAGGAGCCAGTTCTCGGCGTAGAACAGGGAGGCCCAGCCCTGGTTGATGACTTCCAGCCAGCGGGTCCGGGGCAGGAAGAGGATGCTGGCGGCGAGTACGGCCACCAGGACGGTGACGGCAGCCGGGATCAGGCGCCGGAAAAGGTGCAGCCAATGTTTGAGCAAGGCCATGGGCCGGCCCTGCTCGTAGCGGCCGACGAACTGCAGCGTCATGAGGAAGGCCGAGATCAGCAGGAACACGTCCACGCCGCCTGAGACCCGGCCCAGCCAGATGTGGTAGCTCATGACCATCAGCACGGCCAGGGACCGGAGTCCTTGGATTTCTGGCCTGAATGTGGACTTTCGGCCGGGCTTGGGTGCAGCCCTGTGGGCGGCACTGTGGCGGGCAGGCAGGGGCAAGGTTCTTTGCTGTGTCATAGAACAACCCCTCAACCAGATAACCAAAGCGTCCATGTTACCAAAACGTAATGTTCATGGCCAATCGTCGCGGCGGCCACACATCTCCATTGAGGCATGCCAAGGTGTGAGTTTCCAGTGAATCCGGGCGGCGGGGCAGAAAAAGGACGGCCCGGCAAGATGCCGGACCGTCCCCTCTACAGGCAGAAGCTAGTGCTTGTGCCCTGCGTGCTCGTCTTCGTCAACCGGCTTCTCCACCACGAGGGTTTCGGTGGTGAGGACCAGCGCCGCGATGGAGGCCGCGTTGCGCAGAGCCGCACGCGTCACCTTCACGGGGTCGATCACGCCGGCGGCGATCAGGTCTTCGTACTCGCCGGACTTGGCGTTGAAGCCCTGGTTCACGGCGGATTCGGATACCTTGGCCACAACCACATAGCCGTCGAAGCCGGCGTTCTGGGCGATCCAGCGCAGCGGCTGGGTCAGGGCGCGGCGGACGATGCCGACGGCGGCAGCCGCGTCACCTTCGAGGGCCTGGACGGCTGCGTCCTCGTCGAGCGCCTTCAGCGCGTGGATGAGGGCGGAGCCGCCGCCGGCCACGATGCCTTCTTCGAGGGCAGCGCGGGTCGAGGACACGGCGTCCTCGATGCGGTGCTTCTTTTCCTTCAGCTCAACCTCGGTGGCAGCACCAACCTTGATTACGCCGATGCCGCCGGCCAGCTTGGCCAGGCGTTCCTGGAGCTTTTCCTTGTCCCAGTCCGAATCGGTGCGGGTCAGCTCGGCGCGCAGCTGGGCAACGCGGGCGGCGACGTCCTCGGCGGAACCTGCGCCGTCGACGATCGTGGTGTTGTCCTTGGTGACCGTGATGCGGCGTGCGGTGCCAAGCACCTCAAGGCCAACGGTGTCCAGGCTCAGGCCCAGCTCCGCGGAGACAACCTGAGCGCCCGTGAGGGTGGCGATGTCCTGCAGCATGGCCTTGCGGCGGTCACCGAAGCCCGGCGCCTTGACGGCGACGACGTTCAGCGTGCCGCGGATGCGGTTGACGATGAGCGTGGACAGGGCCTCGCCCTCGACGTCTTCGGCGATGATGAAGAGCGGCTTGGAGCTCTGCAGCGCCTTTTCCAGGAGCGGCAGGAAGTCCTGCACCGAGGAGATCTTGCCCTGGTTGATCAGGATCAGGGCGTCCTCGAGGACTGCTTCCTGGCGTTCCGCGTCGGTGACGAAGTACGGGGACAGGTAGCCCTTGTCGAACTGCATGCCCTCGGTGAGGACCAGCTCGGTCTGCGTGGTGGAGGATTCCTCGATGGTGATCACACCATCCTTGCCGACCTTGCCGAACGCCTCGGCCAGGAGCTCGCCGACCTCGTCGCTCTGGGCGGAGATTGCGGCGACGTTGGCAACCTGCGTGCCTTCAACAGGGCGCGCGTTCTCCAGCAGGCGGGCGGCGACGGCCTCGACCGAAACCTCGATGCCGCGCTTGATCTCGCCCGGTGCGGCGCCTGCCGCAACGTTGCGCAGGCCTTCCTTGACCAGGGCCTGGGCCAGGACGGTGGCGGTGGTGGTACCGTCACCGGCAACATCGTTGGTCTTGGTGGCGACCTCCTTGGCAAGCTGCGCGCCAAGGTTCTCGTAGGGGTCGTCCAGCTCGATTTCACGGGCGATGGTCACGCCATCGTTGGTGATCGTGGGAGCGCCCCACTTCTTGTCCAGTACGACGTTGCGGCCGCGCGGGCCGAGCGTGACCTTGACGGTGTTGGCGAGCTTATCGATGCCGGCTTCAAGCGACCGGCGGGCAGCGTCGTTAAACGCAAGCTGCTTTGCCATGGTTTTGTCCTTTCAAGACAGAACCCCGCGCAACTGATCCATTCAATGCGAAAGGATCAGCTGCACGGGGTCCAAGAGAGTTACTTTACGACGATCGCCAGAACGTCGCGGGCGGAGAGCACGAGGTACTCGGTGCCGCCGGTCTTGACTTCGGTTCCACCGTACTTGGAGTAGATGACGACGTCGCCAACGGCAACATCGATGGGAACGCGGTTGCCGTTGTCATCGAAGCGGCCGGGGCCTACTGCAACAACTTCGCCTTCCTGGGGCTTCTCCTGCGCGGAGTCCGGGATAACCAGGCCGGAAGCCGTGGTCTGCTCGGCTTCGAGCGGGCGGACAACAATACGATCCTCAAGAGGCTTAATAGAGACCGACACTCGGACCTCTCCTTTTCGTCAGCAAATTTGTGGACTATGAAGCGGTGATGCCAAGGCGCACAGACCGTCGTCGCGGTGCCGGCAGCGTGCCTGGCGGAACGCGCTTCATGTGTTAGCACCCTCCTAGGGAGAGTGCTAATGACGACTCTATGTAAATGGTTAGCACTCGGTCAAGGCGAGTGCCAGAAATTCGTCCCGGGTGAACATTTCCCCGGGCGGGACATGCCCATTCTTTGCGCAGGACATGCCCAACCGTGGCGGGTGAACTGGTCCCCTAAAGTTGGACTGGTTAGTTAGAGCCTAAGCCGCGAGGGCCTGGGCACGGTATTGCACCGGGCTCAGGCCCTTGAGCTTTGTCGAGATCCGTTCGGTGTTGTACCAGCGGATGTATTCGTGCAGCTGCGCTGGCCAGTGCGTCGGTGCTGAGGAACCGGACGTGGTGGAAGAGCTCTTCCTTGAGGTGTCCGAAGAAGTTCTCCATCACCGCGTTGTCGTAGCAGTTGCCCTTGCGGGACATCGATTGGACCGCGCCGGCGCCCTCCAGGAGAATCCGCCAGGAGGCGTGCTGGTACTGGAAACCCTGGTCCGAGTGCACGAGCGGTTTCTGCCCGTCCTCGAGCGTTGTCAGCGCCATGCGCAGTGAGGTGTTGGTGAGCGCCAGGTTCGGGGACAAGCCGATGGTGTAGGAGATGATCTGCCGGTCGAAGAGGTCCATGACCGGTGAGAGGTAGAGCTTTCGGTCCGCCGACGCTGAACTCGGTCACATCCGTTACCCACTTCTGGTTCGGGGCATCGGCGTCGAACTCCCGGTTCAGCAGGTTCGGGGCAATTTTGCCCTGTTCGCCTTGGTAGGAGTTGTAGCGCTTCTTCCGCCGGACCTTGCAGACCAGCTGCAGGGCACGCATCAGCTTCAGCACGGTCTTCTTCGCGACCGTCCACCCTTGCCTGGCCAGTTCCGTGTGGATGCGGCGGTGCCCGTACCGGCCATGGTTCTTCTCGAAGATCTCCGTGGCAGCGGTCTTGAGTGCCTCCTTCGGATCGGGGGCCTGGAGGCGGGCCTGGTGGTAGAAGAACGTCGACCGGGCCAGGCCGGCGACCTGCAGCAGAACCGGGAGTGGAAAGTCGGCCTTGAGGGCGATGATGGTCTGGACCTTCACCGTCGTTCTTGTGCCCTCAAGGCCCGCAATTTTCCCAGGTAGGCCACTTCCGCCCGCAGCCGTTCGTTCTCCCGGCGCAGCCGCTCCAGCTCGGGTAGCTCCGCCGGCGGGGAGTCGGGCTTCCTGGGTCTGCCTTTAGGCTTCGGGCGCAAGGCATCCGCGCCCTCGCGACGATAGGCACCTGCCCAGTTTTTCAGTAGGCCGGGTGAGGACAAGCCCGCCTCCGCCGCGAGGTCCTGGGCAGTCTCACCCGCGATGAACCGTTCGACCAATGCGAGCTTGAATTCGAACGAGTACACCTGTTTCGTCGGCTTGGCCACCAGCGCTCCTCGACCATGGATTCTCCACCGCAGATAGAGAACCTTGACCGGCGAGTGAGGCACACCCAGTACCCGCGCCGCCGCTTTATCCGCGATGCCCTTCTCAAACCACGCTACAGCGGCCTCCCGCTGCTCTTCGGATAACGAACTACGTGCATACATAAAACTGCTCCCCGGGAGTCGGAACTGAATTTCTCAGTCCAACTTCCGGGGAGCAGTTCACGATGGCGCGGGGGACATGTCCATTCTTTGCTCCAGCCAAAGGACACTTGGGCATCATGCTCTTTGCCTGCGCGGAGCGATGGACATGCCCAATAGGTGCGACCTGCCCCGGAGGACATGTCCACTCCTGGTACCGAGCGGTGGGCATGTCCCGTGGATGTGTGGGCCCTGCAGGCGCCTACCGGCCTGCGAGGTCCTCGAAGTCCACGTCCTCGCCGTCGTCTTCGTCCGTGTCCTGGCCTTCGTCGTTCCGGTGCCGGTACACCAGCACGGCGCCGGCGGCGGCCAGCAGGATGCCCGCGATGAGGACGATGATGCCGCCGAGCCGGGCAGCGGCATAGCTGTCGCGGATGGCCCGAGCCTCGTCGGTGGCGTCCTGGACGTTCTTGCCTCCTACGGAATACACCGTGGCGTTAAAGGAATCGAGGAAGAAGATGATCACCAAAAGGGCGATGCACACGACGGCGATCACAGCGCCCGCGATCAGCGCCGGCCGGGCGTAGCGGGCCAGCCCCTGCGGGCTCCGGCGCCCCTGCCCGGCGTCGTCGGTCCCGGCTGTGTCCTGCCCGGCTGTGTCGTCTGAGATGCTGTCGCCTGTGCCGCTGTCTTCCATGCCGTCAAGCCTAGCCCCCGCGGTCCGGTCACAGCGTGCCCGGACAGCTCAACTACGCTGGATGGCATGACTGACGCACCGCAGGAAAATATTGCCCCGATCCTCACCCCCGAGGGCTGGGAGCTGCTGGCGTCGCTGGGCCCGTACCGCGAGGACGAGGCCTTCCGCCTTACCGCGGCGCTGCGAAAGGCCGGCCACTCCCCCGAAATGGTCTCGGCGGTGCTCACCCAGTCCCGGCTGCGGACCAAGGCCGAGGCCAAGTTCGGCGAGTTCGCCCGGCAGATGATCTTCACCAAGGCCGGCCTCGAGCAGGCCACCCGGCTCACGGTCGCGGCGCGGCACGCGCAGCGGTTCGCGGAGGCCGGGATCGGCCACGTCGCGGATCTCGGCTGCGGGCTCGGGGCGGATGCGATGGCCCTGGCGTCCCTGGACCTGGTGGTTACCGCGGTGGAAATGGACGAGGCCACGGCCGCCTGCGCCACGATGAACCTGATCCCGTTCCGCAATGCCACCGTGGTCCATTCGGATGCCACCTCGGTTTCGCTCGAGGGAGTCGACGGCGTCTGGCTCGACCCGGCCCGGCGCAGCACGTCCACCTCGGGAACCAAACGGATCTGGGATCCTGAAGATTTCTCCCCTCCACTGTCCTTCGTGGAGTCGCTGGCCGGCACCGGCCGCGCCGTCGGCGTAAAGATGGGGCCGGGCATGCCGCATGATTCGGTGCCCCCGGGTTGCGAGGCACAGTGGGTCTCCGTGGGCGGGGACGTCACCGAGGTGGCCCTGTGGTTCAACTCGGTGCGGCGCCAAGGGGTGCGGCGCGCGGCCCTCTTGCTCGGCCCGCACGGGGCGGCCGAGCTCACCAGCGGCGAGGACTTCGACGGCGGCCCCGTGGCACCAGTGGGTCCCGTGGAGGGCTACCTTTATGAGCCCGACGGAGCGGTGATCCGCGCCGGACTGGTGGCCGACGTCGCCCTCCAGCTCGGCGGGCACCTCGTGGACGAGCACATCGCCTACATCTGCGCCCCGGACCTGCGCGACACCCCGTTCGCCAAGGCCTACAAGGTCCTGGACGTGATGCCGTTCAACGTCAAGGCGCTCAAGTCCTGGGTCAAGGACGAAGGGATCGGCGTCCTGGACATCAAGAAGCGCGGCACGGCCGTCACGCCCGAAGAGCTGCGCAAGCAACTCCTGCCCGGCGGAAAACCTGCAGGCTCAAAGGCCAAGAGCAAGAAAACAGCCACCCTGGTCCTCACCAGAATCGGTGAGGACCGGGTGGCCATCTCGGTGGAGCCCGTCTAGCTCCGCCGACGCAGGATCCCCGGGTACAGGGCTACTGGGCCCGCATGAACTCCTCGGCGGACCTGATCTGCTCGTCCGTGGGCCGGATCCCGGTGTAGAGCACGAACTGCTCCAGCGCCTGGATCGTGGCTACCTCGGCTCCCGTGATCACGGTCTTGCCGGCCGCGCGGGCGGTCTTGATGAGCGGCGTCTCGGCCGGGAGGGCGACGACGTCGAACACCACCTTTGCGGCGTCGATGGCCTCCTGCGGGAAGGACAACGCCTCGGCATCCGGTCCGCCGGCCATACTCCCTGCCATACCGATCGGGGTGACGTTGATGAGCATGTCTGCCGTGCCCGTGCCGGACAGCGCCGAACCCAGTTCCGCGCTCCAGGCGAAGCCGTACTGGTCGGCCAGGGCGCGGCCGGAGTCTTCATTGCGGGCCACGACGGTCACGTTTTTGAAGCCGGCATCCCGCAGCGCGGCCACGGTGGCCTTGGCCATGCCGCCGGAGCCCAGGACCAGCACCGAGTAGTCCGTCGGTACGGCGTTGCTGTGCAGGAGCTGCTCGATTGCCGTGTAGTCGGTGTTGTAGGCCGTGAGTCGGCCGCCGTCGTTGACGATGGTGTTGACCGAATCGATGGCCTTCGCCGAGGGGTCCATGACGTCAACGAGGGCGATCACGTCCTCTTTGTAGGGCATGGACACCGCGCAGCCGCGGATGCCGAGGCCGCGCACTCCGGCGATCGCCTGGGCGAGGTCGGTGGGGGCGAAGGCCTTGTAGATCCAGTTCAGGCCAAGCTGCTCGTACAGGTGGTTGTGGAAGCGCGTCCCGTTGTTGCTGGGCCGGGCCGAGAGCGAGATACACAGGGTCATGTCTTTGTTCAGAATGGGCACAGCTCCATTAAACGCCAGGATGGGTGTGGCCACCCCAGCCGCCGCACCCCAAGCCGTAACATGAACCGTCGCTGACCAGCCGCTTTGTGAAGACACTCACGCACCAGCGGTATCTTTGGCACCGTCCGGGAGGGCGCCCCTGCACTAGACTTGGACCACCCGTAGCCCTGCAGCCGCCCGGCCGGCGCTTTGGTGTGGGGAAATGTCGCGTGCCACCGCCGGTGATACGCCCAGGGCACGTCCGAGGGTTGCCAGCGCATTTCCCACCAGGACCGCGCCCAGGGACAGCAAAAACAGTGAAGGGACCACATGAAGATCGAGTTCGCTTCATCCAGGCAGTCGACTCTTGGCGTGGAATGGGAGCTGGCCCTCGTCGACGCCGAGACCGGTGAGCTGGCCTCCGTGGCGAACCAAGTGCTCCGCGGCGTCGCTGCCCGGCATCCCGAACTCAATGAGGACGACGAGCACCCCCATATCAAGCAGGAGCTGCTGCTGAACACCGTGGAACTCGTCACGGGCATCTGCACTACCGTCGCGGAAGCCAAAGCGGACCTGAACAGCTCACTTGCGGCCGTCCGGGACGTTACCGATCCCATGGGCGTGGAGATCTTTTGTGCCGGAAGCCATCCCTTCAGCCCGCCCCAGCTGCAGCCCGTCACGGACAAGGAACGCTACGCCAAGCTCATTGACCGGACCCAATGGTGGGGCCGGCAGATGGTCATCTACGGCGTCCATGTGCACGTCGGACTGGACAGCCGGGACAAGGTCCTTCCGGTTCTGGACGGCCTGGTCAACTACTTCCCGCATTTCCAGGCGCTCTCCGCGTCCAGCCCGTTTTGGGGCGGCGAGGACACCGGCTATGCCTCGCACCGCGCCCTCATGTTCCAGCAATTGCCCACCGCCGGGCTGCCGTTCCAGTTCGCCAGCTGGGAGGACTACGAGTCCTACGTGCAGGACATGTTCACCACCGGTGTGATCGACACGCTCTCCGAGATCCGGTGGGACATCCGCCCCGTCCCGGCCCTCGGCACCATCGAGATGCGCATTTGCGACGGCCTGGCGACCCTCGAGGACGTCGGGGCGATCGCCGCACTGACGCAGTGCCTGGTCGACGAATTTTCCACCACGCTGGAGAACGGCGGCACCATTCCCACGATGCCGCCATGGCATGTCCAGGAAAACAAGTGGCGCGCGGCCCGGTACGGCCTGGAAGCGATCATCATCCTCGACGCCGACGGCAACGAGCAGCTCGTCACCGAGCACCTGCGCGAGACACTCAAGCGGCTTGAGCCCGTGGCTGCGAAGCTGGGCTGCAGCGCCGAGTTGGCCGACGTCGAGAAGATCATCGAGCGCGGCGCCGGCTACCAGCGGCAGCGCCGGGTCGCCGCCGAACACGGCGGGGACCTGCGGGCCGTCGTCCTGGATCTGGTCAAGCAGATGCGCCAGGGCCCGGAAGCCTAGCCCCGGCGCCCAACCGCCACCACCGGGACGGACAACGCTTCGGGCGGAGTTTCAGGCGGTCGAAGCTTCAGGCAGAGACCGTTGTGACCGGCATCGAGGAGTCCGGGGCAAAACCGATCCCACTCGGTTCCACTCCGGCCATCACCAGTTGCGCCCCGAGTGCCGCCACCATGGCCCCGTTATCCGTGCAGAGCGGCAGCGGCGGCACCGTCAGCCGGATCCCGGCCGCACTGCAGCGCTGTTCGGTGAGCTGGCGCAGCCGTGAGTTGGCGGCGACGCCTCCGCCCAGGAGGACCTCCGTGATCCCGTTTTCGCGGCAGGCGAGTACCGCCTTGGAGGTAATGACATCCACCACGGCCTCCTGGAAGGCCGCGGCGATGTCCGCCACCGGGACCTCCTCGCCGCGGGCCTCGAACTGCTCCACGCAGCGGGCGACGGCGGTCTTGAGCCCGCTGAAGGACCAGTCGTAGCGGTGCGGCCCGGGTTCCTCCGCGGTGCCCATGTACTTGGGCTGGGTGAGGCCGCGCGGGAACCGGATGGCCTTGGCGTTGCCGGTCCGCGCCAGCTTGTCGATCGCCGGACCGCCCGGATAGCCCAGGCCCAGGAGCCGAGCCACCTTGTCATACGCTTCGCCCGCTGCGTCATCGATCGTGGAGCCCAGCAGCTCGACGTCGTCCGTGATGCTCCGGATCCGCAGGATCTCGGTGTGGCCGCCGGACACCAGGAGCGCGCCCATGTTCTCCGGCAGGGCGTGCTGCGCGGCTTGCGCGGACTGCTCGCCGGCCGGCGTCGCCGTTCCGAACGCTGCCGTAACGGCGCCCTGCTGCAGGAGCCCGACGCCGACATGCGCCACAAGGTGGTTGATGGCGTAGAGGGGTTTGCCGGTGGCCACGGCGAGCGCCTTGGCAGCGCACACCCCCACCATGAGGGCCCCGGCCAGGCCCGGCCCGGAGGTGACGGCAATCGCGTCGATGTCCGCGAGCGTTACGTCCGCCTCGGCGAGGGCCTCCTCGAGGGTCGGGACGAACGCGTCAAGGTGGGCGCGGGAGGCGATCTCGGGAATCACGCCGCCGAAGCGGACGTGTTCGTCCATGGAGGAAGAGACGGTGTTCGTCAGCAGGGCGGTTCCCCGGACGATGCCCACGCCGGTTTCGTCACAGGAGGACTCGATGCCGAGCACGAGCGGCTGGGTGCGGTTCATGGTCGGCCTGCTTCCTTGGGCTGGGTGCTGAGTGGTTCGCGGGGCAGCTGCAGCCGCATGATCAGGGCGTCGACGCCGTCGCGGTAGTACCGGGGCCGGACGTGGATCTGTTCGAAGCCGAAGCGCCGGTAGAGCTCCTGGGCGCGGGGGTTGTCCGCCCTGACCTCCAGCAGCACGTCCTGGGCGTGGCGGCGCCGGCTTTCCGCGATCAGCTCGGTGAGCAGGGCGGAGCCGATGCCCTTGCCTTCCTGCTCGGGCACCACGGCGATGGTCTGGACGTCCGAGATCGGTTCGATGCACATGAGTCCGGCATAGCCCACGATCCCGCCGTGGAACTCCGCCACGAGGTAGCGGCGGGTGTCCGTCTGCGCCAGCTCGTCGTTGAACATCTGCAGCGGCCAGGCATCCACGGGAAACAGCCGCCGTTCCAGCGCGTGGACAGCGGGGATGTCCGCGGCGTCCATGTCCCGCAGGGTGACTCCGCCGGGGAGCCTGAGCGGTGCGGCGTGTTCCGGGCTCACAGGGCACGCTTCCGGGGTCCGGGCACCTGGGCGTCGGATTCGCGCAGGTACAGGGGGGTGGAGTCCAGGAGCTGGTCCCCCGCTGCGAGCCGGGCGAGTGCGAACTGGCCCAGCGAGAGGGCTTCGGGCTGCCGGGTGCTGAACTCGGCGACCGCCTTGACGACGTCGGAGTAGATCCCGGCCCCGGCACCATAGACAGGCAGATCCGGCAGATCCGCGGCGAATCCCACGTGCGGGCCGTCCGCCAGGTGCGGCAGCTGGGCATCGGAGAGGGTATACCGGGCCCAGTACACTTCCTTGCGGCGCGCATCGGTGGCCACAATGAACTCCGCGGCCGATTCGGTGGATTCGGCTACTTCCAGGGCGATCGCGTCCAGGCTCATGACGCCGTACAGCGGCTTGCCCCAGACAAAGGCGAGGGTGCGGGCGGTGACGATCCCGGAGCGCAGTCCCGTGAACGGTCCCGGGCCGACGCCGGTGACGATTGCGTCGACGTCGCGGCCGCTGACGCCCGCCTCGGCCAGGAGCTCGTCGATCCCCGGGGCCAGGACCTCCGCGTGGGTGCGCGTGTCCGCGGTGGCGAAGCTGGCGAGCACGGATTCCGGCGCGTCATCGGAGACCAGCGCGGCGCTGGCGACGGCCGAGGTGTCGATGGCGAGGATCAGCATCAGGAGTTCCGTTCCGGGGTCTGTGGCGTGGTCTCGGGCACGGTTGCGGTGGCGGGCCCGCTGGCGGGCACGGGCTCGACGCCGGGCAGCGCCGGCGCTTCGGCCCAGCGCGGGCCGAAGCCGCGGATCACCACGGTCCGAGGCTCGTCGTCGTCGTCCGTGTCGAAGTCCAGCACGCCGGGATCGGCGCCCTCGCGGGGTGCCCCGGCGGGATCAGCTGCGGCGGGCATGCCCGCGGCGCCGGTGCCCTCGGCGCCGCCGCGGGTGCGGTGGAGTTCCACTTCAAGCCGGCTGTCGCTCAGGTGCTCAACCCGGCCGCGGCCCCACTCGACCACCGTCACGGCGCTGTCCATGGTGTTTTCGAGATCGATGTCGTCGATTTCGGCGGCCGACTCCAGCCGGTAGGCGTCCACATGCACCAGGTCCGGGCCGCCCGGCCGGGGCCCTTCGGGCAGATTGGGGTGGATGCGCACCAGGACAAAGGTCGGCGAAATGATGCCGGCCCGCACGCCCAGCCCCTCCCCCAGCCCCTGCGCAAAGGTGGTCTTGCCGGCACCCAGTTCGCCGGTCAGGACCAGCAGGTCGCCCGTTTCCAGCACGGCGCCGAGGGCCGCGGCGAGCGCCTGCGTCTCCGCCGCCGTCCGGACCTCAAGGCTCCGTTCCCACGCTGGCCCGCTCACGGCCGCTCTTCGCCGGCGGAAGGCTCTTCGTGAAGGTAGCGGCGCGGCACCCGGGGGCTGATCCTGGTGACGATCTCGTAGTTGTTAGTGCCGGCGGCCCTGGCCCAGTCATCGGCCGTGGGTCCGCCGTCGGCGCCGTCGCCGAACAGCACTGCCTCGGCCCCGAGGATGCTCGGGCCTCCGGCCGCCACGTTGCGGGGTCCGAGGTCGATCACCATCTGGTCCATCGCGATCCGCCCTACTACCGGATAGTTCACGCCCTCGATCCGGACCGGACCACCGGTCGCGATGCGCGGCACGCCGTCGGCGTATCCCAGCGGAATGAGCCCGAGAGTGCTGACTCCGTCCGTGCGGTAGTTCAGTCCGTAGGAAACGCCCTGCCCGGCGGGCACATCCTTGCAGTGCGAAACCACCGTGCGGACCGTCATGGCCGGGCGCAGCCCCAGCTCGGCCGGGCTTTGTCCTTCGAAGGGGGACAGCCCGTACAGGCCCAGGCCCACGCGGACCAGGTCAAAGTGGGTGTCCGGCCGGGACAGGGTGGCCGGGGTGTTGGCCAGGTGGCGGACCTCGGGGTCCACGCCTGCGTCCTGGGCGACGGCGAGGACCTGCCGGAACGCGGCGAGCTGTTCGTCGGTTTCGGGCCGTTCGGGTTCGTCGGCCACGGCCAGGTGGGAGAAGATCCCCACGACCCGGAGCAGGCCCTGGTCCTGGTGTTCCATGGCTTCACCGACCAGGCTGTCCCAGGCGTCGAGGGGGGCGCCGTTGCGGCCGAGCCCGGTGTCGACCTTCAGGTGGACGCGGGCGGGCCGTTCCTGTTCGCGGGCGGCGGCCACTATCCGGTCCAGTTCCCAGCCCGAGCAGCCGATGTCGATTCCGGCGGCCACTGCGGCGGCGAAGTTGCTGTCCGGGGTGTGCAGCCAGGCCAGCAGGGGTGCCTCGATTCCGGCGGCGCGCAGGGCGAGGGCCTCGGAGATGTGGGCGACGCCCAGCCAGCTGGCCCCGGCGCCGAGGGCCGCCCGGGCCACCTGGACGGCACCGTGCCCGTAGGCGTCGGCTTTGACCACGGCCATGACCTGCGCGGGTGAGGCCACCGCTGCGAGGTGGCGGACGTTTTCCCGAATCGCGTCGAGGTCTATTACGGCCGAGCGCTCCTCAGCGTGGGACGGCGTTGCCGCCGAACCGGGCAGGAGATCGCCTGTTGCTGCTTGGTAAGTCACTTAACGATTCTAGGCGCGGCGCCGCGGGCCGAATAATCGGCGGGCCAGACCACCACTGGACATGCCCTCCCTCCCCGCGGGACATGCCCATTCTTCGCGCCCAACGCCGAGCACAACGGGTATATGCCCAGGCCTGAGCCCCAGCGGAGGACATGTCCATTGGTCACAGCAACGAACCCGCCCGGCCGCCCCCGGCCCAGCTACGCGTCGGACAGGTGGGCGATGGTGGCCGTCGCCCGCCGCTGCGCCTCGGGCGGGACATCGCGCACGATCTCTTCCAGGAAGCGGTAGCGGCGCAGCCATTGACTGCCCTGCCGCTCCTTCCGGGCGTTGGCCCGCTGCCACCAGTCGGCAATGTCCCCCCAGCCGGGTGCGGCAAGCGAGCCGCCCACCTCCTGGACGGCCAGGGCCGCGCACAGATTGGCGAAACGGAGCCGGTTTCCCAGCGGCCAGCCGGCAAGGGACCCCACAATGAATGCCGCACCGAAGCAGTCACCGGCACCAGTGGGATCGTAGGCCCGGACTGGCAGGGACGGGACCCACTCTTCCTCCCCCGTTTCCGAATCCACGGCCATGGACCCTTGGGCGCCGAGCGTGACCACCGCCACCGGAACCCTCTCTGCGAGCGAGTACAGCGCGGACCAGGGGTCGTCGCGGCCCGTGAAGTTCATGGCCTCGTGCTGGTTTGGCATGAAGGCGTGGAAGTATTTCAGGTTGTCCAGCCGGGTCGGGGACCACGCGCCGGTGGGGTCCCAGCCGACATCGCCGAACAGCCGGACGCCGTTCTTGTGCGCGTCGACGGCCCACGGTTCGAGTTCCTCCCCCAGCTCCGCAACGGCTGCGAGCGCCGGCGGCGGGCATCCGATCAGCTCGGTGGAGGTCACCGGTGCCGGGTGCCCGTGCGTCACCATGGAGCGGTCTTTCTCCACGCTCAAAGACACCGTGACGGGCGAGTGCCAGCCCGGCACACGCCGGGACAGGGACAGGTCCACATGTTCCTGGGCGGCCAGGATCTTCCAGTTGTAGTCGCCGTAGCCGTCATCGCCGAACACGGCGGCAAGACCGGTCCGCAGTCCCAGCCGGGACGCGGCGATTGCCTGGTTGGCGACACCCCCGGGGCAGCTGCCCATCCCGTCGCTCCAGATTTCCGTTCCGGGCTGCGGCGCGTGGGGCAGTCCGGTGAAGATGATGTCCTGGAACACGGTTCCGGTCAGGAGCAGGTCGAACCCGTCCGCGGCCGGGCTGCGGACGGCAGAGAGCGGATCAAAGCGCCGCGCCGGGGTGGCGTCCATATACGGCACACTACGCTGTACCGCCGTCGAGGGAAACTGCGGGAAGCGGGGCCCCGACCAGCGGGGAATAGACTGTCCGCATGCGGCTCACGATCGCCGGCGGGGGCGGGTTCCGCGTCCCCCTGGTTTACCGGGCGCTCTCTGCCGGCCCTTTCGCGGGGCTGGTGCGGGAGCTGGTGCTCTACGACGTCGACCCCGCCAGGCTGGCGGCCATCGAGGCGGTCCTGGCCTCCCTGGCCCAGCAGGGTCGGCCGGGTTCCGGCCCGCAGGTCCGTGCCGTGTCCTCGCTCCCCGAGGCCCTCGACGGCGCCGACATGGTCTTCGCCGCCATCCGGCCCGGCGGCACGGCCGGGCGGACCGCCGACGAGCGGATCGCCCTGGACCTCGGACTCCTGGGCCAGGAAACCACCGGGCCCGGCGGCATCTCCTACGCCTTGCGGTCCATTCCGCCGATGCTGCGGCTCGCGGAGGAAATGCGGAGCCGCTGCCCCGAGGCGTGGCTCCTCAATTTCACCAACCCGGCAGGCATGGTGACGGAGGCGCTGGTCCCGGTGCTCGGGCCCAGGGTGGTCGGGATTTGCGACTCAGCCAGCGGCCTGGTGCACCGTGCGGCGCGGGCTGCCGGCGTCGCGCTGCCGGAGGGCTCGCTCGACGGCGTGGGCTACTACGGCCTGAACCACCTCGGCTGGCTGTATCGGCTGGAGGCCGGAGGCCGGGACGCACTCCCGGAGCTGCTCGCGAACCCCACGGCGCTGTCGGAGTTCGAGGAAGGCCGGTTGTTCCCGCCCGGGTTGCTGGCCGGCCTAGGCTGCCTGCCGAATGAATACCTTTTCTACTACTACGACACCGTTCGGGCGGTGGCCGGCATGCGGGCCACCGACCTGACCCGGGGGGAATCCATCGCCCGGCAGCAGGCCGAGCTCTATCCCCGGCTGGCTGCCGCCGGACCGGAGGCTTTTGCACTTTGGGACGCCGCCCGCCTGTCACGCGAAGAGGGCTATCTCGCAGAAGCCCGCACGTCGGGCGAACGCCGGGACGAGACCGACCTCGCCGGCGGCGGCTACGAGCGGGTGGCCCTGGGGGCCATGCGCGCCCTTTCCGGAGGCGGCGCGGCGGACCTGATCCTCAACACGCGCAACACGGTCAACACCACCGGGTCAGCGGCACCGAAAGCGGGCGGCGCCGGGTCGGCGGTGCAGGCGGTGCCGGCCGTCCCGGGGCTGCCGGCGGACGCCGTCGTCGAAGTTCCGTGCAGGGTGACGCCCGACGGCGCTGCGCCGGTGCCGCAGGACCGTCCGGGACCGGCACAACTGGAGCTGATGCGGCGCGTCAAGGACGTCGAACGGCTCGTGGTGGAGGCGGCGACGACCGGCCGGCGGGAGGCAGCCCTCGCCGCGTTCGCCAGGCATCCGCTCGTGGATTCGGATGTCCTCGCCGGCAAACTGCTCACCGGCTATGAGGCCGCGTTCCCGGAGCTGGACCGCCTCTGGCACGGCGGGCAGTGACGGCGGACTTTAACGGCCCGGACAGTAACGGCCCCCGGACAGCGGGCCACTAAGCTACAGCTTTCGGTACATCACGTGCAGGCCCACATAGCCCAGTTCCGGGTGGTTGAACGCCTCGGGAATGGTCGCGAGCACCTCGAAGCCCATGGATTTCCAGGCGGCAACGGCCCGGACATTGCTCTCCACCACGGCGTTGAACTGCATGGCCCGGAAGCCGGCGTCCCGCGCGGCGTCGAGCGAATAGGCGCAGAGGGCCCGGGCCAGTCCGCGGCCGGCCTGCGCGGGATGGACCATGTAGCCGGCGTTGGCGACATGGCTGCCGCCGCCGCCTTGGTTGGGGTGCAGCTCGCCGGTGCCGAGGATGGCCCCCGCAGTCCGGTCACTGTCGCTGTCGCTGCCGCCGGGCCCGACGGCGACCGCGACGAAGGTCTGGCCCGGCGCCTGCTTGAACCAGCGCCCGCGGGCCTCGTCCTCGGCAGTGTCCCGGTCCCACGTAAAAGTCTCCCCGGCCCGGATGACGGGTTCCAGGATCGTCCAAATGTCCGGCCAGTCCTCCGGGCGGGCCTCCCGGATTATCCATCCGGCTGAGGGATCAGGCTCTGTCGATGCGCTCACAGCGGCCACGTTAGCAGTACGCCCCCGTCTGAGGACGGACCAGTGCTGTGACCATGCAGTGCTGTGACCATGGAACGGACCCGTGAACCGGCCGGCACTTCAGGAGTAATGTTTTATCGAAGTGCAGTCTGCAAAGGAAAGGGGAATCGTGTCGCTGATCCGCCGCGTCGCTTTCCTTTCCCTGCACACCTCGCCCATGGAGCAACCAGGCTCCGGAGACGCCGGCGGTATGAACGTGTACGTCCGGGCGCTGGCCGCGGCCCTCGCCGAGACCGGCGTGGAAGTGGAGATCTTCACCCGGTCCACCTCGGCCACGCAGCCCGCCGTCGAACACCCCTCCCCGGGCGTCTGCGTGCACAACGTCCTCGCCGGCCCGCCCCGCAAGCTGCCCAAGGAGGAACTTCCGGGGCTGCTGCACAGCATGGTCGCCGAGATCGACCGGATCCGCCAGATCCAGCCGCACGGCCGGTATGACGTCATCCATTCCCACTACTGGGTGTCCGGGGTGGCCGGGCTGGAGCTCGCGGAGCTGTGGCGGCTGCCCCTCGTCCACACCATGCACACGATGGCCAAGGTCAAGAACCAGCTCCTCGAGTCCGGCGAGCAGCCCGAACCGCGGCGGCGTGAGGACGGCGAGCATCGGATTGTCGACGGCGCCACCCGGCTGATCGCCAATACCGGCACCGAAGCGACCGAGCTGGTCTCGCACTACAACGCAGACATCGACCGCATCGACGTCGCGCCGCCGGGCGTGGACCTGGCCGTCTTCACTCCGGCTTTCAGGAACCGCGCCAGGGCCCAGCACGGCATCGCCCCGGGCAAGTTCCATCTGCTGTTCGCGGGCCGGATCCAGCGGCTCAAGGGCCCGCAGATCCTGATCAAGGCCGCCGCACTCCTGCGTTCCCGGCGCCCGGACATCGACCTGCAGCTGACCATCCTGGGGGCCGTCAGCGGCGCCAAGGACTTCAACCTCAAGGCGCTGATCAGCGCCGCCGGAATGGACGACGTCGCCACCCACCATCCGCCGGTGAACGCCCCGGAGCTGGCCGGCTGGTACCGGTCGGCCGACGTCGTGGTGATGCCCTCCTACAGCGAGTCCTTCGGCCTGGTGGCCCTGGAGGCGCAGGCCTGCGGGACGCCCGTCCTCGCCACGAAAGTGGGCGGCCTCTCCCGCGCCGTCCAGGACGGGCGGACCGGAATGCTGATCGAGGGCCACAAAGCCAGCGACTGGGCGGACGCCCTCGAGGCGCTCTTCGACGACACCCAAACGCGCACCGACATGGGGCGCGCCGCCGCGATCCACGCCCAGGATTTCGGCTGGCAGCGCACCGCCGCGATTACGCTGGAGAGCTACCACACCGCCGTTAGCCAGTATTTTGGAAGCCTGACCATCCCGGTGGGCCACACACCCTGAACCGGATCCGCCCCGACCCCCGCCCGGCAACACCGGACCGGGACAAACCCGCCGACGCCACGAGCCGAAGGACAACGATGTCTGAGACCACCACTGCCGGGAACAACGTACCCAGCGACCTGGAGATTGCCCAGCGGGCAGTCATGAAGCCGATCGGGGAGATTGCGGCGGCCGCCGGCATCAACCCGGACGCGCTGGAACTCTACGGCCCCTACAAGGCCAAGATCGATCCGGCGAAGCTCACCGCTCCCGCGGACGCCCCGGCGGGCGCAGCCGCGGCCGCCCCCGTGCGGGCCCCCGGCAAGGTGGTCCTGGTCTCCGCAATGTCGCCCACCCCCGCGGGCGAGGGCAAGTCCACCACAACGGTCGGGCTCGCGGATTCCCTGGCCCGTGCCGGGCACAGCGTGATGATCGCGCTGCGCGAACCCTCGCTCGGCCCCATCCTGGGCATGAAGGGCGGCGCCACCGGCGGCGGATACTCCCAGGTACTGCCGATGGATCAGATCAACCTGCACTTCACCGGCGACTTCCACGCCATCACCTCGGCGAACAACGCCCTCATGGCCCTCGTGGACAACCACATCTTCCAGGGCAACGAGCTCAACATCGATCCGCGCCGGATGACGTTCAAGCGGGTCCTGGACATGAACGACCGGTCCCTCCGGGAGGTCGTGATCGGCCTGGGCGGCCCGGCCCAGGGCACGCCGCGGCAGGACGGCTTCGACATCACCGTGGCCTCGGAGATCATGGCGGTGTTCTGCCTCGCCACGGACCTGAACGATCTGCGCGAACGGCTGGGCCGGATCACGTTCGGCTACACCTACGACCGGCGGCCCGTCACGGTGGCCGACCTCGGCGTCCAGGGCGCCCTGACCATGCTGCTCAAAGACGCGATCAAGCCCAACCTTGTGCAGACCATCGCCGGCACCCCGGCGCTGGTGCACGGCGGGCCCTTCGCCAACATCGCGCACGGCTGCAACTCCCTGATTGCCACGCAGACGGCCCGCAGCCTTGCGGACATCGTGGTCACCGAGGCCGGTTTCGGCGCGGACCTCGGTGCCGAAAAGTACATGGACATCAAGGCGCGGATTGCCGACGTCGCCCCGTCCGCCGTCGTCCTCGTGGCCACCGTCCGGGCGCTCAAGATGCACGGCGGCGTCCCGAAAGACCGGCTCACCGAGCCCAACGTGGGGGCGCTGGCCGCCGGCGTCGCCAATCTGCAGCGCCATATCCGCAACGTGGAGAAGTTCGGCATCATCCCGGTCGTGGCGGTCAACAAGTTCGCCACGGACACTGCCGAGGAGCTGGACTGGCTGCTTGAGTGGTGCGCAACGGAGGGTGTCCAGGCTGCGGTGGCCGATGTGTGGGGCCGCGGCGGTGGCGGCGACGGCGGGGACGAGCTCGCGGCAAAGGTGGCGGCCGCGATCGACACCCCGCACAGTTTCCGGCACCTGTACCCGCTGGACATGTCCGTCGAGGACAAGATCCGGACCATCGTGCAGGAGGTCTACGGCGCCGACGGCGTCGACTTCTCAGTGCCGGCGCTCAAACGGCTGGCAGAGATCGAGAAGAACGGCTGGTCCGGGATGCCCGTGTGCATGGCGAAGACCCAGTACTCCTTCAGCGACGACGCCACCCGGCTCGGCGCCCCCAAGGGCTTCACCATCCATGTCCGGGACCTCATCCCCAAGACCGGCGCGGGCTTTATCGTGGCCCTCACCGGTGCGGTCATGACCATGCCTGGCCTGCCCAAGGTTCCGGCAGCGATGCGGATGGACGTGGACGACGCCGGCAACCCCGTCGGCCTGTTCTAGCCCCCCCGCACTTGGACCCGCCCCTCCGGGTTGCGCTATCACTCTGGGTTGGCCTGTCCTTTGGCCACCCCAAGTGATAGCGCAACCGGGCTCCGTTCCTCCGACCTCACCTCGGCGGGCGGGCTGATCCATGTGCCTGCGGGCTGGGAGTTCGAAATCCGAAGCCTGGCCCGTGCCCTGTCGGCCGCGACGCCGGGCGCGTGGATTTCGCACCTCACGGCCGCAGTGCTGCTGGGGCTGTGGCTCCCGTCGTGGTACCGCGACTGCCGCGAACTGCACCTCAGCAAGCGCAGGGCCCTGCCGCCGGTCCGGCGTGAGGGCGTGGTGGGGCATACCGTCCTTGCATTCGACGACGAGCTCACGGTCCTGGACGGCATCCGAATTTCAACACCCGCCCGGACCTGGCTGGACCTTGCCCGCATCCTGCCGCTTGACGATCTCGTGGCGCTGGGCGACCAGCTCGTGCGGCGGCCCCGCCCTGAACTGGAGGGCCGCACGGAGCCGTGGGCAACACTTCCCCAGCTGACGGCCATGCTGACGCGGCACCCAAAGCTCAAGGGAATCGTGAAAGCCCGCGCGGCCGCGGCCCTGATCCGGCCCGGTGCCGACTCGGCCCCCGAGACATTCCTGCGTCTGGCGCTGACCGCGGCCGGGTTGCCGGAGCCGGAGCTGCAGGTCCGGATTGTGCCGGAAGACCCCTAGTCCCCCGCCGCGGACCTCGGTTACCGCGGGCAGCGCGTGGCCATCCAGTACGACGGCGGCCACCACCTGACACGCGAACGGCAGTCCCGGGACAACCGGCGCGACGAATCGTTCAACGCGGCCGGCTGGCGCTATTTCAAGTTCAACGCCGACGATCTGGCAGACGACTTCCGCGGCGCGGCCCAAAGAGTCCGGTCCGCCCTGCGCCCCCGTTAAACGCCGGTTGCCCTATCACTTGCAGCAGCCAAACCAGAGGTTTAGGAGCCGTAAGTGATAGGGCAACCGGAGGGAGGAGGCGGTTAGCGCTCCAGGTCGCCGCGGATGAAGGCCTCGACCTTTTCCCGGGCGAGGTCGTCGTTGAACTGCTCCGGCGGGGACTTCATGAAGTAGCTCGACGCCGAGACCAGCGGGCCGCCGATGCCGCGGTCCAGGCCGATCTTGGCCGCGCGGATGGCGTCGATGATCACGCCGGCGGAGTTGGGCGAGTCCCAGACTTCGAGCTTGTATTCCAGGGACACCGGGGCGTCGCCGAAGTTGCGGCCTTCGAGGCGGACGAAGGCCCACTTGCGGTCATCGAGCCACTGGACATAGTCGGACGGGCCGATGTGGACGTCCTTGGCGGCGAGCTCGGCCTCGACGTTGGAGGTGACGGCCTGGGTCTTAGAGATCTTCTTGGACTCCAGGCGGTCGCGCTCGAGCATGTTCTTGAAGTCCATGTTGCCGCCGACGTTCAGCTGGTACGTGCGGTCCAGGGTGACGCCGCGGTCCTCGAACAGCTTGGCCATGACGCGGTGCGTGATGGTGGCACCGATCTGGCTCTTGATGTCATCGCCCACGATCGGCACGCCCGCGGCAGTGAACTTGTCGGCCCACTCCTTGGTGCCGGCCAGGAACACCGGCAGGGCGTTGACGAACGCCACGCCGGCATCGATCGCGCACTGTGCGTAGAACTCGGCGGCCTGCTGGGAGCCGACCGGCAGGTAGCAGACCATGACGTCAACCTTGGCGTCCTTGAGGGCCTGGACAACGTCGACCGGCTCCTCCGGGGACTGCTCGATGGTCTCGAGGTAGTACTTGCCAAGGCCGTCGAGAGTGTGGCCGCGCTGGACGGTGACACCGGTCGGCGGGACGTCGGCGATCTTGATGGTGTTGTTTTCGCTGGCCAGGATGGCGGCAGACAGATCCTGCCCCACCTTCTTGCCGTCGACGTCGAACGCGGCAACGAACTCGACGTCGCCGACGTGGTACTGGCCGAACTCCACGTGCATCAGGCCCGGAATCGTGGCCTTGGGGTCGGCGTCCTTGTAGTACTGGACGCCCTGGACCAGCGAGGCGGCGCAGTTACCTACGCCGACGATTGCAACACGAATCGGATGTGAAGACACGGAACTCCTTTTGAGAACAAGGGTGACCGGCGCGGCCGCACTCTGTTGTACTGCATCAGTTGTGCGGGCGGCAGGCGGACACGGCGCCGTAAGGCGCCCTTAGTAGTCTAATCAACACTGGCGGGGCCGCGGTTGTTCCCTGGCGGCCCCGGCCCTTGTGTTAAGCGCGGGTTAAGTGCGCGTCCCGGCTACCTCTGGGCCCACAGGTTGATGTCGGACTCGACGGCGAACTCATCGATCGCGTCGACCTCATCGGCCGTGAAACCCAGGTTGTTGACCGCGGCCAGGGTGTCCTCGAGCTGCCGGACGCTGGAGGCGCCGACCAGTGCGGACGTGACAGGTGAACTCTTGCCCTGCTCGCGCAGGATCCAGGCGATGGCCATCTGCGCGAGGGACTGCCCGCGGCCTTCGGCGATCCGTTGCAACCCGCGCACGCGGTCCAGCTTGTCCTCGGTGATCATGCCTCCGTCCAGGGACTTGTCCTGGGCGGCGCGGGAGTCGGCCGGAATGCCCTTCAGGTAGCGGTCGGTCAGCATCCCCTGCGCCAGCGGCGAGAACGCGATGGACCCGGCGCCCACCTGTTCGAGCGCCTCGAAGAGGTTGGGGCTGCCGTTTTCGGTCCAGCGGTTCAGCATGGAGTAGCTGGGCTGGTGGATCAGCAGCGGCGTGCCGAGTTCCTTCAGGATCCGGGCCGCCTCGAGGGTCTGTTCCGGGGTGTAGGACGAGATGCCGGCGTAGAGCGCCTTGCCGGAGCGCACGGCCTGGTCCAGGGCACCCATGGTCTCTTCCATCGGCGTCTCGGGGTCCGGGCGGTGGCTGTAGAAGATGTCCACGTAGTCCAGGCCCATCCGGCCCAGCGACTGGTCCAGGCTGGCCAGCAGGTACTTGCGGGAGCCAAAGTTGCCGTAGGGGCCCGGCCACATGTCGTAGCCGGCCTTGGTGGAGATGATCAGTTCGTCGCGGTACGGCCGGAAGTCGTCCTTGAAGTGGCGGCCAAAGTTGGTCTCGGCGCTGCCATAGGGCGGGCCGTAGTTGTTGGCGAGGTCGAAGTGGGTGACGCCCAGGTCGAAGGCGCGGCGCAGGATGGCGCGCTGGATCTCGAACGGCTTGTCGTCGCCGAAGTTGTGCCACAGGCCCAGCGAGATGGCCGGGAGTTTCAGGCCGCTGCGCCCCACACGGCGGTAGGGCATGGAGTCATAGCGGGTATCAGTTGCCAAATATGTCATACGTCATATCCTGCCTTAGTTGGTGATAATCGCCGCGCTGTGACCTGGGAGGTCGAGCCGACCGGCGGACGGCTCACCACTGGCGGCCGGCTCACCGCCGGGAGCCGGCTCCGGGCTGGGAGTCGCGTCCAGCCGGACGGCGTCGTCCGTGGCCAGGGCGAGCGTGGTCCCGCGGACCGGGAGCCGCCGCGAACCGGCGGAAAAGTTCATCGCCACCTCCGTGCGCCCGCGGCGCAGCAGCAGCCAGCCCTCGTCCTCGCTGACGTCCACGACGGTGTCCTCGAAGCCGGGTTCCGTCAGGTCCGGCGTGGCGCGGCGCAGCGCGATCAGCGCCCGGTACAGCTCCAGGAGGCGGGCGTGGTCCCCTCCGGAGGCCTCGGCCCAGTCGAGCTTGGACCGGGTGAAGGTCGCCGGATCCTGCGGATCGGGCACGACGGCGGGGTCCCAGCCCATGCGCTCGAACTCCCTGATCCGGCCCTCGGCTGTCGCCCTGCCCAGCTCGGGCTCCGGGTGGGAGGTGAAGAACTGCCACGGGGTGGTGGCCCCGTATTCCTCGCCCATGAACAGCATGGGCGTGAACGGCGAGGTCAGGGTGGCGACGGCGGCGAGCGCGAGCTGCCCGTAGCCCAGGGTCTGGGACAGCCTGTCCCCGGTGGCCCGGTTGCCGATCTGGTCGTGGTTCTGGCTGCACACCACCAGCGCGGCGGGGTGGACCTGGGCCGGGTTGATGGGCCGGCCGTGGTGGCGGGCGCGGAAGCTGGAGTAGCTGCCGTCGTGGAAGAAGCCGCGCCCCAGGACCTTGGCCAGCGCCCCGACTGAGTCGAAGTCGGCGTAGTAGCCGGCGGTCTCGCCGCTGACGTTGACGTGGACGGCGTGGTGGAAGTCATCGCTCCACTGCCCGGCCAGCCCGTAGCCGTTGGTGTCCCGCGGGTAGAGCAGGCGCGGGTTGTTCAGGTCCGATTCCGCGATCATCGTGGCCGGGCGTCCGGTCTCGGCGGATATTTCGTCCGCGAGGGCGCCGAAGTCTTCCAGCAGGTGCACGGCGCGCTCGTCCTTGAAGGCGTGCACGGCGTCCAGCCGCAGGCCGTCCACGTGGTAGTCCCGCAGCCACATGGCGGCGTTGTCCAGGATGTAGCGGCGCACCTCGTCCGACTCCGGGCCGTCCAGGTTAACGGAGTCGCCCCACGTGTTGCCCTCCCCCGATTTCAGGTAGGGCCCGAACCGGGGAAGGTAGTTGCCGCTGGGGCCGAGGTGGTTGTAGACCACGTCCTGGATGACGCCAAGGCCGGCGGCGTGGGCGGCGTCCACGAAGCGCTGGTACGCGGCGGGCCCGCCGTAGCCTTCGTGCACGGCGTACCAGAGGACGCCGTCGTATCCCCAGTTGTGCGTGCCGTTGAACCCGTTGACGGGCAACAGCTCCACGAAGTCGATGCCCAGCTCCGCCAGGTACTGCAGCTTCCCCGCCGCGGCGTCCAGCGTTCCCTCAGGAGTGAAGGTGCCCACGTGGAGTTCGTAGATGACGGAGCCCTTGAGCTCCCGTCCCTTCCACTGCCCGTCTGCCCATTGGTGGCTTCCGGCGTCGAACGTGCGGGAGAGAGCGTGGACGCCCGCGGGCTGGCGGCGGGACCGCGGGTCCGGCAGCGGGGTGGGGTCCCCGTCCACCAGGTAGCCGTAATCCACGTCCCCGGAGGCGGGCGCCCCGGAGGCAGTCCACCAGCCGGGCGCCTCCCCGCCGCGGCGGGTCATGTCATACGTCCGGCCGTCAGCGAGGAGCGTGACCGCCTGCGCTTCGGGTGCCCAGAGATCGAAGCGTTCGTTTCCGTGTGCAGGCAAAGTCATGGCATTCTTCCGTTCCCCAATGTCGGTACTTCAAGGACTGCTTAGGCGGTAGGCACCAAGAGGGCCACCGGGTAGTCCCGCAGGATATCCCCCACGGCCACGGTGCCCGGACCGTGCGTGGAACCGGTCAGTTCATCGGCCATGGCCGCGGCGAGCTCGACGGTGGTGTCCTGCCACCCGCCACGCTGCTCCAGGCCGCGGGGCAGCCGGGTGGCGAGCGTCAGCGCGCCCGGGGCTGCGGGGGTTCCGCGGTCAAAGGCAAGCAGGTGCGCGGCAGCGGCGCCCGTGGCCCTGACGGGCGTGTACCCGGTGAACAGCTCCGGCCGGTCCCGCCGCAGGCGCAGGGCGCGCGAGGTGACCAGGAGTTTCGCTGCCTCGTCCAGGAACGACGCCGGACGCTCACCGGCGTCGAGCGCGGCGAGGGCGCGCCGGCGGGCGCCGAAGTCGAACGGCCGCCGGTTGTCCGGATCGGTCAGCGATCGGTCCCAGAACTCGGTGCCCTGGTACACGTCCGGCACCCCGGGCATGGTGAGCTGCACGAGCTTGGCGCCGAGTGAGTTGGCGGCCCCGTACGGCTCCAGCAGGGCCACGAGCGACTCCAGCTCCGCCGTCACCTCAGGTGTGTCGAAGGCGGCGTCGACGGCGGCTGAAAGCTTGGCCTCGAAAGCCTCATCCGGATCGATCCAGTTGGTCGAGTTCCCGGCCTCCCGGGCGGCTTTTTGCGCGTAGGACTGCAACCGGTCGCGGTCCGCGGGCCAGGCGCCCGCGATGGCCTGCCACAGCAGGTTGGCCAGCGGCCCGTCCGGCAGCGGCGCCAGCTTCTGCAGCCGCTGCAGGGATGCCTGCCATTCCGGCGCGAGCTCCGCGAGGACCGAGATCCGGGCGCGGGTGTCCTCGCTGCGCTTGGTGTCGTGGGTGCTGAGCGTTGTCATGGACAGCGGCAGCCCGGCCTGGCGGCGGGTCATCCGGGTGTGGAACTCGTCCGGCGCCACGGCAAACTCGGTGGGGTCGGCGCCAACTTCCGTCAGGGTGCCCAGCCGGGTGTATCGGAAGAACGCGGTGTCTTCCACGCCCTTGGCCATGACCATCCCGGAAGTCTGCTGGAAGCGGATGCCGAGTTCGGCCTCCGCGCCAGGACCAGCATCAAGCAGCAGCGGCAGCAGCACGCCGACGGCGCCGTCCAGTTCGGGGCGGCGGCGGACAGCGAGTTCGCAGGCTTCCTTGAGGACGTCTGCACCCTCGGGCAAATAGCTGCGGTAGACCGGGAACGCGGCAATGATTTCGGACAGCGCGTCCGCCGCGGCCTCCTGGGCCAGCCCTGCCCCCGCCGGGACCAGCCGTGCCAGCCGGAGCATTTCCGAGTGCAGGATCCCGTCCGTGATCCGTCGCTTGGTGCCGCGGATCATCTCGTCGTAGTCGGCAGCGCCGCCGCGCAGTTCGGCGTCGAGCGCGTCGAGCAGGCCCTGGCCGGCGGCGTCGACGAACACCCGGTCCACGTCGGCGAGGGCGTCGTAGCCGGTGGTGCCCTCGCACTCAAAGCCGGCGGGCAGGCTCCTCGCCCGGTTCCAGGATTTTCTCGACCAGCAGGTAACTGCCGCCCGTGACCTCCCGCAGCCGGTGCAGGTATCCCTCCGGATCGGCCAGGCCGTCCGGGTGGTCGATCCGCAGCCCGTCAACGAGCCCTTCCCGGAACCACCGCACAATCTCCGCGTGGGCTTCATCGAAGACCTCGGGAAGCTCCACGCGGATCCCGGCCAGGCTGTTGACGGCAAAGAACCGGCGGTAGTTCAGGTCCGTGTCCGCCCGGCGCCAGCCGATCAGCTCGTAGTGCTGCCGGTCGTGGACCTCGCGGGGGTCATCACCCTGCGGTATAGCTGCCCTCGGCGAGCGGAAAGCGGTGGTCGTAGTAGCGCAGTTCGCCGTCCCGGATCTCAAGCGCGTCCACGTCCGAGTCCGCGCCCAGCACGGGGATCCGCACCCGGCCGCCGCCAAAGTCCCAGTCGACGTCGAACGCCTGCGCGTAGCGGGACTGCTGCCCCTCCTTCAGGAGGGACCACCACCACGGGTTCTGGGCCGGGGTCGCGACGCCGACATGGTTGGGCACGATGTCGACCAGCACGCCCATGCCGGCTTCCCGCGCGGCCGTCGACGCCGCCAGCAGGCCTTCCGCACCGCCGCGGTCCGGATCGATGGCGGCGGGATCGGTGACGTCGTAACCGTGGTCCGAACCCCGCTCCGCCGTGAGGATCGGCGAAAGATAGATCCAGTCCACGCCCAGCGACTTCAGGTACGGCACGGTCTGCGCGGCGTCCTGCAGCGTGAAACCGGGACGGATCTGCAGCCGGTAGGTCGAGACCGGCGTCCTCATGCGGCCGGCCCCTTCTTGGGCCGCGGCTTCTTGGCAGCCTTGGTCGAGGCGCGTTTGCCGGGGGCGCGCTTCGCCGGAGCGGGCTCAGGCTCAGCCGCCGGTGCCTCCGCTGCTGCCTTTGCCGGGGCCTGCGGTGCTGCCTTCGCCGGAGTCACCTCGGCGGGGGCGGCGGGAGCGGCGGCAGGGACCTCGGTAACCTCGGCAACTTGCTCAGCCGGGGCAGCGGGGGCCGCTTCCGCGGGAGCCTCGGCCCTGGCGGCCAGGGATGCGGCAGCGGAGTAGTCCACCTCCACCTCCGGGCCCGAGTAGGCGCGCAGCACCACGAGGGACTTCGCCGCCAGCTTCAGGACACTCCCGGCCTTGAGCGGCTCGCCCGTGTCCGCGGTGTCGGCGGTGTCCACCAGGAGTTCCCAGAACGGCGTGTATTCCTCTGCGGGGAGCAGGAAGTCGACGTTGTCGTCATGGGCGTTGAACGCCAGCAGGAAACTGTCGTCGGTGATCCGGCGTCCGCGCGAGTCCTGTTCCTGGATGCCGTGGCCGTTGTAGAACACGCCGATGGTCCGGCCGAATCCGCTGTCCCAGTCCTCCGGCAGCATTTCCTTGCCATCGGTGTTGAGCCAGACGATATCCGGCAGCTTCTCGCCCTCGCCGCGGCGTACCGGGCGGCCGTCGAAGAAGCGGCTGCGCCGGAAGGTGGGGTGGTCGCGGCGGATCTTGTTGACTACGGCCGTGAACTCCACGAGCGGCTGGTCCATGGCTGTCCCAGTGCACCCAGCTGAGTTCGGAGTCCTGGCAGTAGGTGTTGTTGTTGCCCTGCTGGGTGCGGCCCAGCTCGTCGCCGTGCAGAAGCATCGGAACACCCTGCGAGAGCAGCAGGGTGGCGATGAAGTTCCGCTGCTGGCGGGCGCGCAGCGTCAGCACGGCGTCGTCCTCGGTATCGCCTTCCGCGCCGCAGTTCCAGGAGCGGTTGTGTGATTCGCCGTCGTTGTTGCCTTCACCGTTGGCGTCGTTGTGCTTCTCGTTGTAGGACACGAGGTCGCGCATGGTGAAGCCGTCGTGGGCGGTGACGAAGTTGATGGACGCCACCGGACGCCGGGCAGAGCTCTCGTAGAGGTCGGCCGAACCGGTCAGGCGCGAGGCGAATTCGCCGAGCGTGGACGGTTCGCCGCGCCAGAAGTCACGGACGGTGTCGCGGTATTTGCCGTTCCACTCGGTCCACTGCGGCGGGAAGTTGCCCACCTGGTAGCCGCCGGGGCCCACGTCCCAGGGCTCGGCAATCAGCTTGACCTGGGAGACGATCGGATCCTGCTGGATCAGTTCGAAGAAGGTGGAGAGCTTGTCGACGTCGTAAAACTCCCGGGCCAGGGTGGAGGCGAGGTCGAAGCGGAACCCGTCCACGTGCATTTCCGTGACCCAGTAGCGCAGGGAGTCCATGAGCAGCTGGAGCGAGTGCGGGTGCCGGACGTTCAGCGAGTTGCCGGTGCCGGTGTAGTCCATGTAGTGCTTCAGGTCATCGTCCACCAGCCGGTAGTAGGCGGCGTTGTCGATGCCCTTGAAGGACAGGGTGGGGCCCAGGTGGTTGCCCTCGGCCGTGTGGTTGTAGACCACGTCCAGGATCACTTCCATGCCGGCCTTGTGCAGGTCGCGGACCATGGCCTTGAATTCCTGCACCTGGTGCCCCACGTCGCCGGAGGAGCTGTAGGTGTTCTGCGGCGCGAAGAAGCCGATCGTGTTGTAGCCCCAGTAGTTGTTGAGGCCCTTCTCCACGAGGGTGCCGTCGTTGACGAACTGGTGCACGGGCATCAGTTCCACAGCGGTAACGCCGAGTTTCTTGAGGTGCTCCATCAACGGCGGGATGGGCTACACCCGGCGTAGGTGCCGCGCTGCTCCTCCGGGACCTCCGGGTGCAGCTCGGTCAGGCCCTTGACGTGGGCTTCGTAGATGACGGACTCGTGGTACGGGATGCGCAGCTGGCGGTCGTCGTCCCAGTCGAAGAACGGGTTGATGACCACGCCGTGCATGGTGTGCGGAGCCGAGTCGGCGTCATTGCGGGACGTGAGATCCCCGAAGTTGTAGGAGAAGAGTGCCGGATCCCAGTCGATCTTGCCCTGGATGGCCTTGGCGTACGGGTCCAGGAGCAGCTTGTTGGCATTGAAGCGGTTCCCGTTGTCCGGCTCGTACTGTCCGTGGACGCGGTAGCCGTATTTTTGTCCGGGCTGGATCTGCGGCAGGTAGCAGTGCCACACATAGCCGTCCACCTCGGTCAGTTCGATCCGGGTTTCGGACAGGTCGTCAGCCAGGAGGCACAGTTCCACCCGCTCGGCGCGTTCGCTGAACAGGGCAAAGTTGGTGCCAGTTCCGTCAAAAGTGGCTCCCAGCGGGTAAGCCGTTCCGGGCCAGACTTCCATGTGTACTCCTCGTGCGTGACGGATATTCTCTAGACAGACTACTTGTAAGTAGGGTTAGCATTTGTTCGCGGCGCACGAGCGCCGGCCCGTTTATTACGTGCCCGCATCACCTCCGGGACGGCCCGGGCGATGGCCGCTGCCGTCACCGGCCCCCCGCGGGAGGCGCCGGACTCCGGCGAGGCCGTGGACGCTGGCCGCCATCGCCGCGATCGCCGCCCATCTAGTCGTCGGGATCGATGCCGTGTCCACCGAAGCGCCCCACGTCGGCACCCAACTGGGCCAGCAGTGCACCGATAACTCCTGCCAGGACGTCACCGCTGCCTGCCGTGGCGAGCCAGGGCGTGCCCTCGGCCTGGCTGAAGAAGTCCTGGAAGGGGGAGGCCACAAGGGTCGTGGCGCCCTTGAGCAGCACGGTGGCTTCGGTCAGGCCGGCAGCCCGCCGCACGGCGCTGAGCGTGGATGCTTCTACCGCGGCGCGGTCCAATCGTGGCCCCGAGGCGCTGAAGCAATGCTGACAGTTCGCCAGCGTGGGGTGTCAGGATCACTTGCGGGGCCAGCACATCAGGCAGGGCGGGCAATGCGCCGGCGTCGGCGATCGTCGGCAGGCCCGAGTCTGCGGCGTCGCGGGCGCGCTGCAGCTGCTGCTCATCGGAGTCATCCAGTCCGGAGCCAACGAGCCAGGCCTGAACGTGCGTATCCGCCACGGTGCCGTCGCCGCACACGACCTCGGGACAGGACCGGCGGACCAGGTCGGCAACGTCCGGCGGCCCAAGGTAACGCACCATTCCGACGCCGGCTGCCAGGGCGCCCTTGCAAGCCAGCACCGCGGCGCCGGGATAGGCGCCGGAGCCTGCGACCACCCCAAGCACTCCCCTGGAGTACTTGTGCGCCCGCCGCTCCGGGCGTGGCAGGAGGGCGGAAAGGTCCCCGGCCTCCAGCCGTCGCAGGGCCGGCCATGGCAGCGCACCTTCGATTCCGATCGGAATTACCTGCACGCGGCCGGCGAAGTCCGCTCCTGGGTCCGCCGAGCAGGCCTGCCTTGGCGGCACCAAAGGTCACCGTCATGTCAGCGGCCAGCACCGGCGCGTGCGCCTCCCCCGTGTCCGCATCAACCCCGCTGGGGATGTCGCACGCCACGACCAAGGGGGAACGGGAGCCCGGTCGGGAGCGCCCCAAGGCCGCGGCCAGCTCTGCGGCCGGTCCACGCAGCCCGCCCTGGGCTCCGGTCCCGAGGATTGCGTCGATCACGACGTCGGCGGCGCCGGCCATCCCGGCGAGTTCGGCCACGTTGTCCGCGGCCAGGGCCACGGCATGCCCGCCCGCCTGCCGGAACGCCGCCAGCCCGGCGTCGTGGGCCGCGCCGGCGGTGAGCACCGCCGTCGTCCGCATGCCGCGGCGGGCCAGCAGCGCGGCGGCGAAGAGCCCGTCTCCGCCGTTGTTGCCCTTGCCCGCCAGCACCGCCACGCTGGAGCCGTACAGCCGCTGCCCGCGGCCGCGCAGGCCGCTGATGACGGCGTTGGCGAGGCCATAGGCGGCCCGTTGCATGAGAACAGCGCCCGCACCGGAGCCCAAGGTGTCGTCGAGAAAGGGCTTCTCAGCCTCTCGTACCTGGGTTCCGGTGTAGGCGCTGATCATGGTTTCAGTCCATTCGCGGTCGCTGGGGAATGCCTGGCGCTCAGGCCGGTTCTGCCTGGATGGCCCTCTCAGCCTTCGGCGACAACTGTCGCGGTGGCGATCCCGCCGTCGTGGCTCATCGACAGGTGCCAGCGCTTGACGCCCTTCGACTCAGCCACGGCCAATACCGTGCCTTTGACCTGGACGGTGGGACCGTTCTGGTCCAACCCGATCCAGCAGTCCTGCCAGTTCATGCCGGCCGGCGCCCCCAACACCTTGGCCACGGCCTCCTTCGCCGCAAACCGCGCAGCGAGGGACCGCGTGTTCAGTTCCCGCTCGGCGGGGACGAACAGCCTGTCGCGCAGGCCCGGGGTGCGCTCGAGCTGGCGCCCGAACCGTTCAATGTCTACGACGTCTACGCCTATGCCAACGATCATGGCGTTATTCTACGGTCACGCTCTTGGCCAGGTTGCGTGGCTGGTCCACGTCGTAACCCTTGGCCGAGGCGAGTGCGAGGGCGAAGATCTGCAGCGGAACCGTTGCGAGCAACGGTGCCAGGAGCGGGGGGGTCTCCGGGATGTAGAAGACGTGCTCGGCGTACGCCTTGACGGCCTCGTCCCCAACTTCTGCGATCACGATCGTCTTGGCGCCGCGGGCCCGGACTTCCTGGATGTTGGAGACCACCTTGGCGTGCAGCGAGTCGCGGCCGCGCGGGGACGGGACCACCACGAAGACGGGCTGGCCTTCCTCGATCAGCGCGATCGGGCCGTGCTTGAGTTCGCCAGCGGCGAAGCCCTCGGCGTGGATGTAGGCGAGCTCCTTGAGCTTGAGTGCGCCCTCCATCGCGACGGGGAAACCGACGTGGCGGCCCAGGAACAGCACGGACTTGGCGTCAGCCATGGACTGGCCGAGTTCCTTGATCTGCGCCTCGTTGTCGAGGATGTGCTGGATCTTTGCAGGGATTTTCCCCAGGTCAGCCAGGATGTCCTTGATCTCGCCCTGGAACTTGTTGCCGCGCAGCTGTGCCAAATAAAGGCCCAGCAGGTAAGCGGCCGTGATCTGGGCCAGGAACGCCTTGGTCGAGGCCACGGCAATCTCGGGTCCGGCGTGCGTGTAGAGCACGGCGTCCGATTCCCGCGGGATGGTGGACCCGTTGGTGTTACAGATGGAGACCGTCTTGGCGCCCTGTTCCTTGGCGTAGCGGACCGCCATGAGAGTGTCCATGGTCTCGCCGGACTGGGAGATGGAGACAATCAGCGTGTTCTCGTCCACGATCGGATCCCGGTAACGGAATTCGTGTGAGAGTTCGACCTCGGTGGGAATCCGGCACCAGTGTTCGATAGCGTATTTCGCCACCTGCCCCGCGTAGGCGGAGGTGCCACACGCAAGGACGATGATCTTGTTGACGTTCTTGAGCAGCTCCGGATCGACACGGAGCTCATCAAGCGTCAGCTTGCCGTGGATGTCGGAGCGGCCCAGCAAGGTCTGGAGCACAGCGTCCGGCTGGTCGTGGATTTCCTTTTCCATGAAGGACGGGAAGCCGCCCTTCTCCGCGGAGGCCGGGTCCCAGTCGACGTGGTATTCCTTGCCCTCGGCGGGGGCGCCGTAGAAGTCCGTGATCTCCACGGAGTCGGCGGTGATCGTGACGATCTGGTCCTGGCCGAGTTCCACAGCGCGCCGGGTGTAGTCGATGAAGCCGGAGACGTCGGAGCCGAGGAAGTTCTCGCCCTCGCCGAGGCCGACGACGAGCGGGGAGTTCCGGCGGGCCGCGACCACCACGTCGGGCTGGTCGGCATGGACGGCGAGGAGCGTGAAGGCTCCGTCGAGCCGCTGGCAGGCAAGCTGCATGGCCCGGGTCAGGCCGCCGTTGGCGATGTCACCGCCCAGCTGGTTGCGGAAGATGTCCCCGAGCAGGGCAGCCGCTACTTCCGTGTCGGTCTCGGATTCGAAGTTGGCGCCCTTGCGCTGGAGTTCCAGCTTGAGCTCGGCGAAGTTCTCGATGATGCCGTTGTGGATCAGGGCCAGCTTGCCGCCGTCGGACAGGTGCGGGTGCGCGTTCTGGTCCGTCGGGCCGCCATGCGTCGCCCAGCGCGTGTGGCCGATTCCCGTGAAGGATTCCGGCAGCGGGCGGGTGTCCAGCTCCGCGATGAGGTTGCTCAGCTTGCCCGACTTCTTCCGGGAAGAAATGGTGCCGTCGGCAACCACTGCAATGCCCGCGGAGTCGTAGCCGCGGTACTCCAGGCGCCGCAATCCTTCGAGGACAACGTCCAAGGCATTGTGTCCAGCATTTACCCGGCCATCTGAGTGGCCCACATATCCAACGATTCCACACATGGTCATAAGCCTAGCGGGTTTCCGGGAGGGAGGACGTGGGACGGCGGTGCGTGAACGCCCCGGCGCGGGGCTCCGGAAGGTCTCCCCGGCTCCCACCGGCCCGCCCATTTCGCTCTCGGCGCCGTGAAGGGCAGAATCTCTAGGGTGACTTTGCAACGCAATGAAGCGAACGGGGAAGGTGTCTCACCGTTCGTGGAGCTGGACCGGCAGACCTGGTCCCGGCTCGCTGCCCAGATGGAGCAGCCCCTCAATGAAGAGGATGTGTTCCGCCTTCGCGGCCTCGGGGACCCCCTCGACATCAAGGAAGTGCGCGAGGTCTATCTGCCCCTGTCCCGGCTGCTGCACCTTTATGTCGAAGCCGCGGGCCAGCTTCACGCAGCCACCACCACCTTCCTCGGCGAAACCACGCAGCGCACACCGTTCGTGATCGGCGTGGCCGGGTCAGTGGCCGTGGGCAAGTCCACGATCGCCCGCGTCCTGCGGGAAATGCTCCGGCGCTGGCCGGGCACCCCCAACGTGGAGCTCATCACCACGGATGGATTCCTCTACCCGCTGGCCGAGCTCAAGCGCCGGCAACTGCTGGAACGCAAGGGTTTTCCGGAGTCCTACGACCGCCGGGCCCTGCTGCGCTTCGTGAGCGAGATCAAGGGCGGCGCCGAGGAAGTCCGGGCCCCCTGGTATTCCCACGTCACATACGACATCGTCCCCGGCAAGGAAGTGGTGGTGCGCCGGCCGGACGTGCTGATTGTCGAGGGACTGAACGTCCTGGCGCCGGCCCGCCCGCGGCAAGACGGCAGGCAGGGCCTGGCCCTGAGCGACTTCTTCGACTTCTCCATCTACGTCGACGCGAAGACCTCGTATATCGAGGAGTGGTACGTGGACCGGTTCCGCAAACTGCGCAGCACCGCCTTCGCCCAGCCGGAATCGTATTTCCACCGCTACGCCACCCTCTCCGATGTCGAGGCCGAACAGACCGCGCGTGAGATCTGGAAGCGCATCAACGAGCCCAACCTCGAGGAAAACGTCCTCCCGACCCGCGGCCGCGCGCAACTGGTCCTGACCAAGGACGCCGACCACTCCATCCGCCGGATGCTGCTGAGGAAGGTCTAGCACAGATGTGCTACGACGGCGGTGGCGGAGCGTTTGGGCGGCAGCCGGCCGGCCCGGATGCGCCGAGCCGCCGGGCCTTCAGCCGCCTCCTGCTGGCCGGCACGAGCCTCGCGGCGCTGTCCGCCTGCAGCCCCGGCCCAGTCCTTCACCCCGTCCGGCACGCCGGGGCCGACGCCGGACCCAACCCCGGGCCTTGGCTCGGGCTCGGGCAGTGCGACGCCGACTGCAGCTGCTGCGGCGTCGAACTCGCCGGAAAGCTCCCCGTCGGAGACCCCGCCGCCCGCGACCTCGTCGGCGGTCCCGCCGTCGGCGGCGGCACCCCCTCCATCGGCCGCGGCGCCAGGGCCGCAGCATTCACTCTCGGACCCCACCAGCCCGTGGGTGATCGTCAACAAGCACCGCCCGCTCTCCCCCGCCACCTTTGTGCCGCCGGACCTGGTCCGGCCGGCCGTCCGGCGGGTCACGTCGGGTGAGGCGGCGCTGCTGAACAGCACGACGGCGGCCGCGGCGGAGACGATGTTCGCGGCCGCGGCAGCGGAGGGCGTCATCATGACCCTGGCCAGCGGCTACCGTTCGTTCGCCACGCAGACGGCCACCTACGGCAGTTACGTGAACTCCCGGGGACGGGCCGAGGCCGACACCGCCTCTGCCCGGCCGGGCTACTCCGAGCACCAGACGGGCTGGGCGTTCGATATTGGCGACGGCAGCGGCGCGGACGCTTTCACGCCGCAGTTCGCGAACCGGCCGGCGGCGATCTGGGCCAAGGCGAACGCCCACCGCTTCGGCTTCGTGGTCCGCTACCCGTGGATGCTGCACGAGATCACCGGCTACTTCTACGAGCCATGGCATCTGCGCTTCATCGGCACAGAGGCGGCCGACGGACATGGCCGCGCGCGGCATCGGCACGCTCGAGGAGTACTTCGGCCTGGAGGCCGCCCCCGCCTACCTGTATAGTGCGGCACGCGTGCAAGGTGGGCGCGGCAACCGTTCCAGGCGTCGTGCTATTCGGGCGACGAGCTCCAGGGCCAGTTCGGTCCGGACCACTTGGGCCAGCCGCTCGGCGACGCCCTGGGCGGTTTCGGAGTCTGCGGCCTCCACCATGACGCGGACCACGGGCTCGGTGCCGGAGGGACGCAACAGGACGCGTCCGGTGTCGCCGAGTTCGGACTCGGCGACCGACACGGCCGCGGCCACTGCTTCGTCGCCCTTTACGCGGGTACGGTCCACGCCCTTGACGTTGATGAGGACCTGGGGCAGCTTGGTCATCACCGTGGCCAGCTCCTTGAGCGGGCGGCCGGTGAGCGCAACCTGGGCTGCAAGCTGCAGGCCGGTCAGCACGCCGTCGCCGGTGGTGGCGTAGTCGGCGAAAATCACATGTCCGGACTGCTCGCCGCCAAGGTTGAAGCCGCCGTTGCGCATTTCCTCGAGGACGTAGCGGTCCCCCACGCCGGTTTCGCGCAGGCTGATGCCGGCGTCGCGCAGGGCGAGCTTCAGGCCGAGGTTGCTCATGACGGTGGCCACCAGGACATTGTCCTTGAGCTTTCCGGAGGCCTTGAGGGCCACGGCCAGGATGGCCATGATCTGGTCGCCGTCCACTTCGTTGCCTTCGTGGTCCACGGCGAGGCAGCGGTCGGCGTCGCCGTCGTGGGCGATGCCGAGGTCCGCCCCGTGATCCAGGACGGCGCGCTTGAGCGGGCCGAGGTGGGTGGAGCCGACCCCGTCGTTGATGTTGAGCCCGTCCGGTTCGGCGCCGATGACGATCACGTTGGCGCCGGCGTCCTTGAACACCTGCGGGGAACAGCCGCTGGCCGCGCCGTGGGCGCAGTCGAGCACCACCTTCAGGCCGTCCAGGCGGTGCGGAAGGGTGCCGAGCAGGTGCACGATGTAGCGGTCCTCGGCGTCGGAGAAGCGCTGGATCCGCCCCACCTCACCGCCGACGGGCCGGAAGGGCTCCTTGCCGAGCTGCTCCTCGATGGCGTCCTCGACGTCGTCGGGCAGCTTCTGGCCGCCGCGGGCGAAGAACTTGATGCCGTTGTCCGGCGCCGGGTTGTGGGAGGCGGAGATCATGACGCCGAAGTCGGCGTCGAGGTCCGCCACGAGGTAGGCGGCGGCCGGGGTGGGGAGAACGCCGGCGTCGTAGACGTCGATTCCCGAGCTTGAGAGGCCCGCCTCCACGGCGGCGGCGAGGAACTCGCCACTGGCCCGCGGGTCCCGTGCCACCACGGCGCGCGGCCGCTTCCCGGTCGTGTTGCGGTCATGGCCAAGTACGACGGCGGCGGCCTGGGCCAGCTGCAACGCGAGCTCGGCGGTCAGCAACCCGTTCGCCAGGCCACGGACTCCATCGGTTCCAAATAATCTAGACATCGGATCAAGTTTAGTCGATCGGGGAAACTCCCGCCCGAGGCCAGTCCGGGGTTTATCCGCACGGCTTAACGGCGAAAGCCCGCCCGCCGATGGCGGAACGGTTTCGTACGCCAAGCGCTTGAACGGCGCAGTGGTCCAGCGCAAAAGCCCGCGGGCCCTAATCGCCGGGCGCCAGAGCCGACGTTGGAAGCGGATTTAGCGCTTGGAGTACTGCTGAGCCTTACGGGCCTTCTTGAGACCGGCCTTCTTACGCTCGATGACGCGAGCGTCGCGGCGCAGGTAACCGGCCTTCTTCAGGGTGGCGCGGTTGTTCTCGGTGTCGATCTCGTTCAGTGAACGGGCGATGCCGAGGCGCAGGGCACCGGCCTGGCCGGAGATGCCGCCACCGTGGATGCGGGCGATGACGTCGTAGGCGCCGTCAAGATCGAGGATCTTGAAGGGCTCGTTGACGTCCTGCTGGTGCAGCTTGTTCGGGAAGTAGTTCGCCAGCTCGCGGCCGTTGATGGTCCACTTGCCGGAGCCGGGCACGACGCGAACGCGTGCAACGGCTTCCTTACGACGGCCAACTGCAGCGCCGGCAACGGTCAGTGCCGGGCGTTCCTTCTTGGGCGCTTCTGCTTCTGCAGGACCGCTCTCCGAGGTGTAGCTGGTCAGGTTTTCCTCAGCCACAACGGCCTCGGTGGTCTCTTCGTTCTGAGCCACGATTCTCCTTGTATAGATAAGTTGTTTGGTGGCCAGGACTACTGGGCGACCTGGGTGATTTCGAAAGTCTTGGGCTGCTGGGCGGCGTGGGGGTGCTCTGCACCGCGGTACACCTTCAGCTTGCCCAGCTGCTGTGCAGCGAGGGAGTTCTTCGGGAGCATGCCCTTGATGGCCTTCTCCACGGCGCGAACCGGGTTGGACTCAAGCAGCTCCGCGTAGTTGACGGAGGTCAGGCCGCCCGGGTAGCCGGAGTGGCGGTATGCGCGCTTCTGCTCCAGCTTGGCGCCGGTGAGGGCAACCTTTTCAGCGTTGATGATGATGACGAAGTCGCCCATGTCCATGTGGGACGCAAAGGTGGCCTTGTGCTTGCCGCGCAGCAGGATTGCGGTCTGGCTGGCAAGACGACCAAGGACAACGTCGGTGGCGTCAATGACGTGCCACTGGCGGTTGATATCGCCGGGCTTCGGGGTGTACGTACGCACGGTGTTTGCCTCGTTCTTGTTCTGGCGTTCTTGTTTTAGGCGTCACTCTTACGGTGCACCTACTATCTATGCGCTACCGGAACAGAGGTGAGGGCTCTATGTAACCAGTCATCCTGAGGTCTCGAATGTGCACGTTGAGTAGCTATCCTGCAACCGGATTCTCAAGCGGGCACGCACCATCGAGATAGGACACGCACAACGACTACCAAGAATAGCCGACAGCGGCCTCTTGGGTCAAAATGGGGTGTCCGGATGCATCCTGTCTGCTCTCTGTTTCGCAGACTGCCCCGTGCCGGCCCGTCGCATCCCTGGAGGAACCGTGTCCGATCCCGCCGCCGCCGGCTCCGTGTCCCTGCTGCTCGCCCAGCCGGCCGGATCGCCTACCGGGGTTCTCTTCATAGCCGGCATCGGCCTCGCGGGCGCATGCCTGTCCCTGTTGGCCGAGCTTCCTCATCCGGCGCGCGCTCCCCCACCTGGGCGGACCCCTGACGGTACGCATGAGACTGACGACGGCGGCGGCCACCTTCGCGCTGTCCGCCCTGCTGGCCTGGCGCTTCGGGTCCTCCCCCGAGCTTCCCGCCTACATCCTGCTGGCGGTCGCCGGTGTCCAGCTGGCGCGGATCGATCTACAGCACCATCTGCTGCCCAACCGGATGGTCCTGCCGCTGCTGGGAGCCGGGCTTGTGCTCCTCGGGGCCGCCGCAGGGGTGTCCGGGGAGGCAGGTAGCCTGCTACGCGGGGTTGCCGGCGCGGTAATTTCTTCATTTCTGTACCTAATTTTGGCTCTGACCAGCCGAAACGGTCTCGGAATGGGGGATGTGAAGCTCGCGGCACCACTTGGCCTGTACTTGGGCTACCTAGGCTGGACCCACCTTGTTCTACGGCGGGGCCCTGGGGTTCGTCGCAGGTGGCGTCGCCTCCGCTGCTCCTGGTCCTCAAAAACCGCGGAAACAAGCCGAAGGAAGTGCCCTACGGGCCCTCGATGCTGGCGGCGGGCCTGGCCGTCATCCTGCTGCTTCCCTAGGTAGCCGCCGCCTTCCCCTGGGAGGCGAATTAAGTAAGACGGCTTATCAAACCAAGTAGTAGAACCCCAGCCCTACTTGGAAACTGAGTACACCCCCGTTTGAGGGCAGGTGATACCCATATTTTCCCTCCAAAAAGTCGAGTATCGAACTTCATTGCCGTGCCGATTGCGGCCGTGCAAATGTTGTTCCATCGAAGCTCCAGCAAATAAGCAATCGGGGATTTGCCGGAAATTCGTTCATTACTCAAAACTCTGGAAAAGGAAAATAAAATGACTGGTCTCATGGTCTCAATGCTCGCTTTTGTTGCCGGCGTCAAGGACAAGCTCGCTTCCGAAAAGGGCGCCACCGCGACGGAATACTCGCTCCTCGTGGCTTTCATCGCTTTCGGCATCATCATCGCGACCACCGCTTTCGGTACCGCGCTAAGCGGCTGGTTCGGCGAGATCGAGCACCGAAGTCAACAGCTGGGTCTGCACCGTAGCCGGTTCTAAGTCACCAGCAGGTCTCAGCAACACACGATGTGCCGCGTCCGCGCAGCGCGGACGCGGCACATTTCTTTCCCAATCCGCTGCATCTATCCCTGGGGGGATCCAATGAAGCGCAGCACTTCAAGGACGCCCGGCTCACGGGCGCAAGACCGCGAACGCGGGGCGGCCGCCGTCGAGTTCGCCCTCGTGGCACCCATCCTTCTCGCTCCTGGTTGGCGGCATCGTCGAATTCTCACATGCCTACAACCTTCAGATCTCTGTCACCCAGGCCGCCCGGGAGGCCGCCAGGACCATGGCCATCGAGAATGACCAAGGCCTGGCACGAGCAGCCGCTGTGGCTGGCGCACCGGGCCTAGCTCCCGCCTCCTTCGGCTTTGCGTTCGCCCCCGGCACCTGCGCGCCGAACCTCACCGCAGTCGTGACAGTCACTTACACCACCGGCGGCCTGACCGGGATGTTCGGCAACACCATCACTGTCACCGGAGTTGGAGCCATGCGATGCGGCGGCTAAAGAGCCAACACGGCAAAGAGCGCGGCGCCGCAGGCGTCCTGGTAGCCGTCATGATGCTGGTGCTCATCGGCGCCGGCGCCATGGCAGTCGATGTCGGACAAATCTACGCTGAGCGGGCGCAACTGCAGAATGCCGCGGACGCCGGCGCCATGGCCGCCGCCAAGCAGTGCCACGAGGCCGGCGGCTGCTCGGTTCTCCAGGCAACGACCTGGGCCGCGGAACTTAGCGGTCCCAACTCCAACGATGGAGCGTCCACAATCGCAGAGGTCGATCTCTCAGTTCCGAATCAAGTCACGGTTGCCACCTCCACCCGCAATGGCAGCAGCGGTGCAGGATTTCTCACGCAAGATGTTCGCCAGCGCACTCAATGCCCCGCCCGTGACGGTCGGCGCCCGCGCTACGGCTTCGATCGACCCTCCTTCGAGAGGGTCCGGATTTCCGCTCGCGATTTCGGACAGCTGCTTCGACCTCTCGAGCAGCGAGTCCCACCGGAGAGGTTCAGCAGATCTCGTACAAGCCAGGCGGAACCTGCACCGGCCCGTCCGGGCACGCAGATCCCCGGCGGATGGGGCTGGCTGGATCAGAACGAGCCCTGCGAGGCGGAGACGCAAACCGGCAGCAATTCGATTGGCTCCGACCCCGGCAACAATCCGCCGACCGAATGCCAAACGATCCTCGCCGAATGGAAAGCGACGATATCGGCCGGCGGCGAAGTCGACGCCACCTTCCCCATCTTCGACGACGCCACGAACCAGGGTCAGAACGGCTCGTTCCACATCATCGGCTACGCAACGTTCAAGATCTGGGGCTGGAAGTTCGGCAATAACGCACGAATACGAATTCCGGAACAAGGCCAGCGACCCAGGGATGAATGCCGCACTGGCTTGCCCTGGTGGAAACGACCGATGCGTGATCGGCCAGTTCGTCAGATTTGAATCCATAGATTCCGCAGGAGGAACTCCGGGCACCGGCGCGGACCTCGGAACCACTGATATCCGGCTAATCAAATAGGTAATTTCTAAGGGGTTATCATGAAAACACGCCTGCTGGGAGGCATCGCCGCATTACTTGTGGCAATTATTGGAACGGTATTACTGGTCTCTTATGTTCAGAATGCGGATAAACGCGCATTGGCCGGCACCGAAACAGAAACCATCTACGTCGTGCAGAAGGCCATTCCGGCCGGCACCGCTGCAGACAAGATCGCAGGCCTCCGTGACCAAGAAGGCACGTGCCGAAGCTCGCTTTGGCAGAAAACAACGTTACCGACCTGGCGTCTCTGGGGTCCAAGGTGACCTGCCGTAGCGCTGATGCCGGGCGAGCAGCTTCTGTCCTCGCGGATGGTGGAGGAAAACGCTTTCCTCGGACCATCGCGGGTCCAGGTTCCCGCGGGTCTTCAGGAACTCACCCTGAAGCTGCCCATCGAGCGCGTGGCCGGCGGAAAGGTCGTGGCTGGCGACACTGTCGGCGTCTTCCTCTCGCTGGAACAAGCCACTGAAGCGGGAGCAGACGGCCAGACTGGAACGAAGTCGAGCAAGACACAACTTAGTTTCCACAAGGTACTCGTGACCGCCGCGCAGTTCAGCAACGGTGCGGCGGCGCAGACCGGAAACTCCGCCATTCCGCATCCGGGACCAGCCAGGCGTCCTCGACGACGAGTACGAGCAAGGCTCCAAGCGACGGTATCGTACCTCATCACGATCGCCAGGAACTCGGCCGACGCCGAGCGGATCGTGTTTGCCGCCGAGTTCGGCAAAGTCTACCTCTCCAAGGAGCCCGGCGACGCTGTCGAAACCGGAGCCAGCTTCGTGGACTCATCAAGGTTGTTCCGATGAGCCGCTTCGTACTGATCACGCCGAACGCCGATTTCGAACGGCTGGCCTCCGCTGGCCATCGCCGGAATGCACGGCGCCTCCATGTTTTCCAGGCCGACTACCTGCCCGAGGGGCCCGAGGACATCCTGCGCCAGATGGTCGGGGAGCCGCCCGAAGTCCTGATCCTGGGTCCGGGCTTGCCGGTGGAGGGTTCCCTGAAGCTGGCAGTCCGTGATGGACCTTCAGTACCCGGAAATCAGTGTGGTCCTGGCCGCCACGGCTACCCCCGAAACCGTGCTGCAGGCTATGCGGGCCGGCGTCCGGGACCTGCTGGATCCGGCCGCCGACCGGACACCATCCGCGTCATGCTGGAGCGCGCAAGCCTCGCCGCGGCAGGCCGGCGGCGTGGGCTAGCACCCCAGGCTACCGAGCACGCGGATCACGGCTGGCGCGGCCGCGTCATCGCCGTGATGTCGCCGAAAGGCGGCGTGGGCAAGACGACGGTCGCCACCAACCTCGCGGTCGGGCTAGGAAAGGCCGCACCGATGAGCGTGGTGATCGTCGATCTCGACCTCCAGTTCGGCGATGTGGCCAGCGGGCTGCTCCTGGAGCCGGAGTTCACCATCACGGACGCCGTGTTGGGGGCAGCCAGCCAGGACTCGATGGTCCTCAAGACCTACCTGACGGTCCATCCGGCTGGAATCTACGCGCTGTGCGCACCACGCTCGCCTGTGGAGATGGATCGGATCACCGCCGCGCACGTTTCGCACTTGCTGGAGCAGCTACGGCAGGAATTCCGCTACATCGTGGTGGACACGGCCCCGGGGCTGGGCGAGCACGTGCTGGCCACGCTGGAGCAGGCCACCGACGCCGTCTGGATCTGCGGCATGGACGTTCCCAGCATCAGGGGAATGCGGACCGGGTTCCAGATCCTGGACGAGCTCAATCTGGTACCGGAACACCGGCACATCGTCCTGAACATGGCCGATCGGCGAGCTGGCCTGACACTCAAGGACGTGGAAGCAACCGTCGGCGCCCCCGTCGACGTTGTGCTCCCGCGGTCCAAGAACCTCCCGTTCTCCACAAACAAGGGCGTCCCGATCCTGCAGGACGGCAGCCGGGATCCGGCCGCCAAAGGGCTGCGTCAACTGGTGGACCGGTTCAAGCCGGACTGGGAAGCGAGACCGCACAAGCAACTTCACAGAAGGGCGGTAGTGCAGTGAGCCTCACAGACCGACTCCAACAGCTCCGCGGCGCCGAACGGCATGACGTTCCCAATTCGGCGCCGGCCCGCGACGATGTCTTTGCATCCCAGGCGCGCCGGCCACACTTGGACGGATACATGAAGCCAAGACGGCTGCAGCATCCGCAGTCCGAATCGGTGGAAGTCCAGCAGACCGCGTCCATTGCCAGCGAGGCACTCAACGCTCTCAAGGAACGCGCCAGCCAGGCACTTTTCGAGCGACTTGGTGGCCGGATCACCGACTCTTCCATCGACGAGGCTGAACTTCACCAGTCCGTCAAAGACGAACTCAAAGTAGTGGTCTGGAGGAGGAGCAGATCCCCCTCACTACCGCTCGGAACGCCAACGGCTGATCCGCGAGATCACTGATGACGTCCTAGGACACGGACCCATCCAGCGGTTCCTGGACGATCCCGCAGTCACCGAGGTCATGGTCAACCGCTTCGACCAGATCTACGTGGAGCGCGAAGGCCAACTCCACCTGACGGACACGAAGTTCACCTCGGATGAAGCCCTGCGCCGGGTCATCGAGCGGATCGTGTCCAACGTGGGACGGCGGATCGATGAGTCCTCGCCCCTTGGTGGACGCCCGGCTCGCCGACGGTTCCCGCGTCAACGCCATCATTCCGCCGCTGGCGGTCAATGGCCCGGCGCTGACGATCCGGAAGTTCGGACGGGACCCGCTGACCGTCCAAAATCTGATCAGCATGGGCAGCCTCTCCCCCGAGATGGCGGAACTGCTCCAGGCCTGCGTGCTGGCCCGGATGAACATCATCGTTTCCGGCGGCACCGGCACCGGCAAGACCACGCTGCTCAATGTGCTCTCTTCCTTCATTCCTGCCTCGGACCGGATTGTCACCATCGAGGACGCGGTGGAACTCCAGCTCCAGCAGGACCACGTGGTGCGGCTGGAAAGCCGGCCGCAGAACATCGAGGGCAAGGGCGAGGTCTCCATCCGGGACCTCGTGCGGAACTCCCTGCGCATGCGGCCGGACAGGATCGTCGTCGGCGAAGTCCGCGGCGGGGAATGCCTTGACATGCTGCAGGCCATGAATACCGGCCACGACGGCTCCATCTCCACGGTGCACGCCAACTCGCCCCGGGACGCCATCGCCAGGCTCGAAACCCTGGTGCTGATGGCAGGCATGGACCTCCCGCTGCGGGCCGTCCGCGAGCAGGTGGCCTCGGCCGTGAACCTGATCGTGCACATCTCCCGGCTCCGCGACGGCTCCCGCCGCGTCACGCACATCACCGAGGTCCAGGGCATGGAGGGCGACATCGTCACGCTCCAGGACGCCTTCGTCTTCGACTACTCGGCCGGAGTGGACGCGAGCGGACGGTTCCTGGGCAAGCCGGTACCCACCGGGGTCCGGCCTCGGTTCACGGACCGCTTCGCCGAACTTGGCATACCCATCTCACCGGCTGTCTTCGGCGCGCAGCCGGCAAGGGGGCGGTGAGCGATGCCTCCGGAGCTTTCACCCCTCGCCTTCGTGGCTGGCCTCCTGCTGGTCTATGCGGCCTTGGCGATCTGCATTCACAGTCGTGTTCAAGTCCCGGTCCGCAGTGCCGCTGTCCCGGCGCAGGCCCGACGCCGAGGCCGCATTCCTCGAACCTTACGCAAGCTGACCGACCAGGCTGTCCAGACCCTGAACAAGGGCGTCCGAGGCAGCGGTCGCGGGCATTCTGAGCCGGGACAAGCTCGAAGCACGCCGGGTCTCAAGAAGCAGCCTGGCGACTACCTGCTGATGGCCGGCGCCGTGACCTTCGCTGGCGCAGTGGTCGTCGGGTTCCTCCTGGGCGGCCCGTTCTTCGCCGTCCTGCTGCTGGTACTTGCCCCCGTTGCTCTGGTCTGTTCCTGAACGTCCTGGTCTCCCGGCGCAGGAAGAAATTCGACGAACAGGTGCCGGACACCCTGCAGATGTTCTCCGGCGGACTCCGGGCCGGGCACAGTCTGCTCCGGGCGATCGACGCTGCCGCCCAGGAGAATGAAGCGCCGATGGCCGAGGAACTGAACCGGGTGGTCAACGAGACCAGGATCGGCCGGGATCTCGGCGAATCGCTCGACGACGTGGCCCGCCGGACAGATAACGAGGACTTCGGCTGCGATCGCCCGGGCCATCGATATCCACCGGGAAGTCGGCGGAGACCTGGCCGAGGTCCTGGACCATGTCGGAGAAACCATCCGGGACCGGAACCAGATCCGCGGCCAGGTCAGGGCGCTCAGCGCGGAGGGCCGAATGTCCGCCATGGTCCTCATGGCGCTTCCGATAGTCATGTTCATTGGGCTGACCCTCTTCAACCCGCTCGTACTCCAGGGTGTTCACTGACCACGATGCCCGGGCTATCTCATGATCGCTCGCCGCCGTGGTCCTCCTGACCGTCGGCGGCTTCTGGCTCAGCCGGCTCATCAAGCCGAAGTTCTAGGAAAGCAGGAGAGACCCGTGCAAACCATTGCCTATGCCGCCATCCTGGCGGTCATCGCCCCGCTGTCCGTCATGACCTGGCTCGCCTTCACCGGCGACCGGGCCGGGCTCAGGAACATCCAGTCCAATCTCGGCCGCGCGTCCAAGACCGCGGATCCTGCGCTCGGCGCCAATGGACAGCTCGCGTCCTAAGCACGAAGGCGATGCCCAAGGGCTACGCGGCATGGCTGGACAAGCAGCTCGCTGGCGCCGGCCGGCCCAAGGCCTGGCCGTTGGCCCGCGTCATCATGGTCAAGCCCCTGCTGGCTCTGGCTGGAGCCGTGATCGGGATCTTGCTCTTTGCTGCTGATCCCGTCGGCCCATCAAATCTTGCTCCTGATGCTAGGCGTCACGGCGCTGTGCCTACTTCGTGCCCGACATCCTGCTGCGAAACTACGCGCAGAAACGCCGGGCCGCGATCAAGCTCGAACTCCCAAACGCCCTGGACCAGATGCTCATTTCCGTCCAGGCGGGCCTGGGTTTTGAGACGGCCATGGCGCGGGCCGGCCAGAACGGCAAGGGTCCGCTGGCCGATGAACTGATCCGGACTCTGCAGGACATCCAGGTGGGGCGCTCCCGCAAAGAGGCGTACCTGGCGATGGCCCAGCGGGTTGATGTCCCGGACCTGCGGTCCTTCGTCCGGGCAGTAGTCCAGGCCGACACCTACGGCATCGCCATCGCCAACGTCCTGAAGTCCCAGGCGACAGTCATGCGCGTCAAGCGGCGGCAGCGGGCTGAAGAACACGCGATGAAGATGCCGGTAAAGATGCTCTTTCCGCTGATCTTGCTCCATCCTTCCCGCGCTCTTCATCGTGGTGCTCGGACCCACTGTGCTCAGCATCATGGATGTCTTCGCCAACCATTAGGCCGCAGGTAGGCTGCCTGCTCCGCAGGCATGCCACAGACCGGACCCCCTTGGACCCCAGAGCCGAGGGGGTCCTCCTGCGTGTCCGGGCAAAGGCGCAGTGCCCAGCGCAGGATGGGCGCAGGGAATGTACAGGAAACGTGCAGTTTGGGAAGCCTTAGCACAGGATGCGTCAAAGGCGTAATCATCGGCGTGTCGTCGGTTGCTAAGTTCCTCTCAGTGCTGGTGCAGGGCCAGCCTCCCAACTCGCTCAGGAGTCCCCAATGCGTTCCTTTCTCTCCAACTCTCGCAGCCCGTCTTCGCCGCGATCAGCGCGGCGCCACCGCCGTCGAATACGGCATCATGGTCTCCCTCATCGCCGTCGTGATCATCGTCGCCGTCACGCTGCTGGGTGGCACTTTGAAAGAGACCTTCAACTCGACCCAGTGCAGCATCAAGGGCGGCGTCTACACGGCGGCCACGACGGCAGCTACCGTGACCCCCGGCAGCTGCTCGAAGTAACAGCACCATTTTCATCCCGTCGCTGGCGTAGGCCGACACCCAACTCGCTCAGGAGTCCCACATGCGTTCCCTTTTCTCCAACCTCGCATCCCGTCTTCGCCGCGACCAGCGCGGCGCCACCGCCGTCGAATACGGCATCATGGTTTCGCTCATCGCCGTCGTGATCATCGTCGCCGTGACGCTCCTCGGCGGCACTTTGAAAGAGACCTTCAACCCGGTCCAGTGCGCCGTCAAGGGCGGCATCTACACGGCGGCCACGACGGGCGCCACCGCACGACTCGACGGCAGCTGCTCCAAGTAGCACACTCCAGGCGATCCACAGGGTTGGGGAAGGCTCCGGCCTTCCCCAACCCTGTCTATTCCGGAGCCAGGCGAAATTGAGATCCAGGAAGGCGGTCCCCCATGTCCAAAGCATCTGAACGGGGCGCCGTCGCCGTGGAGTTCGCACTCCTGGCCCCGGTCCTGGTGATGCTGCTTCTCGGCATCATGGAATTCGGCCGCGCCTACAACGCCCAGGTCACCCTCTCCAGCGCCGCCCGCGAGGGCGTCCGGGTCATGGCCATCGGCAACAACGCCACGGCCGCCCGGACCGCAGCCAAGAATGCGGCCACCGGGCTGCAGACCGGCCCTGACGGACAGGAACATCACCATTACCCCGACTAGCTGCGCGGCCGGAACCCAGATGACGGTCAAGATCACCTACACGCTGACCACGATGACCGGAATCGCCGGGCCGTTCACGATGGAAGGCAAAGGAGTCATGCTGTGCGGCGGCTAGGCAGGACGAGCATCAGCCGCCGGACAGCGAGCGCGGAGCCATCAGCGTCCTCGTGGCGATCCTCATGGTGGTCCTGCTGGGCTTCGCCGCCCTGGCTGTCGACGTCGGCATGCTGTACGCCGAGCGGACCCAGCTGCGCAACGGATCCGACGCCGCTGCCATCGCCGTGGCGCAGAAATGCGCCAAGAACATCAACGACGCCGACTGCTCCACCACGTCCCCGCTGGCCCGCAGCCTGCCAACAGCAATGCCGGCGATGGTTCGAGCAATATCGCGTCCCTCGTCGCTGGACAAGACGGCCCGCACGGTCACTGTCACCGCCGGAGCGCAGGAAGCCGGGAAGGCACCCAACCAGGTTTCGCTTTTCTTCGCCCGCGCCCTGGGCGTCAACAACGCCGAAGTCACGGCCGCGTCCACGGTCCAGTGGGGCAGCCCGCTCGCGGGTCCGACGGCCTTCCCCGTCACCTTCTCGATCTGCCAGGTCAAGAACCACGTGGACGGCGCGCTGCAGCTGCTCCAGAACCACGGCAGCAACGCCAACCCGGACTGCCTTTACGGGCCGTCAGGGGCAGCGGTGCAGGGCGGCTTTGGCTGGCTGACAAACGATCCGGGGATCTGCGGGGCACTGATCGACCTCGCCATTGCCGAAGGCGGCAGCGACCCCGGCAACAGCGCCCCGGGCTCCTGCCAGGGAACTTTGACCAACTGGGCCGCCGAGATCACGGCTGGCCGCGACGTCGTGGTTTTCCTCCCGGTCTTCGACAAGGTCACGGGCACCGGTGCCGGCGCCGTCTACAGTCTGACGTCGTTTGCCGCTTTCAAGGTCAAAGGCTGGAGTTTCAGCGGCGACAACAAGCTGCCGAACTCATTCCAAAACACAACCGCACCTGTGTCGAGCTCGGTGGCCTGCGACGGGAACTGCAGAGGCATCATCGGCAGCTTCATCAAATATGTGTCCTTGGCAGATGGCTTCACCCTCGGACCCGGTCGACTCCAACGGCGCCACCATCGTCCGGCTCACCAAATAGCACGTCCTTCACCCCTGTAGTTCACCAACCGGTTCAGGAGCAGTTTTTGAAGTCACGCTTATTGGCAGGAGTGGCGGCCGTGGTGCTCGCCATCGTCGGAGCCATCCTTGTTGTCAGTTACGCGCAAGGAGCCGACACCCGGGCCGTGCAGAACCTGGAGCCGGTCTCGGTGCTCGTGGTCAAGCAGGCCGTCCCCGCCGGCACTTCAGTAGCCGCCCTCGAGCCTTTGTGGCCAGTGAGGAACTTCCCGGCAAAGCCGTCACGAAATCGGCGCTGAAGAACCTCGACGGTCTGGCCGAGAAAGTCACCGCCGTCGAGCTCCTGCCGGGTGAGCAACTCGTGGCCGAGCGCCTCGTCGCCCCGGAGGAGTTCCAGTCCAGCGGCTCCGCGCAGATCCCGGAGGGTCTGCAGGAGGTTTCGTTCCAGCTTGAACCGCAGCGCGTCGTCGGTGGCCGGCTGGTACCTGGCGACCACGTCGGGGTCTTCATTTCCTTCAAAGCGGGGGCCTGGAAGCCAAGCCAGAGCAGGCAACGACCCAGCTGACCATCCACAAGGTCCTGGTGACCGCGGTGCAGCGCGCCCCGGTAGCCACCGCGGCCGCCCAGCCCCCGACGGACGGCAGCACCGCACCGGCCGAAGACACCTCGCTCCCCACCGGATCCCTGCTGTTGACGGTGGCCGTGAACGACGTCGACGCCGGCAAGATCGTCTACGCCTCGGAATTCACCGATACCGCCAGCATCTGGCTCAGTAAGGAGCCGCTGAACGCCAGCGACAGCGGACGCCCTGGAATCACTACGAAACCGGAGGTCTACAAGTGAGCCGCTTTGTCCTGATCACCCCCAACACCGACTTCGATGCCCGGGTGCGCCAGGCCCTCGCGGGCGGCCTGCCGGGCGGGCTGCAGACTTTTGCCGCCATCAACCCGGCCGATCCGGGCGAACTGTTCGCCAACCTGAACCAGGAGCGCCCGGAGGTGCTGATCCTCGGCCCGGGTGTTCCGGTCGAAGACGCCCTGACCCTCGCCACGGTCTTCGGCGTGCAGGTGCCGGAACTCAGCGTCGTCCTCGTCGGCGAACCGGACCCCTCCTTCGTCCTGCTCGCCATGCGGGCCGGGATCCGGGACATCCTCAGCCCGGAGTCCGACCCCGCCCAGATCCGCATGCTACTGGAGCGGGCCTGCCAGTCGTTCACCAGCCGTAGCCGAACCGCGGCAGTCCAACAGGCCGAGAGCCACAAGGGCCTGGTCATCGGCGTCTTCTCCCCCAAGGGCGGCGTCGGAAAGACCACCATCGCCACCAACATTGCCATCGGCTTGGGAAGAGTCGCCCCCATGGGGGTGGTCATTGTGGACCTGGACCTGCAGTTCGGGGACGTCGCCTCGGGGCTCTACCTCAACCCCGAACACACCGTCACGGACGCCGTCTCGGCGGCGGCCAGCCAGGACTCGCTGGTCCTCAAGGCCTTCCTGACCGTCCATCCCGGCAACATCTATGCCCTCTGCGGTCCGCGGACACCGGAGGAAGCCGACGACATCACTCCGCAGCAGGTCACCCGGCTGCTCGAGCAGCTCGCGGAGCAGTTCCAGTACGTCGTGGTGGACACCGCGCCCGGGCTGCCGGAGGTCGGGCTCGCCGCCCTGGAGCAGTGCACGGACGTGGTCTGGGTGACTGCCATGGACGTACCCAGCATCCGCGGGCTCCGGTCCGGGCTCCAGATCCTGCGCAGACTGGACCTGTTGCCGGAGAGCCGGCACGTGGTGCTGAACATGGCCGACTCGAAGTCCGGATTGAGCGTCCAGGACGTTGAAGCAACCATCGGGGCACCCGTGGATGTCAGCATCCCCCGGTCCAAGGCCGTGGCGTTCTCGACCAACCGCGGCATTCCGGTACTTCAGGACGGACGGAAGGACCCTGCCGTCAAGGGACTCCGGCAGCTCGTAGCCCGGTTCGATCCGGCTTGGCGTGCCACCGCGCAAAAGAAGCTCCACCGTCGGGTGGTGGTCTAAGTGAAGCTTTCCGAGCGTCTCCGTACCGCCGAAGGAACCCCTGCCGCCGCACCGGCCGTGTCCCCGGCCCCCGCGGCGGCGAGCCGACGGCGCCGCCGCGGCGCCGTCGTCGCCGCATCACCCGCGCCGGCGCCCCACCCGGCGTTTGCGGAATCCCAGGAGGTGCCCCGGCCCAAGGGCCAGCAGCCGGTCGATGCCTTCGCCGCGCTCAAGCAACGCGCTGCCACCGCCCTGTTCGAACGGATGGGGGCGCGCTTCAACGACTCCGCCATCAAGGAAGATGAACTCCGCACCTCGGCGCGGGAGGAACTCATCCGGATCATCGATGCCGAGCAGGTTCCGCTGTCCGCCGAGGAGCGTTCCCGCTTGGTCCGCGATGTGGCCGACGACGTCTTAGGCTACGGTCCGCTGCAGCGCCTCCTGGACGATCCCGCCGTCACAGAAATCATGGTCAACCGCATGGATCAGATCTACGTGGAACGGAACGGAAAACTGACCCTGACCGAATCGCGTTTCAGCTCCGAAGACCATTTGCGCAAAGTCATTGAGCGCATTGTGTCCAAGGTGGGCCGGCGCATCGACGAGTCGTCCCCGCTCGTGGATGCCCGGCTGGAGGACGGGTCCCGCGTCAACGCCGTCATTCCGCCGCTCGCGGTCGGAGGGTCCTCGCTGACGATCCGAAAGTTCAGCAAAGTGCCGCTAACGGTCCGGAACCTCATCGAATTCGGCACGCTGACCCCGGAAATGGCGGAACTGCTCAACGCCTGTGTACGGGCCAAGCTGAATATCATCGTCTCCGGCGGCACGGGCACCGGCAAGACAACCCTGCTGAACGTCCTGTCCTCCTTCCTGCCCCAGGACGAGCGGATCGTGACGATCGAGGACGCCGTCGAACTCCAGATCCAGCAACAGCACGTGGTGCGGCTGGAAAGCCGCCCCCCGAACACCGAGGGCAAGGGCGAGGTCACCATCCGCGAGCTGCTGAGGAATTCCCTGCGTATGCGTCCGGACCGGATCGTCGTGGGCGAGGTCCGTGGCGGCGAGTCGCTGGACATGCTCCAGGCCATGAACACCGGCCACGACGGCTCACTCTCGACCGTCCACTCGAACTCCCCGCGCGACGCCGTCGCCCGGCTTGAAACCCTCGTCCTGATGGCGGGCATGGACTTGCCGCTGCGCGCCATCCGGGAGCAGATCGCCTCCGCCGTGAACGTGATCATCCAGATCTCCCGGCTTCGGGACGGCACCCGGCGGATCACCCATGTGACCGAGGTCCAGGGCATGGAAGGAGACATCGTCACACTCCAGGACGCCTTTGTGTTCGACTACTCTGCCGGCGTGGACGCCCACGGCCGGTTCCTGGGCAGGCCGGTCCCCACCGGCATCCGGCCCCGCTTCATCGACCGCTTCGAGGACATGGGCATCCACGTCTCGCCGAGTGTGTTCGCGGCACCGCTGACCGCGGCCGGACGGGTGTGAGGCGGCCATGACGCTGCTGCCCATCGGTGTGGGGCTGCTCTTCACCGCCGTCCTGCTGCTTGGTTACGCGCTGCTCGCCACGGGCGGGGGCGGAGTGCCGCTGGACCGCCGGCGCCCCCTCCAGAACCAGCCCGACTCCCAGCTGACCCGCCTCGCCGGTTCCGCGGTGGGCATGGTGGACGGCTACTTTTCGCAGCGGAAGGTCCGGCTCTTCAACCGGGAAGCCCTGGAACATGCCGGTTTGCGGCTGAGCCAGGCCGACTTTTTCGTGTTGCTTGGCGCCGGAGCCCTCGTCGGGGCGCTGGTCGGCCTGGTTGTCGCAGGTCCGCTGCTGGCGGTCCGTCTGGTCCTCCTGGCGCCGCTCGTGGGGCACCTCGTGATCGGCTTCCTGGCAGGCAAGCGCCGGGCCAAATTCGACGAGCAACTCGGCGACACCCTCCAGCTGCTCGCCGGCGGCCTCCGGGCCGGGCACAGCATCCTGCGCGCCATTGACGCCGCCGCCACCGAGTCGCAGAGCCCGACCTCGGAGGAGATGCGCCGCGTGGTCACCGAGACCAGCTTGGGCCGGGACCTCCTGGCCTCCCTCACCGACACCGCGGACCGGATGCGGAACGAGGACTTTGTCTGGATTGCCCAGGCCATCCAGATCAACCGTGAAGTGGGCGGCAACCTGGCCGAAGTGCTGGACCAAGTGAACGAGACGATCCGCGAGCGCAGCGAGATCAAGGGGCACATCAAGTCCCTCGCCGCCGAGGGCAAGTTCTCCGCCTATATCCTCATGGCCATGCCGATCGGGATCGTGGTGATGCTGATGCTGGTCAATCCCGGCTACATGAACGCCATGTTCACGCACCCGCTGGGCTGGGGCATGATCGCCGCTTCAGTCATCCTCATGACCATTGGCGGTCTGTGGATGCGCAAGATCATCGACCTGAAGTTCTGAGGACGTGATGGATTCCCGAATACTTCTCGCCCTCCTGCTGGTCTGCCTGCCGCTCGGCTATCTTGCCTGGTCCCTGCTCTCCGTTGACCGGAAATCGCAGCGTGCCATCCGGGAGATTCTCGCGCTCGGCGCGGACCCTGCCGAACTCACCCAGCGCGAAGCGCAGCGGCGCCCTGGAACGGATCGGCTACCGGCTGACGCCCGCGGGCTACGTCCGCAAGCTGGACAGGCTGCTGTCCCTGGCCGGGCGCCCCGCCTCCCTGCCGCTGGGGCGCGTGCTCGCGGCCAAGCCGCTCCTTGGCCTGCTCGGCGCCCTCCTGGGCTTCTGGATCAGCGCCAACAGCCCGACGCCGATCCTCAAGCTGGTGGGGGTCTTTGTGTTCCTGCTGGGCTACTTCATTCCCGACCTCCTGCTCTACAGCAAAGGCCAGGAGCGCCAGAAGACCATGCAGCTGGAACTGGCCAACACCCTGGACCAGATGCTCATCTCCGTGGAAGCGGGCCTCGGTTTCGAAGGTGCCATGGCCCGGGCGGGCGAGAACGGCAAGGGCCCGCTGGCGGAGGAACTGGTCCGGACCCTGCAGGACATGCAGGTCGGGCGCAGCCGGCGCGAGTCCTATCAGGCGCTGTCCGAACGGACGAACATCCCCGAGCTGCGCAGCTTTGTCCAGGCTGTAGTCCAGGCGGACACCTACGGCATCGCCATCAGCCGCGTGCTCCGAATCCAGGCGAAGGTCATGCGGGTCAAACGCCGGCAGCGGGCCGAGGAGAAGGCCATGAAGCTGCCTGTCACCATCTTGTTCCCCTTGCTCTTCTTCATCTTCCCCGTGCTTTTCATCGCCATCCTGGGTCCGGCCGTCATCAACGCCATTGACACGTTCAGCGGCCAGTAGCAGCCGCCGTCACGGTCGGGCCATGGCCGGCAATAGCGGCGCGTGATTGGTTCCCCTGCGGAAATCCTCAGGGTTTCCGCAGGATAGGCCGGGCTGCAAGGCACCGCCCCTATCAGCAAGTAGCGTGGTCACATGTCCCTTCCCAGCTCTTGCCCCGACGACGGAGATGCGAGCATTGCCCTCGCTCCCACAAGCTCTCCCGGACTGCCTGCGCCTGCCTTAACGGCGTCCAGCGAGCCGGCGGTCCTCCCGGCGGCACCCCCGCTCGTGGACCCGGCCGCGCTTCAGGACCTCGGCGCCCAGCTCGACAGTCCGGCCGTGGCGAAGGGATTTGCCAGGGATTACACCCGGATGTGGGACCAGCGCTACCGTTCACTGGCGTCGGCCCTCGAACGCGGGGATCTCGCTGGCTCGATGGACGCGGTGCTGAGCCTGAAGACGTCCTCGGCCATGGTGGGCGGCCTGCGCCTGGCCCAGCTGGCCGGTGAACTGGAGAGCGCGCTGAGGGCCGGCGACATGGGCCACGCCCTGTCGCTCCTGCGCGACGTTGCCGAGCGCGGCGGGGAAACCGTGGACGAGCTCCAGTTCAGCTATGTCCTGTGGGACAGCTAGGGCCGCCGGTACCGTTGCCCCCAACAGGCGATCCGGGCGCCAGACTCCAGCCCGGCAGGAGGCTACCGCGCCGGCGAAAGCCGGTAGCCCACGCCGCGGACGGTCTGCAGCCAACGCGGTTGCACCGGGTCCTCGCCGAGCTTCCTCCGGAGGTTGCCGATATGCACCTCGACGGCGCGTTCGTCGGATTCGCTGATGTAGGCGTCCGCCCGGTAGTAATCGCCCCGAACTACCCGCACCAGTTCGGTCTTGGACCGCACGGCGCCGGCGCCCTTGAGGAGGGCCTGCAAGAGGTCAAACTCGCTGCGGGTCAGGCTGATCGCCACGCCGTCGACACTCACGGACCGGGTCTCGGGGTTCAGGTCCAGGCCGTTGTGGTGCAGCACCGGGGTATGGGAAGGTGCCGGGGCGGCGGCAGCCACAGGATCTGTCCCGGATTCCTGCGCGGCCCGGATGTCCTGCCGGGGCCGGCGCATCATGGCGCCGACACGGGCACGCAACTCGCGTGGCCGGAAGGGCTTCGCCAGGAAATCATCAGCTCCGGTATGAAACGCCGTCAGCGTGTCAAGTTCGTCGGTGCGCGCTGTCAGCATGACCACGTAGGCGTCGCTGAACTGCCGGATCCGGCGCAGCACCTCGAAGCCGTCGATATCGGGAAGCCCGACATCCAGGGTGACCACGCTCGCCTCCCGCGCCCTAACGACGTCGACCCCCTCACGCCCGCCGGCTGCCGAATGAACTTCGAAACCTGCCTGGCTCAATACGGCTTCGACAAGGTTCCGGACATCTTCGTCGTCTTCTACTACGACGGCGACTCCCAGGTCGGTCATGGCCCCCCTCATGTGTCACGCTGCGCTGCCGTTCGCGGATGCGGCGGCAGCAATGATCTCGCCGGCCCCCACCGGCATTGCCAGAATACCCACCCTAAGGGGCAAATTCCCGGCTGCTCGGTAATAGAAATAGCAAAACTTCGATTTATGTCAAATTTGCGTGACACAAGGTGTAAAACTGGAGCAACGGGAAGGGGGCGCGGCGTCTTTGCTTAGACAGCGGCTGATCCGCGGTGCGGATCGATACGGCAAGGCTCTGGGGCCGCGCGCGCGGGTCCTCGTGTGCCAGTTGCCGCTGACCGTGATGATGGCCGGAGTCGTGCTCGCTGCCCCCACCGCGTGGCCTGGCCTTCTGGACAGCACCTTGTGCCGGTACGCCCTCGTCCTGCAGGCCGCGCTGCTTGCGGCCTGCGTCCTGGTCCCCTGGCAGCGGCTTGGACCCTTTGCGCCGCTCGTGATCCCGGTCCTGGACCTGGTCGCGATCGGACTGCTCCGGGACGGCACCTCGGCCGGCCTGCCGGATCCCGGTGTGCTCTCCGTCCTTCCCGTGGTGTGGATTTCGGCGTCCAGCCTGTCCGCCCCCGCGAGTCTTTCACTCAGCTTCACGGTGCCCCTGCTGGCCGCCCTGCCTTGGCTCCTCGCTGATCGCACAGCACCGCTTGCCGCCCGCACCGCCGAAGCCGTGCTGGTGCCGCTGATGATGCTCGCGGTCTCCCTGGCCATGCGATTCGCGCGATCACGCCTACGGCACGAGCAGTGGCGGATCAAGTCCAAGGAAGCCGAGCTGGAGGTCCTGCTCGCGGACAGCAGGGAACGCGAACTGCTCCTGAACACCATTCTGGACACTGTCGACGTCGGGATCGTCGCAGTCGACGCCGGTGGCCGCCGTCTGCTGACCAACAGCTGGCAGACCCAACTGGAGGACTCCGCCGCCACCGCGCCCCGTCCGGCGGCGCAGTCGGCGGCGCAGTCGCCGGAAGGATTGGCGGAGGAAGAGGGCCAGCTCGTCCTGACCGGGCAAGACAGAAGCACCCCGCTGCCCCTCGAGCGCCGTCCCATCCGGCGGGCGCTGGCAGGTGAGTCCTTTGCCGACTACCTTGTCTGCTTCGGCGAGGCGGCGGCCAGCCGGGTCGTCTCGACGGGAGCCCGGCCCCTGAAGGACGACGCCGGTGACTTCCGCGGCGCGGTGGTGGTCTTCAACGAGGTCACCGGACTGGTGGACGCCCTCGCAGCGAAGGACGAGGTCGTTTCCACCGTCTCCCACGAATTCCGCACGCCGCTGACGTCCATCATCGGCAACCTGGATCTGGTGCTAGCCGACACGGAGGGCCTGGACAGTCCGGTGGTGCGCCGTGTCGAAGTGGCGCAGCGCAACGCGGAGCGGCTGCTGGCGCTGGTGTCGGACCTTCTCATGTCCGCCAGCGCCGCGGTCCATGTCCATCCCCGCCGCACGGACCTCGCCGGGCTCGTGGAGGCGAGCCTCGGTTCGGCCCAGGCACATGCCCAGGCGTCCCGTGTCTCCCTAGCCATGGACGTTCGGGGCCCGCTCTGGGCCCACGTTGATCCGCTCCGGATCAGCCAGGCCCTGGACAACCTCGTGTCCAACGCGATCAAGTACTCGCCCGACGGCGGATCGGTGCGGGTCTCCGCCAGCACCGGCGACGGCCTGGTGCGCCTGCACGTCGAGGACACCGGCATGGGCATGACCGCTGCCGACGCCGGGCGGGTCTTCACCCGCTTCTTCCGCAGCCCGGCCGTGCGAGACGGTGCCATTCCGGGTGCCGGCCTGGGGCTGTCCATCACGAAGGCCATCGTGGAACGGCACGGCGGATCCATCTCCTGCCGTACCCGTCCAGGACACGGAAGCACCTTCACTCTCGAGCTGCCCGTCGACGGGCCCCCGGCCGCCTTCTAGGCAGCCGCGTGTTCCGGCGGTCTTACGCGCGCAGGGCCCGGGTCAGTTCGGCCCGGGCCAGCATGCCGCTCTCTGTCGGGTAGGCCACTTCCTCGAGCACCAGCGGGTGCGGGGCTGCCAGCACGGAGCGGGCGTCGCGCTGCCGGGCGAGGAGCCGCTCGTAGAGCCAGCCCGGGGCTTCTACGCCCTCCCCCACGTACAACGCCGAGCCCACCAGGGAGCGGACCATGTTGTGGCAGAACGCGTCGGCCTGAACGGTGGCGACAATGACGCCGTCGGTGCCGCGCGCAAATTCGAAGCGCTGCAGTTCACGGATGGTCGTGGCGCCTTCGCGGGGCTTGCAGTAGGAGCGGAAATCCTGCAGCCCGAGCAACGGTGCGGCGCCCTCGTTGAGGAGCCCGACATCGAGCGGTTCCCTATGCCAAAGGGTCGAGGCGCGCCCCAGCGGGTCCCACAGCGCGGGGCCGTCCGCGATCCGGTAGGAATAACGGCGCCAGAGGGCGGAGAACCGGGCATCGAAGCCCTCGGGCGCCAGGCTCACCCTGTGCACCTCGATCGCGCCGCTGAGGTCGCCCAGGCCCCGGCTCAAGGCGCCGCGGATGCGGCGGAGCAGGGCAACCGCGGGATCGAGTTCAGCGCCCCGGTTCAAGCCCAGCCATTCTGCCTCGCTGAGGTCCAGGTGGACCACCTGGCCGCGGGCGTGCACGCCGGCGTCGGTGCGCCCGGCGACCGTGACGCGGATGGGGCGGCGGATCAGCAGCGCGAGGGCCTCCTCCAGGACGCCCTGAACGGTGCGCAGTCCCGGCTGTACACCCCACCCGCTGAAGGGTCCGCCGTCGTACGCCACATCCATCCGAATACGCAAAAACCCGCCGCCCCCCAAGACGGGGGCAGCGGGTTTGAGCTCGTTCATAGACTTAAGTCTATAAGAAAGATTTAGCGAATTACTTCGCGTCCTTCTCGGACTCAACAGCAGCTTCCTCAGCGGCCGGAGCCTCTTCGGTAGCTGTGGCTTCGGTCTCAGCGACCTCAGCCTCGGGAGCCTCTTCGGTCTCGGCAACCGGAGTTGCTTCGGCCTTCTCGGCGTCCTTCTTGTCTGAGTCCTTCTTGTCAGCGTCGCGCTGGGCAGCAGAAGTAGCCTCGGCTACAACGGCCTGCTTCGCGGAAACCGGCTCGAGAACCAGTTCGATGACAGCCATGGGAGCGTTGTCGCCCTTGCGGTTGCCGATCTTGGTGATGCGGGTGTAGCCGCCATCGCGGTTCTCCACTGCCTGTGCAATGTCGGTGAACAGCTCGTGGACGATGCCCTTGTTGCTGATCAGGCCGAGTACACGGCGGCGGGAAGCGAGGTCGCCACGCTTGGCGAAAGTCACCAGACGCTCGGCGTACGGCTTCAGGCGCTTGGCCTTGGTCACCGTGGTGGTGATCCGCTTGTGCTCGAAAAGTGCGGCGGACAGGTTCGCGAGCATAAGACGCTCGTGAGCCGCTCCGCCTCCGAGGCGCGGACCCTTAGCGGGGGTAGGCATTATAGTTTCTCCTCATATGGAAGCCGTTGGGCTGCGCACACCAGGGTGCATCCAGCCAGCCGGCCAAGATCTGTTGGTTAGAGCTCGTCGTCGCTGAACGCGGCGTCGTCCTCTTCGATGGCTGCGGCACGTGCTGCGAGATCGAAACCGGGAGGGGAGTCCTTGAGGGACAGACCCAGTTCGACCAGCTTGGCCTTGACCTCATCGATGGACTTCGCACCGAAGTTGCGGATGTCCATGAGGTCAGCCTCGGAGCGGGCAACGAGTTCACCCACGGTGTGGATGCCCTCACGCTTGAGGCAGTTGTAGGAACGGACCGTCAGGTCCAGATCCTCGATCGGCAGAGCCATGTCGGCTGCCAGGGCAGCGTCCGTCGGCGACGGGCCGATCTCGATACCTTCAGCTGCGGTGTTCAGCTCGCGGGCCAGACCGAACAGTTCCACCAGGGTGGTACCTGCCGAAGCAACGGCGTCGCGCGGGGCGATTGCCTGCTTGGTCTCGACGTCGACAATGAGCTTGTCGAAGTCAGTGCGCTGCTCAACACGGGTAGCTTCCACGCGGAAAGTAACCTTCAGGACCGGCGAGTAGATCGAGTCGACCGGGATGCGGCCGATCTCGGAGTCGCCGGACTTGTTCTGAGCTGCCGAAACGTAGCCGCGACCGCGCTCGATGGTCAGTTCGAGTTCGAACTTGCCCTTCGAGTTCAGCGTGGCAATGTGCAGATCCGGGTTGTGGAATTCGACGCCGGCCGGCGGAGCGATGTCCGCGGCGGTGACGACTCCCGGGCCCTGCTTGCGCAGGTAAGCAACAACCGGCTCGTCGTGCTCGGAGGAAACCGACAGGTTCTTGATGTTCAGGATGATCTCGGTGACATCTTCCTTGACACCCGGAACCGTGGTGAACTCGTGCAGCACGCCATCGATCCGGATGCTCGTTACAGAGGCACCGGGGATGGAGGAGAGCAGGGTACGGCGGAGGGAGTTTCCGAGGGTGTAACCAAAGCCCGGCTCCAGCGGTTCGATGATGAACCGGGAGCGGTTTTCGGAGACGACCTCTTCGGAGAGGGTGGGGCGCTGTGCAATGAGCACTTAGGTTTCCTTTCGGCGAGCATCCGCTATATGACGCAACACAGGTGGTGGAAAGATCGGTCTGAAGACTTAACGCGGCCGGGCCTGCCCGGACCGGTGAGGGTCCGGGCAAGCTCCTGGGCGCTGGAAAGCCTTAGACGCGGCGGCGCTTCGGCGGACGGCAGCCGTTGTGGGCGCTGGGGGTGACGTCCTGGATGGAGCCAACCTCGAGGCCAGCGGCCTGCAGCGAGCGGATGGCGGTTTCGCGTCCGGAACCCGGTCCCTTGACGAACACGTCAACCTTGCGCATGCCGTGCTCCTGTGCACGCTTTGCGGCGGCTTCGGCGGCCATCTGGGCAGCGAACGGGGTGGACTTACGCGAGCCCTTGAAGCCAACCTCACCGGACGAAGCCCAGGAGATGACAGCACCGTTCGGGTCCGTGATGGACACGATGGTGTTGTTAAAGGTGCTCTTGATGTGCGCCTGGCCAAGCGCGATATTCTTCTTGTCCTTCTTACGCGGCTTGCGAACCGCGCCACGAGTCTTCGGGGGCATTTTTTCTCCTACAGAAAGTTATTGGGGGAAGTCTGGTTAATCCCTCAGGGATTAACGGGCCTTCTTCTTGCCGGCGACGGTACGCTTCGGACCCTTGCGGGTACGGGCGTTTGTCTTCGTACGCTGTCCGCGTACGGGCAGGCCCTTACGGTGGCGAATACCTTCGTAGCTGCCGATCTCAACCTTGCGGCGGATGTCAGCGGCTACTTCGCGGCGAAGGTCACCCTCAACCTTGTAGTTGCCTTCAATGTAGTCACGCAGCTCAACCAGCTGTGCGTCGGTCAGGTCCTTGACCCGAACGTCAGCGCTGATGCCGGTGGCAGCCAGGGTTTCGTGTGCACGGGTCTTGCCCACGCCGTAGATGTAAGTAAGCGCAATTTCCAACCGCTTTTCGCGGGGAATGTCTACGCCAGCGAGACGAGCCATATTGGCAGTACTCCTTGTATAAACCGGAGGTCGTAGGCAGTACACCCGCAGTTTGAGTGCGGCCCCAGCCTCCGACCGGGGGTTAGCTGTCCGGGCTCAATACGTCCCAATTCAGCTTGTGCTGCCTTTATTTACTTGCGTGGGTTAGCAACCCAGGTTTCCCGTGAAGGAAATTAGCCCTGGCGCTGCTTGTGGCGCGGGTTCTCGCAGATCACCATGACCCGGCCATTACGGCGGATCACTTTGCACTTTTCGCAGATCTGCTTGACGCTCGGCTTGACCTTCATGGCGTTCCTTTGCGTGTGTCAGCTGGACCGGCCCTCGGCTGTTGCTCTGGCCGCCCAGTGTTTACTTGTAGCGGTAGACGATACGACCACGTGTCAGGTCGTAAGGGCTCAGCTCCACCACTACGCGGTCCTCGGGGAGGATCCTGATGTAGTGCTGGCGCATCTTTCCAGAGATGTGTGCCAGAACGATGTGCTTGTTGGTGAGCTCAACGCGAAACATCGCATTGGGCAGCGCCTCGGTCACAACGCCCTCGATCTCAATGACCCCGTCCTTCTTGGCCATACCCTCCGCTAACTGTTGTTGCCGCAGCCTCCCGGTTTGCACCGGTCATGACCGCGGACGTTTTTGATTGGTTGGTTGGTGCCACCCGACCACAAAAGGGCACAACGGGGCAGACAACCAACAGACAACACTACGCCA
>CAVRLW010000021.1:0-226225 GCA_963722145.1 uncultured Actinomycetota bacterium | reverse complement strand
AACCACCTTCGCAGATGAGCATGGTTAGGGCCGGCCCCGAGCGCGGCGTCGTCGCAGGTATGCGCGGGTTCTGGACGGGACCACCCTAGTCAAGCCATAATTCACACCACCGCAAAGCAACGACTTACACCACCCCACGGGACACTGTCGCCGGGAGGGTTGGACTCGTTCCGCGATGGGGCTGCGTCGGGTGGTTGGATGCAAGAAGACGTCGTGGAGGGAGAGTCTCATGACCGCACAGGAAACCGGGCGAGAGAGTGGCGGGGACCCGGTGTCGGTCCGCCCCCTGCGCGAGGCGGACCTCGATCGCGCTGACGAGATCTTCAGGGTGGCGTTCGGGACGTTCCTCGGGGTCCCCGATCCGTTCGGGACCGCCGACTACGTCCATACTCGCTTTGCCGCCGATCCCAACGCGGCCTTCGCCGCGACGGTCGACGGCGAGCTCGCCGGATCGAACTTCGCCGCCAACTGGGGCAGCGTCGGGTTCTTCGGACCGTTGACAGTGCGTCCGGACCTGTGGGACCACGGCGTCGGCAAAAGCCTGATGGAGCCGATCATGGGTTGCTTCGAGACCTGGGGGAATAGCCACCTTGGCCTGTTCACCTTCTCGCACAGCCCTAAACACTTGGAGCTCTACCGCCGGTACGGCTTCTGGCCCCGATTCCTGACCGCCGTCATGCATAAGCAGGTCGCGGCCGGCGGCGCGGTGCCCGGCCGGGCGACGTATGCCGAACTGTCCGCCGTCGAGCGGCCCGACTACCTCAGTGCCTGTCGTGCCCTGACCGACGCCGTGTACGAGGGGCTGGACTTGGAACGCGAGATTGTGGCCACGCACACGCAGGGACTCGGCGACACCGTGCTGCTGCCGGGCGAGTCGGGACTCGACGGGCTGGCCGTCTGTCACTGCGGACCGGGCTCGGAGGCCGGCGCGGATGTGTGCCTCGTCAAGTTCGGCGCCGTACGCCCCGGCCCGCAGGCCGGTGACAGATTCGAACGACTTCTCGACGCCTGCGAACAACTGGCCGCCGAACGCGGACTGGGTCGGCTCGACGCCGGGATGAACCTGGGCCGCCCGGATGCCTATCAGCGCATGGTTGCCCGCGGTTTCCGTACCGGGTTGCAGGGCGTGACCATGCACCGGCCCAACGAGCCCGGCTACAGCCACCCCGACGCCTACGTGATCGACGACTGGCGCTGACATCGAGCCGCTGCGCATCTAAGCCCGAGATTCCCAGCAGACTCCCGGGCAGCTCCCGGCTCTGTCGGAACGATCTCCGGGGTGGGCTCGTTAGAATTCGACGGGGCTGGAATCCAAAAGACCAGCCCAACGCTTCGTTCTAAGGACACCTCAATGCCCGAGCGCACTATCGTCATCACCGGAGCCAGCGACGGCATCGGAGCGTCCGCAGCGCGGACCTTCGCCCGGCAGGGGGAGCGCGTGGTCGTCGTCGGGCGTTCTGCGCAGAAGACCGAGGCGATCGCGAACGAAATCGGCGCCGATTTCTTTGTCAGTGACTTCGCCGATCTTGGCCAGGTGCGCACCCTGGCTGCGCAGCTGAAGGAAAAGTACCCGCGGATCGACGTCCTGGCGAACAACGCTGGCGGCATTATGGGGCCCCGCAAGCTCACCGTGGACGGCCACGAGACAACGTTCCAGGTCAACCACCTGGCCCCGTTCCTGCTCACCACCGAACTGATGGACGTGCTGGCCGCCAGCCAGGCCACCGTCATCAACACCTCGAGCGCCGCGAACTCGCTCTTCGGCAAGCTGGACATCGACGACCTCGACGCGGCCCGAGGCTACTCCACCAACCGCGCCTACGGCAACGCCAAGCTCGCCAACATCCTCTTCACCACCGAACTCCACAACCGCTACAACGCGGAGGGGATCTCGACGGCGGCGTTCCACCCCGGCGGCGTGGCCACCAACTTTGCGGCCGACTCCACGAGCCCCATGCGCCTGGCCTACACGTCCTTCCTCAAGCGCTTCATGCTGACCCCCGACCAGGGCGCGGACACCCTTGTGTGGCTGGCCAGCGCCACCCCGGGCCACGACTGGATCTCCGGCGCCTACTACGCCAAACGGACGCTCGCCAAGGCCAACAAACAGGCCTACGACGCGGGCCTCGCCCGAGCATTGTGGCAGCGGAGCGAGGCGATGGTGGCCCAGGACCTCGACAAGCTGGACCACCGGCAGTAAATCACCTGGGCTGAGCGTCAAGTCTAGCCTCCCCGCCTGCGGCGGAATCGTGGGTTAGCATTTCCCAAGCCGGTCACCACCTTCCGCGTCAACAACACCATGTACAGCTACAACGACGGCGGTGCGCGGCACTGGGGCGAATACGACCTCGACCGTGACAACGACGGCATCGCCTGCGAAAAGCGCTGATGTGAATTGTCGGGATCCCCGCCAACGGCGGGGATCCCGACGTGTTTAACCGGCGACGCGGCACCGGACGGCTCGCACCCGGGCTGCCGAGGCGAGGCCCGTCGGCTACCGCGCGGCGTCGACCTTGTCCAGGGCGTTCAGGGCGCTCTCCATGGTCCCGGCCAGGTGGCTGGCCGGTGCCGGCTTGGCGAACAGATAGCCCTGCAGCGAATCGCAGCCGCGGTCCATCAGGTACTTGGCCTGCGCGGGGGTCTCGATGCCTTCCGCCGTGACCAACAGGTTGAGGGCATGCGCGGCGTTGATCATGGTGGCAAAGAACGGGAGCTGCTCCTGGCCGGTCTTGATCATGGCCACGAAGGAGCGGTCGATCTTGACGTTGTCCAGAGGCAGCTCCTGGAGCCGGCCGAGCGTGGAATAGCCGGTGCCGAAGTCGTCCATGGCAACCCGGACGCCCGCGTCCCGCAGCTGCCGCAACTGGCCCAGTATGTCCGAGGCGGCGTCGAAAAACACGCTCTCCGTCAGCTCAAGGGTGAGCTGGCGCGGGTCAACGCCGGTGGAGGCGGCAATCGCGAGCACATCCGTGGCGAAGTCCCGGTGCTGGAACTGCAGGCCTGAGACGTTCACGGCGACGCTGTACGCGGGGTCGCCGGCCAGCCACGGCCGGATCTCGGCGCAGGCGCGGCGCAGGACTTCATCGCCGATCTCGCGGATCAGGCCGCTCTGCTCCGCCACGGGCAGGAACTGGTTGGGCGGCACCAGCCGGCCGTGCCGCTCCCACCGGGCGAACGCCTCGAACTGCACCACCGAACCGATGCCCGGCGACACCACGGGCTGGTAGTGCACCGAAATCTGGCCCAGCTCGACGGCGCGCCGGAGCCCGGAATCGCCGTCGGCCTTGTGGGCAGCGGTGCTCAGCATCTCCGGCCGGAACCGCAGCCACTTGTTCTTCCCGGTAGCTTTCGCCGCGGTCATGGCGGCGTCGGCCTGCCGCAGCAGTTCCGCGCCGTCCAGCGTCTGACCCGACTTCGACGCCAGGCCCATACTCACGCCGGGCCGGACCATGGAGCCGCCCACGCGCAGGGGCGCGTAGAGGGATTCGGCGATCCGCTTGGCTACCGCGTCGGCGTTGAGGCACTCGGTCAGCAGCACCGCGAACTCGTCCCCGCCCAGCCTGGCCACGGTGTCATGCGGGCGGACGCAGTTGCGCAGCCGGCTCGCCAGTTCCACCAGCAGCTCATCGGCCGCCGAGCGTCCCAGCACGTCATTGAGGTGCCTGAAGTCATCGAGGTTCAGCAGCAGGATGTCCACCGGATCCGGGCGGCGCAGTGCCGCGGCGAGCCGCTCGTTGAAGAGCGGACCGTTGGGCAGCGCCGTCAGCGGGTCGCGGAGGGACCCCGCCTTGAGTTCGTCGTCGTGCTCCGCGAACGCCGCTGGAACGGCAGCCGCCGGAGCTCCTGCTGAAACAGGAGTACGACGGCGGAGAAAGTCGCCGCTGAGGGAACGGCCGGCGCTGCCGGCGCCGGGGTGACCTCCGGGATTCCCTGCGGCGGCGCGGTCTGCTCCAGCCGTGCCGCGGATGGAGAGGGCCACGGTCGTTCCGGCGTCGGCCGTTCCTGCCGGGGTGGGGACAATCGAGCACGTGATTTCAACCGGGAGTTCGGTGCCGTCGGCCCGTCGGCCCGAGCCGGCGAACGGGGAGAGGGGCCCTGCGGCCTTGCCCAGGGCGGCCAGGACGCCGTGGAATTCCTCCCTCGAGGCCTCGGCCAGGAGCATGCTGTGGTCCGCGCCCAGGAGCTGCGCCCGGGGGTAGCCGAAGAGCCGCTCGGCGGCCGTGTTGAGGAAGGAAATGGATCCGTCCGGGCCGACCAGCAAAAGTGCGTCCGGGCTGTACTCCAGCAGTTGTTGTGCGAAACCAGCTTCCACGATGTCTGACAGCCCCCCAGGCGAATAATACGGACAGCGGGCTCCTTGCTGAGAGCCAGGCACACTGCGCTGACTGAATCATATGCGGTGCCGGCTCCCCGAACGTGTTGGGCATCATGCCGCAACCGAATGTGTCGACCGCGCCGGCCGCGACGGCCTACCCGGGCACCAGGAGTGCGTTGCACTGCAGCTTGGCCGTAGTGCAAGTGCGCCCGGAATGTCAGGTGCCGGGAGGCCGGTACTTAATCTGTTCGGCTTGCCGCAGGGCCTCCATCGTTTCGTCGACGGTCAAGAGCACTGTCGTTTCGAAAGAGCTCAGCGCGCCTCCTCCGCTGATCGCCAGTGCAACCGCGGCCATGGACACGTTGTCGGGCGCCTCCCACAAGTTATAGCCGTCGTGGGCGCCGAATGCGTACCAGAATCCATGGAGTTTTCCTCCGACCGATTCGATGTATGCCTGGGCGGCCTTGCCGCGGTCCTCGGGATTGCTCATCAGCCTCGCCCAGGTCTCCGGTGTGTAGCTGAACTTCGACAGATAGAGCGGCATCGTCTCTTCCTTTCGGTCGCTGTCGGATGTGCGGATTCACCAAGAATGGCAGTCTGCTGCCAGACCAGCAATGAGTCACAGCTACGTTGAGCAGCGGAAATGTCGGCCCGGAACCTAGCACCGGAGACGTTCACGGCCAACCCGGCTACCCGGGGAGCGGCACGCCCTCGAGGTCAGCGATGGCCGCCGCCGAGTTCAGGACGGCCCGCTGCCTGGCCGCCCCGGGTTCCGGGCGGGAGAAGAGGAAGCCCTGCAGGGCATCGCAGCCGTGGTCCATGAGGTAGCGTGCCTGGGCTGGCGTCTCGATGCCCTCGGCGGTGACCTTCAGTCCCAGGCTTCGCGCCATGTGGATCATGGAGGTCAGGATGGGCAGCTTTTCGACGCCGGTCTGCAACATGGACACGAAGGACTTGTCGATCTTCACCACATCCACCGGCAGGTCCTGCAGGCGGCCCAGCGAGGAATAACCGGTCCCGAAGTCGTCCAGGGCCACCCGGATGCCGGCCTCGCGCAGGGTCTCGAGCTGACCGATGACGTGGGAGTGGGCGTCGAAGAACACGCTCTCCGTCACCTCCAGGACCAGCTGGCGGGGGTCCACTCCGCTCCACGCGGCAATGTCCAGGACGCGCTCGGCGAAGTCGCGGTGCTGCAGCTGCACGCCCGAGACGTTGACGGCCAGGCTCCGGATCGGGTCCTCCTCCAGCCAGGGGGCGAGCTCGGTGCAGCTGCGCCTGAGCACGTCGGCCCCGATCTCCCGGATCAGGCCGCTGCGTTCCGCGGTCTCGATGAAATCGTCCGGCGGGATCAGCTCGCCTTCCCATTCCCAGCGGGCCAGGGCCTCGAACTGCACAACCTCGAGCCGGTTGCTGGAGATGACGGGCTGGTAGTGGACCGTGATCTGCCCCAGTTCCACCGCGCGCCGCAGCCCGGCCGTGAGGTGGGTGCGCTCCAGCAGCGCGGCCAGCATCTCCGGCTGGAAGTGCACATAGCAGTTTTTGCCGGCCTCCTTGGCCGCATACATGGCCAGGTCAGCTTGCCGCAGCAGTTCCGATGACGTCTCCGTCCCGGCGTCGCGCGATGCCACGCCCAGGCTGAGGCCCGGCCGCATGAGCGTGCCTTCGATGGAGACGGGGGCGTTCAGGGTGCTGACCACCCTCTGGGCCACGGCGTCGGCGTCCCGGCAGCCGACCAGCAGGACCACGAACTCGTCCCCGCCCAGCCGGGCGACGGTGCCGTGCGGACCCACACACTTCTGGAGCCGGCGGGAGATCTCGACCAGCATCTCGTCGCCGGCATGGTGGCCCAGGACGTCGTTGACTTCCTTGAAGTCGTCCAGGTCCAGGAGCAGCACGTGCACCGGTTCCGGGGTGAGCAGCGCCGCGGCGGCGCGTTCATTGAAGAGCATCCGGTTGGCCAGTCCGGTGAGCGGGTCCTGGAAGGCCAGTTCCTTGAGCTTTCCTGCCTGCTCGGCCAGTTCCTCCATGGCGCGGCGGGCCTGGTCCTGGGCACGCCGGCGTGAGGTGATGTCCCGGAAGTTCCAGATCCGTCCCACGATCGCGTCCGCCACCTTCTGCGGGCGAGAGTACAGCTCCACGGTGCGGCCGTCAGCGAACTCCAGGACGTCGTGGCTCTGCATGAGGCTGTCCGCGTAGAGCGCTGCAACCTTCTGCAGGAAGTAGTCGGGGTCCACCAGCTGGTCCGCGATGAACCGCACCAGCGCGCTGGGGTCCTCGGCCGCGATCAGCTCCGGCGGCATGCCCCACAGCAACAGGAACTGGTCATTGATCCCGGTGATTTGGCCTTCGCTGGAGACCACGACGATTCCGTCCGACGTCGATTCCAGCGTGGCGTCCAGGAGGGAGACGGCCAGCCGCCGGCCGGAGTCGGAGTCGTTCCGGTGCTCGGCGTCGCGGACAGCTACCGCCATGGCCGTGCCGGCGTCGATACTCACCAGCGAACACGTGATCTCCAGGGCGAGTTCCGCGCCGTTCCGGTGCCGTCCGGCGGCGGCGAACGGCCGGCTTCCGGCTTGGCTCTTGCGGCCCAGCCGGCCAAAGACTCGGAGGAAGCCGCCGCGGGCTTCCTCCGAGAGCAGGATGGTGTGCTGAACGCCGAGGAGTTCCTCCCGGGGGTAGCCGAACAGCCGTTCCGCGGCCGAATTCACGAAGGCGATGGTCCCGTCCGCGGTCAGCAGCAGAAACGCATCAGGACCCTGCTCCAGCAGGACTTCACCAAATCCAGTTCCCACGACGATACCGGCCCCCAAGCGACGGAAGTTCACTTCAGCGATGATGTTCCCGGCCGAGGTGCCCGGATCAATGCGTTTCCCTGAATCATAGGGTCCTTCGGCCCGGTGTCCAGCACATCGGTCACGGAACTTTGCAGGTCACCGGTTGCCGGGCACCCGATCGCCCCGCAGCCCGGCGATGGCCCGGGCCGCCCGGTCCAGCGCAGGCTTGAGCGCGGCCTCCGGCTGGGGGCCAGAAAACAGGAAACCCTGCAGGGAATCGCAGTCAAGATTCATCAGGTAGCCGGCCTGGGCGGCCGTTTCCACGCCCTCTGCCGTGACGGTAAGCCCCAGCCCGTGGGCCATGCCGATCATGGCGTTCAGGATGGGCAACTGTTCCGTGCCGGTGTTGATCATGGCCACGAACGACTGATCGATCTTCAACGTGTCCACGGGCAGATCCTGCAGTCGTCCCAGGGAGGAAAAGCCGGTGCCGAAGTCATCGAGCGCCACGCGGACACCGGCCGTGCGCAGGCCCATAAGCTGCTGGATCACGTGGCAGTCGTCCTCGAAAAAGACGCTCTCCGTCACCTCCAGGACCAGCTGGCGCGGGTCCACGCCGCAGGATTCCGTCACGGCCAGGACCAGCTCGGCGAAGTCCCCGTGCTGCAGCTGGACCCCGGAGACGTTCACGGCCAGGGACCGGGAAGGGTCCTCGTCCAGCCAGGGCTTGAGCTCGGTGCAGCCGCGCAGCAGCACCTCGGTGCCGATCTCGACAATGAGGCCGCTGCGTTCCGCCGCCGGAATGAACTGATTGGGCGGAACCAGCGCGTCGTCGCGGACCCAGCGGGCCAGGGCCTCGACCCGGGTCACTGTCCCGCTGCCGGAGGAGACGATCGGCTGGTAGTGGACGGCGATCTGTCCGTTGTCCACGGCGAGCCGCAGTCCGGCCTCGAGGTCATTGCGGTCCACGAGGGCCTTCATCATCTCCGGTTGGAAGCGCATGTACCGGTTCTTCCCGGCGGTCTTGGCGGCATACATCGCAACGTCTGCACGGCGGAGGAGCTCGGAGGCGTCCACGGCGGCCTCCCCGATCGAGGCGAGCCCCAGGCTGAGGCTGGGCCGCAACATGGTGCCGTCGATCCACACCGGGAGGCGCAGCGAGTCGACGATCCGGGCAGCCACGGCCTCGGGCTCCGCCGAGTCGACCAGGAGCACCACGAACTCGTCGCCGCCCAGCCGGGCCACGACGTCGTCCGGCCGGACGCAAGTGCGCAGCCGCCGGCCGACCTCGATGAGCATCTGGTCCCCGGCGTGGTGGCCCAGGATGTCGTTGACTTCCTTGAAGTCGTCCAGGTCCAGGAGCAGGACGTCCACGGCGGTGCCGCCCGGGCCAGCGAGGGCGCTGGCGAGGCTGTCGTTGAACAGCTGGCGGTTGGACAGCCCGGTCAATCCGTCCCGGAACGCCAGCGCCTTGAGCTGGGCGGACTGCGCGGCGAGGTCTGCCATGGCCTTGGTGATCCGGTCCTGGGCGACCTTGGCCGCGGTCACATCGCGGAAGCTCCACACCCGTCCGACCACCTGGTCCGCGACTTTCTGCGGGCGCGAATAACGGTCAAATGTCCGGCCGTCGCGGAATTCCAGGATGTCGTGGCTTTCCGCCGCGGGATCGGCGTAGAGGGCCTCGACCTTTTCGACGAACTGGGCCGGATCCCGCAACTGGTCCAGGACGAAGCCCATGACGGCCTCGTCGTCCCCGGTGGCCAGCATTTCCCGCGGGATGCCCCACATGGTGAGGAACTGATTGTTGACGCCGGCGATCTCGCCCTCGCTGCTGACCACCAGGATGCCGTCGGCAGTGGATTCGAGCGTCGCGCTCAGCAGCGACATGGCCTCGCGGAGGCTGTCATCATTCTCCGGCCGGTGCGAGGTGTCCCGGACCGCGGCGATCATGCTCGCAGCACCATCACCGGTCCCGTCCCCGGCGACGAAGATGGACCCGGCCACCTCGGCCCGGAACTCCGTGCCGTCCCGCCTCACCCCGTAGGCCTCCACGGGAGCGGTGTCAGTCTCGTCGGCATGGGCATGGGCATGGGCGTCGCGGCGGAGGTTGAAGAACAGCCGCTGCAGCCCGTTCCGGAACCCCTCGGCCAGGAGAATGCGGTGGTCCGCGCCCACCAGCTCCCCGCGGACGTACCCGAACATGCGCTCCGCAGCGGTGTTGACCATCCTGATGGTCCCGTCCTCGGCAACCACCAGCAGGGCGTCGGGACTGGATTCCACCAGATCCCCGTAGCCCGGGACCGCACCTGAGACCGTGCCGGGGCCTTCCTCCGGGTACGACGACGCCGTCATCCGGCTACCGCCGTGCGAACTTGAGACCGCCAACGAGACATTTAGAACCCTCCCAACGGGAAATCATAGGCGCCCCGGAGCGTACCCGCGGTGTCAACACGTGGGCGGGGCGGGTCCGGGCCCGCGGGGAAGGGGCAAACGCCCCGTTGCGCTATCACGTAGGGTGCTTAAAACCCCGGGTTGGCCGCCCTAAGTGATAGGTCAACGAGAGGGGAGCGGCCAATCGAGGGCTCCCGGATCACGGCCTTGTAATGGCCCACGAGTTCGGCCCCGAGGACGGACCACGTCCGGCCCTGGACCGAGGCGTGCGCGGCCGCGGCGAACGCGCGGCGCTTGGCGTCGTCGCCCATCAGGTCCATCACCCGGGCACGGAGCGCGGCGAGGTCGCCGGGCTCGTACAGCCAGCCGGTCCGCGAATTCTCCACGAGGTCCAGCGGGCCGCCACGGCCCGTGGCCACCACCGGCACGCCGGACGCCATGGCCTCCTGGATGGTCTGGCAGAAGGTCTCGAACTCGCCGGGATGGACGAAGAGATCGAAGGACGCCACCGCCCGGGCGAGGTCGGCGCCGCCGAGGAACCCGGTGAAGACTGCCTGCGGCAGGGCAGCTTCCAGGGCGGGCCGCTGCGGCCCGTCGCCGACGATCACCAGCCGGGTCCCGGGAACATCCGCCAGCGCCGCCAGATCCTCCACCTGCTTCTCGGCCGCCAGCCGGCCCACGTAGCCGATCAGGCGCTCGCCGCCGGGCGCCACGGAAGCCCGCCAGCCGGCGTCGCGCTTCGCGGGGTTGAACCGCTGCGTGTCCACGCCGCGCCGCCACATGTCCACGCGCGGAATGCCGCGGCCGCGGAGCTGGTTGAGCGCGAAGGTGGACGGGACCAGGGTGCGCGAGGCCAGCAGGTGGATTTGGTCCACCCGGTTCCAGGCCCAGTTCTCCAGGAAGGGGACGCCGTAGCGCCCCGCGTAGCCGGGGACCTCGGTCTGGTAGATCGCGACCGTCGGGATTCCGAGCTGGTGGGCGGCCTGCGCTGCCCGCCAGCCGAGCACGAACGGGGACGCGAGGTGAACGACGTCGGGCGCGTAGTCGGCAAGGATTCGCTTGACCCGATACACACCGCCCATCGCCACGCGTACATTCGCATAGCCGGCCAGCGGGACCGAGGGGAGCCGGTGGACGTGGGCGCCATAGACCTCGTCCGGGACGTCCGTGTCCTGCGTGGACGGCGCGATCACCAGCACCTCGTCCCCGCGCTCCTGCAGTTGCTCCAGCACGCGCAGGATGGAGTGGGTGACCCCGTTCATGAGCGGCAGGAATGATTCGGCGACGATTGCGATCCTCACTCCTCCACGGTGCGGGCGGCGGCTTGCGGCGCGGGGGAGCGGGCGTGGCCGGCAGGGGAAGAGTGGGTTAACAGGTGGGCGTGGTCAGGCGGGAACCGTCAACAGAGCGGGGAGGGTGCAAACGGGCGCGGGAACAAGGGCGCGGAACTGCGGGGAGCTAGCGGGGAGACGCCAAGAGGGCGTAGTTGATTGCGGCCATGCGTTCACGGCGCAAACCCGACGAAGCAGCGGTGCCGGACGGCATGACGAAAGACGAGCTATAGCGGATCGGGCCAGTTACCGACCGGGAAGAGGGAACGAATGCCAAAAACCATCGACAACCTCACAGCCGGACCGCCACGCGCACGCATATTGCCTTCCATCAGAGATACCTCCAGAGGCTACGGAACTTCAGAATACGCCCGTCGCCTCCTAGCGTCCAGAGGCGGTCAATCGGCCTTGAGGACATCCGGAAGTTCGTCCACAAACACGGTCTGCGGCGGTTCAAAATAGATCACCAGGACTCGCTCGCCCACCGCGAAAACGCTGGTCTTGTCGAACGGATGCGCATGGAACGCGCTGGTTCCGCCGCGGACCGGCAGCATGACCTCGCCGATGGTGCCCGGGCCAATCCGACCCGTGACCCGCCCAATCTTTCCGGTCAGGCTCCGGTCAACATCCTTGTGCATCAGAATCCCCGTAGATCTAAACCATGTGCATCAAAAATCCCCACGCCTGGCAGGCACTACGCCCCCGGAGCCTTGGTATCCCGTTTGGCGCCGCTCCGGCTGTTCTTGAGCGCGGTGGAGAGCGCCGGGAGGTAATCGCCCACCTGTGCCAAAATCCCGCCGATCATCCGGTTGACCCCATCGCCGCCGTTAAGGACGGTCATCTGGCCGACGTGCGCAAACGGCTCGGCGGCCGCCGCCACGATTGCCGGCATGTTCTCGGCGAGCTGCTGGGAGATGACGGCGTCCTGGTTGGTTGCGAGCGCTTCGGCACGGGCCTTGATGCCTTCCGCCTCGGCCAGTGCCTTGGCCTTGATGGCGGAGGCGGCGGCGTCGCCGCGGGCCTTCGTGGCGGCCGCCTCGGCCTCGCCCGTGACCTTGGTGGCCCCGGCTGCTGCGGCTGCCGCCGTCGCGTTCGCCTGGGCCTGCACTTCGGTCCGCCGGGCGTTGGCCTGGGCCTCGAGTTCGGTGCGCCGGGCCAGCGCCTCGGCCGCGCTGATGTCCGCGGATTTCTGGCCCTCGGCATCGGTGCGCTTGGCATAGGCCCTCGCGTCGGCAGGCTTGCGGACGGAGGTCTGCAGCTTCTGCTCCTCCCGGTCGGCCTCCAGCTTGGCCACCTCGGTTTCCTGGACCACCACCTGCTGACGCGCCGTCGCGTCGGCCAGCGGCCCGGCCTGGGCTGCGTTCGCCTTGGCGCGCTCGGCATTGGCCTGCGCCACAGACTGCCTGATCGCGGACACGCTCCGGGCGTCGGCAATCATGGCCTCGGCCTCCGCTTCCTTTTCCGCTGCCTCGCGGTTCCGGGTGGCCTCCGCGATGCGGGCCTCCATCTTGACCTGGGCGATGTGCGGCTTGGCGATGTTCTGGATGTAGCCCGTGGGGTCCTGGAGGTCCTTGATCTGCAGCGAATCGACCACGAGGCCCAGCTTTTCCATTTCGACGCCGCTGGCGCTGCGGACCTGGGAGGCAAGCTTGTCGCGCTCGCGGATGATCTCCTCCACCGTCATGCTGCCGATGATCGAGCGCAGGTGGCCTTCGAAGACGTTGTACACCTGGCTTTCCATCTTGGGCTGCTGGCCCAGGAACCGCCGGGCGGCGTTGGCAATGAACGGCGGGGCATCGCCGATCTTGTAGATGACCACGCCGTCGACAATCACCTGGATGCCCTGGGATGTCACGCAAGAGACCTTGAGTTCGGTTTCATTCAGCGTCAGGGACAGCGCCCGCACTGTCTGGAGTCCCGGCAGCACCAGGGCCCCCTTTCCCGTGACGATCTTGAAGTCCATGCCCTCCCGGGTTTCCAGCGTGCCGCGCGTCAGCCCGGAGATGATGAGGGCCTCGTTCGGCTCCGCCACCTTCCACATCAGTTTTGTTGCCACCCAGATGACGCCGACGACGGCGACCGCCCCCAGGATGATCGAAATGAGCGGATAGAAAACTGACAAGTCCGGCATAACCAGGTCCTTTCACGGCGGCGGAAAAAGGTATTAAGCAAAGCCCCAAACGATGCTGCTGGTAGTCCCCGGCTGGCCTGGAGGCGGGAATTCTCACGCCGCCCAGCCAGCTGTTGTACACAGTCTGTGGTGCTGCCACCAGTTAGTCCAGCAATTCGGCGGTGTCCGGGCAGGCGCCGAAGTTCCGCCGGTGCCTAAAGCCCCTGTTGGGGCGGCCGCGGCCGTGCCAGCGTGGAAGAGGGTGTGACGTGTGAGCGTGGAAGAGGGTGTGACGTGTGAGCGTGGAAGAGCGGATTCAGGAGCAGGTCCCGTGAAAGGGTGATGGGTGATGCGCGGCTCTCCTCTTGGGATGACGCAGATGACCGGGATTGCGTGGGACATCTGGCGGTCCGAGAGGGCCAGTCAGGACGCGATCGCGCGCCGGCAATGCGACCGGCTCGCCGTGCTCGTTGACAATGCCCGGTCCGCCTCGCCCTTCTACCGCCGGCTGTACCGGGACGTCCCGGATACGGTCGCGGATTTGCGGGAGCTGCCTCCGGTGGGCAAGCGCGAACTCATGGAAAGCTTCGATGACTGGGTGACCGACCCCCACATTACGCTCGCCGGTCTGAAAGCAGACCTCCTCGGCGATACCTCGCGCATCGGCGGCTACTACCGTGGGCAGTACGTTGTCATGACGACGTCGGGGTCCACCGGGGAACCCGCGGTCCTGGTCCATGACCGGAACTCGTTGCAGGTCGCGAACCTCCTCGTCCGGATCCGCGAACGGCGGATGCTGGTGACGGCGGCGGAGGCCCGGGCTTTGCTCCGCCGGGGGCTGCGCGCCGGGGCGCTGATCGCGGACGGGGACCACTTTGCCGGCGTCGTGCTGACCGAAGCCGCGCGGCGACGCAACCCCCGAATGGCCCGCCGGGTCCGCGTGTTTTCCGTGTTCCGGCCGCTCCCGGAACTCGTGGCGGAGCTCAACGACTTCCAGCCGACCCTGCTCTACGGGTACCCGAGCGCCATGCTGCAACTGGCCGCTGAACAAAAGTCGGGACGGCTCAGGATCCATCCGATCTTGGCAATCGCTTCCGGGGAGGCCCTGACGGCCGTTGCCGCGGCGGGCATCGAAGCGGCCCTGGGCTGCCGGGTAAGCGTGCGATACCTTGCCTCGGAGGTGCCCGCCCTGACCAGCCGGTGCCGGCAGGGGCTATTCCACGTCAACGCGGACTGGCACATCGTGGAACCCGTGGACGAGCAGTACCAGCCCGTCCCGGCAGGGGAACTCTCCCATACGGTGCTGGTCACCAACCTGGCCAACCGAGTCCAGCCCCTGATCCGTTACAACCTCGGCGACCGGGTGCAGATGGGTGCCGGTCCGTGCGCCTGTGGCAGCCCGTTTCCCGCGCTGCAGGTCGAAGGCCGCAGCGGCGACGTGCTGACCTTTGCTGCCGCTGACGGGTCAGTGGCGGACGGGTCAGTTTTGGACGGGGCAGTGGTGGACGGGGCTGTTTTGGATGGGGAAGTGGTGACCGTGCTGCCGTTGGCGCTGGGCACGGTGATCGAGGAAACCGCCGGCGTCCGCCGGTTCCAGGCGATCCGCACCGGGTTGAGGTCGCTCAACGTGCGGCTCGAGCTCTGGCCGGACACCATGCCGGCTGCCGTGCAGGCTGCGGTGCGGGAGCGCCTGGGTGCGTTCTTCGCGGCCCAGGGCGCCGACGGCGTGGACGTCCGGTTTGCCGAGGAACCGCCCCTGCCGGACCGCAGCGGGAAGTTCCGGCAGGTGTGGTCCGCCTGAGAACGTTACTTCTGTTTTAGGATCCGCCGGGCATCCTGCTGGGCCTGGAGCTCTTTCTGGGTCAGCGCCTGCCCGGTCAGGTACCCTGCGTCGGCCATGGTCCGGCGCAGCTCCGCGACCGTGCGCGGCGTGGTCACCCCGAGGTGCGCCATGGCATGGCAGTTGGCGCAGAGCGGCACGAGGTCCGTGACGGGATCAAGTTCGTAGGTGCTGCCCAGTTGTGACGCCGGGACCAGATGGTGCACCGGAATGAAGTCCTTGCCGATGTCCCCGTAGGCGATTTCAAAGGAGAACCCGCACACAGCGCAGCTGGTCCCGTGATGGGCGATGCAGGCCCGCCTCGCATCGGGACTGTGCTCATACCGGTTCACCTCGACCCGGCTGACCGCCACCGCCGGGACGGTGCCGGGCACGGGCTGGGTGGGGTCGGCCCCCGACGACGGGCCAAACTCGCGCCACAGTTCGCGGAGCAGGGGCTCGACGGACGGGTCGACGGCCAGCGCGGGGCCGTGCAGCGCTGCCCAGTCGAGTCCGGGCACGGTCTCCTGAAGGACCGCGGGCAGGATCTGGTCCCCGGCGGGCAGGAGGGCATCGAAGGCCACGCGGACGTAAAGCGGGGAACCGGCAGGTGCGGCGCTCGCGGCGTCCGCTGCTTGGAGCCGGGGAGCCGGCCGCTCCGAGACGATAACGCCGTGGCCGATCAGGCCGCGCCCGTGTCGGCCCTGGAGCACGAGCCACGCGTCCGCGCCGGAGGCGCCGGAGGCGGCGGCGTCCGCCAGACCGCCCACGTCGCCGTGGCCCGGCCCCATGCCGAGGCCGGTGCCGAGCCCACTGCCGACCTCCCAGCTGGCCAGGAACCGGCCGGTTTCGGCGACCTCTTCCAGTACCGCCGGGTAGGTCCAATCGTTCCATTCGTCCGGGTTCCAGACGAGGATGATGGCTGTCATCTGCCCATTGTCGCAGTGACCCTTGCCTGATTGTCACGGAGACGGCCTCGCCGTCAGCCCGGACTTCCTGCGGCATTGTTGAGGGGCCCTGTCGGCCCGGTCCGGCAGGTGGCGTTGAGGGTTTCCTCCGCGATGGATTCCATTTGGTGCAGGATGCGGGTGTCCCCGCGCTGGAGCGGTTCCGGCGGGTAGGCCACGGCCATGGTGAGCTGCCGGGTTCCGTCCGCGCTGGTCATGGCGATGATGCCGTAGCCGGGCACGTCGCCGGGATGGCCGTAGTAGAAGTCGTTCGTGCAGAGGTCGTTCCAGCGGACCACGCCGAGCCCGTACCTGGCGTAGAGCGGGCTCTCCATTTGCGCGATCGTGTCCGGCTTGAGCAGCCGGTTCTGCAGCAACGCGCGGTAGAACGTATTCACGTCCGCCACGGAGGACACCATGCCGCCGGCGGCGTTGTCGATCTGCGCGGCCGGGTACGTGACGTCGAGTTGTTTGCGGTCCAGCGCGATGTAACCGTGGACCATGGACGACGGCGGAGGCCCGGCCGCCGTCATCGACGTCTCGCTCAAGCCAAGCGGCTGGATGATGTCGGTGCTGATCACCTCGCCGATCCGCCGGCCACTCAGGCGCTCGACGATCAGCGCCAGGGCAATGTAGTTCGAGTTGGAGTACTCAAATCCCTGGGCCAGCTTCGCCCGCCACGATATCCGCCCCGCCATGGCCAGCAGGTCCGCCAGGCTCACCCTGGTGGTCAGGGCTTTCCGCACGGTGGCCGGATCGAACAACGGCCCGTCAACGGACGGCATGCCGGAGCGGTGCTGCAGCAGTTGGCGGACGGTGACAGGTCCCGGCGGGTGCATGACCTTGTTAAACTCCGGCAGGTAGGTGCTGACCGGCGCGTCCAGCTCCAGCCGGCCTTCCTCGGCCAGTTTGAGCACGCAGACCGCCACCATGGATTTGGTGATGCCGCCGACGTGCACAGGGTCCGTTATCTCGGCCCGGGAATGGCTGGCCAGGTTTCGGACACCGTAGGCCGCGGACCACTCGTCCCCGCCCACCCGGATCTGGATGAGTACGGCCGGGGCGCCGTCGTCGAGCAATCTCTGGCTGAACTGTTCGAGCATGGTCCGGTAGCCGGAATCGGGCGACACCGGCTGCAGCGGCGGCTCAGGTCCCGGACTGCACCCGCCCGTCGCCGCCGCGAGCACGACGGCGACGATCGCGGCCGTGAGCCGGCGGAACGATGCTCGAGTCCAGGCCACCGACATGATGGTCCTTCTTGCGGGTCGGATTTGTGGTCGGCGCAGGAGGATGCCCCTGGCCGGGCACAGTCTTGACCCTTGTGATGCTCCTCAGACGGACGGCCGGCGGCTAGAGCCATAAGTCACGGGCTCAGCCGGCAGACCCTGCCGTTTCCGGCACAGACGTTGCGGGCGCGTCCGCCACCACAGGGTGGTCGCGGTGCAGGTTTCCGAGGGCTGAGGCGCCCTGCGGCGACCCCAGCTCCTCGAAGAACTCCACGTTGGCACGCACGTAATCGGCCCACTCGTCCGGGACGTCGTCCGAGTAGTAGATCGCCTCCACCGGGCACACGGGATCGCAGGCGCCGCAGTCCACGCACTCGGACGGGTGGATGTAGAGCGAGCGTTCACCCTCATAGATGCAGTCCACCGGGCATTCGTCGATGCAGGCCTTGTCCTTAACATCCACACAGGGCTGGGCGATCACGTACGTCATGGCAGGCTACACACCCGTGTAGACGGTTTTGCCCCACGTGAAGAAATCCAGCGCGGACTTCCCCTGTTCGCGGAACGTGTTGGTGGAGGAGTCCTTGACGCCGCCGAACGGCACGTTCAAGTCCAGGCCCGCCGTCGGACGGTTGACCTTGATGACCCCGGCCTGGGCGCGCGCGGCGAAGTCCGTGGAGAACGCCAGCGAATCGGTGCAGATGCCGGCGGTGAGGCCGTAGCGGGAATCGTTGATCGCGGCGAGCCCGGCCTCATAGTCCGGGACCTCCAGGACGGCCACCACGGGCCCGAAAATCTCTTCGGTTACGGCGGCGTCGTCGAACGGCAGATCCGTGAGGATGACGGCCGGGAACAGGAAGCCGGCGTCCGTGCCGCCGTCGTAGGCACCGTGCAGCAGCGTGGCGCCGCGTTCGACGGCGGTGCGCACCGCGGCCTGGTTCTGTTCGAACTGCTGGCTGCTCACCACGGCGCCCATCTTTGCGCCCTCGAGCCCGTCGCCGGCGGTGTACTGCGCGGCCTCCTCGGTGAGGGCCGTCAGGAACGCGGACCGGATGCCGGGCGTGACGTAGACGCGGGACGTCGCGGTGCAGGCCTGGCCGGTGAGGCCGAACGCGCCGGCCGCCACCACCTGGGCGGCCTTGCGGGGATCGGCGTCGTCCAGGACCAGCACGCCGTTCTTGCCGCCCATTTCCAGCTGGACCCGGGCGCGGCGGGCGTTCAGGATCTCCTGCAGCCCGAGTCCCACGTTGGTGGAGCCGGTGAAGGAGATCCCGGCGACGCGGGGATCGCGGGCCAGGGCGTCGCCCACCACGCGGCCCTTGCCGTGCACCACGTTGAACACGCCGGCGGGCAGTCCGGCGTCCTGCAGGGCGCGGGCCAGGTGCGTGGCGGAGAGCGGGGTGAGCTCGGCCGGCTTGATGACCACGGCATTGCCGCTGATCAGCGCCGGGGCGGCCTTCCAGGCCGGGATGGCGATGGGGAAGTTCCACGGCGTGATGAGCCCGACGACGCCGAGCGGCTCGCGGCGGGTGGTGATGGTGGTGTCCGGCAGGCCGCTGGGCAACACCTCGCCGGTGGCGGCCCAGCCGAGGGAACCGAAGAAGCGCAGCACGTCGGAGGCGCGCTTGACCTCGCCCTTGGCCTCGGCGAGGGTCTTGCCCTCTTCACGGACGAGGTCCTCGGCGATGGCGGTCTGGCGGTCCAGAAGCAGGTTTCCGGCGGCCATCAGGATGGCGCCGCGGGCCGGGGCGGGCAGGGCTGCCCAGGCCGGCTGCGCGGCGGTGGCGGCAGTGATGGCGGCGTCGACGTCGGCTGCGGTGCCGCTGGGGGAGAGGGCGGCGAGCTCGCCCGGGCGGGCCGGGTTCATCCGCTCGGTGTCTGCCCCGCCAAGCCATTCGCCGTTGATGAGATGCCGGGCGGTGATGAGGTCCCGCTCGGTGGGGGTTTCGGTTGCAGTCTCGATGGCAGTCTCGGTGGCCGTTGAGATATCTGTGTCGGTGGAAGTCATGGTGTTCCTTCGGGAGAGTCGGAGCAGGGTGTGTGCTGAGTGTTTAGAGCCCGCGGTTAGAGCCCGCGGATCAGTCCGCCGTCGCAGCGCAGTGCCACGCCGGTGATGTAGGAGGCCGGGGCGCTACAGAGGAATGCCGCGGCGGCGCCGAATTCCTCGGGTTCGCCGTAGCGGCGGGCGGGGATGGTCTTGCGGGATTCGAGCTGGATTTCCTCGGGCGTGGTGCCGCGTCGCTTGGCGGCGGCGTGGTCCAGTTCCGCGACCCGGTCCGTGGCGATGCGTCCCGGAAGGAGCATGTTGACCGTGACGGCGTCCAGGGCGACCTCGGCGGCGAGGGTCTTGAGGTAGCCGGCCAGCGCCGCGCGGCCGGTGTTGGACACGGCCAGGTTGGGCAGCGGCGCCACGACGCCGCTTGAACCGACGGCCAGGATCCGACCCCAGCGCCGTTCCCGCATGCCCGGCAGGATGTGCGAGACCAGGGCGTGGTGCGGCTTGACCAGTTGTTCGAACGCCGCGGCGATGTCGTCGGCGCCGAGGGTGGCGGCCGCGCCGGGCTTCGGTCCGGGACCGTTGAGGACCAGGATGTCGATGGGCCCGAGGGCGTCCACGGTGCGTTCGACGGCGGCGGCCACGCCGTCGGCGGTGCTGAGGTCGGCTTCGACGGCGACGGCGCTGTGCCCGTCGGCCTGCAGCCCGGCCGCGATCTCCTCGGCGCGCTCGCGGCGCCGGCCGGTAATGGCTACCCGTACGCCTTCGGCCGCGAGGGCCCGGGCGACGGCGAGGCCGAGCCCGCCGGTGGAGGCGGCCACCAGGGCAGTTTTCCCGCTGATTCCGAGGTCCATTAGTTCCTCCCCGCCATGGTGAGGGCGATGGCCGGGTTCGGGCCAAGGGCCTCGGCGGCCTCGGCCAGATGCGTGCGCAGCCCGGTCCGGAGAACCTCCGGGAAGGCCGCGGCCGGGGCCCGGACGCCGGCGTCGGCAATCAGTCCGCGCTGGTGCAGGCATTCCTTGCGGACCGCCAGCGCGATCTTGGCCTGCTGCTCGAAGTTGATCAGGGGCAGGTACGGCAGCAGGGCATCGCGGGCGGCCTCGTAGCCATCCTTCTGCCATGCCCGCACGCAGGCGATCAGCGCTTCCGGGTAGGAGAACCCGGTCATCGCCCCGGCGGCGCCAGCCATCAGCTCATCCAGCAGCCCCTGGCCGCCGAGGCCACCGAACACGGAGACGTCCAAGGCTGCGGTGAGGTGTCCGATCGCCACGGACGTGGGCGGGGCCTCGGCCTTGACCGCCGTGACGAAGCTGCAGGCCTGCACCACGGTGATGAGAACCTCGGTGCTGATGCTGACGCCGCTGGCCAGGGGGTAGTCCTGCAGCACCACGTTGGCGCCGGTGGACTGGTGGATGGCGTTCAGGTGCGCGATGACCACGCCGGGGTTGGCGGAGTTGGCCTGCACCATGACGGCCGCCAGACGGTCCCCGGTGGCCGCCTGGATGGAACGGATTTCATCGACGGCCGTGCCGGTGTAGAGGGAAGTCACTCCCACCACGAGGGGCAGGCGGGTTTCCTCCATGACCACTTCCAGGACCAGGCTGCGTTCGGCTGCCGTCAGGGCCGCGGCCTCGCCGAAGACGCCCAGGACCGTGAGCCCGGTGGCGCCGATCGACTCGTAATAGCCCACGAGTCCGGCCAGGCTGTCCGTGTCGACATCCAGGGCGCTGCCCTGGAAGGGTGTGGCGACGACGCCCCACACGCCGGGTGTCAGTGACTCCCGCATTGGTTTCTCCTTCTAAGCTCTTGTTGTTCTTCGAGCGGCTGAATCTTCGACTCAACTCCGCCCGGCTGAATGTCAGGCGGTGGAACGGCTAGCGTCCCGGCCAGAGCGGCGGGCGCTTCTCCTGGAAGGCGCGGACACCCTCGGCGGAGTCCTCGCTGTCCAGCGCCGCCATCAGGGCCGGGAGCCGGAGCCCGCGGGCCTCGATGGCGGTCAAGTGCGCGGTCTGCGTGACCATCTGCTTGACCGCCCGGACGGAGGTGGGGGCGCAGGCGAGGATCTGGCCCAGCCAGCGCTGCACCGCGGCGTCGAGCTGGTCCGCGGGGACCACCTCGTTGACCAGGCCCATGGACTGCATCTCTGCGGCCTCGGCCTTCCGCCCGGTCAGGAGCATGCCCATCGCCTGGGTGTACGGGATGCGGCGCACCAGCTGGTGGATGCCGCCGTCGAGCGCCAGACGCCCGACGCGCGGTTCCGTCAGCCCGAAGCGGGCCGTGTCCGCGGCGATCACGATGTCCGCGCCGAGCACGATCTCCATGCCGCCGCCGAGCGCGTAGCCGTTGACCCGGGCGATCACCGGGATGTCCAGCGTGGTGCGCAGGCTGAGCCCGCCGAAGCCGTTCGGGTCCAGGCCCGCCCAGTATTCGAGGCCGGTCTTGTCCACGGCGGAGGCGGACATGTCCGCGCCGACGCAGAAGGCCCGGGTCCCGGCGCCCGTGATGACCACGGCCCGGACGTCGGGATCGGCCTCGAGCTGGTCCCAGATGTCGTTGAGCCGGGCCTGGGCCCCGCCGTCGACGGCGTTGAGCACGTGCTGGCGGTCGATGACCACCGTGGCCACCTGGTTCTCGATGGTCAGCGTGACCTGGTCGACTGTGTTTGGACCTGAGGTCGTCTTCTCAGCAGCTGAAACGGCGGTCATCGCAGGACCCCCAGCTGCTGCAGGCGCTCGATGGTCTCGGCGTCGAACCCGTTCTCCAGCAGCACCTCAACGTTGTGTTCGCCGAGCCGCGGCGCCGCCCGGCGGATGGTGGGCGGGGTGGCGGAGAGCCGGATGGGCGCGTTGAGCATTTTCACGGTGCCGACGCCGGGGTGTTCTGCCTCTACGATCATGCCGTTGGCGTGCGTCTGCGCATCGGCCAGGGTCTGCTCCAGGGTGTGCACGGGGGCGTTGAGCAGTCCGTTATCTTCCAGCCTGCCGGTCCAGTACTCGGTGGTGTTGGTGGCGATGCGCTCGCGGAAGATCGCCTGCAGTGCCGGCTTGTGCTGGAACTGCTGCTCCAGGGTGGCGAACTCGGGCCGGAGCGTGAGGTCCTCGTCCAGGCCCAGGGCCTCCGAAATGCGCTGCAGCGGGTCCGGGGTGAAGCCGCCCACCATGCACACGGCGCCGTCGGTGGTTTCAAAGACGCCGCTGAGCGGCATGGCGCCCCAGTTGACCTCATAGCCGCGGTTGAGCTGCATGCATGCCTCCTGCATCTGCAGGTGCAGCATGGAGTCGTACATGGTCACCTCCACCTTCTGCCCGACGCCGGAGCCCTCCCGGGTGCGCAGTGCCAGCAGGATGCCCTGCATCAGGTGCATGCCGGTGATGTAGTCGCACAGGGTAGTGGGGTAGATAGACGGCTTGACGTCGTCCGACTCGCGGCGCCACATGACGCCGGAGTAGGCCTGGGCGATCGCGTCCTGGCCGCCCTTGTGCGAGTAGGGGCCCTCGGGGCCGAAGCCCGTGCCGGAGGCCCAGATGATGCCCGGGTTCTGCTCCTTGAGGTCCTCGTAGCCGAAGCCCATCCGCTCCATCACGCCGGAGCGGAAGTTGCTGACCACCACGTCCGCGTCGGACAGCAGCCGGCGGAGCACCGCCTTGCCGTCATCGGTGCGTGTGTCCACGGAGATGCTGCGCTTGTTCCGGTTGATGGACAGGAAGATCGGGTTGTCCTGGCCGTCCTTGTCCGGGAACGAGTTGCGCGAGATGTCCCCGGCGCCCGGGCGTTCCACCTTGATGATGTCCGCGCCGTAGTCACCCAGCAGCTGGGTGCAGGACGGGCCCATGAACACCTGGGTGAAGTCCACGATCTTGATGCCCTCGAGCGGGAGCGGGGTGCCGGCCGGGAGCGGGGTGCCAGTGGGCTCACCGGCGGCGGCGGGGGCCGCCGTCGTGCCTTCTGTTGTTGCAGTGCCTTCTGCTGTGCCTGACAACAGGTGGTCGATGACGGTGCTCATGCCCCCACCACCGCGTCCACGTCGAGGGTGGCGTTCGACGACGGGACGTCGCCCGGGTCCGCGCCGTGCCGGCGCATGCCCCGCTGGATGTCCAGTGCGGAGACGTCGCGGACGAGGGTGCCGTTCTCGATGGCGAGGGCGGCGGCGACGCCGACGGCCTGGCCCATGGCCATGCAGGGCGGGATTTCGCGGGACATCTTCTGCGCCTCGGGGGTGGCGGAGTAGTGCCGGCCCGCGACGAGCAGCTGGTCCACTTCCTTGGGCAGCAGCGAGCGGTAGGGGTAGTAGTAGTCGCGGCCGCGCGCCACGGTGTCGGCGAAGTGCCGGCGGGAAGTGACGTCGTCCTTGGTCATGACGTACTCGCCTTCCAGCAGCCGGGTCTGGCGGACGCCCATCTGGGACGCGACGTCGAGCATGTAGCAGTTTTCGAAGCCGGGCAGGTTGGCGCGGACGTAGTCCACGGCCTCGGTGATGCGGTCCCGCGCGGCGAACTCGGCGGCCGTCATGTCCGCCGGGTCGACGCCGTCGAAGCCGGTCATGTGGGGTGCGTTGCACCAGACGACGCCGTCGATGGGGGTCTTGAGCCACCACAGTTCCCAGGCGCCGCCGAGGAGGCGCTTGATCTTGCGGTTGATGGCGCGGGCTTCCTTCGGGTTGGCCTGTTCGAAGGCCTCCGCGGCGTTGGTGTCCACGTTGCCGAGGCGGAAGACGAGCGTGGTGAGGTAGCTGTCCTTGACGTAGCTGGCGCCGGCCCGGGAGGCGACGTCGATGTCGCCGGTGGTGTCGATGACGATGTCGGCCAAAAAGGCCTGCGGGCCGGACTTGGTCTCGCAGATGACGCCCTTCATGACGCCGTTGTCTACGATCGGGCGGGAGAACCAGGAGTGCAGGCGGAGGTTGACGCCGGCTTCGCGGACGAGGTCGTTGGAGACGCGCTTCCAGCCGTCCGGGTCGAAGGCGGCGGCGTAGCAGACCGGCTTGGGGGTGGTGTGCGAGTGGAAGTCGAAGGTGCCGTAGCGGCCCCACTTGTTCCACAGTTCCTCGGAGGTCTTGCGGTCATCGGCAGGCGGGACGATCGCCAGGCCCAGCTTCTGCAGGCGCTCGACGTACTCGGACACGATGCCCGTGACGGTGATTTCCTGGCCGTTGATCATGTCATCGAGGACCAGGACCATGCCGCCGGAGGCGAGGCCGCCGAGGGAGGAGTAGCGTTCCAGCAGCGTGACCGAGGCGCCCGAGCGGGCAGCGGTGACGGCGGCGGCCACACCTGCGGGGCCACCACCCACCACGAGGACGTCGGAGCGGGAGATGACGGGAGCGGTGAGGTCCGCCGTGGTGGTGCTGAGTTCCAGCGACGACATGGCTGTAGACGGGTTCATGGGGATCCTAACTTTTCCGGCGAAAGTGCCGTTGGAAGGCGGCCGGTGACGTAGAAGACGGTGCTCAGGAAGAGCTCGCGGCGACGCTGACCGCGAAATCGACCCGGCAGAGGGTATGACGCAGCGCGGCCCGTTGCGGACCTTGCTGCGGATTGTAGATAAGGTTCCGGCGGACACTCAGGTGTCCGGACCGGATTACGGCGACGCGGCTAGAGCCGGCTGATCACCACGCGTGAGGTGCGTTAACCCAGATCGCTACGCAGACCTCTTCGTAGCTGTTCTTGTACCAGTGAGGCGTATCCGAAGAGAAGGTGATCGAATCGCCTTCCTCCAGGGTGTAGCACTCGCCGTCCAGGAAGATGTCTTTCCGGCCGGAGAGAACGATGCCGAATTCCTCGCCGCTGTGCCGGAAAGGGGTGGCACTGGTGTCGTGGCCTGGCGGACTCACGATCCATTGGGCCTCCAGCGCACCGTTGAGGTCCGGAGTGAGCAGTTCATAGACCGCCTCACCCACAGACTTCTTGGTAACGCCTTTAAGATTTCGCCGCTCAGCCTTGCGGACCACGGGGGACCGAGTTTCTTCCTGTCCGCCGAAGAACTTCCCCACGGGGATGTCCAGGCCGTGCGCCAGCTGCGCCAGGGTGGTGAAGGACGGATTGGCAAGGCCGCGTTCGATCTGGCTTACGATCGCCGGGCTGAGGCCGGTGACTTCCGAGAGCTTGGCAAGGGTCATTCCTTTGTCTTTGCGCATGTTGCGTACCTTGTTGCCTACGGTGGCAAGTAGGACGCTCGTGCCGGCTGGGGAAGATCCCGTGACGCTTTCGGTAGCCATGGTCCGACTTTCTCTTGGTGAGCTAACCCACATAACTATAGTGAAAACTTTTAGAGAATCAATGGTTTTCGTAAATTTCTTTACGGTTCCCGCCCCAATGCACGGCCGTCCGGATCCTGTCTGGGCCCTCTTTGGGCCCTCTTTGCGCCCTCTCTGGGCCCTCTCTGGGCCCGACCGAGCGCAGCTCCTGCTTGGCCTGGCGGCATCGTCCGAGCTGAGGCCGTTATTTCCGCGAAACCATTGACTCTGTGAAGATCTTCAATATAGTTGTGTGAGCCGCAACACTAAGGGTTCGACGCTAGGCGAGCAGGGATGGGGCGCAACGACCTTCTGGCGGAAGGCGCGCCCGGCCCGCGTTCGTGATCGTTCCCTGGTACTGATGCAGTGGCATCTGCCAAGCCATCCGCAAGCCTGATCTTGGCCGGTAAACTAGGGACGCGTTCCTCAGCGATCCGTTCCTTTTTGCCGAGCTGGATGACCCCCTTTGCATTCCATCGCTACGAAGAGGCACGCGTAGCTATCTGGGCTAACTCACCTCCCATGTGGTGAGCCGGTCCCGCCCTGCGGACCAAGCCAACCGATAGTTTCGATTACCGCCGACCCCAACAGGGCGTCCGCCGGTGATCCGTACCCTCCCGCGCCCCGAAGGCGCGGGGGAAGGAAAAGTATCATGACTGACACTGTCGTCAAGATTGACGTAGAGAGCGGCCGGAAGTCCCGGCTCTCGCCGGAAGTACGCCGCGGGCTGCTGGGCCTCGGGCTAGGGAACACCCTGGAGTGGTACGACTGGATGGTCTTTGGCCTCCTGTCGGCTTTCATCGGGCCAAAGTTTTTCCCGTCGCAGGACCCGGTTGCCGCAACGCTGAGCGCCCTGGCAGTCTTTGCCGTCGGCTTCGCATTCCGTCCGCTGGGCGGAATCATGCTCGGTACCCTGGCCGACAGGATCGGACGACGCCGCGTAATGCTCTGGTCCATCATGATGATGGCCGGAACCACCCTGGTCATTGCCGTGTGCCCCACCTACGACCAGATCGGTGCCTCAGCCGGCGTCATCCTGCTGGTCTGCCGCATCATCCAGGGCATCTCCACGGGCGTTGAAGCTCCGCTGTCCACCGCCCACGCCGTCGAACTCGTCCCCGAGGGACGCGAGGGCTTTGTCGCGGGCATCATCTCCTTCTACGTCAACGCGGGCATCCTGCTCGCCTCGCTTGTCAGCTACCTGTCGTCCCTGATGCTCGGCGGAGCCGTCATGGCCGACTGGGGTTGGCGTGTGCCGTTCATCGTCGGCGCACTCTTCGGCTTTGTGGTGGTCTACCTGCGCCGGACCCTTCCGGAAACCATGAAGCCCGAGGAACTGGCGGAAAACAACTCCACGAAAACGGTCTGGGGCGGGGTGCGCAAGCACTGGCTCAGCGTGCTGGCCATCACGTTCGTCGTCGGAGCGGCGCAGGCATACAACTACGCCTGGAACACGGGCCTCCCGACGGCGGCCCGCAGCGGCTTCAAGGAAGACGCCACCGCTGTCTTCGCACTCACCACCGTCCTTGGCGTCGTGCTGGTGGTCGGCAGCCTCATCATCAGCAAGGTTGCCGACGGCAAGTCGATTTCCAAGTGGTTCCTGATCACCCGTGCGCTGTCCATCCCGTCGGTCTTCCTGATGCTGATGTACGTCAAACCGGGCATCGCCGGCTTCGCTGCCGTGCTCCTCGGCGGCTCGGTTGTGCTGGTCCTGAACATGACCCTGTACAACGTGGTCACCAGCTCCCTCATGCCGAAGAATTGCCGCGGCGCCGGAACGGCCCTCGGATACGGCCTGGGCGTCGCGCTCTTCGGCGGCACGGCCTCCTACCTCCTGGTCTGGCTCCAGTCCGTGAACGCATCCTGGATCTTCCCCGTCTACGTGGCCGTCCTGTCGGCGCTCAGCATTGTCTTCTACCTGCTCGCCCGGCAGAAAAACGGCATCTTCATCGGCAGGTAAGAACCCGCAGTAAGAACCCGCACGTATGAACCTGCACTTATAAACACAGGACAGTTAGAACGGAAAGTGGGAACCCCCATGGACGCCAGCCGCCCGGACGCAAGAGGCGCGGAGGCCAACAGGATCTCCTTTGACCTCGACGCGTCAGACGTGGAGCTTTACGAGGCAGCGCGCGGGCTGTTGCTGACCGCCCATCACACCGAGAACCACCGGGTGGCGGCGGCCATGCGCGGTGAGTCGGGCGCTATCTACCTCGGACTGCACATCGGCGCAAAGCGCATCAATGTGTGCGCCGAATCCAGCGCCCTCGCCAATGCCCGCATCGCGCAGGAGGCATCAATCCACTCCGTGGTGGCCGTCAGCATGGACGGACAGGGACAACCCCAGGTCACGAACCCCTGTGGCCTCTGCCGGGAACTGCTGCGTTCTTACGGAACCGAGACGTCTGTCCTGGTCGATGCCGAGGGTGAAGTGGGAAAGGTCCGGATCAAGGAACTGCTGCCATTTCCCTGGATGCGGGCCGCGGAAACGGAGTGGGACACCCTTCCGCCCCGCGTGGAGGAAAGCACCACCTAGTACGTCGGCGCCGGCGGCAAGCTGGTTGCCGCCCCGCCTAGCAGCATTACGGAAGGCCGGGACCGCCAGAGTCCCGGCCTTCCTGCGCGCCGGAACGTAACGCCGTCGGACGCCGGAACGTACCGCCGTCGGACACCGTGCCGGGCAAGAATGCGGGCACACAGAAAGCTGGTGCAGCCGCCGCGTTTCCGCTAAACCACTGCACCAGCAGGTAGTACGAATTTTCTGAATACTATGAAACGTTACTCATTCGCGGCTCCCTAGGTCCCGGGGGTTGATGACCGGGTCTTTACGTCTTCTTCGAGGTGCCTCGTCATCAGCCAGCCTGCGCCGGCCATTGCTACGCCCATTACCATGAAGGCCCAATTGTCCATGGTGTTCAGCGACAGGAAGTTGGCCGCCGAATCCACGCCGACGATGAAACCGTAAATGCTAAGGACGATGTACAGCAGACCTGAGCCCATGAGGAAATTCCGGGCGCCCACGGCGGTCCGGGACATGGACAGGCCAGTGGCGCCGATCGCGAGCTGAACGATGTTCAGCAACATCGACACCTGGAACAGGCCCAGGAACAGGGCCTTGGAATCAGGCCCGAAGAACCTCAGTTCGCTGTAGTTCGTAGTGATGCCGGGGATGAACCCCAAGATGCCCACGACGATCAGGACGATACCTACACCCATGCCAACGTTCTGTACATCTGTCCGACCAAAGTGAACGCCATGCGCATGGGGAGATGCGGTAGTCATTTTCTGCCTCCAACCACTGATTGCGGACATTTACAATTTTACGACCGAGGTCTCGAAAAAGCGCCGGGGGCCCGGGACGGCAAATACCGCGGATCCGGGCATTGTGCCTGTCGGAAACCGGCCGGATGCCGGGCCCGTGGCACCATGGATCTCGATGAAACTGCGCGCTGATCAGACCGGACAACGTGGCCTTCCCATGCCGCTGTGGCTGCAGGGTGCCCTCGAGTCCGCCCAGGCCGCCGTCATTTCCGCCCTCGTCGTGGTGGCGCCGATCGTCACGGTCTGGGCCACGGCAGGGTTCCAGCACAGCGGATTCGACGTCCTGGCGCGCCTGGCCGGCCAGGCCTGGCTGCTGATCCACGGCGTGCCCCTGATGCTGGACACCGGCGGTGCCGGGTCCGCCGCGCACCCGGAAACCGGGACGCTCTCGCTGATCCCGCTGGGGCTGGCCCTCATCCCGTTCCTATTCGCCTGGCGCGCCGGACGGCGGCTCGCCCGCGCCTCCTATACGGACCAGCTTTGGCAGGCGCTGCTCGGGTCCTGGCTGGTCTACGCGGGATTCGGGATCGCCACGGGCTTCGTCTGCCGCACGGCCGACGTCGGCATCAGCCTCTGGGCCGCCGCGTTCATCCCGCTCATCCCGTTCGGGCTCGGCATGGTGGTCGGCGCGCGCCGGGAGGCAGGCTCGTGGAGCCGGCTGATCGGCGTCGACGCTGTGGCCTGGCTGTCCCGAACCAGCCAGCATTCCCGCTGGGCCGGCTCCTACCTGGGCTCCGCCATCAAGGCCGGAGCGGTGGCGCTGATGGCGAGCCTGGCGATGTCAGCGGCGCTGCTCGCCGTCGACCTCTTCATCCACTGGAACCTCGTGGTCGCGGTCTATGAAGGGCTCGACGCCGGCGCCATGGGCGGCGCTGTCCTCACCATCGTGCAGCTCGGCTTCCTGCCCAACCTCATCGTGTTTGCCCTGGCGTGGATCAGCGGCTCGGGGTTCGCCCTCGGCGTCGGCTCACTGGCCGGACCGCTGGGGACCGCCGTCGGGCCGCTGCCGTCCATTCCGGTGTTCGCCGCGCTGCCGTCCGGATCGCTCGGCTTCGGCTTCGTGGCCCTGGTGGTGCCGGCGCTGGCCGGGGCACTGGCCGGCTGGTGGTTCCTGCGCGAAGGTGAAAACCACTTCGACGAGTGGCTGTCCATCAAGATCCGGGCCCGCTGGTTCACCGCCGCGGCCTCCACCCTGGTGCTGGGCGCGGTGATCGGCTCTGTGGCCGGGCTGCTCGCGGCGGGGCTCGCATGGCTGGCCCGCGGTTCGGCCGGCATTGGCAGGCTGACCGAGATCGGGCCCGATCCGCTCCGCACGGCACTGTTCGTGGCCGCAGAGGTAGGGATCGGCGTCGTGATCGGCTACGCGGCCGGACCCTGGCTGGAACGCCAGCAGAAACTGCGCGAGGCAGACCTCGAGACGGTCAACAACCGCTGACCCAGCGGCTAACCCAAACTGCTAGCGCAGCTGCGTGGGCATGGAATTCTCCAGCTGCGTCCGGCATTCCGAGGACGCCTGCTGGGTCAGGGCGTGGCGGACGCACTGCTGGTAGTCGCGGATCTGGTTGAAGAACAGCGTCGACGCCAGGATCAGCAGCAGCATCACCGCTGAGACCACCAGCCCGGAAATCGTGCCGAACAGGACCAGCCGCGATTCCTTGTACTTCACCGCCCGGATCAGCACCACGATGCCCAGCACAGTCCCGGCCGCCGTGAGCAGGGCGGTCAGCCACAGGTAGTTCACGTCGAGCTGGAAGACGAAGAACGAGCCCAGGACCGCGACGATGAACAGCCGGAACAGGGTGTGGGTCAGCCGCGGGGATTCTTTGGTCGCCTGGCCGCTCGGATGCCGGCCCGGCTGGCCGCTGCCGGGGTCCGTGGGGGAATTCATGTTTTCCAGCCTACGCGAGCGGCCCCATAAGCTAGGACCATGCGCATAGTTGTCCTCGTTTCCGGCACCGGCTCCAACCTCCAGGCAGTTATCGATGCCGTGAAGTCCGGCGCGCTCGACGTCGAGATCGCCGCAGTCGGCGCCGACCGGCCGGGGACTTTCGGGGTGGAACGCTCGGCCGCCGCCGGGATTCCCACGTTCGTGGTGGACTTCAAGGCTTACTCGGACCGCGCTGCCTGGAACACGGCCCTGACCGAGGCCGTCGCCGGCTTCACCCCGGATGTGGTGGTGTCCTCAGGCTTCATGCGGATTGTCAGCGCGGACTTCATCGATGCGTTTGGCGGCAAATACCTCAACACGCACCCGGCGCTGCTGCCAGCCTTCCCCGGCGCCCACGGTGTCCGCGACGCGCTGGCCTACGGCGTGAAGGTCACGGGCTGCACCGTGCATTGGGCCGACGCCGGGGTGGACACAGGCCCCATCATCGCGCAGGAAGCCGTGGCGATCGGGGACGGCGAGTCCGAGGAATCCCTGCACGAGCGCATCAAGGTCGTGGAGCGCCGGCTCCTGGTCTCCACCCTGGCAGCCCTGGCCGCAGCCCAGCACGCCCCCGCCACGCCTGCCTGACTTCCCCGCCACCCAACTAGCTCGCAGCAGGGGCCGTTTTGGGCGCCCAAAACGGCCCCTGCTGCTAGTTAGTTGGGCAGACGGGGCAGGGTCTGTGGATAACTCCCCGACGAAGGCCTCGGCTTTGCGACGATAGGTCGATGAAGACACCCCGGCCACTCCCGGCGCCGCTCGGCTCGGCGCCGTTCACCGTCCTGGAGGCAGCCGACGCCGGGGTCAGCCGGCGCAGGCTCAAGCATCGCTCCCTGAGCATTCCGAGCCGCGGGATCCGGCTGCCATCAGGACACTCAGCTGAACTGAAGCTCCATGCCCGGCCCCTCGCCCTTATTACGCGGTTCTCTGCGGTCTCCCACGCAACCGCCTTCCTGATCTGGGAGTTTCCCGGCTTCCTCCCGGGCTCTCATACCCCGGGCATCCACATCTCCCGTCCGGACACGATGGCAATACCGCGGCGCAGGGGTGTGATTGGCCACGTCGGGCAATTCTTCGCAGACGAGATCACCACGGTCGACGGCGTGTTTGTCACCACGCGGACCAGGACCTGGTTGGACTGCGCCCGGAAGATGAGTATCGATGAGCTGACCGTGGTGGCGGACCACTTATTGCGCCACCCGCGCGAGGCGTTTGAAAGCCGGACGGAGCCCTATGCCAGCCTTGGGGAACTCACCGAGATGCTGGACCGGCACAAGGGTACGCCCGGCATCCAGAAGGCCCGGCTCGCCTTGGAACAGGCCCGGATTGGTGCAGATTCGGCGCCCGAGACGAAGCTCCGGCTTGCGCTGTGCCGTGCGGGACTGCCGGAACCGGTACTGAACGTGGCCACAGAGCTGCGCTCCGGCGTCGTGCGGCAACCCGATCTCGCCTATCCGGAGCACCGGGTTGCCGTGGAGTACGAGGGTGACGGGCACTCCGAGCCGGCCCAAGTCATCCGTGACATAGCCAGGGAAGAGGACTTCAGCGGCGCTGGCTGGATCCTGGTCCGGATCTCGAAGAGGCACATGGAGAACGACGCGCGGGCCGCGGTCGCCAAGGTCCGCGCCGCGCTCACCTGCCGGGGCTGGCCACCCAACTAGCTCGCAGCAGGGGCCGTTCTCGACGCTCAAAACGGCCCCTGCTGCGAGTCAGGTGGGTTGAGGCGGGGGCGTTATTCGAGGCGGCGCTGCTTGGTTTCGGGGGCGAAGAACGCCATCCACAGAACGGAGATCAGCACGAGGCCGCCGGCCAGTGCGAACGACGTCGCGAGCCCCAGTTCCGGCCACAGGAATGCCGCGAAGATCAGCGGGCCGAACCCGGCGCCGAGCCGGGAGAACGTCGAGGCCCAGCCGAAGCCGGAGCCGCGCAGCTCCGTGGGGTACAGCTCTGAGACGTAGGCATAGAGCACCGGGATGGCCACCTGCACCACAAAGCCGAACACGAGGAGCCAGAACACGGCCGCGGTGGGGATGTCCACCACGATCGCCACAATCACCAGCGTCAGCGCGGACAGCGGACCTGTGATCGCCAGGATCCATTTGCGGCCCACCCGCTCCACCAGCAGCGCGGCCACCACCACGCCGAGGAGTCCGACGGCGGCCATCGACGCCGTGGTCAGGAAGGCCTTGTACTCCTCGAAGCCGGCGCCGATCAGGATCCGCGGCATCCACGTCAGCGACAGGTAGTAGACCAGCAGGATGCTGAAGAAGAGGGCCCACGCCGCCGTCGTGATCTTCCAGTTGAACTGCCAGAGTGCGCGCAACTGGGTCCACGCGCTGCCGGCGGAAAGCCGCGGGGCGTCCTGGGCCTCCGGCAGGCTGTAGGCACGGGGCTCGGCGCCGGTGGCTTCGACGAGGCTGTCGATCACCTTGGCGGCCTCCTCGCGGCGGCCCTTGCGGATCAGGAACAGCGGGGATTCCGGGACGCTGCGCCGGACCCAGAACACGAGCAGCGCGGGTAGCACCATCACGAGCATGGTCAGCCGCCAGTCGGCGAAGGCCGCGATGAGGCCGGCGGAGACAAAACCGCAGAGTGCTGCGCCGATCGGCCACCAGCCGTCCATCGCCGTCAGAACCCGGCCGCGCTGTTTGCGGGGCGTGAACTCGCCCACCAGGGCATAGTCCACCGGGATGCAGCCGCCCAGGCCGAATCCGGCCAGGAAGCGGAACACGACAAACCACATGAAATCGGGGGAGAAGGCGCCCAGCACGGTGAAGATGGAAAAGATCAGCAGGGTCGCGGTGAAGGCCTTCTTGCGGCCGATGGTGTCCGCGATGGTGCCCCAGATAAACGCGCCCAGGGCCATGCCGATCAGGTTCGCCGTGCCGATCCAGGCGGCATCGGCCGGGCTCAGCGCCCAGTGCTTGGACAGCAACGGAATGAGGATGCCGTTGAGGGTGACGTCCCAGGCATCGAACATGAAGCCCAGTCCGCCGATCAGGAAGATCCGACCTTGGACCTTCCACCGCCACGGCAGTTCCTGGACCACCTGTTCGCCGCTGGGCACAGTGGTGTACGTGTTCATCTTCGCCTCCTGTGAAAACTCTACGTGGCCCGGCCGCGGCCCGGGTGTGCTTCACACTCCGGCGCGCGGGACGGCCCGGCGTCGGGACGCGATAAACTGGCCGCATCCCCACCACCCGCGGCCCCGCCGCGATATAAGACGGAGACTTTTGTGAGCTTCACGCAGCTTGACCGTGTATCCATCGACCGAGTTCCCATCCACCGGGCACTGATTTCGGTCTACGACAAAACCGGTCTGGAGGAGCTCGCTCAGGGCCTGCACGCCGCCGGCGTCAAGATCGTCTCCACGGGCTCCACGGCCAAGAAGATCGCCGCCGCGGGCATCCCCGTGCAGGAAGTCGAGGAAGTCACCGGCTCCCCGGAAATGCTGGACGGCCGAGTCAAGACCCTGCACCCGCGCGTGCACGGCGGCATCCTCGCTGACCGCCGCGTCCCGGCGCACATGCAGACGCTTGCGGACATGGAGATCGAGCCGTTCGACCTTGTCGTCGTCAACCTCTACCCCTTCGTGGAGACCGTGAAGTCTGGTGCCGCGCCGGACGACGTCGTCGAGCAGATCGACATCGGCGGCCCCGCGATGGTGCGCTCCGCCGCGAAGAACCACGCCGCCGTCGCAATCGTGGTGGACCCCTCTTCCTACGGTGCCGTGGTGGAGGCGGCCGCCTCGGGCGGGTTTGACCTGAAGACCCGGCGCCGGCTCGCCGCCAAGGCGTTCGCGCACACCGCGGCCTACGACACCGCCGTGGCCACCTGGACCGCCAGCCAGTTCCGCGACGAGGACGGCGACGGCGTGATCGACTGGCCGGCCTACGCCGGCCTGGCCCTGGAACGCTCCGAGGTGCTCCGCTACGGCGAAAACCCGCACCAGCAGGCCGCCCTGTATGTGGACCAGGCCGCCCCGGCCGGCATCGCGCAGGCCGACCAGCTGCACGGCAAGGCCATGAGCTACAACAACTTTGTCGACGCCGACGCCGCCCTGCGCGCCGCCTTCGACTTCGCCGAGCCCGCCGTCGCGATCATCAAGCACGCCAACCCGTGCGGCGTGGCCGTGGGTTCCGCGTCCGCGGCCGACCCCATCGCCGACGCCCACGCCAAGGCCCACGCCTGCGATCCCGTGTCCGCGTTCGGCGGCGTCATCGCCGCCAACCGCACGGTCACCGCCGGCATGGCGCGCACCGTCGCCGGCATCTTCACGGAGGTCGTCATCGCCCCGGGCTTCGATGAGGAGGCCGTGGAGATCCTGTCCAAGAAGAAGAACATCCGCCTCCTGGCCCTCCCCGACGGATACGGCCGCTACCCGACCGAGTTCCGCCAGGTCTCCGGCGGCATGCTGGTCCAGGCCACCGACAAGGTCGACGCCGACGGCGACACCCCCGCCAACTGGACCCTTGCCGCGGGCGACGCCGCCGATGCCGCCACCCTGGCCGACCTCGCGTTCGCCTGGACCGCCTGCCGCGCAGCCAAGTCCAACGCCATCCTGCTCGCGGACAACGGTGCCGCCGTCGGCATCGGCATGGGCCAGGTCAACCGGCTCGATTCCTGCAAGCTCGCGGTCGAGCGCGCCAACACGCTCGGCGTCACCGTGGAGTCCGACAGTGCTGTTGGGAGCGATGCTCCCGGCGGCGCTGCCGGCACCGATGCCAGCGAAGCACCCGAGCGTGCCCGCGGCGCGGTGGCAGCATCGGACGCGTTCTTCCCGTTCGCCGACGGACTGCAGATCCTGATCGACGCCGGTGTCCGCGCCGTCGTCCAGCCCGGCGGCTCCGTCCGGGACGAGGAAGTCATCGCCGCGGCCAACGCCGCCGGCATCACCATGTACTTCACGGGAGCCCGCCACTTCTTCCACTAGGCTGCTCCACTAAGCCGCACAAGGAATGGACATGCCCTCCCTTATCCGGAGGACATGTCCATTTTTTGTGCCAAAGAGTGGCCTGGTGGCCGGCCCGCGGTACATGCCCATTCTTTCCGCGGGACATGCTCAGTCATTGCGGAGCGCAGCGGACCAGCTCCGGGGCATGCTCATTTTTCATGCCAAGGCCCGGACATAGGGGGTATATGTCCGGGCCTTGGCGTGCGGGGTGGGCATGTCCAGCGGTGACCCGCCATCGCCCATTGAAACCAACGCGGGGTCACCGCGTCCTCCCCACTGCTGAAGAGGGGCCGCAGATGACCCCGCGCTGGGGCCAACAACGTTGGTGCAACCAAAGTTGGGCCAACAAGGTTGGGGCAGCCAAAGTTGGGATAAACAAGGGTTGGAAAATCAGGCTTTGAATAAACTGGCTTGGGTATCTAAGCCGGGGTGCCCGCGCTTGGGGTAACAAGGCTGGGCATCCACATCCCCAGGGCACGAGCCCCGCGTGAACGGGGCCCGTGCCCTCAGACTAGGAAGCGGCCGCCGTCGTGTAGGCCTGCTGGATGACGGTGCCCCAGTACGGGCCGTACATCTTGGTGGAGTTGCTGCCGTAGCCATAGCTGTTGATGGAGTTCTGGTAGCCGGAAGAGCTGGTGCCGATGAACCACGGACCGCCCGAGGAACCGCCGGTCATGTTGCAGGGGATCCCCTGAGTGTTGAACTGCGGGTTGTAGGGGTCGTTGGTGGCGGTGCCGGAGCAGCTCTTGAGGGATTCACCGTTGAAGGGCGCCGCGGCCGGGTAGCCGTATGACTTGTAGCTCAGGCCGCGGGCGGCGTTGAACTGCAGCCCGGAGCCGCCGACGACGTCGGTCAGGTACTGGCCGTTCAGCGTGGACATTACGGCGAAGGCGGTGTCGTAGGTCATGTCGCCCGAGGAACTCCACTGGGTCGGGGCGTAGAGGGCCTTGGCCGTCCACATGCCGTAGGGGGCAGCGCCGTTAAGGTACGCCGGGACGAACGTGAACTTGGTGGCGAAGGCGCCCGGGCCCTCATTCACGCAGTGTCCGGCCGTGGAGACGGTGCTCTTGTTGCCGGAGGAGACCGAGTTGCCGGAGCAGACGTAGTTGGTCCCGCCGAGGGTGAAGAAGACCTTGCCGATGTGCGGGACGGGGGTCTCGCTCGCTATTCGCCTTGGTCTGGAGCGCCTGGGCTTGCAGCGTCGGAGCAGCGGCCTCGACCTTGCTCGGGGCGGCACCCTCCAGCGGTGCCGCCGCGGCCTTGCCATTGCGCTTCATGGCCTTGTCAGCCAGGACGTCGCCGGGGATGGCGTTGCGCATGCGCTCCGCGGTCCAGTAGTCGGCCGCGCCCGTTTCGGTGACGGTGTGGCTTGCGACATCGGAGGCGGAAACCGGTGCCTTGGCCGGTGCGGGGGAGGCGGTGGCCGCCCCCGCGGCACTCAGGGCCAGCAGTGCTGCGGCCGAAAGGGTCAGCAGGCTGGTGGCCAGAGTCTTGGGTGTTCTCATGGGTGTCCTAACCGGTGGAAAAGCGGGGCGGCCGCTGTTGGCGGCCGCTGGATGGAACGAAACTACGGCAATTTGACTAACCTGTAAAGTCGCTTGTCAATTGTTGTTATGCAGTGTTGAGGTGCCACGCATCCGTCCGCGCACGACGCCGGTAGGCGTCAATGGGGGCACCTCGGGTAAGTTAGGGGTGTTGAGATAACACAAGATTCCGGAAATACCCAGACCTTCAGGGAGACGCCCGAGCAATGGCAAAGATTATCTATACCCACACCGACGAAGCGCCGATGCTGGCCACCTATTCGTTCTTGCCGATCATTGAGGCGTTCGCCTCGACGGCCGGTGTGGAAGTGGAGACCCGCGACATCTCGCTGGCCGGCCGCATCATCGCCGCGTTCGGCGACTACCTCACCGAAGAGCAGCGGGTCAGCGACGCCCTGGCCGAGCTTGGTGCCCTTGCCAAGACGCCCGAAGCCAACATCATTAAGCTGCCCAACATCAGCGCCTCCGTGCCCCAGCTGAAGGCCGCAATCGCCGAACTCCAGGGCCACGGCTACGAGCTGCCGGACTACCCGGACAACCCCTCCTCCGATGAGGAAACGGACATCCGGTCCCGCTACGACAAGATCAAGGGCTCCGCCGTGAACCCGGTCCTGCGCGAGGGCAACTCGGACCGCCGCGCACCGCTCTCGGTCAAGAATTACGCCCGCCAGAACCCGCACAGCATGGGCGCGTGGACTCCGGACTCCAAGACCAACGTGGCCCACATGGATGCCGATGACTTCCGCTCGAACGAGAAGTCCGTGGTGATCGATGCCGACACCAACATCAAGATCCAGCTCGTCAAGGAAGACGGCACGGTCAAGGTCCTCAAGCGTGCTTTCCCGGTCCTGGCCGGTGAGGTCATCGACGGCACCGTGATGCGTGCCGCGGCACTGGATGCGTTCCTCGCCGCCCAGGTCGTCCGGGCCAAGAACGAGGGCGTGCTGTTCTCCGCCCACCTGAAGGCCACCATGATGAAGGTTTCAGACCCGATCATCTTCGGCCACGTCGTCAAGGCCTACTTCGCTGACCTCTTCGCCACCTACGGCGAGCAGATCGCCGCCGCCGGCCTGAGCCCCAACAACGGCTTGGCCTCCATCCTCAACGGCCTCGAGGACCTCCCGGAGGAGATCCGCGGCGACGTCCAGGCAGCCATCGAAAAGGGCCTCAATGAGGGCCCCGAGCTCGCCATGGTCGATTCCGACAAGGGCATCACCAACCTGCACGTGCCCTCCGACGTGATCGTCGACGCCTCGATGCCGGCCATGATCCGCAGCTCGGGCCACATGTGGGGCCGCGACGGCCAGGAAGCCGACACGCTCGCCGTCCTCCCGGACAGCAGCTACGCCGGCATCTACCAGGTTGTCGTCGACGACTGCCGCGCCCACGGTGCCTTCGATCCCACCACCATGGGCACCGTCCCGAACGTCGGCCTGATGGCCCAGGCCGCCGAGGAATACGGCAGCCACGACAAGACGTTCGAGATCCAGTCCGCCGGCACCGTCCAGATCGTCGACGACGCCGGCACCGTGCTGATCGAGCACCAGGTCGCCCCGGGCGACATCTGGCGCGCCTGCCAGACCAAGGACGTGCCGATCCGCGACTGGGTCAAGCTGGCCGTTACCCGTGCCCGCGCCTCCGCCACGCCCGCCGTCTTCTGGCTGGACAAGAGCCGCGCGCACGACGCCCAGATGATCGCCAAGGTGGAGGAATACCTCAAGGACCACGACACCGATGGCCTCGAAATCGCCATCATGTCCCCGGACGAGGCCACGGCCTTCACGGTGGAACGCCTCCGCAAGGGCGAGGACACCATCTCGGTGACCGGCAACGTGCTCCGCGATTACCTCACGGACCTCTTCCCGATCCTGGAACTGGGCACCAGCGCCAAGATGCTCTCCGTGGTGCCGCTGATCAACGGCGGCGGCCTGTTCGAGACCGGCGCCGGCGGATCCGCCCCGAAGCACGTCCAGCAGCTGCTCAAGGAAAACCACCTGCGCTGGGACAGCCTGGGCGAATTCCTCGCGCTGGCCGTCAGCTTCGAGCACCTCGCCACCAGCACCGGCAACGCCCGCGCCCAGGTCCTGGCCGACACCCTGGACCGCGCCACCGGCACGTTCCTGCTGGAGGACAAGTCCCCGAAGCGCAAGGCCGGCGAGCTGGACAACCGCGGCAGCCACTTCTACCTGGCCAAGTTCTGGGCCCAGGAACTGGCCCGCCAGAACGACGACGCCGAGCTCGCCGCTGCTTTCGCCGCCGTTTCCGACGCACTGAACTCGAACGAGGACACCATCACCGGCGAACTCCTGGCCGTGCAAGGCTCCCCGGTGGACATCGGTGGGTACTACCGCCCGGACGCGGCCAAGGCCTCAGCGGTCATGCGTCCCTCGGCAAAGTTCAGCGAAGTGCTTGCGACGCTGACCAAGTAGTCCCCGCCGCAGCGCACAGGCACCCCTCCGGCAGTGCCCGGTAGGGCGCCACGCAAAACGCCCCGCCTCCCGAAAGGGAGGCGGGGCGTTTTGCTGTCAGTCCGCAAGCGCAAACCAGCCCGTTCAGTGGGAACGCCCGGTCAGCGCTGCTGGTCCTGGCCGAAGGGCGGCTTGGGGGCAAGATCGGGATCGGCGTCCACGCGCTGGAAGGCAGGCTCCGCGCCGTAGCCCACTTCCTCCTGGAGCGGCACGGCGGTGGTGGCGCCCGGCGCGACTGGGTCCACGCGTCCGCGCCACCCGCCCGTCTCGGCGCCGCGCTCTTCGATAAACTGCTTGAATTTCTTCAGGTCGGCAGCAACCTGACGGGAATCAAGGCCGATGGCTGCGCCGATCTTTTCCGCCGCCGAGTCCGGCTCCCAGGTCAGCTCCACGTTCACCTTCGTTTCGGCGTCGCCGAGGTCCTCGAACCAGACGGTGCCGGCGTTCCGTGGTTCATCAAGGCTTTCCCACGACACGCGCTGGTCCGGTTCCTGCGTGGTGATCCGCGCGTCGTATTCGCGCCGGACTCCACCGATGCTGGTCTTGAAATGGACAGTGGTGTCGTCCAGCTGACTTACGGATTCCACGCCGCTCATGAAGTGCGGAAATTCCTCGAATTGCGTCCACTGGTTGTAGGCCTGGCTCAGCGGAACATTGACTTCGATGGATTCCTGAACAGTTGCCATGCAGGCGTCACTCCTTCGATTGGCGGACGGCAGTCCGCGATTCTGGTCGTTGACCGGCATAAAGCCGTTCCTTCACGCTAGCGGGCTTTCGCCGAAATAGTAAGCAGGCTGACGATGGCGGCGACAGGGTACGCGGCGCGCCTCAGCCCTTGCCTTTCCCCTTCTCCTTCGATTTCCCGTTACTGTTCCCGCTACCGTCGGCGCCCGGAGCCGGGGCGACGGCGGCCGGGGCAGTCGGGGCGGCGGCCGCCGCCTGAGCCGCCGCCTGGAGCCGCGGCAGCCTGTTCAGCCGATGCAATTTCCGCCGCCTTCCGGGCTGCCTCGGCCGCCTGCTGTGCGGCAAGTTCCGCCCGGACGGCGTCAATCGACGCCTTGATGCTCTGGTGGCGCCGGAAGGACACCTCGCCGCTCGCGGCGGCGGCATCCAGCCGGGTCAGCAGCTCGTCAAGGTGCTTCAGGGAACCGGCGGGGTCGTTGGCGGCTGCAGCCTCGCTGACAGCCAGGACTTGGGACTGCAGTTGCCTGGCCGCGTCGCGGCCCAGCTCGGGGGCAGGGGAGCCGCAGCCGGCCAGCGCCCCGGCCACCAGCAGTCCCGCGAGGAGACCCGCGGGCGTCCTGTGCCTGGAACCGCTGCGGTCCTGCCCGGCGGTTTGCGAATGGCTCATGGTTCCACGCCCTTTTGCAGTTCCTTCAGATGATCGCCGAGCGGCCCCGTAACGGTGGGGTAGGGGACGACGACGGGCGCCGCAGGGGCGGGCAGGGTGAGCGCGATCGTTGCGCCGACAGCAAGGACTGCCAGCACGGCGAGCAGCACGGCCACGCGGGTGCGGAGCCGGGCCCGGAGGAACCATGCGGTTCCACGCGAAAGCGAGCGGCGGTGGCGCGGCCGTCGGCGGCAGAGCATCCGGGTCCAGCAAGTTCAACGGGCGTGTTCCCGCCCGCCGCCCCGCCGCTCCGGGCCGGGGTCGGCGGGGCCGCCTTGCCGGCGGAGCTGGGAGGATCAGGGTGGGTTCTGCTTTGACGGGCCCCGGCAGGGACCCGGGGGAAACGAGGGCAATCCGGAAGGCCTCCTCGAGTTCGGTAGCCGAGGGACGGTCCAAGGGCTCGAGGACGGTCATGGCCTGGATAAGCCGGGCCCACTCCTCGGGCACGGCGTCCGGAATGACGGGTGCGCGGTGCAGGCGGGCCACGGCGGATTCGACGGCGCTGCCCGGGTATTCCACTTCGCCCTTAAGGCATTCGAGCAGGACCAGGCCCAGGGAGTAGATGTCACTCGCCGGTCCGAGGTCGGCGCCGCGGGCCTGTTCCGGACTGAGATAGGCGGCGGTTCCCACCATGGTTCCCGTGGCCGTAAGCCGGGTCCCGTCGATGATCCGGGCGATGCCGAAGTCTGTGAGCTTGGGCCGAAGCGGCTCTCCCGGCCGGACCGGCACCAGGAGGATGTTGGCGGGCTTGATGTCCCGATGGACGATGCCGAGGCCGTGGACGTAGCCGAGGGCGTCGGCGATCCCGGCCCCGACCACAGCCAGCTCGTCCAGCGGCAGGGGACTACGGCGGATTCGGGTCCGCAGATCCTCGCCGTCCACGAGCTCCATGGTCAGGAAGGGCCGAGGCTCGTCGGGAACCCGGTCGTCCGTCCCGGCGTCGAACAGCGTGACCAGGCTTGGATGGTGCAGGGTTGCCAGCAGTTGGATCTCTGCCTCCTGGCGGCGAAGCTCGTCAGTGTCGGCCGATTGAGGTGCAAAGAGTTTCAGGGCAACGTCCCGGCCAAGGATCAGGTCCTTGGCAGTGTAGACCGACGCCATGCCGCCCCGGCCAATCACCTCCCCCAGCTGATAGCGGCCGCCCAAGGGCTCCGCCGTGATGCTGTTGGGCGAACTGTCCACGATGTCCCCGTACCTTCCGTGTGCGCACCGGCGGCGCTCCTAAAGAATGATACGGGGACGGGTATCCGCTTCTGTTCCGGGCGGCAGACGCGCCGGTCCCGGCATTGAAGCGTATTGCATAACTTATTTCTTGAGGGGCCGCTCGTCCGCAGGTGCCTTCCGCCGGAGCCAGAGCATGCCGTTGGGTCCCCCAGCGGACCCAACGACCTCGCTCCGGCGGTCACAGGACCGCGACGGGAGCGGTGGCACGCGTTACGGCGGGCGGGGTTTGCAGCCGGGGCGCGGATGCGGACCGGAGCGCTCAGGGTACGCGGGGGAGCGCCGTCCAACTCGTGCGCGATCTTCTCGTGCCCGCTCTTCTCGTGCCCGCCCGGACGAGGACGGGGACGGCGTGGACGGGGACGGCGCTGACGGGGTCAGGCCGGAGGGAATTGGAGTGCCGGAAACCCGGCGGTGGACGGTCGAGTCCATGGGGGATTCTCCTGGGTGACTGTTAACGGGCGGCCAAGGCAGCCCGACGGGCCGTGCTCTGTGGAGGCAGAGACGGCCCGACTAGTCAGGAGAAGAACCGGGATCAGCGCAAACGGCTGCGTACTCGTGCTGGAGCGGACCGCCGATGGGGTCGGCCCCGGTTGTGGGCAGGCAGAAGACCAGGCTGGGCATCCACGCAGCCGTTCCGGCAGGCCCATTGGCGGAGTGACCGCTGCCGGATCCCGAGCCCGGGGCGGGCGGGAGTGCGTCAGGTGCAGGCAGGCCCGTGCCGCCGTGCCACGGGCTCGGACCCGGATCGCCCGCGGGGGCCGGCGGTTCACCTGACCCCGCAGGGGGTTCGGTCGGAGGGGCGGGGGCAGGCGGGACAGCTGCCGCGCGGGGTCCAGGCGTCAGCAAGGCTGGATAGGCAACCCGTGCAACCGGGGGACGGTATGCCTCGACGGGACGGGCGGCATCGGAACCGGTGGGAGAAGGCGCCGGTTCAGGGGCTACTGCCTTCGCTTTGCCTGTCTTCGCTTTGCCTGTCTTCGCGGTGCCAGTTTTCGCGGTGTCACTTTTTGCGGTGCCCGCTTTAGCGGTGGTTGCTTTGCCGGTGCCCGCGGTGGGGGCGCCCGACGACGACGCGCCGTCGACGGCAGCCGGAGTCCCCACCGGGACGTCGTCCGGAACCACGCCGTCCGGAGGTACCGCAGGGTCACCGGGCAGCGGGCCGGCCGGATCGGGAACTGGAAGCGCGGGATCCACGGCTGGCGGAACAGCGCCGGGAACCGGGGCCTCGGGGTCCACGACCGGTGGAACGACGCCGGGGCCCGGGACGGCAGGATCCGCACCTGGGACGCCGGGATCCGGCACGGGTCCTGTCACCGGCGGGGTGACTGCCGGGTCGGGGAGCACGGGGTCGGCTGCCGCCGGAACCGCGTCAGGTGCCGCCGGCCCAGTGGCGGGCCGTGGCGCGTCCGGGACCGGTGCCGCGGGGTTCGGGGCAGCCTGCGCCGGCTCGTCGGTGTCGGCGGGACCAACATCCGCGACAGCTACTCGCGGGCCCGGAACGGCGCCAGCCGACCAGGTGCCCGCCGGGACCGGTGCGATGTCCAGGGAGACCACGCCGTCGAGGGAGGGAATGGGGAGGTCGTCGGCGTCCGTGCAGACGGCGGCCGATCTTTCGCCGGCGTCGTCGGCCGTCCCGGAGAACGTGCACCCGTCATCGGCCTGAGCAGCCGTGCCGGACAGTGTCAGCCACGCGGCACCGGCGACGGCGGCCAAGAGCACCCGGCGCAAGGGGCGCATGGGGCGCATGGTGCGGCCCATGCGGGAGGCCGCTGTGGCTGGATCCATGCGCGCACCCCCGCTCCCGTAAGACTGGACGATTGCCTACAGGGTAAGTCGGCCCCAACGGGAGAGTCCAGAGCGGAACAGAAACTGTATGTATACCGAGACACTCGGGATGCGCCGCGTCCGGTCCCTGCGGGCGTGGTCAGTGAGCGTCGTTCGGGTAGCTCACGCCGAGTTGTGCGCGCACACCGTCGAAAAGCCGCATGGTGTTCAGGGAGTCCTCGAGCGGCATGACCGGGCTCTCCGTGAGTCCGTGCTGGATGCACCGCGTGACCTCGCGCAGTTCGTAGGTGTAGCCTCTCCCGACTACCGCGAACTGCTCGGTCCGGGGATCGTCGAAGCCGATCCTGACCAGCAGTTCCTTGGGGTTGTTGATCGAGCCGGACGTTTGGAGGAAGCCCTGGCTTCCGGCGACGGTGGCTGTGCGGGGCCCGTGCGCCAGCAACGAGGAGGTCAGCTGGGCCTGCGCGCCGTGATGGTAGCCGAGCGTCAGGGCATTCTGGGCGTCCACGCCGTCGTCATTGAGCCAGCCGGTGGCGCTGACAGTTTGCGGGAACCCCAGGGTGCCAAGTGCCCAGAGCAGCGGGTAGATTGTCAGGTCCAACAGGGCCCCGCCGCCCTCCTTGGGCGCCCATAGCCGGGAGGCGGGCGAGTACGGTGCCGGGAAGCCGAGATCGGCACCGACCCACTTGACCGCGCCGATCTCGCCCGACGCAGCGATCTCGAACGCCCGCTGCATGCTGGGCAGGAACCGGCTCCACACCGCCTCCATTAGGAACAGGCCCTTGGCCCGGGCCACTGCAATCAGCTCGGCGGCTTCCCGGGCGTTGACGGTGAGGGCCTTCTCGCACAGCACATGCTTGCCGGCGTTGAGGGCGGCCAGGGCGATCCCGTGGTGGTGGGCGTGTGGCGTGGCGACGTAGACGACGTCGACACCGTCATCGGCGAGCAGGCGGTCATAACCGCTCACGCCGTCCCGGTCACCGTAGGCGCGGACAAAGCCGTAGTCGGCCGCGAACGCGTCGGCCGCCGCCTGGGTGCGGGAGCTGACGGCATACAGTTCCGCATCCGCCAGAAGTTCAAGGTCGCGGGTGACCGCAGCGGCGATCCCGCCGGTAGCGACGATTCCCCAGCGCAGCCTGGCGCCGGTGGCTGTGCGGGGGTCCTGGTCCGGCTGGCTGAACAGCCACGGCTTCGCGATGAGGGCAGACATGGTGCCATCTTCTCACCCGGGCGGAAGGCCGCGGTGTTATCGGCCCCGGCACGCAGGAAGTCCAGTTCGGGTCGTTCGGACACAGGACGTCCGACGCCGGGGCTGCGGGCGGGTCCGGACGGACGTTCGACGCCGGCAGCGCGGCGCGAGCCCGGCCGCCCGAGCCCGGCCGCCCCGAGCCCGGCCGCCCCGAGCGCCGCCGGGGGACCTCAGCCGGTCAGCGCCGCCGTCGCACGGGGCCGGGCTGGTTCCTCTGTGAGCCGGCCCTGCTGGAGCCGGAAACGCCGGTCCGTCTTGTTGGCCAGGGCGCGGTCGTGGGTGACCACGAGGATGGTGGTGTTGTGGTCCCGGCTGAGCGTGCTGAGCAGCTCGATGATGTGCTCGCCGGTCTGCTCGTCCAGGTTGCCGGTGGGTTCATCGGCCAGGATCAGCTTGGGCTCGTTCGCCAGCGCCCGGGCAATTGCCACCCGCTGCTGCTCGCCGCCGGAGAGCCGGTTGATGCGCCGCACGTGCTTGTCCGGATCGAGCTGGACCTGTTCGAGCAGCTGCCGGGCCCGCTCGGCCCGGGCGGACTTGCGCATCCCGGCAAACTCCATCGGCAGCATCACGTTGTCCACGGCCGACAGATTCGGGATCAGGTTGAACTGCTGGAACACGAATCCGATGTCCCGGCGCCGGTAGTTGGTCAGCTTCCCGTCCGGCATGCTGGCCAGGCTGACGCCGTTGACCACCACATCGCCGCTGGTGGGCTTGTCCAGCGCGCCGAGCAAGGAGAGCAGGGTGCTCTTGCCGCTGCCGCTCTTGCCCACGATCGAGGCGAGTGTGCCCAGTTCGAGCTCGAAGCTGACGCCGTTGACCGGCTTGATGGTCCGGTCGCCGGACTTGAATGTGCGGACCAGGTTCTTGACTTCGATCATGGCTATTCTCCTCGGAGGACTTCGATGGGACGGATGCGTGCGGTGAGCAGGGCCGGGACGAGGGCCCCGATGATGGCGACGCCGAAGACCGCGGCGATGCCCGCGGCAATGACGCCGGGGGACGCGCTCGCCGTCACGGAGGTCAGCAGCTGGCTGGCCCCACCCAGCGGGCCGCCCTGGCCGCCGGGGAACCCGCCGGGGCCGCCGCGCTGGCCGGTCGCCGCGCTCGTGATGGTGCTGGAGCTGCTTGAGCTGATGAGGGCGCTGGCGATGCCGCCGCTGGCAAGGGAGGCGACGGCGGCGCCCACCACGCTGCCCAGGGCCACCAGCACGAGGGCCTCCAGCACAAACTGCAGGCCGATGGTGCGGTTTGGGGCGCCGATGGCCTTGAGGACGCCGATCTCGCGGCGGCGTTCGCGGACCAGCATGACCATGATCAGGAGGATGATCAGGCCGGCGGTGCCAAGGGCCGCGACGAAGGCGATGAAGGAAATATTCTTGACGCTGTCCAGCGAGCTGACGGCGGTCTCAAGGTTCCGCTGGCCCTGGGTGACGTCAGCCTTGTCGGAGCCGAGCGCCGCCTGCAGGGCGGTCTTGGCGGCGTCGACATTTTCCATACTGTTGACCGTGACGATCATGGTGGAGAGCTCGTCCGGCAGCGCGGCGAGGGTCTGGGCGGTCGGCAGCGTCACGTAGAGGGTGTTGTTGCCGAAGGCGGTCCCGGAGTCGAACAGTCCCTGGACGGTGAAGGTCTGGTCCTGGATGGTGAATGTCGAGCCCACGCTGAGGCCGTTCTTTGTGGCCAGAGTGGTACCCAGCAGGGCGCCGGTGGACGCGGCGGTGTAGTTGCCCAGGCCGGTGCCCTGCGTCAACTGCAGGGCCTTGCCGGTGGAGTCCACCTCGGCGCCGATGCCAGTTGCCGTGATGGGCAGCGAGAACGCCGGCGCGGCCGCGGTTGTGCTGCCGCTTGTGCTGCCTGTGGTCCCCGAGGCGCCGGTACTAGCTTGGTTGCGGTTGCCGAGCGTGCCGGCGTCGACGGCGGCCGTGAGGCTCGTGGTGACGGACGTGGCCGACTGCCCGCCGGGCCCGCCCTGGCCTGTCCGCCCGGACGCCGCCTCAGCCGCGATTTCAGCGGCGTTGCGCAGGCGCAGTGCCTTGGTGCCGACCACGCTGCTGACGTTGGGGACGGCCGCCGCTGTGGCCGCCTGCGCCGATGTCAGGGGCTCGCCGCCGCCTTCGAATCCCTGGCCGCCGGCCGGGTTCACGGTCAGGACCGTGCCCACGGAGGCGTTCAGCTCGGCGACCTTGCCGGTGACGGCCTGGTTGGCCACGAGCATGGCCAGGGCGAGTCCGATGGCTACGGCCAGCACGGCCACTACAGCGGCGGTCCTGACCTTGTTTCGAAAGGCGTTGCCTACACTCCGGGCAAGAACGCTCACGGTACTCCTAATTTTCTTGGGTGTCTCTTGGGTGCCACTTGCCGGACCCGATGCCCGGCGCTGGTCCCACAGTGGTACGGGCCGCTGTGCGAACCTCCCGGTGGAGCTATGGATCCGCTGTGAAGCGGATTGCCGCAGGCAAGGTCATTGCCAAGGTCACCGCCAACGTGAGAGCCACCGCGTCTCAGGCAACGCAAGAGCCCCGGCCCTCCCTTGCGGGGGAGCCGGGGCTCTGTTGCCTGGCTGGCGCTGTGTAGCGTTCGCCGGGACAGGAACTACTTGGTGATCGGTCCGAGTACCGGATCGTTGACGTAGGCCGTCTTGACGTTTTCCTGGGTCACGATGACCGGCTCCAGCAGGTACGCCGGAACAACCTTGACCGTGTTGTTGTAGGACTTGTCGTCGTTGATCTCCGGCTTCTTGCCTGCCTGGATGTCGTTGACCATGACGATCGAGTGCTCAACGAGCGCGCGGGTGTCCTTGTTGATGGTGGAGTACTGCTCGCCCGCCATGATGGACTTGACCGACTCAACCTCGGAGTCCTGGCCTGTGACAACCGGAATCGGCTTGCCGGCGGCCTTGACGGAGGTGATGACCGCGCGGGCCAGGGTGTCATTCGGGGACAGCACGCCGTCAAGCGAGGCAGTGCTGTAGGTCCCGGCGAGCAGGGTGTCCATGCGCTTCTGGGCGTTCTCGGCCTTCCAGCCCTGGGTAACGGCCTGCTCGAAGGTCGACTGGCCCGAGAGAACCTTCAGGGTGCCGTCGTCGATCTTCGGCTTCAGGACGCTCATGGCGCCGTCGAAGAAGACCTTCGCGTTGGCGTCATCAGGGGAACCTGCGAAGAGCTCGATGTTGTACGGGCCTTCCGGCTTCTTGGCCTTCATTCCTTCCAGCAGCGCCTGGCCCTGCAGGACACCGACCTTGAAGTTGTCGTAGGCCACGTAGTAGTCCACGTTCTCGGTGTTCAGGAGCAGACGGTCGTAGGCGATGATCGTGGCGCCGGCGTCCTTGGCCTGCTTGAGCTGGGTGCCCAGCTGCGCACCGTCGATCGCGCCGACGATGATGACCTTATCGCCCTTGGTGATCATGGCGCTGATCTGGTTCTGCTGTTCCGAAACGCCGCCGTTGGCGAACTGAACGTCCGGCTTGTAGCCGGCCGCGGTGAGGCCGTCGTTGAACAGCTGCTCCGCCAGGACCCAGTTTTCCGAGGTCTTCTGGGGGAGTGCGACGCCGATCGAGGAGCCCTTCGGGAAGGCCTCGCCTCCGGTGGTTGAACCGCCGGTAGTCCCGGTGTCCGAACGGCCGCAGGCTGTCAGCGCCAGTGCCGCAATAGCAGCGATTGCTGCTGCCTTTCCTGCTTTACCAATCATTCGCATTGCTTGGTTCACTTTCTTTTGGTGGTGTGCGGAGAAATCGTGGTGGAGCGGATCAGATGCCCCTTGAGATGACCTCTTTGGTGGATGTGGTCTCATCGGCCTTGATCTCGCTGCTGCGGCCGAAGTTCTTCATGAGCATGCCGACGATCGATGTCTTGCCTTGGGTCTTGTTGTAGACGTCGAACGCGACGGCGATCAGCAGGACCAAGCCCTTGATGATCTGGGTGAGGTCGGCGCCGACGCCCAGGAGCTGCAGGCCGTTGTTCAGCACGGCCATGACCAGGCCGCCAATGATCGAGCCGATCACAGTGCCCACGCCGCCGGTGACCGCGGCGCCGCCGATGAACACGGCCGCGATGGCGTCCAGTTCCCAGCCGACGCCGTCGAACGGTCCCGAGGCGGTGGAGCGGCCGACGAAGATCATGCCGGCGAGGCCGGCCAGGAAGGACATGTTCATCATGACCAGGAAGTTGACCTTCTTGGACTGGACACCGGAGAGCTCGGCAGCGTGCCGGTTGCCACCGACCGCGTAGATGTGGCGGCCGATGACGGTCTTGGAGGAGATGAAGCCGTAGACGAGGATCAGGACGGCGAGAATCAGGCCCGGCACGGGGAAAGACGTGCCCGGCCGGCCGGTGGCGAAGAGGTACGTGGCGTAGAGGATGGCGCCGCAGACCAGGACCAGTTTGACCACCATGACCCAGGCTTCGGGAACCTCGGCGCCGAGGGCCTTGGCGTTGCGGCGGGACCGGATCTCGCTGAAGATTACGTACGCGACGGCGAGTAGGCCTATCAGCATGGTGGGGTTGTTGTAGCCGGTATTCGGTCCGAATTCGGGCAGGTAGCCGGAGCCGATGTACTGGAAATCCGCCGGGACCGGGATGGTGTTCGACTTGCCGACAAACTGGTTGGCGCCGCGGAAGATCAGCATGCCGGACAGCGTCACGATGAACGCGGGAATGCCGACGTAGGCCACCCAGTATCCCTGCCAGGCCCCGATCAGGACGCCCAGCCCCAGCCCCATCAGGACGCCGATGTACCAAGGTAGTCCCCAGTCGCGGATGAAGAGGGACACGCAGACGCCCACGAAGGCCGCGACGGAACCGACGGAGAGGTCGATGTGGCCGGCGATGATGACCAGCACCATGCCGATGGCCAGGATCAGGATGTAGGAGTTGCCGTTGAAGAGGTTGATGACGTTGCCCGATGTGAGCGTGCGGCCCTCCGTGAAAATCTGGAAGAACACGATCAGCGCAACCAGGGCGAAGATCATGCCGAATTGGCGAGTGTTGCCGCCAAAGAGCTTCTTGAGCGCGTTCATTGTTTCATTCCTTGTGTCCGGGGTGTTCGGATTGTTCTGGTTGGTCCCAAAGGGTCAGGCGGTTTTGCGGGCGGACGTCATGAGTTTCATAAGGCTTTCCTGGCTGGCTTGGTCCTTCTCCAGCACCCCGGTGATGGCGCCTTCGAAGATCGTGTAGATCCGGTCCGAGAGACCCAGCAGCTCGGGCAGTTCCGAGGAAATAACGATCACGGCCTTGCCCTCGTTGGCCAGCTTCTGGATGATGCCGTAGATCTCGTACTTGGCCCCGACGTCGATCCCGCGGGTGGGCTCGTCCAGGATCAGCACGTCCGGGTCGGTGAACATCCACTTCGCCAGCACGACTTTCTGCTGGTTGCCGCCGGAGAGCTTCGCGACGCCTTCCTCCACGGAGGGCGTCTTGGTCCGCAGCGACTTTCGGTATTCCTCGGCGACGGCGTATTCCTTGTTCGCGTCCACGACGAAGTGCTTGCTGATCTTGCGCAGGTTCGCCGAGACCGTGGTGGCCTTGATGTCGTCCAGCAGGTTCAGGCCCAGGGACTTGCGGTCCTCCGTGACGTAGCCCAACCCGGCGTCGATCGCCTGGCGGACGTTCTTGAGCTGCAGTTCCTTGCCTTCTTTATAGACGTGACCGGAGATGAAGCGGCCGTAGGAGCGGCCGAACACGGACCGGGCCAGCTCGGTGCGGCCGGCGCCCATTAGCCCGGCGAACCCGACGATCTCGCCCCGGCGGACGAAGAAGCTGGAGTTCTTGCAGACCAGGCGGTCCTGGATCTGCGGGTGCCCGACGTTCCAGTTCTTGACTTCGAAGAGGACCTCGCCGATCTTCGGTTCGTGGTCCGGGAAGCGGGATTCCAGCGTCCGGCCCACCATGCCCTTGATGATGCGGTCCTCGTCGACGCCGTCGGCCTTGACGTTCAGGGTCTCGATCGATTTTCCGTCACGGATGATCGTGATCTCATCCGCGATCTGTTCGATCTCGTTGAGCTTGTGCGAAATGATGATCGAAGTGATGCCGCGGCCCTTCAGACCCAGCATGAGGTCCAGCAGGTGCTGCGAATCGGACTCGTTCAGCGCCGCCGTGGGCTCGTCCAGGATCAGGAGCTTCACGGACTTGTTCAGGGCCTTGGCGATCTCGACCAGCTGCTGCTTGCCGACGCCGATCTCCTTGATGGGGGTGTCCGGGTCCTCCCGCAGCCCGACCCGGGCCAGCAGCTCGGTGGAGCGGGTCCGGGCCTCAGCCCAGTCGATAACCCCGCGCTTGGTGGGCTCGTTGCCGAGGAAGATGTTCTCCATGATCGACAGTTCCGGGATCAGCGCGAGTTCCTGGTGGATGATCACGATTCCGGCGTGCTCGCTGGCCCGGATGTCCTTGAACTCCTGGACCTCGTTCTGGTAAACGATGTCCCCGCTGTAGCTGCCGAAGGGGTACACACCCGACAGCACCTTCATCAGGGTCGATTTCCCGGCGCCGTTCTCACCGCAGATGGCGTGGATCTCGCCGGCCTTCACCCGCAGGCTCACATCGGCCAAAGCTTTAACGCCGGGGAACTCCTTGGTGATGGAGCGCATCTCGAGGATTAGCGGATCACTGTGCGTGTTGAGGGACGTCATCTGCCCTTACGCCTCCAATGCATGACTTCGTTGTCCGCCCCTGCAAACCGCAGGGCCGTCTGATGGAAAAGTAAACTGGATCACGCCCTTGTCGTCAAGTCTTTAACGCAACGGGCGGATAACAAAATGGTTAGTTTCGCCTGATTCCGGCGTGTTGGAAGACCAAAGCGGTGGCGCCGAGGGCCTCTGCCCGGTCGCCCAGGGACGACATCGTGAGGGTGGTTGTCTCGCCGATGACCGGCACCGCGTGGCGTATCAGGCCGCGCCTGATCGGGTCCAAAAGGAGTTCGCCAAGCCCTGCCAGCGGGCCGCCGACCACAATGACTTCTGGGTTGATCAGGTTCGCCACGTTGCCCAGGGCGCGTCCGACGGCGAGCCCGGCGTCGTCGACGACACGGAGCGTGGCAGAGTCCCGCTCCAGGGTTTTGCGCACGATGTCCCCGGGCGTGAGGGGCCGGTCCTCGCCGCGGCTCAGGAGTTCGATCATGGTGGTGGTGGAGGCGATGGTTTCGAGGCAGCCGCGGTTCCCGCAGCGGCAGATCAGCCCGTGCTCGTGGATTGTGGCATGGCCGATTTCGCCGGTGATGCCGACGTTGCCGTAGTAGGGCACGCCGTTGAGGATCAGCCCCGCGCCGATGCCCGAGCCGATCTTGAGGAACATCAGGTTGCTGATGCCGCTGTGCGGCCCCCACGTGACCTCGGAGAGGGCGCCCAGGTTGGCGTCGTTGTCCACGAATACAGGCAGTTCCAGCGCTTCTTCGAGGCGTTTGAGGATATTGATGCCCACCCATTCGGGCAGGATTGCGCCCTGCGCCACGGTGCCGGTGCGGCGGTCGATGGGGCCGGGAATTCCGACGCCGGCACCCACCAGGGCGCTGCGCTCCACACCGCTGTCCGCGAGCAGCCGGTCCAGCACGCCGACGGCGGCCTGGATGCCTTCCTCGGCATGGTGGCCCAGGGGCAGCAGGACCGACTCCTCGGCGATCACGTGGTAGCTGAGCGATGCCAGCACGACGCGCAGGTGGCGCCGGCCGAAGTCGATGCCGACGGCGACGGCTCCGTTGCTGTTGAGCCGGACGTTCAGGGCGCGCCGCCCGGAGCTGGTGATGGGTTCAGTCGAGGCCAGCCCGGCGTCCTGCATAATCTTGACGATGTTCGAGACCGTGGCCGTGGAGAGGCCCGTCTGTCGGGCCAGTTCCGCCTGTGTGGAAGGTCCCGCGAGGAGGCATTCGATGATCCGCTGCTGGTTCAGATGCCGGAGGGCGGACTGCGATCCCGGGTTCTTGGTTCGGCTCCTCGCTGAGCGCGTTGGTGAGGGCATGCTATGAAGCGTGACGCATTCCCGGCTTGTAGTCAAGAAGTTAACGCAACGGTAACGGTCGCCTCAACCGCGGTGGGCCTCAGGCGCTGTGAAGCTCGCGGTGCGCGCGTGCCAGTTCCTGGTAGTGGGCGGCGTTGTGCTGGACGCCCGCGAACTCCTCGTCGCTGAGCTCGCGCCGGACTTTGGCCGGAACTCCGGCCACCAATGAGCGGGGCGGGATGACAGTGCCTTCCAGCACCACGGCGCCGGCGGCGATGAGGGACCCGGCGCCGATCACGGCCCCGTTGAGGATGGTGGCGCTCATGCCGATCAGGCAGTCATCCTCAACCGTGCAGCCGTGGACCACGGCGCTGTGGCCGACGCTGACCCGCGCCCCGACGGTGCAGGGGAAGCCGGGGTCGGCGTGCAGCACCACGTTGTCCTGCAAGTTGCTGCCGGCGCCCACGGTGATGGCGGCGGTGTCGGCGCGGACGGAGACGCCGTAGAAGGCGCTCGAGTTCTCGGCCAGGGTGGCGTTGCCGATCACGGATGCCGTGGGCGCGATGAAGGCGGAGTCATGGACGGCCGGAGTGGTGCCGGCGAATGCGTAGAGGGGAGCCATGCCTCCAGCCTAGGACACGGCTCCCGCCCCGTTGCGCTATCAGTTGTGGTTGCTTTGCGTGCTTCTGAACCACCACAACCGATAGCTCAACGGGAGAGAGGGGTCAGCCGGGGGAGCGGAGGAGCGTAAAGCCCTCGCCGCGGGTGTCGCCCCCGCTGCGCGGGTCGGGGATGGGGAGTACGACGGCGATCGGCGCGCCCGGTTCCGCCACCCGCCCAAGTTCGCGGACGACGTCGTCCCAATGCTCCGGGGGCAGGCCCGCCAAGGCGTCCACCGCCCACACCGCGGAAAACGCCGCGTCGGCGAACGGCAGCGATACCGGCCCCGCCACGGAGGCCTCCAGCCCATGAGCCCGGGCGATGTGGATGTTCTCCTCGGACCGGTCGACACCGGTGAAATGGATGCCGGACTGCACAAAGTGCAGCCCGTCGGCGCCCCGGCCGCAATCCAGCCCCAGCACGCCGTGCCGTCCCTCATCCTTCAGCAGCGCCACGAACGCCTCGAGCCGGTCCCTGCGGGTAGGTTCCATAGCTCTAGTGAAGAACCGGTTTCAGTTAAAGACAACCGTCCGGTTGCCGTCGAGCAGGACGCGGTGCTCGGCATGCCACTGCACGGCCTGGGCGAGGGTGCGGCCTTCCACGTCGCGGCCCATCTGGACGAACTGCTCCGCGGTGCGCCGGTGGTCCACGCGGATGACTTCCTGCTCGATGATCGGTCCCTCATCCAGGGCGGCCGTGACGTAGTGCGCCGTGGCGCCAATGAGCTTCACGCCGCGGGCGTGCGCCTGGTGGTAGGGCTTGGCGCCCTTGAAGGAGGGCAGGAACGAGTGGTGGATGTTGATGGCCTTGCCCGTGAGTTCGGTGCAGAGCTCGTCGGAGATGATCTGCATATACCGGGCAAGGACAGTGAGCTCGATGTCGTGCTCCTTCATCAGGACCCGGAGGGCGTCCTCGGCCTGGACCTTGGTGTCCGGGGTGACGGGGATGTGGTGAAACGGGATGCCGTAGAACTCCGCCAGAGACTCAAGGTCGCGGTGGTTGGACACGATGGCCGGAATCTCGATCGGCAGGGTGCCGGAGCGCTGCAGGAAGAGCAGGTCGTTCAGGCAATGCGCCGAGGTGCTGGCCATCAGCAGCGTGCGGACCTTCCGCCCTGCCGGGTTGAGGCTCCACTGCATCCCGAAGGCCTGCGCCACGGGCTCGAGCGCCGCCTGCAGCTCCGCCTGGGACGCCACAGTCGTCGCCTCCACCCGCATGAAGAAGGTGCCCGTGCCCTGGCTCCCGTACTGCTGCGAGTCTGTAATATTGCAGCCCGCCACCAGCAGGGCTCCGGCGACGGCGTGCACGATGCCTGGCCGGTCAGGGCAGGACAGGGTCAGGATGTAGGAGGTAGTCAGGTTCTCGTCAGTCACGGAGACCAGCCTACCTGCGCTTCAAGGGCAGTTTTGAAAGGGTTTTGGTAGTGTTAACCCGTCGCAACTGGCGTTGGATGGCTAACCATCAGGGAGCGGCACTCACGAAGACCACGGATCGTACGCCTGGGCCGAGGGTCATGTCTTACCGGTCGGCAGCATCAGAGCTGCCGGACCGTTGCTGGTGCCCGCGCGGGGTGCCGACTGCCGCTGTCGCGGCCCGCTGTCAATGGGCCCGTAATCAAAGGGCGGTGCAACGGGCCAGCCGGTAGCCTGACCAATAGCCGTACCCGTTGCCTACCAGGAGTTCCTCGTGACTACTACTACCGCCACCTCAGCCGCCGTGAGCAACCAGCCGCTGGCCGAACTCGACCCGGAAATCGCCGCCGTACTTGCCCAGGAACTTGGCCGCCAGCGCGGCACCCTGGAAATGATCGCTTCCGAGAACTTCGCCCCGCGGGCCGTGATGGAAGCCCAGGGCTCCGTCCTGACCAACAAGTACGCCGAGGGCTACCCGGGACGCCGCTACTACGGCGGCTGTGAGTACGTCGACATCGCCGAGCAGCTCGCGATCGACCGCGTCAAGGAACTCTTCGGCGCCGAATACGCCAACGTGCAGCCGCACTCCGGCGCGCAGGCCAACGCCGCCGCGCTCGCCGCCATGATCACCCCCGGTGACAAGATCCTGGGCCTCTCCCTTGCCCACGGCGGGCACCTCACCCACGGCATGAAGCTGAACTTCTCCGGCAAGCTCTACAACGTTGCCGCCTACCAGGTCGAGGAAGACAACTTCCGGATCGACATGGACAAGCTGCGCGAGCAGGCCATCGCCGAAAAGCCCCAGGTCATCATCGCCGGCTGGTCCGCCTACCCGCGGCACCTCGATTTCGCTGCCTTCCGCTCGATCGCCGACGAGGTCGGCGCCCTGCTCTGGACCGACATGGCGCACTTCGCCGGCCTCGTCGCCGCCGGACTGCACCCGAGCCCGGTTCCGTACTCCGACGTCGTGACCTCCACGGTGCACAAGACGCTGTCCGGCCCGCGCTCCGGTGTCATCCTGGCCAAGCAGGAATGGGCCAAGAAGCTCAACTCCGCGGTGTTCCCCGGGCAGCAGGGCGGCCCGCTCATGCACGTGATCGCCGCGAAGGCTGTGGCCTTCAAGATCGCCGGCACCGAGGAATTCAAGGAGCGCCAGGAACGCGTGCTCGAAGGTGCCAAGATCATCGCCGAGCGCCTCGGCCAGGCCGACGTCGCCGGCGCCGGCGTCTCGGTCCTGACCGGCGGCACCGACGTGCACCTGGTCCTGGTGGACCTGCGCAACTCCCAGCTGGACGGCCAGCAGGCCGAGGACCTCCTGCACTCGGTGGGCATTACCGTCAACCGCAACGCCGTGCCGTTCGACCCCCGCCCGCCGATGGTCACCTCCGGCCTGCGCATCGGCACCCCGGCCCTGGCCACCCGCGGCTTCGGCGCCGAGGAATTCACCGAGGTCGCGGACATCATCGCCACGGCGCTGAAGTCCGGCGCTGCCACGGAGATCGATGCCCTGCAGGCCCGCGTGGACAAGCTCGCCGCCGACTTCCCGCTGTACCCGCAGCACGAGCAGTGGTAGGCCATGACTTCTGCGGAAACTGCAAAAACGGCTGAAACTGCACGGATCCTCGACGGCAAGGCTACCGCCGCCGCCATCAAGGCCGAACTGACCGAGCGCGTGGCCGTACTCAAGGCCAAGGGCATCACGCCCGGACTGGGCACCATCCTGGTGGGCTCCGATCCTGGCAGCACCTGGTACGTCGGCGGCAAGCACAAGGACTGCGCCGAGGTGGGCATCACGTCCATCCGCCGCGACCTGCCGGAAGAGACCAGCCAGGACGAACTCCTGGCCGTGGTCCGCGAGCTCAACGAGAACCCGGAATGCACCGGCTACATCGTCCAGCTGCCGCTGCCCAAGCACATCAACCAGGACGTCATCCTGGAGGCCATGGATCCCGAGAAGGACGCCGACGGCCTGCATCCGATGAACCTGGGCAGGCTCGTGGCCAACGTCAGCGGACCCATGAAGTCGCCGCTGCCGTGCACGCCCAAGGGCTGCGTGGAGCTGCTGACCCGGCACGGGATCGACCTGAACGGCAAACGCGTCCTCGTGGTGGGCCGCGGCGTCACCATCGGCCGCCCGGTGGGTCTGCTGCTGACCCGCAAGGACGTCAACGCCACGGTCATCCTGGCTCACACCGGAACGGTGGACCTGCCGGCAGAACTGCGGCAGGCCGACGTCGTGATCGCCGCCGCCGGGCAACCGCACATGATCAAGGCCGGGGACCTCAAGCCCGGCGCGATCGTGCTCGACGTCGGTGTCAGCCGGGTCGACGACGGCAACGGCAAGGCCGTGGTCACCGGAGACGTTGATCCCGCTGCGGCCGACGTCGCCGCGTGGCTCTCGCCGAACCCCGGGGGAGTGGGCCCCATGACCCGCGCCATGCTCCTCGCCAACGTGGTGGAAACCGCCGAACGCCACTTGGCAGAGGAAAGCCACTCCGAACTCGCCTAAGGGGCCGAATAAAGTGTCCCGCGCGGTGGTTGAGCCTTGTATGCAGGCTCAACCACCGCAGGATTCGGCACGTTTCACCGCCGCCGGGCATAACGGATCGGATACGTCAGGCGTTTTTACGAAAAGACTCTTTCATAGTTTGCGGGGATCCACTACCGTAGTGCGGGTGTCCGAACTTGCCTCTAAAGAATCGCCCGTGAGCAGCCCTTCCGACGCCGCTCCCCAGTACGTCATCACCGCCGAGAACCTCACCAAACGCTACGGCGACGTCACCGCCGTCGACGGTATCTCCTTCCGTGTCCCCGCCGGGGAAGCCTTCGGCCTGCTGGGCCCCAACGGCGCCGGCAAGTCCACCACGATGAAGATGATCGGCGGGGTCTCGCAGCGCACCTCCGGCAGCCTGAGCATCATGGGCCTGGACCCCGAACAGCACGGGCCGGAAGTCCGCGCCCACCTGGGCGTCGTCCCGCAGCAGGACAACCTGGACGAGGAATTGAAGGTCCGGGACAACCTGCTGGTCTACGGCCGCTACTTCGGCCTGCCCATGAGCTACCTCAAGCCCAAGGCCGACGAGCTGCTCGAATTCGCCCAGCTCACGGACAAGGCCAAGTCCAAGGTGGACGCCCTGTCCGGCGGCATGAAGCGCCGCCTGACGATCGCCCGCTCGCTCATCAACGAACCCCGGATCCTGCTGCTGGACGAGCCGACGACCGGCCTGGACCCGCAGGCGCGGCACATCCTCTGGGACCGGCTGTTCCGGCTCAAGGAACAGGGCGTCACCCTGATCCTCACGACCCACTACATGGACGAGGCCGAGCAGCTGTGCGACCGCCTGATCGTGGTGGACAAGGGCAAGATCATGGCCGAAGGATCTCCGGCCAGCCTGATCCGCGAATACTCCACCCGGGAGGTCCTTGAGCTGCGCTTCGGCTCGGAGCGCAACGCGAGCGTCGGCGCGGAGCTCGAAGGCATCGGCGAACGCCTCGAGACCCTGCCGGACCGGGTGCTCATCTACGCCCACGACGGCGAGGCCGCGCTGGAGCAGGTCACCGCCCGGGGCCTGCGTCCCGTCACCTCATTGGTCCGCCGCTCCTCGCTGGAAGACGTCTTCCTGCGCCTGACCGGCAGGAGCCTCGTTGACTAAGAAAGCAGAGTTGACTAAGAAAGCAGAGTTGACTACAGCAGTTCAGGCGGCGGGCAAGGCGGCGGGTACGACGGCGGCGGCGCCGGCCCTGCGCGCGCACTCCCCGGAAGTCTCGGCCGCCCGCGCCCGCCGCTGGGGCGCCTTCTACTACGCCGAGCAGGTCCTCCGTGTCATGAAGGGCTACGGCTGGACCATTGTCATGTACGGCGTGGGGCAGCCGGTGGCCTACCTCTTCGCGATGGGCGTCGGACTGGCCACGCTGGTGGAGACCAACGGCGCCGGCGTCTTCGGCGGGGTCAGCTACCTGACGTTCATCGCGCCGGCCCTGCTGATCTCGGCGGCCGTCATGACGGCCGCCAACGAGTTCACGTTCCCGGTGATGGACGGCTTCAAATGGCGGCGCGTCTACTACGGCCCGCACGCCTCGCCGCTGACTCCGGAGCAGATCGCCGGCGGCCAGATCATCGCCGTCACCGCCCGCTTCCTGCTGCAGTCGGCCATCTACTTCGCCGTCGTGGCACTGTTCGGGGCCGCACCCGGCGCCTGGGGCTGGGTTTCGATCCTGATCGCCACGCTCGCCGGCCTGTCCTTTGGCCTGCCGCTCATGGCCTATGCGGCCACCATTAAGGACGACCGGGGCCAGTTCGCCATGGTCATGCGGTTCATCGTCATGCCGCTGTTCCTGTTCTCCGGCACGTTCTTCCCGCTGGACACGCTCCCGCTCGGCGTCCGCTGGATCGGCTGGATCTCCCCGATCTGGCACGGAACGGAACTTGGCCGCGTGGTCAGCTACGGGTACGAGGAAGAGCCGTGGCTCACCATCGTCCACCTCGTCTTCCTGCTGGGCCTGGCGGCTGCCGGCTGGGTCCTGACCAAACGCCAGTTCGCCAAAAGGATGGCCTCATGAGCGTCCTGACCGGAAGTTTCAACGCGGGCGACCACAGCGTCACGGAAGCCGCACGCAACCGGCGCTTCGGGCCCATCTACTCCCGCAACGTCCGCGCCGTCGTCGCGCGCGGGCTCATGGCCACCAAGAGCAGCAACTGGATGGTCATGGTCTCCGGGTTCTTCGAACCCGTGCTGTACCTGATTTCCATGGGCGTGGGCCTGGGCGCAATCGTGGGTTCCGTCCAGGGCCCGGGCGGCCAGGAGATCAGCTACGCCGCGTACATCGCGCCGGCACTGCTGGCGGTGTCCGCCATGAACGGCGCCGTCTATGACTCCACCTGGAACGTCTTCTTCAAGATGAACTTCGCCAAGCTGTACCAGGGCATGCTCTACACCTCGCTGGGGCCGCTGGATGTCGCCATGGGCGAGATCTTCCTGGCCCTGCTGCGCGGGGCCATGTACGCCACCGGCTTCACAGCCGTCATGGGCGTGATGGGCCTCATCACCACGCCGTGGGCCATCCTGATGATCCCGGCCTCGGTGCTGATTGCCTTCGGCTTCGCGAGCTTCGGCATGGGGATCACGAGCTTCATGAAGACCTTCCAGCAGATGGACTGGATCAACTTCGTGATGCTGCCGATGTTCCTCTTCAGCGCCACGTTCTACCCGCTCAGCGTCTACCCGCAGTACATCCAGTGGCTCATCCAGGCCATGCCTCTCTGGCACGGCGTGGAACTGCTGCGCCAGATCAGCGTCGGTGTGTTCACCCCGGCCACCGCCGTGCACATCGGCTACTACCTCGTGATGATTGCCCTCGGCGTCCTGCTCACCACGAGCCGCCTGCGCAAGCTGTTCCTCAAGTAGCCATCCTTCGACTAAAGGAGAACCCATGATCGGCAAATGGCAGTCCCTCGTCATCGACTGCGAGGACCCGGACACCCTGGCCAGCTTCTACCAGGAGCTGCTGGGCATGATCCGGGTCCAGGAGAACGACGAATGGATTTCAATCGGCGACGCCGACGGCCGGCCGGGCATGGACTTCCAGCGGGTGGACCGGCTGGTCCGTCCGCAGTGGCCCGACGCCGACCACCCGCAGCAGATGCACGTGGACGTGCTCGTCGGGGACCTCGACGCCGCCGAAGCCGAGGTGCTCCGGCTCGGCGCCACCAGCCTCGACGCCGGCACGGACACCTTCCGCGTCTACACGGACCCCAGCGGCCACCCGTTCTGCCTGGTCCTTACCTAAAAGTAGCTGTCCTTACCTAAAAGTAGCTGTCTTGACCTAAGCCCGGAATGGCGGCGGCGTTCGCCCGGGGTGGAAGCGCAGCCGCCGCCCGGCCCCGTTTGCGATAATGGGCTCATGCAATCTCTGGGTAGCTCCTCGTCCACCTCCAACGACACCACCGCCAGGGGCCGGTTCTCCATGTTCCGCATTAGCGGGCCGGGGCTGCTGGTCTTCATCATCGCGTTCGTGGTGGCCGTGATCTTCGCGGCCAACCAGAACGACGTCGTGGGCTGGGTCGTGGCGATCATCGCCGGCTTCTGGCTGGCGCTGGCCGCCTTCGTGGTGTTCAGCATCCAGAAGGCCGCCAAGAGGGCCGGGGCCAGGCTGAACGAAGCCCAGAACGCGTTCAACGCCGCGGCCGGGCGGCCGCCGGCGGCGGGCAGCGCAGACCACGGCGGCACCCGCGTGGTCAGCGAACGCCGCGAATCGGACGGCGTCCGCGACATGAAGCTCGACCACTCCTTCAAGATCGTCCAGGTCCAGGTCCGCGTAGTCGAGCAGGAGCGCGCGAAGGGCGAGGCCGCGGACCGCGACACGATCAGCCGCGCCCTGGAAACCATCGAGATCACCGCCACCAACGCGCGGGACATGATCAAATCCTCGGGCGGCGACGACGCACCCGTCAGTGGAACCATCATCGACTAGAGTGGATCGGGTGAGCTCGGCATTGAAGAAGGACCACCTTCGCATCGCGTCAGTCAACGTCAACGGCCTACGTGCCGCCTACAAGAAGGGCATGGCGGAGTGGCTTGAGCCGCGCGAGGTGGACATCCTGTGCCTCCAAGAGGTCCGCGCGCCAGATGCGATCGTTGAGGAACTGCTCGGCGAGGGCTGGTTCATCCTCCACGCCGAGGCCGAGGCCAAGGGCCGGGCCGGCGTTGCCATCGCCTCGCGCGAAGAGCCCGTCGCCACCCGGGTGGGCATCGGCGATGACTTCTTCGCCACGACCGGACGCTGGATCGAGGCGGACTACATCGTGCGGGATGCGGCCGGGCAGGCGTCACAGCTGTCCGTCGTGAGCGCCTACGTGCACTCCGGCGAGGCCGGCACTCCCAAGCAGGACGACAAGTTCCGTTTCCTCGACGTCATGATCCAGCGGCTGCCTGAACTCGCCAAACACAGTGACCACGCGCTGGTGGTGGGCGACCTCAACGTCGGCCACACGGAGCTCGACATCAGGAACTGGAAGGGTAACGTCAAACGTGCCGGCTTCCTGCCGGAGGAGAGGGCCTATTTTGACCGCTTCTTCGGCGAAGAAATCGGTTGGAAGGATGTTCACAGGGGCCTGGCGGGTAACGTCGACGGCCCCTACACTTGGTGGTCGCAACGGGGCCAGGCCTTCGACAACGACACCGGCTGGCGCATCGATTACCACATGGCCACGCCCGCTCTCGCTGCTGCCGCAGTGTCAGCCGTTGTTGACCGGGCAGCGTCCTGGGACACACGCTTCTCCGACCACGCCCCGCTGGTAGTGGACTACCGGCTCTAGTCTTAAGGCTTCCACGAATGACCTCTACTTCAACCGTGACCGACGCCGGCGCCGCCCCCGACGCTCAGTCTGCCGCCGGCAAGACCGCTCCGGCGGCCACCGCGGCCCGGCACCGCATCCTCTCCGGCATGCAGCCCTCCGCCGACTCCCTGCACCTGGGAAACTATCTCGGAGCCCTCGTGAACTGGGTCCGGATGCAGGACGAGTACGACGCCGTCTTCTTCATCCCTGACCTGCACGCGATCACCGTTCCGCAGGATCCCGCCGAGCTGGCCCACCGCACCCGGGTCACGGCCGCGCAGTACATTGCCGGCGGCGTGGACGTGGACAAGTGCACGCTGTTCGTTCAGTCCCAGGTGCCGGAGCACGCCCAGCTGGCGTGGGTCCTGAACTGCATCACTGGTTTCGGCGAGGCGTCCCGGATGACCCAGTTCAAGGACAAGGCGCACAAACAGGGTTCGGACCACGCCAGCGTCGGGCTGTTCACCTACCCCATCCTGCAGGCCGCGGACATCCTCCTGTACCAGCCGCAGGGTGTCCCCGTGGGCGAGGACCAGCGTCAGCACGTGGAACTGAGCCGTGACCTCGCCCAGCGGTTCAACTCCCGCTTCGGCCACACGTTCACGGTGCCGCAGCCCTTCATCCAGAAGGAGTCCGCAAAGATCTACGATCTGCAGCACCCGACCGGCAAGATGTCCAAGTCGGCGGAGTCAACGGCAGGCCTGATCAACCTGCTGGACGATCCCAAGGTCACTGCCAAGCGGATCAAGTCGGCTGTGACGGATGCGGAGACGGAAATCCGGTTTGACCGTGAGGCGAAGCCGGGCGTGTCCAACCTGCTGACCATCTACTCGGCCATCAGCGGCCAAAGCGTCGACGCCCTTGTCACCGCGTATGAGGGCAAGATGTACGGACACCTCAAGGCGGACCTCGCCGAGGTGGTCACGGAGCACCTGACTCCGATCCGGAACCGCGCCAAGGAACTGTTGGACGATCCCGCGGAGCTGGACCGGCTGCTGGCCCTCGGCGCGGACAAGGCCCGGGAGATTGCCTCGCTCACTCTGCGCGACGTCTACGCCAAGGTCGGTTTCCTGCCGTACGCCGGCGCCCAAGGAGTCCGCTAGGTCAATGTCCTCCGTCAGCAAAGTCACCGCGAAAGCCGCCACGTCGAACGGACAGCGCAGCGAAGGCATCAGCATCGGTGTGATCCTGAGGTTCCCGGCGGACATCGCGGAGGAGCTCCAGCGCTGGCGGGCATCCTTCGGGGATCCGATGGCCGCCGTCGTCCCGGCCCACATCACGCTGGTCACCACCACCATGACGCAGGACTGGGACGCGACCCAACGGCATGTAAGGGACGTGGCACGCAGGCAGGAGCCGTTCACGGTGACCATTGCGGGGACCGGATCTTTCCGGCCGGTGTCCCCTGTGGTCTTCCTGAACGTCGAGGACGGCTTCGGAGCCTGCGTGAACCTGCACCGCCAGCTGCAATCCGGCCCGCTGGAGCGGGAACTGCCGTTCGGCTACCACCCGCACGTTACCGTGGCCCACGATGTCGCCCCGGAAAGCCTCGACGAGGCCGAAACGGTCCTGAAGGACTACAGGGCCACCTTCCCTGTGGCTAGCATGGGACTCTACGAGCACGACGACAACGGCATCTGGCAGCTACGGGAAGAGCTTGACTTTGGGACCAAACCTGACCACGACAGAGGCCCGGACGGCACCGCAGACGCCCGATAAGCCGCCGCTTCCCACCGATCTGGCCGGGCTGAAACTGGAAGTCATCCGTAAGAGGGTCGAATGGGGCAGGGTTCGGCGCTCAGGCGGCGGGACGGTTGCGTCCCTGACGGCGATGATGATGTGGCTCCTGGCCCGGCTCAACACCCTGTTGCCCATGCGCGCGTTCCTGCACTACGGCCGCCAACTTGGCCCGCTGATGAGTGCCGGTATCGGGTTCAGGATGTTCTTCTCCGTCACGGGCCTCCTGGCCACCGGGTTGTCCGTGGCCGGTCTCGTCCTCAGCGGACATCCGGCCCTGCTGGACCAGGTCATCAAGGGTGTGGCCGCTGACCGCGCCCGGCCTCTTGCAGGTGGACGGCAGCGATGGGCTGGTTGATCCCTATGAACTGCTGAATCCCACCAGCCTCGGCTGGGCCGCCGGGATCGCCGCTGTGGTGACGGTGTTTACGTCCCTGGGCTGGGTCGGCGGCATCCGCGACGGCGTGCGCGGCATGATGCAGCTCGGCCCGCTGGGGATGAATCCGGTCCTGCAGATCCTGAAAGACGTCGGCACCCTGGTCCTGCTCGGAGTGACGCTGGTGACCAGCGCGGCCGTCTCCCTGGTGTTCGGCACGGCGGCGGACTGGGTGACCGAGCAGCTGAGCCTCGATCCGTTGCTGGCCGGGCCCCTGACGACCTCCGTCACGATCCTCGTGCCGCTGCTGCTCGGCTGGGGTACCGCCCTGATCATGTACCGGGTGGCCGCGGGGCTGAAGCCGGCCCGGCGCTCACTGCTGGAAGGGACGATACTGGCCGCGGTGGGCACCACAATTCTGCAGATCTTCAGCACCCAGCTGCTGGCCAGTGCGGGCAGGAACCCCATTCTGGCGCCCTTCGCCATCATCATCGGCCTGCTGATCTGGTTCAACCTGGTCAGCCAGGTTTACGTGATCTGCGCCGCGTGGGTGGCGATCCGGGAGGAGGACCTCAAGACCGAGCCCGGCCACCGCGACCACCGGCTGGGGCGCCCGGCGCGTCCAGCCCGGCAAAACGCCGGTGGAGCGCCGGGCCCGCCGGAGGTCGCTGTCCGCCGTGTTCAGGCGTCGAGGTACTGGTCGGCCCACGCCGAAATAATCTTCGCCGCACGGGCGGCCTGGCCCTTGCCCGTCAGGAGGTGGTCGCTGCCTTCCAGCGATACGAAGCTGCGCGGGTGGCGTGCCGTCTGGAAGATGGTGCTGGCGTTTTCGATCCCCACAGTGTTGTCGGTGGGGGAGTGCAGCACCATGAGCGGCTTGTGCAGCTGGCGGATGCAGTCCGTCAGGTCCGCGTTTTCGAGGTCCTCGACGAAGTGCCGGCGGATCTCCACCCGCTTGCCGCCGAGGTCCACCTCGGCGCTTCCCTCGCTCAGGATCCTGTCCAGTGCCGCGTCAAAGACGTGCGCCACGTGCTTGGGGGAGAAGGGTGCCCCTACCGTGGCCACGGCCTTGAGCTCCGGGATCTGCCGTGCGGCGGACAGGACGGCCGCGCCGCCGAACGAGTGGCCCACGAGCAAGGACACCCGCCGGTCCGAGTCCCGCATGAATTCGGCGGCCTTGACGGTGTCGGCCACCTTGTGGCTGAAGGACCCCTCCGACCACATTCCCGCGGACTCGCCGAGGCCCAGGTTGTCGAACCGCAGCATGCCCACGCCGTTGTCCGCCAGGGCCTTGCAGATCCGGGAGGCCGAGGGGCTGTCCTTGCCCAGGGTGAAGCCGTGCGAGAACACGCCCCAGCCCTTGACCGGGCCGTCCGGCAGGTCCACAACGCCGGAGAGCAGTTCGCCGGTGGAACCCTGGAAAGAGACTTTTTCTGAACGGGACACGGTGTCCCCTTTCGTGTGAGCGGGAAACGACGACGGCGCCCCCACCCATAAGGTGAGAGGCGCCGTCGTCGGCAGCCGCCGTAGGTAAAGCAGCCGGTGAAAAGGGAGCTAATGCGGCCGGTGGAACCGGTCGTTAGATCTTGCGGGACAGGATGGCCTGCTTGACCTCGGCGATTGCCTGCGTGACCTGGATGCCGCGGGGGCATGCCTCGGAGCAGTTGAAGGTGGTGCGGCAGCGCCACACGCCTTCCTTGTCGTTGAGGATTTCCAGGCGCATGTCGCCGGCGTCATCGCGGGAATCGAAGATGAAGCGGTGCGCGTTGACGATCGCCGCCGGGCCGAAGTACTGCCCGTCGGTCCAGAACACCGGGCAGGATGACGTGCACGCGGCGCAGAGGATGCACTTGGTGGTGTCGTCGAACCGTTCGCGGTCCTCGGCGGACTGCAGGCGTTCCTTGGTGGGCTCGTGGCCGCGGTTGATCAGGAAGGGCATGACTTCGCGGAAGGACTGGAAGAACGGCTCCATGTCCACGATCAGGTCCTTCTCCACCGGCAGGCCCTTGATCGGCTCGACCGTGATGGGCTTGGACGTGTCCAGGTCCTTCAGCAGGGTCTTGCAGGCGAGGCGGTTGCGGCCGTTGATGCGCATGGCATCGGAGCCGCAGACGCCGTGGGCGCAGGAGCGGCGGAAGGAGACGCTGCCGTCCATCTCCCACTTGATCTTGTGCAGGGCGTCCAGGACCCGGTCGGTGCCGTACATGGTGACCTTGAAGTCATCCCATGTGGCGTCCTCGGAGACCTCGGGGTTGTAGCGGCGCACGCGCAGCGTGACGTCGAAGGACGGGATCTCCCCGCCGCCGCCGACGCCGGCGGGCAGTTCGATCTTGGATGCTGGCTCAGCGAGTTCAGCGCTCATCTTAGTACTTCCTCACCATCGGCTCGTAGCGCGTAAAGACCACCGGTTTGGTGGCAAGCCGGATGCCGGCAATCGACTCGGCGGAACCATCCGCCGGGGCATGCTCATCCTTGTACGCCATGGAGTGCTTCATGAATTTTTCGTCGTCGCGCTCGGGGAAGTCCTCGCGGAAGTGGCCGCCGCGGGATTCCTCGCGGTGCAGGGCCGCCACGGTCATGACCTTGGCGAGCTCCAGCAGGAAGCCCAGCTCCACGGCCTCGAGCAGGTCCAGGTTGAAGCGCTTGCCCTTGTCCTGGACGCTGATGCGCTGGTACCGCTCCTCGAAGGACGCGATGTCCTTCAGGACCTGGTTCAGCGTGTCGGCCGTGCGGAACACCTGCATGTTGGCATCCATGGTGTCCTGCAGTTCCTTGCGGATCGCAGCGACCTTCTCGGTGCCGTCGGAGGTGCGGACGTGGTCCAGCAGATTCAGCGTGTAGGCCTCCGGGTCAACGGGGAGCTCCACGAAGTCGGCGGTCTTGGCGTATTCGGCCGCGGCGATGCCGGCGCGCTTGCCGAACACGTTGATGTCCAGCAGCGAGTTGGTGCCCAGGCGGTTGGAGCCGTGGACGGAGACGCAGGCGACCTCGCCGGCGGCGTAGAGGCCCGGGACCACCGTGTCATTGTCCTGGAGGACCTCGGCGGTGATGTTCGTGGGGATGCCGCCCATGGCGTAGTGCGCCGTCGGGAACACCGGAACCGGCTCCGTGTACGGCTCCACACCCAGGTAGGTGCGGGCGAACTCGGTGATGTCCGGCAGCTTGGCGTCGATGTGCGCGGGCTCAAGGTGCGTCAGGTCCAGGAGGACGTAGTCCTTGTTCGGGCCGCAGCCGCGTCCCTCACGGACTTCGTTGGCCATGGAGCGGGCCACGATGTCGCGCGGGGCGAGGTCCTTGATGGTGGGCGCGTAGCGCTCCATGAAGCGTTCACCCTCGGAGTTGCGCAGGATGGCGCCTTCGCCGCGGGCGGCCTCGGAGAGCAGGATGCCCAGGCCGGCCAGGCCTGTCGGGTGGAACTGGAAGAACTCCATGTCCTCCAGCGGGATGCCCCGGCGGAACGCGATGCCCATGCCGTCACCGGTCAGGGTGTGGGCGTTGGAGGTGGTCTTGAAGACCTTGCCGGCGCCGCCGGAGGCGAACACCACGGACTTGGCCTGGAAGACGTGCAGCTCGCCGGAGGCGAGGTCGTAGGACACGACGCCGGCGACGCGCTTCTGCTTGTACGGCGTGCCGTCCTCGCGGACAGCGTCTTCTTCGACGGTCAGCAGGTCAAGGACGTAGTACTCGTTGTAGAACTCGACGTTGTGCTTGACACAGTTCTGGTACAGGGTCTGCAGGATCATGTGGCCGGTGCGGTCGGCGGCGTAGCAGGCGCGGCGGACCGGTGCCTTGCCGTGGTCGCGGGTGTGGCCACCGAAACGGCGCTGGTCAATGCGGCCCTCGGGCGTGCGGTTGAACGGCAGGCCCATCTTTTCCAGGTCCAGGACGGCGTCGATCGCTTCCTTCGCCATGACCTCGGCGGCGTCCTGGTCAACCAGGTAGTCGCCGCCCTTGATGGTGTCGAAGGTGTGCCACTCCCAGTTGTCTTCCTCGACGTTGGCCAGGGCCGCACACATGCCGCCCTGCGCCGCACCGGTGTGGGACCGGGTGGGGTAGAGCTTGGTCAATACTGCTGTTCGGGCGCGCTGACCTGATTCGATCGCCGCGCGCATCCCGGCGCCACCGGCACCGACGATCACGACGTCGTACTTATGGACCTGCATACCAGACGCTCTTTCTCTCAAAATTCGCTATAACCCACCGGCAGGCCGCGCCTGGCCGGTGGATTCTCATGCAATCTGCGCCTGCGCTTGGCAGGCAAGATCAGTTGCCGTGACGGACCGCAAGTTCTTGCCCGAACGGGCAGCGGTCCGCGGCGATTTCGCCGTTACGGCTGAACCATTACGGCTGCGCCCCTAAGGCGCAGGGCAGAAGCCGCCGGGAAGCTGGACGCCGTTGGCCACGGGGCACGGATCGAACGTGAAGATGACCAGGGTTCCCAGGATAATGATGACCGCGGTGGCCGCGTAGAGCACAATCTTCAGCCAGAGGCGCGTGGCGTCCTTCTCGGCATAGTCATTGATGATCGTGCGGACGCCGTTGGTGCCGTGCAGCATGGCGAGCCACAGCATGGCCAGGTCCCAGAACTGCCAGAACGGGTCGGCCCACTTGCCGGCCACAAAGCCGAAGTCGATCGCGTGGATGCCCTCGCCGAGCAGCAGGTTGACGGTCAGGTGGCCGAAGATCAGCACCACCAGCACGACGCCGGAGAGGCGCATGAAGAGCCAGGCGAGCATCTCGAAGTTGCCTTTGGAGCCGCCGGTGCGGCGGTACTTGGGCTGGATCTTTCCGCTACTGGGTTTCCACTACTGGGTTTTCCACTACGTGGGCGCTGAATGGTTGCAGTCATGGCTTAGTGACCTCCAAAGGCGAGGGACAGGTGGCGGATGGAGAAGCCGATCATGACTACGACCCAGAGACCCAGGACCGTCCAGAGCATCTGACGCTGGTACTTGGCACCCTTCTTCCAGAAGTCGACGGCGATGATCCGCAGGCCGTTGAAGGCGTGGAACACGATCGCCGCGACAAGGCCCGTTTCACCCAGGGCCATGAGGGGGTTCTTGTAGGTACCGATCACGGCGGTGTAGGCCTCGGGGGACACACGCACCAATGAGGTGTCCAGCACGTGGACCAACAAGAAGAAGAAAATCACTACACCGGTAATGCGGTGTCCAACCCAGGACCACATGCCTTCACGGCCGCGGTACAAGGTGCCAGCTGGTTTTGTCGGCACTGAATAAACCTCCCTGCAACACAGCGGCGCTGGCATGGGATCCACGCGGGGGGAACGCCTGCTGCGAGAGCACTCGTAAGCTCAAGCCTAAATCTAGGCTTCGCTCACAGCTTATTCAATTTAGGAACCCCTTGTTGACAGGCCCCGGCGCGGTTTTGCGTTCGTTTTGAGACGAACGCCACATTTGACCGTGGTTGCAGGGGCCGGAAGGGCGTGATCCCGGCCCAATCTGGGGCGATTCGGCCGCCGTCGGCTAAAGTAGCGGTGATGACTACAGACAAAGTGACAAGCCAAGATTCACCGTTGGACCGTTTTATTGCGGTCATTCCGGCGGGCGGGGTGGGGACCCGTCTCTGGCCCCTGTCACGGGCAGCAGCCCCGAAATTCCTTCACGACCTCACGGGTTCGGGCAGCACCTTGCTGCGCGCGACCTATGACCGCCTCCAGCCCGTTGCCGGCAAGCACGTGCTGGTGGTGACCGGCGCCGCCCACAAGGCAGCCGTCTGCCGCCAGCTGCCTGAGGTCCTGGACTCCGACCTTGTCCTGGAGAGCGAACCGAAGGACTCCGGTGCGGCGATCGGCCTCGCCGCGGCCATCCTGCATGAACGGGACCCGGACATCATCATGGGATCGTTCGCTGCGGACCAGGTCATCAGCCCGGACGATCTCTTCCAGAGCGCCGTCCGTGAGGCCGTGTACACCGCGGCCGCGGGGAAGATCGTCACCATCGGCATCAAGCCGACCCATCCTTCCACCGGATTCGGCTACATCCGCTCCGGCGGGAACCTCAACATCCCGGACGCTCCCAGCGCGCAGTCCGTGGTGGAGTTCGTGGAGAAGCCCAGCGAGGAAGTGGCCCAGCAGTACGTCGACAGCGGGGAGTATGTCTGGAACGCGGGCATGTTCGTGGCGCCGGTCTCGCTGATGCTCAAGCACCTCGAAGCCAACCAGCCCGAGCTCTTCGCTGGACTCCAGGAAATCGCCAAGGCCTGGGACACTCCGGAGCGCGACGCCGTCACGGCCCGGGTGTGGCCCACGCTGCCCAAGATCGCCATTGACTACGCCGTCGCCGAACCCGCCGCCGCCGCTGGCGACGTCGCAGTGGTGCCCGGAACGTTCCTCTGGGACGACGTCGGGGACTTTGCCTCCGTGGGCCGGCTCAACAGCGCCAAGGAAGTCGACGAGGTCACGGTACTGGGCGAGGGCGCACGCGTTTTCACCGAGAACGCCAGTGGCGTGGTGGTCTCCGATACCAAGCGGGTAATCGCCCTGATCGGCATCAAGGACGTCGTGATTGTTGACACTCCGGACGCCCTGCTGGTCACCACCAAGGAACACTCGCAGCGGGTCAAGCAGGCCGTGGACGCCATCAAGGCCAAGGGCGACACCGACGTCCTGTAATCGGATTGGAGCGGATCAGGGGTTGTGCAATGTTCAGCAAACCGTAACGCGCCGTACCCGATGCCGCTATTTATTGTCCGCTCGCTAGAGTTATTCCGTGCGTAACTACTCGACTGAAGCTGAGCCCACGACTCTCGTGGGGCCGTGGCTGGAGCCCCTCCTGCCGGAGTTGATCGCTTTCCGCCGCGACCTCCATGCGCACCCGGAACTTTCGTTCAAGGAGTTCCGCACCACCGACAAACTGGCGAAGCGGCTCGAGGAAGCCGGGCTCAAACCCCGCCGCCTCGAGGGCACGGGCCTGACGGTCGACGTCGGACAGGGTCCCATCGCCACCGCACTGCGCGGGGACATCGACGCCCTGCCGATCATCGAGGAAACGGGCCTTGAGTTCGCCTCGAAGAACCATGGCGTGACCCACGCCTGCGGCCACGACGTCCACACCACCACCATGCTCGGCATCGCGCTGGTCCTGCAGCGGATGCATGAGGAGTCCCCGCTGCGGGGGACAGTCCGGATCATCTTCCAGCCGGCCGAGGAAACCATGCCCGGCGGCGCCAACGCGTGCATCGAACAGGGCGTCCTGGAAGGCGTGCCGCGCATCCTGGCGCTGCACTGCGATCCCCGGATCGAGATCGGCAAGATCGGTACCCGGATCGGGGCCATCACCTCCGCCTCGGACACCATCAAGATTGAACTCTCCGGCCGCGGCGGCCACACCTCGCGCCCCCACCTGACCGAGGAACTGGTCTTCGCCCTGGCGCAGATCGCGGTCAATGTTCCCGCCGTGCTCTCCCGCCGCGTCGATGTCCGCAGCGGCGTGTCGGTGGTCTGGGGCCAGATCTCCGCAGGCTCGGCCCCGAACGCCATCCCCGGCAGCGGCTACATGGCCGGCACCATGCGGTGCCTGGACCGCGAGGCCTGGCACGACGCCGGCGAGCTGCTCGACGACATCATCCGGCAGATCGCCGAGCCCTACGGCGTCGACGTCCACCTGGAACACACCCGCGGTGTGCCGCCGGTGGTCAACTCCGAGCACGAGACCGCGCTGATCGAGGCGGCGGCCCGCGCCGAGATCGGCGAGGGCGCCGTGGTCCTGACCCCGCAGTCCATGGGCGGGGAAGACTTCGCCTGGTTCCTGGCCGACACCCCCGGCGCCATGATGCGCCTCGGCACCAAGACTCCCGGCGGGGAAGAGTACGACCTCCACCGCGGCGACTACATCGTTGACGAGCGGGCGCTTGGCCTGGGCATCCAGGTGCTCACGGCAGCGGCCCTGCGCACCATCCGCGACCTCTAACTCCCGGCTCGTAATTCCCGGCGGGTACCTGCGGCCTGGGCCGCCGCTCCGTCTGCTCCCTCCTTCTGCTCCGGGGCAGGGCCACTGCGCGGTTTCCCCACCTTTGCCCGCACGACGCCGGGACGCACCGACCGTGCCGGCCGACACGCCGTCGGCGCCTCGCAAATATGGGGAAATTCGGCGCGGTACCTGCGGCCTGGGCCGCCGCGCCGTCTGCTCCCTCCTTCTGCTCCCAGGCAGGGCCGCCGCGCGGTTTCCCCACCTTTGCCCGCACGACGCCGGGACGCACCGGCCGTGCCGGCCGACCCGCCGTCGGCGCCTCGCAAACATGGGGAAATTCGGCGGGTACCTGCGGCGTTGGCCCATTGCAGGTCGGCGGCACGGTTACAGCATGCACAATTGGGTTGTGCACAACTAAATTGCGTCTAACCAAATTGTGCATTACGGTGGAACCATGACCACGCCAGAAGAGGCCCGCACTGCCGGCCGGGAAGCGCTCCGCCTGAACCGGCAGGTGTGCTTCGCGATGTACTCGGCCTCGCGCGCCGCCACGGCCGCCTACCGGCCCATGCTGGAGGAGCTCGGCCTGACCTACCCGCAGTACCTGGCCATGCTGGTGCTCTGGGAAGCGGAACCGCGCAGCGTCCGTGAACTGGGGGAGGAGCTCGGCCTCGACTCCGGCACGCTCTCGCCGCTGCTCAAGCGGCTCGAGGCGCTCGGCCTGGTCCGGCGCCGCCGGTCCGCCGAGGACGAGCGCCGGGTGGAGATCTTCCTCACCGACGCCGGCTCCGCCCTGAGCGCCAGGGCCAGCGGCATCCCGCAGCGACTGGCGGACGCCGCCGGCCTCACAGCCGCGGAACTGGACCAGCTCCGGGAAACCCTGGGCCGGCTGGCGAACGCGCTCCACGCCTCCCACTAAGCCTTTCCTCAGTCCTTTCGCTGGGCCCTTTCCCGCTATGACTTCCCGCCAAGACTTCCCGCCGACAGAACGGAACCCCATGAAGACCCTTTACACAGCCGAGGCCCTGGCCTCCGGCGAAGGCCGCGACGGCACCGCCGTCAGCAAGGACGGCAAGCTCAGCGTCACCCTCGCCAGCCCGGTGGAACTCGGCGGCGACGGCGCGGGAACCAACCCCGAGCAGCTCTTTGCCGCCGGCTATGCCGCGTGCTTCCACTCCGCCCTGCGCCTCGTCGGACGCAAGGAGCGGGCCGACCTGACGGACTCCGCCGTCGCCGCGAAGATCCACTTCGGCGCCCTCGAGGACGGTGCCGGATACGGTCTGGCCGCAGAGCTCGAGATCGCCCTGCCCGCCGTGGACCGGCAGACCGCCGAGGATCTGGTGGCCCGCGCACACCAGATCTGCCCCTACTCCAACGCCACCCGCGGCAACATCACTGTCGACATCACCATTCTGGAGGTAGCCGCATGAGCGCCAACAACGAAATTCTCACCCTCCCGACCATCACCCGCGAGATCCAGCTGGCGTCCCGTCCGCACGGCCGCCCCGTGCCGGCGAACTTCCGCCTCGCCCAGTCGCCGCTGCCCGAACTGCAGGACGGCCAGGTCCTGATCCGCAACCTCTACATCTCCGTAGACCCGTACATGCGCGGCCGCATGAACGACGTCAAGTCCTACTCCGCGCCGTTTGCGCTGGATGCGGCACTCGACGGCGGCGCCGTCGGCGAGGTCATCGCGTCCCGGGCCGAAGTGCGCGCTGTCGGCGATACGGTCGTGCACAGCCTCGGCTGGCGTGAATACGCCGTCGTGGATGCCGCGGCCACCACCTTGGCGCGCACCGATCTGGCCCCGGCGTCCGCGTTCCTCGGCGCCCTCGGCATGACCGGCCTCACCGCCTACGCGGGACTGCTGAAGGTCGCAGAATTCAAGCCCGGCGACGCCGTGTTCGTCTCGGGCGCCGCCGGCGCGGTCGGCTCACTCGTGGGGCAGATCGCCAAGGCCATGGGGGCGTCCCGGGTCATCGGCAGCGCGGGCTCACCGGAAAAGGTGGCACGGCTGCTCGAACTCGGCTTCGATGCCGCCTTCAACTATCACGACAGCCCGGTGGCGGAACAGCTCGCCTCAGCCGCCGGAGAACGCGGGATCGACGTCTACTTCGACAACGTCGGCGGCGAGCACCTGGAAGCTGCGCTCTCCACGCTCACCGTCGGCGGCCGGGTGGCCATGTGCGGGGCCATCGCCCAGTACAACTCGACCGAGCCCACCCCGGCGCCGCGGAACCTCGTGCTGGCGATCGGCAAACAGCTGACGCTCAAGGGCTTCCTGGTCGGTGGCTACTGGCAGCACATGGCCGAGTTCGTCGAGGTCATGTCCGCTTGGCTGGCCGACGGAACCGTCCGCTACGACGAGACCATAGTGGACGGGCTGGAGAACGCGCCGCAGGCCTTCATGGACCTGCTCGACGGCGCCAACACCGGCAAGATGCTCGTCCGCATCTAACTCCGCGTCCAGCCGCAGGAAACGAGCCCCGCCCCGGATCACCGTCCAGGGCGGGGCTTTTTCCGTACCGCTTGGTAACAAGTTCTCAACAATCTGGGGATTCGCCGGGAACTGTGTTATCCGGACGTGGCGCAGGCCACTAAAGTAGCTTCCATCAGTGCGCCTCGGCGCAGTGCTGCGAATCCATCAGTGACAACAGAGATCAGCGGAACACCGCAGACAGACACTCATTGAACTCCCGTCGTAGCGCCTACTCTTTCTTCCTGGAGGAAAATTGAAGAACTCTCTGCGTGCCACCTTCAAGCGCGGATCAATGGCCGGGGTCGCCACCGCGGGCGCGGCTGCACTCGTGCTGACCGGCTGCGGAGCTGCCCCGGAGGCCAGCACCGCCACCCAGACCGCCAGCAACTACCTCGGCTGCATTGTGTCCGACTCGGGTGGATTCGACGACCAGTCGTTCAACCAGTCTTCCTACGAGGGCCTGAAGAAGGCCGAGACGGATCTTGGCATCGAGGTGAAAGAGGCCGAGTCCAAGACCAACAACGACTTCGAGCCGAACCTGCGCGCCATGGTCGCCGCGGGCTGCAACCTGACCGTCACGGTCGGCTTCCTGCTCGGTGACGCCACCAAGGCCCAGGCCACGGCGAACCCGGACAAGCACTTCGCCATCATCGACTTCGGCTACGAAACCCCGGTCGCCAACGTCAAGCCGATCATCTACGACACCGCCCAGGCCGCCTTCCTGGCCGGCTACCTCGCGGCAGGCACCACCAAGACCGGAACGGTCGCCACCTTCGGCGGCATCAAGATCCCCACGGTCACCATCTTCATGGACGGCTACGCCGACGGCGTGAAGTACTACAACGAGCAGAAGGGCAAGAACGTCAAGGTTCTTGGCTGGGACAAGGCCAAGCAGGACGGTTCCTTCACCGGCGACTTCGAAAAGCAGGACAAGGGCAAGCAGTTCACCCAGAACTTCCTGGACCAGGGCGCCGACATCGTCATGCCCGTCGCCGGTCCGGTCGGCAAGGGTGCAGGCGCGGCCCTGCAGGAAGCCAAGGCAGCAGGCAAGGACGTCAAGCTCATCTGGGTTGACTCCGATGGCTTCCTCACGGCGCCGGATTACAAGGACATCATGCTCTCCTCCGTCATGAAGCAGATGGGCGAGGCCGTCGAGACGGTCGTCAAGCAGGACAAGGACGGCCAGTTCACCAACGAGCCGTACATTGGCACCCTCGCGAACGACGGCGTCCAGCTGGCTCCGTTCCACGACTTGGATGCGCAGGTTCCGGCCGAACTGAAGTCCGAGCTGGACCAGATCAAGAAGGACATCGCCGACGGCAAGCTGAAGGTTGAATCTGCAGCCAGCCCGAAGGCCTAACTCCCTCCGCTAAGCGCCACGGCCCGTCCGGTCACCACCGCACGGGCTGTGGCGCTTTTCGTTGCGGCCCGCTGAGCCTCACACCGCAGGCACTAAGCTGGTGCTGCAGCCCCCACTACGCGTCCGGACCAAGCCTTCCGGACTCCTCGAGATTGGTCAGAGTTTTGAAACTTGAACTCAAGGGCATTACAAAACGCTTCGGCTCCCTGGTAGCCAACGATCACATCGATGTGGTTGTTGAACCCGGGCAGATTCACTGTCTGCTCGGCGAGAACGGCGCTGGCAAGTCCACGCTGATGAACGTCCTCTACGGACTGTACGAGCCCACAGAGGGCGAGATCCTGATCGACGACAAACCGGTCACCTTCCGCGGCCCCGGCGACGCGATGGCGGCCGGCATCGGCATGGTGCACCAGCACTTCATGCTGGTCCCGGTCTTTACTGTCGCGGAGAATGTCGCACTGGGAGCGGAGACCACCAAGACCGGCGGATTCCTGGACCTCGATGACACCCGGCGGAAGATCCGGGAGATCTCGGACCGGTACGGATTCGACGTCGACCCCGACGCTCTCATCGAAGACCTCCCCGTCGGCGTGCAGCAGCGCGTCGAAATCATCAAGGCTCTGGTCCGCGACGCCAAGGTGCTCATTCTCGATGAGCCCACGGCCGTGCTGACTCCGCAGGACACCGATGAGCTGCTGGACATCATGCGCCAGCTCAAGAGCCACGGAACCTCCATCGTCTTCATCTCCCACAAGCTCCGTGAGGTCAAAGCCGTCTCGGACACCATTACCGTCATCCGGCGCGGCAAGGTGGTGGGCTCGGCCGATCCCGGCGCCTCCACCACCGAGCTGGCGTCCATGATGGTGGGCCGCGCCGTGAGCCTGACCCTGGACAAGGCTCCCGCCCAGCCCCAGGAGACTACCTTCGAGGTCAAGGACCTCACCGTCATCGCTCCCAGCGGCCAGCACGTCGTGGACGGCATCAGCTTCGGGATCGCCCGTGGCGAGATCCTCGCCGTCGCCGGCGTCCAGGGCAACGGCCAGACCGAACTGACCGAGGCAATCCTGGGCCTGCAAGAGAGGGTCCACGGTTCGATCACCCTCGACGGCGAGGAACTCCTTGGCCGCAGCGTCAAGGACGTCCTCAACTCCGGAGTCGGATTCGTGCCGGAAGACCGTTCGCTCGACGGGCTGATCGGCACGTTCTCCATCGCTGAGAACCTGATCCTGGACCGCTACGACCGGGCGCCGTTCGCCAAGGGCATCAGCATGAGCCCGGCCAAGGTCCTGGAGAATGCCAAGACCCGGATCGAAGAATTCGACGTTCGCACGCCGTCCGGCATGCTCGCCGCGGGCACCCTGTCCGGCGGCAACCAGCAGAAAGTCGTCATGGCGCGGGAGCTCTCCCGGCCGCTGCGGCTGTTCATCGCCTCCCAGCCCACCCGCGGGGTGGACGTGGGCTCCATCGAGTTCCTGCACAAGCGGATCGTCGCGGAGCGGGACCAGGGCACGCCCGTCATGATCGTCTCCACCGAACTGGACGAGGTCATTGAACTCGCCGACCGGATCGCCGTGCTCTACAAAGGCCGGCTGGTCGGGATTGTCCCGGCTGGCACCGGCCGCGACGTCCTGGGCCTGATGATGGCCGGAGTTTCCCCGGAGGAGGCCCAGGCCGAGGCCGCGGACAAGCATCCGGCGGCCGCCAGCTCGGAACACACCTCGGAAACCTCGGATAACACCTCCGCAAACACGGCCGAGATTCCGGCCGAGACCCCAGCAACGAACCCGGCGCCCGCCGCCCCGTCCGTGCAGGAGCCCCGCTCCGGCGCCGTAGGAGACCACCATGAGTGAGAACACCGAGCCGCGGCCCGCGGCCGCACCGGACCCGGACCGGATTCCGGCAGCCCAGACCACAGACGTCGAGCCTGAGCCGCTCGAGGACGATGCCGACTTCGTCACCTCGCTGGACACGGCGGGCGGTGCCCACCAGCCATCGGCCGTTCCGGTCTCGGCCCAGAGTGGAACCCTTCCCGGCGCCCCGGAGGACGAGTCGCTGCTGCGCAAGATCTTCACCGGTAACGGCATAGTGACCATCCTGGCGGTGCTGCTGGCACTGATCCTGGGCGGTCTGCTGATCGCCATGACGGACAAGGTGGTCGGAACCACGGCGGGTTATTTCTTTGCCCGTCCGAGTGATTTCCTCGCCGCCGTCTGGTCCGCCGCCACCGAGTCCTACGTCGCCCTCTTCCAGGGCGCGGTCTTCAACCCCCGCGGGGCCGGGGCGGCCGGACAGTTCGCCCCCCTCATGGAGACGCTGACCATCGCCACCCCGCTGATCACCGCGGGCCTCGGCGTCGCCCTGGCCTTCCGGGCGGGCCTGTTCAACATCGGTGCGCAGGGCCAGATCATCATGGCCGGGATCCTCGCCTCGTGGGTCGGCTTTGCGCTGCACCTGCCGGTAGGGCTGCACCTGCTGCTAGTCCTGGTGGCCGGCATCGTCGGCGGCGCAGTCTGGGGCGGCATCGTCGGTGTGCTCAAAGCCAGGACGGGCGCACACGAGGTCATTGTGACCATCATGTTCAACTACATCGCCCTCTATTTCCTGCGCTACCTGCTCGACACGGACTTGTTCCAGCGTCCGGGGGAGAACACACCGATCTCCGCCGTCCTGGACCCCAGTGCCGCGTACCCGCTGCTCTTCGGCAGCCAGTACCGGCTGCACTTGGGGTTCCTGCTGGCCATTGCGGCCACCGTGTTTGTTTCGTGGCTGCTGAACCGCTCCACGCTCGGGTTCGAGTTCCGCGCCATCGGGGCCAACCCCAAGGCAGCCCTGACTGCCGGCATCAACGTCTCCCGGGCCACGATCCTGGTGATGACCATTGCTGGTGGCCTGGCCGGCCTGGCCGGCGTGGCGCAGGTGGCCGGCACCGAAAAGGTCCTGACCGACGGTGTCGCGGCAACCTACGGCTTTGACGCGATCACCGTGGCCCTGCTGGGACGTTCGTCGCCGTGGGGCACCTTTGCCGCCGGCCTGCTGTTCGGCGCCTTCCGCGCCGGCGCCGTCCAGATGCAGATCCAGACCGGAACTCCGATCGACATCGTCCTCGTGGTCCAGTCGCTCATTGTGCTGTTCATCGCGGCGCCGCCCCTGGTCCGGGCGATCTTCGGACTCAACCCCCGCAAGAAGAAGGCCGCGACCGCCGGCAAAACCAAGCAGGCCGTAACCACCGGAGGTGCCGCATGAGCACAACAGCAACCTCGCCCGTTCCAGGACAGCCCGACAGGGAAATCCGCAGCCGGACAAGAACCGCAGGCCGGCGGAGTCAGCCAAGCCCGTGACCTGGAAGTTGCCGGTAACGCTGCTGGTGCTGGCCACCGTCGCCTTCATCTTTTTCGGACTGATGGGTCCGCAGGCCAACGCCAAGTTCGGCGTTTCCTCCGGCGGAGACTTCTTCCAACTCCCCGCGATCGAAGTCCCCGCATTCCTCAGCGGCATTGTGCTCTCCGTGATCCTGCTGGGCCTCGCGGGCTACGCCGCCTACCTCAAGACGAAGGACGTCCGGCCCCCGCGCTGGCTGCCGGCCGTATTCACCGTCGTGTTCGTGGTCGCCTTCCTGATCTGGGTGGTGGGCGGCGCCCGGACCCCCAGCATTTCGCTGGCCGGCCTCATCGCCGGGTCCGTGACCCTCGCCGTGCCGATCGTCTTCGGCTCCCTCTCAGGTGTGCTGTGCGAACGCGCCGGCGTCGTTAACATCGCCATCGAAGGCCAGCTCCTGGGCGGTGCCTTCACCGCCGCGCTCGTCGCCAGCCTGACGCACAACCCCTACCTCGGCCTGCTTGCGGCGGCCGTGGCGGGCGCCCTTGTCTCGATGGTGCTGGCGCTGTTCAGCATCAAGTACGTGGTCAACCAGATCATCGTCGGCGTCGTGCTCAACGTCCTGGTCTCCGGGCTCACCGGCTTCCTGTTCAGCACCGTGATGCAGTCGGACCCGGAGAAATACAACTCGCCCGGCGAGCTGCCCAACATCGATATCCCGGTCCTGTCCGGCATCCCGGTGATCGGGCCCATCCTGTTCAAGCAGTCCGTGGTGGGCTACCTGATGTATGTGGCCGTGATTGTCATCTGGATCGGGCTGTTCAAGACGAAGTGGGGCCTGCGCGTCCGCGCCGTGGGCGAGCACCCGCAAGCGGCTGACACGCTGGGTATCAAGGTCAACGCGACCCGTTTCTGGAACGTCACGATCGGCGGCGCTGTCGCCGGGATTGGCGGATCGTTCTTCACCCTGGTGGCGATCGACAGCTTCACCAAGGAAATCTCCGGCGGCCGCGGCTTCATCGCCCTCGCCGCCATGATCCTGGGCCGCTGGAATCCGATCGGGGCGTTCTTCGCCGCGCTGTTGTTCGGCTTCGCGGACAACCTGCAAAGCATCGTGACGATCATCGGCACCCCGGTGCCCAGCCAGTTCATGGCCATGCTGCCGTATGTCGTGACCGTGTTTGCTGTGGCCGGACTCGTCGGCCGCTCCCGGCCGCCGGCCGCCGACGGCATACCGTACGTCAAGGGCTGACCGTGGAGGACATCGCGGTGGACTGGGCCGCGCTCGAAGCCGCGGCAGTGTCCGCCATGAAGAACGCCTACGCGCCGTATTCGAAGTTTCCGGTGGGGGCCGCGGCCCTCACCGGGGACGGTCGGATCGTCAGCGGCTGCAACGTCGAAAACGCCAGCTACGGGCTGACCCTGTGCGCCGAATGCGCCCTGGTGGGCAACCTGCAGATGACCGGCGGGGGACAGCTACGCGCCTTCTACTGCGTCGACGCCGGCGGGAACGTCCTCATGCCGTGCGGGCGCTGCCGCCAGCTGCTCTATGAATTCCGGGCTCCCGACATGGAGCTCATGACCACCCAGGGAATCAAGACCATGGACCAGGTCCTTCCCGATGCCTTTGGCCCCCAACACCTGGAGGAACCCCGGTGACACAAGCGACACAGAACACCAGCAACACTGAAGCGTTCGACGCCGTCGACATCATCCGCATCAAGCGGGACAAAGGCGTGCTCAGCCCGGCCCAGATCGACTGGACGATCGACGCGTACACCCGCGGCGCCATCGCCGACGAGCAGATGGCCGCCTTGAACATGGCCATCCTGCTCAACGGCATGGACCGGGCCGAGATCTCCCGCTGGACGGCGGCCATGATCGCCTCCGGCGAGCGGATGGACTTCTCCAGCCTTCGCCGGCCCGACGGCGGCGTGAAAGCGACGTCGGACAAGCACTCCACCGGCGGCGTCGGGGACAAGATCACCCTGCCGCTGGCGCCCCTGGTCGCGGTCTTCGGCGTGGCCGTGCCGCAGCTCTCGGGCCGCGGCCTGGGCCACACCGGCGGCACCCTGGACAAGCTCGAGGCGATCCCGGGCTGGCGTGCGGCCCTGAGCAATGAGGAAATGATGGCCCAGCTCCAGGACGTCGGCGCGGTCATTTGCGCGGCCGGCGCCGGACTGGCCCCCGCGGACAAGAAGCTCTACGCGCTCCGCGACGTCACCGGGACGGTGGAGGCCATCCCGCTGATCGCCTCCTCGATCATGAGCAAGAAGATCGCCGAAGGCACCGGCTCGCTGGTGCTCGATGTCAAGGTGGGCAGCGGCGCGTTCATGAAGGACGAGGCCCGCGCCCGCGAACTGGCCGAGACGATGGTGGCCCTGGGCAAGGACGCCGGCGTCAACACGGTGGCCCTGCTCACCAACATGAACACGCCCCTGGGCCTCACCGCGGGCAACGCGATCGAGGTCGAGGAGTCCGTGGAGGTCCTCGCCGGGGGAGGCCCGGACGACGTCGTCGAACTCACCGTCCGGCTCGCGGAGGAAATGCTGGCGTGCGCCGGCGTGCACGACGCCGATCCCCGCGCCGCACTGCGGGACGGCCGGGCCATGGATGTCTGGAACCGGATGATCCAGGCGCAGGGCGGGGATCCGCGTGCCAAGCTCCCGGTGGCCAAGGAGTCCGAGGTCATCTACGCCCCGGCCGACGGCGTCTTGGTGGAGCTCGACGCGATGGCCGTCGGTGTCGCGGCCTGGCGGCTCGGCGCCGGACGCGCCCGCAAGGAGGACCAGGTCCAGGCCGGGGCCGGGGTGCGGATGCACGCCAAGCCCGGCGCCATGGTCCGGGCGGGCGAACCGCTGATGACCCTGCTGACGGACACGCCGGAGAAGTTCGAGCGTGCCAAGGAAGCGCTCGAACACGCCGCCGTGATCGCACCCGAGGGCTCCCGGCCCGCCCAGAAGCTCATCATCGACCGCATCGCCTAAGCCCGTTGCCCTATCACCTATGGTCCCCAAACCACCCGGTTAGCCGCCATGAGTGATAGGGCAAGCGCCGGCCGCGGCCGGGTACACTGACTCCACCGCAGTACCCTTCAAGCGCGGGCCCGGCTCCGGCCGAGCCTTCGTTTGGATCGATCTGGCCCCGCCGCGCGTTAGGAAGCTGTGCAGGCAATCAACGACTTCATCCTCGCCGCCGCAGGACAACCCTGGGTCCTCGTGCTGGTTTTCGCCTGCTGCGTGATCGACGGCTTTTTTCCACCGATCCCGAGCGAATCGGTGGTGGTGGGCCTGGCTGCAGTCGCCGCCACGGCGGATGTTCCCAATCCGGCGCTCCTGGTCGCAACCGCCGCCGCAGGTGCCTTCATCGGCGACAACGTGGCTTACCTGATCGGCCGCGGGGCCGGTACGCGGCGCTGGACATGGATGCGCGGACCGCGCATGCAGGCGGCCTTCCGCTGGGCCGGACGGGAGCTGCGGAAACGGCCTGCCTCACTGATCCTCGTGGCGCGCTTCGTCCCGATCGGACGGGTGGCCGTCAACCTGACCGCCGGTGCCACGCACTACCCGCGGACCAGATTCATCAGCCTGACGATACTTTCGGCCGTGCTGTGGGCCGGCTACTCGGTGGGGATCGGCCTGTTTGTTGGCCCGTGGTTTGAGAAAAACCATGTTCTGGGGGCGGCCATTGCGATCATTTGCGCCATTGTTCTGGGCGTCGCCCTGGACGTCGTGATCAGCAAGGTGCGTGGCCGCACCCCGGAGGAACCGACGCATTCCGTTCCGCCCGCCGAGTCCTAGGCGGATTGGCCCCGCCCATGGGACACTTAGGAGCGATTTGCGTCACGTTTGTTGGCTGCACGTCGTTCAAGGTTCCACCCACTGTTATCGCATGTCCGTTACGGCTTAGTTGTCCGTTCCCAGTCATCAAGGAGCACCCGCATGGAGTTCATTAACGACGCCGTGCTCCATGCCGCCGGGCAGTGGTGGATCTACCCCCTGCTGCTGGTTTTCTTCTTCGTGGACGGCTTCGCGATGGTGGTCCCCAGCGAGACCCTGATCGTTGCCCTGGCGGCGTACTCCGTGAAGAGCGGCCAGCCCAACCTGTGGATCCTCGGCTTCACGGCGCTCGTTGGAGCCATCGCCGGTGACAACATGGCCTACATGCTCGGCCGGAAGATTGGCCTGGAGCGGTTCCGCTGGATGCGCAAGCCGAAGGTCCAAAAGGTCTTTGGGTGGGCTCGCTATGAACTTGAGAAGCGCGGCGCCGTCTTGATCTTCACGGCCCGGTACATTCCGTGGGGCCGTGTCGCCGTCAACTACGTGGCGGGCACCACGGGGTTCCCGCACCGCAGATTCTTCTTCCTGGACGCGTTCGCGTGCATCACGTGGGTCGCCTACTCCATCGGCATCGGCGTCCTGGCCAGTTCCTTCGACTGGCTGCATGACAGCCCGCTGCTCAGCGCGGGGATCGCGGTGGTGTTCGCGATCGTGCTCGGTATCCTCATCGACCACCTCCTGCGCTGGTGGCACAAGCGGCTCGGGCGCCACGACGCCGAGGTCGTGGACGAATGGCTTGACGGCGGGCCCACGCACGAACCGGCAGCCGCCGCCTTTCCTGCACCGATGATCGCCTCCGCAGATGTCGAGGCCGGCAGAAAGTAGCGTCCCGCGCGCTCCGACCCTATGGTGGGAACGTGACTGAGACTATTCCTGACGCTGCCCCTGACCTCGACTTCGACCTGAAGGTCCTTCCCAAGGTTTCCCTTCACGACCACCTGGACGGCGGACTCCGCCCGGCCACCATCATTGAACTCGCGGAGGCTGTCGGCCACACGCTGCCGTCCACGGACCCCGTCGCGCTGGCGGAGTGGTTCCGCGAATCCGCAGACTCCGGCTCCCTGGTCCGTTACCTCGAGACCTTCGACCACACCATCGCCGTGATGCAGACCAAGGAAGGCCTGTTCCGTGTAGCGAAGGAATTCGTCGAAGACCTGGCCGACGACGGCGTCGTGTACGGCGAAGTGCGCTGGGCACCCGAACAGCACCTGCAGCAGGGCCTGAGCCTGGACGAAGTGGTCGAGGCCGTGCAGGCGGGCCTCGAAGCCGGCGTCGACGCCGTGGCCGAGACCGGCCGCGACATCCAGGTGGGCCAGCTCATCACCGCTATGCGCCACGCCGACCGAGGCCAGGAGATCGCCGAACTGGCTGTCCGCCACCGCAACAACGGCGCCGTCGGCTTCGACATCGCCGGTGCCGAGGACGGCTTCCTGCCCTCCCGCTTCAAGGACGCCTTCACCTACCTGGCCCAGCACAACTTCCCGGCCACCGTCCACGCCGGCGAAGCCGCCGGGCTGGAAAGCATCCAGTCGGCGCTCGTCGACGGCCGGGCCCTGCGCCTGGGCCACGGCGTGCGGATCGCCGAGGACGTCACAATCGAATTCGAAGAAGACGAAGACGCCGACGGCGACGAAGTCAACGACACCATCGGCATGGTGACCCTGGGCGAGCTCGCCAGCTGGGTCCGGGACCGCGGCATCGCCCTCGAGATCTGCCCCTCGTCGAACCTGCAGACAGGCGCCATTGCCGGTTTCGGTGAGGGCATCGAGAGCCACCCGCTGGACATGCTCTACCAGCTCGGCTTCAACGTCACCATCAACACCGACAACCGGCTCATGAGCGGCGTGACGCTGACCGACGAGTTCGAGCTCCTGGTCGAGACGTTCGACTACGACCTCGATGACCTGCTGGAGCTGACGCTCAACGCCGCCGAGGCCGCCTTCCTCCCGCTCGAGGAGAAGGAAGCACTGGTGGAATACATCAACGAGGCCTACTCCGACCTTGGCTAACGAGGACACTGCACCTATCCAGGGGCTGGCTTGTGGGCCCACAGCAGCAGGGGTCCCCGACCGAGCTGGTGAGGTCGGGGCGCTGGTGGGGACCATCGCGGCCCTGCGCGAGCACTGCCCCTGGATGGGTGCCCTCACCCACGAATCCCTCGTGGAGTACCTCCTGGAGGAGGCCTACGAGGTCGCGGAGACCATCGAGGCCGGCGGCGACGACGCCGAACTGAAGTCCGAACTCGGCGACGTGCTGCTCCAGGTGGTCCTGCACGCCCGGCTCGCCGAGGAACGCGGCGCCTTTGACCTCGACGACGTCGCCCGCGGACTGATGGCCAAGATGATCCGGCGCAACCCGCACGTGTTCCGGCCCGACGGCTCGCTCCAGGCTTCCTTCCCGGCAACGGTGGAGGAGATCGTCCTGAAATGGGATGCCGTCAAGAAGGCCGAGAAACCCGAACGCGGCCACGTCTTCGACGGAGTGCCCGCCGCGCTCCCGGCCCTTGCACGGGCCCAAAAGCTCCTGGACCGGGCCGAACGCGCGCACCTGGCCACGGCAGCGAGCGAAACCGCCGTCGAACTCCCGGCCACCGAGGAGGAACTCGGTGACCTGCTGTTCGGGATCGTGGCGGCTGCCCGGGCCGGCGGGCTCGACGCCGAGCGCGCCCTCCGCGGAGCCCTCCGCCGCTTCCAGGACAGCAACGGTTCTCTGCCCTCGGCACAATAGCGCAGGCAAAATACCGCCGGCACAATAGCGCAGGCAAAATACCTCGGCACAATAGCTTCACCATCATGACGTCCGGGGTTTGGATAGGTTTCCGTAACCTCCGCCACTCTCGACTACGCTAGTAGCGACGACGACGTCGGCTTTTTCAGCTTGTTTTACAGCCAGAGTCCAAGCAGTCAGATTCCCTGCAGATCGCTTCACCCAAAGGAGCATATCCATGGCGCTTATCGATGCCATCCACGCCCGCGAAATCCTCGATTCCCGTGGCAACCCGACCGTAGAAGTTGAAGTCCTGCTCTCGGACGGCCAGATCGGCCGCGCAGCAGTTCCCTCCGGCGCTTCCACCGGCGAGCACGAGGCCGTTGAACTCCGCGACGGCGACAAGGGCCGCTACCTCGGCAAGGGCGTCCAGAAGGCGGTCGACGCGGTCATCGACCAGATCGCCCCGGCCCTGACCGGTTTCGACGCGACCGACCAGCGCAGCATCGACCAGGCCATGATCGACCTGGACGGCACCCCCAACAAGGGCAAGCTCGGCGCCAACGCCATCCTGGGTGTCTCCCTGGCCGTGGCCAACGCTGCCGCCGCCTCCGCAGACCTGCCGCTGTACAAGTACCTCGGCGGCCCCAACGCGCACGTCCTGCCCGTGCCGCTGATGAACATCCTCAACGGCGGCTCGCACGCCGACTCCGACGTGGACATCCAGGAATTCATGATCGTCCCGATCGGCGCCGAGACCTTCTCCGAGGGCCTGCGCTGGGGTGTTGAGGTCTACCACAACCTCAAGTCCGTCCTGCAGGCCAAGGGCCTCTCCACCGGCCTGGGCGACGAGGGCGGCTTCGCGCCGAACCTGCCGTCCAACCGTGCCGCACTGGACCTGATCCAGGAAGCCATCAAGAACGCCGGCTACACCCCGGGCAAGGACATCGCCCTGGCCCTGGACGTCGCCTCCTCCGAGTTCTTCAAGGACGGCGCCTACCAGTTCGAAGGCAAGGCCCTTTCCGCTACCGAGATGAGCGCCTACTACGCCGAACTCGTCGCCGACTACCCGCTGGTTTCCATCGAGGACCCGCTGGACGAGAACGACTGGGAAGGCTGGAAGACCCTCACCGACACCATCGGCGACAAGGTCCAGCTCGTGGGCGATGACCTCTTCGTCACCAACCCGGCCATCCTGCAGCGCGGCATCGACACCAAGACCGCGAACTCGCTGCTCGTCAAGGTCAACCAGATCGGTTCCCTGACCGAGACGCTGGACGCCGTGTCACTGGCCCAGCGTGCCGGTTACACCACCATCACCTCGCACCGCTCCGGCGAAACCGAGGACACCACCATTGCTGACATCTCCGTTGCCACCAACGCGGGACAGATCAAGACCGGTGCCCCGGCACGCTCCGAGCGCGTTGCCAAGTACAACCAGCTCCTGCGCATCGAAGAGGAACTCGACGACGCCGCACGGTACGCCGGACGCAGCGCCTTCCCGCGTTTCAAAGGCTAGTTAGCCGCGAAAACCGGTAACCGGTGGCTATGGTTGAAAGACCATGGCCACCGGTTCTGTTTTTGGTCCGCTTTTGAAGGAGTGACATGGCAACCCGACGCCCCAATGTTCCCCGGGCTACGCCTGCACCCGCCAAGCCTGCGGCCACGGGCTTGGGGGCAGTCAGACGACGGCGGCGAAGTCATCCGGGCGGACTTTGGCGGCTCCCGCAACGCGGCGGCGACGCCGGCCGCGCCCTCCGGCGCTGCGCCGGCCTCCCCACGTGCGTCAGCACCCGCAGCGGGCAAGCCAGCCGCCACCGGTTCCGGCGACGCACTCTGCCGCCCCCGGCAAACGCCGTCCTCCAGCACCACCCGCAGCACCCGCGGCAAAACCCGCAACCCGGCCGGCGGCCGGGAAAGCTGGCGGTACGGCCCCGACCCGGACCGCCGCAGGGGGTGCGGACGAATCCCTCGACCCAGTGCCCGCCAAGGCGTTCTCGGGCCGGCTGCTTGCCCTCGGCGTCGTCATGATTGCCATCACCATCCTGCTGGCCCCCACAGTCAAGATCTTCCTCGACAAACGCGCCGAAATCGCGGCGCTGCAGGCCGACATCACGGCCAAGCAGACCAAGCAAGAGGACCTCAGACGCCAGGTTTCGCGGTGGCAGGATCCCAACTACGTGAAACAGCAGGCCCGCGACCGCATTAACATGGTTATGCCCGGAGAGACGGGCTACTGGGTATTCGGCAGCGATCTTCCTGCCGCACAGTCCAGTGGCACGGCGGGTGCAGCATCAGCACAAGACCCGGCCAACCTGCCGTGGGTGGACTCCCTCTGGGAGTCCATCAGGCGATCGGCAACAGACTAGAAGCGGCGCCCGCCGCCGGGATTGTCCCGCGGACAATCCGGAACAGGGCAGGAAGGTGCCACTCCCGTGGACGAGAACCGAGTGGACCAGAACCGAGCGGACGAGAACAACCGGGCCCAGGCTCCGGCGCCCCGGCACAGGGCTAGCGCCCCCGAGGCCTCCCGCCTGCCCTCGCCACACGACCTCGAGATCCTGAGCCGCCAGCTGGGCCGACCCGGTGCGGGACGTCGTCGAAATCCCGGCCCGCTGCGTCTGCGGAAACCCGCTCGTGGCCGCCACCTCGCCGCGGCTTAGCAACGGTACGCCGTTCCCCACCACGTTCTACCTCACCCACCCGGTGATCACGTCAGCGGTATCGCGGCTGGAGGCCGCCGGGCTGATGAACGAAATGAACGACCGGCTGGCCGCCGATACCGGCCTCGCTGCCCGGTATCGCGCCGCCCACGAGGCATACCTGGCCTCCCGTGCCGAGATCGGCGCGCGCTCCGGCATCGGTGCCGTTCCGGAAATCGACGGCGTCTCGGCCGGCGGAATGCCGACGCGCGTCAAATGCCTGCACGTCCTCGTGGGGCACTCGCTGGCCGCCGGGCCGGGCGTGAACCCGCTCGGTGACGAGTCGATCGCGGCCATCGCCGAATGGTGGACCGTGGACCGCTGCTACTGCGACGGCGCCTGGGAGACCGGCGGCGAGGCCCCGTCCCGGGACCTCAGCCGCCATGGACCGCAAGGCCTGCCGGAGATCGTGGGCCGGCCTGCGCCGGTCCGCAAGTCCCGCGCCGCCGGCTACGATGCTGCCGCCGGCGACGATGCTGCCACCGCCGGCGCCGACACCGCCGACACCGCCGACGCTGCCGGCGCGGGGGAGTCCAAGTGACCCGGGTCGCGGCCATAGACTGCGGCACCAACTCGATCCGTCTGCTCATCGCGGATGTGAGCGCAGATGCGAACACAAATGCGAACAGAGATGCCACCGCAGATGCAGGCGCAGGCGGCGCAACAGGGCAGCCCACACCGATGCTCACCGACGTCGTGCGGGTAATGCGCGTGGTCCGGCTCGGCCAGGGCGTGGACTCCACGGGTGAACTGGCCCAGGAGGCGCTCGAGCGCACCTTCGCCGCGACCCGGGACTACGCAGCCCTCATCCGCGAACACGGCGCCGACAAGGTGCGCTTCGTGGCCACCTCCGCCACCCGCGATGCCAGCAACCGGCAGGTCTTCGTCGACGGCATCCGCGCCATCCTCGGCGTCGAGCCCGAGGTGATCACCGGTGACGAGGAAGCCGCGCTGTCCTTCGCCGGCGCCAGCAGTGTCCTGCCCTCCCGCGGGGAGGACCCCGTGCTGGTGGTAGACCTCGGCGGCGGAAGCACGGAGTTCGTGCTGGGCAACGCCAGCGGCGTCATCGCCGCCCGCTCGGTCGACGTCGGCTGCGTCCGGATGACCGAACGGCACCTGCGCAGCGATCCGCCCACGCCGGAGCAGATCGCTGCGGCAGAGGCCGACGTCGACGCCGCCATCAGCGAGGCGGCTAAAACCGTTCCGCTGGAACGCGCCACCGTCGTCGTCGGCGTGGCAGGTTCCGTCACCACCATCACGGCGCACGCGCTGCGCCTGCCGGAGTATTCGCCGGCCGCGATCCACGGCACCGAACTGGACCTGGACGCGGTCCGGAAGGCATGCACCGAGCTGCTCGAAATGACCCGGGAGGAGCGGGCCGCGCTGCCGTACATGCACCCCGGGCGCGTGGACGTGATCGGCGCCGGCGGCCTCGTTTGGCGCCGGGTCCTGCAACGCCTGGCCGATGTCACTGGCGGGCGCATCACAACGGCCGTGAGCAGTGAACACGATATTCTTGACGGAATTGCCCTCAGCATCCGATGATCCCGCCCCAGCATTTGTGCCCCCGCGCGCGCCTTGCCGCTGGTGCATCCGCCGATAGGACCTGAATGACCAGAGCAACAGCCCGGCGCCGCCGGACCGCCTCCGCGTTGATGGCCTTGGCCGTTGCCGGCGGAGCGTCCACGGCGGCGCTGACCCTAGCCGCGCCCGCCTACGCCGACTCCTGGCGGGACAAGGAATACTGGCTCGCCGAATCTGGCATCACCAAAGCCTGGGACGTTTCCAAGGGAGCCGGCGTCAAGATCGCCGTGATTGACAGCGGTGTGGACGGCCAACATCCGGATCTCGCTGGCGTGCTCGCCGGCGGTACCGACATCTCCGACGCCGGCAACCCCAACGGCCAGGAGAGCATCGGCGCCAAACCCGAACACGGCACCTTGGTGGCCACGATGCTCGCCGGGCGCGGGCACCCGGCGCCCGAAGCGACTGCCAAACCGACCGCCAGCGCCGCAGGTTCTGCAGGCCCTGACGGGATCGTCGGCGTCGCCCCGGAAGCCCAGCTGCTGTCCGTCTCCACCTGGCTCGGCTCCGCCAACCCTGGCGGCAAGAGCGACCAGGACCAGATCCCGGAGGCAGTGCGCTGGGCCGTCGACAACGGCGCCCGCGTCATCAACATCTCCCTCGGCAGCACCTCACCGGAATGGCCGCAGAGCTGGGACGCGGCCTTCCTCTACGCCGAACAGAAGGACGTCGTGATCGTCGCCGCCGCGGGCAACCGCGTGGGCGGAAACGTCCAGGTCGGCGCGCCGGCCACGATTCCCGGTGTCCTGACGGTCGCAGGCCTGGACCGCGCAGGCGCGGCCAGCATCGACTCCTCCTCCCAGGGCATCAGCATCGGCGTCGCAGCTCCGGCCGAGGACCTGGCCGGCGGCCTGCCCGGCGGCGGGTACGCCGAGTGGGCGGGCACGTCCGGAGCCACGCCCATCGTTTCCGGCGTCGCGGCCCTGATCCGCTCCAAATGGCCAGAGATGTCCGCGAGCCAGGTCATCAACCGGATCGTCAGCACGGCCAAGGACGCCGGGGCGCCAGGGAAGGATCCGCTTTACGGCTTCGGGGTGCTGAACGCCGAGTCCGCCCTCAAGGCCGATGTCCCGGAAACAAAGGTCAATCCGCTGGGGTCGATTTCGGACTGGATCCGGGTCCACCGGCGCGGCAACCTCGACACCACTGCGCCTGCTGGGGCGCCCGCGCCCTCCAGCGCTGTGCCCACCCTGCCCGAGGCGACCGTGCCCGTCGCGGAGAAGCCGTCCCAGCTGGACAGCGCCCTGCCTGCCGCGGTGGTCCTGGGCTTCGGATGCCTGCTTGTGGGAATCGTTGTGGCCGCTGCCGTCCAGTTGCGGGCCGCCATGCGAACGCCGCCGAAGCACGGGCCCGACGGACCGGGCAAATCCGAACCCGGCGCCGGACCCGGGGCCGTAGATCCGGTGGACTCCAGTAACCCGACATAGTTAGTGAAGGTTTTCACAAACTACTGTATTCTTGACGCATGGCATCCTCCCTTCAGCTCCAGGACCGTCCCCGGGTACTCGTCGTCGGCGGCGGGTACGTCGGCCTGTATGTAGCCCTCAAACTTCAGAAAAAGATCGCGAATGCAGGTGGCATCGTCACCCTCGTGGATCCGCTGCCCTACATGACGTACCAGCCCTTCCTGCCGGAAGTTGCCGGCGGCAACATCGAGGCGCGCCACGCAGTCGTCTCGCACCGCCAGCACCTGAAGCAGACGGAACTCATCCAGGGCCGCGTCACCTCCATCGACCACGCCAACCGCACGGCAGTGGTCGCACCCTCCGACGGTGGCGACACCTTCGAGGTTCCCTACTTTGACGTCGTCCTGGCCGCTGGCGCCATCACCCGCACGTTCCCGATCAAGGGCCTCGCGGACAAGGGCATCGGCCTGAAGACCATCGAAGAGGCCGTCGCCCTGCGCAACAAGGTTCTCGAGCGCATCGAGACCGGCTCGCTCATGACGGACCCCGTTGAGCGCGCCCGCGCCCTGACGTTCGTCGTCGTCGGCGGCGGCTTCGCCGGCATCGAGTGCATCACCGAAATGGAAGACCTCGCCCGCGCCGCGGTCAAGAACAACCCGCGCGTCAAGCAGGAGGAAGTCCGCTTCGTCCTGGTCGAGGCAATGGGCCGCATCATGCCCGAGGTCACGGCGCCGCAGGCCGTATGGGTCGTCGAACACCTCCGCAGCCGCGGCATCGAGGTCCTGCTGAACACCTCCCTCGACAACGCCGAGGGTTCCCTGAAGCTCATCAACCTCCCGGACAAGAGCCCGGCCCAGGAATTCGAGACTGACACCCTGGTCTGGACTGCCGGTGTGCAGGCCAACCCGATGGTCCGCTCCACCGACTTCCCGCTCGAGCCGCGCGGCCGCGTCCGTGTCCTGGCCGACCTGCGCATAGCAGGCGACGAGGGCATCATCGACAACGCCTGGGCTGCCGGCGACGTCGCTGCCGTCCCGGACATCACGGGCAGTGGCCTACCGGACGGCACCTGCGTGCCGAACGCCCAGCACGCTCTGCGCCAGTCCAAGCGTCTGGCCAAGAACCTGTGGGCCTCCCGCTGGGACAAGCCGCTCAAGGACTACAAGCACAAGAACCTGGGCGCCGTCGCCGGCTTCGGCGAATGGAAGGGCGTGGCGAACATCAACCTGGTCGGCCGCATCGGCCTCAAGGGCCCGCTGGCCTGGCTGGCACACCGTGGCTACCACGGCATGGCCATCCCCACCTTTGAGCGCAAGATCCGCGTGATCTCCGGCTGGCTGTGGGCCTTCTTCCTCGGCCGCGACACCACGCAGCTGATGGATCTGGACAACCCCCGCGGCGCCTTCGTGGCCGCAGCGACGCCGGCCCCGAAGCCTGCCGCTGCCCCAGAAGCCGCCAAGGCCGAAGCCAAGCCTGAAGCCAAGCCAGGCACACCGGCAGCGTCGAATGAATCGGTTCCCGCAGACGCCAAGTAACTGCTGGCCGTAACGGCTTCCAGTTCACTGACGGTTGCCCTACGACGGCGGCTGTTCCCCTCCGGGGGAGCAGCCGCCGTTTTCGTCGCGGCAGCCGCAGGGGCGTCGGGATCGGACAGGTGCGCAGGGCCCGCGCCTAGACTGGCTCCATGACAGCTGAAATGGACCTGCACACCCTCTTGGCCACCATGCACCCCGAATTGCGCGACGGCGAGTACGTTTACGCCCTGTGGCCGCACGGCAAACCGCTAGCCGGAGCAATCGCGGCCGCCGTCCGCGAGGCGGAAGGGCTCACCGTCGTGCTGCCGCGGGACGAGGCGGACAGCCTGGGGCTCTCCTACGACTTCGTCGCAGCGTGGATCACGCTCCAGGTGCACTCTTCGCTTGAGGCGATCGGCCTGACGTCAGCCGTCAGTGCCGCCCTGACCGAGGCGAAGATCAGCTGCAACGTCCTGGCCGGCTTCCACCATGACCACCTGCTGGTCCCCGTGGCCGACGCCGACCGTGCACTGGAGATACTGCACGAACTCGTCGCAGCCCATGGGGAGCACAAGCCGGTACCGGAACTCGTGGTGCGCAGCGAAGAACCTGCGGACCGTCCGGCCATCCTGGCCCTCACAGCCGCCGCGTTTGCCATCTCGCCGGTTACCGGGCAGCACGTCGATGGTGAACCCGAAGAAGTGAAGCTGCTGGCCCGGCTGTTCGAATGCCAGGAATACCTGCCCGAGTTCAGCGTCGTTGCGGAACTCGACGGCCAAATCGTGGGGCATTCGATCAGCACCCGCGGATGGGTGGGCGAGCTGGAGCTGCTGGGGCTCGGGCCGATCGGGGTGGTGCCGCGCCTGCAGCGCCACGGCATCGGCACCGCGCTCGTGAACGAGACTGTGGCGCGGGCCAACGCCGCGGGGGAGCGCGGGATCGCGCTGCTGGGCAGCCCCGATTACTACTCCCGCTTCGGCTTTGTGCCGTCCACGTCGCTCGGGGTGGCACCGCCGGAGGCCGGCTGGGGCGCGAACTTCCAGTTGCTCCCGCTCGCCGTCTGGCCCGGCGGCGTTAGCGGCACCTTCCGCTATGCCGGCCCTTTTTCGGGCTGATCCGGCCGGCGACGGGATACCATTGACCGGGCGCCCCAGTAGCCCAATTGGCAGAGGCAGCGGACTTAAAATCCGCGTGTTGTGGGTTCGAGTCCCACCTGGGGCACTGTGTTGCACGCGCCCGCTGCAGAGCGCCGTGTCCGACGCCCGCAGGCGCCCTCCGCCCGCCCTCCGCCTGTCCTCGACGCGCCCTTGGCCAGAGCCTTGGAACCGCCGGCCGATCCCGGCCTCCCGCTCGCTCCAAACGGCCGCTGTGACCGTCCAGATTTCCTCTATGCAACGAGTGTTATAAGGATGTGACCGTAGTCACTTATTTTTGGGCCGAATTTGCACTAGCTTGAAGTGGAATCAGGAACACCTGATCTTTCGCGTCAAAGGCCGTTCGCACCTTTAGATCGAGGAGCTTGTACATGACTTCACTCCCCCAGGTAGCGCCCCGCATCGCTAAGCTCACAGTGCTTAGCATCGGCGTCGCCCTTCTGGCTACGGCTTGTGGTGGTTCACCCACCCCAAGTACGACGGGAACCAGCGCGGCCGCGGCCGCGGGAATCGCGTGCCCTGCACCCAGCGCCACCGGCGCCGGTACCAGCGCTGCCAGTGAAACGGGCACCGTGCCCGCTTCGGCCACCACCACCCCCACGCCCCTGAAGATTGGCTCGCTCCTGCCGACGACGGGTTCGCTGGCCTTCCTCGGCCCGCCCGAAATTGCCGGTGTCAACCTCGGCATCAAGGAGGTCAACGATGCCGGCGGCGTCCTGGGCAAGCCTGTCGAGGTCATCCACCGCGACTCCGGCGACACCAAGACCGACATCGCCACCCAGTCCACCACGTCACTGCTCGGACAGGGCGTCGGCGCAATCGTCGGCGCCGCCTCCTCGGGAGTCTCCAAGACCGTGATCAACCAGATCACCGGTGCCGGCGTCGTCCAGTTCTCCCCGGCCAACACCTCGCCGGACTTCACCGCGTGGGATGACAAGGGCCTCTACTGGCGCACAGCCCCCTCGGACGTGCTCCAGGGCAAGGTCCTCGGCAACTACATGGCCACCTGTGGCGCCCAGACGGTCGGCATGATCGTCCTGAACGACGCGTACGGAACCGGCCTTGCCAAGAATATCCAGGCTGCTTTCGAGGCAGCCGGCGGCAAGGTTGTTGCCCAGGAGCTCTTCAATGAGGGCGATTCCCAGTTCAGCAGCCAGGTGGACAAGGTCCTCGCCGCCAAGCCGGACGCCATTGCCCTGGTCACCTTCGACCAGGCCAAGAGCATCGTCCCGCTGATGACGGGCAAGGGCGTCAAGCCGACCCAGATCTTCATGGTGGACGGCAACATGTCCGACTACAGCAAGGACTTCCAGCCGGGAACCCTGAAGGGTGCCCAGGGCACCATCCCGGGCACCTTCGCCAAGGATGACTTCAAGAAGAAGCTCCTGGCGATCGACCCGGCGCTGAAGGACTACAGCTACGCGGGCGAGTCCTACGATGCCGTGAACCTGATCGCACTGGCTTCCGAGGCTGCCAAGAGCACCAAGGGTACCGACATCGCGGCCCAGCTCAAGGCAGTCTCTGAAGGCGGGGAGAAGTGCAACACCTTCCCCTCCTGCGTCACCCTGCTCCGCAACGGTAAAGATATCGACTACGACGGCCAGTCCGGCCCCGTGTCGTTCTCTGACGCCGGCGACCCCACGGAAGCCTACATCGGCATCTACGAGTACCAGGATGACAACACCTACAAGGCGGCCAAGGAAGAATTCGGCAAGCTGTAAGCCGCTTCCTACCGACACACAAAAGACCCCCGTCCACGCCGGACGGGGGTCTTTTGTGTGCCGGGGGCCAGGGAGGAGTGTCAGAGCGGGCGGAGCGTCACGCACAGCAGGCTTTCGGCCGGCATTGGGCAGCTCGACGCCGGAATTCCAGCCATTCCCACAACGTGTTCGCCCAAGAATCTGCGCCGCGTGACGTCGTCGTCGTTCTGTTGGGGGGATCAGCGCGAGCGCAGGCGCCGAGCAAGTGGCTGCGGAGGCGCCCGGAGACGCCCGGGCGGCACCACAGCGCACACGACTACGCCGGGCACGCAGAGGGGCCGCCACCGGCTGGTGACGGCCCCTGCGGGGATACTGCCCGAAGCGCTATTCGACAGTGTCTGCGAGCGTCCCCAGGTAGAGCTGGATGACCTTGGGATCCTTCATGAGTTCCCGGCCAGTACCGGTGTACGCGTCCTTGCCCTGGTCCAGCACGTAGGCGCGGTCGCAGATCTGCAGGCAGCGGCGCGCGTTTTGCTCCACCATGATGACGGAGACGCCGGCCCGGTTGATCTCGTGGACCCGGAGGAAGGTCTCATCCTGCTTGACAGGGGAGAGGCCTGCGGAGGGCTCATCGAGCAGCAGTACGGCCGGGTCCATCATGAGGGCCCGTCCCATGGCGACCATCTGGCGTTCGCCGCCGGAGAGCGAGCCGGCCCGCTGGGCGCGCCGTTTGGCGAGCTCCGGGAACAGTTCGGAGACAAAGTCGAATCGTTGAGCGAAGTCCTTGGGCCGCTGGAACATGCCCATCTGCAGGTTTTCCTCGATGGTCAGGGCGGCGAACACGTTGTTGTTCTGCGGAACGAAGCCGACGCCCTTAGTGACCAGCTTGTTGGCCTTGAGCCCGGTGATGTCCTGCCCGCGGACCACGACCGAGCCGGAGTGGACCTTCACCAGGCCAAACATGGCCTTCAGCAGCGTGGACTTGCCGGCGCCGTTGGGACCGATGATGCCGATCAGCTCACCCTTGCGGGCTTCGATGCTGCAGCCGTTGAGGATATTGACGCCGGGGATGTAACCAGCCACCAAATCGGTGACCTTCACGACCGAGTCGCCATCGAAGGCGGGCTGGGCGGCCGGTGCCGCGCTGGTGGCGCTCATTCTTTGTCCTTCTCTGTGCGGTTTGGCTCGTCGGCGCGGTTCGGCTCTCCTGCGCTGCGGCGGCCGCGCGTCGTCCCGTTCGCCGCCGCTTCCCCCGCCTCGGTGGTGAGGACGTCGGCGGAGATGATGCCGGCGTTTTCCGTGCCGACAATCGATTCCTCGTCGGCGACCAGCTCCGCGGCCAGTTCCTTGATGCCTTCCGCGTCGCCGAGATCGACGTCGTGGTGGGCGCCGAGGTAGGCGTCGATCACTGCGGGGTTCTTCATGACCTCGGCGGGAGGCCCTTCGGCCACGATCTTGCCCTCTGCCATCACGACCACCCAGTCGGCGATGTGGCGGACCATGTTCATGTCGTGCTCGACGAACAAGACGGTCATGCCCTCGGCCTTGAGGTTCTTGATGTGATCCAGCAGCGACTGCGTCAGCGCCGGGTTGACGCCGGCCATCGGTTCGTCGAGCATGACCAGCTTGGGCCGCACCATGAGGGAGCGGGCCATTTCCAGCAGCTTCCGCTGCCCGCCGGACAGCGACGCCGCGTAGTCGTCCCTCTTGGCGTCCAGTTTGAACTTCTCCAGCAGCACGTTGGCTTCCTGGGTGATCTTCTTTTCCTGACCACCCCAGATGCCCTTGAACAAGGCCTTGGACAGCCGTTCGCCGGACTGGCTGGAGGCGCCGAGGCGCATGTTCTCCAGGACCGTGAGCTTGCCCATGACCTTGGTGAGCTGGAACGTGCGCACCATCCCCATCCGGGCAACCTTGTACGAGGAAACGCCGGCGATGTTGTTGCCCTCGAACTGCCATGTACCCGAGTTCGGGGTGTCGAATCCCGTCAGCAGGTTGAACAAGGTGGTCTTGCCGGCGCCGTTGGGGCCGATCAGTGCGGTGATCTTGTGCCGCGGGATCTCGAGGTACTGGACGTCGACGGCGTTGATGCCGCCGAAGCTGCGGGTGACGTTTTCCGCCACCACAATCGGATCACGCTTCTTGCAGCCGGGCGCGACCTCGCCGGCGGCGATCGGACGGGTGTCCGTCATGTAGTCGATTTCTTCCGACGTGCGGGGTTCGTCCCGTGACTCTTCGCTTGGAATGCTCATGCGAATGCCAGCTCCTTCTTATTGCCGAGAACGCCCTGGGGCCTGAAGATCATCAGCAGCATGAGCGCCACGCCGACCAGGATGTAACGCAGCTGCCCGGCCTGGACCGTGTTCAGCCACGTGATGGTGCCGGACTCGATCAGGCCGTAGAGGATGCCCTGGGTGAGCGAGAGCACCACCCAGAAGATCATGGCCCCGACCACCGGGCCGAGCACAGTGCCGAGCCCGCCGAGCAGCAGGCAGGTGTAGAGGAAGAACGTTAGTTCCGTGCCGTAGTTGGCAGGCTGCACCGCGCCGCGGGGAATCGTGAAGATCATGCCTGCCAGGGCGCCGAGCGCGCCGCCGATGATCAGGGACTGCATCTTGTAGGCGTACACGTTCTTGCCGAGCGAGCGGACGGCGTTCTCGTCCTCGCGGATGCCCTTGAGGACCCGGCCCCAGGGGCTTCGCATCAGCAGCCAGACCAGGGTGCAGAAGAGGGCCACGACTGCCCACGCGACCACCCGGATGAAGAAGTCGCGGTTGTTCATGCCAATGTAGGTTCCCGGCGGGAAGGGGTTCATGGCGTAGAAATCGCCTTCGAAGGCGGCCAGGCCGTTGGCCGAACCGGTGATGGCGGTCAGCTGGTTGGTCGTGACGATGTAGCGCACGATTTCGGCCGCCGCGATGGTCACGATGGCCAGGTAGTCCGCCCGCAGCCGCAGCGTCGGGATGCCCAGCAGCAGGGCGAAGATGGCGGAGGCGACGACGGCGATGAGCAGTCCGACGAAGAACGGCACATGGAACGTCAGGGTGGAGATGGCGAAGCCGTAGGCCCCCACTGCCATGAAGCCTGCCTGGCCGAAGTTGAGCAGGCCGGTGTAGCCGAAGTGAACCGCGAGGCCGAGGGTGGCCAGGGCGTAGGCAGCTGTCGTCGGGCTAAAAAGTTCGCCGGCGGCGCTGGAAAAAATGAATCCGAAATCCATGGCTGTCTCCTAACCCACGCGCTCGCGGCGGCCCAGAATGCCCTGAGGCCGGAACAAGAGGACAACAATCATGATGAACAACGCTCCCACGTATTTAAGGTCGGCTGCGAGGCCGAACACGGTGGTCAGCTCAACGAAGATGCCGACGATGATGGAACCGATCAGGGCGCCCCAGACTGTGCCGAGGCCGCCGAGGGTGACGCTGGCGAAGATGAGCAGCAGGATCTGCGAGCCCATGTCGAAAGTGACGCCGGGCCGGTAGTAGGCCCAGAGGATGCCGCCGAGGGCGGCGAGCATGCCACCGACCACCCAGACGATCCGGATGACGGAGTCGACGTCGATGCCGGAGGCCGCGGCCAGGGCCGGGTTGTCGGCCACCGCGCGGGTGGCCTTGCCGAGGCGGGTCTTGAGCAGGACGACGCCGAGGGCGGCGATCACGACGGCGCTGATGATGAGGGACCAGAGGTTGTTGGGGGAGATCGAGATCGGGCCGATCAGGATTTCCACGCTCTGTGCAAATGGCAGCTGCTGGGTGGCACCGCCGAAGTAGAACTGGATTATGTACCGCACAGCCAGTGCGAGGCCGATGCTGACGATCATCATCGGAACAAGCCCGGTTCCGCGGCGCCGCAGGGGCTTCCACAGGCCCGCGTCCTGGACGTAGCCGAATAAGCCGCCGCCGATGACCGCCAGGATGATGGCCAGCCAGAACGGAAGCTGCATGGCGTTGAAGGCGAACACCAGTACCGCGCCGAGCGTGACCATCTCACCGTGGGCGAAGTTCGTCAGGCCTGTAGTGCCGAAGATCAGTGAGAGGCCTACGGCCGCGAGGGCGAGCAGCAGGCCGAAGCTCAGGCCGGCCACCAGCCGGTTGAGCAGGTTCTGCGCGAAGTTCTGCTCCGCCACGACGATTCCCTTGCCAAAGGTGAAGATCACCGAGAGGTTTGAGGTCTGGCTGAAGGTGACGTTGCGGGGGTTCTCCTGGCCCTCGGCCAGTTTGATGCCCTCCGGAAGCGTGGACTCGTCGAGTTGGATCTCGTAGGTCCCCTGGGTGGGGACGCCGATGGTCCAGGCGCCGTTGGGTCCTGATTTCGTGGTTCCCGTGAAATCGCCGCTCGTGGCGGTGATGGTTACGTCGGGGATCGGTGCGCGGTCGTCGCCGCGCAGGAAGCCGCTGATGCTGTTGGTGAATTGGGTGACCGACGGGGATGGTGTCGGCGACGGGGTCGTGGCGCTGGACGCCGGGGCAACGATGAGCAGTAGCGCAGCCATGGCGGCAAATACTGCCCCCACAGCCCTCAGTAGTCTGCCGCGCCGTCTCTGCGACAGGCCGCTCGTTGTGCTTCTCAAATTGAAAACCTCCACATGGGGGTGCTGTGGGTTGCGCCTTTGCAACCGTTGCGAACGGTCAGGGGACGAGCGTCTCGCAATACGATCAATTGTTGTGATGTCCGTCACCCTGTGTGGCCTATGCTACAGCCCGGGCGACCCAATGAATGCCGCTGCGAGCAGGCAGAACGTCGCGATCGGGTAACAACCGTGTAGTCGCGGCGGCACCTCGCTGAAGCTCGGCTAAAGAAAACTTTTGTTGATTCCGAGTATGCCTAAACAGTGGCCGGTCCGGCCCCTGATTCGCTCGGCCAGCCAGGGGCTTGTGCTGGCCACCTCCAAGCTTTTTCGAAGTCCGCCGGCGTTATGGTGCGAAGAGCGCCAGAACCGAAGTCCAGGACAGAAGTCCAGGACAGAAGGCCGGAACAGAATGCCGGAACTTTCGATCCGGAACCCGGGCAGGCGCCGAAGGCAGGGGCCGATCTTGGAGGGCCGACTGATGAACCGTGTGGTCAAGCTGTGCCTCGCGGGTTCGCTTGTGCTGGCGATCCTGGGCATTCCGGCGCTCAGCCTCGGCCCTGAGACCGCCGGGGCCCAGGCCTGCGTTCCCTCGACAGACGCCCTCACCGATCCCTATCCGGGGATCATGGCGGCAGCCTCCAGTTTCGAAGACGGCACCTTGGACGGGTTTGGCGTATCCATGGCCGGGACGGGGAAGGCTTCGGTGTCCACCGGGCTGTCCCACTCCGGCAACTGTGCCGCCCTCCTTCACACCACCGCTGGTCCCGGCTCCATGGCCAGGCTGACCGTGGGCCTGACCCCTGGGAACACCGAGGCGTACGCGGATGGTTGGTTCAATATCGCTGCTGAGGGAATGGCGGGGAACAATGTCCCCTATTTCCGGTTCTTTTCCGGTGGCATCCGCGTCCTGGATGTTTTTCGGCAGAACATCTCCCATGAACTGGTTCTCCGGACGTCGTCACCGGCAGGGTTCGCCTACACCACTTTGCGGCAGGATGTCCCCAATGACTCCTGGCACCGGCTGGTCATGCACGTGGTCCCGAACGGTGCCGAGACCAGCGTCCAAATCTGGTGGGACGGGCGTTCCGTCTACGTGGGCACGGTCAGTATTTCCGCGACGACGCTCGACACGGTCCAGCTTGGCTCCGAACACGATCAGCAAATGGCGGACATCTATATCGACGACGTCATCGTCAACAGCGGCACGGGGACGCCGGCACCGGTTCCCGGCCCGCTCCCGGAGCCGAAGGGGGATCCGTCGAAGCGGCTCGACGATTTCCGTGGTGACGGACGATCCGCCGTGCTGGCAGCCGGCACCCGTGCGGGGCGCACCGGGCGCCGTGGGCACCCTCGGACGGCCAGCGCCCGCCTTGTATGCCGGGTCTGAAAATCCCGCCAATTTAGGTCACGGTTCGGTTGCGGCGGCTGCCGGAGGGAACTATCCCTCCCCGTCGGCCGTGGGAATTGGTAGCGTGACTATATAGTCCGTATTCCACCGGAACATCACCCACCCCCTTATCTTGGAGGACACCCGCAATGGCAACTGGCGGAAACCCGATCTTCAGCGGAAAGAATTTCCGCGAAGCCACCCAGGCGCCGCCTGCCCCGCAGGCCCCGTATGGCCAGAATTCCTACGGCCAGAACCCCTATGGCCAGGCCCCGGGCCAGGACGGGTGGAATGCTGCGCAGAAGGGCATGACCCAGGAACAGCTCCAGGACCTGTACAACCGTCCGGCGGCCGGCCCGGCCGACATCGGCCGGATGACGTACGACGACGTCATCGTCAAGACTGCCGGGTGCCTCGGCATCCTGGTGGTCGGTGCCGCAGTGGCGCTCGCTGTCCCGCAGGGCACGGGATCCATGCTGATGATCCTCGGAGCCCTCGGCGGCTTCGCCCTCGCGATGGTCAACACCTTCAAGAAGCAGCCGTCACCCGGACTGATCTTGGCCTACGCCCTGCTCGAAGGATTCTTCCTCGGCGGCCTGACCCGCATCCTCGACAACCTGTTCCCGGGCGTCGGCATCCAGGCCGTCGTAGGGACACTGTCCGTCTTTGCCGTGACGCTCGTGCTGTTCAAGAGCGGCAAGGTCCGGGCCACGCCCAAGCTCATGCGTTTCTTCATGATCGCTTTGATCGGCTATGCGGTGTTTGCGCTCGTCAACGTCGTCATGATGATGACCGGGGCCGTGACCACGCCGTTTGGCCTGAGCACCAGCGTGGAGATCATGGGCATCCCGCTCGGCGTCTTCATCGGCATCCTGGCAATCGGCCTGGCCGCCTTCTCCCTGATCATGGACTTCACCAGCATCGAGGCGGCCATCAACGCCGGAGCCCCGCAGCGCTTCTCCTGGACCGCCGCATTCGGCCTCACGGTGACGCTGGTCTGGCTCTACGTCGAGATCATCCGACTGCTGGCCATCCTCCGCGGTGACGAGTAGCCGCCGTTGTACCTGATCGCCCTTTCGTAACGAGGAGCCCCGCCCAACGGCGGGGCTCCTCGCGTTTGCGGCGGCTGGCGCCTGCTGCAACGCCTCAGCTGCCAACCTCAGCTGAGCCGCTCCAGCACAACCGCCATGCCCTGCCCGCCGCCGACGCACAGCGTCGCCAGGCCGAGGGAGGCGTCGCGGGCGCGAAGCCCGTTGATCAGCGTGGCGGTCATCCGTGCGCCGGTCATCCCGAACGGGTGGCCGAGGGCGATTGCGCCCCCATGGACGTTGAGCTTCTCCGGATCGATGGCGAGCTCCCGGGCGCTGGCCACCACCTGGACCGCGAACGCTTCGTTGAGCTCCACGAGGTCGATGTCGCGGATGGTCAGCCCGGCGATCGTCAGTGCCCGGCGGGTGGCTTCCACGGGGCCCATGCCCATCAGCTCCGGGGACAGGGCGCTGACACCGGTGGAGACGATCCGGGCAAGCGGCTTGAGACCCAGCTCGCGGGCGCGCGTGTCACTCATGACCACGACTGCGGCGGCCCCGTCATTGAGCGGACACGCGTTCCCGGCCGTCACGGTGCCGCCGCTGCGGAAGACCGGCTGCAGCGCGCCGACGGCTTCCGCGCTCACGCCAGGACGCGGCGAATCGTCGCGGTCGACCACCGAGCCGTCGGTGCGGGTATACGGCGTGATTTCGCGGGCATAGAACCCGGAGGCGATGGCCGCCTCGGCCCGGTTCTGGCTGAGCACCGCCCAGGCGTCCTGCTCCGCGCGGGTGATGCCGTAGCTGGTGGCGACGTTCTCCGCCGTCTGGCCCATGGCGATGTACACGTCCGGCATCCGGCCACCCAGTCGCGGGTCGGTCCACGGGGTGTTGGAGGCCGCGCGGGCCTCGGTGCGTTTCCGGGCCGGCTCGAACCGCGGGTTGTGCGTGCCCGCGTCGGTCTCGCCGGCGCCGGCCCAGTCCTGGTAGCGGGACACCGCCTCCACCCCGGCGGCAACGAACGCCTGGCCTTCGCCGGCTTTGACGGCGTGGAACGCCATCCGGAGCGTCTGCAGGCTGGAGGCACAAAAACGGTTGATGGTGGCGGCCGGAACGTTGTCCAGCCCGGCCAGGATGCTGACCACACGGGCCATGTTGGAGCCGGCCTCGCCGCTCGGCTCGGCGCACCCCAGATAGATGTCGTCCAGGCCGCGGCCCGGCCCGGCGGCGGCGTCGAACCCCGGAATCCGGGCGAGGGCCGCGGTGACCACGGCGACGGCGAGATCGTCCGGCCGCTCGTCTTTCAGCGACCCCTTGAAGGCGCGCCCGATCGGGCCTCGGGCGGTGGAAACGATGACAGCTTCAGCCATGCGCCCAGACTACGCCCCGCCTAGGCCAGCCGCATGGCCCCTGCCGCGGGACTGACGCTGAAGATCTCCGGCGCGGCATACCCAGCCCGGGCGAAGGCACGTTCGACGGCGGAACGCACCTGCTGAGCCGATCCCGCCGGGGTCAGGGCGATCGCGGAGCCGCCGAAGCCGCCGCCGGTCATGCGGGCGCCGACCGCGCCGGCAGACCGCGCCGTGTCCACGGCAAGGTCCAGCTCGGCGCAGGAGATCTCGAAGTCATCGCGCATCGAGGCATGGGACGAGTCCAGCAGGGGACCAATGGCGGCCGGGCCCAGGGTGTCCAGCAGCTCCACCGTCTGCAGCACGCGGTCGTTCTCGGTGACGACATGCCGGAGGCGGCGGAACGTCTCCGGGTCCAGGAGCCCTCTGGCCTCCTCGAGGTCCTCGAACCCGACGTCGCGCAGCGCCGGCACGCCGAGGACCTCGGCGGCGAGTTCGCAGGATTCGCGCCGGGCCGCGTACCCGCCGTCGGCGTGCGAATGCGAAACCCGGGTGTCGATGACCAGCAGCACCAGCCCCGCGGCGTCGGCGTCGAACGGCACCAGCCGAACACTCTGGTCCCGGCAGTCGAGGAACACGGCGTGGCCGGCCGTGGCCCGGAGCGAGGCGGACTGGTCCATGATGCCGGTGGGCGCGCCGACGAAGTCGTTCTCCGCCCGCTGGGTGGCCAGGACCATGTCCTGAGCGGACAGGCCGGCGGCCATGAGCTCATTCAGTGCCGAAATCACGGCGCATTCGATGGCGTGGGAGGAGGACAGTCCGGCGCCCCGGGGGACGTCGGAGTCCAGGAGCAGGTCCACTCCGGGCACCGGGAGGCCCAGCTGCTGCAGCGCCCAGATGACCCCCAGCGGATACTTTGTCCAGCCCCGGGCGCTGGCGCGGGCCAGCGCGCCGGTGTCCGCGGTGGTCAGCCCCTGGTTCCCAAACGTGGATAGCATCCGCACGGTGGAATCAGGCCGGACCCGGACGGCCACCCGGGCGGCCCGGTCGATGGCGAACGGCAGGACGAAGCCCTCGTTGTAATCAGTGTGCTCGCCAATGAGGTTGACGCGTCCCGGTGCCCGCCACACGCCGTCGGGCCGGGCGCCGAAGACTGCCTCAAACCGGGCGGCGAGCCGGCTGCTGTCCAGGGGAGGATTCATGGCCGGGCGCCTGCACTGCTGGAAGTCATGGGTCCAAGGTATACGGCTTGCCGGGCGGTCTGTACGGTGGTCAGCATGGATCTCTCAGCGACACCCTCGGCAGCCGGCCCCGATGACACCATGCGGCGGTACGCGACCGGGCGGCAGTACGAACTCCGGCGCGGCGACGCCCTGGCAATCGTCACCGAACTCGCCGCCGGCCTGCGGCTTTACAGCCGCGGAGGCACCGCCCTGACGGAGAGCTACGGCGATGCCGACATCCCGCCCGGCGCCGCGGGAATCACCCTGGCACCGTGGGCCAACCGGGTGGAGGACGGTGTCTGGTACCTCAACGGCAAGAAGCTGCAGCTGGACATCACCGAGGTCTCCCGCAATAACGCCAGCCATGGATTGCTGCGGAACTCCTCCTACGAACTGGTGGACGAGGACGAGTTCACCGCCACCCTGGAAGCGGCGGTCTTCCCGCAGCACGGCTACCCGTTCCTGCTCAGGCACCGGGTCCGCTACGAACTGGCGGAGGACCTGGGCCTGGTGGTGCGCCAAACCCTGATCAACGACTCCCAGGGCCCCGCGCCGTTCGTGCTTGGCGCACACCCGTACCTGCGGCTGGGCGACGTGCGAAGCGAGGACCTCACCGTGAGCGTGGGCGCCCGGACCCGGCTGGTCGCCGATGACCGCCTCATCCCGCGCAGCACAGAGCCGGTCAGCGGCGAGTTCGATCTTCGCGGCGGGCGGGCGGTGGGGACCATGGACCTCGATTCGGCCTACACGGACCTGGACTTCGACGGCGGCATTGCCCGGCACACGTTGCGGTCACCGGACGGGCGGACCGTCAGCCTTTGGCAGGACGAGAGCTGCGGTTACGTCCATGTCTTCGTGACGACGGAATTTCCGGGTCGGTCGAAGGCGGTCGCGATTGAGCCGATGACCGGGCCCGCCAACGCGTTCAACAGCGGCGACGGCCTGCGCTGGCTCGCGCCGGGGGAGCAGTTCGCCATGACCTGGGGCATCTCCGCCTCGCTGACGGCCACCGCGGGCTGACCGCACAGACCCTACAGGCTGACCCGGCGGCCCGGGCCGGCATGCCGCGGCACGCCGCTCACCAGCCGGTTACCGGCCGGTTACCGGCCGGTTACCCGTTGCTGGTTGTTGGTTGCTGGTTTCCTATTAACCGGCGGCTGCGGAATCATGGGGCTATGAAGCCAGCTGAGGACGCCGCACCCGCCACAAGCCCCTCTCCGTTCGCGGGCGGGACCGGGGGACGGACCGGGACCCGGGTACGCACCGACCGCGAGATCGACCAGGACATTCCCTATGGCGTGCGGATCGCCGCCGCCTGGGCGTGGCGCGCAGGGCTGATCCTGCTCGTGATCGGGGGACTGGTCTGGATGCTCAGCCATGTCAGCTTCCTCATCATCCCCGTCATGGTGGCCGCCCTGCTGTCAGGGCTGCTCAGCCCCGCAGTGCGCTGGATGGCTAAACGCAGCGTGCCCAAGGGGCTCGCCGTCGCCATCACGGTGCTCGGCTTCATCGGCATCATCGTCGGTGCCCTGACCCTGGTCGGGCGCCAGCTCATGCAGGGCTTCGGCGAGCTGTGGTCCCAGGCGCTCACGGGCGTGCAGCAGGTCCAGACCTGGCTGTCGGAAGGCCCGCTCCATCTGACCGCCGCACAGATCGACAAGTACATCGAGGACGCCACCGCCGCGCTGCAGAGCAACAGCAGCAGCATCCTCAGCGGGGCCCTGACGTTCGGGAGCACTGCCGGCCACTTCGCCGCGGGCCTGGTCCTGGCGCTGTTCATCCTGATTTTTTTCCTGCTCGAAGGGGACAGGATCTGGGCCTTCCTCGTCAGACTCTTGCCCCGGAAGGCCCGCCGCGCGACGGACGGTGCGGGCCGCCGAGGCTGGACTTCCATGGTCAGCTACGCGCGCATCCAAATGTTTGTCGCGTTCGTGGACGCCGTGGGAATCGGCGTCGGCGCCGCCATCATCGGCGTGCCGCTCGCGCTGCCGCTGGGCGTGCTGGTGTTCCTCGGTTCCTTCATCCCCGTGGTCGGCGCGCTGGTCACCGGCGCCATCGCCGTATTGCTGGCACTGGTCGCCAACGGGCCCATCAACGCCCTCATCATGCTGGCGATCGTGCTCGGCGTGCAGCAGCTCGAAAGCCACATCCTTCAGCCGCTCGTCATGGGCAAGGCCGTCTCGCTCCACCCCGTCGCCGTGATCCTGTCCGTCGCGGCGGGCTCCTACCTCGCCGGGATCCCCGGCGCGCTGTTCTCCGTGCCGATCCTGGCCGTAGCAAACTCGTCGATTCGCTACATTGCGGGCAGAACGTGGGAACATGATGAAGTGCTGGCAACCGCCGGACCAGAGGGCAGCCCTGCCCTCGAACCCGGCGCAGACACCACCTTCACAGACGTCCACCTGCCGGGCGGAACCCCCGGCCGCGAGGGCGCCGCACCCAACAGCGGTGCTCCGGGCAGCGATGCCGGACGGGGCACCGACGCCTGATCCGAAGAAGGAGAACAGTTCGTGAACACCCTTGAGAGCCTGCCCGTCACGCTGGACGATGTCCTGGAGGCGCAGAAGCTGCTCGACGGGATTATTACGCGGACGCCCGTGGAATCATCGCGTGCCCTCGGCACCACGGTGGGCGGCGAGGTCTTCCTCAAGTGCGAAAATCTGCAGCGTGCAGGCTCTTTCAAGGTCCGCGGCGCCTATGTGCGGATGGCCAAGCTCTCCGACGCCGAGAAGAAGCGCGGCGTCGTGGCGGCCTCCGCCGGAAACCATGCCCAGGGCGTGGCCGTCGCGGCCAAGAGCCTCGGCATCAAAGCCCGGATCTATATGCCGCTCGGCGTCGCGTTGCCCAAGCTCGCCGCCACCCGCAGCCACGGCGCCGAGGTGGTGCTGCACGGCCACAACGTGGACGAGGCGCTGGCTGAAGCCAAGCGCTACGCCGATGAAAGCGGCGCCGTCTTTGTCCACCCCTTCGACGACGTCGACGTCGTGGCCGGCCAGGGGACGGTGGGGTTGGAAATCCTCGAACAGGTCCCCGACGTCGACACCATCCTCATGGGCGTCGGCGGCGGCGGCCTCCTCGCGGGCGTTGCCGTTGCCGTGAAGGCACGCGCCAAGGAACTCGGCCGTGACATCCGCATCATTGGCGTCCAGGCTGAGAACGCCGCCGCCTACCCGCCCTCTCTAGCCGCGGACGCCCTCGTCCCGCTCAAGAGGGTATCCACCATGGCGGACGGCATTGCCGTGGGCCGGCCGGGCCAGCTGCCGTTCAGCATCATCCGCGAGCTCGTCGACGACGTCGTCACAGTCAGCGAAGACGCCCTGGCCAGGGCGCTGATCTTCCTGCTGGAGCGCACCAAGATGGTGGTGGAACCGGCAGGGGCCGTCGGCGTCGCGGCGCTCATGGAAGGCAAGATCGAAAACCCCGGAACCGTTGCGGTGGTTCTCTCCGGCGGCAACATCGACCCCATGCTGATGCTCAAGGTCATCCAGCGCGGCCTCTCCGCCGCCGGCCGGTACATGACCGTGCGGATGATGCTGGACGACCGTCCGGGCTCGCTGGCCACAATCGCCCGCATCATCGCCGAAAACGACGCCAACGTCACGGGCCTGGACCACACGCGGGTGGGCGGCTCCATCAGCATGGGCGACGTCTCCATCACCGTCAACCTGGAAACCAAGGGCCACGAGCACTGCAGCCAGGTCCTCGCAGCGCTGCGCGCCGAGGGCTTCCAGCCGATCGTGGTGCACTAGGGGCCATGGTGACCGACGGGTCCCCGGGCGGACGGCCGGGAGTGGGGGACAATTCAGCGGTGCGGGCCCGCCGGGGGCTTCTGGTGGTCGGCTCCTTCGTGGTGCTGCTCTACCTGATCGAGATCCTCAACACCGCGCTGTTCCATTCCCTGAACCGCACTTTCGGGCTGCGGCCGCGCAGCTCGGACGGGATCCTGGACATCCTGACGTTTCCGCTGCTGCACTCCAGTCTTGCCCACCTGATGTCCAACACGCTCCCGTTGATTATCTTCGGGTTCCTCGTGTTCCTGTCCGGGCGGCGGGTCTTCATCACCGCCCTGGCCGCCAGCTGGCTGGCGTCCGGGCTCGTGGTGTGGCTCATCGGCGGCGCCAGCGTCACGGTCGGCGCATCCGGCTTGGTGTTCGGACTCTTCGCGTTCCTCCTGGTCCGCGGCTTCATCAACCGGAACTGGTGGCAGATCGTGCTGTCCGTGGTGCTGTTCATGGCCTACGGTGGCATCCTTTTCGGTGTCCTGCCCACGGTGGCCAGTTTCATCTCGTGGCAGGCCCACCTGGGCGGGGCGATCGGCGGCGTCGTGGCGGCGCTGCTGCTGAGCACCCGGCGACCGGGGGCGCTGGCCCCAGGACGCTGAAGACCATCCACCGGGCCGCCAGGCCGACCCGCCAGACAGGCGGAAGCACAACGCCGGCCTCCCCGCGAAGGGGAGACCGGCGTCGCTGTTTCGTGAAGGTGTTCCGTCACGGAAGCGTCAGGGAACAGAACCCGTGCGGCGGTGTCAGCCGGCGTACGGCTTGGCGGACATGATCTCCACCGTGATGTCCTTGCCGTTCGGGGCGGTGTAGCTGAGTTTGTCGCCCTCCTTGTGGCCGACAATGGCCGCGCCTAGGGGAGACTTCTCGCTGAAGACGTCCAGGTCCGAGTCGCCGGCGATCTCGCGGGAACCGAGCAGGAAGGTTTCCTCATCGCCTGCGATCTTGGCCACGACGATCATGCCGGGCTCCACGATGCCGTCGTCGGCCGGGGACTCGCCGACGTGGGCGTCGCGGAGAAGGGCCGTGAGCTGGCGGATGCGGGCCTCGATCTTGCCCTGCTCCTCCTTGGCGGCGTGGTAGCCGCCGTTCTCCTTGAGGTCGCCCTCCTGGCGCGCGGCCTCGATCTTCTGGACGATTTCTGCCCGGCCTGGGCCGGAAAGGTTGTCCAGCTCTGCCTTCAGGCGGTCAAAAGCTTCCTGGGTAAGCCAAGCCGCAGTTGCGCTGTTGGTGGTAGACACGGACTTCTCCTTTGGGTGGTCATACAAGCAAAGACCCCGCCACGGTGGCCACTTTTATGACGCAGTAACCAGCTCAGCGGGGGAAAGGTATTGATCCATTGTAGTCAATGCTGTGGATAAACCAAAGAGCACTGCGGTGTGGATCACACCGTGTTACAGGCCGCTTCAATCGGCTTCAGTCTAGGTGCGGTCCGGCGCGTGCCGCGGCTACTGCCCGATTATTGTCCGGCGTCGGGAATCCAGCAGCTGTCCACGACGGCGGAGACCGCCTGGGATTCCGTGCGCAATTGGGTGCGGTGGGCGGTGGTGCGTCCGCCGTCCGTGCCGACGTCGGCTGCGTTCGGCCCGATGTCCACAACCTTCCAGCCGACAATCGCGAACTTGGAATCCATGGCCTTCACGGCACATTTCGCACCCGAAGCGGGGTCCTTGGTGACCTGGAAATCAATTTCCGTCAGCGTGGCGTCGGGGGTGCTGTAGCCGACGTCCTTGAAACCGACGCTGTCGGTGGCCGCCGACGTCGAAACCCAGGCCAGGAAGGCAATGCCGACGGCAAGGGCGGCGATCAGGATGTTGCGTTTGACTTTGCGGGGCAGCGCGCGCTTTTGGCCGCCGTAACGATTGGCTAGGCTGGTAGGTGCCGGCGCGGCAGGCTGATCCTCGGAACTCACCAGTCCAGTTTAGTGTGGATCGGACCGGGTTTTTTCCGGCGGCGGCACACCGCATAGATCAAGCCGCACCCCAACAGAGCAGAACAGCAGAAAGAGGAGCCGTCCCACGATGACAGCATCCCCCAGCCCGTCAGCACCGCTTCGTCTGCTGGCGGTCCATGCTCATCCCGACGACGAATCCAGCAAGGGCGCCGCCACAATGGCGATGTATGCCGCCTCCGGTGTGGACGTCATGGTGGCCACGTGCACCGACGGCTCCCGCGGGGACATCCAGAACCCCGCGATGGAGGGGCAGCCGCACCCCAAACGCGACATGGCCGGGGCGCGACGGCTCGAGATGGATGCCGCCGCGCAGGTCCTCGGCGTCCGGCAGCGCTGGCTCGGATTCGTCGATTCAGGGCTGCCGGAGGGCGACCCGCTGCCGCCTCTGCCGCCCGGGTGCTTCGCGCTGCAGCCGCTGGAGCGGGCAGCCGCGCCGCTGGTCCGGCTGGTCCGGGACTTCAAGCCCCACGTGATCCTCAGCTACGACGAGAACGGCGGCTACCCGCACCCGGACCACATCATGGCGCACCGGGTGGCCGTCGAGGCCTTCGCGGCCGCCGGCGATCCCGCCCGGTACCAGGGAATCGGGGAACCCTGGGAGCCCAGCAAGCTCTACTACGACCGTGCCTTCAGCCCGGACCGCTTCCGCGCCCTCCACTCTGCGCTGGAAGATGCCGGCCTGCAGTCCCCGTATGCCGAGCGGCTGGCCGCCTGGCTGGAAGCGGACGCCGAGGGGCACACCCCGCCGCCGCCGACCCACCCCACCACCACGCAGATCGAGTGCGGGGACTTCTTCGAAGCCCGCGACGAGGCGCTCCGGTCCCACCGCACGCAGGTGGACCCGGAGGGATTCTTCTTCGCTGTCTCCGCGGCCATGCAGCGCAAGGCCTGGCCGTGGGAGGACTACTCCCTGATCGAGTCCAGGATCCCGGCAGAACTGCCCGAAACGGACCTCTTCACCGGGCTAAGATAGAGACGAAAGGGCTCTTCTATCCCGCGTAGAAAAAGACAGTGTAGAAAAAGACACCGTAGAAAAGACGCGGTAGAAGAGACACCGTAGACAAGACACCAGTTTCCACAGAAGGTTTTCACCGTGCATTCCTTGCTCATCGCTCTGGCAACAACCCCGGCGCCGACCCCAACGCCGTCGCTGCGCCCGGGCCTGTCCGAGGACCAGGTCACCCCGGGTCTGCTGGGCTTCCTGCTGACAGCCTTCATCGTGGTGTTGACCGCGCTGCTGATCGTGGACATGGTGCGGCGTATCCGCCGGGTCCGCTACCGTGCCCAGGTGGAGGCCGAGCGTGCGGCCGCCGAGGAAGCAGCCGAGGAAGCAGGGAACCCTGACGCCGCAGACCCGGCCGACGGCTCCGCGTTCCCCGCCCGTGGCTCTGCGTTCCCCGCCGACGGCGGGGTTTCCCGTCCGGAAGTCAACGGCGATGCGGGACCCGGAAACCGCTGACGGCGGTTCCCCCAACCCGCTGTCCAGGGCCTCGAATGCCCTGGCGGCGGAACCCTCTGCGTACCTGCGCCAGCACGCCGGCAACCCTGTGCACTGGCAGCCCTTCGGTGACGCGGCCTTCGCCGCCGCGACGGCCCGGGACGTGCCGGTGTTCCTTTCAATCGGCTACGCGGCCTGCCACTGGTGCCACGTCATGGCCCACGAATCCTTCGAGGACCCGGACACCGCCGACTACCTGAACGCCCACTTTGTCTCCATCAAGGTGGACCGGGAAGAGCGCCCCGACGTCGACGCCGTCTACATGGCCGCCACGCAGGCGATCAGCGGCGAGGGAGGCTGGCCGATGTCCGTCTTCCTCCTGCCCGACGGCCGGGCCTTCCATGCCGGCACCTACTTCCCGCCCCGGCCCATGCCGGGCCGTCCGTCCTTCCGGCAGGTCCTTGAGGCCGTGAGCGAGGCCTGGGCGGAACGCCGCGGCGCCGTCGAAGCCAACGCAGCCACCCTGGCGCGCGGCATCGCCGCGTCCCAGCCCGCCGCCGCACTGCGCCTCGACGCTCCGCCCGAACCCCTGGACGCGGCGCTCCTTGGCGAAGCCGTTGCCGCCCTCTCCAGCTCCGAGGACGAGGCCCATGGCGGCTTCGGCGGCGCGCCGAAGTTCCCGCCAGCGGCCGTGCTCGAATTCCTGATCCGGCACGCCGCCGTACCGCCGGCCGCCGCCGCGGACACCGCCGGCCCCGACAGTGCCGCCCGGGACACCGCAGCTCCAGGCACCGCAGCTCCAGACACCGCCGCCGCGGCCCGTGACATGGCCGGGCGCACCCTAGCGGCCATGTCCCGCTCGGCGTTGTTCGACCAGCTCGACGGCGGCTTCGCCCGCTATTCGGTGACCCGCGACTGGTCCGTTCCGCATTTCGAGAAAATGCTCTATGACAACGCCCAGTTGCTGCGGGTGTACGCCCACTGGGTCCGGCTGGGCGGCACGCCCGAGTACCCGGCGGCCGAGGCCGCAGAGATCACCGGGCACACCGCCGACTGGCTCCTGGCCCGTCTCGGGCTGACGGCTGCTCCGGCGACGGGCGGCCCCGCGACGGGCCCGGACGCGGGCGTCGTGGCCCTGGCGTCATCGCTGGACGCCGATACGGTCATCGACGGCGTGCACGCCGAGGGGGCCAGCTACCTGTGGACTCCCGACGAGCTCGAGTCACTCTTGGGCCCGGCCGACGGCGGCGCCGTGGCGGCCGTCATGAACGTCGGCACGCCCGGGAGTGTGAGCGCCGAGGGTTCGCCGCTGCATCCGGGCCGGGAGATATCCGGCGGGGACGCCGAGCTGTGGCGGCGGGTGCGCCCACTGCTGGCGCAGGCGCGCAGCGGACGACCCCAGCCCGGCCGGGATGACAAAGTGGTGGCCGGCTGGAACGGGCTGGCCGTCGCGGCCCTCGCCGACGCCGGTGCCGTCCTGGCGCGGCCGGAACTCGTGGACGCCGCGGAACGGATCGCGGGCTACCTTGAACGCGTGCACTGGCGGCCGGCGGCAGATGGCCCCGGCAGGCTCATTCGTGTCTCCCACGACGGGGTGGCGGGCGGAATCGGCGGCTTGCTGGAGGACTATGCCTTCTGCGCCGAGGGGCTGTTCGCGCTCTATGGGGTTACCGGGCACACCCGCTGGTATGAGCTGGCCGACGCCATCCTGGATGCCGCCTGCAAGCGGTTCGCCACCGACGGCGGCCTGAGAGACGCGGCGGGGGAATCGGTGCAGGTCACGGCCGCCCAGGGCGGCCGGGACGGTCTGGAGCCGTTCGACAGTGCCACCCCCAGCGGGGCCGCCGCGTTGGCCGGTGCCCTGGTGACCCATTCGGCCTTGTCTGGCTCGTCCGAACACCGCGCCCTGGCTGCCAACATCCTGGCCCTGCTGCTGCCTCTGCTCGCGGTCCGCGCGCCCCGCGCGGCCGGCTGGCTGCTCGCGACCGCCCAGGCCGCCCTCGCCGGTCCGGTCGAGGCCGCCGTCGCCGGTCCGGACACGCCGGAACGGGCCGCGCTGCACCGGGAACTGCTGCTCTCGGCCAGCCCCGGGCTGGTGGTCGCGGTCCAGGACGACGACGCCGCCCGGCCAGTGCCGCTGCTGCAGGGCCGCGGCGCGGATCCGGACGGCGCCCCGCAGGTGTTCCTGTGCCGCGGCATGGTCTGCGACCTTCCCACGGGTTCGGTCGAAGAGATGCGCCAGCGGCTGGCCACGATGTCCTCATGACTGGCCAGGGCGGCTTTGAGCTGGTGGTGTTCGATTGCGACGGTGTGCTGGTTGACTCCGAGGTGATCGCCATCCGGGTGGACCAGCGCGTGCTGGCAGATCTCGGCTGGGAACTGGAACTCGATGAAATCGTGGAGCGGTTCGTCGGAAAGTCCGAGGCGCACTTTGTCGCCGCCGTCGAACAACAGCTCGGTGTCCGGCTGGCCGACGGCTGGGACCGGGACTACGGGCGCTGGTACCGGGAGGCGTTTGAGCGCGACCTCGAAGCCGTCGACGGCATCGAGGAGGCCCTGGACCGGCTGGCCGTGCCGCACTGTGTCGCTTCCAGCGGCAGCCACGAAAAGATGCACCGGACCCTGGGCAAGACCGGGCTGCTGCCCCGCTTCCAGGGCCGCATCTACAGCGCCACGGAGGTTGCCAACGGCAAACCGGCGCCGGACCTGTTCCTCCACGCCGCCGCAAGCCTCAACATCGCGCCCGAGCGGTGCGCCGTGGTCGAGGACAGTGTCTACGGCGTCCAGGCCGCTAGGGCGGCAGGGATGCACGTCTTCGCGTATGCCGGAGGTGTCACGCCGGCCGCGCGTCTGGCCGGTCCCGGGACCACCGTCTTTTCAGAGATGCGGCGGCTGCCCGAGCTCATCGCGGCGGGGCGGCCCGGCTGAGCCTTTGGCCAATCGGGGCCGGGCTTTGGCCCGGCAGCTGCACAACAATCAGCAGATGCTGGACCTCGCCGACCCGTCCGGCGGGCCGGCGGGCCGGCAGATGGCGGGCTCCGGAACCCGCTGGCGCGTCAGCCCAGGACCGCGATGGCAATGGCGATGTAGTGCGCGGCGAAGGCAAAGACCGTCAGGGCATGGAACAGTTCGTGGAAGCCGAAGTGCTCGTAACTGATGTTCGGCTTCTTCAGCGCATAGAAGACGGCTCCCGTGATGTACAGGACACCGCCGACGCAGATCAGCACCGCCGAGGCGACATTGGCGGCGAAGAAGTCCGGAAGGTAGAACAGCGACCCGCAGCCCAGGGCGATGTAGATCGGCACGTAGAGCCACCGCGGGGCGTCGGTCCACAGCAGCCGGAACAGCACGCCGAGGATGGCCCCGGACCAGATGACCCACAGCAGCAATTCGGCCTTCTGCCGGTCCAGCAGGGCCCAGGCGAGCGGCGTGTAGCTTCCGGCGATCACCAGCATGATGTTCGTGTGGTCCAGCCGCTTCAGGACGATCCTGACTCGCGGTGACCAGTTCCCGCGGTGATAGACGGCGCTGACGCCGAACAGCAGGACACCGGTGACGGCATAGACGGCGCAGGCGACCTTCAGGTCCGGCGGGGCCAGGATCACCAGCACCAGCCCGGCGGCCAACGCCAGCGGGGCGGTCACGGTGTGGATCCAGCCTCGCCATTTCGGCTTGATCATCAGCAGTTCGGCAAGCCTCACCGCGGCGTCGTCCACCGGGGTTCCCCGCTTCGCCGGAGGCTCCGGCCGGGGCTCAAGACTGTTGCTTTCCATCCCGCAATAATAACCTACGGCCTAGTAAGTTACTGATGGGTAACAAGTTCTCCGGGGCTGTCCGATGGCGGACCTGCACCCGCCAAGGCCCTCCGGCAGGTAGCCTAGGATGTGCACTGAACAAGGACCTCAAGGAAGCCAGGTGAACCTCCGGATGGAAATGCCCGGGCTCCTCTACGGCTTTTACGAGCGCAAACTGCAGCGCTCCCTCGATCCGGACCGGATCCCGCGGCACGTCGGCGTCATGGTCGACGGGAACCGGCGCTGGGCCCGCCAGTTCAACGCCCCCACAAGCCAGGGGCACCAGGCCGGCGCGGACAAGATTCATGAATTCCTCGGCTGGTGCCAGGAACTCGGCATCAAGGTGGTCACCTTGTACATGCTCTCCACGGACAACATGAACCGCTCCGGCGAGGAACTCGACCTCCTGATGGGCATCATCGCCAACACCCTGGATCGGCTGGATGAGGACGCCAACATCTCGGTGCACGCCATGGGCGCCCCCGAACTGCTGCCGGACTACCTCGCCGAGCGGCTGAACAACCTGACGGCGCGCACGCCCGCGCACGAAAGGCTGCACGTCAATGTCGCCGTCGGCTACGGCGGACGGCGGGAGATTGTCGACGCCGTCCGGGAACTGCTGCACGACGCCGTCGCCCGGGGGGCGGACATTGGAAAACTGGCCGATGACCTCACCGTGGATGACATCTCACGCTTCCTCTACACCCGGGGCCAGCCGGATCCTGAGCTGGTGATCCGGACCTCCGGGGAGCAGCGGTTGTCCGGGTTCCTTATGTGGCAAAGCGCGTACAGTGAGTTCTACTTCTGCGAGGCCTTGTGGCCGGCGTTCCGCAAGGTCGATTTCCTGCGCGCCCTGCGCGATTACGCCGGCCGGCAGCGCCGCTTCGGCGCCTGAGCCGTTCACACGGAGTTCACGCGACGGCAACAAGAATCGCCGACAAATAGACAGACAAACCCGGCCCAAGAGACTTACCTTTATCCCATCGGCAGCAATTCGCCGGCCGATCGGGGAGGCCAGTACATGGAGCGGAATTTCGCACCGGGTGTATGGGAGGCCGCGTCCGGCCTCCAGGCCGAGCCGCCTCACCAATAACAATTCCGGGCATTGCCCCGGGGCTGGAGTCGATGTGGCTAATTCTGAGCAACTGCCCGACGTCATTTCCGATCAGGGACAGAAAGCTACCTCTCGCGCCAAGCGAGCCACCTCAAAGACCGGTGCAGCGGATTCCGCTGCGGCCGGTCTTGCTGTTTCCGGGGAAGGGACAGAAAACCGGGGCACGGCCCGCAGTTTCGTGATAGATACTTCCGTGCTGCTCTCCGATCCGCGGGCACTCCTGCGCTTCGCCGAACACGAGGTCATCCTGCCGATCGTCGTCATCACCGAGCTCGAAGGAAAGCGGCACGACCCGGAACTGGGTTACTTCGCGCGCAAAGCCCTCCGGCTGCTCGATGACCTGCGGCTCGAGCACGGCGGCCTGGACCGTCCCATCCCGCTTGGGCCCGACGGCGGCACACTCATGGTGGAGCTGAACCATATCTCCGCCGAGGTGCTGCCCGCCGGCTTCCGCGGGGTGGACAACGACAGCCGCATCCTGGCGGTGGCCAAGAACCTGGCCAACGAGGGCCGCGACGTGACGGTGGTGTCCAAGGACCTGCCGATGCGCGTCAAAGCCTCCGCCATGGGGCTGCTGGCCGACGAATACCGCAATGAACTCGTCAAGGACTCCGGCTGGACCGGCGTCGCTGAGCTCGACGCGGCCGAGGACGAGGTTGCGACCCTGTACGGGCACGAGCCGGTATTCATCCCTGCCGCGGCCGAGATGCCGACCAACACCGGGCTTGTCCTGCTCTCCACCCGCGGCTCGGCCCTCGGGCGGGTAGGGGCGGATAAGCAGGTCCGGCTCGTCAAGGGCGACCGCGACGTCTTCGGACTCCACGGGCGCTCGGCCGAGCAACGGCTGGCGATCGACCTCCTCATGGACCCGTCGGTCGGCATCGTGTCCCTCGGCGGCCGCGCCGGCACGGGCAAGTCCGCGCTGGCCCTGTGCGCCGGGCTCGAAGCCGTCCTGGAGCGCCGGGAGCACCGCAAGGTAATCGTCTTCCGGCCCCTGTACGCGGTGGGCGGCCAGGAACTCGGCTACCTGCCCGGATCCGAAGCGGAAAAGATGAACCCGTGGGCGCAGGCCGTCTTTGACACCCTGGGCGCGCTGGTCAGCCAGGAAGTCGTGGAGGAAGTGATGGACCGGGGCATGCTTGAGGTCATGCCGCTGACCCACATCCGCGGACGCTCGCTGCACGACGCGTTCGTGATCGTCGACGAGGCGCAATCCCTGGAGAAGAACGTGCTGCTGACGGTGATGAGCCGGATCGGCCAGAACTCGAAGATCGTCCTCACGCACGACGTCGCCCAGCGCGACAACCTGCGGGTCGGACGGCACGACGGCGTGGCGGCCGTCGTCGAGACGCTGAAGGGACACCCGCTGTTCGGCCACATCACGCTCACCCGCTCGGAGCGCTCGCCGATCGCGGCCCTGGTGACGGAGCTGCTGGAGGGGGCGGAGATCTAAGCTCGTCCCGGGTTGGGGCCGTGGTCCGGGTTGCCGGGCCGCGGCCCTTCGCCGTCGCTTCGAAACCTGGATCTTGACAGGCTCGATCACCGTCCGAGGACCGTGCCCAGGACTTCGGACTCGAAGACCGGGCCGAAGTGGCGGGAGTCGATCGAGGTTTCCCGGTTGTCTCCCAGCACGAACAGCTCCCCGGCCGGCACCGTCACCGTGCCGAAATAGACGCCGTCGATAGTCTTCTGATCCACGTACGGTTCACTGGCCGGGACCCCGTCAACGTACAGCACGCCGTCCTTCATGCTGACCGTCTGACCGGCGCGGGCGACGACCCGTTTGAGCAGGAGGCCGTCCGACCGCCCGCCCACTTCCGGTTCCGGAAATACCACCAGCTGGCCTGCATGGAGGTCCGTCAGGCGGGGGGCGGTCTTGTCGAGCCAGACCACGCTGCCGGCCGCGACCGTCGGCTCCATGCTGATTGAGCCGACCATGATCGGCTCAACAACCCACAGACGGAAAGCCAGCAGAGCGCCCAGGCAGACCGCCACACCGGCCAGGGTCGTCCGCCGCACGGAACTCAGCCCTGTTCCGGGTCCCATACGGCTGGGGCCGCCGAAATCGGATCATTCGGATCGGCGTCGTTCTCGCCCAGTCCCACCCGGAATTGCAGCATCATGGCGTGGTCCTCATGGCTCAGATTGTGGCAATGGACCATGTAGCGCCCCCGGTGCGGACCGAAGTGGACCAGCAGCCGCACGGTTTCTTCCTCACCGACGTACACCACGTCCTTGGGCCCCTTCTCATAGGGGAAGGGCGGCTTGCCATTCCGGCTGAGGATCTGGAAGTCCACCAGATGCATGTGCATGGGGTGATGCCAGCCCCCTGAGGTGTTCCGTAACTCCCAGATTTCTACGGCGTTCAGCGCGGGTGCCGCCATCACCCGCTTGAAGCCACTGGCAATTACTTCTTCCCAGCTCAGGTCGTCGATCGTCCAGAGATTTGTCTCGTCGTCGTGTTTGATCCGGAAGCGACGCGTCTTCGTCGCCGCAGCCGACGTGAGCTCCATCGGGTGGCTCGAGGCGAGCGCAGTTGGAATCCGGTCCCACGTTGGGTCCGCCGTGTCAACGGCGTCCGGGACCACGTCGAAGGCCATGATCTTGCCGGTGTGGTCGAAGTCACGGTTGTTGTCATTGGAGAGGTTGCGCAGTTCGACCCGCTTCCCCGGGGCGTATTTCCGGAAGTCGATCAGCACTTCATATCGCTCCGCGCTGCCGTGCCGCCACGAGCCGATGGTCTGGGCCACAGGCATCAGCCCGCCGTCGGTGGCCACGACAGTGACGGGATCTCCGGTGCTCAGCGTGAAACGGTACGATCGGGAGACCGAGGCGTTGAGGATCCGGAAGCGGTAGACGCGCCGTTGGACCTTCATCACAGGCCAGGGCCGTCCGTTGACCAGGATGACGTCGCCCCACAGTCCCGAGTGCTCCCGGTCGTCGTAGCCAAGTGCGCCATTTTCCGCAAACATCGCGTCACTGATGGTGAGTGGAATATCGAAATTGCCCTGGGGGAGAAGTCCCTTTTCCACCGGATCGCTGATCAGGTACTGGCCGGCGAGTCCGGAATAGACGTTCTGGGCGGTGAAATGAACGGCATGGTCGTGATACCAGATGCTCCGTGCCGGCTGGTTGTTCGGATACTCGTAGTCCTTGAAGAAGCCGGGCATGGTGAGGTCGTTGGCGTAGCCGTCGAACTGGGGTAGCGACGCGGAACCGTGCAGATGGGTGGAGGTAGGCATCGCATAACCGAGCGTCGGATGTTTGGCCGGCAGCTTGTTCCTGACGTGGACCACCGCGCGGGTGCCCCTATCAATCCGGATGGTGGGCCCAGGGAAAATGCCGTTGTAGCCGAGGATGGGTGTGGTCAACCGGGGGAGGATCTGGGCAGTGGCCAGCCTCTGCGTCAGGGTGTAGTGCCTGGTCGTCAACCCAGCAGCGTCGACGGTCGTCTGGAAGGCCAGCGGCGGAGGAAAAGTGAGGGGCGTCTGGTAGGGCCGCGGCATGTCACGGTCCCGGAGCTTGCTCGCGGATTTGGCACTGACACCTGAAATCGGGACAGTCACGAGACCTGCCCCGACGATGCCTAGTCCACCAAAAATGAGCGCCTGTCGCCGCGTAACGGACATGTTGATCAGCTTCCCTTCGGAAAAACGAGGATTCTTCCGACAGCGTCCGCCACCGGGCTTGGGAAAACCTCCAGCCGGGTCAGCCGGTGTGGTGTGCCAGGCCCATCGAGAGCCGGGCATCCCCTGACCCTTCCAGGACGAGGGCGACCGCCTTGTCCGGGACTTCGAACACCAGCGTCAAGCCGCTCGATTCCCCTTGCCGCAGCGACATGGTCGGGGTCGAGCTCCACGCCGGCCGGACCCTGAGCGCACCGAGGCCGGTGACGGAGAAATCCTTGGCGTCGAGCTGTACGCCTTCGGCGTCCAGTGCGGTGAGCAGGACTACCAGCCGCACGCGGTGGCTGCCCTCGGGCGGGCTGCCGGGCAGCGCGGCGTCACCTTCGCCTGGTTGCCAGCCGTCCGCTTCCAGCGGCACGATCTCGCTGATGCTGGCCATCCCGCCAGTAACGAAGGTCGAGGCTCCCAGCGGAACACTCGGATCCGGTTTAGCCGTCAGGAACAGGGCTGCCAATGCCAGCCCGAGGGCGCAGAGCAGCGACAGGGGGATCAGTAGGACCCGGCGCCGTCCGGTGGACAGAGGGGGCCCGGTCGCGGTTGGTGTGCCAGGCATGGGGACAGTCAAGCCGCGGCAGCTTGGGAAAAGCCGGTGCCCCTGCGGGGCCGAGGCTGTCCCGACCCCGCACCGCGTGCTGGCTAGCTGCTGATCCCGAGGTACGTCGCCATGGGTTCGTGGCCTTCTACTCTTAGCCGCCAGTCGGAGCGCTTGAAAGCGCCGGGGGTGAGGCGGACTCTTTGGACGTCCTGCGCCTTGCCGCCCCAGGAAGCCCGGGTGACGCCGTTCAGTTCGTAGCCGAGGGTGCGGGAGACGCCGAGGGACTGCTGGTTCCAGATGGCGGCCTCGGATTCCGCCACTTCTGCGTCGAGCCAGTCGAAGGCGTAGAGGGCGACGGCGGCCCGCATCTCCTTGCCGAGGCCGCGGCCCTGGGCGCTCCGGCGGAGCCAGGAGCCTGTGGTGACCGTCTTCAGCGTGGCGAAGTCCCTGGCCCCGATGTCCTGGCAGCCGACGAATTCGTCCTTGTGCCAGATGCCGAGCAGAAGGGTCCAATCTTGGGGGCTCATGGTGCCGCGGCACCGCCAGTACCACTGCGCCATGTTGGTCCCGAGCTCGTTCGGCGGGGCTTCGGTCCAGGGGGTGCTGAACGGGTTCCGGCCCGGCTCGTGCACGCCGCTCAGGGCGGCCTCGACCGCGGCGGGGATGTCCTCGTCGCGGATGGGGCGCAGCTGAAGGTGCGGCGTGGTCAGGGTCAGGCCGAAAGGGGGCCAGTAGTCGGCGGGCTCAGTCATCGGGGAAGCCTAACGGTGCCGATGCGCAGATGCCAGTCACGGACCGGCTACTCCGCGGGAACGTCCCAGCTGATGTGGCGCCGGACGTCTGTGAGGTTCATCGATTCGGCCAGGAACAGGTCATCGAGCATGTACTCGTCGACACCCAGGATCCTGAGCCAGTGGCCGTAGCCGTCCTGCTCATTGCCAGCTCCTGGTGCGTCCAGCCAGCGGCTCGCCACGCAGACACCGGTGCCGGCGTCAATCCTCAGCAGGGTGCGTCCGGGCCGGCAGAGCGGGGCACCCGGATCGGCGGGACGGTAGGAGAGGTTTGGGCTGACCGTGGTTTCCAGGGCCGGCCGGCCCTCGTGGTCAACTTCCGTGATGGGGCCAAGCTCCACGGCGTTGGAGTTGGGGAACTCCAACGGGACCGGGGCATTCCCGGCGAGCTCCACCGGGTCCAGGACGGCGGCGAAGCGGCCGTTTCCGAACGACGGCTCGCCGTAGGCTGCCTCCGGGCGGCGGCGCACCAGCCCGTCGTCGTCGTACACCGGCGTGACCAGGTGCGGCGGCAGGAGCCAGGTCTTCCTGGTGGAACTGACATAGAAGCCGCCACGTGAATCATTGATGCCGGTGGTGCTGCCTATTACGAGTCCGCCGGCAGTCTCCAGCCGCAAGGCGCCGGGCCTGCGCAGCCAGCCTCTGACGAGGTCGTCGGGGGAGGCGGCGGCCGTCGGGGGACTCGCGGAACCCGTGAGCGGCCGGTCCAGGTACTCAAACCTCAGCGACTGCCACTTCCAGGGCGAGCTCCGGCAAAGGTTCCGGAAGGCCGCGGCTTGGTCCGCCGGGCCGCGTGGCGCGACCGGCCCACGCCGGTTCTTGCTGTCCCATGCGGCCATATCCACAGTTTACGCGCGGGGGCCGCCGGGCCGGACGAATATCCAGTAGCATCCGAGAGTGATCGAACGACTCGGCACCCTGGGCGCCGCCAACCCGCTGGCCTACTGGCTCGCCCTGGCCGCGTGCGCCTATTTCTTCGTGATGGCCGTCCGGCTCACCGTCATCGACGTCCGGCTCCACCTGCTCCCGGACAGGATCGTGTTTCCTTCCTATGCGATCGCCGGAGTCCTCCTGCTCGGCGCGGCCGCCAGCCGCCTGCTCCCCGGCGGCCAGGACGTTGCCGGCACGGCGGACGCCGGCGTGTTCGGCGTGCCGGGGCTGCGCGTCCTCGCCGGCGGGGCGGCCCTCTGGCTCTTCTACTTCCTCCTGCATGCGGTGTATCCGCCGGGAATGGGATTTGGCGACGTGAAGCTCGCGGGCGTCCTGGGGATGTACCTGGGATTCCTGGGCTGGGGGCACGTCATGGCCGGGACCTTTGCCGCGTTCCTCCTCGGCGGGCTGTGGAGCCTCGGCTTGCTGGCCGCACGGCGCGGCACGCTGCAGTCGGCCATTCCCTTCGGACCGTTCATGCTGGCGGGCACGGCGGCCGCCATGCTGCTGATTCCGGCCGGTTAGGCTGACGGCATGGCCACCCCGGATTTCATCCTGAAACTGCGCGAGAAGATCGGACACGAGGCCCTCTGGCTGCCCGGCGTCAGGGCAGTGGTGTTCGACGACGCCGGCCGGGTCCTGCTCGGCCAGCGCGCCGACAACCGGCAATGGGGCCTGATCACCGGGATCCTGGAACCGGGCGAGGACCCCGCGCCGGGCCTGCTGCGCGAGATCCTCGAAGAGACCGGTGTGGTGGCCGCGGTGCAACGGCTGGTTTCGGTGGATGCCGTGGGTCCGACCCGCTATCCCAACGGTGACGTGTGCCATTTCCTGACCCTGGTGTTCCGCTGCCGTTTCGTCTCGGGAGAGGCCCGGGTCAACGACGACGAATCCCTCGACGTCGGCTGGTTCCGCCCGGAGGACTTCCCGGAACTCATGCCCGGGCACCTGGAGCTGATCCGGCAGGCCGCTGATCCCGACGGCGAAGTCCACTACCGGCGCTGACCCCACCCCGGCCCGAATCCGGACCGTCAGCCGCGCAGGCGGGTGAGCTCGTCGTCGTGACTGGACTGGTCGGCGCTGCCGTGCGCGGCGGGCCCTTCCGGCTCGCCGGGGTGCGTGTGGCCTGCGTTGTCGGCGGAGTGGCGGGCTGCCGCCCGTTCGGCCTCGAGCCGCTCGGCTTCCTCGCCGCCGACTGCTTCTCCGCGGGCCACCATGCCGGCGGTGTCCGAGAGCGGGATCTGCTTGAGGGTCAGAGCCAGGATCAGGGCGATGCCCAGGAACGGCAGCAGGTACCAGAAGACGGGCGCGAGCGAATCCGCGTAGGCGTTGACGATCGCGTCCTTGAGCTGCGCCGGGAGTTGGCTGAGCATCTGCGGGTCCATCGTCCGGGTGGACTGCGACGCCTGCTCGGCGGACGCCCCGGCGCCGGTGAAGGCATTGGTCAGGGACTCGGAGAGCCGGGTGGTGAAGATGGAGCCGAACACTGCGACCCCGAGGGATGCGCCGACCTCACGGAAGTAGTTGTTGGTGCTCGTTGCCGTGCCGATCTGGTCCGCCGGCACGGAGTTCTGTACCACGAGGACGATCACCTGCATGATCGAGCCCAGGCCGGCGCCGAAGATGAACAGCTGCACGCAGATGACCCAGATGGGCGTGGCGGCCGTGAGCGTGGTCAACCACAGCATTGCCGCGATGGTCAGGGTGGCCCCGAGGACCGGGAACAGCTTGTACTTGCCGGTCTTGGAGATGCGGATGCCCGAGAAGATGGCCGTGCCCATGAGTCCTACCATCATGGGCAGCATCAGCAGGCCGGATTCGGCGGCGGAGGTACCGGACGACATCTGCAGGAAAGTCGGGACAAAGGCGATCGCCGCGAACATGCCCAGGCCCAGGGTGAAGCCGATGGCAGTGGAGTTCACGAAGATGCGGTTCTTGAACAGGCTCAACGGAATGATGGGGTCCTCGGCCCGGCGCTCCACCAGGACGAAGGCGGTAGCGGCGAGCACCAGTCCGGCGCCGAAGGCCCACGTCAGCGGCGAATCCCAGCCCTCGTCCTTCTTGCCGCCGAAGTCCGTGAAGAAAATCAGGCACGTGGTGGCCGCGGAGAGCAGCAGCACGCCCAGGATGTCGATCCGCTTCTCGGCCTTCTTGTTGGGCAGCGTCAGGGTGAACCAGGCAATGGTGAACGCGGCGATGCCGATCGGGATGTTGATGTAGAAGGCCCATTCCCAGGTCAGGTGGTCCACGAAGAATCCGCCAAGCAGGGGTCCGGCGACGGCGGAGAGGCCGAAGATTGCACCCAGCGGGCCCATGTACTTGCCGCGCTCCTTGGCCGGGACGATGTCGGCGATGATGGCCTGGGACAGGATCATCAGGCCGCCGCCGCCCAGGCCCTGGATGGCGCGGAAGACCACGAAGCCCCAGAAGTCCGTGGCAAGGGCGCAGCCGACGGAGGCGAGCGTGAAGAGCCCGATGGCGACCAGGAACAGGTTCCGGCGCCCCAGGATATCGCCGAACTTTCCGTAGATCGGCATGACGATGGTGGTAGCCAGCAGGTAGGCCGTGGTGATCCAGGCCTGGTGCTCCACGCCGCCGAGCTTGCCGACGATCGTGGGCATGGCGGTGGACACGATGGTCTGGTCAAGGCTGGAGAGCAGCATGCCCGCGATGAGGGCGGAGAAGATGATCCAGATGCGTTTCTGGGTCAGCAGCAGCGGTTCGGCTGCTGGTTTGGTGCTGACGGCGGCGCTCATTGCGCTCCTTCGGAGGGATAGGACTCGACGGTGTCGGAGTGCTCAGGGTCGGGGTGTGCAGAGTCGGGGTGTTCAGGGTCGGATGACGACATCGTGAACGGCAGGGAGAAGAGCGTGCGGGCGGCGGCAATGTTTTCCAGCAGCATGTCCTTGTACGGGCGGGTATTGCCTTCGGAGAAGTAGTCGGCGCTGGTTTTCCTGGCCACGTTTCCCAGGAGCGCCACGGCCATGCGGACCACGGGATGGCCGGCAGCAACGCCTTCCCTGGCCGCGAGCAGCCGGGCGAAGTCTGCCTCGCGTTCCTCGGTGGCTCCGATGATCCGGAGCATCAGCTGGGGCTCCTTCTTGATCACCCCGATCAGCTGGCGGGTCTCTTCCTCGGAGCCGCTCATCCGTTCGGACAGGTCCAAGGACAGCCGCACGAGGTCCTCGAGGAGTGAAGCCGATATTTCGCCGGGGGGCGAACCCGCGCCGCCTGCCATGAACCGCGCCACCACCTCTTCCGGAAAGTCGTCGTCGACGTGGCCGAGGATCGCGTCTTCCTTGGCAGGGAAGTAGTTGAAGAAGGTCCGGCGGGAGATGCCCGCCCGTTCGCAGACTTCCTCCACGGTGTAGCCACTGAGGCCGCGTTCGGCTGTCAGGGAACGCGCGACGGCGGTGATGGTCGCCCGTGTTGCGGCCCGCTTGCGCTCGCGGAGGCCCCCCGCATTAATTGCACTGTTTCCCATAGAGTGTATTTTTGCACTAATGCATCCTTAGTGCAAAAAATGTGGACGGGGCTGTTGTGGACAATATTGTCGCTGCCCCTACACAGCCCAGGAGCGGGCAGCGGCCGGCGGGAACATCCCCGGATCTAGGGTGCAGACAGTGCCGGCCGGCCGGCACCCTTCCATGAAAGGTGCCGGCCGGCGGCGGATGTTCTCTGCGGGGGCGGCGTCGCCGCCGGCGTCGTTAGGCCTTGTGCGGCGGGCGCGTCATGGACATGACGTCCAGGGCGGTGTCCAGCTGCTCTTCGGTCAGTTCGCCGCGCTCGAGGAAGCCCATGGAGACGACGGTCTCGCGGATGGTCAGGCCCTCGGCCACGGCCTTCTTGGCGATCTTGGCGGCGTTCTCATAACCGATGAACTTGTTCAGCGGGGTAACGATCGACGGCGACGCCTCGGCAAGGAAGCGGGCGCGCTCCACGTTGGCGGTGATGCCGTCAATCATCTTGTCGGCCATGACGCGGCTGGTGTTGGCCAGGAGGCGCACGGATTCAAGGAGGTTGGCGGCCATGACCGGGATGCCGACGTTGAGTTCGAAGGCGCCGTTGGTGCCGGACCACGCGATGGCGGTGTCGTTGCCGATCACCTGGGCGCAGACCATGATGGAGGCTTCGCAGATGACGGGGTTGACCTTGCCGGGCATGATCGAGGAGCCCGGCTGCAGGTCCGGGATGGCGATTTCGCCGAGGCCGGTGTTGGGGCCGGAGCCCATCCAGCGCAGGTCGTTATTGATCTTCATGAAGGAGATCGCAATATTGCGCAGCTGGCTGGACGCCTCGATGAGGCCGTCACGGTTGGCTTGGGCCTCGAAGTGGTCGCGGGCCTCGGTCAGCGGCAGTCCGGTGTCGGCCGCCAGCAGTTCGATCACGCGCTCCGGGAAGCCGGCCGGCGTGTTGATGCCGGTGCCCACGGCGGTGCCGCCGAGCGGGACTTCGGCGACGCGGGGGAGGGAAGCGTTGATGCGCTCGATGCCGTAGCGGACCTGGGCGGCGTAGCCGCCGAACTCCTGGCCCAGGGTGACGGGGGTGGCGTCCATGAGGTGCGTGCGGCCGGACTTCACGACGTCCTTGAATTCGGCGGCCTTGCGCTCCAGCGACTCTGCCAGGTAGCCGAGGGCCGGGATCAGGTCATTGATCAGCGCGGACGTGGCGGCAACGTGGACGGAGGTCGGGAAGACGTCGTTGGAGGACTGTGAGGCGTTGACGTGGTCGTTCGGGTGGACAACTTTGTCGCTCCCGGCGGACTTGAGGGCCCGCGAGGCGAGCTCGGCGATGACCTCGTTGGTGTTCATGTTCGAGGACGTGCCGGACCCGGTCTGGAAAACGTCAATCGGGAAGTCGCCGTCGTACTTGCCGGCGGCAACCTGGTCGGCGGCGTCGGCGATCGCCTGGGCGAGCTCGCCGTCGAGCACTCCCAGTTCTGCGTTCGCCTGGGCGGCAGCCTTCTTCACCCGTGCCAGGGCTTCGATGTGGGCGCGCTCCAGGGTCTTGCCGGAGATCGGGAAGTTCTCGACTGCCCGCTGCGTCTGTGCGCGGTACAGGGCGTTCACTGGAACGCGGACTTCGCCCATCGTGTCGTGTTCAATGCGGAACTCTTCGGTGTTCAACTCATCTGTGGAAGTCATGGGGCTAGCTTATTGGGAGTGGGAGTCCCATCGAAAACCGTGATCGGGCTGCAAGGGGCTGGGCGCCGGGGTTTAGAGCCTGCCAATGCTGGAGACGAGGTCGGCCCGGCCGTCAGCAAGGCTGTACGTCAGACCGATCACGGCAGTGCGGCCGCTGTCGATTGCGCCCGAAATCACCCGGGAACTGTCCACCAGCCGCTGCGAGGTCTGCTTGACGTTTTCGACCACCATGTCGTTGATGTCGGTCTGATTGTTACGCAGCGAGGTCAGCACGGACGGGGTGATCCGCTCCACCAGGCTGCGCATGAAACCGACCGGCATCTGGCCTGTCTCAACGGCCGCCTTGGTCACGGTGACGGCACCGCAGCTGTCGTGGCCCAGGACGACGATCAGCGGGACGTCCAGTTCGCTGACGCTGTATTCGAGCGAGCCGAGCACGGCGTCGTCGATCACCTGGCCGGCGGTGCGGACGACGAAGGCGTCCCCGAGGCCGAGGTCGAAGATGATTTCGGCGGCAAGCCTGGAGTCGGCGCAGCCGAAGATCACAGCGAACGGGTGCTGGTTTTCTACCAGCGATGAGCGCCGCGACGCGTCCTGGTTGGGGTGGGATGACGTGCCGGCGACGAAACGCTTGTTGCCTTCACGGAGACGCTGCCAGGCGAGCGCGGGAGTCAGATAAGTAGCCACGTGGCCACTTTACGGCGAAGGGGTGGCCGAAGGGGAAACTGTTGCACCCGGTGTGACGCTCGCCGTGCCCGCAGGCGGATTGGCAACAAGCGACTTCACCACGGCGTCGGCCAGGGTTGAGAACTCCTCCAGCGCCGCGGATCCGGACAGGACCACGGTGGTGCCGCGTTCGGCCAGCACCATGGATTTTCTCGCCCTTGCCGGTGTCGCGCAGTTCCCAGTCCCGGCCGCCCGCACTACGGGTGCCGGTCACCGGCGCGTTCTTGGTCTGCTGCAGGAGCCAGGTGGGGTTGGCCTGCCGGGTCTGCACGAGGGAGATGAAGGATTCCTTGGGCGTCAGGTAGCCGACCTCCCAGGCGGGGACGCCGCTGCCGGCGCCGGACTCCCAGCGGGCGTAGTTGGCGCGAAATGTGTCGCCGGTATCGGCAGCCACGGGTGTGAACCCCGCCACACCCGCCGCGTTCTGCGCGGTGGCGCTGACGTTGATGTTGGGCCGGTAGCCGTCGGTCTTGGGAGACGGGTTCATGAGGACGATCGGCAGGAAGGCCGCGATGCTCACCACCAGGGCGATGATCATGCCCATGACAGAGGCGTTGGCGCGTTTGGCCGCAGCGGCGGCGATGACGGGCTTCACCGGTGGCTGTCCGGAAGTGTCCGGGCCTGCCGCGGGGGAGCTGCCAGCCGGAGAACCGGGGGCGGCGGGGGAGGTGTCCTGCAATTCACTCACCCCTCTATAGTCGCGCATGTCCGGGCCGATCTCACATTCGCGGCGCAGGGGCCACCCGGAGGTGAAGTGCGTCACGCGCCGGTCATCCCATGACCTTGCGGGCCCGCCCCGACTATGATCGGTATCAGACGAATCACCGCGACGGATCGATCCTGGCCGTACGGGTTCAACGACCGCCACTCGAAGAAGAGGTTCACGTGACACCAGCGCCCATGTCCCAGAAGTACTCCACGCTTTCCCCCTCGCTTGCCGTTGGGATCGACGAGCCTGACCGCAACCTTGCACTGGAGCTGGTCCGCGTCACCGAGGCCGCGGCCATCGCCGGCGGCCACTGGGTTGGTTTCGGGGACAAGAACAAGGCTGACGGCGCCGCCGTCGACGCCATGCGCTCCTTCCTCCAGACCGTGCACTTCAATGGTGTGGTTGTCATCGGCGAGGGCGAGAAGGACGAGGCCCCGATGCTGTTCAACGGCGAGAACGTCGGTGACGGCACCGGCCCCGAGTGCGACGTCGCCGTCGATCCCATCGACGGAACCCGCCTCGCTGCCCTCGGCATCAACAACGCCCTCGCCGTCCTGGCCGTGGCGGAACGCGGTTCCATGTTCGATCCCTCCGCGGTGTTCTACATGGAGAAGCTCGTGACCGGCCCGGAAGCCGCCGACATGGTGGACCTGCGCCTGCCCGTCAAGCAGAACCTGCACCTCATCGCCAAGGCCAAGGGCGTCAAGGTCAACCAGCTCAACGTGATGATCCTGGATCGGGACCGCCACCGCGGGCTCGTGGAGGAAATCCGCGAAGCCGGTGCCCGCACGAAGTTCATCATGGACGGCGACGTCGCCGGCGCCATCGCCGCGGCGCGCGCCGGAACCGGAGTCGACGCGCTGATGGGCATCGGCGGCACGCCGGAAGGCATCGTCTCGGCCTGCGCCATCAAGTCCCTCGGCGGCGTGATTCAGGGCCGCCTGTGGCCCACGAGCGACGACGAGAAGCAGAAGGCGATCGACGCCGGCCACGATCTCGAGCGCGTGCTCTCCACCAACGACCTCGTCTCCAGCGACAACTGCTACTTCGCCGCCACCGGCATCACCGACGGCGACCTGCTCAAGGGTGTGCGCTATTCCAAGGACAAGGTCCTCACGCAGTCCATCGTGATGCGGTCCAAGTCCGGCACCATCCGCTTTGTGGACGGCGAGCACCAGGCCAGCAAGTGGGAGGGCTACGCCCGCAAGAACTAGGCGGCAGCGACGCCACTAAACGGCTCCGCTGAACTGCTCCGCTGAACTGCAGCACTGAACACGACGAATCCCGGGCCGCCTCCGCGACCCGGGATTCGTCGTCTTAATCGCGGTGTCTGTGCCGCGGTGCGGGTCTAGGTCCGCCGGATTAGATAGGGTGGAGCCATGACGTGGCTCGTAACTGGCGGTGCAGGATATATCGGTTCTCATGTGGTTTCCGCCTTGCGCGGGGCCCGGATCCAGCCGGTGGTGATTGACTCCCTCTCCAGCGGGCACCGCGAGTTCGTGCCGGCCGACGTGCCGTTCGTCCACGGCAGCATCCTCGACGCCGACCTCGTGGCCCACACGCTGCGGGACCACGCGGTGACTGGCGTGATCCACCTGGCCGGTTTCAAGTACGCCGGGGTTTCCGTCCAGGAACCGCTGCTGACCTACGAACAGAACGTCACGGGCACTGCGCAACTGCTCAAAGCCATGGAGCTCACAGGCGTCGACAAACTGGTCTTCTCCTCATCCGCGGCCACCTACGGCACGCCCACCGGCGACGTCGTCACCGAGGACACGCCCACCAACCCGGAATCGCCCTACGGCGAGAGCAAACTCATCGGCGAATGGCTGATCCGGGACCAGGGCCGGGCCCGGGGCCTGAACCACACCTCGCTGCGGTACTTCAACGTCGTCGGCTCCGGCTCGCCGGAGCTCTACGACACCAGCCCCCACAACCTTTTCCCGATCGTGCTGCGGGCTCTCACGGCGGGCCAGACGCCGCGCATCAACGGCATCGACTACAACACTCCGGACGGAACCTGCGTGCGCGACTACGTGCACGTGGCCGACCTCGCCACCTCGCATGTGGCCGCCGCCCAGGCCCTCGCGGCCGGCAAACCGCTGGAACGGGTGTACAACCTCGGATCCGGGGACGGGCTGTCCGTACGCCAGATCATGACGGCGATGGCCAACGTCACCGGAATCGACTTCGAACCGGAGATCGGTCCGCGCCGGGCGGGGGATCCGGACCGGATCGTGGCCGACGGCAAGCTGGCTGCCCGCGATCTCGACTGGAAGATGCGGTACTCCGTGGAGCAGATGGTGGCCAGCGCCTACGAAGCCCAGCGGCACGCGATTACCGCTGCCAGCTAGCGGTTTGCGAGGGCCCGGGACCGGGCGCGCAGCGTCTTCGCGAACTGGGCGCCCTTGCGGGCCAGCTGGTAGCTGCCGTAGCGCACCTTCCGGACCGGCAGGTCCCACGTCCCGGGATAGGCGATCCCGCGGCCGCCGAACGACTTCTTGAACGCCGTGAACCCGGCCCATTTGTGGTCGGGCTGGTCAGCGGGCGCCACGCCCCAGAGGTCCACGTGCTTGAGGCCCTTGGCCTGGGCGTCCGCGATCAGGGTGACGAGCAGGGGAATGCCCGCGCTGAGCTTGCGGTGGGTGTCATCCAGGGCGGCATGGGCGTACGTCCGGGTGTCGGCCGAATCGTAGGCCAGGGCTGCGGCGATGGGGTGGCCGTCGAGCTCCGCGATGAACAGGGTCGCGGCGCCGGCCGGCATCAGCGAGCGGGCCACCTGGCTCAGGTACTCGTCGCTTTGCGGCTTGAACCCGCTGCGGGCTGCCGTCATGTGCAAGAACTCCAGGAGCACGGCGATCTCTGCCGGATCCTGGCTGGAGCGGAAGGTCACGCCCTTCTTGTGGATGTTGCGGAACAGGTTCCGGTTTGCCGGCTTCATGTCCGCCAGGACGTCCTTGAAATCCCGGTCGAGGTCCACAATCCAGCTGAGCTCGGGCTGCTGGCTGGCCGGCGCCGGCTGCAGGCCGCGGCTGCTCAGGACGGAGTCGGCCTCGGCGGCAGTGAACCCTGCGGTGACCGGCTCAACCCGGACAAACACGGCCCCGCTGGTCCGGGCGAGGTCCGTCAGGGCCGCCAGTGCGGCGTCGAACGCTGCCAGCGACTCGGCCACCGGACCGTAAGGGGAGTACAGCAGTTTGCCGGCCGGATTGGATTCCTCGACCGCAAGGAAGCGCCACCCGGGGCCGGATTGCTCGTGGACCGTGCGTCCGAGCGCGCGCTGGAACTGTGCCCACTGCGGGCTTTGCAGGAAATAATCCATGGTGTCAGGCTTCCAATGCGGTGGTGACGGCAAATGCCAGGGCGGGGCCGGTGGCGCCGGAGACGGCGTGGACGTTGACCGGGGCCTCGGCGGCGGGCAGGAAGGCGCTGGCGCCCCGTTCCAGCCGCAGCTCGCCCCTGGGGGAGTCGAGGCGGACGGAGCCGCCCGTGACTATGACGACGGCGGCACCGGACTGCGCCAGCGGGACGGGCTCCGCCCCGGGCGCCAGCTCAATCCGCTGCAGCTGGAATTCCCGGAACGGCGGCCGGAAGATTTCCTGGCCCAGCATCGTGGTCTCGGCGGCGAGCATGGGCACTGCGACGGCCTCGAACGCGACCGTTTTGAGCAGTTCCGGCACGTCGACGAATTTCGGTGTGAGCCCGCCGCGGAGCACGTTGTCCGAGGACGCCATGACCTCGATCCCGAGCCCGTGCAAGTAGGCATGGACGTTTCCGGCTGGCAGGTAGACAGCCTCACCCGGCGCCAGCGAGATCCGGTTCAGCAGCAGCGAAATCAGGACACCCGGATCTCCCGGGTAGTCATTGTTGAGGTTCACCACCGTGGTCAGCTCGGCCACGTGCGGTCCCATGGGAGCACCGGAGACGAGGGCCGCCACGATCATCGCCGTGGCGTGCGAGACATCCTCGCCGCCGGCGATGAGGCGCTCGAAGGCGGAGCGCAGGGCAGCGGGCTCGTCCGGCTGCGCCAGGTCTTCCAGCAGCAGCGGAACCAGCGGCGGCAGCTCCAGCCCTGCCAGATCGAAGCACGCCGCGACGTGCACGAATACCGCCCGCGATTCCGCCGCCGGCCGGAAGCCGCAAAGCGCCTCGAACGGGGTCAGCGCGAAGATCATTTCCGGTTTGTGGAAGGCATCCTTGTAGTTGCGTTCCGGGGCGGCGGAATCGACGCCGGCGGCTTCCTCGCGGGCGAAGCCCTCCCGGGCCTGGTCAAGCGTCGGGTGCACCTGCAGGGAAAGGGGCGTCTCGGCCGCGAGGACCTTGAGCAGGAACGGCAGGCGCGGACCGAATGTGGCCACGCTCGCGCTGCCCAGGCAATGTTCCGGATCCCCGGCAATCAAGGTGTCCAGCGCCAGCCGGCCGCCGTCGTGCGCTTCGGGTGCGTGCCGTCCGGCACCGCCGGCCGCCGGCGTCAGCGCGACGGACGGGGAGTCCGGGTGGGCGCCGATCCAGAGCTCCGCTTCGGGACCGCCGGAGGCCGGCCTGCCCAGCAGCTCGGCGATCGCCGTCGGGGAGCCCCAGGCGTAGGGCCGGAGGACGTTCTCAAGTTCGTACATGCCTGGTCCCTGTCTCGTCAATGAAGTGTCTCGTCAATGAAAGTCTCGTCAATGAAATGTGGTCACACTGAACTGGTCAAACTGCTGCGGTTACTCTGGTCGGGGCACCGCGCCGCGGGCAGCGCCGCGGTCCACGCCGTGCGGCCGGGCGTTAGAGCGGGGCGCACTGGCCGTTGGTGGCGACGAGGTCGCGGATGGACTGTTCGTCGCCGTTGCGCTTGAACTGGTTGAGCATCTCTTCGGTGATCGGCTCGCCGTCCGGCGTGGTGGTCACCGGGGTGAAGTCCGACGGCGGCGACGGCGGCTGGGTGCCCGGCGCGGCACCCGCGGCAGAGAGCGGTCCCGCGCCCGTACCAGGCTGCAGGACGGTATCTTCAACGGCGGTGTCCTCCGCAGCGCCGGCGGACGGGCGGGCCAGCAGTTGGGCTACCCGCTCGTGGATGATGTCGAAGTCCGGGGACGTGGAGAAAGACGCGTCGAAGTCGGGCGGACCGATGGTCAGGCGGTTGACGTCCTGGCCCTTGGCCTTCATGGCCAGGTCCACGAAGCTGCCGAGCTGGCCGGAGGAGATGTTCGATTCGACCACCTTGGTGCCAGCCTTGGCGATGTCCTCAAACTTGGCCAGCAGTTTTGCGGGGTCGAGCTGCTTCAGCATCGCCTGCTGCACGCACTGCTGGCGCTGGATGCGGGCATAGTCGTCCACGAATTCCCGGGACCGGCCGTACCAGAGGGCGTGAAAGCCGTCGAGAGTCTGGTCGCCTGCCGGAATCCAGCCGTCCGGCATGCCGTGGATGCCGTTGGCCTCGTCCACCATCGGTCCACTGATGGGGACCCAGCCGCCGGCCTTGATCCGGATGCCGCCCATGGCGTCGATGAGCTTGGAAAAACCGTCCATGTCCACGAGCACGTAGGCCTGGACCTTGATGCCCAGCGTTCCGGACACCGCTTCGAGAGTGGCCTGCGCGCCGGGGTCAGCCACCCCGGGATACAGGTCCTGATGGTTGTTGGTGACCTCGGTATTGATCGCGTTGATCAGGCATTCGTCGCCACAGTTGTAGCCCTCCGGATACACCTGGCGCATCGGGGATTCCGCGCTGAACTGGGCGTTCTGGAGGTTGCGGGGCACGGAGATGATCGCCGTGCTGCCGGTCTTGGCATCGACGCTGATCACCGAGAGGCTGTCCGGCCGGCGGCCCGTACGGTCCGCTCCGGCGTCGCCGCCCATCATCAGGAAGTTGTAGCGGCCCTCGGAAGGCTCAAGGGTGGGGCCGGAGCCGGAGAAGATGCTGCCGATGGCATCGCGGCTGACGTTGAGCAGGTAGGCCGCGTAGCCCAGGGACCCGCTGCTGAGGATCGTGGCCAGCACCAGCGCCAGCACCACCGCGGGGCGGATCCTGGGGGCGAGCAGCCCGGGCCGGATCAGCCGCAAGGTGTTCAGGAACAGGGCAGCCCAGCCGATGGCCAGCAGCGCGAGGCCGAGCACCAGCAAGAAAGAGGGCACCGGCCCGGCGAGGATGTTGATCAGCGTGGAACGGGACACGAGCAGAAGCAGAACGGCCAGCAGGGCCAGCGCCCAGACCGTGAAGGTCACGCGCAGCGCAGCCCGTCCGAGCTTGCGATTGCCCGCGACGATCTGGGCGCTGCCGGGAACCAGCAGCGTCATGAGGATCAGGACGAACGCCCGCTTTGTCAGCACCGGGGCCGGGGCTCCGGACGGATGCCGGACCGGGTCGCTCAGTACCCGCCCGGACTGCCCAGGGCTCTCAGTGCGGTGCGTGGGGGCGTAGCTGTTGCTCATGCCGGGATTCCTAATGGCTGCCTTAATTGCTGCTACGCGGGGCGACGTTGCCGTCGGCGAACACTTCGCTGACCTTATGCCGCAGGCTCGCGCCCTTCCGGGTTGCGACATCGTTCAGTTCCTGGGCGAAGTCCAGGAGGTCGGCGCGGAGCTGGACGGCGAGTTCGTCCGTGCCCGAGGCCAGCATGCGCACGGCCAGGAGGCCGGCGTTGCGCGCCCCGCCGATCGATACGGTGGCGACCGGAACACCGGCCGGCATCTGCACGATGGACAACAGGGAATCCATGCCGTCCAGGGTCTTCAAGGGCACCGGGACGCCGATCACGGGCAGCGGGGTCACCGAGGCGAGCATGCCGGGAAGATGCGCGGCACCGCCGGCGCCGGCGATGATGAGGCGAAGACCGCGCTCGTGGGCCGTCTGGCCGTAGCGGATCATCTCCGTGGGCATCCGGTGTGCCGAGACGACGTCGGCCTCGAACGGGATCCCGAACTCCGCGAGGGCTTCGGCGGCGGCTTCCATGACCGGCCAGTCCGAATCCGAGCCCATGACGAGGCCCACGATTGGAGTGTCCGCGCGGGTGCCGGCGAGGGGGGTTCCTGCGGTGCTGGCTTCAGGGCTGCGTGCGGTGCTCATGCGGTCTCCTCGGAGGTTGCCGGCATTGTGCCGGCGTGGGCCCGGCCGTTCCGGATGATGTCGGCCACGGTAGTGGCCCGCTGCCGCACGGAGTCGACGTCGGCGGCGGAGGTCCCGACCAGGTTGACGTGGCCGATCTTCCGGCCGGGCCGGACGGCCTTGCCGTAGCAGTGCACCTTCGCGGCCGGCTCGCTCGCGAGGGCGGCGGGGTAGGCGGAATAGAGGTCCTGGTTGGCGCCGCCGAGGAAGTTCTTCATCACCACGACGGGCCCCAGTAGGTCCGTGGCGCCCAGCGGCAGGTTCAGGATGGCCCGCAAGTGCTGCTCGAACTGGCTTGTCACCGAGCCGTCCTGGGTCCAGTGCCCGGTGTTGTGCGGGCGCATGGCGAGCTCGTTGATCAGGAAGCCCGCGCCCACGCCCGGTGTCTCGAAGAGTTCGACGGCCATGACACCGGTCACGCCGAGCTCGCTGGCGATCCGGACGGCGGCGTTCTCCGCGGCCGCGGCAACATCGAGGGGGATCTCCAGGGCCGGGGCAATCACTTCATCGCAAACCCCGTCGACCTGGATGGTGTGCACCACCGGCCAGGCCCGGGTTTCACCGTCCGGGGCCCTTGCGACCATGGCCGAGAGCTCGCGGCTGAATTCCACCTTGGCTTCGGCCAGCAGGGGAGACATGGCCTCGAACCAGTCGGCGGAGCCGGCCGCGTCCTCGGCCGAGGACACGATGCGCACGCCCTTGCCGTCGTAACCGCCACGGGGCATCTTCAAAACCACCGGCCAGCCGGTCTGCTCGCCGAAGGCGACGAGGTCCGCGACATTGGCGACGGCGGCCCACTTGGGGTTGGGCAGCTCGAGCCGGTCGATCGCGGCGCGCATGACGAGCTTGTCCTGGGCGTTGACCAGGGCATCCGGGCCGGGATGGACGTTCACTCCGGCGCTGATCAGGGACCGCAAGTGCGCGGTGGGGACGTGTTCGTGGTCGAAGGTCAGAACATCCAGGCCGCGGGAGAACTCGAGCAGATGTTCCAGGTCCGTGTAGTCGCCGACCGGGGCGTTAGCCACGGCAGAGACTGCAGAGACGTCCTCGCCTTCGGCGAGAACACGGAGCTCAAAGCCGAGGGCGGTTGCGGCGGGGGCCATCATTCGGGCAAGCTGGCCGCCGCCAACAACACCGATTACAGGAAAAGTCACAAGTCCCAGCCTACCGAAAACCTCACGGGAACCCGGCTTTTGGGGATTGGCAAGCACGGGAAGGGTGCAGACGGCACGGTTCCGTGACCGCTCCGGCGCCGCCCGACGTCGGGTGCGCAGGAGGCCTTCCGAACGGCCGCTGAGGGCGGACTCCCGGGAAACGGCGCTAAAATGGGCGTTTGGCCCAATGGCCGACAGTTCCAGAAGGCCACGGAGGGTCATGATTACTACACTTAACGAGCGCATGCGCGGGCTTGTCTCGCTGTTCTGGCGCGAAGTGGCCAAGTTTGGCGCCGTTGGCGGCATTGCGTTCATCATTGACAACGGACTGACGTTTTACCTGATGCACGGTCCCATGACCGACAGCGAGGCCAAGGCCCGCTTCTTCGGGGCCAGCGTGGCCACCGTGTTCTCGTGGATTGCGAACCGTTTTTGGACGTTCCGGCACCGCCGGCAGGCCAATGTGCTGCGCGAATTCGTGATGTTCGTCATCATCAACGGCATCGGAATCGGCATCTCCACCGGCCTCACCGCCATCGCTAAGTACGGCATGGGTGTCACGGACAAGAACATGCTCTTCCTGGCCGGGGTGGCCGGCATCCTTGTCGCCACCGTGGTCCGGTTCTTTGCCTACCGTTTCCTCGTGTTCAACCAGGAGCTCGACGAAGAGCCGGAGTTCTCGCACGACCACGAGATCATCGAACGGCACCGGCACACGCCGCAGGACAAGGAGGCCGGTGCCAGCGTTTCCAGGACGGCTGTCAGGGAGGCCGTAAAGGATCCGGAGCTGCCCGGCCCGCCGGCCTGATTTTCAATGCCTCATGTTCAGTGCCCGATGTTCAGTACCTGATGTTCAGTGCCTGAGGATCAGTTGCCGCTGATGCGCTCGGCGGCCCGCAGCTTGTCGGTCACCTCGACGTCGGGGTGCACCAGGACCACGGAACCGTCGGCCTTCCAGGTTCCCAGTGACTGCGCAAGGACCGCTTCCAGGCCATCCGCCGCCGGCACGAGCAGCCGCAGGCCGGTGTCGCGGGCCGCGGCAAAATCGTTCAGGAGTGCGCCGTGCGCATGGACTGTGCCTTCCGAGGTCCGGACCGCGAGGCGCTCTGCTTCCGGGTCCACGTGGGGCATGAAGATGTCCCCGTGGGACCGGACCTCGGCCGCGTAGTCGAGGACGCCGGTGGGCAGCTCCCCAGTCCACCGCATGGCCAGCGCCGGCAACGACACCGCCATGACGGCGTCGAACCCGCCCTCGGCAGCGCCGGGACCCGGGTCCGCGGTGGCCAGCAGCTCCGCCTCCGCATCGTCGAAGACCACCTCCATGCCGAGCTGCCACGCCGCCAGGGCGAGGATCACTGACTTCCAGTGCGCGGGCAGGTCCAGGCGCAGCCGCATGCCGGGTTCGGCGTCGAGTTCGTCCTGCAATAGGTTGGAGGTCTTCGCCACCCAGTTATCCAGCACGCGGCCAGAGAGTTCAACGCGCTCCGAATCGGGGCCGTACCAGGTCAGCCGGGGCGCCGTGGACTGGCCGGAGCGCAGCACTGTCATCAGTTCGATTGCCGGAATGCTCATGCCCTCATCTTGCCACGGCACATCCGCCCGCCGGCGCCGTGACGTCCGTCACGCCAGCGACGGGCACCTCCGGGTACATCTGCGTGGGGGTAGGAAAAAATTTCCCGGAAATTCAATGAAAACCCCCAAAAGTACTCAGTACCCTGATTATTCCGCGGATTCCTGCGGGCGGGGCAAAAAAATTCCGGGCGTGGCGTGCCCGTACTTTGTGTATCAAGTTGATTATTATCTCCGCCGTGGCTTGACTCCCGGATACTTACACGCGTGTAATTAGTTACATAAAGCCACTGCACATAAACCGGCACTCAACCGAGTGCCAAGGGGGTCTTGCAGTGGCTGCAAATCAGGAGGGGGACGCCATGGGGCTAGCAGAGCGTATCCATGAAGATGCCGTAGTTGCCGGCCAGGCCACGGCGAAATACCGTTCACGCGGCGTGCCGAGTGACTGGTACGTAGATCCGGCCGATCCGGACGCAGCTGACCGCTATAACGAACACACCCAGGATTCCCTGCAGGACGCCGCCACGGCCTTCCTCGCAGCGCACGACGAACTCCTTGCCGGCCCGGATCACGACACCGATCCCCTCGACCCGCCGATGGAGCTCCATTCGCCTGGTTCCCTGACACCCGCGCAGCCCGTCTGGATCGGACTGCCGTCACGGCAGGAATTCGACGACGAGGGCGAGCTCGGCTGGCAGACCGACGCCCTGTGCGCCCAGACAGATCCCGAAGCCTTCTTCCCAGAAAAGGGCGGCTCTACCCGCGACGCCAAGAAAGTCTGCGGCGCCTGCAACGTGCGTTCACAGTGCCTCGAATACGCCTTGTCCAACGACGAGCGCTTCGGGATCTGGGGAGGCCTCTCCGAGCGCGAGCGGCGCCGGCTTAGGAAGCGAGCAGTCTAATTCTTCAAGAAGTACGAGTCACCGCCGTCGTGGTCTCCCACGACGGCGGTGATTTTCTCCCCAGGACCCTTGCGGCGCTGGCGGCCCAGACAAGGCCCGCCGACGCCGTAATCGGTGTCGATACCGGCTCCCGCGACCACTCTGCCGCCCTCCTCGAACAGGAATTGGGCAAGGCCAACGTCACCGTCTTCGACCAGCCCAGGTCCGGAATGGGCGGCGCCGTCATGGCCGGGCTCAAGGCACTCTCGCCGTGGCCTGCGGACGGCTCCGCCGGCGCCGTGCCGGGCGCCGAGTGGATCTGGCTGCTGCACGACGACGCCGCACCGGCACCCGAGGCCCTCGCCGAACTCCTCCACGCGGTCGAGCGCGCGCCTTCGGTCACGGTGGCGGGCTGCAAGCAGCTGGACTGGCATGCCGAGCGGAGGCTGATCGACGTTGGCCTCTCCACGAGCCGCTGGGCCGAGCGGCTGACGCTGATCGACGCCGACGAGCTCGATCAGGGCCAGTACGACGGCCGCAGCGATACCTTTGCCGTCAATTCCGCCGGCATGCTGGTCCGCCGCGACATTTGGGAGGAGCTCCGCGGCTTTGACCCGGCACTGCCCGGAAGCGGCGACGACGTCGACTTCTGCTGGCGCAACCGCCTCGCCGGGCACCGCGTGGTGGTGGTCCCCAGCGCGAAGATGTTCCATGTCTCGCACCGTCCCCATGCCCTGGGCAACGCCACCGCCGCGCGCAAGGCACAAGTCCATTTGCGGCTCAAGCACGCGGCCGTCTGGAAAGTCCCGCTGCACGCTGTCGGCGCCCTCGTGGGCAGCCTTTTCAAACTCGTCCTGAGCATTGCAGTCAAGGACCCGGGGCACGGGTTCTCCCAGCTGCTGGCAACCTTTGCCGCGCTGGGCCGCCCGGCCGCGGTGATCCGCGGACGGCGCAACGCCGCGCGCACCCGCCGGATCCGGCGCTCCGTCATGAAAGGGCTGCAGACGCCGCGCCGTGAGGTCTGGGCGCACCGGCGCTCCCTAATCGAAGCGCTCGGCGCCGACGACTTCGGCGACGGACTCACGGGCACCGATGCGCTGGCAGAGCAGCCCACCGGCGACGCAGACGACTTCGCCGCAATCGCCACCCCGGACCGCGGTTGGGTGGGCAACGGTGCCGTGCTGGCCATCCTCCTGACCCTGGCGGTCTCCCTGACGGGACTGCTCAGCCTGTTCCGGGCCCCGGCGGTCTCCGGCGGCGCGCTGATCCCCGTCTCACTGCGCCTCTCCGAAATCTGGAGCCATGCCTCCACCTGGTGGATCGGTCTTGGCGCGGGCCTTCCGGGCCACGGCGATCCCTTCGGCTACCTCCTGTGGGTGCTGGGAGTGCTCGGTGCCGGCGACACCAACGGCGCCGTCGGCTGGCTGTTGATCCTTGCCATGCCGCTGTCCGCGCTGGGCGCGTGGTTTGCTGCCGGCGCCCTGACCCCGCGCAGGAGGCTGCGCCTGGCGGCCGCCCTGGTCTGGGCCGGGGCACCGGCACTCCAGGTTGCCCTCAACCAGGGCCGGCTGGGTGCCTTGCTTGCGCACGTGATGATCCCGGTGCTGGTCCTGGCACTGCTCCGGGCGACCGGCACGGCGGCAGGCCGCGGCGTCCACGCCGTCCCGGCGCCCGGCCAAGGACGGCTCACACCCCAGCCGGCCGCCCGTCCCGGAGTCAACGGGACGCCGTCCTGGACGGCTGCGGCCGCCGCGGGCCTCGCCATGGCAGTGGTCACCGCCGCGGCGCCGTCGCTGCTGCTGCCCTCCATAGCCGTCGTTGCCCTCTGCGGCGTGCTTCTGGGCCGCCGCGGCCGCACGGTGTGGTGGGCGCTCCTGCCCAGCCTGGCACTGTTCCTGCCGTTCGCCTTCTCGGTCCTTGACCGGCCGCGGGCGCTCCTGGCCGACCCGGGCCTGCCGCTCGGTTTCGACGCCGCCCCGCTGTGGCAGCAGGCCCTGGGCCAGCCGCTGAGCTTCGACGCCGGCGGCGGACTTACCGGGCTCAGCGCCTTCGGCGCATCCGCCGCGGGTTCGACCGGGCCGCAATGGGCACTGCTGCTGGCCTTGCTGTTCGGGCTGCCGGTGCTGCTGCTGGCTCTTGCATCACTGTTCATGCCGCGCAGGCTTGTGCTGGCAGGACGCACCTGGACGGCACGCTGCCTGTGGGCCGTCGCAGTCCTGATGCTGGCCGGCGGCTGGCTCGCCGGGCATGTCGCCTCCGGCGCCAGCGCCGATGTCCTGGTCACGCCGTTCCCCGGACCCGCCGTCTCGGCGGCCGCCTTCGCGCTGCTGGGAGCTGCCCTTATCGGCGCAGAAGGACTCCTGGACGCCGCAGACCGGACGGCCGGCACCGGGCTGGCACGGAAGATCCTGATCCGCGGCACGGCCGTCGCAGCCCTGACCCTGCTGCTGGCCGCGCCCCTGGCCGGCTTCACCTCGTGGACCGCGCAAAACCTGCTGCAGCCCACGGCACAGACATCAACGCAGGCACCGGCACCGGCAGCTGCCGGTCTCGGGACCCCGCGGCTCGTCCAGCCTGCCCAGGCCCGCACCCTCCCCGCCACGGCGGTTGACCGCGGCGAGGGCCCGGAACAGTCCAGGACACTCCTGATCGCCAGCAACGAGAACGGCAGCTTCGACGCCTCACTCATGCGCGGCGCCGGCACCACTCTGGACTCACTGTCCACGATCGCCGCGGCCCGCAGCATCATGGGGGCGCCGGGCCAGGAGACGGTCCGCGACGACGACGCCGTCGCCGGATCACTCCGGAACGTCGTGGCCACCATTGTGGCCGGCGAAGGCGTGGATCCGCGGGGAGACCTCGAGCGGCTCGGCGTCGGCTTTGTCGTGCTCCGGGTCGCCGATTCAGCCTCCGAGCTGACGGCCAGCCGCATGGACGCCGTCCCCGGGCTTGTCGCCGTCGGCCAGACGGGCACGGGCTGGCTCTGGCGGGTCAGCCCGCTGGACCGGCCCGGTATCAAGGCCTCCGACGTCGCACACCGGGTCCGCGTGGTGGACAGCAACGGGGCTACCGTTGGCCTGCTCCCCTCGGAGGAAGTCTCCGCCGCCGGGACTGTCCCGGCCGGCCCCGAGGGCCGCCTGGTGGTTCTTGCCGACCGGGCTGATCCGGGCTGGAGCGCCTGGCTCGACGGCCGCCGCCTGACCTCAACGACGTCGGGATGGGCCCAGGCATTCACACTGCCTGCCCAGGGCGGCCAGTTGAGCATCCGTTACGAAGCGCCCTGGGCCGTCCTGATCGGAATCGCGCAGGCCGTGATGATCGGGCTGACCGTCCTCCTGGCCGTGCCCATGCCTGCCCGCCGGTCCAACACCGGCCTGTCCAGGGACGAAGCCTCCCTGCGTAAGGAACATCAGCATGTCTAAGGGCGAAAACGACAACGAAAACAAGAACGAAGCCGGTCCCGCCCCGGAGTCCTCCACGGACGCACCTTCCAAGGCCGAAACCCCGGCCGCTGGCGCGTCCGGTGCCGGTGCCATGGCCGAACCTGCGCCGGCCAAGCTGCGTCGCGCCAGTCGCCGGCCGAAGCTGCGTCGGACGCCAGCCGCGCCGGCGCCGCGAAAGAGGGGCGTGCCACGGGCCGGCGTGATCGGCGGTATCCTCTCCGCGGTCGCCCTCGTGGCCGCGGGTGGAGGCCTCGTGTCGGCGGCGTCGCTGACCCCCCAAAGCCCCGCCAGCCGGCATCTCGAGGCCCCCGTCGCGTCGGTGCCGGCCGGAAGCAGCATCGGAGTCTGCCCGGGCCCGGCCCGGCTGCTTGAGGGCACCCCCGTGGGCACCGATCCCCAGTTCAGCCCGGAATCCGCCACCGCGAAGACCGCGGTCAGTGCCGCTGTGCTCGGCTCAAGCGCGGGCGTCATTCCCGGCAGCCGGCTGGCCCCGCTCAAGGGTGCGCCCCTCGCCGAAATCGCCCAGGGCGCCGCGGCTGCGCCCACAGCTTCCGCGGCGGCCGCCCGCACGCCCGTGCTGATCGCCGGCGTCGTGCCCCAGCGCGAGGTGGACAACATCAGCGTCCTCAGCGCCGATGCCCAGGACAACCGCCAGGCAGCTGCCGGCGCCGTCCTGAGCTACACCGCCGAGGACGGGGACCTCCAAGGTTCCGCGGCCGCCGCCTGCCAGCAACCCGGCAACGATCTTTGGCTGGTTGGCGCCAACACCGCCCTCGGCCGGTCGGCAGTCCTGAACCTCACCAATGCCTCCAGCACGCCGGCGACCGTGAGCCTGGACCTCCTTGGCTCCGAGGGCCTGATCCAGGCGCCCGGGAGCCGCGGCCTGCTCGTGGCGCCCGGCAGCACCCGCGCCATAGTCCTGGCCGGGCTCGCGCCGGGACAGGAACGGCTGGGCGTGCGGGTCCGCAGCACCGGCGGCCCGGTGGCTGCCGTCATCCAGCAAAGCGTGCTCCGCGGCCTCACGCCCGGCGGCGTGGACTTCATAACCCCCGGCACCGCCCCGTCTGTCAGCCAGGTGGCCTCCGGTCTCGAGATCCAGGATCCGGCGGCCCTGGCCGCGCTCACGGCGAAGCCCGGCTTCGCCGACGCAGGACCGGCCCTGGAAATCGCCGTGCCGGGTGCCACCGACGCCGTGGTCGAGATCAAGTTGTATGGACGCGACGGCCAGAAGGCGCTGCCCGGCGGCGGCGTGGTCACGGCGAAGGCCGGTGCGGTCACGGAAGTTTCCCTGGCCGGGGTCCCGGCCGGGACCTACACCGTCGCCGCGAGCTCGGATGTCTCCTTCGCGGCCAGTGCCCGGCTTACACATGGACTGCAGTCCGGGGACCCCGCGGACGTTGCGTTTTCCGCCGCCTCGGCACGGCTGGGCAACCAGCACGTCGTTGCAGTTCCCCGCACGGGCGACCGGCAGCTCGTTTTCGGTGCACCCGAAGGCCGGGCGACGGTGACCTACACACCCATCACGGCAGACGGCAAGTTCCGCACCGCCGGCAGCGCCGATGTTGCCGGCGGCACCACCGTGTCAATCAAGGTCCCCGCGGACGTGGGCGGCTCGCCGCTCGTGGGCTATGTGGTGTCCGCTGCCGGGGATCCGGCCTACGGGGCGCTGTTGCTGGGGCGGGACGGCCGGCAGGACATTTCCGCCGTGCCCCTGGCCCCGGAAGCGGCGGGACAGCAACAGGTCCCCGTCACGCTGGGGTACTAGGCCCGGGTTCAGCCAAGGCAGTGCGGGCAGGGCCAGTGCAGGCAGGGCCGGTGCGGGCAGGGCCGGGCCCGGTCAGCCTCCGGTTAGTACCGGCGGCGATAGACCGGGTCGAGGGACTCAGGGGGCACGCCGAGCATCTCGGCCGTGTATTCCACGACGACGTCATGCACCAGGTCCTGGAGCTCATCCCGGGTTCCGCACGCCTGTTCCACCACCCGGCGGTACAGCGTGATGACCGGTCCGTCGTCGGCCGTCGCGGCCGTGAAGGTGCCCATCGGCGCGGGCGTGCGGTCCGCCACGAGCTGCTCCAGGCCCGGAGGGATCTCGTCAACGGCGAAGCGGACGCCGTCGAGGGGTTTGCCCCAGATGTCGTGCAGCCGTTGCGCCGAGTCCAGGACGAAGTCATCGAAGCGGTCGGAGCGGGTCCGGTACCCGGGCAGCGTGGGGAGCATGAGCTCGCCGCGAAGCCCCCGGCCGTGCCGGTTCCTGCGGCGTTGCCGGAAGTTCTTTCCCTGGACAGCGGTGGGCGCGCCGGCGGGGCCGGAACCGGCGCCTGTACGTCCGGCGTCGGGGTCAGCCAACCGGACCGTGAAACCCGAATCGTGGTGCGATGACTGCATATCTTGACTCTAAACCCGCGGAATGAATTACGCGATACGGGCCAGTCGGCGATCCGCCGGCGCCGCGCCGCGCAGAACCATCGTCGTTTCAATGCGCAGCCCCCGGCCCGAGGGGAGTAGTCTGTGATGTCGTGGGTGCAATTCGTCTTTGTTCGAGGTCTGCCTGCCGCAATTCTGCGGTGGCCACTTTGACGTACGTATACGCCGACTCCACAGCCGTCCTGGGCCCGCTCGCCACGTACGCCGAACCGCACTGCTACGACTTGTGCGAACAGCACGCCGACTCGCTGACCGTCCCGCGCGGCTGGGAAGTCATGCGGCTGGCGATGCCGGCAACCCCGGCCGGACCCGGCCCCGACGACCTTCTGGCCCTCGCCAACGCGGTCCGTGAGGCCGCCTCCCGTCCGGTTGCGGCGGAACCGGCGAAGGGGCAGCGCACGCTGCACCCGGCACTGGAAGCACCGTCCCCGGCCGAGGGCACCCGGCGCGGACATCTGCGCGTCCTGCGCGAACCTTCCTAAGGCGCCAACTGGCGGTAGGGTGGAAACTGCAAAAAGCCGTCAGCCACTTAGCCACCGGCGTCCTTTCGCGGCGCCGATCAGGGAGCGTTCACCATGCCCAAGCTCAGTCCCGAACTGTTGTCTGTCCTGCGCTGCCCCGTCACCGGGTCCGGCCTCGTGCAGGACGGTGACGAGCTCGTCACCGTCACGGCAGATGAAGCCGGGAGCAAGCTGCGGTACACGATCGAAGACGGCATCCCGCTGCTGCTGCCGCCGGAGCTCCTGCCCGCCGCCACGGCGGCACCCGCAGGCCAGCACGACGCCGGCAAGCACGACGCCGGTCAGCACGACGCAGGCAAGCACGACGCCGCCCCGCGCCACGCCGCGGAATAGCGCCCAAAAACCTCCCGGGCACCCATCGGGGACGCCCCCGGCAGCGAATGACTGCTTAGAGCCAGAATTACCTGGATAAACCCAGCTCCAGACACGCAACGCCACCGGCCACAACAAAGGATTCCTATGACCTTCGATTACAAGATTGCGGACATTTCCCTGGCCGAGGCGGGCCGCCATCAGATCCGCCTCGCCGAGCACGAGATGCCCGGACTCATGTCCCTCCGCGAGGAGTTCGGCGCCAGCCAGCCGCTCAAGGGCGCCCGGATCGCCGGATCACTGCACATGACGGTGCAGACCGCCGTGCTGATCGAGACCCTTACCGCCCTCGGCGCCGAAGTCCGCTGGGCTTCCTGCAATATCTTCTCCACCCAGGATGAAGCAGCCGCCGCAGTAGTGGTCGGCAACGGCACCGTCGAGAACCCCCAGGGTGTCCCCGTCTTCGCCTGGAAGGGCGAGACGCTGGAGGACTACTGGTGGACGGCCCAGCAGATCCTCACGTGGCCGGGCGCCGACGCCAACCCTGAGCTGGGTCCGAACATGATCCTGGATGACGGCGGCGACGCCACCATGCTGGTGCACAAGGGCGTTGAATTCGAGGCCGCCGGTGCCGTGCCTGCCGCCACCGAGGACGAATCCGAGGAAGGCAGGGTCTTCCTCGACGTGCTGCGCGCCTCGCTCGAGGCCGACCCGCAGAAGTGGACCCGCATCGGCTCCCTCCTGCTCGGCGTCACCGAGGAGACCACCACCGGTGTGCACCGCCTGTACCAGCTCGCCGAGCAGGGCAAGCTGCTCTTCCCGGCGATCAACGTCAACGACTCCGTCACCAAGAGCAAGTTCGACAACAAGTACGGCATCCGCCACTCCCTGCCGGACGGAATCAACCGCGCCACCGACGTCCTGATGGGCGGCAAGGTCGCCGTCGTCTGCGGTTACGGCGACGTCGGCAAGGGCGCCGCGGAGGCATTCCGCGGCCAGGGTTCGCGCGTGATCGTCACCGAAATCGATCCGATCTGCGCGCTCCAGGCAGCCATGGACGGCTACCAGGTCGCCAAGCTGGAATCCGTCCTCAGCGAAGGCCACATCTTCATCACCACCACGGGCAACAAGGACGTCATCATGGCCAAGCACATGGCCGGGATGCGTGACAAGGCGATCGTGGGCAACATCGGCCACTTCGACAACGAGATCGACATGGCCGGACTGGCCCGGGTTCCCGGCATCAAGAAGGTCGAGATCAAGCCCCAGGTGCACGAGTGGGTCTTCGAAGCAGACCCGGCCACGGGACAGGGCGACCGCTCCATCATCGTCCTGTCCGAAGGCCGCCTGCTGAACCTCGGCAACGCCACCGGACACCCCTCCTTCGTCATGAGCAACTCCTTCGCCAACCAGACAATCGCCCAGATTGAACTGTTCACGAAGGCCGGCCAGCCCGAGGGCGAGCGTGAATACGAGAACCAGGTTTACGTCCTGCCGAAGATCCTGGACGAGAAGGTTGCCCGCCTGCACCTCGGTGCCCTGGACGTGGAGCTGACTGAGCTGTCCAAGGAACAGGCCGAGTACCTGGACGTCGACGTGGCCGGTCCCTACAAGCCCGGTCACTACCGCTACTAGGAACCCTCGCAAAGGGCCCCGGACTCAGGTCCGGGGCCCTTTGTTGTGACCGTTTTGGGGGCCCTTTTGTAACCGGATCGTGGTCGAATCTGGCCGGGGTTCCAAGGTAACTCGCTTATGCTGGCAAGATGACGTGTGGAAACGCCAGGGTCCTGTGATGGCCCTGAAAACCTGGAGTACCGGCCGCAAAATCGCCTTGCTGGGGGTGCTCTGCGCCCTGGCAGCCGGCGGCGGAGCCTTCGCCGCGGCGGCTCCGGGGCTGGCCCAGTCCGCGATTTCCTCCGAGGCGGGATCCCCGGCCCGGACGACGCCGGGACTGGCTGCCCCGGTGGTGGCCCCCGCGGAACTCGCCGTCACGCCCGCCGACGGCGCCAAGCAGGTCAACCCCGCAGCGCCGGTGACCCTCAAGGTCACCAACGGGCACATCGACCGGGTGGCCCTGACGAGCGACGCCGGCGACGCCGTTGACGGCACCCTGAGCGCGGACGGCTCCACCTGGACCTCGTCCGGCGACCTCACATTCAACACCCGGTACAACTACACCTACTCCGTGCTGGATGCCGCCGGACGCAACACCAACAGCACGCGGACGTTCACCACCGTCTCAACGGCCAACGAGGCCGACGCCGCGATCTACCCCCTTGACGGGATGAAGGTGGGCGTGGCCCAGCCCCTGCAGATCACCTTCAGCGAGCCGGTCCTGAACCGCGACGCCGTCGAAAAGGCCATCAAGATCACCTCCACCTCCGGCCAGGTGGGAGATTTCCGCTGGTTCAGCAAGAACACCGTCAGGTACCGGGCGGAGGCCTTCTGGGCGGCGAACAGCACCATCACCATGGACATGCAGATGTTCGGCGTCGAACTGGGCAACGGGCAGGTGGGCAACTTCAACAAGAAGGTGACCATCCACATCGGGGACAAGAAGGTGGCAGTGGCCGACGCCAAGGCCCATACCTTCTCGGTCAGCGTCAACGACAAGCCGGCGGGGCAGTGGCCGGCGACCATGGGCGACACCCGGTTCCCCTCGGCCCGCGGCTTCCTTGTGTTCATGGAGAAGCACCGTGTGGAGCACATGGATGCCTCCACGATCGGGCTCAAACCGGGGGACCCGGCCTACTATGGCCAGCTTGACGTCAACTACGCCACTCGCCTGACGCCCAGCGGAGAGTTCATCCACCAGGCCACGGACTCCGCAATGCCCTTCGTCGGCAAGGCGAACCTCTCCCACGGCTGCATCGGCCTGCGCCCGGACGGCGCGAAGTGGGTCTTCGACAACATGACCACTGGCGACGTCGTCCAGGTGGTGAACACCGAGGGGGAGTACGCCAACTTCGATGACGGCTTCGGGGACTGGAACATCCCTTGGGCCCAATACGCCAACTGACGGGGTGGCACCTCGCCGAGCCTAATCCTCTGACGGTAGGCTCGGAGCCAGATAAGTTGCGCAGCCGGGCGCAGGCCGGGCAGCGCAGAAGCCTACGGAAGCGAAGCTCCACGTGACTGACAAAAGTCCTACCCCTCCCGACCGCCCGGATCCGCACCTGGATCCAACGGACGACACCGACGAGCCGGCGTTCGACTGGATGAAGCCGGCCTCCACCGCCAAGTCCACCGCCAGCCCGGCAGCGGGGCCGGAAGTCGCACCGACAGCCGCTCCGACAGCCAAGAAAGACCCTCTCGCGCGAACGGCCGGCACGGCAGCAGCAGGCACAGGAGCAGCAGCACCCCGCGGCCAAGCGCCAGCACAACACCGCCGTCGGAAGCGTTCACGGCCAGCCAGCCGGAGAGCCGCGCGGACCGCAAGGCGGCCGAGGCCGCCGCCACCAGTCAGTCGGATGCAGCCCAGTCGGATGCTGTCCAGCCGGGAGCTGAGCAGCCCGGAGTTGAGCAGCCCGGTGACGACGTCGAACGCCGGAATGCCGAACGCCGGAATGCCGAACGCGAGCAGGCGGCCAACACCAAGCCCGTCCTCCCGCGCGTGATGCAGGTGCTGCTCGCTGTGTTCTACCCGCTCATCCTGCTGGTGCTCGCCGTCCGCGCCGTGACCAGCCCCCTGTTCCTCTGGGTGGAATACAACCGCCCGGGCTTCCCCGGCGACGGCTACGGCTTCAGCACGGATGACCGGATGACGTACGGCTCCTACGCGGTGGACTACCTCAGCAACTGGTCGGGCCCGCGCTACCTCGGCGATCTTGTGGACCAAAGCGGCGAGACCCTGTTCAAGGACGGCGAAGTCAGCCACATGGCCGACGTCAAGGCCGTCATCCTGTCCACGTTCGGTGCCGGCACTTTGCTGATCCTGCTGGGCCTGGCTGCCGTGATCTACCTGAAGCGGAAACACAACGGGGGAGTCCGCCGCGGCCTGTTCGCCGGCTCGATCGTCACACTCGCGATCATCATCGGCCTCGGAACCCTCGCCGTGCTTGGCTGGGAGCAGTTCTTCACCGATTTCCACCGCATTTTCTTCGCCAGCGGGACCTGGACATTTACGCTCCAGGACACCCTGATCCGGCTGTTCCCGGGCCAGTTCTGGATGGACGCCGGGATCGTCATCGGGGGCCTCGTCCTGCTCGCTTCCCTGCTCACCCTCGTCCTGACCTGGCCCACGCGCCGGCGCCGCGGCCTTGGCAAGAAGGAAGCCGGCGCGTCCAAGGGCACGGACACTGATCCCGACGCCGACGCCGACGCAGGCACTGACGCCACCGCTGAGGCTGCGCCCGCCGCGGCCGGCCCGGTCGGCGGCACCGGTACCGAGGCAGAGGGCACAGCGCGCACCCGGCACACCGTCTAAAGGGGCCAGTCGCCCCTGCAGGCTCAGCCGTAGATGCGGTTGATGTGCTCCTCGTAGTCCCGCACGACGGCGGCCCGCTTGAGTTTGAGCGAGGGGGTCAGGTGCCCTGATTCCACGGTGAAGTCGGCGTCCAGGATGACGAAGCTGCGGATCGATTCGGCCTTGGAGACCAGGAGGTTCGCCTCGTCGATGGCGCCCTGGATGGAGGCCCGGACGCTCTCGTCGGCGGCGGCTTCGGCCGGTGCCATGACGGGCACCTTCCGGGCCGTGCACCAGTTGTGCAGTCCTTCCGGGTCCAGGTTGACCAGGGCCGAGACAAACGGCCGGCCGTCCCCAATGACCACAGCCTGTCCGACCAGCCGGTGCTCGCGGATCTTTTCCTCGAGCGGGCCCGGGGCGACATTCTTGCCGCCCGCCGTGACCAGCAGGTCCTTCTTCCGGCCCGTGATGGTCAGGAAGCCGTCCGCGTCGAGGGAGCCGAGGTCGCCGGTCCGGAAGAAACCGTCCACGAACGCCTCCGCGTTGGCGGCCTCGTTGGCGTGGTAGCCCTTGAACACGCCGATGCCCTTGACCAGGATCTCGCCGTCGTCGGCCACCCGGACCGTGGTTCCCGGAACCGGGATCCCGACCGTGCCCACCTTGGTCCGAGCCGGGGTGTTGGCCGTGCACGGCGCGGTGGTTTCCGTCAGGCCGTAGCCTTCCAGGACGGGGATGCCCGCGCCGCGGAAGAAATGCGCGTCGTTGGGGCTCAGCGGGCTGGCACCGGAGACCGTGTACTGCAGTTGGCCGCCGAAGGCCTGCCGGAGCCGGGGGTACATCAGCCGGTCGAAGACTGCGTGCCGGGCACGCAGGAAGAGCCCGGGTCCGGGGCCGTTGCCCCGGGAGGCGGCGTCCAGGGCCTTGGAGTAGTCGATCGCGGCCGCCGCTGCGGCCGTGAAGATGCGCTCCTTGCCGGCCGCGGCAGCCTTCTGCGCGGCTCCGGCATAGACCTTTTCGAAGATCCGGGGGACCACCAGCAGGAAGGTGGGCTTGAAGCTGGCCAGGTCTTCCAGGAGCTCTTTGGCGCTTGCGGTGTGGCCGAGGGTGGTACCGGAACTCAGGCAGATGACCTGCACCGCCCGGGCCAGGACGTGCGCCAGTGGCAGGAACATCAGCGTCCGGGAGCGCGGCTGCATGAGGATCTCGGGCAGGAACGGGGCGATGTTCTTCGCGACCAGCGCAAAGTTGGCGTGGGTGATCTCGCAGCCCTTGGGCTTGCCGGTGGTGCCCGAGGTGTAGACCAGGGACGCTACGTCCACCAGGGACGCCGCGGTCCGGTGGCGTTCGAGCTCGGCGTCGGTTACCCCGGTGCCGGCCGCGGCCAGGCTCGCCAGGTTCGGTGCGGCGCCGTCGTGCTCCATCCGCACGACGGCGACAAGCCGGTCGCCGAGGACAGTGGAGGCGTCCAGGACGCCCTGGACGAGGGCGGCCTTGGCCTGGTCCTCGACGAACACGCGCCGGGCCCCCGAGTCGTGGAGGATCCATTCGACCTGGGCCGCGGAGGAAGTCTCGTAGATCGGGACGGTGACGCCGCCGGCGAACCAGATGGCAAAGTCCACCACCGTCCACTCATACCGGGTGGCGGACATGACCGCGACGGTTTCGCCGGGGGTGAGACCGCCGGCAATCAGGCCTTTGGCCAGGGCAGTGACCTGCTCCAGGAAGTGGTGGACGGAGACGTCGGTCCAGCCGCTGGGGCTTTTGCGGGAGTAGAGGGCGTGCACGGGATCCTTCGCGTGCTGCTCCAGGAGCAGGTCCGTCACGTTGCTCCCCGGGTCCAGCTCCACGAGCAGTCCGGTGCTTGCTTCTCTCACAGCCGAGTCTCCATTTCCTGATCCGCCCGGAGTCCGGCGGACTTTCCCCTGCAATCCTGCCCTAGATCCAGGACGGCATCCACATCCGGATGCGCCAGTCCTGGTACGGGATCACCTCGGCGGTCCAGACCGGATAGAAGAACGCGGATACCAGCACGGCCGCCACCACGAACAGCGCCACCAGGTAGAACCCGGATCGCCGGCGCCAGAGGGGGTCGCCGCGCTGGCCAAGGACCAGCCCCAGGCAATAGACGAGCGCCAGCAGCAGGAACGGTTCGAAGGACACGGCGTAGAAGAAGAAGGTGGTCCGCTCCGGGTACATGAACCAGGGAAGATACCCGGCGGCCACTCCGGCCAGGACCGCGCCGGCGCGCCAGTCGCGGCGGCCCGCCCACCAGAACAGCAGGACGCCCACGCTGACGGCCGCGCTCCACCAGATCAGGGGGTTGCCCACGGAGAGGATGGCGGTGGTGCAGTTGCTGAGGTCGCAGCCCGGGCTGCCCTGCCCGGGGGATTCGTAGAAGAAGGACGTTGGCCGGCCCATGACCAGCCAGCTCCAGGCGGTGGCCTCGTAGGGGTGGTCGGAACTCAGGCCCTGATGGAACTTGTAGGCCTCAAGGTGGTAATGCGCAAGGGACCGCACGGCGTTCGGTAGCCAGCCCCACTCGGCCGAGGGGTTGGTCTCGGCCCAGTGCCTGAAGTAGGCGTCCTTGGACCGGAACCACCCGGTCCACGTGGCGCCGTAGACCACGGCGGCCACCGGAACGATGCTGAGGAAGGCCGGGACGCCGTCCTTGAGGATGCCGCCGCTGATCCATGCGTGCACGCCGGCTATGCGCCGCGCGCTGAGGTCCCAGAAGACGGTCAGCAGGCCGAATCCGGCCAGAAAGAACAGGGCGGACCATTTCGTGCCGACCGCCAGGCCCAGGCAGACGCCCGCCGCGAGGCGCCACCACCGGATGCCGAGCCAGGGCCCGGAGGTGAGCTGGAGCGCCGAGGGCCGCCCCGTGGCAGAGGCTGCGGCCTGCCGGCCGAGCCGGGCTGCCAGCCGCCGCCGGCCGTCGTCGCGGTCCATCAGCAGGGCGCCGAACGCGGCAAGGACCCAGAACATGAGGAAGATGTCCAGCAGCGAGGTCCGGGACATGACGAGGTGGTGGCCGTCCACTGCGAGCAGGACGCCGGCAACAGCGCCCAGGGTCAGCGAGCGGAAGAGCTTTTGCGCGATCAGGGCCAGCAGGAGGATCGACAGCGTCCCCGTCAGGGCCGCACCGAACCGCCAGCCGAAGGGGTTGTCCGCCCCGAACAGCCACATGCCCGCGGCAATCATCCACTTGCCGACCGGCGGGTGGACGACGTACTCGGGCGTGTCCAGCAGCACGCCGGGGTTGCCGGCGATGAAGGAGTCGTTGGCCCGGTCGGGCCAGCTGCGCTCGTAGCCGCTGACCAGGAATGAATAGCCGTCTTTGACATAGTAGGTTTCGTCAAAGACCAGGTTTCGCGGCGTGTCCAGCCGGACGAACCGCAGGACGCCGCCCAGCGCGGCCGTGAGGACTGGCATGAGCCAGTACCAGAGCCGAAGCGACGCTGGGTAGTCCCGCCAGCTCTGGAGGCTGCCGATCAGGCGTTCCCTGAGGGCCTCCGGGGTGAACGACTCGGCGGGGCGGCCGATCCAGCGGTGTAGCTCCAGATTGCGGCCGGCGCCGAAGCGGCCGCCGGCTCTGCCGCCTGTCCTGCCGGTGGGCCTGCTCGAACCTGTTGTCGGCGATGCGGCGGTGCCAGCCTCGGGCGGCCGCGTGGGGGTCTGGGTCACGTTGCCCATGCTACCTTTCGCAGCTGTGCTCGCAGGGCTGCGCCCCGGCGGCAGTAGGCTGGTCCTGTGGACCACGAACCCAGTACTTCCCCCATTCCTCCCCTCGATCCTCCTCTTGACGATGATGCCGCCGCCGTCGTTCCCGCCACTGGTGTTCCCGCCAGAGGCGGGCCTGGCAGGATCGTCCTCGCGGCGACGCCGATCGGGAACGCCGGCGATGCCTCGGCGCGGCTCGTGGAGTTGCTCACGACGGCGGACATCGTCGCCGCGGAGGACACCCGGAGGCTGCACCGCCTCGTCCAGAACCTCGGCGTCACCGTGGCCGGCCGGATCATCAGCTATCACGAGCACAATGAGGCAGCCAAGACCGCGGACCTGCTGGACCAGGTCCGGTCCGGCAAGACCCTGGTCATGGTGACCGACGCCGGCATGCCGTCCGTCTCGGACCCGGGGTTTCGGCTGGTTGAAGGCGCCGTGGCGGCCGGCCTCACTGTCACCGCGGCGCCGGGACCCTCTGCCGTGCTGACCGCCCTGGCCCTCTCCGGCCTGCCGACGGACCGGTTTTGCTTCGAGGGATTTCTGCCCCGCAAGGCGGGGGAGCGCTCCTCGCGGCTGGCGGACCTCGACGCGGAGCGGCGCACCATGGTGTTTTTCGAGGCGCCGCACCGGCTCGAACCCATGCTGCGGGCCCTGCGCGAAAGCTTCGGCGCCGACCGCCGCGCCGCAGTGTGCCGTGAACTGACCAAGACTTACGAGGAGGTCATCCGCGGCACCCTGCGCGAACTGCTCGAATGGGCCGAGTCCAACGAGGTGCGCGGCGAAATCGCCGTGGTGGTGGGCGGCGCCCCCGAACGCGAACCCGGCCGTCCGGAGGATCACGTGGCTGCAGTCAACGGGCTGATAGCCCAAGGCATCCGGCTGAAGGAGGCCGTCGCCGCGGTGGCCGACGACGCTAAGGTCAGCAAGCGCGAGCTCTATGCCGCGGTCCTCGCCGCGCGGTAACCCACGGAGTGGGTGCCGGGCGTCTTTGAGCCTCACCGGCCAGCTGGCGCCGGACCCCTACGAGCGGCGCAGATCGGTTGTGCAGCTGCACAGCATATTCTGGATCGGGTAGTGCGCGCATGCATAGACTTGCCCATGAGCGCGGCAGTACCGTGGCAGTAATCCAGACGCCCGGGCCTGCCTGTAGGAACGAGCGCCAAAACCAAAAACTCATTCAACAAACTAGTGCCACCAAACTAGGCCAACCGAATTGCTGACGAGGGAGTCATTGTGACTGTAACTGCCCAGCCTATTGTTTCCGCGGAGCGGGAGAGCGCCCTGCTCGCTTCTGTGCCCACCGGATTGCTGATCAACGGCGAGTGGCGTCCGGCCGCGTCCGGGAAGACGTTCGACGTCGAGGATCCCGCCACCGGGAAGGTCCTGCTCAGCATTGCCGACGCCGGTCCCGAGGACGGCATGGCGGCCCTGGATGCGGCCGCTGCCGCGCAGGAGTCCTGGGCGAAGGTCCCGGCCCGGGAACGCGGCGAGATTCTGCGCCGCGCCTTTGAGCTGGTGACGGAGCGGGCGGAGGATTTCGCGCTGCTGATGACTCTGGAGATGGGCAAGCCGTTGGCCGAGGCCCGCGGCGAGGTCACCTACGGGGCGGAGTTCCTGCGCTGGTTCTCCGAGGAAGCCGTCCGCGCCTTCGGCCGGTACTCGGTCTCCCCGGACGGCAAGTCCCGGCTGCTCGTGACCAAGAAGCCGGTGGGCCCGTGCCTGCTGATCACGCCGTGGAATTTCCCGCTCGCGATGGCGACCCGCAAGATCGCCCCCGCGGTCGCGGCCGGCTGCACGATGGTGCTCAAGTCCGCGAACCTGACCCCGCTGACCTCCCAGCTGTTCGCTGCCGTGATGCTCGAGGCCGGGCTGCCGGCCGGTGTCCTGAACGTCATCCCGACCTCCACCGCCGGCGCCACGACCGGGCCGCTGATCAAGGACCAGCGCCTGCGCAAGCTGTCCTTCACCGGCTCCACCGAGGTCGGCCGCCGGCTGCTCTCGGACGCGTCCGAGACGGTGCTGCGGACCTCGATGGAACTTGGCGGGAACGCCCCGTTCGTGGTGTTCGAGGACGCCGATATTGACGCGGCCGTCGCCGGGGCGATGCTGGCGAAGCTGCGGAACATGGGCGAGGCCTGCACCGCGGCGAACCGGTTCATCGTGCACGAGTCCGTCGCACAGGAGTTCGCGGCGAAGTTCGCCGCGAAGATGGCGGAGATGACCACGGCCCGCGGCACCGAGCCGGAATCCAAGGTCGGCCCGCTGATCGATGCCAAGAGCCGGGACAAGGTCCACGAGCTCGTCACCGACGCCGTCGCGGCCGGCGCGGTCGCGGTGGCCGGCGGCGGACCGGTGGAGGGCCCGGGGTACTTCTACCAGCCCACCATCCTGACCGGCGTGACCGAGGGCACCCGGATCCTGTCCGAGGAAATCTTCGGACCCGTCGCCCCGATCATCACCTTCGGCACCGAGGACGAGGCCGTCCGGCTCGCGAACAACACCGAGTACGGGCTGGTGGCCTACGTCTTCACCCGGGACCTGAACCGGGGCATCCGGATGGGCGAACGCCTCGAGACCGGCATGCTGGGCCTGAACGCCGGCGTGGTCTCCAACGCCGCCGCCCCGTTCGGCGGCGTCAAGCAGTCCGGCCTGGGCCGCGAGGGCGGCCTGGAGGGCATCGAGGAATACCTCTACACCCAGTACATCGGCATCGCAGACCCCTACGCCGGCTAGGCACACAACCTAGCCGCGGCGCACCCGGCGGACGGAGTTGCGGATCTTCCCCCAGGATCCCGCGAGTCCCCGCCGGGTGCGTTGTGTTATCCGGGAGAGGATCCGGCTGGGCCGGGGGAGGGCACGCCGCCAGCCGGACATGACCGACGGCGGCAGCCAGTCCGCGCGCAGCCGGACAAGGAGCCCCGCGTTGGCCCGCAGCGAGGCCTGCACCAGGGCGATCCTGGCCGCGGCGGAGTCGGCCGGAGCCGCGGCGTCTGCGTTCTGCGCCGGACGCCCGGCGCCGCCCGGGCGGCCGTACTGCTCACGTTCAAAGTCCTCGGTCAGGGTGGCCGCGGCCCGCTGCCCGGGGGCCTCCTCACCGTCGGGTTCCCCCATCGCCGCCGAGGCTCGCAACCGCTCGGAGAAATGCCGCGGCGTCTCGCTCGCCCGGGGCGCCACACCGTAGTCCGTGGCCAGGTCCCGCAGTTCCGCCCAGACCGGCAGGGCCGTCCCGGTCGTAGCGCCGGGATAGCCGCGGGCCGCCGTCCTCAGCCTGCGGCGCCGCACGCCGCTGCGCACGAGCCGCGGGGAGGCGACCAGCAGTGCCAGCAGCAGTACCGCACCCACGCTGTACAGGGCCTGGGCGGCTTGCGTGCTCTCGGGCGCCGGCGTTCCGGCTCCGGGCAGTGGAACCGTGCCCGGGGCCGGGAACGGTGCCTGGGTGGAACCGTCCCCGGGGGTCAGGGCGTCGTTGCGTTCGTTGGTGCTGGCGCCGCTGGGCAGGGAAGCTTCCGTGGCGTAGCCCGGAACAACCCCGCGGGACGGCGTTGGCTCAAACGCGACCCAGCCGACGCCCTGGAAGTAGAGTTCCGGCCAGGCATGGGCGTCCCGGGCATCGACCTCGAACTCCGGAAGCGGACCCTGGCCCGAGACCGCCACCGTCGCCCCGGTAGGGCGTCCCGGCGCGTAGCCCACAGCGATCCTGCTCGGAATGCCTTCGAGCCTGGCCATCACGGCCATGGCAGAGGCGAAATGAATGCAGTAGCCGCTCTTTTGGTTCAGGAAGTCCGCCAGCACGGACAGGCCGTTGCCGTCGTAGCCGCCCTGCACCGGGGACTGCAGGGAGTAGCTGAACTCGGCGGAGCGCAGGTACCGCTGGATGGCCATGGCCCGCGCATACGGCGAGGCGGCTCCGGCCGTCACGGTCTTGGCCGTGCTGCTCACAACCTCCGGAACGTTCGATGGTTGCCGCAGGAACTGCTCGGGGATCCCTCGCACCGGGCCGGAGGCCCCCGCCAGCAGCGCCGCGGTGAGCTGGGGAGTGACGGACGAGACGACGTACTGCTGGTCGCGGGAGTTTGTGTCCACCCCCTTGATGCTCAGCGTGGCCGGATCCCAGCTCCAGCGCCCCGTGAGGCCGTTGACCGCTTCCGGCGCATACGGCGCGGGCAGGTACGGGCTCGTGTACTGGCCGGTGTTGACGGCCGTGATCACGCGGAGCTCAGTCGCTGGGGTGTCAAGCCCGGACTCGATCCTGCCGGTCCCCGCTTGCCGGGTGGACGCCCGGTCATCCGGTGACCAGGAATCGCCGTCGAAGTTGTCCACTGTCACCGAGCGCAGGTACGGCGTCGTCAGCGCGTTCGTGGCGAAAGTGATCCGGCCCTCGCCCGAGGGGCTGCGCAGGCTGTTGCCCAGGCTGATCATCGGATTCAGGCCGGTGGCGCTGCCGAATGGGTTCAGCCGCGAGCCCTGTGGGAACGTGCCCTGGTCGAAACCCGGGATGACCGGCTGCAGCAGCAGCGTGATGGTCAGCGCCGCCACGGCCGTGACCGCGCCGCGCCGGAGCTGCCCGGGGTTCCGGGCGGTGTCGGCCAGAGTGCGGGCATCCGGCGTGAACCAATGGCTGCACCCGAGGATCAACAGATACCCGACGGCCGCGCCCACGAACCCCAGCACCCCCACGCTTTGCGGCTTGACCATGGCCGGCACCACGAGGATTGCCAGAATCCCCAGCCCGCTGGTGGCCGGCAGCGCCAGCGGGAACGCCAGGGCATCGATAAGGATCACCAGCAGACCCAGCACCGCGCAGATCAGCAGAACGATTCCCGCGTTGGGGGCCACCGGGGTGCTCTCGGCAAAGACGGTTTCGCTGGCCCGCCGGAGGAACTTTCCCAGGTAGTTCATGGTCTCCGGGGACGGGATGAACCCGGCAATGCTGCGCTGCCGGAAGAAAATGAAGGTCAGGGCCACTATGAGCGCCACCAGGCCGCCGGCCGCCACGAGCCAGGTCCGGGCACGCAGCGACCGGAGCACCGCCATGGAGAACGCAACGGCGAGGACGGTGCTGAGCACCGGGGAGTACCAGGCCCATCCACGCAGAACACCATTGAATCCGAGGGCGGCGCCTGCGACGGCTACCGCGACGGCGGTCCCCATCACCCAGGGCTGGGCGCCGGGTCCGTCCGGCCGAGACGCCGCGCCGGGGGACAGGACCGTCGGTTCTTCCGTGCCGGCCGTGCCGGTGTCAGCTCCGGAGCTGCGGTGCGGGGCGAGCGTCATGGCCGGGCCTCCACGCCGCGGCGGACGTCGGCCGCGGAGGACATCGTCGGGTCGGCCTGGTCGAAGGCTGCCCATGCGTCCGGCAGTGAGCTCTGGGCGGATACTGCCACGGCCCGCCATCCGCCCAGCCGCAGCGCCTCCAGGACCTCGGGCAGTTCGCCGGAATCCTGTGCCTGCTCCGTGACCAGCAGCGCGAAGGCGCTCGCGCCGAACCCGGCTGCCGGGGACAGCGCCCGGGCCTCGGCCGGGGACAGGCTGCCCAGGACCGCCAGGACCGGTCCCCGCAGCCGGTGGGCGGAGAGCTTGTCCATCAGGGCGTCGTCGAAGGCCTGCGGGGCGTTTCCGGCGCCCCCGGCTCGGACGGCACGCTGCGCAGAGGATGCGGCATTGGGTCCCGCCTTGGCCTCCTGCGGGCGGGGCCCCTGGGCGCGGTCACGAGACGGGTGGTGATGGTGGTGCGGGCCGGAAAGCTCGATGGCGGCCAGGCTTTCCGCGATGGACTGCAACCCGGCCGTTCCAGTGTATTCCTCGGTTTCCGGATCGGGAGCGGACGGCGAATTCCGGAAGGCGGGCCCGCCCGCGCTGTCCAGGAACCGCAGCGAGTAATTGCGTTCGGCCAGGTGCGCGCCGATCGACATCGCCGCCGTGACAGCCCATTCGAAGGCGTCGGAGGTCAGCAAATCATGGCCGTCCCCCTCCCCGCTCCCGGAGTGGCCGCCCGGGGAATGGGCGCCGTGGCCAAACACGCCGTGGGGGTAAGCCGAGAGCCGCTGATCCAGGATGATGGTCGCCTCGGGGGTCGTGACCGATTCCTCCTGCCGCACCATGAGGGACCCGTGCCGGGCGGTCGCGGCCCAGTGCACACGGCGCAGCGGATCGCCGTGGCGGTATTCGCGGGTCATGACGTCGTCGTCACTTGGATTGGCCCGGGCCCGCGTGGGCGTGACGCCGTCGTGTCCCCGGGCACCGGCCAGCCCCGTCTCGGGGAGCTCCACGGCGGCGGGCGTCACGGTGAGGAGGTCGCCGTCGTCAATCGCGTGGCGGTGGAAGGACAGCCCGAAGGGGTCGCTGAACTCCGCCGTGACGGGCCCGATCAGGAACTGGCCGCGCCGGGCCGAACGAAGGTGGTACTCATAGCGGCTCGTGCCGCCGGCGGCCGCACGCGCCGGGAAACGGAAGACGGGGGATTCGCCGAACCGGGCCGGCAAGTGTTCCTCCATGATCGCGTGGCCGGTTCCCGCCCCCGTCCGGCCAATGGCCAGCCGCACCGTGGCGCGCGCGGACGTTTCGACCGGCGACGGGCTGAATTCGCGGTAGACCCGGAACCTCGGCTTCAGGACACGGGTTCCGGCCAGGGCCAGCAGGGGCAGGACCAGCAGCAGTACGGCCAGCGCCAGCAGATCCCGGCGCCCCATAATCTGCGCAGCCAGCAGGGACACCGCACCCGCGCCGAGTAGGCCCCAGCCGCGGGTGCTGAAGAAGTGTCCGGGGAACCGATCCCTCAACGCCACGGCGGCACTGTTCCCTAACGCGGATTCGGCAGTTTGGGCGAGGGCGCGGCTGCCATGGCAGAGGCGTTCTTCCGGCCAGCACGGCCGGTTCCGTTGTTTGACGCCGTCACTTCCGGGGTGACGGGAATCTTGGCGATGATGGCCCGAATGACGCTTTGCGGCGTCTCGCCCGCGCTGGCCGCCTTCCGGTCGAGGATGATCCGGTGGGCGAGCACCGCTTCGGCGACGCTGACGACGTCGTCCGGCAGCACGAAGTCCCGGCCCTCCAGCGCGGCGGTGGCCTTCGCCGCGCGCAGGAGCTGCAGCATGGACCGCGGGCTGGCGCCGAGCCGCAGGAGCCCGCTTTCACGCGTGGCCCGTCCCAAGGCCACCGTGTACTCCTTAATGGACCGGGACACGTAGACCTGCTGCACCGTGGCGATCATGGCGGCCACTTCCGCCGCGGTGACCACTGCCGTCACGCGGGCCAGCGGAGACGATGCCTGGTGGGTTTCGAGCATCTCCATCTCGGACTCACGGTCCGGGTAGCCCATGGAAATCCGGGCCATGAAGCGGTCCCGCTGCGCTTCCGGCAGCGGATAGGTGCCCTCCATCTCGATGGGGTTCTGCGTCGCCACCACCATGAACGGCTCATCCAGCCGGTAGGACGTGCCGTCCACCGTGACCTGGTGTTCCTCCATGCACTCCAGCAGGGCTGATTGGGTCTTGGCCGAGGCACGGTTGATTTCGTCCCCGATGACGATATTGGCGAATACCGCACCGTGCCGGAACTCGAACGTCCGGGTCGCCTGGTTGTAGATGGACACGCCCGTGACGTCGGACGGGAGCAGGTCCGGGGTGAACTGGATCCGGCTGACCGAACAGTCGATGGTCCGGGCCAGGGTCTTGGCCAGCAGCGTCTTGCCCACCCCCGGGACGTCTTCCAGGAGTAGATGGCCCTGGGCGAGGAGCACAGTAAGCGCCAGCTTGGCCGCTTCGGCCTTGCCGTCGATCACCGTATTGATGGCCGTCAGGATCCGGGTGCTGGCTGAGTGGAATGCGTCCGCATCCATGGCCGGTGCCGAGGACCGGTGTCCGGCTGCGTTTGGGTCCACGGCAGGGCGGCCCGGGAGGCTCTGTCCTTCGGGGAGGATGTCGTCAACGGAAGTGCGGTGGTAATCCATCGGCAGCCTTTCAGCCCTGGTGGGTCCCGGATCTGACCGCCAGCGGCCGCCGGGCCCCGCAGTGGCGTTCGCCTGTTTCCTAACGGGGAAATAACAGAGTACTTACAGACTACTAACACAACTGCCGGCCCTGACAGAGAGTTCCGGGGAATTCTGGGCGCCGGTTAGGGTGGATGAATGCTCAAGCCCCTCACTCCCGTCCCGTTCCGGTCCTCCGGAAGTGACGGTACCGGACGCAGCGGGTATCCGCCCGCACCGGAGCCGCTTCCCGTGTCGGTCATGGACAACCACACGCACCTGGACTTTCCCGACGCGGAACTCTCCGTGGGCATCAAGGACGCCCTCGACGCCGCCGAATCGGTCGGCGTCCAAGGCGCGGTGCAAGTGGGCTGCGACCTTGAATCGTCCCGGTTTACGGTCAAAGCTGTCGATCTTGATTCGCGGCTCCTTGGCGCTGTTGCCCTCCACCCCAACGATGCCCCCGACTACGCCCGTCGCGGCGCACTGGAGGACGCCTTGGCCGAGATCGAGGCCCTCGCCGCCCATCCCAGGGTCCGGGCGATCGGTGAGACCGGCCTCGACTTCTTCCGCACCGAGGGGGAGGGCCTGGCCCACCAACGCTATTCGTTCCGCCGCCATATCGACATCGCCAAACGGCTCGGCTTGACGCTGCAAATCCACGACCGTGACGCCCACGACGACGTCGTCCAGGTGCTGCGCGAAGAGGGGGCCCCTGAGCGCGTGGTCTTCCACTGCTTCTCCGGCGACGAGGCCCTCGCCCGGACCTGCAACGCGGAGGGCTGGTACATGTCCTTTGCCGGAACTGTGACGTTCAAGAACGCGGCGGACCTGCGGGCAGCGCTGGTCATCGCGGAACCGAGCCGGATCCTGGTCGAGACCGACGCGCCCTTCCTCACCCCGCACCCGCATCGCGGCCGCCCGAACGCGAGCTACATGGTTCCGTATACGGTTCGGGCCATGGCCGATGTGACTGGGGCGGAGCTGTCCGGGCTGTGCGCGCAGATCGCCGCAAATACCGTGCGGGCGTACGGATCCTGGGACTGAATCGGCCCCTTTAAGCCTCCCGGATTGAATACCGGGTATGCACAAATTCTTGGTTCCTTTATAACGCTTCGATTACAGTGGTCAACTATTAGCCGGGGTCGGGGAAGGCCTACGGATAATTTCACTCAAGCAGGGCGTGCATCGTGGCAAACGAACCACATGCGCGCTCTCGTTTTGGGTGAGGCAGTGCACGCATGTTTCGTGACGTTCCGGACGCTGTCCGGAGCCGCCGTTGGCGCGCTCACGGGGGTGGTCACGTGTGCTTTTCCCCGTGCCCGGAAGGTCCAAGAGATTCGGGCAATTGTGGTCAAGTTCTTCACATCGGACGGCAAGATCAGCTTCGTCAAGGTTGGTACGCAGCTCGTAGTGCTGGTGGCACTGGTGCTGGGCCTCGTGGCCTTCGTCGGCAACAACAAGACGATCACACTCAACGTGGATGGCAAAGTCAGCTCCGTCCAGACCTTCGGCGGAACCGTCGGAGAGGTCGTCAAGGGTGCCAAGGTTGAACTGCAGCCATCCGACAAGGTGTCGCCTTCGGTGGACGCCCATGTGCAGGACGGGTCAGTCATCAACGTCAACCTCGCCAAGGCCGTCAAGGTCAGCCTGGACGGCGCCGAGCGGACCATCTCCACTACCTCGCCCACCGTTGAAGGGCTCGTGACCGAACTCGGCGTGGCCAGCGCCTCGCAGGTCTCGGTGCCCAAGGACGCCCAGCTCGCCGTCTCCGGCTCCTTCGTTTCCATCTCGACGCCGAAGACCGTGAGCGTCGTCGCGGACGGCAAGGCAGCCGCGACCACGACGACGGCGGCCACAGTGGCCAAGGTGCTTGAGGACGCCGGGCTTTCGCTCGGAGCCAGCGACCGCGTCTCGCAGCCCGGGAACGCTCCCGTGGTCAACGACATGGTGATCAAGGTCTCCCGCGTCGACGTGAGCAAGACGGCCAACACCACCGAGCCCGTCGCCTTCGAAACACTCACCACCGAGAGCGCTGACATGTTCAAGGGTGAGAAGACTGTCACCCAGGCCGGCGTCGCCGGCACCACGAGCAAGAGCTTCAAACTGGTCCTCGTGGACGGCCGCGAAGCCTCCCGGACCCTGGTGTCCGAGACCGTCAGCGCCCAGCCGGTCACCGAAAAGGTGACTGTGGGCACCAAGGAAAAGCCCAAGCCGGCCGCCAACACCGGTGCATCTGCCCCCGCCATGATGAACCAGGGCATGTGGGACAAGATCGCCAAGTGTGAATCCGGCGGCAACTGGTCCATCAACTCCGGCAACGGCTACTACGGTGGCCTGCAGTTCGACGTCCGGACCTGGCTCGGCTCCGGCGGCGGCGCCTACGCCCCGAACGCCGCCGCGGCCACCAAAGCCCAGCAGATCGACATCGCCAACCGCGTCTACGCACAGCGCGGCCTGCAGCCCTGGGGTTGCGGCTGGGCCGCCTCCAGCTAACAGGCCAGGCTGTAGGCCAGACCGGCGCTAACCGCCGGGCCACTGACCGCCCGACTCCCGCGGCTACTGACCACAGCCAGGGGACCGCACAGGCCGGGTCCGGATTCCCTCCGGGCCCGGCCTGCGGCGTACCCGCGCCGGGATAGGATACCTAGGTGACTGAACCGAGCCCCTCCGCCTCCGAAAGCCTGCCCGGAGCGGCCCCCGCACCGCTGATGGGTGCCTCCGATATCCGCCGGCTGGCAGAGGAAATCGGTGTGCGGCCCACGAAGACCCTCGGCCAGAACTTCGTCATCGACGGCAACACCATCCGGCGGATCGTGAACACCGCTGACATCCGGGCCGATGAGACCGTCCTGGAAGTCGGCCCCGGACTCGGGTCGCTGACCCTTGGCCTGCTGGACGCCGCCCGGAGCGTGGTCGCCGTCGAAATCGATCCGGTCCTGGCCGGGCGCCTGCCGGCCACGGTCGGCCAGTGGCGGCCGCACGCCGTCGGGAATTTCCACCTCGTCCTGGCCGACGCCATGAGGGTCACCGAGCTTCCCGTCGAGCCGACCGCGCTCGTGGCGAATCTTCCCTATAACGTTGCCGTTCCCGTGGTGCTGCACCTCCTGCAGCACTTCCCCAGCCTGCAGCACGGCCTGGTCATGGTCCAGGATGAAGTCGCCGACCGCCTCGCGGCCGGGCCCGGTTCCAAAACCTACGGCGTGCCTTCGGTCAAGGCCGCCTGGTACAGCAGCATGCGCAAGGCCGGCGTGATCGGCATGAACGTCTTCTGGCCCGCGCCCAAAATCCATTCCGGACTCGTCGCCTTCACGCGCCGGGAGCCCCCCGTCACAACTGCCACCCGGGAGCAGGTCTTCGCCGTGATTGACGCCGCCTTCGCGCAGCGCCGCAAGACGCTCCGGGCTGCGCTGGCCGGCTGGGCCGGCAGTGCCGCCGAGGCCGAACGCTGCCTGCGGGCCGCCGGCGTCGACCCCACCGCCCGGGGTGAAGTGATCGACATTGCGGCGTTCGCCAGAATCGCCGAAGCCCACGAGCAGCCTGTCGCCTGAGGTCGTTTTGAGCTCCTATGAGTTCCCATGGGAGCTGTTGCGTGCTTGGAGCCCGGGCCGCGATGCCATAGCGTGGAGCCATGAACGCAGTGAGAGGGCGCTTTGCCGCGAGGACCGTTCGGGTTAAGGCTCCAGGCAAGGTCAACGTCTCACTGGACGTAGGGCCGTTGCGGCCGGACGGCTACCACTCGGTTGCCAGCGTCTACCTGGCCGTCTCACTCTACGAAGAAGTTGCCGCCACCAGCACCGATAACGGCAAGATCACCGTCAGCATCAGTGACGCGAGCACCCTGGATCTTGACGGCGTCGACATCCCGCTCGATCACCGCAACCTGGCCTACAAGGCGGCAGCCATCATGGCCGACGTCTCGGAGCACTCCACCGGCGTCCACCTGGAGATCACCAAACGGGTGCCTGTGGCCGGCGGCATGGGCGGCGGATCCGCCGACGCCGCCGCCACCTTGCTGGCCTGCGACGCCTTGTGGAACAGCGGCCTGTCCCGCGACGAGCTCGCCCATCTGGCCGCCGAACTTGGCGCCGACGTCCCTTTTGCGCTGCTGGGCGGCACTGCCGTCGGCCTGGGCGTGGGCGACGACCTCTCGCCGGCCCTCGTCAAGGCCCAGACGGACTGGGTCCTGGTCACGGCCGACTTCGGCCTGTCCACCCCGGAGGTTTTCCGGACCCTGGACCGGCTGCGCGCGGCCGAGGGAGTGGCGGTGGACGAACCCGACGCCGTCGATCCCGGCGTCATTACTGCGCTGCGCACCGGCGACGCCGACGCCCTGAGCCGTGTCCTGGTCAACGACCTGCAACGCGCCTCGATCGAGCTCGCCCCGGGCCTGCGCGAGACCCTGGGCCGCGGCGAGGCCTGCGGTGCGATCGCCGGAATCGTCTCCGGCTCCGGACCCACTGTCGCGTTCCTCGCACACAGCCCCGCCGCGGCGGCCGGGCTCGCCGACGAGCTCCGCCACCACAGTTTCGACGCCCTGGCGGTGCACGGCCCGGTGCACGGGGCCCGCATCATCTCCGATACGCTCCTTTAGGAGCTTTTGACGCACCGCACCTCATGACTTAACAGCATCACTTCACCGATACACCTAAGAAAGCAGTTCCCAGTGGCACACCTGCTCGGCGGCGAGAACCTCACGGTTTCGTATGCAACCCGTACCGTCCTCAACGGCATTACCCTCGGCCTTGAAGAGGGAGACCGGATCGGCATGGTGGGCCGCAACGGCGACGGCAAGTCGACCCTCATGCGGCTGCTGGCCATGCGCTCCACGCCGGACTCCGGCCGGGTGACCAAGCGCAGCGAGGTCAACATCGGCTACCTGGACCAGAGCGACGTGCTGGACGGCGACCTCACCGTCGGGGCCGCGATCGTCGGGGACCAGGCCGACTATGAATGGGCCCGCAATCCCCAGATCCGCGAAGTCATGGGCGGACTCGTGTCCGACGTCGACTGGCACGCCAACGTCCATGCGCTCTCCGGCGGGCAGAAGCGCCGTGTGGCGCTGGCCAAGCTGCTGATCGAGGACCACGACGTCATCATGCTCGACGAGCCCACCAACCACCTCGACGTCGAAGGCGTCGCGTGGCTGTCACGGCACCTGAAGACCCGCTGGCGGGCCAACCAGGGCGCCTTCCTGGTGGTCACCCACGACCGCTGGTTCCTCGATGAAGTCTGCACCAAGACCTGGGAAATCCACGACGGCATCATGGACCCGTTCGACGGCGGCTACGCAGCCTATGTGCTGGCCCGCGCCGAACGTGACCGCTCGGCTTCCGTGGTCGAAAGCAAGCGCCAGCAGCTCGTGAAGAAGGAGCTCGCCTGGCTCCGGCGCGGGGCCCCGGCCCGCACCGCCAAGCCCAAGTTCCGCATCGAGGCAGCCAACGCGCTGATCGCCGATGTCCCCGAGCCGCGCGACTCGACGGCGCTGAGCAAGATGGCCACGGCCCGGCTCGGCAAGGACGTCCTGGACCTGGAGAACGTCTCGCTGGACTTCCTCGGCGGCGACCCCGGGCAGAAGCTCTTCGACAACATCACGCTGCGGCTTGCGCCGGGGGAGCGGCTGGGCCTGGTCGGCGTCAACGGCGCCGGCAAGACCACCCTGCTGAAGCTCCTCAACGGCGAGATCCAGCCCAGCTCCGGAAAGGTCAAGCGCGGCAAGACGGTGGTCACCGCGGTCCTCACCCAGGAGGTCAAGGAACTCGACGACGTCTCGGACCTGCGCGTGATCGAAGTGATCGAGCGGGAAAAGCGCTCCTTCAACGTCGGCGGCAAGGAATTCACCGCCGGCCAGCTCGTGGAGCAGCTTGGCTTCACCAACGAGAAGCAGTGGACGCCGGTCAGGGACCTCTCCGGTGGCGAACGCCGGCGGCTGCAGCTCCTGCGCCTGCTCGTGGGGGAGCCGAACGTGCTGATGCTTGACGAGCCGACCAACGACCTCGACACCGATACCCTCGCCGCCGTCGAAGATGTGCTCGACGGCTGGCCCGGCACGCTCGTTGTGGTCAGCCACGACCGGTACCTGCTGGAGCGCGTCACGGACCACCAGATGGCGCTCCTGGGCGACGGCAAGATCCGTGCCCTGCCGCGCGGCGTGGACCAGTACCTCGAACTGCGGGAAGGGGCCCTCGCCGGCTCCACGATCACCGGCGGCGGGAACCCCGTCACCTCCGCCGGCGGGGGTGCCGCGCCGGCAGTCGCGGGCCCTTCGGAGGCCGAAAAGCGCGACGCCCGCAAGGCCAAGAACCGGATCGACCGCCAGCTGGGCAAACTCAAGCAGCAGGAAGACAAGATCCACGCCCAGATGACGGCCGGGGCCGGGGACGCCGGCAAGTTCGACCAGCTCGCCGAACTCAACGCGAAGCTCCGGGAGCTCGCCGGGGAACGCGAAGCCCTCGAACTCGAATGGCTCGAGGCCTTGGAAGTGCTGGGGGAGTAGGTTCCTGGCGGCCGCGGGACATGCCCAGTGTGTCTAGGCACGGCTGGACATGTCCCTCGGCGCGGGCCAACAATGAGCATATTGGGGTTATGTCCATTCCTCGGGGCCCACACTGGGCATGCCCAGCGGTGCACGGAATGGGCTCGGCGTGCGCGGGGGGATGTCCCGCCGAGCGCATGAAACCCGCACCACATGTCCCGCGGCGCGGGCCAAGGATGGGCATATTGGTGTTATGTCCATTCCTCGAAGCCGACACTGGGCATGTCCCGCGGCAGCGAGCGAGCCCCCACCAGCCCCGGGATTCAATCCTGGCTGCGGCCCCCGGTTCCATCTGGACCCCGGTCAGGCCGTTCTAGGCCCTACCTCCGGCGCACAGGCCCGCCGCCTTACCCTGCCGCCTACCGTGCAGCCGCACCGGCCCGCGGCCCTTTCCGGGGCGCTGAGTCGCACGAGCGTCAACCTTCGTGGCAGAATTGGTTCTCGTGCCACAGGTCAAGCCCGGCACGGTCCGCTCTGGTGTAATGGCAGCACCCCGGCCTTTGGAGCCGTGGAGTATAGGTTCGAGTCCTATGGGCGGAACTGGCGAGACACACTGCGCAACCAAGCAAGGAGAGCCAATACGTGAGCCCCGAGAACACTGGCCCAGCTGCCGTGATTGTCCTAGCTGCAGGGGCCGGTACCCGGATGAAATCCCGTACCCCAAAAATTCTCCATGAGATCGGCGGCCGCTCCCTGGTCGGCCACGCGCTCCACGCGGCGCGCAGTATCAACCCCCACGAGCTGGCACTCGTGGTCCGGCATGAACGCGACCTCGTCGCCACCCACGTCACCGCCCTCGATCCGCAGGCCCTGATCGTTGACCAGGACGACGTGCCCGGCACCGGCCGCGCCGTAGAAGCGGCCCTGGATGCCCTCGACACGCTTCACCCCCAAGGACGGCTGAGCGGAACGGTCGTTGTCACGTACGGCGACGTCCCCCTGCTCACCGGCGAACTGCTCGCCGAGCTCGTCGCCGCCCACGAGGCCGAGGGCAACGCCGTCACTGTCCTCACCGCCGTGCTCGACGACGCCACCGGCTACGGGCGCATCCTCCGGGCAGAAGACGGAACCGTCACGGGAATCCGCGAGCACAAGGACGCCAGCAGCGCCGAACGCGAAATCCGTGAAATCAACTCCGGCATCTACGCTTTCGACGCCGCCGTGCTGCGCGACGCGCTGGTCCACGTCACCACGGACAACGCCCAGGGCGAAAAGTACCTCACCGATGTCCTGGCCCTGGCCCGCGCCGCGGGCGGCCGCGTCGCCGCCGTCGTCACCGAAGACCGCTGGCAGGTGGAGGGCGCCAACGACCGCGTCCAGCTCTCGGCGCTCGGCGCCGAACACAACCGCCGCACCGTCGAGGCGTGGATGCGCGCCGGCGTGACCGTCGTGGATCCCGCCACCACGTGGATCGACGCCACGGTGACGCTCGACGAGGACGTCCGCCTCCTGCCCAACACCCAGCTGCACGGCGCCACTACGGTGGCGCGCGACGCCGTCGTCGGCCCGGACACCACGCTGACCGACGTCACGGTGGGGGAGGGCGCCACGGTGATCCGCACCCACGGCTCCGGCTCCACGATCGGCGCCCGCGCCAGCGTCGGCCCCTTCACTTACCTGCGCCCCGGCACCGTCCTGGGCGAGACCGGCAAGATCGGCGCGTTCTACGAGACCAAGAACGTCACGATCGGCCGCGGCTCGAAGCTGTCCCACCTCGGCTACGCCGGGGACGCGGAAATCGGCGAGGACACCAACATCGGCTGCGGCAACATCACCGCCAACTACGACGGCGAGAAGAAGCACCGTACGGTGATCGGCTCGGGTGTGCGCACCGGTTCCAATACGGTGTTCGTCGCTCCCGTCAGCGTGGGCGACGGCGCCTACAGCGGTGCCGGCGCGATCATCCGCCAGGACGTCCCGGCCGGCGCCCTGGCCCTCTCCGTGGCCAGGCAGCGGAACACCGAAGGCTGGGTTGCGGCCAACCGCCCCGGTTCCCTCTCCGCCGCCCTGGCCCAGTCCGCACTGGCCCAGTCCGCCCTGGCCGAGCCCGCCGGCGCCGCGGGCGCGGCCCCAACATCCTCCACTACTCCGGCACCGACAGAAGAGGGCTAGCAATCATGAGCGAAATTACGGCACGCGGCGAGAAGAAGCTGGTGCTGGCCGCGGGGCGCGCGCACCCTGAGCTGGCGAAGGAGATCGCGAAGGAGCTGGGTACCGAGCTGCTGCCCCTGGACGCCTACGACTTCGCCAACGGCGAGATCTACGTGCGGGCCGGCGAGAGCGTCCGAGGCACCGACGCCTTCGTGATCCAGGCCCACCCGGCCCCGTTGAACAACTGGCTCATGGAACAGCTGATCATGATCGATTCGCTCAAGCGGGCCTCCGCCAAGCGCATCACGGTCGTGTCCCCGTTCTACCCCTACGCCCGGCAGGACAAGAAGGGCCGCGGCCGCGAGCCGATCTCGGCACGCCTGGTCGCCGATCTGTACAAGACCGCCGGCGCCGACCGCATCATGAGCGTCGACCTGCACACCTCCCAGATCCAGGGCTTCTTCGACGGCCCCGTGGACCACCTCATGGCCATTCCGCTCCTGGCCGACTACATCCGCACCCGTGTCGGCTCGGACAAGGTCACGGTCGTCTCGCCGGACACCGGCCGCGTCCGCGTCGCCGAGCAGTGGGCCGAGCGCCTCGGCGGCGCGCCGCTGGCCTTCGTGCACAAGAGCCGGGACCTCACCGTGCCCAACCAGGCCGTCTCCAAGACGGTCGTGGGCCAGATTGAAGGCCGCACCTGTGTCCTGATTGACGACATGATCGACACCGGCGGAACCATCTCCGGCGCCGTCCAGGTGCTCAAGAACGCCGGCGCCAAGGATGTCATCATCGCCGCGACCCACGCCGTGTTCTCCGATCCGGCAGCCCGCCGCCTGTCCGAGTCCGGCGCCCGCGAGGTAGTGGTCACCAACACGCTGCCGATCACCCCGGACAAGCGCTTCCCGCAGCTGACCGTGCTGTCCATCGCACCGCTGATCGCCCGCGCCATCCGTGAAGTGTTCGACGACGGCTCCGTCACCAGCCTGTTCGACGGCCAAGCCTGAGCCGCCCGGCGCAGGGCCCGGTTTTAGAAACCGGGCCCTGCGCTGGTAGCCTTGTACCGAAACCTTGGCGAGGGAGAGCGCCGGTCACCGTGTGCAAACAATATGCACGGCAACCGGACTGCTGGTCTCCGTTATCGACTGGGTCTGAATCTCCTTCTGAAGGGCAGCTGCACGGCAGCCCGGCGTTGAAGGTCGTAAACAGACCTCCGCCCTTGCTGAACACCCTTTAGTCCCACAGCTTGAAATCCCACGAGGAGATATCCATGTCTGAGCAGAAGCTCGCAGCAGAAGTCCGCACCGAATTCGGCAAGGGCTTCGCCCGCCGCGCCCGCATGGCCAACCTGATCCCGGCCGTCATCTACGGCCACGGCGCCGAGCCGATCCACATCACCCTGCCGGCGAAGGCCACCACCCTCGCCGTTCGCAAGGCCAACGCCCTGCTGACCCTGGACATCGACGGCGAGCAGCACCTGGCTCTCGTCAAGGACATCCAGCGCAACCCGATCAAGCAGATCATCGAGCACCTCGACCTGCTGACCGTCCGCACCGGCGAGAAGGTCACCGTTGACGTCCCCGTCCACCTGAACGGCGAACTGGCTCCGGGCAACGTGTACAACCAGGAAATGACCACCGTCTCCCTGGAGGCCGAGGCAACCCACCTGCCGACCGCCATCGAGGTCAGCATTGAGGGCCGCAGCGCCGGCGAGCACATCCACGCTTCCGACCTCGTCCTGCCGAAGGGCTCCGTCCTGCTGGCCGACGACGAGGCTCTGGTCGTTCACATCTCCGAGGCCACCGAGGTCTCCGAGGAAGAGGCTTCGGCCGACACCACCGAAGGTTCCTCGGCCGCAGCCGAGTAATTTCGGCGAGTTTACCGGTGGCCGGGTCCCTCAGGGGCCCGGCCGCCGTCGTCTCTGATGTCGTCGTATCCCGCGCCGAACACGCCCCGGAGCCGGCCTCCCCGCTTCACCGCCCACCTGACGTCCCACCCTGCCGCGTCCCACCGAAGGACTGATCCATGACTGACACCTGGCTGATCGTAGGCCTTGGCAACCCCGGATCCGAGTACAGCCATAACCGGCACAACGTCGGCCAGATGGTGCTGGACGAACTCGCCTCGCGCGTCGGCGGCGGCTTCAAATCGCACAAGTCGCGCGCCCAGGTCCTCGAAGGGCGCCTGGGCATCGGCGGGCCCCGGATCGTGCTGGCCAAGCCGCTGTCCTACATGAACGTCTCCGGCGGACCGGTCTCGGCCCTGGCCCAGTTCTACGGGATCGATCCCGCCCATGTCATTGCCGTCCATGACGAGATTGACATCCCTTTCGACACCGTGCGGCTCAAGATCGGCGGCGGCGAAGGCGGCCACAACGGGCTGCGGGACATCTCCAAGGCCCTGGCCACCAAGGACTACCTGCGCGTGCGGGTGGGCGTCGGGCGTCCGCCGGGCCGGATGGAGACTGCGGACTTCGTCCTGCGCGATTTTTCCGCCCCGGAGAAGAAGGAGCTGCCCTTCCTCATCGACTCAGCGGCCGACGCCGTCGAAGTCCTGGTCCGGGACGGTCTGCCCGCCGCGCAACAAAAGTTCCACCCCGCCAAGACCCCGTAAGAGCGGCCCAAACTCTCCGTCGGCGCGGCCGGCCCGGCTCCGCGGCACGCGCCGGGCGTATTAGTTGTATCCGTATGGCGGGTTTCCTTTCCAAGCTTTCGGCATTCCAGCTATGATCTGTCTACTCTCATGTCGGGGGATAGGGATACGCTACTTCTAAGTGGGCAGTCCGGGGTTGCTGTCTGCAAAGCGGTACGAAGGAAACTACATGTCGAGGGATTCGCTGGGCTGGGGGAATGTTTCCACTACATTGGCACCCGCCGAAGAAGAACATGCTGCCGGTCCGGTCGCGAGGCACGGTTGGTCCGGTTTGGCGCGGAACGCTGATGCCGAGCGTGTCCGCCAGGAGTTGCTGGCGCACGACCGGATGGGCGTTGTCATCACGGGCGACCGCGGTGTGGGCAAGACGCTTGTCGGCCGGACTGCCCTCGCGGGATTCGGCCCCGAGGTGTACACCATCCAGCTCCGCAGCTCGGGGCCCGGTTCGGCAACCCCGTACGGTTGCCTCGCCTTCACCCTTGCGCGCCTCCCGCAGAGCTCCCTGGGCTCGCCGACCGCCATCCTGCACGGTATTACTTCGCTGATCCGCGACGACGCCGCCGGCCGCCAGTGCGTGATCCTGCTCGACAACGCCGGATCCCTCGACGAACTCAGTACCGGGGTACTGCTGAACCTGCTGCAGACCCGGACCGCCCGGCTGATCGCAACCGCCCAGCGCACAACAGACCTTCCGTCGGACTTCTACTGGCTCATCACCTCGGGCCATCTTGCCGAGGTCCGGCTCGCCAACCTGACCGAACTCGAAACGCTGGAGGTCCTGCAGTCAGCATTGGGCCATCGGGTCTCGACTGCCCTGGCAAGCCAGCTGCACCAGCTGGTCGGCGGCAGCCCCACGCTCCTGCAGGCCGTCGTCTCCGAACAAATCGAACGCGGGAACCTTGTCTTGTCCGGATCCGTGTGGACCTTGGTCGATGAGGTGGTGCTGGATGGCCGGACGGCGCTGGAAGATATTGTCCGGGCCAGGTACGCCAGGGAATCACCCGAGGCCCGTGAGGTCATCGATGTCCTCTCATGTGCCCGGACGCTGCCCCTGTCCCGGCTCGCCAGGATGTACAGCCCCGGTGTAATCGCCGACATGGAAGAGGCCGGCCAGATCGTCGTCGACCGCACGGACCGGCACCTCGTGACGCTGGGCGACCGCTACCTCGGCGACATTGTCCGCAACTGGCTCAGCGTCGAGCGCCGGCTGGAGCTACGGGACAAGGTCCCCGGGCACCAGGAGCATGAACTCGACGAACTGACAGTCGAGGACCTGCTGGCCTACGCGGCGTGGACCCACGACTGCAACGCCCAACTGGCACCCGCCCACGCTGTGGCGGCTGCCAGCGCCGCCGTGAAGCTCTTCGACCCGAAGTTTGCCCTCAAGTGCGCCGGCAGCCTGACTCCCTCGGACCCTGAGTGGGTCGAAGGACAGCTCCAGAAATCGGCCGCCTACCTCCAGCTCGGCCTGCCGCTGCAGGCCATGTCGGCGCTGGACGATGTCTCCGAACGTCAGGTCAATGACCTCGCGGCCGAGAACTTTGCCGAATTCATCGCCGCCAAAGCTGACTGCATGGCCTGGCTGGACGACCGCTCCGGCGAGGTCCCCGAGCTGCTCCGGCAGGCCCGGGTCCGGCTCCAGGACTTGAGCCTGGACGAGCCGCCCGCCGCCCCGGCGGCACTTTCCCGGGCGGGGCTGTGCCTGGATCTGTGCGAGTTCAACTACTTCTCCTTCATCGGGGATTTCGAGCCCATAATGGGGCGCCTCACCACCGCGGCCACCACTGACGTCCCGGGCGCCGACCCCGTGCACCGGCTCAGATCGGCCATCATCCTGATGGAGGCCTGGTCCCTGACCGGCCACGAACTCGATGCCCGCAAACTCATGCGGGAGATCGGCGGACAGCTGGGCGAGTGGTCCAACGTGCCGCGCATCCGCGAAAACTTCGCCTGGCGCTCCTTCAACGTGCTGCTGGTCTCCGGCCTGTGGCGCCAGGCCATCGACATGCTCAAGGACGCGAGCGGCCGGGCAGGGCACGGCCTGCATTCCGGCAGCGCCGCCACCGACCTCGCCGTCGGGCTGGCCTATGTGTATGCCGGCCGCGGCTACATGGCACTGGACCCGTTGCTGGCCGCGATCGCCCAGTTGGAGGTCCGGGCGAGCCTGCAGTCCCTGCGCCAGGCCTACGCCGCCACCGCTTTTGCCTACGCCCAGACCGGCAACTCGGTCCAGGCCACAATCTACCTGGACCGGGCCCGCTCGGCTGACGGCCCGGCCCGCTTCACAGTCGGCACGTCCACGGAATTCTGCATGGACATGGCCTCGCGGTGGCTCGGTGACCCCGAGGCCAAGGACCGGCTGGTACGGTCCGCCGAGGCACACTTCCGGAAGGGCCGCCACACACTGGCCGGCATCTGCATGTTCGGGGCCACCGTGAATGGAACCGTCAAGGATTTTCATTTCATGGAGGAAATCGCCGGGCTGCGGCAGGGGCCGCTTGCCGAGCTGTCCCGCACGGTCGCCGTCGGCGGCCGGAAGAAGGACGCAGCGATCATGCTCGAAGCCGCCGAGCAGGCCGCGAGCCTCGAGCTGGACGCCGTCCAGGCGAGGTGCGCGGCGCTCGCGTTCGACTACGCGAAGGGCGCCGGACTGACCGCCAGCGCCAACGCGGCGTACAGCATGCTCGAGAGCCTCTCGGAGTCAGTTCCGGCGCTGCCCGTCATGCCGCGCAATAAGGGCCCGCTGCTGACGGAACGGGAGCGGCAAATCGCCACCCTCGCCGGGAACGGGGTCTCCAACAAGGACATCGCCCTGGAAGTGGGCATTTCCGTCAGAACTGTGGAGGGCCACCTGTACCAGGTGTTCACGAAGCTCGGCGTTTCTTCGCGAAGTGATCTGCTTGGACTCATCTAGGGGGCCGGTGGGGAACCCCGGCACGGCGCCGACCCGCGCCTTGACCGGGAGGTCGGAAGATTTGATGTCGGCAATGGAGGCCCTCCAGGGCGGCAGCCATGTGGCCGTATTCGTCCTCGGCGACAGCGGGATGGGCAAATCCAGGCTCATCGAAGCAGTCGTGGCGGAGCTGGGATCCGAGGTGACCCCGGTGCCGATCCACGGCAGCGCGTCGCTGACCAAGGTGCCATACGGTGTCCTCGGCCCCTTCATCGTCGGACTGCCAGTGCAGGAAGCAACATCGCAGCTGGCCGTGCTGAGGACGCTGTGGGCCCACCTGGAAGAGCAGAAGCGCGCCACCCAGAAGCCCCTGCTGCTGGTCGTCGACGACGCCCACGACCTCGACGAGGCGACGGCCGGGATCCTGGCGGAACTGGCTGCGGCCGGCTGGGCGAAACTGCTCGTGGGCGCGGCCGCCCGGCCCGGACTTCCGGAACCGCTCCTGCAGCTCTGGTTTGAGGGCATCGCCGAACGGCACGACCTCCGCCCGCTCACCCTCGCCCAGACCACGGAGATGCTCGAGGGCGAGCTCGGCTCGCAAGTTCTGCCGAACGTCGCCGAGATCCTCTGGGAGGCCTCCGGCGGCAACCCGATGCTCCTCAACGGGCTCCTCGACGACGCCAAGAACGACGGCACGCTGCTGCGGCGCAACGGTGTCTGGCTGTTCACCCGGCACCTCAACAGCCACGGCGACCGGCTGACCGACGTCGTGCGCCGGCAGCTGCTGCTGCGCTCGCCGGAAGAACGGCAAGCCCTGAACCTGGTGGCGCTGGCCGAACCCGTGTCCAGGGAACTGATCGAGTCAGTGGCCGGCGAAGAGGCCGTGGGTTCGCTGATCGACAGCGAACTGATCCGGGTGACGGACCCCGCCTCCGGTGAGCTGCGGCTGTGGCATACCGTCTACGGCGACACCCTGCGGAACCTTATCTCTCCGGCGAGGAGCCTGCAGCTTCGGCAGAGTCTGCTGCGCAAGATGGACAACGAGCCGACGTCGGCCGAAGGACTGCTGCGCCACGTGAGCTGGTCGATCGAATGCGGTGCGGAAGTCGAGGACCGGCAGCTCCTGAGGGCCGCCGTGCTGGCCAGCCGGCTTTACGAGGATGAACTCGCCCGGAAGGCTGCCGCCCTCGTCAAGGATCCGGAACTGCAGATGGCGGCCCGTGCCGTTATAGCGCGGACCCGCTACAACGCCTCCGACTACGTCGCAGCCCGGGACCTCCTCGACGCCGATTTCGGCCAGGGCAACAGCGTCCCCGGCCTCCTGGCCGGATCTCTCCTGTGGGCCGCGGTGATGTCGGCGCTGGGCCACACGCCGGCAGAGATCATGAAACGGGCCCAGGTGCTCCACCGTGGCGCCGAACGCCTCGCCGCCGCCCGGCCGGACGACGCCGAAGCCATTGAGCGTGCCACAAGAGAGCGCCTGAACACCATGGAGGCCATGGTCCTGGCGCTGGCAGGCGAGTACGCGGCGGCCCCTGCCGCGGAGGATGCGTCCGGCGCGGACGCGTCCGCCGGCACCAAGCCGTTGAACACCCTCGAAAAGGCGTTCCGGCTCTGCCTAGACGCGGAGCGGCTCCTGGCCGGCGGCAAGGGACTAAGCGCCCTCGCCGTGATGTCCCAGGCAATCGAGGCCGCCGGGGCCGATCACGATGAGCTCTACTTCCTCACCGACTTCCTCGTGGTCCGTGCCGCCGCAGCCGCGATCCACGCCGGCGACTGGCAGGGGGCCGAGACCCTCCTGACCGGCTTTGTCGCCGGATCCGGGCCCAACCTGATTTCCTTCGGCGGGGGAGTCCACGCGGCCCACGGCATCATTATGCTCTACCAGGGCAAGGCCGCCCAGGCCCTGAACACCCTGAGTGCCGCGCTCGAAGCGCTGCGGTTGACCGACCCGCAGCAGCTGTTCGCCCTCACAGCGGCCATGGCCTTCGCGGCGGCCGCCGAAGTCGGTGCCCAGACGAAAGCGGAGCTTCTCCTCGCCGACTTCGAGGCCGCTCCTGCGGCTTTGCCGCGGTACATGCGCTCTCTGGCCGCGATGGCCGTGGTCTATGGAAAAGCCCGGCTCGGGAACTACCCCGGAGCCATCGCGGAACTGCAGCGGCTCGGACACCCGGACCCGGACATGGACACCCCGGGCCTCGAACTCGACGCACTGGCCTTCTGCCTGGCCCTGGGGGACACGGACTCGGCGCCGAGGCTGCTCGAACTCCGGGCCGGGCTTGAGGGCCCACGTCCCGCCGCGATCTGCGCCTACGCCGCAGCCATCAGCACGGACAACCCCGCAGACCACCTGGAGGCCGCGAAGACCTGTGAAGCGGCGGAACTGTGGACCTTTGCCGCCCTTGCCTACGACGCCGCGGCGCACGCCTACCGGGCCGCGGGCGACACCCTGAGGGAGCGGATGGCGAATTCGCAGCGGAAGCGGTGCCTGGACCGGGCCGACGACCTCCCCGGTGAGGACACGGCCAAGAGCGATGACTCCCTTGGCATCCTGACCCGCCGCGAGCGCGACATTGTGGCGCTGGCTGTACGCGGCCTCACCGACCGGCAGATCGCCGCCGAGCTCCAGGTGTCCGTGCGCACGGTCGAAGGCCATCTCTACCGCAGCTACGCCAAGCTCAACGTCAAGGGCCGGGAACAGCTTCCCGGTATCGGCGGACGCTAGCGGACAGGTAGCCGGACGCTAGCGGACAGGCAGCCGGACGGGGCGATTAAGGGCCCTTGTTGGGCGGCCGGCCCGGCCTGCGGTGTGCCTGCGGCGCGCTGATTTTCCGGTATCGGCGGCGCTACGGTCACGGACACGTGAACCTGGATTTCGACTACTTGGTTTGGGCCTTGCGGTGGTGCGCGTCCAACTGAGTACAGCTACGTAGAGCGGCCCGAATACTCGCTAAGTATTCGAGTACTACTTACGCATACCGAAAATACGCGTAGTCCCTACCGTGGATATATCACCGCTCACACTTTGATTGCGAAGGTCTCTCATATGTTCCAGCAAGACGCCGGCTTGCCTGCGGGCAGCGGCCAGACAGAAGCCATTTTTCCGGTGCCAAGAAACGGATATGGCCGGAATAAGGACAAACCCTTCACCCGCCAGCAGGTAGTCGCCGACATCGTTGAGACCCTGACATCAGGGTCCGGCTGCGGCATAGTACTCGTGGGCGACCACGGGGCCGGCAAGTCCTTTATCGCCCAGCGCGCCCTTGAGCAGCTCGGCGACGAGTACCTGGTAGTCCAGGTTCGGGGCAGCTCCATTTCCTCCAAGCTTCCCTACGGGGCCCTGAGCGTCCTCCTGAATGACCTCGACGCCTCCCACCTCGAGCACCCCCTGATGGTGCTGCGCGGACTGACCCAGCTGCTCCACAACAAATCAGAGGGGCGGCAAATCATCCTTTTCGTGGACAACGCCCATGACCTCGACGAGCTCTCGAGCATGATGGTGGCCCAGTTGAGCGCAGGAGCCCATGTCACCCTGCTGGCGGCGTGCGTGGACATGCCCCACGTCGGCGGCGACATCATGGGCCTGTGGAAGGATGACCTGCTCAGGCGGGTAGACCTTGGACCGTTCGACTTCGCCGAGACGGCAGCAACGCTGCATCATGAATACGGCGGCCGTTTCTCCCTGACCGCCGCCCGGGCGCTCTGGAGCGCGAGCGGGGGAAACGCCCTGTTCCTCCATTCCCTGGCCCGGGAACAGATCAAGCTGGGCACAGTGGTCCGCCAGGACGGCGTATGGTTCCTGGGCAACGGCCCCATTGCCCTGACCGGGGAGATCCGCGACGTCGTGAAGGCACGCCTCAACCGGCTTGGCACCGGCCAGCGCGACGTCTTTGAACTGCTGGCACTTGCTGGCGCGGTCCCGCTGCAGACCCTCATGCTCATCGCCAACCCCCAGGACATGGACGCTCTCCAGGAACGGGCCCTGATCCAGGTCACCCATGACCATCCGCCGATGGTGAGCGTCGCCAACCCCGTGACCGCCGGAATCGTCGCCAGCGTGGTCCCGCCCGGCCGCAGCGCCGAACTCCGCCGCCGGCTCACGGCCGTGCTCCAGGAGTCGGACGCCCTGGACTCCGGCGGCGCGACCGGCGTCGCCTGGGCACTGGACTGCGGAGAGCAAGTACGTCCGGAGGTGGCCCTGGCCGCGGCCCACACCGCTAACAGCGCGTCGGACCCCGAGGCCGCCCTGCGGTTCATCCAGGAGGCCGAAGGAAGCGAACCCGCCGTCCTGACGGCCATCGAATCAGTGAATGCCCACATCCTGGTGAATAACACGGAGTCCGCGCGCCGGGTTCTGGAGGCGCTGGATGACGCTGCCTGCCGGGAGCTTCCGCTGTCCGAGTGGAGCGCCTTGCAGCTCCTGCGGGCAGAGCTGGAAAAGCGCAGCCCGGCCGCGGGAGCCGATGCCCAGACCCGGCTGCTGGAGCTCGCCGAGCGGCTGGCCGGAGAACCGGAGCAGCACAGCTACGAGGTGGGAGCGGTCCGCGAGCAGCTGCGCCTGGCCGAGGCCGAGCTCGCCGCGTTCCAGGGACGCTACGCCGATGTCCTGGCCGCGACCGACCACGTGGACACCACAGACCTGGGCAGCGAACTGCGCATCGTGGCCGCCAGCGTTCGCTGCGAGGCCCTGGCCGTCACCGGGAACGTCGTATGGGCGCTGGCCCTGGGCAAGCAGGTCCTGGCCGCCACAGCCAACGTGCACCTCACGGACCGGGCTGTCCGTGAGATCAGGGGCAGGTTCCTGCTCCTGCTCCTGCTCTCGGCAAAGTTCCGGGAGGCAGCCGTCTACCTTGACGAGACCTATGGCGGCGTCGAGCCCCAGACCCGGCTCGGCGGGATGTTCGAGATTGGCCACGGCGTCATTGACCTGCACGCCGGGCACCTGGATGACGCCCTGTCCCGGCTTCAGGCCGGCAGGTGGCAGCTCCGGGCACAGGACCCCGATGCTTTGACCGGACTGGCCACGGCAGTCTGTGCCTATGCCGCCGCCCTGCAGGGCGAAGAGGAGACGGCCGGCCACCTGCTGGGCGACCTGGACCAGCCACGGCCACCCGCGGCATGGCTGGCCGAACGGCTCACACGCTACTTCGAACTCTCGGCCCAGGCCGAGCTCGGTCAGCGGGCAGCGTCCATCCGCGCCCTCGCAGCCGAGGCGGAGAACGACGCAGAATCCTCGGCCGTGGCCCCGGCGCTCCTGTTCCTGTCCGCGGCCACCAGGCTGGGAGACCGCCAGATGGGCCACAAGCTCGGCAGCCTCGGCGGCCGGGTGACCGGGCAATTCGCGGCCCTGTGCTCACGGCTGGCCGAGGGCATGCGGGAGGCGGACAGCGAACTCTTGCTGGGGGCGTCCAAGGACGCTGACGCGTCCGGCAACGCCGTCTTCGCCCGGGATGCGGCCCGGAAAGCCGTCAGCTGCGCGAACGACGCCGGCAACCGGATCGCGCTGCGGATCGCCCAGCGGGCGCAGCAGTCGCTCGATGACAAGTTCGGCAGTCCCAAGAACGGTCTGCACTCGCTCACAACCTCGACCCTGACGGCGAGGGAATGTGAAGTCGCGGTCAGGGCCGCTGCCGGCACGTCCAACCGCAAGATTGCGGAACAGATGCACGTATCGGTCCGCACCGTGGAGGGACACCTCTATCAGGTGTATTCGAAGCTGCACGTCGCCAGCCGATCGGAACTCAAAGATGTCATCTCGACTCCGGCAGACAGCGCCCGACTCGGCTGAGCCCGGCAGAATCCGGGAGGCTTCCCGGGTGGCTTTCCGGGGAAGGCAGAGGGCGGCAGGAAGAACCGGCTATGGAAAGCCTGGCTGAGACCGCCCCGCTGATCGAGCGGTCAACGCTGCTCAAGGATCTGGTGCGTTGCCTGCGCGACGACACCCGCTCAGGTGCGATCGTTGTCGGCGGGGCAGGGATGGGCAAGACCGCCGTCGTCAAGGCCGCCCTCCGCGAACTCGGGCCCCGCAGCCACCTGATTCGGCTGACGGCCACCCCGGCCCTCGCCGCAGTTCCCTTTGGCGCCCTGGCGCCGTACCTGTCCCGGCTTCCAGACCGGGAACTCGACTCCTATGCCGCCGTCGTGGAGGCAATGGCCGGCAGCCTCAGATCGGAGGCGGACCGCCCTCTGTTCGTCGTCGACGACGCGCATTGCCTCGACAGCGGGACTGTCCGGCAACTCGCACAGGCCGCGGCCACCGGCACAGCGGGCATCCTGGCGACGTGCCGGCCCGGGCCGATGATCCCGGAAGAATTCCTCTCGCTGTGGGACGACGGAATCATTGCCAAGTTCGATCTTGCCCCGCTCAGCCGGACAGGAACGCACCATCTGTGCGAACAGGTCCTGCGGGCCGACGTCTCACCGTGGGTCAGTGCGGTGTTCCATGACGCCGCTGACGGGAACCCGCTCATGCTGATGTCCCTGATCCAGCACGCCCGCTCCACTGGCGCCCTGGGCTGCCGGCACGGAGTGTGGTATCTCCTGGCCAACCCCGACATGGCCCAGGTTCCGGCCGCCGACGTCGTTGACCGGCAGCTGCGCTCCATGACGCCGGAGGAGAAGACCGCAGCCACGATCGTTGCCCTGGCAGGACCGCTCTCCCTGGCCCAGATCCTGCGGATCAGCGGTCCCAAGGCCGTCGATGCGCTCGACACGGCCGGAATAATCGCCGTCTCCGCCGGGCACAACCGGCTCGTCCGGCCGGCGAGCCCGATAGTTGGCGAAATCATCCGCCACCGGGTCCCGGCCGGCCGCAGTTCCTCCCTGCGCTCGAGCGTGCTGTCGCTTCCCTCAGAAGGTGCCGCAGTGCCGGACGCGGCCCTGAACCGGCTGCGCTGGTCCCTGGACTGCGGCGTGGAGATCCCTCCCGTCCAGCTCCTCCACGCCGCCGTCACCGCGAACACGGCCCTGGATCCCGCGACGGCTGCCCGGGCCGCCGGCGCCATCCGGGACGCCCGCTTCCTCTCCGAGGCCCGGATCCAGCTCGCTTATTCCCACTTCATTGCCGGCCGCCCGCAGGCCGCCGTGGTGTGCCTGGAGTCGGCGCGGCCGGTGCGGCCCGGACGGTCGTCCTATCTGGCGGCCCTGCTCGCCGCCCGGCTCGGGTCCGCGACACCGGCCCGCGATTCCCTGACTTCCATGCACCCTGCGGGACGTGCCTCCGAGGATCAGCTGTGGGTCGGGACCGCCGCTGCGGGACTGGCCGCAGAGCTCCTGAGCCGCACGTGGGACGGTAGGTTCACGGCCGTCGGAACCCGGTTGCGCCAACTGGTCGATACCGCCGGAACGCCTCCCGAAATCCGTGTCCCGGCAGTTTCCCTCCTCGCCGAACTACTGACCGCGCAGGGCCAGCTGCGGACAGGCCTGCGCCTGGACGGGGAGGCCTGGAACGGCGCCCGCAGCGGGAGCCTGGGGCTTCCCCTGGTGTTCGAGGACCTGGTGGTGCGCCACTGCCTGAACCTGATCCGGGCCGGCGACTGGGACGGGCTCGGCAGGGTCCTCGACGAATACGCGGCCCGCGAGCCGGGACGGCTGCTGTACAGCGGCGGCATGCTCCACCTCATGCGGGGATACTCGAGGCTGCGCCAGGGCAGGATGCGTGAATGCCTGGCCGAGGTGCGGCTCGGCGTGGAGGAACTTACCATCGCGGACCCCTTGAACCTGCTGCCGTTTGCCCACGCCGTGGCAGCCTACGCGGCTGCCGCCGTCGGACGGCACTATGAGGCCAGCCAGCATTGCCTGGCCTTCCGGCTTTCGGACTACCGGGAGCCCAAAACCCTTCGCCTGCTGGCGGAGGCGTATTGTCGGGCGGCGGAACCCGGAAGCAGCCCGGATGGGAGCGGTGCATCGGCCCTGGCGCAGCTGGCGGATGAGGCACTGCACGAGGGCCTGCGGGGCGTTGAAACCGATATCAGGCGGCTCGCGTTCCGCAGTGGTGACGTTTCGGAGGCCGAGGCCCTGGCTCTGAGCAGCAGGGCCGTGGACGGCCCGGAAGCGCGCCTGCTGGAATCCTATGCGCTGGCGGTATCGGCGTCAGACGCCGCCGACCTCATTGGCATCAGCGACGAGGCGCTCGGCGGCGGGCACGGGCTGCTGGCTCTTGAAGCCGCCCAGCAGGCGGAGCGGATCCTGGCAGATGACCCGGACCGGTGGCGGCTCACCGCGGTCCAGCGCCGGGTCCATCACCGGCTCGTGGAGGCCGGCATGTCGGCGCAGTTGGAGATCGTCCACAGCGATCACGGCGCCGCGCTGACCGGCCGCGAAACCGAGGTCTTGGATCTCGTGTCCCGCGGGGCCACGAACGCCGAGATCGCCTCGGCGCTCTGCGTATCGCAACGGACCGTGGAGGGGCATCTGTCCCGGATCTTCGCCAAACTCGGCGTCGGCCGGCGCGCTGACCTGCTGGGGCATGGCGCCCTGACCCCCGAAGCCTGACCCCCGAAGCCTGAACCCCGAACGGGCGCTCCTGACGGGCGGGCCTGACCGGCGGCGGCAGCGGCGCCTGCGTACAGCCCGGGTGGCCCAGGGGACCGGCGGGAGTATCCCCAAGTAGTGCCATCGCAAGCGGGCCGACAGAAGTCGGGTAAACGCTACTCGTGTGCAGATCCGGTCCCGGCGCTTGACTTAAGCCAGTCCCACGAACAACTCACAAAGGTCTCAAAATGAGGAACTTCAGGGCGGTAATCGACCGCGGGCATGACCTGCAGGTAAGTTTGGTCTCGCAGACCATCTTGCTTGCTGAGGCAGCCACTGCCACCATTAGAGGTGGTCGTGCCGTAACCTCCCTACACCGAACTCCTTCATTGGAATCGTACGGTGCCGCAACTGGCAGCCGTACGCCAAGGTCGGAGCCGGCGGCGTCAGAGCCTTCTGAGACCGAGGCTCTCCCCCCAGCCGCCGCCGGCTCCCTTAACCGGTCTATTCGCGGGTCCGCGCCGAGAAGAAGCGCGGACCCGGCATGAGCGCCGTCGATGAGCGCCGCAGGGGGTACCGGACGCCGGGAAGCCGTTTGACCGGCCGGACCGCGCCAGTGCTGGCCTCGAGCGCCGGTTCGCTCGGCCAGCCCTGGCCCGCCGTCTCGGCCGCCGGCCACGACCTTCCCGCAGCCGTTGTGGACTCAGGCAAGTCCTGGGCCAAGCGCTATCGTCGCTGGCTCCGGCTCACGGACACTGCCATCATGGCGATCGCTGTCGCGGCCGCCTACGTCTTCCGCCTCGAAGAAGGCGGGCCCTTGCTGACCCGTGGCGGAGGAGGCGGTTCGTACCTGGTCGCGAGCATTGCCATCCTCCTGGTCTGGGTCCTGGCCCTCGAAGTGCACCGCACCCGTGAAGAGACAGTCCTGGGAATCGGATCCGAGGAATACAAGCGGGTCCTTGACGCGACCCTGGGCGTCTTCGGCGGGATCGCGATTATGGTCATCCTCCTGGGCGTCGATGTGGTCCGCAGCCACTTTGCCCTCGCGCTTCCGGCCGGCGCCCTGTTGCTGTTAGTCAACCGCTGGCAATGGCGGGCCTGGCTGAACCGCCAGAGGCTCTTTGGCCACTACCTATCCAAGGTGATCGTCGTGGGGGAACCGGCGGACGTCGAGTACGTGATCCGGCAGTTCGGCAAAGTTTCCGGGGCCGCCTACGAAGTCGTGGGGGCCGCCTTGCCGGCCGGCTACACCGAAGACCACCTGCAAATTTCCGCCGAGCGGGTTCCCGTCCTGTGCGACGTCGACTCTGTCGCGGGAAAGGTCGCAGAAACAGGGGCGAACGCCGTGGTGGTGGCCGGGCCGCTTCAGGGCGGCACCCGGTCCATCCGGCAGCTGGGCTGGGCCCTGGAAGGCACCCGGGCCGGCCTCGTCCTGGCCTCGAGCCTGACCGACGTCGCAGGTCCCAGGATCCACTGGCGGCCCGTCGAAGGCCTGCCCCTCATGCACGTGGAGCTGCCGCGGTTCACCGGCGCCAAGCACACTCTCAAACGCCTCACGGACATCGTGGCATCCGCCGCGGCCCTGCTGATCCTCTCACCCCTGCTTTGCGCCCTGGCCTGGATCATCGTCCGCGACAGCAAGGGGCCGGTGTTCTTCCGCCAGGAACGGGTTGGACGTAACGGTGAGCGGTTCAAGATGGTGAAATTCCGCTCCATGGTCACCACCGCGGAGCAGGACCTGGCGGCGCTGCAGGACCTCAACGAGGCGGCGGGGCTGCTGTTCAAGCTCAAGAACGATCCCCGGATCACCACCTGCGGACGCTGGCTCAGGAAGTACTCGCTGGACGAGCTGCCGCAGTTCTGGAACGTCCTGAAGGGCGACATGAGCCTGGTGGGGCCACGGCCGCAACTGCCCGGTGAAGTCGCGGGCTACGAGGGCGATGTGAGCCGGCGGCTCCTGATCAAGCCGGGCATCACGGGTCTGTGGCAAATCAACGGCCGGTCCAATCTGGGCTGGGAGGAGAGCGTCCGCTGGGACCTCTATTACGTAGAGAACTGGTCCCTGACCGGCGACATCATGATCCTGTGGCGAACGTTCAGGGTCATTCTTCATCCGGTGGGGGCCTACTAGACGCAACCAAACGCTAGACGCACTAACGCCGGTACTGGGCCGGCGTCAAACGGGAAGGCAGCAGAAACACAATGGGTCTCAAAATTGGATATGCCCCGGGGGCTTTTGATCTCTTCCACATCGGGCATCTGAACATCCTCAAGCACGCCAAAAGCCAATGCGACTACCTGATTGCCGGGGTCGTGGCCGACGAAATCCTCGAGCAGGCCAAGGGCAGGTTGCCCCTGGTTCCCCTCGCCGAAAGGATGGAGATCGTCGGCAGCATCGGCTACGTGGACAAGGTCTTCGCCGAAGTCGTCCCGGACAAGCTCCAGGTCTGGGAGGAACTGCGTTTCAACGTCTTCTTCAAGGGCGACGACTGGAAGGGCACTCCGCAAGGCGACCGGCTGCAGGCGGCGTTTGCCGCCGTCGGCGTCGAGGTCGTCTACTTCCCGTACACCGTCCACACCTCCAGTTCGGCCCTGCGCACGGCCCTGGAACTGATCAACCAGTCGGCCTCGCCGTCGCACCTCAGGCTCGGAGCCAGACGGTGAGCGGCCTGCACGTCGCCATGGTGGGGACGCGTGGCGTCCCGGCCCACTACGGCGGCTTCGAAACCGCGATCGAGGAAATCGGCCAGCGCCTGGTGCAACGCGGCCACCGTATCACCGTCTACTGCCGCGACATGGGGGAAGGCACGGACAAGCCCTCCGAGCACCTGGGCATGGAGCTGGTCCACCTCCCGGCGATGCGCAAACGGTCCCTGGAGACGTTGAGCCACACCGGGCTGTCGGTCGCCCATCTGCTCCGGCACCGGCCTGACGCGGCAATCCTCTTCAACGCCGCCAACGCACCCTACCTGCCGGCTTTCCGGACGGCGGGCATCCCGGTGGCCACCCACGTGGACGGGCTGGAGTGGAAACGCGCCAAGTGGGGCAAGGGCGGCCAGAACTACTACCGGGCCGTGGAACGGCTCGCCGTCAAGCTCTCGGATGCGCTGATCGCCGACGCCGTCGGGATCCAGGCCTACTATCGGCAGAAGTTCGACGCCGACACTGTCTACCTCGCGTACGGCGCACCGCTGCTGGCCGGGGGCAACGCGGACAAGCTTGGGCAACTGGACCTCAAGCCGCAGGCCTACCATCTGGTGGTGGCCCGCTTCGAGCCGGAGAACCACGTCCACCTGATCGTGGACGGGTTCGTCCGCAGCCGGTCGCAGCTGCCGCTGATCGTCGTGGGTTCGGCCCCGTATTCGAACCGCTACACCACCGCCGTCCACGCCCTGGCCGACGCCAGGGTTCGTTTTGTCGGCGGGATCTGGGACCAGGAACTGCTGGACCAGCTGTATGCCAACGCACTCGTGTACTGGCACGGCCACTCGGTCGGCGGAACCAACCCCTCGCTCCTGCGGGCCATCGGCTCGGGAACGGCGACCAACGCGTTCGACGTCGCCTTCAACCGTGAGGTCCTGGAACACTCGGGCCGATATTTTTCGGATCCACAGGATGTAGCCGGGCTGGTCGCGGACGCCGAGCGCCCCGACGCCGATGTGGCCGCGCGGGGAGAACAAGCGCGGCTGATCGCGCACCGCTACAACTGGGACCTCGTCACCGACGGCTACGAGGAGCTCTGCCATGACCTCGCCCGCCTGCGGGGGCATTCGGCCCGCGGTGCCTACCGGCGGCCTTCAGCCTTGCCCTCGGCCGCGGCCCAGCAAAGCTTAGGAGCCGGCCAGTGACTGCCATCGATCCGCACGTCGAACGTGCCGCCGCCGGATATTGGGACACCGTGAGGGCGCTGTCGGTCGGCCAGAAAGCCGCCGCCCGCAGCGCACCCGCGTATTCGCGCTACATCAACCGTCGGCTGGGACGGCTCCTGGCAGCGGCCGCGATCCGGGCCGGGCTGAGCCCGAACGCGGTGACAGCCATCAGCGCGGCCTTCACCTTCGCCGGGATCGCCCTGCTGATGACCTTTCCGCCCTCCGGCCCGCTGGGCATCGCCGTGGCACTGTGCCTCGTGGCCGGCTACGCCTGTGATTCGGCCGACGGCCAGGTGGCCAGGATGCGGGGCGGCGGATCGCCCGCGGGGGAGTGGCTGGACCACATGGTCGACGCCGTCAAGACCTCCGCGATGCCGCTGGCGCTCGCCGTCGGACTCTATCGCTTTGGCGCTGTGGACCGGTGGTGGCTCGTGGTTCCGTTGGGCGCGGCGATTGTGTCCGCGGTCCTGTTCTTCGGCATGATCCTGACCGAACAACTCCGGCGCCAGGGCGGACGGGTGTCCGTGGCGGATCCCGGCGGCCGGTCCTGGATCCGGTCGCTGCTGGTGATCCCGATGGACTACGGCGTCCTCTGCCTGTCCTTCGTCAGCTACGGCGTGCTGCCCGTCTTCCTCACCGTCTACACGCTGATCTTCGCCGCGACCGCCGGGTTCCTGGTGCTGGCGTCAGTGAAGTGGTTCCGCGAACTCTCCGCCTTCCAGCCGGTATCCCGTCCGGCAGAGCAGCCCGTCACGCAAGGAGCCCGGTCATGAACAAGCAGGCCAACATCCCGGCGGACAAGCGCCGGAAGACGAGCCGCCGGACGCGACTGGTGGCGACGTCGCTCGGAGTCTCCGCGCTCCTGGCTATTGGCGGCGTCGCGTGGGCTTCAGGGCTTAACTATTCCGCCGGAAGCGCTGCGGCGCCCGGTGCCCGGCCGGGCAGCACGGCGGGCGCTCCTGCCCAGCCCGGCACCCAGAGCACCGATACTACTCAGCCCGACAGCACCCAGCCGGGCGGCGCGGCCAGCCCCACCGCCGGTGCCTCCGCGACGCTGGACCCGGCGGCCGTTGGCGGCGCACGGTCGGCTGCGCCGAAACCGTCGGGTCCTCCGGAGGTCAACCCGGCCCCCGTGGACCGGAAGGGCAAATCGGACCAGGAACTCGCGGCGATCGCGCAGCCCACGGCCGCCCCGGTGGAGCTGACTGCCAAGAAAGCCGTTAAGGGTGGCGTGTCGGCGACCATCACTGAAATGACGGCGGTCCAGGGCGTGGCAACCGGCATCGGCGAGGTGGCCGGCCCCGCCGTGCGGTTCAAGATCAGCGTGGTCAACGGCACCGCGGCGCCGCTCTCGCTTGACCGGGCGCTCGTGGATGTCAGCTACGGCAAGGACGATGCCCCCGCGAGCCAGCTCAGCGGACCGGACCCCGTGGCCTTCCCGGCCAGCGTCGCACCCGGGGCCACCGGCGTCGGGGTGTTCATCTTCACCGTGCCGCTCGACGCACGGGAGACCGTCAAGATCCACTTCAACCTGGAAGCCGAGACGCCCATAGCGACGTTCGCCGGCCGCGCCCCGGCCGGGAACAAGCCATGAGACCGGCGCCGGGCGGGCAGCCGGTCTCCGCTCCCCGCCGGATGGTCCGGCGGGCGCGCAAGCTGGGCAAACGGCTTTGGGCCACCGGCGCTGTGGCATACCTGCGGGTCCGCAACGTGGTGGCGCGCGGACCCGTCACGGGATCCGCCGGCGTCGTTGTGTCCCTGACCACCCATGGCGACCGGATCGGCACGGTGTCGATCGGGATCGAATCGATTGCCCGCGGCACAGTCCGGCCGCAGCGCCTCGTGCTGTGGCTGGATTCTCCCGAAGACATCGCGGCGTGCCCGGCGTCGCTGCGGCGCCTGGAACGCCGCGGCCTGGAAATCCGGGCGGCATTCAACGATCGACTGTCCAATCACGGACCGTCCGATCACGGACCGTCCAATTACGGCCCGCACACCAAGTACTACCCCTACGTCTCGTCCACCCCACGGCACACCGTGCCGCTCGTGACGGCCGACGACGACATCGTCTACCCGCCGAAGTGGCTGGCCCAGCTGGTGGAGGCCGGCGAGCGCCACCCCGGCACGGTGAGCGCGCACTGGGTCAGCATCATGGGGACCGAGGGGGACCAGGTAGCCAGCTACGCGACCTGGCCGAGGGCCCGCGACACCGCCGTGCGGCCGGCAAACTTCGCCACCGGCGTGTCCGGCGTCATCTACCCGCCGGCAATGCTCGAGGAGCTGCGGCTGCGCGGGGACGGCTTCCTGAACTCCTGCCCCCGCGCGGATGACATCTGGCTCAAGTGGGTGGCCCTGCGCGCCGGGATCCCGGTGCGCCAGATCGGGCCGGTGCCCCGGCACTTCCCGATCATTCCTGGCAGCCAAGGCCAGACCCTCATGAGCACAAACGTGGGAGAGAACCAAAACGACCACTGCATTCGAGGCCTCTTTTCGGCCGAGGATGTGGCCGCGCTGGGTGCCAGCACGGCCAGTCATCAACCGAACTAAGGGGACAAGAACATGCTCAGGAACGCAACGCTGGGGAGCGCTCAGAGGAGAGGGGCGCGGCCGCCCGCCGGCCCAGCACCGACGACGGCGCCGACACCGGCACCGACACCGGCAACAACGCTGCCCGCTTACACCACCGTCTTGACGGGTGCGAAAAAGGTGCTGGCGCTGCTGCTGGCCGCCACAGTCGCCCTGTCGCTGGGACTGGTCGGCAGCCAGCCCGCCGCAGCGGACACCGCTCCCGCGGACCCTGCCAGCCCCGCCACCCCCGTGACCGTCTCCGCCGACGGCCTGCCCACTGCCCAGATCAACGGCGTCGCCTGGGCCCAGGTCATCATCGGCAACACGGTGTTCGTCGGCGGCAACTTCACCGAGGCACGGCCCGCCGGCGCCGCCGCCGGCACGGGCACCGTCCCCCGGAACAACATCCTCGCCTACAACCTCACCACCGGTGCGCTGCTGAGCACGTTCACGCCCAGCTTCAACGGCGAAGTGACGGCACTGGCAGCCTCCCCGGACGGATCGCGGCTGTACGTCGGCGGCGCGTTTACCACCTACAACGGCTCCACCGTGTGGCGGGCCGTGGCCCTGAACCCCACCACCGGTGCCCTCATCACCAGCTTCCTGCCCCGCATGTCCGCGTCGGTCCGCTCGATCGTGGCAACGTCCACCACGGTGTACCTCGGCGGCCTGTTCAACGCGGTCGGCTCCGTCACCCGCGACAAGCTCGCGGCGGTGAGCGCCTCCAACGCCGCGCTCCTGCCCTGGAACCCGGTTGCTCTCGGCGGCCGGGTCAACGCCCTCGCGCTCTCCCCGGACGGCGCCAGCATGGTTGTGGGCGGGGCCTTCACCACCCTTAACGGCTCCAGCAACCCCGGCTTCGGTGTGGCCAAGGTGGACACGACCCTCGGCGCCCTCCAGCCCTTCCAGATCAACAACATCGCCCGCAACGGCGGCACCACCGGCGCCATCACCACGCTCGCCACCGACGGCGTCAACGTCTATGGCGCCGGCTACACCTTTGGCCGCAGCAGCACGCTGGAAGGAATGTTCTCCGTCAAATGGGCGGACGACTCCACCACCTGGCTCGAGGACTGCCACGGCGACACCTATTCGATCCTGCCCCTGGGCGACGTGATCTACCTGGCCGGGCACGCGCACTTCTGCGGCAACATCGGCGCCTTCCCGCAAGCCGAACCCTGGCAGTTCAACCGCGGCATCGCCTTCAGCAAGAAGGCCACCGGCATGGTGACCGCCGAAAGCCACGGATACACCAACTTCGCCGGGACCCCGGCCCCGTCGCTGCTGAACTGGTTCCCGATCCTGGACGCCGGCACCTTCACCGGCCAGGACCAGGGCCCTTGGACGGTGGCCGGCAACGCCGACTACATTGTGATGGCCGGCGAGTTCACCACCATCAACAACCAACCCCAGCAGGGACTGACCCGCTTCCCGCGCACCGGTCTCTCGCCGAACCTGCGCGGGCCGCGCCTGACCGGCGTGAACTTCAACCCGACGCTGTCCAGCCCGGCGGCCGGCACCGTGCGGGTCCGCTGGCAGGCCAACTGGGACCAGGACAACGAGAACCTCACCTATGAGGTGCGCCGCAACGGTGCCGTCATCTCCACCGTCAACCAGGCCTCCACCTTCTGGAAGCGGACCGGCATGACGTTCCTGGACAGCGGCCTGACCGCCGGGCAGAGTTACGGCTACCGCATCTTCGCCCGGGACGCCTTCGGCAACGAGGCCCGCAGCGAGACCGTCACCATCACGGTTCCGGGCTCCGTCACGGCACCGGGGAGCTACTCCCAGCAGGTGCTGGCCGACAAGCCCGGCAACTACTGGCGCCTCGGCGAAACCGGCGGGGCCACCGGCGTGGACCTCGCGGGCAAGGACGACCTGATGATCCGGCCCGGCGTCAGCTTCGGCGCCGCCGGCGCGGTGACCGGGGACGCGGACACCGCGGCCGCCTTCAACGGCACCACCACCTCCGTGGCCAGCAGCCCGACGCTCTCCAGCCGCCCCCAGGTCTTCAGCACCGAGGCCTGGTTCCGGACCGGCACCAACCAGGGCGGCGAGATTATCGGCTACGGCAATACGCAGACCGCTCTTTCCGCTGACTTCGACCGCAATGTCTACATGGACAACAGCGGTCGGCTCTTCTTCGGAGTCCGTCCCACCGGCACCAGCGGAACCGCCTCCCGGATCACCGTCAACACAACGAAGACGTTCAACGACAACCAGTGGCACCACGTCGTGGCGACCCTCGGTCCCAACGGGATGCAACTGTTCCTCGACGGCGCATTGGCGGCCGGCCGGACCGACACCACGTCCGCGTGGCCGATCGACGGTTTCTGGCGCATCGGCGGCGACAACCTCTCCAGTTGGCCCAGCCGTCCGACCAGCCGCTACCTGAACGGCCAGATCGACGACGTCGCCATCTACCCGTCCGTGCTGCCGCTGTCGCGGGTGCAGGCGCACTTCGTGGCCTCGGGCCGCACGGTCAACGCACCCCCTGCACCTCCCGCGGCCGCCTTCACATCAACGGTCGATGGACTCACGGCATCGGTGGACGGGACCACGTCCTCGGACGCCAACGGACCCATCGCCGCCTACGCCTGGGACTTCGGCGACGGCGGCACCGGCACCGGCGTCACCGCGCAGCACACATATGCGGCAGGCGGCACCTACACGGTCCGGCTGACGGTGACAGACAACACCGGAAACACCGCGAACGTGATCCATTCCGTGACCGTGGTGGCCCCGCCGGCGAACGTGGCCCCAACGGCCGCGTTCACCTCGACCGCCACCAACCTGGCCGCTTCCTTCAACAGCACAGGATCAGCGGATTCGGACGGGACCATTTCCGGTTATGCCTGGAACTTCGGTGACGGGGGTACCGGAACCGGGGTGACTGCGTCGCACACCTACGCCAGTGCCGGCAGCTACACCGTCACCCTGACGGTGACCGACGACGACGGCGCCACCGGCACGGTCAGCCGGGCGGTCACCGTCACGGCCCCGGCGGCCAACACGGTCGTCGCCGCGGACGCCTTCGGGCGGACCGCCACCGGAGGCTTCGGGTCGGCGGATACCGGGGGAGCCTGGACGCTTTCAGGAGGCAACACCAACTTCGCCGTGAACAACGGCTCCGGTGCCGTGAGCCTCGGGGCCGCCGGAGCCAGCCGGAGCGCTTTCCTGAATTCGGTGTCCACGGCAGCCTTCGATGGAACGGTCACGGTCTCCGCCGACAAGATTGCCGACGGCGGCGGCATGTTCGCCTCCCTGCTCGGGCGGCGGGCGAACAACAACGACTACCGGGCCAAGATCAAGGTCGGAAGCAACGGTGCCGTGTCCTTGTACCTCACCCGGGTCATCAACAACGCCGAGACGACGATTGCCGGGCCCCTGGCGATTGCCGGCCTGAGCATGGCCGCCAACGATCCCGTGATCATCAGGCTCAGCCTGACCGGCACGGCACCGACGGCGCTCAGCGCGAAGGTCTGGCGGGCATCAGCGGCCGAACCGGCAGCGTGGCAGCTGAACGCGAGCGACTCGACGGCGGCGCTCCAGGTGGCCGGCGGCACAGGACTCGTCGGCTACCTCTCGGGATCGTCTACCAACTTCCCGGTGGTGTTGCGCTTTGACACCTTCTCCGTGAAGATCCCGTAGGCCTAGGGACCGGGGGGAGTCCATGACGATGCTGAAGTCACTGCAGGGACCCGCGCAAGGACAGGCACAGCGCCGCGCCCCGGCCCCGCGACGGCTGCTGGAAATAGTCGTGGCGGCCCTCGCGGCTTCGGCGCTCGCACTCTCCCTGGGGCTGGCGGCAGTGGCCCCGGCGGCGGCGGACAGCGCCCCGCCGGAGCCGGCCGATCCCGCCAACCCGGCCACGGTGACGGCGGATGCCTTACCGACTGTCCAGATCGACGGCGTCGTCTGGCAACAGGTGGTGGTCGGCAACACCGTTTACGCGGCCGGGAGCTTCGGCACCGCCCGGCCGGCGGGTTCACCGGCCGGGACCAACACCGTGGTCCGCCGCAACATCTTGGCCTACAACCTCACCACCGGCGAACTGCTTCCGTTCGCTCCCGCGTTGAATGCCCAGGCGTTCAGCATCGCCGCATCGCCAGACGGCTCGCGGATCTACGTCGGCGGTGACTTCACCACGGTCAACGGTGCGAACGTCTGGCGGGTCGCCGCGCTCGATCCCGGCACGGGGGCGCCCATTCCCTCCTTCCTGCCCAAGGTCGCCGCCAGCGTCCGGGCGATCGTGCCGACGGCCGGCACGGTCTACCTTGGCGGGCTGTTCACCGCGGTGGGATCAGCCACGCGCAGCCGGCTGGCGGCCGTCCAGGCCACCAACGGCGCCCTCACAGCCTGGGCGCCCTCGGCGGAGGGCGGCCGGGTCAACGCCCTGGCCCTGTCCCCGGACGGCACCCGCATGGTGGTCGGCGGCGCCTTCACCACGCTCAACGGCTCCGCCAACCCCGGCTACGGGCTCGCCGCCGTGGACACCCTCAACGGCGGGCTCCTGCCCTGGGCCGCCAACGGGCGCGTGCGCGACGCCGGACTCAACTCCGCCATCACGAGCCTGAGCGGCGACGCCGATAACGTCTACGCAACCGGCTACGTCTTCGGCACCGGCGGCAACCTCGAAGGGACGGTCGCCGCCGGCTGGAACGGCGGCCAGATCACCTGGCTGGAGGACTGCCACGGCGACACCTACGCCGTCTACCCGGCCGGCGACGTCATCTACAAGGTGGGCCACGCCCACTACTGCGGCAACGTCGGCGGCTACCCGCAGACCGAACCGTGGGGCTTCCAACGCGGCCTCGCGTTCAGCAAGGCCGCCACCGGCACCATCATCCGGGATCCGCTCGGCTACCCCAACTGGGCCGGACTGCCCTCGCCCTCCCTGCTCAACTGGTTTCCCGCCCTCGACACCGGCACCTACACCGGCCAGAACCAAGGGGCCTGGGCCGTCACCGGCAACGGACAGTACGTGGTCCTGGGCGGCGAGTTCACCACCGTCAACGGAACACGCCAGCAGGGCCTCGTCCGGTTCGCCGTCCAGGATCTGGCACCCAACACCCGCGGCCCCGTCCTCAGCGGGGCCCGCAGCAACCCGACCCTGAGCTCGCCCGCCGCCGGGACGGTGCGGGTGCGCTGGCAGGCCAACCACGACCCGGACAATGTCCGGCTCACGTACCGAGTGATCCGGGACGGCATCACCGCCGCCCCCGCCTACACCGTCACGCAGGACAGCACGTTCTGGAAGCGGCCCGGGATGAGCTACCTCGATTCCGGGCTGGTGCCGGGCCAGACCTACCGGTACCGGATCTTCGTCACAGACGCGCTCGGCAACGAGTCCCGGTCCGACACAGTCTCGATCACGGCCGCGGCCTCGACGCCGGCGAGCGGCTATGCCAGCGCCATCCAGGCTGACCGCCCCGGGAACTTCTGGCGCTTCAATGACACCTCCGGACCCACCCTGGTGGATTCGGCCGGCGCCGAGGACCTCGCAGCCGCTGCCGGTGCCGGGCTGCGGGGCGACGGCGCCGTCGTCGGAGAATCGACCGGCGCCGGCACCTTTGACGGCACCGGCAACGGAGTCGCCGCCAACAACGCGTTCCAGCGCGCCCCGGACGTGTTCACCGCGGAAGCCTGGGTCCGCACGAGCAGTACGTCGGGCGGGAAAATCATCGGATTCGGCAACGTTGCCAGCGGCACGTCGCGGGTCACTGACCGCAATGTCTACATGGACGACGCCGGCCGGATCTACTTCGGTCTCTGGAACGGGGCCGTCCGGAGCATTAACAGCGGCACGGGGTTCAACGACGGCCAATGGCACCTGATCACCGCCAGCCTCAGCGGCGGAGGCATGTTCCTCTACATCGACGGCGCCCGGGCGGCCTTCCGCACTGACGTCACCTCGGGCCGGGTCTTTGACGGGTACTGGCGGATCGGATCGGACCTGGTGGGCACCTGGCCCAGCCAGCCGAGCAGCGGCAGCCTCAAGGCCGACATCGACGAAGTCGCGCTCTATCCCGCGGCCCTCGGCCTCCAGCAGGTCCAGAACCACTACCGCGCCTCCGGCCGCACCCTCACCGTCCCGGCCACGCCGCCCACGGCGGCCTTCACGTCCTCGATCGCCTACCTGTCCCTCAGCGCCGACGCCTCCGGTTCCTCGGACCCGAACGGACCCGTCGCTTCCTACAGCTGGGCGTACGGCGACGGCAGCACCGGCACGGGCGTTACCACCCAGCACGCCTACGCGGCTGCCGGGTCCTACACCGTCCGCCTGACCGTGACCGACGGCGACGGCAACTCCGCGAGCACCACCCGCACCGTTACGGCCACCGCCCCGCCGGGCAACCAACCGCCCGTGGCGGCGTTCACGTCCACCATGGGCAAGCTGACCGCGGTCGTGGACGCGTCGGCGTCGGCCGATCCCGACGGCACCATCGCCTCCTACGCCTGGGATTTCGGCGACTCGGCCACGGGAACGGGGAAAACAGCATCCCACAGCTACGCCAGCGGCGGGACCTACCAGGTCGCCCTCACCGTCACCGACAACAGCGGGGCAGCCAGCACCAGCACGCGCGCAGGTCTCGGTGCAGCCGAACCAGCCCCCGGCCGCACAGTTCACGGCCACGGTCACCAACCGCACCGCAGCCTTCGACGCCGCCGGGGCACAAGATCCGGACGGCACGATCGACTCCTACGCCTGGGACTTCGGCGACGCGTCCACGGGGGCCGGCGCGGCACCATCGCACACGTACGCCGCGGCCGGCAGCTACGACGTCGTCCTGACAGTGCTGGACAACGACGGCGCCACCGGCACGGTCACGAAGACGGTCACGGTCACAGACCCGCCGCCGCCGAGCCCGGCCATCGCCGCCGACGCCTTCGGCCGGACGGCGGCCTCAGGCTGGGGCGCGGCGGACACCGGAGGGGCCTGGACGGTCACCGGCACTGCGGGCAACTATGCCGTGGGCTCGGGGATTGGTTCCATGACGCTGGGAGCGGCCGGAGTCCAGCGCCTGGCGTACCTGTCCGGCGTCTCGGCCCCGGCCGCGGACGTCCGGGTCAAGACCTCGACGGACAAGGTCGCCAGCGGCGGCGGCATGTTCCTCGGCATCATCGGGCGGAAGGCGGGCGCGGACGAGTACCGGGCCAAACTCAAGATCTCCTCGACCGGGAGCGCGAGCCTGTACCTGACCAAGCTCGTGGGCGGCACGGAAACCACCCTGCAGTCCATCACTGTTCCCGGCCTGACGGTGGCCGCCGGAGCCCAGCTCCGGCTGCGGATGCGGGTGACTGGTGCCGCGCCGGCCGCCCTCCAGGCGAAGGTCTGGCGGGACGGCGCCACCGAACCGGCCACATGGCTTCTCACAGCCGGCGATGCCTCGGCCTCACTCCAGAACGGCGGTTCGGTCGGGCTGATGTCGTTCCTGTGGAGCACCGCGGGCAACGCGCCGGTGCAGGCAAAATTTGACGATTTCGATGTGCGGCTTAACTAAGGGGCGGGCCGGGCTGAGGAGGGGAAACCCGTAATCCAGATGAAGGGACCATTTCATGACGTGGCGAACAGAAGCCGGAACCGGAACCACGGCGGAGCCCCGCACCACGGCGGAGCCCGGAACAAATGCGGAGCCCGGCACCGGCGGCCCAGGCGCCCTGCGGCGGGCCGGTCGGCCGGTCCGCCGCGCCGCTGCCCTGGCCGGAGCCTTGGCCGCTTCGCTGCTCCTCTTCATTACCGCGGCGCTCGTGGGGGCACCCGGCGGCGTCACCGATTCCGCGCCGCTTAACCCGAACGACCCCAAGACCCCGGTGACCGTCACGGCGGACAGCCTCCCCACCGCCCAGCACGACGGCGTGGCATGGCAATCGGCCGTAATCGGCAACACCGTCTACGTGGTCGGCAGGTTCAGCAACGCCCGCCCCTTCGGCGCCGCCCCCGGGACCCAGTTGACCGCCCGGGCCAACATCCTGGCCTTCGACATCACCACTGGGCGGCTCATCACTGGCTTCGCGCCCGTCCTGAATGCCCAGGCGCTCGCCGTTGCGCCGTCGCCGGACGGATCCCGGCTGTACATCGGCGGGGATTTCACGTCCGTCAACGGCGTGCAGCGCTTGCGGGTTGCCGCCCTGGACCCCGCGACGGGAAGCCTGATCAGTTCGTTTGCGCCGAGGATGAACGCCACCGTCCGGGCCATCACGGCATCGGGCGGGACCGTGTGGATGGGCGGCACCTTCACGGGCGTCGGAACCGCATCCCGCTCCCGGCTCGCGGCCGTCAACGCCGCGAACGGGGCACTGCTGCCGTGGGCGCCGGTCGCCGCCAGCGGCAGGGTCAACGCCCTGGCCCTCTCTCCCGAGGGATCCCGCGTGGTGGTCGGCGGCGCGTTCACCACGCTGAACAGCTCTTCCCGCCCGGGCTACGGGCTCGGCATGGTGGATGCGCTCAGCGGCGCCAACCTGCCCCTGCAGGCCAACGACGTGGTCCGCGACGCCGGAACGGACTCGGCGGTGTTGTCGCTGTCCACGGACGGCACGAACTTTTACGGCACCGGCTACATTTTCGGCACGGGCGGCAACCTGGAGGGCGCCTTCGCGGCCAACTGGTCCGACGGCCGGATCAAGTGGGTGGAGGACTGCCACGGCGATTCCTACGGCGTCTTCGCCACTGACACCGCGGTCTATGTCGCCGGCCACCCGCACTACTGCGGAAACCTTGGCGGATTCCCCGAAGTCTCACCCCGCGTGTGGCACCGGGCGGTCGCCTTCAGCAAGGCCGCCACGGGGACCCTAACGGCCGACATCCACGGCTACCCCTCCTTCACCGGGCAGCCCGCACCGTCACTGCTGAACTGGTTCCCTGACATGGACGCTGGAACTGCCAGCGGCCAAAGCCAGGGCCCCTGGTCCGTGACCGGCAACAACACGTATGTGGCGATGGTGGGGGAGTTCCGGAACGTCAACCAGCAGCCGCAACAGGGCCTGGCCCGGTTTGCGCGCAGGGATGCGGCGCCCAACCTGCAGGGCCCGCGCGTCACCGGGGCCGCGTTCGTGCCCACCCTCTCCAGCCCCGGCGCCGGGCAGGTCCGGGTGCAGTGGCAGGCCAATTGGGACCGCGACAATTCGAACCTGAGCTATAGCGTCCTGCGCGACGGAAACCCCGTCCCGGTGCACACCGTCTCCGCGCAGTCCACGTTCTGGCAGCGCCCGGCCCTGGTGTTCAACGACGCCGGACTGGCGGCAGGTGCGCACAGCTACAGGATCGCCGTCCGGGACCCGCTGGGCAACACCGTCACAGGGGACAGCCGCAGCATCACCATCGCAGGCTCCACCGGCACCGCGCCGACGGCCGCCTTCACGGCCGGCACCACGGGACTGGCGGTCAACGTCGACGCCGCCGCGTCCTCGGACCCCGACGGCGCCATCACGGGCTACTCGTGGGCCTTCGGCGACGGCGGCACCGGCACCGGCGTCACGGCGTCGCACAGTTACGCGGCCGCCGGCACCTACACCGTGACACTGACCGTTACGGACAACAGCGGCGCCACGGGTACCACCAGCCACGACGTCACTGTCACCTCCGGCGGGGTCCTGGCGCAGGACGCCTTTGGCCGGACGCTGGCGTCAGGCTGGGGAGCGGCGGACACCGGCGGGGCGTGGTCGCTGAACGGCTCGGCGTCGTTCTTCTCGGTCGGCGGAGGGCTAGGAACCATGAACCTGGCCGCAGGCCGGGGCCCGTCCGTATTCCTGCCGTCGGTCTCGACGGCCGGCAGCAACTCGCTCGTGACGGTATCGCTGGACAAGGTCGGCAACGGCGGAGGCTCCTACCTGGGCGTGGTCGGAAGGCGCGTCGGCACGGCCGAATACCGCGGCAAGGTCAAGGTGGCCGCCAACGGAGTCACCACCCTCCAGTTGACCCGGCTCGCCGGCGGCGCGGAGACCGTCCTCGGACAGTTCACCCCGGGAATCACGCTCGCGGCCGGCCAGCAGCTGCAGCTGAGGGTTGAGGTTGCCGGCGCCTCGCCCACCACGCTCCGGGCTAAGACCTGGCGGACGGGAACGGCGGAGCCGGGACCGTGGAGCGTCACGGCCACCGACTCTGCCGCCGGTCTGCAGGCAGGGGGAGCCGCGGGGCTGCTGTCTTACCTGTCCAGTTCCGCGACCAACGCGCCGGTGCTGGCACGGTTCGACAACCTCGATGTGCGGCCCAACTGACGGGGCGCTTGGGATGTAACCAGAAAGGCCGGGAACGGGCAGCCGCAACCGGGCAAGTCACTCAAAGTCACTCAAGGAATGACGATGCTGAGCGAAGGAGGACGCTGATGTCCTGGAAGACTGGGGGCGCGTCCGCGCTTCATGCCCACGGAGAACCGCCCCGGAGCGGTCCCCGTTTCGGTCGCTGGCGGGGCGGGCTGCCGGCCGCGGCCCAATTCTGGCGGGCGGCTGCCAGTGCTGTGCTGGCCTCCGCCCTGGCGGTTGCGGCCGCCCCGGGCGCGACCGCAGATTCCGCGCCGGCCGACCCCACCCTGCCCTCGAGTCCTGTCACGGTGACGGCGGATTACGGAACAGCAGCTCCGGCGCGCGCGCCTGCTCGGCGTCGAGAGCCGCCTGGCGGTACAGTCCCAGCGCCTCGGCGTCGCGCTCGGCGAGCGCATAGAGCTCGCCGCGCAGCCCTGCGGACCAGCTCAGGCTGCGCCGCTCGCCGGAGGCCTCGCTCGATGTCTGGGCCAGGCGCTGCAGGCGGTCGGCCAGCTCCAGATAGTCGCGGTCGCGGCGGGCCAGCTCGAGGGCCTGACCAGCGGCGGCCAACCGTTCCAGAGAGTCGTCCTGATCGGCCGGCATCGTGTCCAGGAGGTCCGACGCCTGCTGCAAGCGACGCTGCTGCGGCTTCGCCCTCGCCGCCGAGCGTCTCGGCTCGCGCCGCGTTGACCAGCGCACGCACGCGCAGCCTTGGTAGCCGGGCCGACTCGGCCAGCGTCGCGCTCGCCTGATAGGAAGCCAACGCCGCCGGCGCATCGGCGCGCAGCTGCACATTGCCCAGGTCGTTGAGCGCTTCGGCCTGCAGCCCAGGCCGCCCCGAGCTCGACGCCAGCTCGACCGCGTCCTGGAGCAGCGCCAGCGCACGCTCGTCCTCGCCTGTCTCGCCGAGCACGGCGCCCAGACGGGCCGAAACGGCTGCGCGCTGCTCGGGCGGTGCGTCCGGCGGCAACTGCGCCTGCAGCACTTCGAGCATGCTTTGGGCCTGACGCAGCTCGCCAGCAGCAAGCAGCCGATCGGCCTCGGCGAGGCGCGTCGTCAGCGTCGGCGCCTCGTCGGCAACGACCGGCCTGCCGATGGCCAACACGGCCAGCAACAACGCCCATGCGATCCTCGATGCGCCTACCGTCCCCCGCATGACCTAACTCCAGGACCGCGGCAATGATGCCCTGCGGCCGCATACGATCGTGCCTCGGGCCGGCCATGGGTGGCAAGGTCCAAGGGGAAGTGCCCAAGCGAATGGCAGGTGCCGGCCACTCACGAGCAGGCGGTGGCCTGGACAAGGTGGCGCCCGCGTGTCATCGCGTATCCACCGTACGGTAACGACTCCGCTAGTTCGGGGTGGATGATGGCCGCGACCGGCAGGACTTTGCGCACACCAGCGCTCCTCTTCGGTTCGACGTCGCTGCTTGCGCTTGTCGCCCTGCCGCTGCCCGCCGCACGTGCCGACGTGGCGACCGATGGGACCTTGGGGCCGCGGGTTACCCTGAGCGGGGCCGACCTCAACGTCGGCGCAGAGCTGGGCCAGGCGCGCGGCCGCAACCTGTTCCACAGCTTCGAGCGCCTCAACATCGATACCGGCGGCCGGGTGACCTTCACCGGCCCGGACGGCCTGCGCAACGTCATCAGCCGGGTCACTGGTGGCGAACGCTCGTGGATCAACGGCACCCTCGCCTCGGCGATCCCCGGCGCCGATTTCTACCTGCTCAACCCTGCCGGGATCCTGTTCGGCCCGAACGCTCGACTGGACGTGAAGGGCTCGTTCCACGCCAGCACGGCCGAGCGAGCTGCGGTTCGCGGATGGCGCGGTATTCAGCGCGCTGGACACGGCCGGCAGCACGCTCAGCGTGGCGGAGCCGCAGGCGTTCGGGTTCCTGGGTGCCAATGTCGGACGGATCGATGTCGACGGCAGCACGCTACTGGTTCCGGCCGGGGAGGTGCTCGACCTTGCGGCGGGCGAGATCGGCATCACCGGCGCCACGCTGAGCAACCAGGTGGACCTGTTCGCTCCGGGCACGAGCAGCCTGACCTTGGCGGCGCAGAGCGGAGCCGGCACCGTCCCGCTCGATCCGAGCCTGCCGGCGGTCGCGCGCGATGGCCCGATCGCAGTCACGGCAGCTGGTGGCGGCACGCCGAGCACGCTCCTGGTGACCGGCCCGGCGGGCGGGCGGATCAGGATCGAGGGCGGCGCCATCGTCCTCGACGGCGGCAACGTCAGCGCCTTCAACCTGGGTTTCGCGGACGACACCGCGGGCGTCGATCTCGCCGCGCAGTCGCTGTCGGTGCGGACGAGGCCGACCGCCAGCGGGCAGGCCGGCGGCGTCATCACGAGCACGCTGGGGACGGGTCGGGCGGGGCCGGTCCGGGTCACGGCCACGCACATCGACATGGTCGGCGGGTCGCTCGCCAGCACGCCCGTGGGTGCGGGCGGCGGCGGCCCGGTCACGATCTCCGCCAACCGGCTGACCATGGACGGCGGGACGATCGGCGTCCCGATCCTGCCGCTGCCCGGGGCCGGCGCCAGTGCCACGACCGTCGTCGAAGCGCGCGAGGCACTGACACTGCGCAATGGCGCCAGCATCACGAGCACCACCTTCGGCGACGCGGCCGCCGGTGCCCTGACCGTCACGAGCGATGGCACGCTGGAGCTCAGCGCCGGAGGCCAGATCTCGGCCAGTACGGTCGGCGGCGGCAGTGGCGGGACCGTGACGGTGTCCGCGGACACCATAACGATCGACGGCGGCACCCGAGCCGGGACCGCATCCACGCCGAGCGGCATCCTGGCGACGGCGGGGTCGGGCAGAAGCGGCCCGGCGGGCACGATCGCGGTCGACGCCGCGGCGATCGCATTGACCGGCGGCGGCCAGATCTTCGCCGGCACGTTCGGGCAGGGCGATGGTGGATCGATCGCGATCGATGCCGACACGCTTGTGGTGAGCGGCCGGTTCGTCGACGGTACGTTCTTTTTCCCCAGCGGCGTGCTGGCCACGGCCGAGTTCGGCAGTGCCGGGAATGCGGGCGACATCCGGGTCGATGCCGGTCGCATCGACGTCGGCAGTGGTGGTCAGATCGCGACGAACACCAGAAGCAGCGGCGATGGCGGCGTGATCACGCTCACGGCCGGGCAGATCGCGTTGACGGAAGGAGGCCAGATCTTCGGTGGCACGTTCGCCCAGGGTAAGGGCGGCTCGATCGTGATCGACGCTGATGCAGTCCTGGCCCGCGGTCGGTTCTTCGATGGCGACTTCTTCTTTCCCAGCGGTGTGCTGGCCACCGCTGAGTTTGGCAGCCAGGGGAATGCGGGCGAAGTTCGGGTCACCGCTGGGCGGATCGACCTGAGCGATCGCGGTCAGGTAGCCACGAACACGCGCGGGAGCGGCGCCGGCGGAGCCATCACCGTCAACGTAGGGACGCTCGTCGCCGACGCGTCCAGCAGCTCGCCTGTCGCTCGGCCTGCCGGGCTGCTGGCCGATACGGAAGGCGTCGGGCAGGCCGGCTCGATCGTTGTTCATGCCGGGCGGATCGAGCTGCGCAACGGCGGTCACGCCGCGGCCTCCGGTGCCGTCGCCTCGGTCGGTCGACGGTGGTCGACGAGCCGGCCTCGGTCGTCGACGGCTTCGTCGTGGCGGTGGCGCCATCGTCGCCGTCGTCGCTCGAGCAGGCGGCGCCGAGCAGCGCCAGTGCGGTGACGAGCACGGCGAGCTTCTTCACAGCGTTCCCTCCGGAGGTGTCGATGCCCGGCCGACCCTAATCCCCGGCGATCAGGAGTTTGCAGCGCCACTGCAGATTCCTCGACGACCGTGCGGTCGGTCGGGTCGCCGGGCATCGTTCAGGCGAACGCCGGTGGCAACGGGTGGTCGATCGCGGCGGCGAGGCGCCGCAGGTAGTCGTCCCGGCGGATCTCGACGACGCCGAGCGAGGCGAGGTGGTCGGTGGACCACTGGACGTCGAGGAGGGAGGCGCCGCCCTCGCGCAGGACGCTCCACCAGGTGCACCAGCGCCACCTTCGAGGCGTCGCGCCGGCGATGGAACATCGACTCGCCGGCGAAGAGCCCGCCGATGGCCACGCCGTACAGGCCGCCGGCCAGCTCGCCCTCGGGCGTCCAGGCCTCGACGCTGTGGGCCCAGCCCAAGCGGTGCAGCCCGCGGTACGCGGCGACGGATGTCGTCGTCGATCCAGCCGTGGTCCCGACCCGGATCGGCGCAGGCGGCGATCACCTCGTCGAACGCGGTGTCGATCCGCACGTCGTAGCGGTGGCACGAGCGCGCGGAGCGACCGGGTCACCCGCAGGCCGTCGAGGGGGAGGACGCCGCGGGGGTCGGGCGACCACCACGCGATCACCGGCGGACGCTTGATGGGCATCGGGAACAGCCCGGACCGGTAGGCGGCGAGCAGCGTGCCGGGCTCGAGGTCGGCGCCGATCCCGGCGATGCCGTCCCTGTCGGCCCGGTCCGGCGACGGCAGCGCCCACCGGGTCGGCGGCGGCTCGATCGGCTTCGTCAACGCCACTGCGCCCCGGCCGGACCCGTGCTCATCGACCTGCGAGTCTGGCCGTTGGCCCGGACCGGTCCGAACCGCGAAGCGCACCCGGCCGCGCTCACTCGAGCCTCGTCACGAAGGACGAGCCGAGCGCAGGTACTCGTCGAAGCGCGTCACCCGCTCCGTGTCCTCATGTGACTCGTGGTGGGTGATCCGCCCCCAGCGCACCCGTTCGTAGAGCACGCCCTCGTTCTCGTAGACGACCGAGCCGGACCCGTCGACGAGGCGATCCCGGAACCGGATGGCGACGCGCATGTTCCAGGGCCCGCCCGAGGCCACGACGTCGAGGACCTCGAGCCTGAGACCGGTGTCCGCGAACCTCTGGAGCCACTCGCCGATCTCCTCGCGCCCGGTGCGCCTCCCGGACCAGGTGCTGGTTCCGGCGAAGTCGAACGTGGCGTCGGTGGCGAACCACCACACCACCCGCGACACCCGACCGTCGTTGAGCTGGGCGATGACCCAGCGCAGGAGCGTCCGACGAGGCCGGCGTACATCGAGGTGGCGGAGGCCCGGCGAGGACGGCGTCAGAACGGGGACGGGATCGTGCGGGACGACAGGTCGGGGTCGACGTAGTCGCCCGGGCCCTGCGCGGCCCGGCAGCGAGACCTTGCGCGGCACCAGCGGCTCGTAGGGCACGTGGTCGAGCAGGTGGGTGATGAGGTTCAGACGACCTCGCTTCTTGTCGTCGGTGTGCACCACGTACCACGGAGCCCATGGCGTGTCGGTCGCCTCGAACATGGCGTCCCGGGCTCGCGCGTAGTCGTACCAACGGCCGTACGAGTCGAGGTCCATCTGCGACAGCTTCCAGACCTTGCGCGGATCGTCGATGCGCCGCTGCAGCCGCTTCGTCTGCTCGGCCTCGCCGACCTCGAGCCAGTACTTGAACAGCAGGATGCCCGAGTCGACCATCGCCCGCTCCACGCCCGGCGTCATCTCGAGGAACCGCCTGGACTCCTCCGGGGTGCAGAAGCCCATCACGGGCTCGACGCCGGCCCGGTTGTACCAGCTGCGGTCGAAGATGACGACCTCCCCGGCGGCCGGGAGGTGCGGGAGGTAGCGCTGGACGTACATCTGCGTCTTCTCGCGCTCGGTCGGGCTGGGCAGCGCCACGACGCGGAACACCCGGGGGCTCACGCGGTCGGTGATCGCCTTGATCGTGCCGCCCTTCCCCGCGCTGTCGCGCCCCTCGAAGACGATGACGATCTTGGTGCCGGTCGCCTTCACCCACTCCTGCATGGCGACGAGCTCGGCGTGCAGCCGTCGGAGCTCCGCCTCGTACTCCTTCCGCTTCATCTTCGGACGATCCGTCGGCCCCTCGTCGTGTCCGGTCTTCGTCACTGGTCGAACCTCCAACGGGATCGCTCGTCGTACGAACGAGCCGCCCGGCCGTTGCCTGCCTGTCTCGACCGTCGTCGCTACCTGGCTCGCCGCGCCGCGAGCGCCGACCATACCTGCGTTCGTCGATCGGCGAGCGCGCCGACGCCGTGCTCGGCGGGGAAGCGGCGCGGGCCGCAACCACCCCCGGACGAGCGGTGATGCCGCAGGTCGGGACGCCTCGATGGTGGGCGTGCCGACGAGACGGTCAGCCGCAGGCGACCGCCGCGGGGCTACGCTCCGGACGTCCGTGGCGTGGGCCGACAACCACCCCGCTGAGGGTGAGGTCGGCCGCCTGCTCACCGCTCAGACTCCGACCTAGACGGCCCCCATCACGGAGGTACCGATGACCACCACACGATACGACTCGGACGAAGAGGGCTCAGGCTGGCTCATCTTCGCCGGCACGATGCTCGGCCTCGCCGGGATCATGCGCATCATCGACGCCTTCTGGGCGTTCGGCTACAAGCGGGTCGCTCCCGCAGAACCTGCAGGACGGCGTGCTCGGCGACAACATCGAGAACTACGGCTGGATCTGGCTCTTCGTCGGCATCATCCTGCTCGTGTCGAGCTTCTTCGTCCTCGTGCGGCTGCAGCTCGCCCGCTGGATCGGGTTCATCGCCGCCGCGCGTCGGCGGGCTCAGTGCCATGACGTGGATGCCCTACTATCCCGTCTGGTCGCTGGTCTACATCGCACTGGCCGTCCTCGTCTTCTACGCCCTCGCCCGCTACGGCGGGCGGCTCGACGCTGGAAGGCACCATTCGTGAGCTACCAAGGAAAGGCGGTCGACCGATGACCGATGCATCGAACGCGCTCGGCCCGGTCAGCTACCTGATCGTCGAGTTCCCCGGCAACAAGATGACCGGCGAGGGTCTTCCCGCTCCTGGTCGACCTCGTCGACCGGGGCGTCATCCGGATCCTCGACCTCCTGTTCGTCATGCGCGGCGAGGACGGAACCACGGCCGTGGTCGAGCTGAGCGACCTCGACGGCGACGGCGAGCTCGATCTCGCCATCTTCGAAGGCGCGTCCTCCGGGCTCCTCGGCGAGACCGACGCCGCCGAGGCGGGCGAAGCGATCGAGCCCGGCTCGTCGGCGGCGGTCCTGCTGTTCGAGAACCGGTGGGCGACACCGTTCGTGCAGGCGCTGCGGGCCGGGGGCGCCGAGGTGGTCGCCGCCGGCTACGTCCCGCACGACGAGCTCCTCTCGTCGCTCGACGACACCGAAGCCTGATCTCCCGAAAGGAACCCATCATGCCGGACTCCTCAGAGGCGTTGCCCGCACGGCCGTCGTCGCCGGCACGGCGACCGCAGTCTCCAACCGCGTGTCGCGCCGGCAGGCCAACCGCTGGTCCCAGCAGCAGTACGAGGAGGCGCCCCCAGCACGGCGCCGGTGTACGAGACGCCTCCACCGCCGCCGCCCCCGCTGCGGCCCCTGACCCGTTGGACCAGCTGCAGAAGCTCGCCGAGCTGAAGGCGGCCGGCGTGCTCACCGACGCCGAGTTCGAGGCGCAGAAGGCCAAGATCCTGGCGTCGTGACACCACGCGGCGACCTGACGGACGAGCATCGCAGCCGCTGCGAAACCAGCGGCGCCGAGGCTCGGTCCACCGCGGCCGCCGCCACCGCACCGTGCCCGAGCAGATGAGCGCGCCCTCGCCGGAGGCCGCGAGCAAGGAGCGGCGGCTCAGCATCCTGCTGGCGATGGCGATGTTCGTCCTCGTCGTGGACACGTCGCTGATGAACGTGTCGATCTCGTCGGTCGTGCGCGACCTGGACACGACCGTCAGCGGCGTCCAGTCGGCGATCGCGCTCGAGGCGCTGGTGTCCGCCGCGTTCATCCTCATCGGCAGCAAGGTCGGCGATCTCATCGGTCGCAAGCGGGCGTACACGATCGGTCTGCTCGCCTACGCCACCGGGGCGCTCGCGATGACCCTCGCCCAGAGCCTCACCGCGATCATCGTGTTCTGGGCGATCATCGGCGGGCTCGGTGCCTCGCTCCTGCTGCCGGCGATGCAGTCGCTGATCCACGGGAACTTCTCGGGACCGGCCCAGGCCAAGGCCTATGCGCTCGTGGGCGCCGCCGCCGCGATCGCCGCCGCCGTCGGGCCGCTGATCGGCGGCTTCATCACGACCTACCTCTCGTGGCGGGTGGCGTTCTTCCTGGAGGACGTCGTCATCGCGATCGTGCTGGTCGGCCTCAGGCTCGTGCGCGACGTCCCGTTCACCGGGCCCCGGCAGGTCGACCTCGTCGGCGCGGCGCTGTCCGTCCTCGGCATGGGTGGCGTCGTGCTGAGCATCCTGGTCTGGCAGGAGGGTGGCGAGTCCGTCCTGGCGCTCCTGCTCGTCGGTGCCGCCGCGCTCTTCGGCGCTGGTGCGATGGCTGCTGCGGCGCAAGCGGGAGGAGAAGCCCGCCCTGATCGATGCGAGCCTCTTCCAGGCGAAGCTCTTCCGGGTCGGTGTCACCCAACAGCTGCTGCAGCAGATCGCCCTCGGCGGGTCGATGATCGTGCTGCCGATCTTCTTCCAGATGGTCCTCGAGTACAACGCGATGGAGGCCGGGCTGTCGCTCGCCCCGCTCTCACTCACGATGTTCGCCGTGGCGCTCGCGGCCGGGCGGGCCACGGGCAAGCATCGGCCCGCCCTCATCATCCGACTCGGGTTCGCGCTCCTGACCGTCGGCCTGGCGGTGCTCCTGCCCATCGTGCCGCGGGCCGACTCGGGCTGGATCTTCGTGATCCCGCTGATGATCGCCGGCGCGGGTCTGGGCCTCCTCGTGTCCCAGCTGAACAACTACACGCTGTCGCCGATCTCCGAGGAGCGGGTCAGCGAGGCGGCGGGCGTCAACTCGGCCGCGGGTTCGTTCGGGCTGTCGTTCGGGCTGGCGTTCGCCGGCGCGATCATGCTCGCGACCCTCTCGTTCGCGTTCACGAGCATGGCCGAGGACAGCGAGGTGCTGTCGCCCGCGGAGCAGGAGCAGGTCGCTCAGGCGCTGGAGGACGACGCCGAGCTGATGAGCAACACCCAGCTGACCGAGCAGGTCGCCGGGCAACCGCCCGACGTGCAGGCGGAGATCGTCCGCATCAACACGGACGCGCGGCCTCGTGCCCTCCAGGTCGCGCTGCTCATCCCGATCCTCGCCGGCGCTGCCGGGCTGGCGAACTCGTTCCGGATGTCCAAGCTCCCGGACCCCGCTCCATCGGGCGCGGCCGAGGGCATGGCCTTCGGCTGATCCGCGCCGAGGCTGGCGCCACGAGTGGGTGTCGCTCGCCTACTTCTTGGCGTAGTCGTAGAACCCGAGGCCGGACTTGCGGCCGAGCTGGCCGGCGCTGACCATGCGGCGCAGGGCGGGCACGGCGGCGTAGTTCGGGTCCCGGAACTCGTCGTAGAGGGCGTCGAGGATGGCCAGCGACGTGTCGAGGCCGACGAGGTCGAGCAGCGCCAGCGGACCCATCGGGAAGTTGCAGCCGCCCTTCATGGCGGTGTCGATGTCGTCGCGGCGTGGCGGTGCCGTTCTCGAGCATCCGCACGGCGTTGTTGAGGTACGGGAACAGCAGCGCGTTCACGATGAAGCCGGCGCGGTCCTTGACCTCGACGGGGTCCTTGCCGCAGGCGGTGGCGAACTCGGTGACCGCGGCGACGGTCTCGTCGGAGGCGGTGAGCGGCCGCACGATCTCGACGAGCGACATCATCGGCGCCGGGTTGAAGAAGTGGACGCCGCACGACCTTGTCGGGCCGGTCGGTGACCACGGCCATCTCGATGACCGGCAGCGTCGAGGTGTTGGTGGCGAGGATGGCGTCGTCCTTGCACGACGCGGTCGAGCTCCTTGAACAGCTCCTTCTTCACGGCGAGGTCCTCGACGACCGACTCGATCGACCAGGTCGCAGTCGGCGAGGTCGTGAGGTTGGCGGTGGCCGTGACCCGGCCGAGGATCGCGGTGCGCTCCTCCTCGGCGAGCTTCCCGCGGTCGACCTGCTTGGCCAGCGACTTCTCGAGGCCGGCCACCATCGCGTCGGCGGTCGCCTGCTTGCGCGACCGCAGGACCACCTCGTGCCCGGCCTTGGCCGCCACCTCGGCGATGCCCGAACCCATGATCCCCGAGCCGAGGATGCCCACGCGCTTGATCGTCATGGGCGCACAAGTTACCGATCGGTTCACTTCCCGTGCGAAATCCTGCGAGAGCCGAGCCGGCCCACCGGCGTCGGATGGCGAGCGGCGCGGGGCCGATAGGGTCGGCGGCCATGCCCGGGACCTTGGCGCTCGTCGGCGGCGGCGAGTTCACCGACGGCTGCAGCTTCGATGCCGGGCTGCTCGAGTCGAGCGGCGCCGACGAGGTGCTCGTGATGCCCACGGGCGCGGCCTACGAGCATCCCCAGCGCTGCGTCGAGCAGGCCGTGGGCTGGTTCGACCGCCTCGGGGTCCGGGCCCGTGGCCTCGACGTGCTGACCCGGCCCGATGCGATGGCCGCCATGCACGCCGACGCGATCCGCGCCGCCCGGTTCGTCTACCTGGTCGGCGGATCGCCGATGCACCTCCGCTCGGTGCTGAAGGACAGCCCGGCGTGGGACGCGCTGGTCGCCATGTGGCAGGCCGGCGGCGTGCTCGCCGGCTCGTCGGCCGGGGCGATGGTGCTGTGCGACCCGATGGTCGACCCCCGTGGCGGCGCCTTCACCCTCGGCCTGGGCCTGCTGCCCTACCTGGCGGTGATCCCGGCGCACGACCACTGGTCCGAGGATGCCGCCCAGCGCACCCTCAAGATGAGCCCCGGCCGAGGTCGTCGTGGTCGGCATCGACGAGCGGACCGCCCTGCTGCGCGACCCCGACGGCACCTGGCGTGCCGAGGGCGCCGGCGAGGTGGCGGTGTTCCGCGAAGGCCGGCCCGCCGACCTCGGCGCCCTGCCGACCTGAGCTCGCGATCGACGGCCGGCAGGGCGACGACCGGCGGTCAGGCCGTGCCGGCGGCGGCCGCTTCGAGGGCGGCGATGTCGAGCTTCTTCATGCCGTACATCGGCCTGCATGACCCGGTCGGCGCTGCTCGGGGTCCTTGGCCATCTCGTTCCACCCCTTCGGCACGACCTGCCACGAGAGCCCGAAGCGGTCCTTCAGCCAGCCGCACTGGCTCTCCTCGCCGCCGGCCGACAGCGTGTCCCAGTAGTAGTCGAGCTCGGTCTGGTCCTCGACCTCGATGAGGAACGACACGGCGGCGATGCTGACGGGCCAGCGGCGCTCGGCTCGGCTCGTCGATCGTGACCGTCTCGATGGTGATCTGCTTGCCGGGCTTGCCCGTCGCCGGTCGTGGAGGTCGGTGATCTGCTTCACGACGTCGAGCCCCTCGGTGACCTTGCCGAACACCACGTAGGTGCCCGCCTCGCCCAGGTCTCGCGGCCCCGTCGCCGAGGTAGCGGCCGCCCTCGCCGGACGAGGAAGAACTGGCGCGCTGGCGCTGTCGGGTGCCGGCGCGGGCCATGGCGATCGCGCCCGGCCCGTAGTCGCCGGGGTGAACGGCCCGCCCTCGTCGGGGATCATGTAGCCCGGGCCCGGGTCGTCGGCGCCCTGGGTGTGCGGCGACCCGCCCTGGGCGATGCCGGTGTCGCTCTCGGTCCGGAAGATCTCGGTGCCGTCGTAGTACTTCCACCGGGAGAGGGCGACGAAGTTGTCGACGGTCTTCGGCGTGCGTTCGGTGTCGAGCGCGACCGTGAACGATGCCCTCGGTCGTGTCGAACGTGGCGGTGTAGGTCTTCGCCGGGTCGATGCATGCCGGTCGGCGCCTTGGCGAAGTCGATGGTGCGCGTCGCCGAGCCGTCGGTCGGCGGGCACTCGCCGGTCCCGACCGGCGCGGCCGGTGCGTCGTCGCCGTGCCCGTGTCGTCGCCGTCGTCGCCGCACGCCGCGGTCGCCAGCACCAGCACGGCGCCGACCAGCGCGGCGGACGAGACGGGACGCTCGGCTTCGGGTCTCGGACGCTGCACGAGCGGCGACGCTACCCGGACCCGCGACCACCGTCGATCGCGCGGCCTGCTGGCTCGCGTCGGGCACCGCCGCGTCGTGCCGCGGCGCTGGAGCGGCCGTCGACGAGGTCCGCACCGACGGCGCTCGAGACCGGCGACGTGGCCGGATGGCACATGTCGCGTCGCCACGCTAGTGCGGTCCCCGTGGGCACGTTCGCGCCGATCGGTGACAAGATGGGCCCATGGCAGCAGTAGCCGACGCGAACGAACCTGGGCGAGTCGAACGGCGATCGGCGACGATGCCGACCGCGCCTTCAGCCGATCCGTGGGGCAGCGCCTGCGGGCCATCCGCCAGGCCCAGGGCCTCTCGCTGGCCGACGTCGAGGAGCAGTCGGCGCGGGCGCTGGAGCGCGTCGGCGGTCGGCGCCTACGAGCGCGGCTTCCGCGACGCTGTCCCTCCCGCGGCTGAAGGCGCTGGCCGACTTCTACAAGGTGCCGGTGTCGGTGCTGCTCGGCGAGCCGCATCCCGCGTCGATGACCGTCGGACCGGCACAAGATCGTCCTCGACCTCGAGGCGCTGGCCCAGATCGACCCGGCGGCGCCGATCCGCCGGTTCGTCCAGTCGATCATCGAGGTCCGAGGCGACTTCAACGGCAAGGTCCTGTCGCTGCGCAGCGACGACCTCAAGGCGCTGTGCACCCTCGTCGGCGGCGACATCCCGACCGGTGTCGCCCAGCTGCGGGCCTGGGGCGTCATGATCGACGGTCCCGAGGTCCCCGAGACCGACCCCTGACGTCCTCGAGCGTCCGCTCCGTCTCGCGCCGAGGCGGGCATCGACGCGTGTGCGTCCCCGCGCGCTCGGCGCGGCCGCTCGGCCACGGGCTCGCGGCGTCGGACCCGGCCAGCTCGGAGTGCGGCCGAGGCGGGCAGCGGGCTGACCGGGTGCTCCGGTACCGTTCGAGCCCGTGGGCGTGGTCGTGCAGAAGTTCGGAGGGACGTCGGTCGCCGACCCCGATCGCATCCGTGAGGTCGCGAACCACGTCGCCCGGACCCAGCGGCGCGGCGAGCAGGTCGTGCTCGTCGTCAGCGCCATGGGCAAGGAGACCGACGAGCTGCTGCACCTCGCCAACCAGGTGTCGCGCACGCCGGCCGGGCCGCGAGATGGACATGCTCATCACCGCCGGCGAGCGCAAGGCCACCGCGCTCGTGTGCATGGCGCTGCACGACCTCGGCGTGACGGCCGACTCGTTCACCGGCAGCCAGGCCGGGTTCATCACCGACACCAACCACATGAACGCCAAGATCCTCGAGGTCCGGGCCGACCGGGTCCGCGACGCCGTCGCCGCCGGCCGGGTGCCGGTCGTCGGCGGCTCGCAGGGCGTGTCGACCGACCGCGACGTCACGTTCTTCGGCCGGGGCGGCTCCGACACCACCGCCGTCGCGCTGGCCGAGGCGCTCGGCGGCGTGTGCGAGCTCTACACCGACGTGTCGGGCGTGTTCACCACCGACCCGCGGGTCGTGCCCGACCGCCCGGCGGATGAACCGCATCTCCTTCGACGAGATGCTCGAGATGTGCGCCGCCGGCTGCCCGAAGCCGGCGATGCGCGCCGTCGAGTTCGCCCGCACCCACGGCGTGCCGCTGCACGTGCGGTCCAGCTTCACCTGGGAGCCGGGCACCTGGATCATCGAGGAGGACCCAGGACATGGAGCAGGCCATCGTGTCGGGCGTCGTCGGGCGACGACTCCGAGGCCAAGGTCACCATCACCGGCGTGCCCGACCGTCCGGGCATCGCCGCCACGCTGTTCCGCGGCCTGGCCGACGCCGACATCAACGTCGACATGATCGTGCAGAACGTGTCCGAGCACGGGATCACCGACATCTCCTTCACGCTGCCCAAGGACGACCTCGACCAGGCGGATGCTCGCTCACCCAGGCGCTGTCGTCGAGCATCGGCGCCACCGGCGTGTCGAGCGACGCCACGGTCGCGAAGGTGAGCCTCGTCGGTGCCGGCATGAAGTCGAACCCCGGCGTGGCCGCCACGGTGTTCGAGACGCTGTCGGACACGGGCATCAACATCGAGATGATCTCCACCTCCGCGATCCGCATCTCCTGCGTCGTGGCCGGCGAGCAGCGCGACGACGCCGTCGCCGCGCTGCATGCGGCGTTCGGCCTCGACACGCCGAGCACCTGAGTCCCGTCGTCCCCGCCCGATCCAGGAGCGTCCATGTCCCTCGTCGCCGTCAACGGCAGCCCGTCCCGCGACTCCAAGACCGGCGCGCTCGCCGACGCCGCCGTCCGCCTCGCCGGCGGCGGCACCGTCCATCATGTCGCCGACCTGTCGCCCGACGCGCTGTTCATGCGGGCGAAGGACCCGGCGCTCGACGAGGTGCTCGGCTCGTTCGCGGCCGCGCCGCCCGCTCGTGCTGGCCAGCCCGACCTACCGGGCCACCTACTCGGGGATGCTGAAGTCGGTCCTCGACATCGTGCCCGCCCAGCCCGACAAGCGGCCGCCGCTCGACGGCGTGCCCGTGGTGCTGATCGGCACCGGCGGCAACCGGGACCACTACCTCTCGCTCGACACCGGGCTCCGGCTGGTCGTCGCGGCCATGGGCGGCTTCTCGGTGCCGACGGTCGTCTACGCCACCGGCGACGACTTCGGCGAGGGCAACGTCCCCGGCGACGGCATCCTCGCCCAGCTGCAGCAGGCGCTCGACGAGGCCGCCCGGCTGGCCTGAGCCACCACGGGCCGCTCCGCCGCGGTCGAGACCGATGACACGGTTCGTCGGCGGTCGAACGGGGAACAACGCACCATCACGTCCACCCGTCGGAGTCTGGCGCTCTCCTGACAGCCAGCACCTCGGAGCGCCCACGTGCCCCTCCCCGTCCTGCCTCGCGGCGCCCGTCCCGTCGGCCGCCTCGCGTCGATCCCCCTCCTGACCGTCGCCGCTCTCGTCGTCCTCGCCGGCTGCGTGAGCCGTCCCGTCCCACCACCGGGCAACAAGGTGGTCTTCGGCCTCGGGCCGGCGGCGAGCGGTGCCCGTACCTCGCGGCTGGGCCGGGAGACGAGCCTCGGCATGTACAGCACCTGGTACAACGGCCCCGGCGACCTCGCCTGGCTGCGCGAGTGGGCCGACGACGAGGTGCCGAACGCCTATCGCGCCGGCAAGGCCCACCACCTCATCGTCTGGACCGGCGACGCCGAGACGACCTTCGCGACGAAGTACGGCACGGCCTGCGGACGGCCGTACCCGCTGTCGAGCCGGTTCCTGTCGGACATGACCACGCTGGCGAAGACGTTCGCCGGTGCCACGAGCGGCCCGCCGCTCTACGTCACGCTCTTCACTGAGCTGCAGACCTATCCGTGCACCGACAACCAGTGGAACCCGAACGCGCCGACCAACGTCTACCTGCGGGCCCTGAAGGACCGCTACGTGGAGGCCCGCAACGTGTTCAGGCAGCACGCACCGAACGCCCGGGTGTCGCTGGGGTGGGGCGGCTGGCAGGCGGAGTGGGACGCACCGGCCACCGGCGGGGGCCGGTCGATGATCGGCAACTTCGCCGACGTCATGACCGTGTCGGACTTCCAGAGCGTGCAGGCGATGGCGAACACGAGCAGCGTCGCCCAGGTGTCCGACATGACCGCGATCCTCGGGCGGTACGGGCCGGTGATGGTGGCGCACTTCAAGCCCGACAACGTGTCCCAGGCGACGTTCGACGCCGACGTGGCCCGACTGTTCACCGACACGTCGATGGCCGGGCTCAAGCGGAGCGGGCTCTTCGCGTTCAGCTTCATGGACTCGGCCAACCTCGGCGTCGAGGCGTCGTACCAGCGGGTGAAGGCGGCGGTGCTGCGCTACGGCGTGCCGGCGTGACCGCCGGGGCCGGTCGGCCGGACGAGGCAAGCGTGGCGGTCGGTCAGGCGCCGTCGCCGGCGTCGCAGGCCACACCGTCGTCGTCGTGGTCGAGGCCGAGCGGGTCGTACGCCGGCGTTCGCAGGGCGATCCCGTCGGGGAACGTCGAGCGCAGCGCGGTGCAGGTCCAGCCGCTGGACGTCGTCGCCCCGGCCGCCCCGAGGTCGGTGACCCCCGCCGACGGTGGGCGGGCCGGAAGGCACTCGTCGCCGGTGCCGTAGTCGACGTGGCAGCCGGTGCTCGCCACCCGGTCGGTCGCGTGCTGCCGAGCACCTGCTCGGGGTGCACCGGGGGACGAGACGAGCCAGCGGTGCCCACGCCGGCCGCCGGTCCGTCGCCGGCGGCCACACCGCTCGGCGATCCGGCGGCGTCGGCGAGCGACCGACCCGACGTCGCTCCGGGCGTCGCCGCCCGATCCGCGCCGCCACCCAGCGCGATCCCGCCGATCGCCGCGGCCGCTGCCGTCGCGAGGACCACGGCGACGAGGAACGAGGTCAGGTGCGGTCGCGTCCGGTCGCTCACGAGATCGTCACCATCTCGCTCGTGGACGGCACGCCGTTGGTCCCCAGCACGTTCAGCAGGTAGGTCCCGGCCCGCGCCAGACCTTTACGCTGAATACCAACGACCAACTGCTGAACGCGGACGATTACGCCAACCTCGTGATCGCCTACCGAAACGGTTCGCCGGTCCGCATCCGTGACGTCGGCCGCGCCGTCAGCGCGCCGGAAAACGACCTGATCGCCGGCTGGTACAATAACCAGCGCGCGGTCATCCTGGCGATCCAGCGCCAGCCCGGCGCCAACGTCATCGACACCGTCGAGCGGATCAATGCGATGATGCCGGTGCTGCAGGCCTCGATCCCGCCCGCCGTCAAGATCCATGTCATCTCCGACCGCACCGACACCGTCCGCGCATCCATCCACGACGTTCAGTTCACGTTGATACTGACGGTTGCGCTGGTGGTGATGGTGATCTTCGTCTTCCTGAGAAACTTCTGGGCGACGGTCATCCCGGCGGTCACCGTTCCGTTGTCGCTGGTCGGCACCTTCGCTGTCCTCTACGAGCTCGGCTACAGCCTCGACAATTTGTCGCTGATGGCGCTGTCGATCGCCGTGGGCTTCGTGGTCGACGATGCCGTCGTCGTGATCGAGAACATCGTGCGGCACATGGAGGGCGGCGCCACGCCGTACGAAGCGGCGCTGAAGGGCGCCGGCGAAATCGGCTTCACCATCATGTCGATCACGCTGTCGCTGATCGCCGTGTTCATTCCGCTGTTCCTGATGGGCGGATATGTCGGGCTGCTGTTCCGCGAGTTTGCCGTCACCGTCAGCGTGGCCCTGCTGCTGTCGCTCGTGATCTCGCTGACCCTGACGCCGATGATGTGCGCGCGGCTGCTCAAGCCGGAAAGCCGGACACACGGGCGGCTGTTCCGCCTCTCCGAAGGCGGCTTCAATGCCTTGCTCGGAGCCTACGAGGCCGGGCTCAGGATCGTGCTGCGTCACCGCTTCATCACGCTACTCACGATGTTTGCGACCATCGCACTGACCGGCTATCTTTACGTGATCATCCCCAAAGGCTTCTTTCCGCAGCAGGATACCGGGCTCATCATCGGCCTGTCCGAAGCCGCACAGGATATTTCCTATTCTGCAATGGCCGAGCGCCAGCAGGCGCTGCTCAATGCCATCATGAAGGACCCGGCCGTCGCATCCATCGGCTCGGCGATCGGCGCCGGCGGCGGTAACACCACGGTCAACAACGGCCGCATCTACATTGCGCTCAAGCCCTACAAGCAACGCGACAGCATGGAAACGATACTCGCGCGGCTGCGGACCAACCTGGCCAAGATCCAGGGCATCACGCTCTATATGCAGGCCGCGCAGGATATCACCATCGGCGGCCGGGTCTCGAAAACCCAGTATCAGTACACGCTGGGCGACGCCGATCCCGGCGAGCTGAATCACTGGGCGGCCCTGTTCCTCGACCGGATCAAGAAGGTCCCCGGCATCACCGACGTCGCAACCGACCAGCAGAATTCCGGTCCCCTGCTCGACATCACCATCAAGCGCGAGGTGGCTTCGAGCTACGGCATCCTGCCCTTCACCATCGACAACACGCTCGACGATGCCTTTGGCCAGCGCATCGTCTCGACCATGTACACGACCTTGAACCAGTACCATGTCGTCATGGAGGTCAATCCGAAGTTCCAGTACTCGCCGGAGGCGTTGACCGGAATCTACGTCAAATCCTCAACCGGCCAGGAAGTGCCGCTATCGACGCTGGTCGACAGCGTGGTCACGGTCGCCCCGCTCGTGGTCAACCACCAGGGCCAGTTTCCGTCGGTGACGATCTCCTTCAACCTGCTGCCGGGCACGGCGATCGGCGAAGCGACCAGCGCCATCCAGCATATCGAACAGCAACTCGGCAAACCGTTGTCGCTTCAGACGAGTTTCCAGGGCAACGCGCAGGCCTTCGGGGATGCGCTGTCGAGCACGCCGATCCTGATCGCGGCTGCGCTGTTCGTGATCTACCTCATCCTCGGCATATTGTATGAGAGCCTGATCCACCCCATCACCATCATCTCGACGCTGCCGTCGGCGGGGCTGGGAGCATTGATGCTGCTGATGGCGGCTCACCTCGATCTCAGCGTGATCGCGATCGTCGGCATCATCCTCCTGATCGGCATCGTCAAGAAGAACGGCATCATGCTGGTCGATTTCGCCCTGCATGTCGGTCAACAGGAGGGATTGACGGCGGAAGAAGCGATCTACCGCGCCTGCATCATGCGCTTCCGGCCAATTCTCATGACCACGATGGCGGCCATGCTCGGCGGCGTTCCGATGATGCTCGGCACCGGCGCGGGCTCCGAGATACGCCAGCCGCTGGGCTACGCTATCGTCGGAGGTCTCGCGGTATCGCAGCTCCTCACGCTGTATACGACGCCGGTGGTCTACATCTACCTCGACAAGCTGCAGACCCGGCTGTTCGGCAAGAAGAAGCCGGCGATCGAAGGTCAGGCCAAACCGGCGCCGGCCGAATGACGGCTATCCCGGCGGCTCAATGCAGCCGCCCGGCTTCTAGTAATTGCTCGCCGTCGACTCATTCGGAATGCCGTCGATCGGACATTCGTCGGTCCCGACCGTGGGACGGGTCATTGCTTCGACCATCTCGCGTGTGCCTTCGGGATCGGCGATCCACTTCGCATAGAAATCGTAGGGGCATGTCGCGACGCCTTGCGCGCCCTCGCCGGAATTGATCATGCCGGTGTAGCCGCGATGCAGCAGCTTGAAGAGATGGTTCTGCGACTGGCCGTTGCGGCGCGCATCGCGGATCAGGCTCTTCGACAGCCCCGCGTACTGGATGCCGTATTCCTCCTCGCCGGTCTCGCCCAGCGTGCGGCCGTCGAAGCCGATGATGGCGGAGTGGCCAAAGTAGGAATAGACGCCGTCGAAGCCGGCCGCGTTGGCGACCGCGACATAGACATTGTTGGCCCAGGCCATCGCCTTGGAGATCAGGATCTGCTGTTCCTTGGCCGGATACATGTAGCCCTGGCAACGCACGATCAGCTCGGCGCCCTTCATGGCGCAGTCGCGCCAGATCTCCGGAAAGTTGCCGTCGTCGCAGATGATCAGGCTGACCTTCAGACCTTTCGGGCCTTCGGACATGTAGGTGCAATTGCCGGGATACCAGCCTTCGATCGGCACCCACGGCATGATCTTGCGGTACTTCTGGACGATCTCGCCCTTGTCGTTCATCAGGATCAAGGTGTTGTACGGCGCCTTGTGCGGGTGCTCCTCATGGCGCTCGCCGGTGAGCGAGAACACGCCCCAGACTTTTGCCTTGCGGCAGGCTTCGGCAAAGATTTCCGTCTCGGCACCCGGGACCTGCGAGGCGGTTTCGTACATCTCCTTGGAGTTGTACATGATGCCGTGGGTGGAATATTCCGGGAAGATCACCAGATCCATGCCCGGCAGACCGAGCTTCATGCCCACGATCATGTCGGCAATCTTGCGGGCATTGTCGAGCACCTCGGCCTTGGTGTGCAGCCGCGGCATCTTGTAGTTGACGACGGCGACGCCGACCGTGTCGTTGCTTGAGGAAATGTCACCGTGGAGCATTGGATCGCCTCTTGTTCTGGTTTGGGTTTGAAGGATCGCGCTTCAGTGGCTGATCATCCATGGACGCGCGGTCGGAAAGCCTTTGGCGCCGCTCTTTGTCTTGGTCACCAGCCGCGCCGGCTTCTTCTTTCCAGTTGAACAGCAGCCGCAGCCAGGGCCGTGCGAGGCCTTGTATTCGCCAAGCGTCTTCGGCGCGTGGGCGCTGCGCTCGTTGGTGGCGATGGCTTTCCGCTTGTCTGACGGCATGCAGAAGAACGTCGGCGCGGTCAGGATCACCCGTGGCGATTTGGATTCGCATCTTGGACAATCCTGCGGATCGTCGCATTCGGCCATCGGACGCATGTCCGTGAACGGACCGCAATCGTTACAAAGATATTCGTAGACGGGCATCTGGTTTCCTCGCGCGATGATTTGGAAGATCACGACGTCGGATGCGGGGCGGCCGGCACGCTTAATCCGTCCCGCATCCTTCTCGCGCAGGGATCACTTGTCCGGCGAGATCGGCATCTGGATGTCGCCCGTGATGTGTTTCATCGGACCCACTGAGGACGGCATGATATCGAAGTCGAAAATCTCCGTCGGCAGCCACAGCGTGGCGCAGGCGTTGGGTACGTCGACGACGCCCGAGATATGGCCCTGGCACGGCGCGGTGCCGAGGATCGAATAGGCCTGTGCACCCGAGTAGCCGAACTTCTTCAGATATTCGATCGCGTTCAAACAGGCCTGACGATAGGCGATGTGGACGTCGAGATAATGCTGCTTGCCGGCCTCGTCGACCGAGATGCCTTCGAAGATCAGATAGTCCTTGTAGTTCGGCGTGATCGGCGACGGCTTGAACACGGGGTTCTTGATGCCGTATTTGGCGACGCCGTCCTTGATGATGTCGACCTTGATATGCAGCCAGCCGGCCATTTCGATCGCACCGCAAAAGGTGATTTCGCCGTCGCCCTGGCTGAAATGCAGGTCACCCATCGAGAGGCCGCCGCCCGGCACATAGACCGGAAAGAAGATCTTTGAGCCGCGCGACAGATCCTTGATGTCGCAATTGCCGCCATGCTCGCGCGGCGGCACGGTGCGGGCGCCTTCGGCACCGACCTTGGCCTTTGCGTCGCCCTTGGCCTGGCCGGCATGCGCGGTTGCGGCGAACGGCGGATTGGCGAGGCCCGGCACCCGGGTCGGATTGGTCGCGATCAACGCGTTCTCGCGCTCGTTCCAGGTCGCCAGCAGTTTCGGATCGGGCAGACAGCCGATCAGGCCGGGATGGATCAGGCCGGCGAAGTTCACGCCGGGGATGTGACGCGACGAGGTATAAAGCCCCTTGATGTCCCAGATCGACTTCTGCGCCAGCGGAAAATGATCGGTCAGGAAGCCGCCGCCATTCTGCTTGGAAAAGAAGCCGTTGAAGCCCCAGAGGCTTTCCTTCAGCGGACCGACGTCGAGCAGGTCGACCACCAGGAGATCGCCGGGCTCGGCGCCCTTGACCCCGATCGGACCGGACAGGAAATGCACGATCGACAGATCGATGTCGCGCACGTCATCGGCGGAATTGTTGTTCTTGATGAAGCCACCGGTCCAGTCATAGGTCTCGATGATGAAATCGTCGCCCGGGCTGACCCATGAAACCATCGGGATGTCGGGATGCCACCGATTGTGGATCTTGTCGTTCTCGTAGGCCGACTGCGAAAGATCGACCTTGATCAGTGTCTCTGGCATCAGATGCTCCCCCTTTTACCAATCAATTTGCTGTTCACTTCCCGGACTCCTTAAACCGACAGGTATTTCGAGACTTGCGCGGCATCGACGCTGTCGCGCGGGTCGTCGCGGACGATCTCGCCGTTCTCGATGACGAGCACGCGATCGGCGATATCGAGCGCAAAGCTCAGGACTTGTTCAGACACCACGATCGACAGGCCGCGCTCGTCGCGAATCCGCTTCAAGGTGCGCGCCATGTCCTTGATGATCGACGGCTGGATGCCCTCGGTCGGCTCATCCAGCAGCAGCACCTTTGGCTTGGTGGCGAGCGCACGCGCGATCGCCAATTGCTGCTGTTGCCCGCCGGAAAGATTGCCGCCACGGCGACCTTTCATCTCCAGCAGCACCGGAAACAGCTCGTAGATGTCTTCGGGCACTTCCGAGCCGCCCGACACCACGAGCCCGGTCTCGATGTTCTCCTTCACCGTCATGGTCGAGAAGATCATGCGGCCCTGCGGCACATAGGCGAGGCCCTTGGCGACGCGCTCGTAGCTCGGCAGCGCGCTGAGCTCGGCGCCGTTCATGCTGACAGAGCCGCTCTTGGTCGGCAGGATGCCCATCAGCGACTTCATCAGCGTCGTCTTGCCCATGCCGTTGCGGCCCATGATCGCGACGATCTCGTTGGGCGCGACCGAGACATTGAGGCCGTGCAACACCTCGCTCTGGCCGTACGCGACGTGAAGATCCGAGATTGCCAGCATGCCCCTGCTCCCTTAGTGACCCAGATAAACTTCAATGACTTTCGGATCGTTCTTGACCTTCTCCATCGTGCCCTCCGAGAGGATCTGGCCCTGATGCAGCACCGTCACCTTGTGGGCGATGTCCTCGACGAACTTCATGTCGTGTTCGATCACCAGGACCGAGCGGTCCTTGATGATGCGGTTGAGCAGTTCGGCGGTCTTGGCGCGCTCGCTGACGCTCATGCCAGCGACGGGCTCATCGAGCATCAAGAGCTCCGGGTCCTGGATCAGCAGCATGCCGATCTCGAGCCATTGCTTCTGGCCGTGGCTGAGCTGGTCGGCATAGGTATCGAGACGATCCTTCAGGAAGATCATCTCGGCGACCTCCTCGACGCGCTGCTTCACGGCATCGTCACGCTGGAAGGCGAGCGATCCGAACACGGTGCGGCCGCGCGGGTAGGAAATCTCCAGATTCTCGAACACGGTGAGATCTTCGAACACCGAGGGCGTCTGAAACTTGCGCCCGACGCCAGTCTGCACGATCTGGTTCTCCTTCAGCTTCGTCAGCTCCTTGCCGCGAAACTGGATCGAGCCCGAGGTCGCCTTGGTCTTTCCGCAAATCAGATCGAGTACGGTGGTCTTGCCTGCGCCGTTGGGGCCGATGATGACGCGGATTTCGTTCTCCTCGACATAGAAGGAGAGATTGTTCACGGCCTTGAAGCCGTCGAATGACACCGTGAGCGCCTCGACCGCAAGCAGGAAGGGTTTGGGCTGATGACCGATG
>CAVRLW010000020.1:0-459983 GCA_963722145.1 uncultured Actinomycetota bacterium | reverse complement strand
GTGACCTCTTCGCGGCGATCTTCTTCGTTGTGTTTGGCCTCAACACGGACCCCCGGTCCATCCCTCCGGTCCTTGGCTGGGCCCTGTTGCTGGCCGTGGTCACGGCAGCCACCAAGATGATCACCGGGTTCTGGGCGGCCAAGCAGGCCGGGATTGGCGTTCCGGGCCGTTTCCGCGCCGGGGCCGCCCTGATCGCCCGCGGCGAGTTCTCGATTGTCATCGCCGGCCTGGCCGTTGCCTCCGGCGTGGTGCCCCCGGATCTGGCAGCCCTCGCCACCGCCTACGTTCTGATCATGGCGATCGTGGGGCCGCTGGCCGCCCGCTTCGTGGAGCCGCTGGTCCGGGCCCTGCGCCGCCCCGTGAGAGGGCCCGCTTTCCGGACCTCCGGCCCGGCGTAAGGCGGCCGCAGGTACGGAGTCGCGGCGCTAGGGCCGGCCCTGGCCGCCCTGCCTAGATGTCGGTGAGGTGGAAATTCAGGTGGCTGCGGCTGGCCGTGGGGCCGCGCTGGCCCTGGTAGCGGTTGCCGTACTCCCCCGAACCGTAGGGGTGCTCCGCGGCCGAGGACAGCCGGAAGAAGCACAGCTGGCCGATCTTCATGCCCGGCCACAGCTTGATGGGCAGCGTGGCCATGTTGGACAGTTCCAGCGTGACGTGGCCGGAGAATCCGGGATCGATGAATCCCGCCGTCGAGTGCGTCAGCAGGCCGAGCCGGCCGAGCGAGGACTTGCCCTCGAGACGCGCCGCGATGTCATCCGGAAGCGTCACCGTCTCGTACGTGGAGCCAAGGACGAACTCCCCCGGGTGCAGGATGAACGGCTCGCCGGACTCCACTTCCACCAGGCGGGTCAGCTCGGGCTGCTCCTCGGCCGGGTCAATGTGAGCGTATTTGTGGTTGTCGAACAGCCGGAAGAACTTGTCGATCCGGACGTCCACCGAGGACGGCTGGACCATGGCGGGGTCGAACGGTTCGAGGACAATCCGCTGGGAGTCAATTTCGGTTCGAATGTCGCGGTCAGAGATCAGCACACGTTCAAAAATACCGCACACCGCCCTGCCCGGCTGCACGGACGGCCGCGGGCGCCCAGTATGACTACAGCGGGGGTTCTATTCCGTGGCGGGCATATCTTCGAGGAGGGACTTGAGCCGCTCGAGCTGGCCGACCTCGGCCTTCATCCGCCGGCGGAACGGGTTGGTCATCCGGACCATGAATCCCTTGGGCTCATAGTTCAGGGCGAAGCGGACACGGGTGCTGGGACCTTCCGTGCTCAGGTAGTAGCCGCCGTGCGGCCGGGCCGGCCCCACGATGACCTGATACTGGATCTCCGCGCCCGTCCGCGCCTCGATGATTTCGAAGTCCGCGGCCACGGGGCGCCCGCCGGGCCCGGCGATCGTCTGCCGGTACACGGCACCTTTGGCACCGGCGGCGCCGGAGAGCAGTTCCACACTCCGGACCCCCTCCCGCCACAGCGGCAGATGGCCCGGGTCAAGGAGGAAGTTGTACACGCTCAGCGCGTCTCGATGGATGATGACGTCGTACTCTGCGAATGCCACGAAAATCCTTGCTCGGCGGACGGCAAATGGGCGTAGCCCGCTTCCCCCGAACTGCAGCTAACCATTTCAGGATAGACAGCAAGGCCCGCCCCGCGCGGTTGCGGGACGGGCCTTTATCGAAGAGTTATGGGCTCCCCGGACTGTGTACTGCTCCGTGACTACCTCGCAGAGGTTACTTTTCGGTCAACTTCGGCACCGAGAACACCACAACGGCCCCGATCACGGCGAAGGCCGCGAACATGTAGAAGTTGAGCTGCCAGCCGAAGGCCATTCCGGCAATCAGTCCGCCGATCAGCGGCCCGCAGATGGCGCCGATGCGTCCGATGCCCAGAGACCAGCTCAGGGCGGTGGCACTCAGGGACTGCGGGTAGTGGGTGGCGCAGTAGCCGCCCACCAGGATCTGGGTTCCCACCGAGCCGAGGCCGGCGAACGCGACAATCACGAGCAGCATCGCCAGCGGCAGCTGGAGGCTCAGCATGAGGATCGCCACGAAGGCCAGGAGGAAGGACCCGGTGACAACTTTGCGGATGCCGATCTTGTCCGCCAGCACGGAGGCGCTGATGGAGCCAACGATCGCGCCGGCATTGAGGACCAGCAGGAACGTCAGGGCATCCCCGAGCTGGAAGCCGGCCTGGCGCATGATCTGCGGGAGCCAGGTGTTCAGCCCGTAGACCAGCAGCAGTCCGCAGAAGTTCGCGAGCGCGAACAGGACGGTGGAGCGGACCCACTTGCGGGTGAACAGGGTCTTCATGGCTGATTTCGGCGCCTCGGCGCCGGTCTTGACGTCCTCGGCGGTGACGATGTCCGAGTAGACCAGCCCGTAGCGGCCCGCGGTGGCCTTGGCTTCTTCGATGCGCTGCTTGCGGGCCAGGTACGCCACCGATTCGGGCAGGACCTTCCAGGCGATGGGGAGCAGGGTGACCAGGGGCAGGGCGCCGATGGCGTACATCCAGCGGAAGTCGATGTGCTGCAGGAGGTTGATGGCGAGCAGCGAGGCGCCGACGCCGCCCACCGAGTACCCGCTGAACATCACAGCGTTGGCGATCTGGCGGCGCTCCTTGCGGGCGTACTCGACCGTCAGCGCAATGCAGGTCGGCACTATCCCACCCAGGCCCAGGCCTGTCAGGAACCGCATAAGGCCAAAGACCTCGGCGGACGGCGCGAAGGCTGTGAGCAGCATGCAGACGGAGAACCAGGCGATGCAGGCGAGCATGATGCGGCGGCGGCCCAGCTTGTCTGTCAGGATGCCGACTGAGAGCGTGCCGACCAGCATGCCGACCAAGGCGAGGCTGCCGATCAGGCCGGCCTGCGCGGGGGTGACGCCCCATTCCTGGAATTTCAGGATCGTGGGGACGGTGGATCCGTAGACCACCAGGTCGTAGCCATCAAAAACGATGGCCACGAAGCACAGGATGAGGACGGTGTGGCCCTTCCAGCGGGTTGTGGCCTCGCTGTGCAACTCAGTCGACATTGACTGCGTCATGGATGTACCTCTCGTTGTGATTTCGTAGGGGATATGTGCGGTGGCTCACATGCTGTGCCCACTGTGTCACGATTTAATTCCGACAGTAAACAAATCAGCATATATCGTTTGTGTAACGATCGTCAGGGGCTGCGCGGAGGGTGTCAATGGCCCTTGAACGCTTCGGCGAGCCACCAGGCTCCGCCGTCGGACGCGATCTTGGCATCGATGACCAGCGGGCGGGAGGGCCGCTCCTGCACCCAGGCGCGGACCTCCTCGAGATCCGCCACACTGCGGACCGTCACTGCGTCCGCGCCGAAGCCCCGGGCGATCGCGGCGACGTCAGTATCCGGGAAGGTAACGGTACTGAGGTCGACGGCGGGACCGCCGCCGCTCCCGTCTCCCGCGCCGAAGTGGTGGATTTCCGCGCCGTAGCCGGCGTCGTTGTAGATGATGCAGACGAGCGGCAACTCCAGCCGGACGGCGGTCTCCAGTTCGCTGATGCCCATCAGGAAGCCGCCGTCCCCGGCGCCGAGCACGGGCAGCCGGTCCGGCCGGGCCAGCGCGGCCCCGATCGCGGTGGAGAGCCCGAGGCCGATCGACTGGAAGGCCTGGGTGAAGCAGAAGCCGAACTCGTCCGGGACCTTCAAATAGGTGCTGGGATAGCCCATGAAGTTGCCGGAGTCGACCGAGACGATCCGGTCCGCCGGCAGGATGGCGTCCAGTTCGCGGCTCAGCACCCGCGGGTCGATCCGGCCGCCACCGGAGAGGTCCGGCGTTGCGACGTCGTTCCAGCGCGAGCGTTCTGCGATGGCCGCCGCGTTCCGCGCGGTGCGGTACCTCTGCGCCGGGGCAGGCTGGAGCGTCCGCAGCTCCGTGAGGACATCCACCGCAGTCAGCGCGGAATCCCCCACCACGCCCAGGCCGATGGGCCGGTTGGCGCCAAGCGCGGAGTCCTCGACGTCGACCTGGACCACGGCGGTCCCGTCCGAGATCAGGTGGCCGTGCCTCATGGTCCACATGTTCAGGGCGCAGCCCCAGCCCACGATCAGGTCGGCGCCCTGGATCAGCTCGGCGCTGAGCGGCGAGGAGAATCCGCCCGAGATCCCGAGGGCGAAATCCTCGTCATGGAACAGCCCGTTCGCCACGGCGGACGTGGCCACGAGGGCACCGGCGTGGGCGGCAAGGCTGAGCAGTTCCTCCCGCGCATTCCTTGCCCCGCGCCCTGCCACAAAGACCGGGCGCTCCGCGGCGTTGATCAGGTGTGCCAGGCGCCGGACACTGGGGGCGGCAGGGCGGACCGGCCGGGCTTCGGCGACAGCGGCCGGGTGCGCTGCCGGAGCCTGTGCGGTTACAGGGGCCGGGGCGGACTGGACGTCGAGGGGCAGGTTCAGCACCACGGTGCGGCGTTCGTTCCGGGCCGTGCGGAAGGCCCGGAGGGTGTCCGCGACGGCGGTGGCCGGGGAATGGATCCGCTCGCTCACGGCTCCGACGCTGCGGGCGAGGGCATCCTGGTCGATCTTGAAGTTGGAGCGGACCGCGGAGGCCTGAGTGTCGGCCGTCAGCACGATCAGCGGCGTGCGGCTCTTCGCGGCTTCCCCGATCCCGGTGACGGCGTTGCTGAGCCCGCAGCCCTGGTGCGTGCTCACAACGCCCACCCGGCCGGACATCCGGGCGTAGGCGTCGGCCATGGTGGCAGCGCCGCCCTCGTGCCGGGCGGCGGTGAAGGGCACCCCGGCCAGGCGCAGGGCGTTGGTCACCTCGAAGTTGCCGCTGCCGACGACGCCGAAAACGTGCCCGACGCCGAGCGCCGCCAGGGTCCGGCCGACCAGCTGGGCTACCGACCCGGCGGCCTGCTGCGCCGGGTCTCCGGCGGCCTCCCGGGCCGCTTCGACCGGCTCGCGGGCTGCCGCCCGGGCACCGGGGGAAACGTGTGAAGCTACTACCATGGACTTACCTTCCATTGAGTAATGCACCGGTTGAGTACTGCACTGGTTTCAGTACTGCACTGTTGCTTGCTCTTCGAACTTGCAGGCGGCATCCATGAACCCCACCCAGTCCCTCCCCCGCGCGGCCACGACGGCGACTCTGGAACGGACCATTGAATGGGTGGATACCGATGCCGCGGGTCACCAGCACAATTCGGCGGTGCTCCGCTTTGTTGAGGCCTGCGAGGCCAAGTTGTTCCGGGACCTGGATCTGCCCGAGTATTTCCCGACGGCCCCGCGGGTTCGCCACGAGCTCAACTACCGGGCGAAGTTGTACTTCGGCCAGCAGGTCACCACCACCGTAGTGGTGGAGAAAATCGGCCGCACGTCCATGACGTTCAGCTTTGAAGTGTGGGGCGAGGACTTCCGCGGCGAACCCCGCGCCCTTGCCGCCCACGGATCGTTCGTCACGGCCCATGTGGCCCAGGGTGACACGGCCGCAACGCCGTGGCCGGCGGAGCTGGCGGCCAAGGTCACCGCCCGTGAGGTCTCCGGCCGGGACTAACCCCGCCCGGACGCTGCCCGGCACCGCGCCGTTGAGACACCGGGCCTTAGAGACACCGGGCAGCGGTTTTCCAACCGGCGCTAGACCGACGCCGGCACCTTGGCCGGCGTCCAGCGCAGGTGGGCCGGCAGTTCGGCGGCCTCCGGCTCCCGAACGAGCGCCAGCCGGGGCCGGACCGCGTCGGTGCGGGCCGCCGGCGGCTTCCGGCTGCCGGCCCGGAACTGCTGCGGCCAGTCGGCGCCGGGACCCCGGTAGTCCTGCTCGATCGCCGCGTGCAGGGTCCACTGCGGATCGAACAGATGCGTGCGGCCCAGGGCGCAGAGGTCCGCCCGGCCTGCCAGCAGGATTGAGTTGACGTCGTCGTAGGAGGACACCGCCCCCACGGCGATGACGGCGACGCCGGCCTTGTGCGCCACTTCCTGCCGGATGCGGTCCGCGAACGGCGTCTGGTAGCTGCGGCCGTAGGCTGGCTTCTCCTCCTTGACCACCTGGCCGGAGGAGACGTCCACCCCGTCGGCGCCGTGCTCCACGAACGCCCGGGCTATCGCGACGGCGTCGTGCTCGTCGTTGCCGCCGGGCGCCCAGTCCGTCGCCGAAAGCCGCACGGTCAGCGGCTTGTCCGCCGGCCAGGCGGCACGGACGGCGTCGAACACCTCCAGCGGGTAGCGCAGCCGGTTCTCCAGTGATCCGCCGTATTCGTCGCTGCGCCGGTTGGCCAGCGGCGAGAGGAAGGAAGAGAGCAGGTAGCCGTGCGCGCAGTGCAGCTCGAGCAGGTCGAAGCCCGAGGCGGCCGCACGGACTGTGGCGGCGACGAACTCGTCCCGGACCTGGTCCATTTCCGCGCGGCTGATTTCGCGCGGCGCCGGGCTGCCCGGGCCGTAGGGGATGGCCGAGGGACCCACCGGCTCCCAGCCGCCCTCGGGGAGCGGCTCGTCGATGCCTTCCCACATGAGTTTGGTGGAGCCCTTGCGGCCGGAATGGCCAAGCTGGACGCCGATGGCCGCCGTCGAGCGGTGGTGCACGAAGTCGACGATCTCGCGCCAGCTCTCCTGCTGGGCCTCGTTGTAGAGGCCGCTGCAGCCGGGCGTGATGCGGCCGGTCTCGGAGACGCAGACCATCTCGGTCATCACCAGGCCGGCGCCGCCGAGGGCCTTGCCGCCGAGGTGGACCAGGTGGAAGTTGCCGGGGACGCCGTCGGTGGCGGAGTACATGTCCATCGGTGAGACGACGATCCGGTTCTTCAGTTCCAGTCCGCCGATCCGGTACGGCTGGAACATGGCAGGGGCACTGCCCGCGATGCCCTGCGTACGGGCGAATTCCTCGTCCACCCGGGCCGCGAACTCGGGATCGCGCAGCTTGAGGTTGTCGTAGGTGATCCGGCGGCTGCGGGTGAGCAGGTTGAAGCAGAACTGCACCGGGTTCTGGTCCTTGTACATGCCGATGTTCTCGAACCATTCCAGCGAGGCCTGGGCGGCGCGCTGGGTGGATTCGACCACGGGCCGGCGCTCGGTTTCGTAGGCTTCCAGGGCGGCCTCGAGCTCGGCGTGCTCGTGCAGGCAGGCCGCCAGGGCGAGGGAGTCCTCCATGGCCAGCTTGGTGCCGGAGCCGATGGAGAAGTGCGCGGTGTGCGCGGCATCGCCGAGGAGCACGATGTTGCCGTGCCGCCAGGACTCGTTGCGGACGGTGGTGAAGTTGATCCACTTGGAGTTGTTGACCAGGACTTCGTGGCCCTCAAGCTCCTCGGCGAAGATGGCACGGATCGCGTCCACGGCCGCCTCGTCGCTTTCGCCGGGCCGGAAAACCTGGTGCTCAGTGGCGTCGAATCCGGCGTTGCGCCACACGTCCTCGTGCATTTCGACGATGAAGGTGCTGCCCTCGTCCGAGTACGGGTAGCCGTGGATCTGCATGACGCCGTGCTCGGTGTCCTTGACGAAGAACTTGAACGCCTCAAAGACCAGGTCGGTGCCCAGCCACATGTACTTGGACCTGCGGACGTCCAGGCTGGGCCGGAACACCTCGGCGTAGCGGGAGCGGACGGCGGAGTTCAGTCCGTCAGCGGCGAGGACTAGGTCGTAATCCCGGCTGAGTTCCTCAACGTCCGGCGCCAGCGTGCTGAAGCGCAGGTCGACGTCGAGTTCGGCGCAGCGGCGCTGCAGCAGGTCGAGAAGCTCTTTCCGGCTCATGGCGGCGAAGCCCTGCCCGCCGACGGTGTGCTGCGCACCCTTGAAGTGGACGTCGATGTCGGTCCAGCGGGCGAAGCGCTCGGACATGTACTCGGCGATCACGGTGTCCGCGTTGCCGATTCCGCCAAGGGTCTCGTCGCTGAAGACGACGCCGAAGCCGAAGGTGTCGCTCGCGGCGTTGCGTTCCCAGACGGTGACCTCATGGTTCGGATCCAGCTGCTTCATGAGGGCGGCGAAGTAGAGTCCGCCCGGACCGCCGCCGATGATTGCGATTTTCATGTGGTGCCTCTCAAGCGTTCTGGTGTTCGGGGGTGGCGGTGTCAGCGGCCAGCTGCTCGCGCAGCCGGAAGTGCTGGAGTTTGCCGCTGGGGTTGCGGGGCAGGCCGTCAACGAAGTTCACCTGGCGCGGGTACTTGTACGGGGCGATGGTCCGCTTGACGAAGTCCTGGATTTCCTTGCGCTTCGCGTCATCGGCCTCGACACCCTCGCGCAGCACGATGAAGGCGCAGACAACGCTCCCCCGGTCCGGGTCGGGCTTGCCGACAACGGCGTTTTCCATCACGTCCGGGTGCTGGTCAATCGCGGCTTCGACCTCGGGAGCGCCGATGTTGTAGCCGGAGGACACGATCATGTTGTCGGAGCGGGCCTGGTAGTAGAAGTAGCCGTCGTCGTCCCGGCTGAAGGTGTCGCCGGTGACGTTCCAGCCGTTGACGACGTAGTCCAGCTGGCGCGAATCGTTGAGGTAGCGGCAGCCGGTGGGGCCGATCACGGCGAGGCGTCCGACGGCGTTCGGGCCGAGTTCCCGGCCGTCCTCGTCCAGAATCGTGGCCCGGTAGCCGGGGACGGCCGTGCCGGTGGCGCCAGCGCGGATGTCCTCCCCTGCCGCGGAGATGAAGACATGCAGCATTTCGGTGGCACCGATGCCGTTGACCAGCTTCAGGCCGGTGCGTTCGTGGACCGCGCGCCAGGTTTCGGCCGGCAGGTGCTCGCCGGCCGAAACGGCAGTGCGCAGCGTGGCGAGCAGCCCCTCGGCGCCTTCCTTGAGGATCGCCTTGTAGGCCGTCGGCGCGGTGAACAGGATGGTGGCCTTGGCCGCGTGCACTGCCTGCGCCAGTTCGAGGGGGGTGGCGCGTTCGGTCAGCAGCGCGGCGGCCCCGAAGCGCAGCGGGAAGACCACGAGGCCGCCGAGTCCGAACGTGAAGGCCAGCGGCGGGGATCCCGCGAAGACGTCCTCAGGCGTCGGCGCCAGGATGTGCCGGGCGAAAGTGTCCGCGTTGGCGAGGATGTCGCGGTGGAAGTGCATGGTGATCTTCGGCGTCCCGGTGGTGCCCGACGTCGGGCCGAGCAGCGCGACGTCGTCCGCCGCCGTCGGGACGGCGCTGAACTCGCCGCGCTTTCCGGCACAGCGGGCGAGGAGGTCCGTGCCGGTGCTGCCCCCCATGGCCAGCACCGGCACGTCGTTTCCGGCAGCCTCGGCCAGGTCATCCAGGAACCGGCTGTCGCACAGGGCGGCGGCCGGTCGGGTCAGTTCCAGCAGGGTCCGGATCTCGTTGGCGCGCAGGGCCGGCATGATGGTGACCACCACGGCGCCGGCCTTGAGCACGCCGAGCCACGCCGCGACGAGCCACGGGTTGTTCGGCGAGCGCAGCATCACGCGGTTCCCGGGGACCACCCCGAAGTCCTCGACCAGGACCTGTGCCACCTGGTTGGCGCGGCGCTGCAGCTCACCGTAGCTCCAGGCGTTGCCGTCCGGGGTGAGCAGGGCCGGGCGGTCCGCGCCGAAAGTGCGGACGGCGTCGTCAATCAGCGCGGTGGCGGCGTTGAGCTGCTGCGGGTACTGCAGTTCCGGCAGCGTGAACTCCAGTGTGGGCCACTGTTCTGCCGGCGGCAGATTGTCACGCGCAAAGGTGTCCTGGTGCGCCGAGGGCGTCAGTTCCATTGCAAACCTTTCGTATCGTCACTGATTAGAGGTCACGGATTAGAGTTGGAACGGCTCATCGGTTGCTCCGTAACGGCCGTTTTGGCCGCCCAAAAGGGCAGTTACGGAGCAACCGACATCCGGATCATGCCTTCCTGGACCACGGTGGCCAGGAGCCTGCCGTGCCGGTCGTAGAAGTGGCCCTGCGCCAGGCCGCGGCTGGCCTGGGCCGAGACTGCCTCCTGGACGTACAGCAGCCAGTCGTCCACCCGGCCCTCGCGGTGGAACCACATAGCGTGGTCCAGGCTGGCCGTGACCAGGCCGGGGTCGCCCCAGGCGTAGCCGTGCACCCGGAGCACCGGTTCCAAGATGGTGTAGTCGCAGACGTAGGCCAGCGCCGCGCGCTGCAGGTCCGGATCGTCCGGGAGCCGGTCGAAGGCCTTCACCCAGACGGCCTGGTGCGGCACCTGCTCGCCCTCAACACTGAGGTAGACGGCGCCCGGCACGTGCCGCATGTCGAAGCTGCGGCCGCCGGACCAGTAGGCCGCGGCGTCGCCTTCGACGCCGTCCAGCACGTCGGCGGAGGACGGCAGCGACTCCGGGTCCGGGATCCCGGCCGGCATGGCGCGGGCGAATTCCTCGCCGGCTTCCTCCGCGTGGAAGGAGGCCATGGCCACGTAAACGGTCTTGCCGCCCTGGTAGGCGCGGACCTGCCGGGTGGAGTAGCCGCGCCCGTCGCGCAGCCGCTCCACCTCATAGCGGACCTCGGCGCCGATGTCCGCCGGACGCATGAAGTAGCTGTGCATCGAGTGCAGCGAGCGGTCATCCCCTACCGAGCGCATTGCTGCCGCCGCGGCCTGGGCCACCATGTCTCCGCCGTAGGCCTTCGGCCACGGCACGTACTGCGTCGTGGCGGTGTAGGCCTCGTCGAGGAAGTCTGGCTCCACCGGCGTCAGCTCGAGGGCGGACAGCAGGATCTCCGACGTCGGGGTCATGCCCGGCGGTACCCGGCGAGCACGGAGTCGTCGACGTCGTCGAGGTTCACCACGATGTTCTCCGGGGTGCGCGCCGTGAGCCAGACCAGCTCTTCAGTGATGCTCATGTTGGCTTCCACGTGCGGCATGTACGGCGGGACGAACACCCAGTCGCCCTCGGTCATGTCGATGAACTCGTTGTAGTCCTCGCCGAAGTAGATCCGGCCGTGGCCGCGCAGCACGTAGCCGCCGGTCTCGGCTTCGCCGTGGTGGTGCGGGAAGGAGCGGTAGCCCGGTTCGTTGCTGACCTGGCCGTACCAAATCTTTGTAGCAGGGGTGTGCTGCGGGCTGACACCGGAGATCCGGACGGCACCGCCGGACTGGCCGGTGTCGCGGTGCTCAGCGCCCTTGCGGGTGACGACGGGGACAACCTGCGCTGTCAGCTGGTCGGCGATCTGTTCGGTCATGGTGTTTCCTCTCTGTCGGCGGCAGCCTGGGATGCCGCCGCTGGGTGGTGTTGGGGAGGGGTTGGGGTGGGAGCCAGAGGCGTTAGAGACGGACCGTGTTGGTGAGCGTGCCGATGCCATCGATCTCGGTGGTGACGACGTCGCCGTCGTGCAGGAAGCGCGGCGGGATGGCGCCCATGCCGACGCCGCCGGGGGTGCCGGTGAGGACGATATCGCCGGGGCTCAGCCTGGTGAAGGTGGAGATATAGGACAGCAGGGCGGCCGCGGTGAAGACGAGTGTCTTGGTGTTGCCGTTCTGGACCTCTTCGCCGTTGACCAGGCAACGGACCTGGACGCCGGCCTCGGGGTCGCATTCGTCCGGGGTCACGAGCGCGGGTCCCAGCGGGGTGGTGCGGTCGAAGGCCTTGCCCTGGAACCACTGCAGGGTGCGGCTCTGCCAGTCGCGCATGGAGATATCGTTCGCCACGGTGTAGCCGGCGATCGCGGCCGAGGCTTCCTCCGGCGAGGCATTCTTGAGCGGGGCGCCGACGACGACCGCCAGTTCCGCTTCCCAGTCCAGCCGGGCGCCGTGCCCGGCGGCGTCGATGACCTCGCCGTCGCCGATCAGGGTGTCCGCGTACTTGGCGAACAGGGTGGGGTATTCCGGCAGCTCCCGGCCCATTTCCGCAATGTGGTCCGCGTAGTTCAGGCCACAGCAGATGACCTTGGACGGGCGCGGCAGCACGGTGCCGAACCGGGCGGCGTCTACGGGGATGGAGTCGCCCGGGACACAGCCTGCCGTTTCCGCGGCGGCAACGGCAGCGGCTGCCTGCTCCCGCCAGTCGGCGCTTCCCAGCAGTTCACTGAGGTCCTGTGCGGCCAGCAGCACAAACCGGTCCCCCGACTGCACGGCGGCGCGGGTGGCAGGACCGCCCTTGGCGTCGCGGGCTGCCGTAATAACGGTCGCAAGGCGCATGTTTCTTCACTTCCGGTTCGACGGCGGAACCGGCCCCTTTGCCGATTCCGGTGACGTGTCCGCTGCGCCATCCCCAAAGTGGGTATGTCGACATTTTTACGGTCGTCACATATGCTCAAGTTAACACGAATTCCCCGGTTTGGGTAGACCGGCCGCGGTTCCGAAACTGGTCACCGGCCGGCCAGCCGCCCACTGTCCCGCAGTTACGCTCGCATCTACCAAAGCACCCGCCGACTCAATGAGGAGCCACCATGAACCACAAGGTCATCAACCCCGCAGCCCTGGCCAAGCCCTCCGGCTTCGCCCACGGCATCCTGGCCGGCAACACCGTGTACCTGGGCGGCCAGACCGCCATGGACAGCAACGGCAACATTGTTCCCGGCGGCATCGTGGAGCAGTTCCGCCAGTGCTTCTCCAACGTGCTCACCACGCTGGCTGAAGCCGGGGGCAGCCCCTCGGACCTGGTCAACGTCACCATCTACCTGACCGACGTCGAGGACTACCAGAAGAACGGCCGCGAAATCGGGCGGATCTGGCGCGAGATGGCGGGCACCGACTATCCCGCGATGGCCGGCGTCGGCGTCACGCGGCTCTGGCAGGCCGAGGCGCTGATCGAGATCCAGGCCATCGCCGTCGTGGCGGGCCAGGGCTAAGACTAGGACTAAGACTAGGGCTAGGACCTACGCAGTAGCGGAACTGCCCGAGGCCCCCAGCAGCCGCTCGGCATGCTGGCGGGCCGGGCCGTTCAGGAGACGGTGCAGTTCCGCGAAGATCCGCTCCGCGGTCAGCCCGTGCCAGCCCGGCGGCAGGAACTCCTCGGGCAGGCCGGGATCCAGGTAGGGCAGCCGGCGCCACTGGGTGAGGAGCTGGACGTAGTCCGCGAAGGCCGCCCGGTCGGCGTCGGGCCCGGACGCCGACGCGCCCGCCGATTCCCAGCGTTCCAGCACCGGAGCGAAGCGTTCGATGAAATCCGCGTAAAGCGATTCAAGGGCCGGAAGGTCCCACCATCGGGAGACTTTGTCCTTGACGTCCCCGGCGGTCAAGTGCTCGGCCTTGAAGAACTCCACGTATTCCGTCAGTCCTGTCCGCTCGAGCTGGTGCCTGATGTCCTCATAGGTGTTGCCCGGGGCAATCCAGAGCCCGGGTGTCACAGAGCCGAAGCCCATCCGGGTCAGCATGCTGCGCAGCTGGTGGCGAAGGTGGCGCTGCGATTCCGGAACCGAGAAGGCGATGAGGAGCCAGCGGTCGGCCGCCGTCGCACGCCGGGGCGAAAAGATGCGCCGGTCGCCCTCCTGGAAGACATCCTCCAGGTTGGGCGCCAGCCGGTACGCGGCCACGCCGCCCTGTTTCACGCTTTCCAGCACACCGCGGCGCTTGAGCCGGGACACGGAAGAGCGCACCCCGGAAGACTCGACGCCAAGGTCATCCAGCATGGAAATCAGCACCGCGACGGGCAGGGCGCCGCCGTTGGAGCGGCCGTACAGGCCATAGATCGTGACGATCAGCTGCTGGTGCCGCGGGGTCAGGCGGGGAACGGCGCTTCCGCCGGCAGGTTCGGCGTCCAGCTCGGCGTCCAGCGGCGGCGCTGGGTCTTCTACCACCGTCGGCCTTCCCTCGGGAGAACAGTCATGGATCTAGGCTATAGAGGTCTGAACGCCCCGACGGCCATGACGCTCCGCGAACCGTTGCCACCATTTCGCCACCGGACGTGTTCAACGACGCCGCCAGACTGGGGTAATGTAAATCTCGTTGTTTCACCGGGGCAAAGTCCAGCACTCTGACTGGCCCCATTGCGGCTGTAGCTCAATGGTAGAGCGCTAGCTTCCCAAGCTTGATACGCGGGTTCGATTCCCGTCAGCCGCTCCAATTCCCTCCCGCGCTCCGCGCCGCTCCCCCAGGGCTGCCATTAGGTGGCTACCTGTATGGTCAGAAGTCAGGAACCTCTTCGGTTCCGCTACAGGAGCAATCATGGCTGACAAGTCCCCCCGTCAAGCAGCATCCAAAAAAGCCGGCAAATCCATCAAGGAAAAGCGCGCCGACAAGAGGGCCGCTTCAGCGCCGGCCAGCTCCACGGACAAAGTGACCGCCGCAAAGACTGCGAGCCCCAAAAAGAAGTGACCGGTTCCCCGAACCACCTCACCCTCGGCATTCTCGCCAGCACACGCAAACCGGACGAGCGACGCCTCCCCATCCACCCCCTGCACCTGGACCGCATCGCGCCGGAAATCCGGGAACAGTTGATCCTCGAGGAAGGCTACGGCGAGCGCTTCGGCCTTTCCGACGCCGAGCTCGCGCCCCTCGTGGGGCGCATCGCACCGCGAAAGCAGCTGCTGGCGGACGCCGACGTCGTCCTCCTGCCCAAGCCGCAGCCCGAGGACCTGGCCGAACTCCGGGACGGGCAGGTCCTGTGGGGCTGGCCGCACTGCGTCCAGGACCGGGCCATCACCCAGCTGGCGATCGACAAGAAGCTCACGCTCATCGCTTTCGAGGCCATGAACCACTGGGCGAGCGACGGCGGCTTCGGCCTGCATGTCTTCCACAAGAACAACGAGCTCGCCGGTTACTGCTCCGTGCTGCACGCCCTGGCGCTGACCGGTTCCACCGGAGACTATGGCCGCCGGCTGAGCGCGGTCGTGATCGGCTTCGGGGCCACCGCCCGCGGCGCTGTCACGGCGCTGAATGCCCACGGCGTCCACGACGTGCAGGTGCTGACCAACCGCGGTGTTGCCGCGGTTGGCTCACCGATACACTCGGTCCGGATCGCGCAGTTCGACCACGACAACGAGGCACCCTTCCTCAGCGAGGTCATTACCGAGCGCGGCCGCGTGCCGCTGGCGCCGTTCCTCGCCGGGAGCGACATCGTGGTCAACTGCACGCTGCAGGACCCCAACGCGCCGCTGACCTACCTGCGCACCGAGGACCTCGACGCCTTCCGGCCTGGCAGCCTGATTGTGGACGTGTCCTGCGACGAGGGCATGGGCTTTAGCTGGGCGAAAACCACCACCTTCGCCGAGCCGATGTTCCAGGTGGGTCACCACATCGACTACTACGCCGTGGACCACAGCCCGTCTTATCTCTGGAATTCCTCCAGCTGGGAAATCAGTGAAGCGTTGCTGCCGTTCCTCGAAACCGTGGTCTCGGGCCCCGGGGCATGGGCGGAGAACGAGACCATCCGCCGCGCGATCGAAATCCGCGACGGCGTGGTCCTGAACCCGGATGTGCTGCAGTTCCAGCAGCGGGAGCCGGAGTTCCCGCACCGCCCGCTGTCGCGCTAATACAGCTAGCCGGTTTTCCGCGACTCTCCGCTCCGAATAGGACAGCCGCTGCGTGGATCCACGCAGCGGCTGTCCTATTTCGTTGCTAGGGCGTGGCGGCTTTCGTTGCTAGGGCGTGGCGGCCGCCGGCCGCCCGCCCTCGTTCCGGACGATCCGCAGCAGCCGGCGCCGGTCCTTCAGGTCCACCTTGAGCATGAGCTGCCCGCGCCGTGCGAGGACGACGCCGACAGTCGCGGCGGCCAGCATCGGCACGCCCCCGGAAACGAGGACAGCGGTGTGCGGGTTAGCGTGCTCGGCAAGCCAGCCCATCATCGGCCCGCCGATCGCCTGGCCGCCGATCAGCACCATGATGTACAGGCTCATCACCCGGCCGCGGATGGCCAGGTTGGAGCTGACCTGGACCAGCTGGTTGGCGGCGGTCAGGAACATCAGGCACCAGAAACCGGCCAGCACCATGGCCGCGCCGAACCACACCATCGACGGCGCCAGGGAAGCCAGGCACAGCATGAGCCCGTACATCCCGGCGCCCAAGACCACCGAGCGCAGCCGCAATGCGCGCCGCCGGGCCGAGGTGATGGCTCCGGCCAGGGCCCCGAGGGCCACGAGGGTGTTGAGCAGACCGTAGCCGCCGGCACCGGCGTCGTACACGTGGTCGGCAAACGCGGCCAGCAGCACCGGCAGGCTCATCGCGAATACCGCGATGAACCCGGCCATCAGCCAGGGCCAATAGATGGTGGGCTTGCTGAGCGCATAGTCCAGCCCTTCCCTCATCATGCCCCGGTGCTTGGCGACCGGCATGCTGAGATGCAGCTGGTCCTTGCGCAGGCTCAGGAGCATGGCCACCGTGAAGCAGCAAGCCACGGCGTTGGCGGCAAAGGCCCAGCCGGCGCCCACGGCCGTCAGCAGGATCCCGGCGATGGCCGGTCCGATCAGGCCGCCGAGCTGGAAGATCGTGGAGTTCACGCTGATCGCGTTTCGCAGGTAGCCGGGGCCCACGAGTTCGTTGACGAACACCTGACGGGCCGGCTGGTCCAGCACGGTCACGAGGCCCAGCACCAGCGCGATCGCGTAGACGTGCCCCACCTCGATCCGCTGGCTGAGCGCCAGGACGGCAAGGGCCGCGGCCAACGCGGCGGCCACCGACTGGCACAGCATGAGGATTTTCCGCTTCGCGAAGCGGTCCGCCATCATGCCGGCCCACGGGCCGAGGAAGAGGGACGGCAGGAACTGCAAGGCCACGGTGATGCCGACGGCGGTGACGGAACCGGAGAGCTGGAGCACCAGCCAGTCCTGGGCGATCCGCTGCATCCAGAGCGCAATCACGGCGATGAAGTGCCCGATCGCGAAGATGCGGAAGTTACGGACCGTCAGCGAAATGAAGGTGTGGCGCCAAGGCAGGCGCTCGTTGACGACGGCGAGTGGTTGGGTGATGGTGTCCGGCAGGGAAGCTGCGTTCGCGTCTAGCGGCGGAGGGGGTGCCACGGAAAAGTCCTCAAATGAGCGGGTGAGCGGGATGGACTTAACGCTAGGCTGGCCCCAAGAGATTATGGAAGCTTATTCAACGCATAACTCGCATTACAAAACGCAATGCAGCCTTTGCGGCACCTGATCCCGGAGACCCCCATGTTCGAACCCGCCCAGCTCCGCTCGTTCCTTGCCGTGGCCGAAACTTTGAGTTTCACCAAGGCCGCGGAACGCCTCGGCCTTGCCCAGCCCACCGTCAGCCAGCACGTCCGCAAGCTCGAGTCCGCCGCCAAGCGGGTGCTGATTGCCCGGGATACCCGTGATGTGCGGCTGACGGACAACGGCGATGCCATGGCCGGGTTCGCCCGTAGCATCCTCGCCGCGCACGACTCCGCCGCCCGCTATTTCTCCGGATCCGCCATGCGCGGGCGCCTGCGCTTCGGCACGGCCGACGACCTCGCCATCACCGGGCTGCCCCGCATCCTCCGAGAGTTCCGGCAGATTTATCCGCAGATCAACCTCGAGCTGACGGTGGGCCAGAGCGACCAGCTCTACAAACGCCTCAACGCCGGTCAGCTGGACCTCGTCTTCGTGAAGTGGGTGGCGGGCGCCAAGGACGGGACCGTGGTCCAGCAGGACGCCTTCGCCTGGGTCGGCCTGGAGCAGACCGTGCTGGATCCGGCCGATCCTGTCCCACTGATCGCCTACCCCTCCCCCAGCCTGAGCCGGAAGCTTGCTATCGACGCCCTTGAGGCCACCGGACGGACCTGGCGGATCACCTGCACCACGCGGCAGATCAGCGGCGTGCTGGCCGCCGTCCGGGCCGGCATTGGGGTGGCGGTCATGCCGTCCTCCCTGGTGCCGGAGGACCTGAAAATCATCACCCGCCGCTTCGATCTGCCGCCCGTGGGCGACGTCGACTTCACGCTCATCCGCAACCCGCTGGCCAATACCGAGGTGATCGATGCCCTCACGCAGGCAATCGTGGGCCGGACCCTGAAGCGACCGGCCTGACGGCCGAATCTGACGCCCGGACGAGTGTCCGGGCGGACCCATCGCGGGCCGCGTCCCGGGGCGGCTCCGTCCGCAAATCCGTCCACGGTACTTACGGGAACGACTACCCGGACGGGAGGAGTACTTACTTGACCATTGAACGGTGCAAGTACTTCATCTATCCTGACACTACTCAAGCTCTTCCGTTCGAGGTCAAGCAGTGGCCCACGACAACGATTCGAAAAACGAACGCTGTCCGTCGCTGATGCCGTATGGCTAGCGCCGGAGCGTTCGGGATAGGCCCGCCAATGATGCCAGCCGTTAACCACTCCCGATTGCCCGCCCCCGCCACCCACGCGCCAAAAGCCGCCCGGCCGTTAACCGCGCCGGCGCACCCGGCAGCGGCCATGCACCACCCGCGGCGCAACATCATCGCCACGCCAGCCCCGTCCGGCCTCCAGCACGCGCCACCGCCGGACATTCACCCGGTCACTCTGGCGGAGTCCGACTATGTTGCCAGTCCGTTCTGCGAACACTGCGGCACCGACGAGTTCATTTACCTGGAGACCTTCGTCCCGGCCACGCACCGGAGGGACGGCTCGGTCAGCAAGCTCGGCGAGGTCACTTACTTCTGCTCGGGCTGCGATGACTTTTCCGCCCATGCCGTCCCGGCTTCGTGGGCGCCGCCGGGCTGGTACTTCGGCTAACCGGCACAGCGCCTAACGCCTCGGCGTTCGACGCCGTGCCCACCTCTTAACGCCATCGCCGCCATGCCGCACCCTACGGTGCCTGCACGGCGGCGATGGCGTTTTAGCACGCCCGGGCTAGGAGTTTGGCAGCCTCAGATCAGGGCGTCCGAGATGTGGTTGGGCGTACCGAAGCGGTGCGCCGTGATGCTGATGGCCTGCTCGTGCAGGAACGGCAGCAGCTCCACGCGTCCCGCTTCCGTGATGGGGTGGCATACACGGCCAGGTCAGGGCGGCCGCCCGTGGCCTCGGACACTGCCTTGGCGTCCCCGCCGATCAGCCGGATCCGGGCGCCGGAGAGCTTGCCAGCGGCGGCGAGCGTGCCGGCGGAAGCGAGCCATTCGGCGTCGTTCTCCACGGTGGCGGAGATGCCAAGCCCGGACAGGACGGCGCGCAGCTGGGCGGGCAGTTCGACGGCGGTAGAGACCGTCAGCGTCGGACCCGGCCAGGACGCCCGCGGCGACGGTCCGGACGAGGCCGGCCAGCGGCTCGCCTTCCGCCAGGCGGACGGTGACGGGCAGCGCACGGTAGCGGAAGATGTTGCGCTCCGCGCTCAGGCCGGAGACGTCCTTGGCGGTACCGAACTCTTCGGCCCAGGCGCGGGCGTCGGAGGCGAGCGCGCGCTGCAGCGGCGCGAGTTCGTCGGCGGCCAGGAAGCCCTTGGCCGCGTCCTCGATCCGGCGGACGCCGGAGTGGGCCGGAGCAGAGCCCGGCGTGCCGGCGGCGGTGCTGGGCTTGCTGACCCATTCGCCGAGGCCGACGAGGTAGTTCGGTCCGCCGGCCTTGGTGCCGGCGCCGACGGCGGATTTCTTCCAGCCGCCGAAGGGCTGGCGCTGGACGATCGCGCCGGTGATGCCGCGGTTGATGTAGAGGTTGCCGGCCTGGACGGTGTCCAGCCAGATCCCCAGCTCTTCGGTGTCCAGCGAGTGCAGGCCGGCGGTGAGGCCGTATTCGATCTGGTTCTGGATCGCGATGGCCTCCTCGAGGGTCTCCGCGGTCATGACGCCGAGGACGGGGCCGAAGAATTCGGTGAGGTGGAAGTAGGATCCGCGCCGGACGCCCGTAGCGGACGCCGGGGCTCCACAGCTTGCCCGTATCATCGAGCATCCGGGGCTCGACGGCCCAGTTTTCGCCCTCGCCGAGGGTGGTCAGGGCGTTCAGGAGCTTGCCGCTGGCGGGCTCGATGATCGGGCCCATCTGGCTCGCCGGGTCCTGCGGGTAGCCGACCTTCAGCGAGGTGACGGCGTCGATCAGCTGGTTGTGGAACCGCTTCGATTTCGCCACGGAGCCGACGAGGATCACCAGCGAGGCGGCGGAGCACTTCTGGCCGGCGTGGCCGAATGCGGAGTACGCGACGTCCTTGGCCGCGAGGTCCAGGTCCGCGCTCGGGGTGACGATGATGGCGTTCTTGCCGCTGGTCTCGGCCAGCAGGGGCAGGTCCTTGCGGAAGGAGCGGAACAGCTCGGCGGTCTCGTAGCCGCCGGTCAGGATGACGCGGTCCACGGCCGGGTGCGAAATCAGCTGCTGGCCGAGTTCCCGCTCGCCGAGCTGGACCATGGTGAGGACGTCGCGGGGAACGCCGGCCTCCCAGAGGGCCTCGATCATCACGGCGCCGCTGCGGCGGGCCTGCTTGGCGGGCTTGATCACGACGGCGGAGCCGGCGGCGAGGGCGGCCAGGGTGGAGCCGGCCGGGATGGCGACCGGGAAGTTCCACGGCGGCGTCACGACGGTGAGCTTGGCCGGGACGAAGGTGGCGCCGTCGACGTCGTCGAGCTTGCGGGCCGATTCGGCGTAGTAGTGAGCGAAGTCCACGGCCTCGCTGACTTCGGGATCGCCCTGGTCGATCGTCTTGCCGGTCTCGCTGGCCATGACCTCGAGGAGGTCCGCGCGGCGGGCCTCGAGGACGTCGCCGGCGCGGTGCAGGATATCGGCGCGCTCGGCGCCGGAGAGCGCACCCCAGGCCTTGCCCTTCTCAACGGCGGTGTCGATCACGGCGTTCAGGGTCGCGACATCGTTGATCGTAGCGGCCTCGACGGCGGCGTTGCCCAGGGTCGACGTCGCCACGCGGCCGAGGATGGCGCGGCCCCAGTCGCGGTTCGCGGGCAGCGACGGATCGGTGTCCGCGGTGTTCTCGAACGAGTCGTGCGGCAGCGGCGCGGCCGGGAGGGCGCGGTTCTGCTGGCGGTTCGGGGCCGGGACCTCGTCGTCGAGCTTGGCGAGCGAGGCGAGGAAGCGCTGCTTCTCACGCTCGAAGAGGGATTCGTTCTCACTGAGTTCGAAGACGGCCGACATGAAGTTGTCCTGGCTGGCGCCCTCTTCGAGGCGGCGGATCAGGTAGGCGATCGCTACGTCGAACTCGGCGGGGTGGACCACCGGGGTGTAGAGCAGGAGGGAGCCGACGTCCTTCTTGACGGCTTCGGCCTGGCCCTGGGCCATGCCGAGCAGCATCTCGAACTCGATGCCGGACTCCACGCCGCGCTGCTTGGCCAGCAGCCAGGCGAAGGCGATGTCGAACAGGTTGTGGCCGGCGACGCCGATCCGGATGTTGCGGATCCGGTCCGGGTGCAGCGAGTAGTTGATGACGCGCTTGTAGTTGGTGTCCGAGTCCTGCTTGGTGCCCCAGGTGGCCAGCGGCCAGTCGTGCAGGGAGGCTTCGACCTGCTCCATCGGCAGGTTGGCGCCCTTGACGACGCGGACCTTGATGGCGGCGCCGCCGTCGGCGCGGCGGGCGGCGGCCCAGTCCTGCAGGCGGATCATGGCGTGACAGCGCATCCGGGAGGTAGGCCTGGAGCACGATGCCGGCCTCGAGGTTCTTGAACTCGGGCTTGTCCAGGATCCGGGTGAAGACCGCGATGGTCATGTCCAGGTCCTTGTATTCCTCCATGTCCAGGTTGATGAACTTGGCTTTCTGCCCGGCGGCGGCGAAGGAGGCGGCGCGGGCGAAGAGCGGGGTGAGCTTCTCCACGACGTGCTCCACGGCCTCATCGAAGGCCCACGCGGAGTGCGGCGCCACCGTGGAGGAGACCTTGATGGAAACGTAGTCGACGTCCGGGCGGGCCAGCAGGGTGTGGGTGCCCTCGAGCCGGCGGGACGCCTCGTGCTCGCCGAGCACGGCCTCGCCGAGGAGGTTGACGTTGAGCTTGATGCCGTCCTTGCGGATCTTGGCGATGGCCGGGCCCAGCTTGGCGTCGGTGGCGTCGACAATGAGGTGGCCGACCATTTCACGCAGCACCCGGCGGGCGACCGGGATGACCACCTGGGGCAGGACCGGGGCCATGGTGCCGCCGAGGCGGACCGCGCTGCGCATGTACCAGGGCAGGAATGCCGGGACCTTCGGGGCCAGGGCGGCGAGGTTGCGGGCGGCGACCTGCAGGTCTTCGGGACGGACGACGCCGTCGACGAACCCGACCGTGAAGTCGAGGCCGTTGGGGTCCTTCAGGACCCCGGCGAGCTGCTCGGCCGAGGCGTCGACGGGCACCTTTGCGGCTTCGGTGAGCCAGTGGCGCACCAGTGCGATGGTGTCCTCGGCAAGGGCCGCGGCCTCAAGGACCGTGGAGCCTTCCGATACGGCGGCGTGCGCGGCTTCGTTGCCTGCGGCGCTGCCTGCTGCGTTTCCGGTGGCTGCGCCGGACTCCGTGGAGATGTTGGTCATGGCTGGAACCGTTCTTTCTCAAAATGCGGACCTCTTATGAATCAGTATGCGACCGGATTTTCATAAGATAAAGCGATGTTTTCTGAGCAATACCGGTTAGAAAACCCGAAGCTTTGGAGAGGCTCGAAAGTCCGTCAGCCACCCCGAACGCTCCCGCACTTCCCGCACCTTTCCGGGCAGCCCTCCCGCACTTCCCGCACTTGCAGCTATCGACGAACCCCCTCCCAACAAGTGAGAGGGGGTTCGTCGATATGGCGCCGGATCTGAGGGAGCGTCCGGTTATTTGCCGCAGGAAGTGCGGGAGGGTTGGGGTGTGTTACGCCAGGGGGCGGTGCATCTCCACGATCTCCTCGTGCCGCGGGCTGTTCGGAGTTCATCAGCGAGTTCCTGCGGCCGTAGCGAAGTAGATGATCAGGCCGATCACGAGCCAGATGCCGAACCGCATCCAGGTCTCCCAGTGCAGCTGGAACATCAGGAACAGCGAGGAAAACACACCGAACGCCGGAACCAGGGGCATCAACGGCAGGCGGAAGGTCCGCGGGGCGTCGGGCTTCTTGTAACGGAACACGATCACGGACACGCACACGACGACGAACGCGGCCAGGATGCCGATGTTGGTCAGGTCCGCCACGGCCTTGATCGGGAGGATGCCGGCCAGGACGGCCGACCCGACGCCGGCGATCCAGGTCACGCGCTGCGGCGTGCCATGCTGGTCCGTCTTCGAGAACCAGCCGGGCAGCAGGCCGTCACGGCTCATCGCGAACCAGACGCGGGTGACGCCGAGGAGGAAGGTCAGCATCACGGTGAGGATGGACAGGACGGCGAACACGGAGATGATCGTCGCGATCACCGGCAGGCCGACGCTGTTGAAGGCGGAGGCGAAGCCGGCCTTGGGGTCGATCTCCGTGAAGTTCTGCATGCCGGTGAGCACCAGGGTGGCGGCGACATAGAGCAGCATGGCGATGATCAGCGAGAGGATGATCGCCTTCGGCATGTGTTTCTTGCCGTCGGTCGCCTCCTCCGCCGCGGTACTCATGGCGTCGTAGCCGAACACCGCGAAGAACACCGTGGCGGAGCCGGCCACCACGGGACCGAAGCCGCTGGGGAAGAACGGGTTGTAGTTGTTGGTGTTGATGTAGAAGACGCCCAGGCCGATGATGAACAGGATCAGCAACACCTTGATGCCGACGGCGATCAGCTCGAAGCGCCCAAAGGTCTTGGTGCCGCGGGAGAGGATCCAGGTCACCAGCAGGCAGACGAGGATCGCGGGAAGGTTGATGATGCCGCCCGTGCCTTCATCCGGCGTCGACGTCATCCAGACGGGCATATGGATGCCGATGCCGGAGAGGAACGCGTCGAAATAGCCCGAGATGCCGATGGCCACCACGGCCACGATGGCGATGTACTCCAGCAGCAGGTCCCAGCCGATAAACCAGCCGATGATCTCGCCGAGGGCAACGTAGCCGTAGGTGTAAGCCGAGCCTGCCCGCGGGATCATGCCGGCGAACTCGGCGTAGGACAGCGCCGCGGCGGCGGATGCCAGGCCGGCGATCAGGAACGAGACGAGCACGGCCGGGCCGACTCCGGGCTCGGTCTCGCTGCCGTGGGCCACAAGGCCCGCCAAAGAGAAGATGCCGACGCCGATAATGCCGCCGACGCCGATGGCCGTCAGCTGCCAGAGCCCCAGGCTCCGGTGCAATCCGCTGTGCTTGTTTTCTTCTTCGATGTCGTCGATGGGCTTGCGCCGCATGATCGACTGTGCCATATCCTGTGTAGCCATCAGGGCCTCCTGCTTAGGTGTGATGCCCATCAATCCACCCTGTGATGGGCGTTACCGAGTGACAACAGTATGCAAGCCTGATTGCATTAGATAAAGTGAATTCTCTTAATGAATAACCATCAGAATTCACAAAGGAATAGCGATGCTCGACGTCCGGCGTTTGCGACTGTTGCGCGAACTGAAGATCCGGGGCACTTTGGCCGAAGTGGCCGAAGCGCTCCAGTACAGCCCGTCGTCAGTTTCGCAGCAGCTGGCCCTCCTTGAGAAGGAGGCCGGAGTAGAGCTCCTCCGGAAGACCGGGCGGCGGGTGCAGCTGACGCCCCAGGCCGAAGTCCTGGTGGCCCACACGTCCCAGCTCCTGGAGACCCTGGAGCAGGCGGAGGCGGACCTGGCCGCGTCGCTGACCACGGTCACGGGTACCGTGCGGATTGCGGTCTTCCAGTCCGCCGCGCTGGCGCTCATGCCGGACACCCTGACCAGGATGTCCTCCAGCTACCCGGAAGTCAGGGTGGAAATGACCCAGCGGGAACCGGAAACCGCGCTTCACGAGACGTGGGCCCGCGACTTCGACCTTGTGATCGCGGAGCAGTACCCGGGCCATGCCGCCCCGCACTACGCCGAACTGGACCGCGTGGCCCTGACCCGCGACGCCATCCGGCTCGCCGTTCCACCCCCTGCGCCCGAGCGCGGCGCCATCAGGACGCTGGCCGATACCGCGGGGCTGCCCTGGGTGATGGAACCCCGCGGAGCGGCCTCCCGGCACTGGGCCGAGCAGGCCTGCCGGAGCGCCGGCTTTGAGCCCGACGTCCGCTTTGAAACCGCCGACCTGCAGGCGCAGATCCGGCTGATCGAATCGGGAAACGCGGTGGCCCTGATGCCCGACCTCGTCTGGACCGGCCGCGGCACCAGCGCCCAGCTCCTGGACCTGCCCGGGGAGCCGCACCGGACGGTGTTCACCTCGGTGCGGCGCTCGAGCGCCAGGCGGCCGGCCCTGCTGGCGGCACGCGAAATCCTCGCGGTGACGGCGGCATCAATCGTCCCCGCGGCGGCGGCCGGCGCCCTTGATCCGGCTCCCGTGGACCGGCCCGCCTGACAGAGGGCGCCCGTGGACCGGCCTGCCTGACAAGACGGCCCCTGCGGACCGGCCTGCGTGACAGGTCGCTGCGTGTGCCGTGGGCCACAGCGCGCGCGGTGGCCCCGCGTTAGACTGGTGACGTTATGAATCGCACAATATTCAAATCCAAGATCCACCGCGCGACGGTCACGCACGCGGACCTTCACTATGTCGGTTCCGTCACCGTGGACCTGGATCTGTTGGAGGCGGCCGACATCCTTCCCGGGGAGCTCGTGGCGATTGTCGATGTGACGAACGGCGCCCGGCTCGAGACCTACACGATTGCCGGCGAGCGCGGTTCCGGCGTGATCGGCATCAACGGCGCCGCCGCCCACCTGATGCACGAGAACGACATCGTCATCCTCATTACCTACGCCCAGATGACCACCGAAGAGGCGAAGGCGTACAACCCCAAGGTGGTCCACGTCGATCAGGACAACAAGATTCGTCCAGATCGGCAACGACCCCGCAGAGGGCATGACACCCGGCCTCATGCGCCCGCCGCACTCGCTGAACAACGCCGCGCTCAACTAGGGGCACCAGCCCGCACCCGCCGCCGGAGTCCGGCCGCTGACCCGCGCCGAGGGCGCGCCAGCACGCCGTCCGGCGTAATAGGACGGTCTGCGGAATAAAGCTGATTACTCTGGAATGGTGACCCTTACCCGCCTACCTCCCGCTCCGCTGCGGAGAACCGCGTGCTAGGGGTACTTGCAGGGTTTTTTGTGGTTTGGGTCATCATCCTGGTCGGCATGTTCGTGGGCCGGCGCAACATCCTGGGCGAGAACGCGCGCTCCGTCCTGAGCGCCCTGACGTTTTTTGTCGCCAGCCCCGCCCTGCTGTTCGAGACCCTCAGCAAGGCCAATCTGCAGAACGTCTTTGCCGCGCCGCTGCTCGTGTCGGCGGTGGGGGCCGTGACAACGGCGGTCCTGTTCTTTGTCATTGTGCGTTTCGCGCTCAAGCGGGCCGTGCCCGAGGCCCTCATCTCCTCGATGAGCGCTTCCCTGGCCAACTCGGCCAACCTCGGCATTCCCATCGCCGTGTTCGTGCTCGGCGATGCCAGCTATGTGGCACCCCTGCTCATCTTCCAGCTGGCCTTCTTCACCCCCCTATTCCTCATGGCCCTGGATGCCACCACCAGCTCGCACCGCACCACTCCGTTGAGGTTCGTGCTCATGATCCTGCGGAACCCGATGATCGTCGGCACCGGGTTGGGTCTCGCTGGTGGCCGGAACCGGCTGGCAGGTACCGCCGCTGATCATGGAGCCCATCCACTTGATCGGCGGCGCGGCCATCCCGGCCATGCTGATCGCTTTCGGCATGAGCCTGAACAACTCCGCGCCGCTGCAGGCGGCGGCCGGGCGGCGGCTGGACACCTTGCTGGCGAGCTTCTTCAAGCTCATTGTCCACCCGCTGGTGGCCTACCTGTTTGCCCGTTTTGTCCTCGGCATGCAGGAGCAGGCGCTGTTCGCCGCCGTCGTCACGGCAGCCCTGCCCACGGCCCAAAACGTTTTTGTCGCGGCGAGCCGCTACCGCACTGGTGTCACAGTAGCCAAGGACACCGTGCTGATCACTACGGTGGTAGCTGTCCCGGCCATGATCGGCGTGGCCCTGTTGCTGGCCTGACCGCGTCCCGGCGGGGCTGCACCAAATCCCGGAGGAGGACCCCTTGAAAACAACCCTGGACACCGTGGTCATCGGCGGCGGCGCGATGGGCTCCGCCGCCGCGTGGGCGCTGGCCCGGCGCGGCCGGGACGTGACCCTGCTGGAGCAGTTTGGGCCCGGCCACCGCAACGGCGCCTCCCACGGCACAACCCGGAACTTCAACCCCGGATACGCGGATCCGGACTACGTTGCCATGCTGGCCGAGGCGGCGCGGCTGTGGAGCGAGCTTGAAACGGACTCCGGCGAGCGCCTGCTGGCGCGCACCGGCGTCGTGAACCACGGCGCCGACCCGCGGCTGCCCGAGATCCGGAGCGCGCTGCTTGCCGCCGGGCTCCGGGCGGAGTTCCTCTCCGCCGAGGAAGCCGCCGAGCGCTGGCGGGGCATCCGGTTCGACCAGCGCGTGCTGCACATGGCGGACGGCGGCCAGTTGAATCCGGACGCGGCGTTGCCGGCGCTGCAGCGCCTCGCGGCCGGCCTCGGTGCCGAGATCCGCCATCACGTGAAGGTCCTTGAGCTGAAAATCCTCGACGACGGCGTCCTGCTCACGGTCGATTCCGGCGGCCGCACCGAGACGCTCTCCGCCAGGCAGGCCGTGGTCACCGCAGGCGGCTGGACCACGAAGCTGCTGGCAGCCGTGGCACCCCTGCCCCGGCTGACGGTCACCCAGGAACAGCCCGCGCACTTCGCCATCACGGATGCTGGCGCCCAGTGGCCGGGGTTCAACCACACGCCCGGCCGCGGGGAGGAGTACGTGTACTGGCGTTCGCCCGTTTACGGCATGCAAACGCCGGGCGAGGGGATTAAGGCCGGATGGCACGGGGTGGGTCCGGTAGTGGACCCGGACCGGCGGACCTTCGCTCCGGAGCCTAAACAGCGGGCGGCCCTGCAGCGCTACGCCCGGGACTGGCTGCCCGGGGTCGACGCCGACTCCCTCACCGACATCAGCTGCACCTACACCACCACGGTGGATGAGAACTTTGTCCTGGACCGGATCGGCCCGGTGGTCATCGGCGCCGGCTTCTCCGGGCACGGATTCAAGTTCACGCCGGTGGTAGGCAGGATCCTGGCCGACCTCGCAACCGGCGAAGGCGGGGCGCCGGCCATCTTCTCGGCATCCCGGCCAGGGGCCCGCTGACTCCCGCAGGGGCACCGGCGTTTGCGCGGTTCCGCCCCGTTCCGTCCGCGTTGCCCGGAACAACGCGGGGTCGCCGGTAGGCTGGGACCGGTCTTAATCGCCCCCGAATACCAGGGGCAACAGCACGAAGCGGGGAAGAATTGCTCAGCACGCGATCAAGAAGTACTCAGTCCAGTAGTACCCACGGCCCGAAGATCGGCGCGGTCGACTGGATCGTCCGCGGCGCGGCGGGCCTGCTGCTTGTGGCGACGTCAGCGTGCGCCGGACCCGGGGCAGTTCCCCCGACCGCTGGAACCGGTGTCCGCCCTGGCGTGACGGCTGCCCCCGCCACCGCGTCAGCCGGCGCGGACAGCGCCCCGCTGGATCCGGACGCCACACCTGATGTCGATGTTCCCGGCCTCGGCGCCCCGCACCAGCAGCCGGCCTTCGCGAGCAAAGCCCTCGAGGTGCTGGCGACGCTGCCCGTCAAGGGCCGCGCGCCAAAGACCGGCTATTCGCGCGAGCAGTTCGGCCCGGCCTGGTCCGACGTCGACCACAACGGCTGCGATACCCGCAATGACATGCTCCGCCGCGACCTCACGGCCCTCGCTCTCAGGCCCGGCACGCGGGACTGCGTGGTGCTCTCCGGCGTCCTGGCCGACCCCTACACGGCCGCCGCGATCAACTTCCTGCGCGGCAACGCCACCAGCACCGCGGTCCAGATCGACCATGTCGTGGCCCTCAGCGACGCCTGGCAGAAGGGCGCACAGCAGCTCAGCCCGGCACAGCGGCTGTCCTTCGCCAACGATCCCCTGAACCTGCTGGCGGTGGACGGCCCGGCCAACCAAAGCAAGAGCGACGGCGACGCCGCCACCTGGCTGCCGCCGAACAAGTCCTACCGCTGCAACTACGTCGCCCGCCAGATTTCGGTGAAATCCAGCTACGGGCTCTGGGTGACCCGGGCAGAGCACGACGCCATGGCCCGGGTCCTCTCGGACTGCCCGGAGGCACTGGCCCCCACCAACCAGCCGGCCTCCGCTCCAGCGCAGGCCGCGCAGGCGCCACCCGCGCAGCAGCCCGCCCCGGCGCAGGTCCAGATGGCCCCCGCGCCAGCACCGGCACCCGCGCCAGCGCCAGCACCAGCACCAGCACCAGCACCAGCACCAGCAAAGGCAGTTTCCTACGCGAACTGCGCCGCGGTCCGCGCCGCCGGCGCGGCGCCCATCCATGTCGGCCAGCCGGGGTACAACGGCAAGCTGGACGGCGACGGGGACGGCGTCGGTTGCGAGTAAAGGTGTCCGGCCCTGCTTCCGGTTAAATCCGTGGTCAGTTCTTCTGGTGCTCGTGCAGGAGCCGGGCGCAGCGGATGAAGCCCAGGTGCGAATACGCCTGGGGATGGTTGCCCAAGTGGGTTTCCGTGCCGGGATCGTATTCCTCGGGCAGCAGCCCCGTGGGACCGAAAAGGTTCACCAGCTGGTCGAAGAGGTCCCAGGCCTCCTCGATCCGGCCGACGGCAATGTAGGCTTCGATCAGCCACGTGGTGCAGATGTGGAAGCCGCCCTCCAGGCCCGGCAGGCCGTCGTCGTACCGGTAGCGAAAAACGGTAGGCCCCACCCGCAGTTCCCGCTCCACCGCCGTGACGGTGGCCAGGAAGCGGGGGTCGTTGACGTCCAGCAGTCCGGAGAGGCCTATATGCAGCACGGCCGCATCCAGGTCCGGGCTGTCGTACGCCACCGTGTAGGAGTACGCCGACTCGTCCCAGCCTTCGCGCAGGACTTCCTGCCGGATTCTCGCAGCTGTGGGCTCCCAGGCCGGCAACGGATCCCGGCCATGCCGGGCGGCCGTGCGCAGCGCCCGGTCGAGCGCCACCCAGCACATCACCTTCGTGTAGACATGGTGCCGCGGCGCCCGTCTGGCCTCCCAGATGCCGTGGTCCGCTTCATGCCAGCGGGCCAGCACGGCCGCGGCCATCTGTACCAGCAGTTCCCAGTGGTCGTCGGAGAGCACGCCCTGCCGGGCGCTGAGGGCATCGATCAGCTCGGCAATCGGGCCAAAGACGTCCAGCTGCACCTGGTGGTCGGCAGCATTCCCGATCCGGACCGGGCGTGAACCCGCGTAGCCGGGCAGGCTCTCGATGATGGCCTCCGTGGACAGCGGCGCCCCCGTCACCGAGTAGAGCGGATGGAGCCACTCCGGGCCCGGGGCGTGGGCCAGGATCCGGCCCAGCCACGCTAGGAAGCCCTCGGCCTCGGCGGTGGAGCCCAGGTCCACGAGGGCGTTGACGGTCATGGACCCGTCCCGCAGCCAGCAATACCGGTAGTCCCAGTTCCGCGTGCCGCCGATTCCCTCCGGCAGCGACGTGGTGGGCGCGGCCAGCACGGCGCCGGTGGGTTCGTGGACCAGGGCCCGCAGCACCAGCGCCGACCGGCGGACCAGCGACGGCTTCACGCCCGGCAGTTGCAGCTCGTGGACCCAGCGCCGGGAATGATGGACGACGGCGGCGCGACGCCCTGTCTCATCGTCCGGCACGGCAGGCTGCGGTTCCGTGTCGCCGCAGCGCAGGTTGAGGACCACGGGCCCGTCCCGCAGGTCGACCTCGCCCGTGGCGGTGGCGTGCCGGCCGTCCGAGGTGATGGAAAAGGCCACGCCGGGCGCCCGAAGAGTGATCGGATCCGCAGTCCCCACGACGTGCAGCTCCGTCCCGCGCGCCTCCATGCTGAACGGCGCATTCGCGTAGTCCGGCCGCGGAGCGAAGACGATTCTCGCCATGCCGGTGCCGGATAACACTCGGACCAGGCTGGTGATGCCCTCCGGGGCCGGCTCCAGGTAGTCCGTCACGGTGACGTCGGCCCAGCGGGTTTCGACGATCATGGTGCTGTCCACGTAGCGCTGGCCAAGGACCTGCTCGGATTTCACCGGTTCCACGGAGAAGTGCCCGGCCGCATCGCCGCCGAGGAGATGGGCGAACAGCGACCCCGAGTCCGGCAGCGGGTGGCTCATCCAGCAGATCTTCGCGTCCGGTGTGATCAGGGCGGTGGACGAACCATTGCCGATCATGGAGTGCCGTTCCAGGCCCACGGCGTCCTCGCCGAAAAGCCATGCCCGCCGCAGTTCGAACAGGATCGCGAGGACTCGGGCGAACGACTCCGGGTCCCGGAGTCTGTGGTTCGCCACGCTAGACCCCTCCCCCACACGCAGCGCCATGTCCGGCCCGCGCAGCGTCGCCATGGCCAGCTCATCGCTGGACGCGTCGCCGGCGTAGAGGGCGGCACTGACGCCGAGCATGGAGCGCAGGTGCTCCAACGCGAAGGCCTTGGACGGTTCCACCACAGACAGGTCCAGGACTGAGCCGTCCACAATAAAGGACAGTCCGTGCGCCTGGGCGATCTCTTCTGCCTGCTTCGCGGCCAGCGCAACGACGTCGGGTGCAGCCGGGCGGGTGTGCACGGACACGGCGACCGGTTTCCGCTCGATGCTGATGCCACGGTAGGCGCCCACGGTTTCGGCGAGCGCCTGGCTGGCCTGCTGCAGCACTGATTCGGTGGCCAGCGAGAGGCTGTGGGCATAGCCCATGTCGAACTCCGCACCGTGCGAACCGACAAGGTACACCTCCGCAGGGAGCCGTGAGACGGCGGCCAGATCCCGCAGGGAACGCCCCGAGATGACGGCGGCGTGAGTGTTCGGGAGGGCAGCCAACGCACGCAGCGCAATCGCCGCGCTGCCCAGCGGCAGGGTTTCGGTGGAGATGCCTTCCGCCGTGCACAGGGTTCCGCCGTAATTGCAGGCCACCAGCAGACCAGGGGTGCGGGCCAGGATCTTGAGGTCCGCAAGCAATTGCGGCGTCAGCCCGTCGTCGGCCGCTTCAGTCTGCACGAAGGCGCGGAGCAGGCCCAGCGGGAGGGATTTTGTCAGGAGGGCAGAGTCAGCCAAGGACTGGTTGAGCGGAGTTGGCATGCGCGGAGTCCTTCGAATAGTCCCCAATGCTGCATGAGAATCGTCCCCGGGAGGGCGTAGTTCCAGTATCCTCCTGACACAGTTTCGCCCGGGTGTCCCGGCGATTGCAGGTATGTAACGTCTGCTGCCGCCGGGAAACGGGCCGGGCGCTAGCTGGGATCGGCGCTGTAGAAGTACATCTCCCTGGATCCCGACGGGGCGTCCCAGCCTTGGGCAAACATCCAGCTTCCGCCGAATTTGAGCAGCCCTCCCCACGCCAATGATCCGCCTGGGTTGATCGCTTTCTGCGTGAAGGGCTGGTTGATGTCATACAGTGCTTGCGCCGCGGCGAACTGGCCGTCGGCGTCGGCATAGAAGAAGTCCAGGACCAGCTCGGTCCGCTCGCCTTCGCTGACGATAGCGCAGGCCACTTCGTGCAATGAGCCGCCCAGCGGTTCAAGGTCCAGGTAGTCCTGCGGCTCAAACGTCCAGTTCACCAGGTCGGAGGACCGTCCAATGTGGGTGGTTCCACCGCAGCCCTCAGACAGGTACATCAGGTAGTGCCCACCGATCTTGACGGCTTCGCCGCGGGAGTTTCGCGGGATGACGGCCCCTTTGGCCCAATATCGAGAAATCTCGTGGGGGACGGCCAGACCGAGCTTTTCCCAATGGATCAGATCATCTGACACGGCAACGTTGATGTCGCACCCAACATCGCCTAGGGGATACGCCTCGGCATTCTCGCCGGTCTGTTCATCGCTGTGATCGATCGTCCAGATCCCGTTGTAGAACATGTAGTACCGGCCATCGGCCAGGTACACCTTGGGGTCTTCGCAGCCGAGGATCTCGTTGTCCATGGTGGGGTAGATCACCGGATTGGACGGATTGTCCTGCCACCCGGTGTGGGGATCGAGGACCGCAACCCCGATGCGGCTGGAGACTGATTCCTTGCGCGGAGAGGCACGGTAGAAAAGGTAGAGCTTGCCGTCCCGCTCCATGATGGACGGATTGAAGATCGAATCCGCCGTCCAGCCGATGCCGGTGGGGTCGTCCCAGTCCTTGACTTGCCGGAAGGTCAGGGAATCATCCTTGCGGAACGGGCCCACAGCCCATTCCGGGCGCTCCGGGTACTCGGCGGAGAACTGCTCGGTGGAGATGGTGTCGGTCAGCGGATTGCTGAACGTGAGCGCTCCCTCGTAACTCTTGAGCAGTGCCTGGGTGTTGATTTGCTGCATGGGATCTTCCTGTTCTTGAATTGCATGCCAAGCCGCCGGGACCAGGGGCCGCGGTGATAGGTATTAGTGGTGATAGGTATTAGTTACGGACCAACGTCACCCAGGTGAATCCGCCCGGGGCCACAGCGACACGGCCGGACCGGTCTGCCTCATTCTGCCGGGGGCCTGCGGCGACGGGCCGGCCGGACGCATCAAAGGCCTCCTGGCTCACGCGGAAGCCTGCGGGCAGGTTCACCTTCCGTTCGCTGCGTCCCGTTGCCGCGCTGACGTAGAGCGTGGACTGGCCGCCGGTGCCGGCGACCGAGACTGTGGAGAGCTGCGGCTGGACCAGCAGGGCGTCGAGGGCGACGTCACCGTCAGTGGTGCCGACGACGGCGGCCGCAGGGGCGGGCAGCGCGCGTTTCAGCGCGAACGGGAAGAGGATGCCTGGCGCATCGGTGATGCCCTGCGCGCCGGCGCCGCCGTTCCGGGTGCTGCCGAGCGGGCCCTTGCCCGCGGTCCAGCTGGTAGTGCCGGAGGGCGCAATTCCCTGGTGGACGATCGGGTAGATATTGCGGGGTTCATCGGCGGCCGGCAGCGGCAGGCTCAGGGACGCTCCTGCCTTCAGGGCGACGTAGGCGCCGCCCGAGATGTTGGCTTCCCCGGTCCAGGCCGAGGCGGGTTTGACCACGGTGCCGTTGCCGGTGACGGCCCCGGATTCGGCCTCGACGACGCTCAGCCCGTGGGTCGAGACCGTGCGGGTGATGCCGAGGGCCTTGGCCTTCAGCTCCGGGTTGGCGTCCAGCGCCAGCATCGTCAGCAGCGCGTGGATGGTGGATTCGGCGCCGGAGTTCGGGTTCACCCGGCCTTCGGGCTCGATCCCGTCGCCGGTCTGCTGCCAGTGGCGCAGGTAGACCACGGCGGTCCGGGCGATGTCGTCGGCGTTGTAGGCGCCCTGGCTCCAGTGGCCGGTGGCGGGATCCAGGTCTCCGCCGCCGACCCGGGCGTAGCTCCCGTCCGCCTTCTTGTCCGCGTAGGTCCACGGGGCCTGGGCCGAGGGCATCCGGTCCAGCTGGTAGGTGGTGTGCCCCTCCACCGGGGAAAGCGGCACGGTGTCCATCAGGAAGTTCAGATGGCTGAGGTTGGCCAGGGGTGCCGCGGCAGGCAGGGCCGGAACGGCGGCGTCCTTCCCCGTGTCCCCCTGCGGAACAGCTGCCGTCCCCGGTGCGGGTGCCGCGCTGGCGGCACCCGCCCAGCGGGAGCAGGAGCAGGAGCAGGAGCATCGATGCGGACACGGCGGCGGCCGTGAGTCGGCTTCCGCCGACTCGTTGTCTCAGTTTCGAGCGGACATCGTTGTTCGTCATCGGTGGCTCCTGGCTGGCTGGGCGGCCGGCTGTCTGGTCGTCGGGCGGGGGACGGCGGCGGCAGTCCTAGCTGGCGGGAATCCGGTCCAGCTTGGCGACGCCGATCTTCGAATCAGCCATGCCATAGAACACAAACAGCTGCTCGCCGATCTTCTCGATGGCGGTCGGGAACACGACGTTGGGCACGATTCCGGAGATCTCATCCTCGGTCTCGGGTGCCAGGAGCGGCTTGTCGCTGCGGGCGATCACCTTGGAGGGGTCATCGGCGTCGAGGATCATCGCCGCCGCGGTGTAGTTGACGTTCTGCTGGTGGTCGAACGCCGACTTCGCGAGCTCACCGGCGACGCCGTGGTGGATCAGCAGCCAGCCTTCGTCCACGCGGATCGGGGCGGGGCCGCCGCCGATCTTCAGTTCCTCGAACGGGAACTCGCTCAGGGCGACGAGCCGGTGCTTGGCCATGTGCACGAGGTTGCGGATGTCCTTTTCCACGTCCGCGACCGGAACGTAGGAGATCCAGATGCCGGGGCGGTTGTCGGTGACACCGGCCGGCAGGTGCTCGCCTTCGCCCTCGCGGATCCAGCCAAGGTCCCACATCGGGCGGTGCAGCATCGCGTAGGAGGGCACGCCGTCGGGGTCGTTGACCGGCTCCGGGAAGAACACGGCGTCCTTGTTCGGAAAGAGGTTCAGGTCCATTGACAGGTCGGCCTGGTAGCCGAAGAGGCACGGGCCCAGGCGTTCCCAGTTGCGCAGGTCCTCGGAGTAGGCGAAGGCCAGGCGCGGACCCAGCGGGCCGTAGGCGACGTAGGTCATCAGGTGCTTGCCGAGGCTGGGCACCCAGGTGGTCCGGGGGTCCTCGGTGCCGGCGTTGTTCAGGCCGCGTTCCCAGCCCTCGTCGGGGGCCAGGACGATGCCCTGGCGTTCGACGCCGGTGGGGACGCCGTCTTCGATGACGACCTTGGCCAGTCCCACCCGGGAGACGTTGCCTTTGGCGACCAGGCGCGGCAGCAGGTAGAGCTCGCCGTCGGGGCCGCGGCCGCTGGCCGGGTTGAGCACGCCCTCGGCCTCGAATTCGTTGCCCGGTTCCGGAGACATGATGATGCCGGCGCGGGTGAGGGTGAAGGGGACTGTGGGCAGTGCGGAAGTCTGGGGGGAGGTCATAGATTAACCCTTTACGCTGGATCCGATATTGGTGGAAATGAACTGACGCTGGAAGAAGATGAAGAGTGCGACGGCGGGTGCTGCGAGGACGCAGGCGCCCGCCAGGATGGCGCCGAACGGGTTGGACGCCGTCGCGGAGATGTTGGAGATGTAGTTCGCCAGGGAGACGGCGAGCGGCTGGATGGACTGGTCCTTGGTCACGAGGAACGGCCACAGGAACTCGTTCCACGGCCCGATGAAGGTCAGCAGGACTGCCGTGACAATCGCGGGCTTCACCAGCGGGATGGCGATCTGCCACAGGATCCGCAGCTCGGAGGCGCCGTCGATCCTGGCCGCCTCGAAGAGGGTGGAGGGCAGCTGCATGAAGTACTGGCGGAAGACGAACACGGCCGTGGAGTTGATCGCGAAGGGCAGGATCATGCCCAGGTACGTGTCCGCCAGGCCGTAGTCCCGCACGATCATCACGTAAAGCGGGATCAGCAGCAGCTGGAACGGGATCATCTGCACCAGCAGCATCATGCCGAACACCAGCCCCTTGCCGCGGAAGTGCATCTGCGCCAGGGCGTACCCCACGAGCAGGCCGAAGACCACGGTGAAGAAGATGACGCCGCCGGTGAAGATGCCGGAATTGATCAGGCCCTTGAGCAGGTTGATGGAGTTGTTGATGCTCGTATAGTTCTCGCCCGTGATGTTCGCCGGGTTGGGGAACGCCCCGGCCACCGAGGTGTCCGGTGAGGTCTGCAGCGAGCCGATGAACATGTAGTAAAACGGGAAGAGGAAGACGAACGCGCCCAGGGCCAGCAGCGCGAAACTGCCGAGGCCGAGGCTCCTGCGCTTCTCCACGCCGGAGGCCCCTGCCGCCTGCTTGCTCGTGGGGCGGCCGGCCGGGGCGCCGGCAGGGCCGCCCGGGCGGCGGGCGCCGCGCTCGTTACTGTTGTTGCTCCCGTTGTTCTCATCGTTGGGCGCAGCTGCCTTGTTGAGAATTGACATGTCAGTCCTCCTTCCCGCCCACGAGGCGTTTCTGGATCAGGGCAATCAGCAACACGCCGAGCACCAGCACCACACCCAGTGCGGCAGCCAGATCGGGATTCCCCTGCAGGATGCCCTTCTGGTACATCAGGAACACCGGTGAGGTGGAGGCCCCGTCCGGGCCGCCGCCGCCGGTGAGCAGGTACGGCTCCGTGAACAGGTTGGCGCCGGTGATGGTGGCCAGCAGGGTCACCAGCACGCTGGCCGAGCGGACGCCGGGAACGGTGATGTTCCAGAACTGCACCCACTTGCTGCCGCCGTCCACCGAGGCGGACTCGTACAGCTCCTCCGGGATGTTCTGCAGCGCGGCCAGGTACAGCAGGATGAAGAACCCCAGCTGCTTCCAGGTCACGAACAGCGCCACGGTGGGCATCGCGAGCCAGGAGTTCACGAGCCACGAGGGGTTCGGGGCCAGCGGCCCGAGGAGCGAGTTGACCAGGCCGTTCTGCTGGAACAGGAACAGCCAGACGCCGACGACGGCGACACTCGCCGTGACGTACGGGACGTAGTAGCTGACCCGGAAGAAGGTCTTGAGCTTAGTGACACGGTTCAGGGCGTTGGCCAGGACCAGGGACAGGCCCACGGTGAGCGGGACGTTGATGAGCAGGAAGATCCCGATGTTGGCGAAGGATCGCTGCACGGCGGGGTCCGTCAGGACGGTGACGTAGTTGTCCAGGCCCACGAACGGGCGGTCAACCTTGACCCGCGGCGCGGTGAAGAAGTAGTCGTGGAAGGAAATGTAGACGGCGTAGCCGAGCGGAAATGCCAGCACGCCGAGGACGTAGATGACGTAGGGGGCACTGAACAGCAGGCCCAAGGGCTGACGGCCCAGGAAGTTCTTGCGCTTCCTGGGCGCCATCCGCCGGTCTTCTGGCCTCCGGTTCCCTGCCCGGGGGGTGCTGTCCCCCGTGGCGGGGGCGCCGTCAGCTGAGCGAAGTGACATGGAGAGTCACCCGCTACTTCTGGGCTGCCAGTTGGTTGATCTTCTCGGCAGAGCCCTTGAGCGCGGCGTCGATGCTTTCGTTGCCGAAGATCACGGACTTGGCGTAGGCGGTGCGGAAGGTCTGCCAGACCTCAACCGAGTTGGGCACGTTGGGCACCTCGACAGTGCGGCCGGCCTGCTCCGCGAACTGCGTGTAGAGCGGGTTCTTGGCGAAGTAGTCCGCGTAAACGGTCGGGAGGTCCTTGCGCATCGGCATCTGGCCGGTGTCGGCGAGGAGCTTGCCGTCCTGTTCCTTGCTGGTGGCGAACTTCATGACTTCCCAGGCCGTGCCCTGGTTCTCGCAGGCGGAGTACATCGCGACGTTCTTGGCGTCCGAGAACGTGGAACCTTCAGCCTGGGCCTGCGCGGCCGGCACCGGCACGGCACCCCAGTTGACCTTGTCCTTGTAGGCGGCGATGGCCCACGGCCCGGCAAGCGACATGGCGGCCTTGCCCTCGGCGAAGGAGTCACCCGGGTAGACCTCCTTCGAGGCCAGGTTTTCCTTGTACAGGGTCTCGAACATCGTCGCTACCTGCTTGCCCTGTTCGCTGTCGAAGGTGGCCTTGCCATCCTTGACCAGCGGTGCGCCCCCGGAGTTGGCGGCGTAGAAGGGGTAGAAGTCGAACCAGGACTGGAAGAAATCGCTGGCAGGGGACGGCCAGACGGCGTTGGCCGCGGCTCCGGACTTCACCAGGGTGCGGGCAGTGTCCAGGAATTCTGCCTGTGTGCCGAGCTTGGGGTTCTCGGCGTCCAGGCCGGCTTTGGTGAAGAGGTCCTTGTTGTAGAACAGGACCACGGGGTTGGACTTCCAGGGCAGCTGGTACATTTTGCCGTCGCCGGACTTGTACTGGTCGGCGAGGTCGCCGGTGCGGTCCTTGATGTACTGGGCGCCGTCAGGGAAGGAATCCAGCGCGACGAGTCCACCCTGCTTTTCGAACTGGGGAACGGCGACGGGAGCCGTGTTGAAGACCAGGCATGGGGCGTTGCCGGCGGTGATGGCCGCGCCGATGACTTCCTCCGAGCTCTTGCCGGCCGGGATCTCCTGGGCATCGATCTTCTGGTCCGGGTGGGCGGAGTTCCACGACTCCACCATGGCCTTGCCCCACTTGACCTCGAACTCGTTATTCGAATACCAGACCTTAATGGGGCCCTTGGCCGTCGTTGCCGACTCGGCGGTGCCGCCGCTGGCACCGCCGCCGCAGCCGGCCAGGCCCGCTCCCATGATGGTCAGTGCGGCCACGGACAATACTCGCGTGGCAATTGAAAAGCGCTTCATTGCGTCTCCTTGGGAGGGGTTTTCTGACGGTGCATGCCAGGGTTAGGTGTTCAAGCAGGAAAAGGGGTGAGGGTCGTGGGGGACGGACTTTCGGTCGACAGAAACCAGGTCAGTCAGGGGCCGGTCCGGTGGAGGCCCTGACCACCAGGCGGGGCGCCGGGAGGGCGGTATCCTCGCCCGAGTGCGCCCCGGCCAACTGGTTCAGCAGGACCTGGGCTGAAACCCGCCCCCACAGCATGGGGTCGGTGGCCAGGGTGGTGAGCGGCGGGTTCAGGTACTGGGTGAACTCCGCGTTGTCATAGCCCGTGACGGACAGGTCTCCGGGGACGCTGAGCCCGAGGGACTGCGCGTAGGACTGCCCGGCGGTGGCCATGAGGTCGTTGGCGTACACGATGGCTGTGGGCCGGTCCGCCCGGCGGAGCAGCTCCGCGGTGGCGGCCACCCCCCCTGCGGCGGTGAAGTCGGCGGCGGCAAAGTGGTCCGAGGGAAGCCCGGCAGCGGCCAGCGCATCCTCCCAGGCCTGGCGGCGGCTCCGTCCGTGGATGTACTCCTGCCCGCCGCCCACATGGGCGATCCGGCGGTGCCCCAGGGCCACGAGATGCTCCACCGCCTCGAAGATGCCGGCCGACTCGTCCACGGACACAGCCGGGAACGGGGAGCTGGCATCGGGCCGGTTCAGCGTGACCGCAGGCAGCTTGAGGTCAACCAGGAGCGGGATGCGGGAGTCGTTGCGCCGGACGTCGGTGAGGATTACGCCGTCGACTCTGCCGTTGTCCACCAGCTTGCGGTAGCAGCGTTCCTCGGCGCCCGGCGCCGTGGCGACGCTCAGGACCAGGGTGTAGTCGTGCTCGGCGAGCGCGGTCTCGATCCCGGCGATGAAGGCCGGGAAGAACGGGTCGGTTCCCAGCAGGGAGGGGTCCCGGGCCACCACGAGGCCCAGCGCATAGGCCTTGGCCGAGGACAGCCCTTTCGCCCGGAGGCTGGGCTTCCAGCCGAGGTCCTTTGCCACCCTGAGGATGCGGTCCCGGGTGTCCGGGCTGACACCGGGCTGGCCGTTGAGGGCGTAGGACACGGCACCCTTGCTGACGCCGGCCGCGTGGGCGACGTCGCTGATGGTGACTGCCATGGAGCCATTCCCTTCGGAGGTGGTTCTGAGGCAGCTTCCTGCACTGAACCGGTTAAGTGATGTGTACTACTAAACCGGTTCAGTTGGCACTTGTCAAGGACGGGCTTCTAAGCAGGGCCGGCACGGCAGCATCGGTGCAGCCGGGCGGCGACGGCGTTTCAGCAGTTGGCCGGCCTGTACTCGTAGGTTCCCGCATCGGCAGCGCCGCCGCCGCGGCAGTCGCCTTCCTCGTTGGCCGGGCGCCCGTCCAGATCCATCGGGAATGGGCTGACCCCGGCCCGGTCAATGGCCGGGCTCGCGCCGGAGAGGTGGAGATCGGCGGGTGCATTCACAAAGTCGGCCGGTTCGGTGGTGGAGGTGGCACTGGGAACGATGTTGGTGGGGCCGTTGAGGACATTCCCCTGCTCCGTCCACCCGGCGCCGTCCATCCACAGCGCGTTGCGGGCCGCTACCAGGATGTTTCCCCTGATGACGGTGGAGGCCGGGCATGAGGCGTGGCAGACGAGGGCCTGGGAGTCCGGGCCGTCCAGCCAGACGGTGTTGTATTCGAACGTGGTGCCGTTGGTCGGGCCGAAGGCCGACGTCCCGCCGCGCGCGATCAGCCCCATGGCCTGGGAACAATTCGGGCCGCAGGTGGACCGGACGAGGTTGTAGCTGAACGTGTTGCCGTCCGCGGTTCCGCCCCTGGCGCGCCCCAATTCGGTAAAGACGTTGTTATCCACGGCCACATTGTGGTGGATCCTGTTCCGGTTGCCGTTGTAAATTTCGAAGGCGCCGCCGTCGTGGCCAAAGTCGTAGGACAACGCGGTGGAACCGGTGATGGTGTTGCCGGAGAACTCGTTGTCGCTGCCGTTGACCAGGAAGCCGAAGGCGCCCGAATCGTCGGTGCAGTTCACGGCTGTCGCGGTGCCGCACCGCTCCCCCGGGGTATTGACGTTCATGATGCTGTTGTCAGCGAGCGTGTTGTTGGCATAGCTGCCAAAGTCGGAGCCCTCGCTCACCTTGATACCCGCCGCATTGTTCTCCGCGGCGGAGTTCCGCACGGAACCGTGGTCGCCGTAGATGCTGAACCCTGCATAGCCGCACGATTCCGCCCGCAGGCCATCCACCGTGATGTAGTCGCCGTCGAGCCTGACGCAAGTACCCGTCAGCCCCCCCGTAATGACGGGCAGATCGCCGCTTCCGTAGGCATTCAGCGTGATCTTCAGCCGGCCGGTGCCGCCCTGGCTGACCACAAGGCCCCCGGAGAAGACGTCTCCGCGGCGAAAGCTGACGGAGTCCCCGGGCCGCAACGCCGTGCCGTTGACTTTATCGAGGGTGGCCCAGGCCGATTGCGGCGATGTCCCGTCACTGGAGTCATTGCCGTCGGCGCTCACGTAATACGTGGCGCCCTCGGCCGACGCCGGCGCGGAGGCGCCGCCGAGCAATCCACCCAGGAACAACAGGATGAGCAGCGTGGCGGCGGCTGTGGACTTGATCTTCATGGGTGCACCTGGGTTTTCGCCATGTATCCGCGGATCCGGGCGCCACCGCCGGCCGGCGGACCACGTCGGCACCCTGAGGGGCTTAACGCTAAGAGCGGGTCGGCGCTAAGTCAACGGATAACCCGACCGGAGGGAACAACACCGCAACAACACCGCAACGATGCCGCAGCAGCGTCGGCCACGGCACCGACCACAGGCATCGAAATGTTCTTTTTTGCTACTTGACGTTCTTTATTGTGCGATTATGATAGCTAATTATGTGAGCCGCTTCACGCCACCCGTTATTTCAAAGGAGAAATTATGACCATGCATGAGGACGCACTGCTCCGGGCCTCCAGCCAAGGCGGGTGGGACCGGAGGACGCTGTTGAAGACATTCGGCGCCGGAGCGGTCGCGATGGCCGGCATTCCCCTGCTCTCAGCCTGCACGGGCGGCAGCGCACCTGCCAGCAGCGGCTCGACGACGGCTACCTTCGGCTCCGGATCATCGGACGAGGTCCCCAAGGCCGCATACAAGGCGGTGACCGACGCTTTCCAGAAGAAGTCCGGCATCGCGGTGACCACAAACGTGGTGGCGCACAACGATTTCCAGAACAAGATCAACACGTACCTTCAGGGCAGCCCGGACGATTCCTTCACCTGGTTCGCCGGCTACCGCATGCAGTACTACGCCGGCAAGGGACTGCTCGCCCCGATCGACGATGTCTGGGAAAAGGTCGGCGGAAACTACTCCGACGCCCTAAAAAAGGCCTCGACGGGCGCCGACGGCAAGATGTACCTGATCCCGAACTACAACTACCCCTGGGGCTTCTTCTACCGGAAGAGCCTCTGGACGGAAAAGGGCTACACCGTCCCCACGACGTTCGATGAGCTGATGGCCCTCGCCACCAAGATGAAGGCCGACGGCCTGATTCCGATTGAATTTGCGGACAAGGACGGCTGGCCCGCCATGGGCACCTTCGACTACCTGAACATGCGCCTGAACGGCTACCAGTTCCACATGGACCTCACAGCCCACAGGGAAAGCTGGGACCAGAAGAAGGTCAGCGACGTCTTCGACACCTGGAAGGCCCTGCTGCCGTTCCAGAACCCGAACGCCCTCGGCATGACCTGGCAGGACTCGGCGAAGTCCCTCGCGGACAAGAAATCCGGCATGTACCTGCTCGGCTCCTTCCTCACCCAGCAGTACACGGACAAGGCAATCGCCGACGACATCGATTTCTTCCCGTTCCCCGAGATCGCCATGGAAGGCCAGGACGCCATCGAGGCGCCCATCGACGGCCTCCTGCTCTCCAAGAAGGGCGGCCAGAACCAGGCCGCCAGGGATTTCCTGGCCTACGTCGGCACGCCGGAGGGACAGGATGTGTACGCCTCGGTCGACTCGTCCAACATCGCCACCGCCAAGGGCGCTGATACGTCCAAGTTCACGCCGCTCAACAAGAAGCTGGCCGAGGCCATCAGCGGCGCCAAGAACATCAGCCAGTTCTTCGACCGCGATGCCCTGCCCGCCATGGCCAACAACGTGATGATCCCGGCCCTGCAGTCCTTCATCAAGGACGGCACAGTCGATGTGAAGAACCTGGAAGCCCAGGCCAAGTCCCTGTACGCCGCCCAGTAGCGGCGTGCCCCCGCGCGCGCTTCGCAGGCGCGCTTCCCACAGCATTCCCCTGCATTTCCCCCTGCATTTTCCAAGGCAAGGAATCTCCATGAGTGTCTCTACCAATCCGTCCGCGCGGGGGCGCAAAGCAGTCGCCCCCGCGCGGCGGGTTCGGCGGCTGTCCGGCCGCGACAAAGTGGTGCTCGGCCTGATGGTGGGCGTCCCCACGCTGATCCAGCTCGTGTTGGTCTGGATCCCCACGCTCATGTCGATCGGGCTGTCCTTCACCCGCTGGAACGGGCTGGAGCTGACGGACATCAAGCCCGCCGGCGTCGAGAATTACCAGTTCATCGCCCAGGATTACCCGCCGTTTTGGCCCGCCATGCAGCACAACGTGCTGTGGCTGGCGTTCCTGGCACTTGTCGCCACTCCGCTGGGGCTGCTCCTGGCTGTGCTCCTGGACCAAAACATCCGCGGCACGAGGATCTACCAGAGCATCTTCTTCGCCCCGGTGATGCTGTCCCTGGCCCTGATCGGGATCATCTGGCAGCTGTTCTACAACCGTGACAGCGGCCTCTTGAACTTCATCCTCGGCACGGCGGGCACGCCCCAGGCCGTCGACTGGTTCGGGGATTCCAGCGTCAACATCTGGGCTGCCCTCTTCGCCGCCACCTGGCGGCACGCCGGCTACGTCATGATCCTGTACTTGGCCGGGCTCAAGGGAGTGGATCCCACCCTGCGTGAGGCGGCGCAGATTGACGGCGCCAACGCGGTCCAGACCTTCTTCCGGGTGATCTTCCCGGCCATGCAGCCGGTCAACGTCATCATCATCGTCATCACCGTCATCGAATCCCTCCGGGCGTTCGACATCGTCTACGTGATCAACCGCGGCACCAACGGCCTGGAACTCATCAGCGCCCTGGTCATCCAGAACCTGGTGGGCGAGGGGCAGGTGATCGGCATCGGTTCGGCGCTGGCCGTCATCTTGCTCGTCATCTCGCTGATCCCCATCACGTTCTACCTGTCCCGCGCGTTCGGAAAGGACAAAGAGGCATGAGCATCGCCCATCCAACCGACGCCGCCGCGGCCGGCACGCCGGAGGACGCCCGGCAGCGCAGCTCCCGCCCGGGCAGGACCGGCCCCCGGCCAGACAAGCCGGCCAACAACAAGCAGGGCAAGCGGCACTACGGCACCCACGTCTTCCTCATCGTCATGGCGGCGATCTGGCTCGTACCTCTGGGCTGGGCCATTTTCACTGCCCTGCGGCCCAAGGCGGACACCGACAAATACGGCTACTTCAGCACCGGCGGGGCCTTCAATTTCGACAACTTCACCCAGGCCTGGACCCAGGGCGGCTTTGCCCAGCTGTTCTGGAACTCCGTGCTCATCACGGTCCCCTCCGTAGTCCTGATCCTTTTCTTCGCCTCCATGATGGCGTTCGCCGTGAGCCGGGTGAACTGGAAGTTCAACATCACCCTGCTGATCATGTTTACCGCCGGAAACCTGCTGCCCCCGCAGGTGCTCGCGGCGCCGCTCTTTGAAATGTTCAAGCACTTCGAGCTGCCCTACGCCGTCAGCGACTCGGGGAACCTGCTCAACACCTACATCAGCGTGATTGCCGTGGACACCGCCTTTCAGATCGGCTTCGTGACGTTCGTCCTCTCGAACTACATGAAGGCCCTGTCCCCCGAACTGACCGAGGCCGCCCTCGTCGACGGCGCCGGCGTCTGGCGGCAGTACTGGGACATCATCCTGCCCCTGTGCCGCCCGGCCCTGGCCGCCATGGGCACGCTCGAGGTGATCTTCATTTACAACGACTTCTTCTGGCCCCTGCTCTTCATCCAAAGCGGCGACCGGCTTCCGGTCACCACCGCGATCAACAACCTCCAGGGCCAGTTCCTCTCCAACTACAACCTGATCGCCGCCGGCGCCATGATCACGGCCATTCCGGCCTTGATCATCTACCTGCTCCTGCAGCGCCACTTCGTGGCGGGCCTGACACTCGGCTCCAGCAAAGGATAAACGTGGACAACAGCCGCAAGCACAACAACAACGCCATGGACTACATCACCGCCCGCCTCGGCTCCGAGGGCTCCCCGATGCTGGCATTCGGCGGAGACTACAACCCGGAGCAGTGGCCCGAGGAGACCTGGGACGAGGACGTCCGGCTGATGCGCGAGGCCGGCGTCAACCTGGTCAGCGTGGGCATCTTCAGCTGGTCCCTGCTGGAGCCGTCCGCGGGCGTCTACGAGTTCGGCTGGCTGGACCGGGTCCTGGACCTGCTGCACGCGAACGGCATCCGCGTGGACTTGGCGAACGCCACGGCGTCGCCGCCGCCCTGGTTCAGCCACAAGTACCCCGAGTCCCTGCCGGTAACAGCCAACGGCGTGCGGCACAGTTACGGTTCCCGGCAGGCCTTCGCGGCCTCGAGCGTCGAATACCGCCGGGCCGCCGCGGCACTGACCGAGCAGATCGCCCTCCGGTACAAGGACCACCCCGCCGTCGTGATGTGGCACGTCCACAACGAGTACGGCTGCCACAACCAGCCGGATTTCTCCGACGGCGCCGCCGCCGGCTTCCGGCGCTGGCTCGAAGGCCGGTACGGCAGCCTTGAGGCCCTCAACGCCGCGTGGGGCACTGCCTTCTGGTCCCAGCGCTACTCGGCCTGGGAACAGATTCTGCCGCCACGCACCTCCGGGACCTGGGTCAACCCGACCCAGCAGCTGGACTTCGCCCGCTACTCCTCCGACGAGCTGCTCGAATGCTACAAGGCCGAGGCCGCGATCATCCGCTCGCACTCGGGACATCCCGTGACCACCAACTTCATGGGGTTCAACATGGGCCTGCACCAGCCCGTGGACTACTGGCGCTGGTCCGAGGAGATGGACGTGGTCTCCAACGACCACTACCTGATCGCCGAGGACCAGCGGAACTTCCAGGAACTGGCGGCAACCGCGGACCTCACCCGCGGCTGGGCCAAGGGCAAGCCGTGGCTGCTCATGGAGCATTCCACCTCCGCCGTGAACTGGCAGCCCCGCAACATTGCCAAAGCGCCCGGCGAGATGCTGCGCAATTCCCTGCAGCATGTTGCCCGCGGTGCCGACGGCGCGCTCTTCTTCCAGTGGAGGGCCTCGCGCGCGGGCGCCGAGAAGTTCCACTCCGGGCTGCTGCCGCACGCCGGCATGGACAGCAAGGTTTGGCGCGAAGTGGTCCAGTTGGGCCAGGCGCTGCGCAGCCTGGCCGAAGTCAGCGGCTCGGTGGTCACGGGCGCGTCCGGCCGGGTGGACGTCGCGATCCTCCACGACACCGACGCCCGCTGGGCCTCGGAACTGGACTCGCACCCGAGCGTGGATGCCTCCAACATCGCGGAAACCCGGCGCTGGCATGATGCGTTCTACCGTGCCGGCATCCCCACCGACTTCCGCCAGAGCACCGACGACCTCTCCGGCTACCGGCTCGTCGTCGCGCCGATGCAGTACCTCGTGAGCGATGCCGGGGTGGCGAATCTGGACGCGTACGTGCGCTCCGGCGGCCACCTCGTGGTGACCTATTTCTCCGGTATCGTGGACGAAAATGACCACATCAGGCTTGGCAGCTACCCCGGCGCGTTCAGCGGACTGCTGGGCGTCCGGATGGAAGAATTCTTTCCGCTGCGCGGCGGCGAAAGCGTCCGGCTCAGCGGTTTCGGGGCCGGGCAGTGGCTGGAACGAACTGGGGCGGGCTACCACTGCCGAGGTCCTCGCGTCCGTGGAAGAGGGACCGGCCGCCGGCTCTCCTGCCGTGACCCGCAACCGCGCCGGAAGCGGCCGCTCCTACTATGTGGCCACAACGCTCGCGCCGGAGGGCCTGGGCGAACTGCTCGCCGTCGTCTGTGCCGATGCCAGTGTGCAGCCGCTCGTTCCGGCGCTGCCGGACAATGTGGAAGTTGCCCGGCGCAGCAAGGACGGGACCGACTGGACATTCTGCATTAACCACGGGGCTCAGGACGTCCGGCTGCCGCTGGACGGCGTCGACCTGCTCACAGGCGCCGAGCTCGACGGCGGGCTCGGCCTCGCGGCCGGGGGTGTCGCCGTCGTCCGTTCCCGTGCTGCCCAATTGGTCGGCACATCCCCCAGCCGCTCAAGCCACTCAAGCCACTCAAGCCACTCAAGCCTGTAAGGACTCCACATGCTAGCCGCAGCCCGCCATTCCGCCATCCTCGCGGAGGTCCAGCGTGAACGGATCGTCCGTGTCGCGGACCTCGCCAAGATGCTCGGCGTCTCGCTGATGACCGTGCGCCGGGATATCGAGGCCCTCGACGCGGCGGGCGCCGTGGAGAAAATTCACGGCGGGGCCAAGCTGCCGGGCGGAGCCGGCACGCACGAGCCAGGCTTCGAGCTGAAGGTGACCCAGCTCAAGGACGAGAAGATGGCGATTGCCCAGGAGGCGGCCGCCCAGGTGCGCGAGGGCATGGCGGTGGGGCTCAGCGCCGGCACCACCACGTGGGCGCTGGCCCAGCTGCTGTCCTCCGGTCCGCGGATCACGGTGGTCACCAACTCGGTGCGGATCGCAGACGTCTTCCACCAGAGCTCCTCCCCGTCCACCGTGATCCTGACCGGCGGCGAGCGCACCCCCTCCGATGCCCTCGTCGGGCCGCTGGCCACGTCCGCGCTCAAGCAGCTGCACCTGGACGTGCTGTTCCTCGGCGTCCACGGTGTCGACGCCGACGCCGGGTTCACCACCCCCAACGTGCTGGAAGCCGAAACCGACCGGGCCTTCGTCACCGCGGCCCGCCGGGTGGTGGTGCTGGCAGACCACACCAAGTGGGGCACCCTCGGCATCAGCACGATCGCCGGCCTGGAGGACGCTGACGAACTCATCAGCGACGACCTCCTCGGCGGTGAGGCCCGGCGCATCCTCGGCGAGCGCGTCGGCCGGCTCCGCTTGGCCCGTACCGGTGACGCCCGGAACGCCAACACAACTAGCCCCGCGGCGAGCCCCACAGCAGCCGCGGGCTGACCGGCACGGCCCCCGTCCACCGCAAACCACTAAGCCTGGAGCTACCGTGAACAACCCGGACCTCACCCTTGCCGCCGAAACCAGCTCCGCCCTGGGCGTCCCGGGCCTGTTGTCGTCGGATCTGGAGCCGCTGTACCTGCGTCGGTCCGGAACGTCGCTGCTCATCGACTTCAGCACGGGTGAGGCAGCGATGCTGCACTTCGGCGCCGACCTCGGCCCGGCCCTGCCGGACCTTTCGCTGCTGGGCGACGCCGTGCCGCACTCGGCCTTCGACGTCCCGGTCACGCTGGGACTGATCCCGCAGGCGTCCTCCGGCTGGCGCGGGCGGCCCGGGCTCCGCGGCCACCGGAACGGCCAGGCATTCTCGGCCAGGCTGCGCGTTGTCAGCGTTGAGCGTTCCGACGGGATGCGTTCCGGCGGGATGCGTGCCGACGGGGTGCGTTCCGGCGGGATGCGTGCCGACGGGATGGACTGCTCTGCCGTCATCACCCAGGCCGACCCCGAGGCCGGCGTCAGCGTCCGCACCGAGATCAGGATCAACGACGGCGGCCTGCTCCAGCTCCGGCACCGGCTCGACAACGACGGCACGGCCCCGTACAGCCTTGACGAACTCGCGGCCGTGCTGCCGGTGGGCCGCGCCGCCACAGAGATCCTCGACCTGACCGGCCGCTGGTGCCGGGAGACCCACCCCCAGCGCCTGCCACTGCACCAAGGCACGTGGGTCCGCTCGGGCCGGCACGGCCGGACCGGTCATGACGCCTCGCTCCTGCTGGCAGCCGGCACCCCCGGATTCGGCAACCGCCACGGGCAGGTCTGGGCCGTGCATCTGGGCTGGAGCGGCAATCACGAGAGCTTCGTTGACGCCGCCGCGGACGGCCGGACCGTCATTGGCGCCTCGGAACTGCTCGGTGCCGGCGAGATCAGCCTGGCCGCGAACGCCAGCTACGAGACCCCGTGGCTGTTCGCGGCGTACTCCGCCGCGGGGCTGGACGGCATCAGCGATGCTTTCTACACCTGGTTCCGCGGCCGCCCGCACCACCCCGGCGTGCGGTCCGGCAAAGCCCGTCCCGTGGTTCTCAATGTCTGGGAAGCGGTGTATTTCGACCATCGGATGCCGGCACTGCTCGATCTCGCCGAATCCGCGGCCCGGCTGGGCGTGGAACGCTACGTCCTCGACGACGGCTGGTTCCGCGGCCGTCGCAACGACCGGGCCGGCCTCGGCGACTGGTACGTCGACGAGGACCTCTGGCCCGGGGGCCTGGCCCCGCTGATCGACGCGGTTACCGGCCACGGCATGGAATTCGGCCTCTGGGTCGAACCCGAAATGGTCAACGAAGACTCGGACCTGGCCCGCGCCCACCCGGACTGGATCGCCGGTCCGGCTCCCCGGAGCGCCGGGGGCAGCCCGCCCGCCGGGGGCAGCCCGCCCGCCGGCGGCAGCCCAACCGCCGGCGGCGCGCTGGCCGGCCGGCTGCCGGAACGGTGGCGGCACCAGCAGGTCCTTGACCTCGTCAATCCGGAGGCCTGGCAGTACATCTTCGACAGGCTCGATGCCCTGTTGAGCGAGCACCGGATCAGCTACCTCAAATGGGACCAGAACCGGGACCTGACCGAAATGGGCCACGCCGGCCGCCCCTCCGTGCACGCCCAGACGCGGGCCGTTTACCGGCTCCTCGACGAGCTCCGCCTGGCCCACCCGGACGTCGAGATTGAAAGTTGCTCCTCCGGCGGCGCCCGCGTGGATCTCGGAATCCTGGAACGCACCGACCGGATCTGGGCCTCGGACTGCAACGATGCCCTGGAGCGGCAGACAATCCAGCGCTGGACCGGCATGGTGGTGCCGCCGGAGCTCGTCGGATCACACATCGGACCGACCACGAGCCACACCACCGCCCGAACGCACGATCTTTCCTTCCGGGCGATCACCGCGATGTTCGGCCACTTCGGCCTCGAATGGGATGTCCGGCACCTCGCCGATTCTGAGCGCACCGAGCTTGCCGGGGCGATCGCGCTGTTCAAGCAGTACCGTCCCCTGCTGCACAGCGGGCGCATGGTCCGGGCCGACGAGCCCGATCCGGCCCTCCGGCTCCACGGCGTAGTGTCCCATGACGGCCGCGAGGCCCTCTACGCCCTGGTGTCCGTGGCGACGTCGTTCGCCGAAGTCCCGGGGCGGGTGTGCCTGCCGGGGCTGCTGCCGGACGCCGCCTACCGGGTGGCCGCGGTCTACCCCGCGGCCGATGACAGGCGGGCGTTCCTGCAGGCGGCGCCTCCGGCGTGGCTTGCGGGCGGGGTCGAGGCGACCGGACGGTTCCTGGCGGAGTCCGGCCTCCCAATGCCTGTCCTCAACCCGGAACACGGGCTGCTGCTGGCCGTCCGCCGCGTCACCGCCGCCGCTCCAGCCGCAACCACCGGCCACCCCGTGAGGAACTCCTGACAATGGGCCAGATTACGAAACGCTCCTATAAGCTCTCCGACGGCCGGGACATCATCTACTTCGACGATGCCGATACCGTCCTGCCCCCGGACCGCGGGGACGACCTCCGCGCACCCGCGGTCCGTCCGGCCACGGCCACCATGCGCCAGGACGTTCTGACCGGGGAGTGGATTTCGATAGCGGCGGCCCGGCAGAACCGGGTGGTCCTGCCGCCCTCGCACCTGGACCCGCTGGCCCCGGCCTCGCCGGGGAATCCCTCGGAAATTCCGAGCCTCTACGACGTCGCCGTCTTCGAAAACAAGTCCCCGTCGTTCGGACCCGACCTGGCCGAGGCCGCCGCTCCGGAGGGGCTGGATGACCTGGCCCTGGTGGGGCTGGGGCGCAGCCGGCAGTCTGTGGGCCGGTGCGAAGTGGTGTGCTTCTCCCCCGAACACACCGGTTCCCTGGCGGGGCTGCCCTTGTCCCGGATGCGCACGGTGGTGGAAGCCTGGGCGGACCGGACGGCCGCGCTGTCCACGTTGCCCGGCGTCGAACAGGTTTTCCCGTTCGAGAACCGCGGCGAAGCGATCGGCGTGACGCTGCACCACCCGCACGGACAGATCTACGCCTACCCGTACATCACGCCCCGCACGGCCCAGCTGGTCCGCACGATCGAAAGCTACGGCGGCTCGCTGTTCGAGGACATCCTCAGTTTCGAGCAGAAATCCGAGCGAGTGCTGCTTCAGGGCGAGCATTGGACGGCGTTTGTCCCGTTTGCCGCGCGCTGGCCGCTGGAAGTGCACATCCTCCCGCACCGGCACGTCCCGGACCTCGCCGCCACGACGGACGAGGAACGCGATGAGTTCTCCCGGCTGTATGGCCGGCTCCTGCGCGGCGTCGATGCCCTCTACGACACCCCCACACCGTACATTTCGGCGTGGCACCAGGCTCCCGTGCACGCCCACCGGGACGACATCCGGCTCATGCTGCAGCTGACCTCGCCCCGCCGGGAGGAGGACAAACTCAAGTACCTGGCGGGATCGGAGGCCGCGATGGGCGCATTCATCGCGGACATCCCGCCGGAAACGGCCGCCGCCCGGCTCCGCGAGGCCATGGAAAAGGCCGGCCTCGAGCCATTCCGCCCAGAACAGCGAAGCAACAGAACAGCCAGCAACAGAACAGGAAGCCGCCCAGCCATGAACAAGGTCCTTCAACTGGGAAGTGAGTACTTTTCCAGCCAGTTCGGCGGCGCGGCGGACGGCTTGTGGTCGGCGCCTGGGCGGGTCAACCTGATCGGCGAGCACACGGATTACAACGACGGCTTCGCCTTTCCGATCGCGATCGACAAGCGCACCACGCTAGCGGCCCGCGCCCGGGCGGACCGCCTGCTCAGGGTCACAAGCAGCTCCTTCCCGGGCGTGGTGGAGGTGAGCCTCGAGCACCTGGATCCAGATGCCCTCACCGGCTGGGCGGCCTATCCGCTGGGCGTGGCCTGGGCGATGTCCCGGGCGGCGGCCGGCGGCGCGTCCCGGCTGTTTGGCCTGGACCTTGCGCTGACCTCGGATGTCCCGGCCGGCGCCGGGCTATCCTCCTCGGCGGCGGTCGAATGCGCGGTGGCCATGGCCCTGAACGATCTCTGGGAGTTGGGGCTGGACAGGCAGGAACTGGCCCGGATCGGCCAGCTGGCCGAGAACAGGGTGGTCGGTGCCCCCACCGGCATCATGGACCAGTCGGCCTCGCTCCTGGGCGAGCCGGATCATGGCATCCTGCTCGACTGCCAGAGCCTGTTGACCGAGACCGTTGCCCTCGGCTTCGCCGGTGCCGGGGTGGGGCTGCTCGTGATCGACACCCGCACCAGCCATTCCCACGCCGACGGCGGCTACGCCAGCCGCCGTCGTTCCTGCGAGGACGGCGCCCGCCGCCTGGGGGTCGGCAGCCTGCGGGCACTGGGCCCGGACGATCTCCCCCGCGCCGCGGCACAGCTCGACGGACAGACCTTCCGCCGGGTCCGCCACATCATCACGGAAAACCAGCGGGTGCTGGACACCGTCGCGGCACTGCGGAGCTCCGGCGCCGCCGCGATCGGGCCCTTCCTCGACGAATCGCACCTGTCCATGCGCGACGACTTCGAGATCTCCACCCCGGAGCTCGACCTCGCCGTGGCCAGCGCGCAGGAATTGGGCGCCATCGGCGCGCGCATGACCGGCGGCGGCTTCGGCGGCGCCGCCCTCGCCCTGGTCCGGGACGACGACGCCGGCAACGTCGCCGGGGGCATTGCCAGCGCCTTCGCCCGTGCCGGGTACACGGCGCCGCACATCTTCCCGGTCACCGCGTCCGAGGGCGCCCGCCGGGAACTGTAGCCAGGGACGCCGTTAGGCCGCCATGCCGTTAGGCCCGCACCAGCCGGGCGGCGTCTGCCAGAAGTTCCACGGACCGGAGCCGGGGTTCGGTGCCGGTGCTCTGGTGCGCCACGATCAGTTCGTCGGCGTCGGCGTGCTCCGTGAACTCCTCGAGGTACGCCAGGACGGCATCGGGAGTGCCCACGGCGGAGTACTTCATCATCTGCGCCACGTGCTGGCCCTGGGGCGAGTCCAGGATCATGTCCGCCTCGTCGTCGCTGAATACGCGGCCATTGCCGAAGAACAGGGACACCCTGGCCCGCTTGGTGGCCTGGAACATCTCCTGGGCCTCCGCGGCCGAGTCCGCGGCAATGACGTTGACGCCGGCGATCACGTGCGGGGCGTCGAGCTGCGCGGAGGGCCGGAATTCGCGGCGGTAAACGGCCACCGCGTCCTGCAGCGCGTTGGGCGCGAAATGGGAGGCGAACGCGTAGGGCAGGCCGAGCTGGGCGGCCAGCCGGGCGCCGAAGAGGGAGGAGCCCAGGATGTACAGCGGCACATTGGTGCCCTTGCCCGGGGTGGCTTCCACGCCCTGGATGCGGGTGGGGCCGGTCAGGTAGCCCTGGAGCTCCAGGACGTCCTGCGGGAAGCTGTCTGCCGACATCGGATCGCGGCGCAGGGCGCGCATGGTGTTCTGGTCGCTGCCCGGCGCCCGGCCCAGCCCGAGGTCGATCCGTCCCCGGGTGCAGGGTTTCGAGCGTGCCGAACTGCTCCGCGATGGTCAGCGGCGAGTGGTTCGGCAGCATCACGCCGCCGGCGCCGAGCCGGATGCTGGAGGTGTGGGCCGCGACGTGGGCGATCAGCACGCTCGTGGCGGAGGAGGCGATCGCGGACATGTTGTGGTGCTCGGCGTACCAGATCCGCCGGTAGCCTCGGTCCTCGGCGAGCTGCGCCATGGCCACGCTTCCGGCGAAGCTTTCCGCCGCCGTCTGGCCCGGGCCGATGGTTGCGAGATCAAGAATGGAAAGCGGAACAGTCACGGAAAAGCCGGCCTTTCGTAGCGGAGCAGTGTTCGGGCCGGAGTTTGAGACTACGGTCCTGGGCGGCGCCGGGTTTCCGGCGCGGGCACACTGGCATCAACGACGGCGGCCGCCAGGATATTTCTGCACATGTATCGCGCTGCAGGCCACCCGGACGGGCCACGCTCAGCTGCGCTGGAGGCTTCCTGCTTCTACCTGCTGTTACGTCTACTGCCGGTTCTGCTTCAGCGGGATCAGGCGCACGAGTGGTTGTAGTCGAGGCCGCCGGAGATGTACTGCGTCATCGAGACGCGGCTGCGCGGGGTCAGTCCGGGAAGGGCGCAGTTCGCCTTGGCGCCGGCCGCCGATCCCGCGCCGGCAAGCCAGCTCGGCAGTCCTGCGAGCGGGCTGGTCGACTTCACGGTTCCGGCGATCTGCCCCCACTGGTAGCCGGTGGAGTAGAGACCCACGCGGGCACCGATCCGCTTGAAATAGGCGGTCATGCCTTCCAGGACGGCGACGTTGGCGGCCTTGTCAGTGTGCCAGGTGTTTTCGGTTTCCACATCCAGCCACCAGAGGTAGGACTGCGGGTTGCTGACCCCGCGGCGCCTGGCGTCGTCGGACGCTTTGGCCCACCCGTACATGTAGGAGCAGGCCCTCAACGACCCGGAGGCGCAGCTGCCGTAGGGGTTGGTGACCTTCACTCCGTTGTAGGTGTTCGACTTGGGCCACCAGGACCCCTGCCGGCCGGGGTTGGCGGTGTTGACGTACAGGGCCACCCTCGGCTGCGCGGTCACTGCGGGGGACTTGGCCGTCTTCGCCCAGGCCAGCTGGCTTGCCAGGCACGGGTTCGTATTGTTGGCCAAGCCGTAGTTGACGCCGACGATCGCGAATGCCGGCTGTTTTGGCAGGGTCTGCCCGCACTGCGGCCAGGACACATCGATTCCCGGACCGGAGGAGCTGGCCGTAGCGGCCGAGGCGGGGCTTCCGCCCAACAGGACAAGACCAAACGTCACAACAAAGGCCAGTATGATGCGCGGGAGCGAGTTGGGCATGCCACAGTCTAAAGCAGAATCGCAGAAACGCTAATCGGTGGCGTAATTCCGTCACGGAGCCGATTTCTCCTCCACGCGCCCACAGCCGCCGTCGTCGCACGTGGTGCGGGACGGAAACCTCATCACCGAACAGAACCCGCAGTCCAGCGAGGACGTGGCCAAGGAGGTCTTCACGGCCCTCGCGGAATAGGCCGGCCATAGCCGGGTCCGGGAACCCCGGACCCGGCTAAGCTAACCGCATGGCCATCAAATCCACAGCAGATAAAGTCGCCACCATCCAGAAGGGCTACACCCTGGACGGCCCGACGATCGAGCTCGGGGCGGCGATCGTCGATGGCGAACTCCACAAGGACGCCCCCGTCCGGCTGCCGCTCGCGATGATGAACCGGCACGGTCTCGTGGCCGGGGCGACAGGCACCGGCAAGACCGTCACGCTGCACATGATGGCCGAACAGCTCTCCACCGCGGGCGTGCCCGTGTTCCTGGCCGACATCAAGGGCGACCTCTCCGGGCTGGCCACTGCCGCCACGGGCACCGAAAAGCTCTCGGCCCGCACGGAGAGCATCGGCCAGGCGTGGGCCGGCAAGACTTTCCCGGTGGAATTCCTGGCCCTCGGCGGCGACGGCATCGGCATACCGGTCCGCGCCACCATCACCTCCTTCGGCCCCATCCTGCTCTCCCGGGTCATGGACCTGAACGAGACCCAGGAATCCAGCCTGCAGCTGGTCTTCCATTTCGCAGACAAGAACAACCTGGAGCTGATCGATCTCAAAGACCTGCGGGCCGTGATCCAGTTCCTGACCTCGGCCGAGGGCAAGGACGAACTGGAGGAGCTCGGCGGCCTCTCCAAGGCAACAGCCGGCGTAATCCTGCGCGAACTGATCACGCTCGAGGCGCAGGGCATGGAGAAGTTCTTCGGCGAACCCGAGTTCGACACCGCCGAACTGCTGCGTACCGCGCCGGACGGCCGCGGCGTGGTCAGCTGCCTGGAGCTGCCGACGCTGCAGACCAAGCCCATGCTCTTCTCGACGTTCCTCATGTGGCTGCTCGCCGACCTCTTCGAGGACCTGCCGGAGGCCGGGGACCTCGACAAGCCCAAGCTCGTGTTCTTCCTCGATGAGGCGCACCTGCTATTCAACGGCGCCTCAAAAGCCTTCCTCGATGCCATCACCACCACCGTCCGGCTCATCCGGTCCAAGGGCGTCGGCATCTTCTTCGTAACGCAGACCCCCAAGGACGTCCCCGCCGACGTCCTCGGCCAGCTGGCAAACCGCGTGCAGCACGCCCTCCGCGCCTATACCCCGGAAGACGCCAAGGCCCTCAAGGCCACCGTCTCCACCTTCCCGACCAGCGACTACGACCTCGAGGAGACCCTCACCACCGCCGGCATCGGCGAGGCTGTCATCACCGTCCTGAATGAGAAGGGCGCGCCAACTCCTGTGGCGCTGACCCGGCTCCGCGCCCCGGAATCCGTGATGGGGCCCAGCACCGACGCCCTGATCTCCAGTACCGTCGCCGCCTCCGCCCTCCTGCCCAAGTACGGCACCGCCGTCGACAACATCTCGGCCTACGAGAAGATCACCGCCGAAGGCGGTGACTACACAGGCGCAGCCCCCACCGGGCCGGCCGCCGGGGCCGCACACCCGGGCGGGGTCCGGGGCGGCGGGGTACAGGGCGGTGGCTTGGACCCCAACGCCATCGACGCCGAAGCCCGGCGGATCGAGGAAGAAATCCTTGGCCGCCCCAGCAGCCGTCCTGCGCCGGCGCCGAGGACGCCCCAGCACGGCAACGCGCCCGAGCGGCGGGCCCCCCGGCCGGCGCAGCCGACGGACAGCGGTGGCGGGATCGGCGGAGACCTCGCGGGAGCCCTGGGCGGAGGCCTCAAGAGCATGGCCCGGTCGCTGGGAACCCAACTCGGCAGGGAGCTGCTCCGCGGCGTCTTCGGCACTTCCTCGAAACGCCGCCGCCGCTAGGGATGTGACCGCGGGGGGCTTCCAACCGAACGGCCCTGGCCCGCTAGCCCGACGGCGGTTGGCCATGCTCCGCGTCACAGTTGCGGACCTTGACACCGGGATTCCTGTGGGGTGCAGGTAACGTAAGAATCGTGCAGATGAGTCAGGCGTTGGTCAAAATCGCAGCAGTGTGGCTGCTCGGACTGATGCTTGCCGTGGCCGGGGCCATCGTGTCGATCAACCTGGTGAACGACTCCGTTGCCGGGCCCCAGCAGCCAGTCCGCGAATATCTCAGCGCCCTGCAAAAGGGCGAAGGGGAAAAAGCGCTGGGCCTGTTGCGCGCCTCCGTGCCACAAAGCAACCCGGCGATGCTCGACGGAACCGCCCTGCAAACCGCGGCCGCCCGCATCTCCGACGTCAAGCTTGGCGACGCCGAAGAGCGCGGCGCGAACCAGGTCATGGTGCCCATGGAGTACAGCATCGACGGCAGCCAGTTGCGGACCGAGTTCCTGCTGGAGCGCTCCGGCACCGAGTGGCTGTTCTTCCACAAATGGTCTTTCGTCCCCTCTGCGCTGCCCGTCCTGGACGTCACCGTGGTCAACTCCAGCGAGGCCACCGTCAACGGGGTACCGGTGAACATGCCCAACGGCCGCAACTCCTTCGCTGTCTTCTACCCCGGCGAGTACGAGGCCGCCCTGAACGGCCAGTACTTCTCCGCCCCGGCCACCCGCGCCACCGTGGCGGGCGGGGACGTGCGCCCGGCCTCGCTGAACCTGCTCACCGAAGCCACAGGCGCCCTGAAGGAGGCCGTGAGCGGCAAGGTCAAGGAGTTCCTGGACTCCTGCGCCGACGAGGCCGACAAGCAGCAGAAGCTGCAGCCCGACTGCCCGTTCTACCACGCCACCAACAACCGCGTGATGGACGGGACCATCGACTGGAGCATCACGGACTACCCCACCGTCAGCATCGAGCCGTTCGGCGGCCGCTGGGTGGTGGCGCCCCTGGACGGCAAGGCCAGGATCAAGGCTCGCCAGGTGGACCTGTTCACCGGCGCCGTGACCAACATCAACTCCGTCCACGATTTCAGCTTCACGACCCGCCTGGACATCGACGGCGACACCGTCAAGCTGACGCCACAGCTCAACTACTAACTACTAGAACCTCCGAGATCCCCGCCGCCCCAGGGTTCCTTTCCGTCACGCAGGGCGAACTAGCGGAGCACCGCGTAGCCCCGGACCACGGAGCGGTTGTTGCGGCGCTGATCCTTCTTCACCTGAGCCCATTCGCCGTGATGACGACCGTCGAGCTCCACGATCAGCCAACCGTCCAGCAGCAGATCCACATGTCCAACGCCCTCAATGTGCACCTGCGTCTCCACCCGGATTCCGGCTTGGCGGAAATGGGTTCGGGCCAGTATCTCCAGCAGGGATTCCGCGCCGCGGTCCACCCAGTTCAGGACCTCCCGGGCCCGGCCGTTGCGCGTCCCCGGCAGCCGCCGTCGTAGGAAATCCAGCGTCATATCGCCCCTGCCGACCGCGCACTCAACCATGACCAGGGACTCCCGGAACGGCAGGCACCGCAGCGCGTGGATGAGGACATCGCCCAAGGCCGCAACCGGCCGGTGCGGATCCGGCGCAAGCAGCAGCCCACCGTGCCCCGAATCCCCGGCTGCGGCGCCCGCGCGCCGGTGGTAGACATGCCGGGGCCCGGTCTGTTCCAAGCCCACAGCCCGTAGAAGGGCGCGGCGCTCACACACGTGAGCAGTTGCCTGCGCTGCAGCAGCGCGACATACTCAGGCTCCGCCGTCGGAAGCGCGTACAGTCCGCGACACGGCTGCACGACGCCGGCCCTCACCGCCCGCCGCAGGGCGGCGTCGTCAATGCCCAAGCGGGCGAGGGACGGCCGCCGGGCCGCTCCCCCGCAGATGGTCAAAGCCGTGACGACATCCATGGGCTCATGATTCGCCCCGCCAAGCAGGCGCGGCACCGGCGGGCGGCCGTATGTGGATAATTCCGCGTCACGCCGGGCAGCTTCTTGAAGCCCCGTGAGTCGACGCGACGGCGGGATTCCGCGGCTGCGGGGCCAGAGGAAAGCCAAAAGGCTGCTGTCCGTGACGCCAGGTCACAGGCAGCAGCCTTTTGATCAGCACCGGCGCAGCGGCCAGGTGTTGCGGGTCAGTCCATTCCGCGCAGGTCCAGGACCAGCTCGGTGTCGCCGTCGGCCTGCAGCAGCACGGGAATGCCCCAGTCCTGCTGGTACAGGTGGCAGGCCGCGTGGTCCGGGATCTCGCCGTCGGCGTCTTCGGGTCCGTCGCACGCCGCCGCGCGGGCGGTGACGTGCAGGACGCCTTCGGGAACGTCGGAGGAAAGCTCCAGGGTGCGCAGCAGCCCCACGGACGTCCCGCCGCCGGAAACCAGCAGTTCGGGCGGTGTGGAGGAGATCTTCAACTGGGTGGGATCGCCCCAGCGGTCGTCCAGCTTCTGCCCGGTGGGCGCCGTGAAGCGCACCGCCAGTTCGAGCAGCCCGGGCGCCACGGGGCTCTTGGGCCGGTGGGTCTGTACAGCGCCCTCGTCCACCTGCTGGGCTTCCTTCGGGATGGGCACGTACACCAGCTGGTGCTTGTTGGCCTCGACCACCACGAGCAACGGCTCGGATCCGGCGACCTGGGTGTGGTCCACAATCACGTCCGAGGGCTCGGACAGTCCGCGCGCCAGCGTGGAGACCGTGCCCGTTGCCGGGTCGTAGCGGCGGACTGCGCCGTTGTACGTGTCCGCGATGGCCACCGAGCCGTCCGGAAGCACCGTCACGCCGAGCGGGTGCTGCAGCCGTGCCTCTGCGGCGGGGCCGTCGCGGAAGCCGAAGTCGAACAGGCCCTTGCCAACGGCCGACTCGACGGTGATGCTGCCGGCGTCGTCAATCACGAGTTTGCGCAGGGCGGAGGTCTCGGAGTCAGCCACCCAGATGTTGCCGTCGGCGTCCTCGGCGAGGCCGGAGGACTGGGCGAACCAGGCTTCGGCGGCCGGGCCGTCCAGGAGCCCTTCGAGGCCGTTGCCGGCGATGATCTTTACGGCACCGGAGGTCGGCTCGAAGCTGAAGAGCTGGTGCACTCCAGCCATCGCCACCACAACGGCGTTGAGTTTGGTGGACCAGACGACATCCCACGGAGAGCTCAGGGACACCGCGAGCGGATCCGCCTCAAGCCGGGTTCCGTAGGCGGCGCCTTCCTCGTCCACGCGGGCCGGGCCGGTTTCCAGCAGCCGCTGCACGCCGTTGCCGGCGAGTGTCCGGACGGTTCCGTCTGCGAGGGACAGCCCGCGGAGCCGGTGGTTCACGGTGTCGGCAATGACGACGTCGTAGCCGGCGTCCGCGGCGACGTCCTCGGGCAGCAGCACCAGGCCCTGCGGTTCGTTGAACCGGGCGGTGGCGGCGTTGCCGTCGGCGTGGCCCTTTTCACCGGAGCCGTACGTGGCCAGCACCGTCTCAAAGTCGGTGGAGAGTTCCACGAGCCGGTGATGGCCGGTGTCGGTCACCAGCCACGAGCCGTTCCCGGCGCTTCCGACGCCGCGGCCGTCGGGCAGGAACAGCGCCTTGCCCGGGAAACGCAGCGTGCCCGACGTCGGCTCCGGCGCCACATAGGGGCCGTCGCCGCGGTGCAGGGTGCCCCGGGCCTCATGCTCGGCGATCAGCTCGGGGATCAGCACGGCGAGGCCGTCCGCGTGGCCTTCACCGGAGAGGTGCGCCACGATGTAGCCCTCGGGATCGATGACCACCAGGGTGGGCCACGCCCGGGCCGTGTAGGCCTTCCAGGTGTCCAGCTCGGGGTCGTCGAGGACCGGGTGGCGGATCTCGTAGCGTTCGACGGCGGCCGCCAGCGCCACGGGATCGGCCTCGTGCTCGAACTTGGGCGAGTGCACTCCGACCGTCACGAGGACGTCCGAGTACTGCTGCTCGAGCGGGCGGAGTTCGTCCAGGACGTGCAGGCAGTTGATGCAGCAGAAGGTCCAGAAGTCCAGCAGCACGATCTTGCCGCGCAGGGATTCGAGGTCCAGGGACTTGCCGCCGGTGTTCAGCCAGTTGCGGCCCACGAGTTCGGAGGCGCGGACCCGGAGGTGGGTGCGTACGGTTTCGGTCATGAGCGTCCTTCCAGCTTTGAATTGCGTTCGGCAAGCCTGGCGTCGCGCTCGGCCAGCTTGGCAAACATATCGTTGTAAGCGGTGAGATCGGCGTCGTTATTCCTGTCCGCCGCCCGGTCGGTGCGTTTGGACTCGCGCGCGTCGGAACGGGACCACATAACGGCGACGCCGATTGCCACCAGCAGGGTGGGCACTTCGCCGATTCCCCACGCCACGGCACCGCCCATCTGCTGGTCCAGCAGGGCCGAGGGGCCCCACGTCCGTCCCAGGTTGCCGAAGTAGTCCGCGGCCAGCAGCCCCGTGCCGCCCATGATGGCGACGCCGAAGAACGCGTGGAAGCCCATGGTGGCCAGAAGGAGCAGCAGCCGCATGGGGTACGGTGCGCGGCGCGGCAGCGGATCGGTGCCGATCATGGTGAGCACAAAGATGTAGCCGGTGAGGGCGAAGTGCAGGTTCATGAGTTCGTGGCCCACATGGTCCCGCATCGCGTAACCGAACGCGTCCGAGTAGTAGAAGAGCACGATGGAGCCGGCGAAGTTGGCGGCCGCGAACAGCGGGTGGGTCACCAGCTGCGAGAACTTGGAGTGGATGAAGATCATGAGCCACTCACGCGGTCCGCGGGAGCTGTCGCGCCGCGGGGTGAGCGCCCTGAGCGCCAGCGTCACGGGGGCACCGAGGACCAGGAAGATGGGGGCCACCATGGTCAGGGCCATGTGGTCCACCATGTGCGCCGAGAACAGTACCCTGCCGTAGACCGACGGCGGTCCCGGAGGTCACGTAGGTGAGGACCATTAGTCCGATCACCCAGTTGACCGTCCGGAACCAGGACCACGAGTCGCCGCGTTGCAGCACCTTCCGGACACCGAGGACGTAGGACACAAGGGCAAAGACTGCGACGGCGACCCAGAGCCAGTCGAGCCGCCACTCCGTGAGCCATCGTTCCGGGGTCAGCTCCGGCGGCAGCTCGTAGCCGGAAAGGATGAAGGCCGGCGACGCGTCGGGCGCGATGGTGGTGGGCTGCGGCGGGGCAGAGCGACCCAGCGCCACGGCGATCCCGGACGTCGCTCCCATGATGATCAGCTCCACGATCACCAGCTGCCACAGCACCCGGCGCGCGGACATGCCCATACCGCGGTTGCCCAGCTGCGGGATGACCCAGCGGCGGTGCATGAGCCCGATGCCGCCCAGCACAAGGGTCGCTGCCGTCTTGGCGAGGATCAGTTGCCCGTAGGCCGACCCGAAGAGGTCTGCCCAGGTGGTGAGTCGGATGCTGGCGTTGATCACACCGGAGGCGAAGACCAGAACGAAGGCAAAACCCGCTAGGGATGAGAACCGGCGCAGGGTTGGCTCGGTGATGTCTGCGGTCCCCGGGGAGGCGCCTGAGCTGCGTCCGCCGGCGCCGGTGCCGGTCAGGACGCCGGAAAGGAGGGCCAGCATGATGATGCCGCCTACCCAGGCCGATACGCCTACCAGGTGGAGGCCGAGCGAGTTGATGGCGCCTTCGTGGTCGCTGGAGCTTGAGGAGTGCCCGATCAGGGCGGCAGGGACCAGTCCGATCAGCGAAAGGACCAGGGTCAGTGCCAGTCCGCCGCGGGAGCGCACCCCGAAAAGGGCGGTGGTGACGACGGCCGCGATGATCACGACAGCCAGCCAGGCGCGTCCCGTTTCGATGTCCGTCATGAAGTACACGAGGGAGCGGGTGAACTCCGGGTCCCCGGAGATGCCCTGCCCTGCAATGTCCGCGTAGCTCAGGACCAGCACGGCAGATCGCGGACAGCGTCCAGACGGCGCCGGCTGCAGCGGCCACGGCCAGCGCCCGGGTGAAGGCCGGATGTTCCGGGGCGTCCTGTTCCTTGGACCGGGAGCCGTTCCGGTTCCGGGGAAGGATCCCGACGGCGAAGATCAGGCCGCCGATTACGGTGGCCACGGCGACGTTGTGGACCGCCTTGCTGACCGGCAGCCCCCAGCGCACCAGCGCACCGGGGTCCGAGACCTCGCGGGCGGCTGCCGCGCCGGAAAAGAGAAGTGCCGCTGCCAGGCCCAGGAACAGCGCGCCAAGGCCGGCGATCAGCCACGGCCGGGAAATGCCGCCAGTCCCGGAGCCAGGGCCGCGTGTGTCCCCGGTGGGGACGGGCGCGGCGGTTGTGGGCGTGGGATTTACTGCAGAAGGCACATCTCCATTGTCCGCTACGCCGCCCTGCTCAGCGAATCGGCCGCTGCGGTTCGGCCTTGGGGACCCGCTCAGTCGAACAGCCGGGGAACGGGCGCGGATCGGCCGGCGATCGGCCGGGAACGCAAAAGGAGCGGCAACCCGAGGGTTGCCGCTCCTTTCAAGCCTGCGAAGAAGACTACTTCTTCTTGGCGACTGCAGCCTTCAGCTTGGAGCCGGCGGTCAGCTTGACGCTGTGGCCAGCGGCAATCTGGATGGTCTCGCCGGTCTGCGGGTTGCGGCCGGTGCGAGCTGCACGGTCGGTGCGCTCGACTGCGAGCCAGCCCGGGATGGTGATCTTTTCGCCCGCGGCGACAGAGGTCTCGAAGACCTCGAACAGTGCGTCGAGCACGGAGTTGACTGCTGCCTGGCTGGTGCCGGCCTTGCCTGCTACCTCTGCAACAAGTTCACTACGGTTCTTAGCCATTTATGTCCTCCTGGACGGTCACGATTTCTGGAGCCTGCACACGGCATGCGTACAAGCCACTGTTCGAAAACTTACCAGCTTGGCGCCTCGAGGTGGCAAATTCCGCGTGTTTTCGGCGTTTTTTGAGGAAAATCACCGGAATCGGCGCCGATTCGCGGCAAATTGCGCCGAGCAGCGGACGCTCCCTTCAGCCGGCGCTGGTTTCAGCGACGATGCTCGCTGCAGGTCCTCCGCTGGCGGACGTTCCGCGCCGCCGGACGTCGCGGGCCCGGGGCGGGGCTCACACGTGAGGCCGGGCGCCAGGTGGCCGCTGGCGGGGTGATCGGGCCGGTAGAGCGGGGTGTTTGGCAGATGCTGGCGGGGTGGTTCGTTGGGAAGGGTGGGTTAATGCGGGAGGACCCCCAACCGTGGTTGGGGGTCCTCGACCTTAATGGTGTTCCGGCGGTGACCTACTCTCCCACACCCTCCCGGGTGCAGTACCATCGGCGCTGTGGGTCTTAGCTTCCGGGTTCGGAATGGGACCGGGCGTTTCCCCCACGCTATGACCGCCGTAACCCTTTCCGCACCCGCCGCAGCCTCTGGGGCGTGGGGGTGGGAAATCTGGTGTTACAACATGTTCGCTGCGGCAGGGCCGCAGGTGTGGTGTTGTTATTCAGTTGTCGGTTCCTGACGCAACGTGCCGCGGTGAACGGGTTTGTTGTTTGGGAACCACATAGTGGACGCAAGCAGTCTTGTTTCTTTGTACCCTCCTCTTGGTGTGAACGTCTTTTGAATCCGTTCACGGAAGGGGGTGTGTGGTGTAAGTTATCGGCCTATTAGTACCGGTCAGCTTCACGAGTCGTTAGTCCTCGCTTCCACATCCGGCCTATCAACCCAGTGGTCTGGCTGGGGGCCTCTCACACACAAGGTGTATGGAAATCTCATCTCGAAGCGAGCTTCCCGCTTAGATGCTTTCAGCGGTTATCCCATCCGAACGTAGCTAATCAGCGGTGCACTTGGCAGTACAACTGACACACCAGAGGTTCGTCCGTCCCGGTCCTCTCGTACTAAGGACAGCCCTTCTCAAATTTCCTGCGCGCGCAGCGGATAGGGACCGAACTGTCTCACGACGTTCTAAACCCAGCTCGCGTACCGCTTTAATGGGCGAACAGCCCAACCCTTGGGACCTACTCCAGCCCCAGGATGCGACGAGCCGACATCGAGGTGCCAAACCATGCCGTCGATATGGACTCTTGGGCAAGATCAGCCTGTTATCCCCGAGGTACCTTTTATCCGTTGAGCGACGGCCATTCCACAATGTACCGCCGGATCACTAGTCCCGACTTTCGTCCCTGCTCGAGATGTCTCTCTCACAGTCAAGCTCCCTTGTGCACTTACACTCGACACCTGATTGCCAACCAGGCTGAGGGAACCTTTGGGCGCCTCCGTTACTTTTTAGGAGGCAACCGCCCCAGTTAAACTACCCATCAGGCACTGTCCCTGACCCGGATTACGGGCCGAAGTTAGATGTCCAAAGTGACCAGAGTGGTATTTCAACGATGACTCCACCCGAACTGGCGTCCGGGCTTCAACGTCTCCCACCTATCCTACACAAGCCACTCCGAACACCAATACCAAACTATAGTAAAGGTCTCGGGGTCTTTCCGTCCTGCTGCGCGTAACGAGCATCTTTACTCGTACTGCAATTTCGCCGAGTTTATGGTTGAGACAGCGGGGAAGTCGTTACTCCATTCGTGCAGGTCGGAACTTACCCGACAAGGAATTTCGCTACCTTAGGATGGTTATAGTTACCACCGCCGTTTACTGGGGCTTAAATTCTCAGCTTCGCCTTGCGGCTAACCGGTCCTCTTAACCTTCCAGCACCGGGCAGGAGTCAGTCCGTATACATCGTCTTGCGACTTCGCACGGACCTGTGTTTTTAGTAAACAGTCGCTTCCCCCTGGTCTCTGCGGCCCCGATCCCCTCCCGACCAGCAAGTGGCGTTCAAGGTTGGGGCCCCCCTTCTCCCGAAGTTACGGGGGCATTTTGCCGAGTTCCTTAACCATAATTCTCTCGATCGCCTTAGTATTCTCTACCTGATCACCTGTGTCGGTTTGGGGTACGGGCGGCTAAAACCTCGCGTCGATGCTTTTCTCGGCAGCATAGGATCACCGAATCCCCCCATACGGGGGTCCCGTCAGATCTCAGGCATCATGAACGGCGGATTTGCCTACCGTTCGCCCTACATCCTTAGACCGGGACAACCATCGCCCGGCTCGGCTACCTTCCTGCGTCACACCTGTTAATACGCTTGCCTCCCAGGATCAGGTCCCGCGCTCCACCAAAACCCTTCCACCCCGAAGGGAGGTCGGGCAGGTTTCGGGCGGTTAGTATCCCCTGTTCAGCATGGGCGGTTTTTCGCCGGTACGGGAATATCAACCCGTTGTCCATCGACTACGCCTGTCGGCCTCGCCTTAGGTCCCGACTTACCCAGGGCAGATTAGCTTGACCCTGGAACCCTTGATCATTCGGCGGACGGGTTTCTCACCCGTCTTTCGCTACTCATGCCTGCATTCTCACTCGTGTAGGCTCCACCGCTGGTTTACACCGCGACTTCACTGCCCACACGACGCTCCCCTACCACTCCAGACGCCTGAACCAACCCCGCAAGGGGGCGGCTTAGCTAATATCTGAAATCCACAACTTCGGCGGTGTACTTGAGCCCCGCTACATTGTCGGCGCGGAATCACTTGACCAGTGAGCTATTACGCACTCTTTTAAGGATGGCTGCTTCTAAGCCAACCTCCTGGTTGTCTTCGCAACTCCACATCCTTTCCCACTTAGCACACGCTTAGGGGCCTTAGTTGGTGGTCTGGGCTGTTTCCCTCTCGACTATGAAGCTTATCCCCCACAGTCTCACTGCTGCGCTCTCACTTACCGGCATTCGGAGTTTGGCTGACGTCAGTAACCTTGTAGGGCCCATTAGCCATCCAGTAGCTCTACCTCCGGTAAGAAACACGCAACGCTGCACCTAAATGCATTTCGGGGAGAACCAGCTATCACGAAGTTTGATTGGCCTTTCACCCCTACCCACAGCTCATCCCCTCCATTTTCAACTGAAGTGGGTTCGGTCCTCCACGACGTCTTACCGTCGCTTCAACCTGGCCATGGGTAGATCACTTCGCTTCGGGTCTAGATCACGCCACTGCAACGCCCTATTCAGACTCGCTTTCGCTACGGCTTCCCCACACGGGTTAACCTCGCGACGTAACACTAACTCGCAGGCTCATTCTTCAAAAGGCACGCCGTCACAACTACACAGCAAGCTGCGGTTGCTCCGACGGATTGTAAGCACACGGTTTCAGGTACTGTTTCACTCCCCTCCCGGGGTACTTTTCACCTTTCCCTCACGGTACTGGTCCGCTATCGGTCATTAGGGAGTATTTAGGCTTATCAGGTGGTCCTGACAGATTCGCACGGGATTTCTCGGGCCCCGTGCTACTTGGGATACTTCACCAGGCGGTACACAACATTTCGGTTACGGGGCTCACACCCTCTACGGCCGGCCTTTCAAGACCGTTCACCTATGCCTGCACTCTCACCCCACTGTCCCGGCAGAGACAGAATGGGAAGTCCCACAACCCCGACCATGCAACGCCCGCCGGCTATCACACATGGAACGGTTTAGCCTGATCCGCGTTCGCTCGCCACTACTGACGGAATCACTATTGTTTTCTCTTCCTGCGGGTACTGAGATGTTTCACTTCCCCGCGTTCCCTCCACGCACCCTATGTGTTCAGATGCGGGTCACCAGGCAGCTCGCGCCCCTGGCGGGGTTTCCCCATTCGGACACCCTGGGATCACAGTCCGGTTATCGACTCCCCCAGGCTTATCGCAGATTCCTACGTCCTTCTTCGGCTCCTAATGCCAAGGCATCCACCGTGTGCTCTTAAAAACTTGACCACAAAAGATCAAAAAGCTAATTTTCGAGAGAACCACGAGAAACCAACCCCACACCCCAAAAGGGCACAGGACAGATCCAGGTTCATATTCTTGGAAATTGCTTCTTATAAAAGATGCTCGCGTCCACTATGTAGTTCTCAAACAACAACCCCGTACCACACACCCCACACACCAGCGCCCCCGAAGGAACAGCCACCACGCATGATCGGTGCAGCCAGGAAACCAGAAACAAACAAACCCACACCACCACCACGCACCCCCACCCCAAAGGGAAGAGACACGCGGCCGCGCCATGGTCCTGTTGCCTCAGGACCCAACAGTGTGCCAAACACTAAACCGCACGCAACCCCGCCCCGCACCGTTCCAGGACACCCCCCGAAGAGGGGATCCGTACTGGGCACAGGGCAAAAACCTGCGGCCGCTATTTGCTGATATTCCACCCGTGAGCACCCGCCGCAGAACTAGCGTCTGCGCAACGGGCGTTACTCCTGACAACCCCTCCACACCCGCATACACGGGGCAAGGTGATTGTAGGTGCTCCTTAGAAAGGAGGTGATCCAGCCGCACCTTCCGGTACGGCTACCTTGTTACGACTTAGTCCCAATCGCCAGTCCCACCTTCGACAGCTCCCTCCCACAAGGGGTTAGGCCACCGGCTTCGGGTGTTACCAACTTTCGTGACTTGACGGGCGGTGTGTACAAGGCCCGGGAACGTATTCACCGCAGCGTTGCTGATCTGCGATTACTAGCGACTCCGACTTCATGGGGTCGAGTTGCAGACCCCAATCCGAACTGAGACCGGCTTTTTGGGATTAGCTCCACCTCACAGTATCGCAACCCTTTGTACCGGCCATTGTAGCATGCGTGAAGCCCAAGACATAAGGGGCATGATGATTTGACGTCGTCCCCACCTTCCTCCGAGTTGACCCCGGCAGTCTCCTATGAGTCCCCGCCATTACGCGCTGGCAACATAGAACGAGGGTTGCGCTCGTTGCGGGACTTAACCCAACATCTCACGACACGAGCTGACGACAACCATGCACCACCTGTGAACCGGCCCCAAAGGGGAAGGACTGTTTCCAGCCCGGTCCGGCCCATGTCAAGCCTTGGTAAGGTTCTTCGCGTTGCATCGAATTAATCCGCATGCTCCGCCGCTTGTGCGGGCCCCCGTCAATTCCTTTGAGTTTTAGCCTTGCGGCCGTACTCCCCAGGCGGGGCACTTAATGCGTTAGCTACGGCGCGGAAAACGTGGAATGTCCCCCACACCTAGTGCCCAACGTTTACGGCATGGACTACCAGGGTATCTAATCCTGTTCGCTCCCCATGCTTTCGCTCCTCAGCGTCAGTTAATGCCCAGAGACCTGCCTTCGCCATCGGTGTTCCTCCTGATATCTGCGCATTTCACCGCTACACCAGGAATTCCAGTCTCCCCTACATCACTCTAGTCTGCCCGTACCCACCGCAGATCCGGAGTTGAGCCCCGGACTTTCACGGCAGACGCGACAAACCGCCTACGAGCTCTTTACGCCCAATAATTCCGGATAACGCTTGCGCCCTACGTATTACCGCGGCTGCTGGCACGTAGTTAGCCGGCGCTTCTTCTGCAGGTACCGTCACTTTCGCTTCTTCCCTACTGAAAGAGGTTTACAACCCGAAGGCCGTCATCCCTCACGCGGCGTCGCTGCATCAGGCTTGCGCCCATTGTGCAATATTCCCCACTGCTGCCTCCCGTAGGAGTCTGGGCCGTGTCTCAGTCCCAGTGTGGCCGGTCACCCTCTCAGGCCGGCTACCCGTCGTCGCCTTGGTGAGCCATTACCTCACCAACAAGCTGATAGGCCGCGAGTCCATCCAAAACCACAATAAAGCTTTCCACCCCCCACCATGCGATGAGGAGTCATATCCGGTATTAGACCCAGTTTCCCAGGCTTATCCCAGAGTTAAGGGCAGGTTACTCACGTGTTACTCACCCGTTCGCCACTAATCCCCCAGCAAGCTGGGATCATCGTTCGACTTGCATGTGTTAAGCACGCCGCCAGCGTTCATCCTGAGCCAGGATCAAACTCTCCGTTGAAGTAAAACAGACACAACCAATGCCCCCGGGAAAACGGGACGCACCAGCTGCACAAAATTTGAAACCAGCTGTAAAAACCAGACCACACCACGGGGTGGCGCAACCTGGTCAATTCAACCAATTCAATACAATAAATTGGTATCAACAAACTTGGCACACTATTGAGTTCTCAAACAACAGACACACCCGGCACCACCACAACCCTGACGGTCGCGGATCGCTCCGGAGCAACTTTTCAAACTTACCCGAGTCCCGAACACTTTGCAAATCAGCGTTTCCGCGACCCACAAACCATCCGACCCGCCCCCACCCGAACCCGGAGCGCACAAAACGCCGACCAGATCCGGTCTTGAAATTTAGGGGATTGGCCGCCTCCGGTTCCCAGCTTTCCGCTGGTCTCCCTCTCGGCGACTTAGAAAACAATACACCCACCCACGCCCCACCGCAACTCCACCCCCCACACCCGCCCCACCACCCCAAAACCCCGACAAAACCCCGCCAAAACCCCGCCAACACAAGCCACAACCACCCAACCAACACCCCAACCACACACCCCGGCACCCAACCCCGAACTGTGCACTGCATCACCACCCGGCAGCCACAGCCAGCGCCGCCGGCAAGCTCTTCTGATCCGACCTTGCCTCCGGGTAGGCCGTGATGTTCGCACCGAACGCCGGCCGCAATGGGACCCAGTCACTGGACGGTTGGCGCGATACTTCCTCAGCTCTCTGAGCCAAGCTGCAAGACCACGCTGCAAGACCACGCTGCAAGACCACGCTGCAAGACCACGCTGCAAGACCACTCAACCACGCTCCCAACCAGCGAAGCTTGAGATTTCTGCGGATTTTCCGCTCTGATGTAACCATTTGGGTGTTCCCGGACAATACAGGGCATGGGGAACGTTGAATCCGAAGATGTCGGGCTGTGGTCGCGCAGCCTCGCGGGCGAGGGTGCGGCCTTCGGGGCGTTGTTCGATCGGCACCGCGACCGGGTCTTCCGGCACGCCTACCGGTTGTCCGGAGACCGTCATGATGCTGAGGACATCATGTCCACGGCATTCCTCGAGCTGTGGCGACGCCGGAGAAATGTGAGGCTCGTTGAGGGTTCTACCCTTCCCTGGCTGCTCGTCACGACGACCAATGCTGCACGCAATAGCGGGCGGGCCAGTAGGCGATATCGCGGATTACTCAGTTCCCTCCCGCGGAGCGAGGAAGCTCACGACGCCACCGCTGAAGCCTCGTATGCCGAGGAAGCCGTGGATAGAGACGTGACACTGGCCCTCGGGACGCTGAACGCCACGGACTTGCAATTGGTGAGCCTGGTTGTCTTCGAGGAATACCCCCTCGCCGCGGCCGCGGCCGTCCTCAACCTGACACCGGGGGCTGCGAAGACCCGTATGCACCGGGCGCGTCAGCGCATGAAAGCAGCAATCAATGGGGCAGCGGGGACAACCCCCGCTGCGGTAGTGGAAAGACAACGGCCATGAATCAACCTCGCGTCGATGACGCATACAGCAACGCCCTCCGGGAGGAATTGGTCTCGCGGGTGGAAAAGACGGCCTCCGGCCCACGGCGCAAGCCCGCGCGGCTCTGGCTGGCGGTCGGGGCGGTCGCCGGGGCCGGGCTCCTGGGCGGCATGGCTGCGGGCGTGTTCACGCTGCCTGGGAGCCCCCAGACCACCGCACAGCAGGCCAGCCCCGTGTCCTCGGCGCTGGCCTCCTACAGGGCTGAAGATACCTTGGCTGCCTTCAGCCGCATTACCTTTGACTATGACCCTTTCCATTCCACCGAGGACCTAGCTGCGGCTAGCCAAGTAATCGTCCAGGGCACCGTGGAGGGCGTCAGGGAAGGGCGGACCGGCACGGGCCTTCACTCCATCGTCCTGATCCTGCACACCGACAGCATGGTCAAAGGCGAACTGCCGCGAGGCAATGACGGAAACGTCTACCTTGAACTGAATGGCGCTGGGAGTTCGGATCCCTTGTACTTCTCGAGGGCCTTTCCCAAGGGGGCCGCGGTGGTCGCGTACATGGTGCCCGCCTGGGACGGTCAGCCCGTAACAGGAACTGACGCGACTATCGAGAATCCGAAAGCAGGCCGACCGGACGGGCAGGCCCTGTTCCTTCCGGCGGGACCGCAGGGTCTAATCCTTCAAGCCGGCGACCAAGACGTCGTGTGGCCACTCATCGGCGAACGGGCACCGGGGAGAATTGCCGATACGCTGCCCGGAGGGCACCTGATCAGGGGATAGCCGCCGAAAGCGCCGGCGGGCAGGGGTGTTTTGGGTTTAAATGCGGGAGGACCCCCAACGTGGTTGGGGGTCCTCGACCTCAATGGTGTTCCGGCGGTGACCTACTCTCCCACACCCTCCCGGGTGCAGTACCATCGGCGCTGTGGGTCTTAGCTTCCGGGTTCGGGATGGGACCGGGCGTTTCCCCCACGCTATGACCGCCGTAACCCTGTGTCCGCACCCGCCGCAGCCTCTGGGGCGTGGGGGTGGGAAAACTGGTGTTACAACATGTTCGCTGCGGCAGGGCCGCAGGTGTGGTGTTGTTATTCTGTTGTCGGTTCCTGACGCAACGTGCCGCGGTGAGCGGGTTTGTTGTCTGGGAACCACATAGTGGACGCAAGCAGTCTTGTTTCTTTGTACCCTCTTCTCGGTGTGAACGTCTTTTGAATCCGTTCACGAAAGGGGGTGTGTGGTGTAAGTTATCGGCCTATTAGTACCGGTCAGCTTCACGAGTCGTTAGTCCTCGCTTCCACATCCGGCCTATCAACCCAGTGGTCTGGCTGGGGGCCTCTCACACACAAGGTGTATGGAAATCTCATCTCGAAGCGAGCTTCCCGCTTAGATGCTTTCAGCGGTTATCCCATCCGAACGTAGCTAATCAGCGGTGCACTTGGCAGTACAACTGACACACCAGAGGTTCGTCCGTCCCGGTCCTCTCGTACTAAGGACAGCCCTTCTCAAATTTCCTGCGCGCGCAGCGGATAGGGACCGAACTGTCTCACGACGTTCTAAACCCAGCTCGCGTACCGCTTTAATGGGCGAACAGCCCAACCCTTGGGACCTACTCCAGCCCCAGGATGCGACGAGCCGACATCGAGGTGCCAAACCATGCCGTCGATATGGACTCTTGGGCAAGATCAGCCTGTTATCCCCGAGGTACCTTTTATCCGTTGAGCGACGGCCATTCCACAATGTACCGCCGGATCACTAGTCCCGACTTTCGTCCCTGCTCGAGATGTCTCTCTCACAGTCAAGCTCCCTTGTGCACTTACACTCGACACCTGATTGCCAACCAGGCTGAGGGAACCTTTGGGCGCCTCCGTTACTTTTTAGGAGGCAACCGCCCCAGTTAAACTACCCATCAGGCACTGTCCCTGACCCGGATTACGGGCCGAAGTTAGATGTCCAAAGTGACCAGAGTGGTATTTCAACGATGACTCCACCCGAACTGGCGTCCGGGCTTCAACGTCTCCCACCTATCCTACACAAGCCACTCCGAACACCAATACCAAACTATAGTAAAGGTCTCGGGGTCTTTCCGTCCTGCTGCGCGTAACGAGCATCTTTACTCGTACTGCAATTTCGCCGAGTTTATGGTTGAGACAGCGGGGAAGTCGTTACTCCATTCGTGCAGGTCGGAACTTACCCGACAAGGAATTTCGCTACCTTAGGATGGTTATAGTTACCACCGCCGTTTACTGGGGCTTAAATTCTCAGCTTCGCCTTGCGGCTAACCGGTCCTCTTAACCTTCCAGCACCGGGCAGGAGTCAGTCCGTATACATCGTCTTGCGACTTCGCACGGACCTGTGTTTTTAGTAAACAGTCGCTTCCCCCTGGTCTCTGCGGCCCCGATCCCCTCCCACCAGCAAGTGGTGTTCAAGGTTGGGGCCCCCCTTCTCCCGAAGTTACGGGGGCATTTTGCCGAGTTCCTTAACCATAATTCTCTCGATCGCCTTAGTATTCTCTACCTGATCACCTGTGTCGGTTTGGGGTACGGGCGGCTAAAACCTCGCGTCGATGCTTTTCTCGGCAGCATAGGATCACCGAATCCCCCCATACGGGGGTCCCGTCAGATCTCAGGCATCATGAACGGCGGATTTGCCTACCGTTCGCCCTACATCCTTAGACCGGGACAACCATCGCCCGGCTCGGCTACCTTCCTGCGTCACACCTGTTAATACGCTTGCCTCCCAGGATCAGGTCCCGCGCTCCACCAAAACCCTTCCACCCCGAAGGGAGGTCAGGCAGGTTTCGGGCGGTTAGTATCCCCTGTTCAGCATGGGCGGTTTTTCGCCGGTACGGGAATATCAACCCGTTGTCCATCGACTACGCCTGTCGGCCTCGCCTTAGGTCCCGACTTACCCAGGGCAGATTAGCTTGACCCTGGAACCCTTGATCATCCGGCGGACGGGTTTCTCACCCGTCTTTCGCTACTCATGCCTGCATTCTCACTCGTGTAGGCTCCACCGCTGGTTTCCACCGCGACTTCACTGCCCACACGACGCTCCCCTACCACTCCAGACGCCTGAACCAACCCCGCAAAGGGGGCGGCTTAGCTAATATCTGAAATCCACAACTTCGGCGGTGTACTTGAGCCCCGCTACATTGTCGGCGCGGAATCACTTGACCAGTGAGCTATTACGCACTCTTTTAAGGATGGCTGCTTCTAAGCCAACCTCCTGGTTGTCTTCGCAACTCCACATCCTTTCCCACTTAGCACACGCTTAGGGGCCTTAGTTGGTGGTCTGGGCTGTTTCCCTCTCGACTATGAAGCTTATCCCCCACAGTCTCACTGCTGCGCTCTCACTTACCGGCATTCGGAGTTTGGCTGACGTCAGTAACCTTGTAGGGCCCATTAGCCATCCAGTAGCTCTACCTCCGGTAAGAAACACGCAACGCTGCACCTAAATGCATTTCGGGGAGAACCAGCTATCACGAAGTTTGATTGGCCTTTCACCCCTACCCACAGCTCATCCCCTCCATTTTCAACTGAAGTGGGTTCGGTCCTCCACGACGTCTTACCGTCGCTTCAACCTGGCCATGGGTAGATCACTTCGCTTCGGGTCTAGATCACGCCACTGCAACGCCCTATTCAGACTCGCTTTCGCTACGGCTTCCCCACACGGGTTAACCTCGCGACGTAACACTAACTCGCAGGCTCATTCTTCAAAAGGCACGCCGTCACAACTACACAGCAAGCTGCGGCTGCTCCGACGGATTGTAAGCACACGGTTTCAGGTACTGTTTCACTCCCCTCCCGGGGTACTTTTCACCTTTCCCTCACGGTACTGGTCCGCTATCGGTCATTAGGGAGTATTTAGGCTTATCAGGTGGTCCTGACAGATTCGCACGGGATTTCTCGGGCCCCGTGCTACTTGGGATACTTCACCAGGCGGTGCACAACATTTCGGTTACGGGGCTCACACCCTCTACGGCCGGCCTTTCAAGACCGTTCACCTATGCCTGCACTCTCACCCCACTGTCCCGGCAGAGACAGAATGGGAAGTCCCACAACCCCGACCATGCAACGCCCGCCGGCTATCACACATGGAACGGTTTAGCCTGATCCGCGTTCGCTCGCCACTACTGACGGAATCACTATTGTTTTCTCTTCCTGCGGGTACTGAGATGTTTCACTTCCCCGCGTTCCCTCCACGCACCCTATGTGTTCAGATGCGGGTCACCAGGCAGCTCGCGCCCCTGGCGGGGTTTCCCCATTCGGACACCCTGGGATCACAGTCCGGTTATCGACTCCCCCAGGCTTATCGCAGATTCCTACGTCCTTCTTCGGCTCCTAATGCCAAGGCATCCACCGTGTGCTCTTAAAAACTTGACCACAAAAGATCAAGGAGTAATTTTCGAGAGAACCACAGAAACCAACCCCACACCCCAAAAGGCACAGGATCAGATCCAGGTTCATATTCTTGGAAATTGCTTCTTATAAAAGATGCTCGCGTCCACTATGTAGTTCTCAAACAACAACCCCGTACCACACACCCCACACACCGGCGCCCCCGAAGGAACAGCCACCACGCATGATCGATGCAGCCAGGAAACCAGAAACAAACAAACCCACACCACCACCACGCACCCCCACCCCAAAGGGAAGAGACACGCGGCCGCGCCATGGCCCTGTTGCCTCAGGACCCAACAGTGTGCCAAACACTAAACCGCACGCCCCCGCCCCCACCGTTCCAGGACACCCCCAAGAGGGGATCCGTACTGGGCAAGGACAAAAACCTGCGGCCGCTATTTGCTGATATTCCACCCGTGAGCACCCGCCGCAGAACTAGCGTCTGCGCAACGGGCGTACTCCTGACAACCCCTCCACACCCGCATACACGGGGCAAGGTGATTGTAGGTGCTCCTTAGAAAGGAGGTGATCCAGCCGCACCTTCCGGTACGGCTACCTTGTTACGACTTAGTCCCAATCGCCAGTCCCACCTTCGACAGCTCCCTCCCACAAGGGGTTAGGCCACCGGCTTCGGGTGTTACCAACTTTCGTGACTTGACGGGCGGTGTGTACAAGGCCCGGGAACGTATTCACCGCAGCGTTGCTGATCTGCGATTACTAGCGACTCCGACTTCATGGGGTCGAGTTGCAGACCCCAATCCGAACTGAGACCGGCTTTTTGGGATTAGCTCCACCTCACAGTATCGCAACCCTTTGTACCGGCCATTGTAGCATGCGTGAAGCCCAAGACATAAGGGGCATGATGATTTGACGTCGTCCCCACCTTCCTCCGAGTTGACCCCGGCAGTCTCCCATGAGTCCCCGCCATTACGCGCTGGCAACATGGAACGAGGGTTGCGCTCGTTGCGGGACTTAACCCAACATCTCACGACACGAGCTGACGACAACCATGCACCACCTGTGAACCGGCCCCAAAGGGGAAGGACTGTTTCCAGCCCGGTCCGGCCCATGTCAAGCCTTGGTAAGGTTCTTCGCGTTGCATCGAATTAATCCGCATGCTCCGCCGCTTGTGCGGGCCCCCGTCAATTCCTTTGAGTTTTAGCCTTGCGGCCGTACTCCCCAGGCGGGGCACTTAATGCGTTAGCTACGGCGCGGAAAACGTGGAATGTCCCCCACACCTAGTGCCCAACGTTTACGGCATGGACTACCAGGGTATCTAATCCTGTTCGCTCCCCATGCTTTCGCTCCTCAGCGTCAGTTAATGCCCAGAGACCTGCCTTCGCCATCGGTGTTCCTCCTGATATCTGCGCATTTCACCGCTACACCAGGAATTCCAGTCTCCCCTACATCACTCTAGTCTGCCCGTACCCACCGCAGATCCGGAGTTGAGCCCCGGACTTTCACGGCAGACGCGACAAACCGCCTACGAGCTCTTTACGCCCAATAATTCCGGATAACGCTTGCGCCCTACGTATTACCGCGGCTGCTGGCACGTAGTTAGCCGGCGCTTCTTCTGCAGGTACCGTCACTTTCGCTTCTTCCCTACTGAAAGAGGTTTACAACCCGAAGGCCGTCATCCCTCACGCGGCGTCGCTGCATCAGGCTTGCGCCCATTGTGCAATATTCCCCACTGCTGCCTCCCGTAGGAGTCTGGGCCGTGTCTCAGTCCCAGTGTGGCCGGTCACCCTCTCAGGCCGGCTACCCGTCGTCGCCTTGGTGAGCCATTACCTCACCAACAAGCTGATAGGCCGCGAGTCCATCCAAAACCACAATAAAGCTTTCCACCCCCCACCATGCGATGAGGAGTCATATCCGGTATTAGACCCAGTTTCCCAGGCTTATCCCAGAGTTAAGGGCAGGTTACTCACGTGTTACTCACCCGTTCGCCACTAATCCCCCAGCAAGCTGGGATCATCGTTCGACTTGCATGTGTTAAGCACGCCGCCAGCGTTCATCCTGAGCCAGGATCAAACTCTCCGTTGAAGTAAAACAGACACAACCAATGCCCCCGGGAAAACGGGACGCACCAGCTGCACAAAATTTGAAACCAGCTGTAAAAACCAGACCACACCACGGGGTGGCGCAACCTGGTCAATTCAACCAATTCAATACAATAAATTGGTATCAACAAACTTGGCACACTATTGAGTTCTCAAACAACAGACACACCCGGCACCACCACAACCCTGACGGTCGCGGATCGCTCCGGAGCAACTTTTCAAACTTACCCGAGTCCTGAACACTTTGCAAATCAGCGTTTCCGCGACCCACAAACCATCCGACCCGCCCCCACCCGAACCCGGAGCGCACAAAACGCCGACCAGATCCGGTCTTGAAATTTAGGGGATTGGCCGCCTCCGGTTCCCAGCTTTCCGCTGGTCTCCCTCTCGGCGACTTAGAAAACAATACACCCACCCACGCCCCACCGCAACTCCACCCCCCACACCCGCCCCACCACCCCAAAACCCCGCCACAAACCCCGCCAACACAAGCCACAACCACCCAACCAACACCCCAACCACACACCCCGGCACCCAACCCCGAACTGTGCACTGCATCACCACCCGGCAGCCACAGCCAGCGCCGCCGGCGGCATGGCGCCCAGGGATTCGCAGCCGGGCGTTAAACGCGAAAAGGGCCGGCAACCAAATGGTTGCCGGCCCTTTTCAAGCCACTGGCTTCAGGAGTACTGAATTACCAGGAAGACTTCGTGATGCCCGGGAGCTCACCGCGGTGAGCCATGTCGCGGAAGCGAACACGGGAGATGCCGAACTTCTGGAAGGTACCGCGGGGACGGCCATCGATGATGTCGCGGTTACGCAGACGTACCGGCGAGGCGTTGCGGGGCAGCTTCTGCAGGCCGAGGCGAGCAGCTTCGCGTACTTCGTCGGTTGAGTTGGGATCAACCAGAGCCTTCTTCAGTTCGAGGCGCTTTGCAGCGTAACGCTCGACGATGACTTTACGCTGTTCGTTCTTAGCGATCATTGACTTCTTAGCCATGTGTTTAGCGCTCCTCTCGGAATTCGACGTGCTGGCGGATTTTGGGGTCGTACTTCTTCAGAACCAGGCGGTCCGGGTCGTTACGACGGTTCTTGCGCGTCACGTAGGTGTAGCCCGTGCCCGCGGTCGACTTCAGCTTGATGATCGGACGTACGTCCTTATCCTTTGCCATTAGAGCTTCACTCCTCGTGCCAGGATGGCGGCGACGACTACGTCAATGCCGCGTACGTCGATGGTCTTGATGCCACGAGCAGAGACCTGCAGCGTGACGTTACGGCGCAGGGACGGAACCCAGTAGCGCTTCTTCTGGATGTTCGGGTCGAACCGGCGCTTGTTGCGACGGTGCGAGTGCGAAATGCTGTGTCCAAAGCCCGGCTCGGCTCCGGTCACCTGGCAGTGTGCTGCCATGACGACTCTCCTCAAAAATAAATGAAACGGCTAACGGAGTTCCCGCTGACCGTGCGTTGGGCGGCGTCCGCATCCGGCTCCCTCCCCCAACCCTCGGTTCCGCGGGATTCAGGCAGACGGCATATACCGGCTGGTTCCTCACTGCGGCGAAGATTGTGGGCCACGGGCACCTGGCGCTAACGGTCCGTTGGACTGCCATTGCGAAGTGCCGGGATGCTGGGCGAATACAGGAATGCGCGCAACTTGAGCCCCTAACTACCGGCCTCCAGGACCGTCGATTTCTCAGACGTGTCCTGCCAACCGGAGCAATTGCGCACGCTCCGCGCCACCTAGCGCCTACCAAGTCTACGAGTTCGGCGAATTAAAGACCAATCCCCTGCAGATTGGTACTGCTGAATGGTGTATAGGGCGGCGTGCGTCAGCCAGTCCGGGCAGAGGGGCGGGGCCCCTCTCAGTCATATGCCCGACGAAGCAATTTCACAGCCAAATGATAGGCAGCACGGCGATTCTGGGTCCATGAACACACAACTTCTGACGAGCCGTCCCGAGGTTCGCCGCAGCTCCCGTGGTGCTGTGAACCCCTTCAGGGGACAGCACCGGCGGCGGTTGCTGAGAGCAGATGTGTTGACGGTCCTTTTCTGGGCGTCCCTGGCGGGCGCCGTCGCTTTGTGGCTGGCCGATGGCGGAATGGCCGGCTTCTCGACTCCAGCCGGCTCCGTCACCGCGTTGGGGATTGTGGCCGGTCTCGTGGGCATGGACCTGGTGCTGCTCGTGCTGCTTCTGGCGGCCCGCATCCCGCTCATCGACCACGCCGTCGGCCACGACCGCGCCCTTGAGTTCCACCGCAAGCTGGGCAAGCCTGCCTTGTACCTCCTGCTCGCGCACGGGCTCCTGATCGCGGTCGGCTACGGCATGGCGGAAGGGCTGGATCCTGTCAGCGAGGCGGTTGCGCTGTGGGTCCTGGTGCCGGACATGTGGCTGGCCTATATTTCCATGCTCCTGTTCATCGCCGTCGTCGTCACCTCCCTCGTGGCCGTCCGACGTCGGTTCCCGTACGAATTCTGGTACGCCGTCCACCTCCTGACGTATGCGGCGGTCCTGACCGCGCTCCCCCACCAGTTCAGCGTGGGCGGCCTCTTTGCAGAGGGCACCTGGCAGCGCTGGTACTGGCTGGCCCTGTGCGTCGCAACCGGCGCCGCGCTGCTCCACTACCGCGTGGCCCAGCCGCTGATGGCAACGTTCAGGCACCAGCTGACCGTCAAGCGGGTGGTGCGGGTGGCCCCCGGAGTGGTGAACATCGAGATGTCCGGCCTTGGCCTGGACCAGCTGGCAGGCAGCGGCGGCCGGTTCTTTATTTGGCGGTTCCTGGCTCCCGGGCTGTGGTGGCACCCGCATCCGTTCAGCCTATCCGCCGACCCCATCAGTTTCGATTCCGCCGGCCAGGGCACGCTGAGGATCACGGTCCGCAACCTTGGCCGGGGTTCGGCCCAGCTGGCGTCGCTGAAGCCGGGCACCAAGGTGGCGCTGGAGGGTCCGTACGGGCTGTTCAGCACAGCCGCGCGGAGCCGCAACCATGTGGTCATGGTCGGTGCCGGGATTGGCATTACCCCGATCCGCGCCCTGCTGGAGAGCACGCCATTCCAGCCCGGGAACGCCACTGTCATTCTCCGCGGCCACAGCGAATCCGAGCTTTATCTGGGCCAGGAAATCCTGAAGCTCTGCCGGCAGCGCGGCGCCACACTCTTCCACCTGACCGGCGCCCGCCCGGCCGGCGTCCGGACCTGGCTGCCGGAGAACTCCGAAAGAGCGGGCCACCGGCTGGCCAGTTACGACCCGAACGTCGCCGATGCCGACGTGTACGTCTGCGGCCCCGCCGCCTGGGCGCAAAGCGTGCTTGAGGACGCCCGCGCCGCCGGCGTCCGGGAAGACCAGCTTCACTACGAAAGGTTCGACTGGTGAGAACCCGCGCAGCAGTTTCTGCAGTCCTGGCCTCCACCGGCATCCTCATTGCAGGCTGGCAGTCGGGCGTCCACATAGCCGATACCAGCAGCACCGTCGCGGGCGCGGCGGCCGGCACCACAGGCACCACCGGCGGCGGAGCGTTGGGCACCGACGACTCAACGGCTTCGTCCGGCTCGTCGAGCGCGGGCACCACGGGGGCTTCGGCCAAGGCCGTGGGGACGTACGCCGGCTCGGTCGTCCAGACCCGGTTCGGCTCCGTCCAGGTGCAGATCACGGTGCAGGCCGGCAAGATCACTGACGTCACGGCGCTCCAGCTGACCGATGCTGAACGCAAGTCCGTGCAAATCAGCAACCGGGCGGCCCCGCTCCTGCGCGCCGAGGTGCTCCAATCCCAATCCGCGGACGTGCAGACCATCAGCGGTGCCACGGTGACCAGCGACGCGTACTTGAACTCCCTGCAGGCGGCCCTCGATGCAGCCAACCTCTGAGCTCGGCGGCTCTGCCCTGAAGGCCAGGACCTTCGGCTCCATGGGCACCGTGATCAGCCTGACAGTTCCTGCTAGAGCCTTGGGAACAGCTGCCGTCCCAGCAGCCGCCGGCGGGGAGCGGGAGCTCGACGCCGCAGCTGCCGCCGTCGAACGCGTGTTTGCCCGCGCGGATGAGACCTTCAGCCTGTACCGTCCCGATTCCGCGGCCAGCCGGCTGGCGCGCGGGGAACTTTCTCTTCGGGACTCATCCGCCGGGATGCGGGACCGCTACGCGGATGCGCTCAGCTGGCGGCTCATGACGGAGGGCGCGTTCTCCCCGGAGCGGCCCGACGGCGTGCTGGACCTTTCCGGGATCATCAAGGGCTACGCGATTGAGCAGGCCGGTGAGGCGCTGAGGAGCCGGGGGATCGCCGACTGGTGCCTGAATGCCGGCGGCGACGTGCTGGTGATGGGCTCGCCCGTGCCGGGCAGCGGAGCCTCGTGGGCGGCCGGAGTCGTTGACCCGCTGGACTGCTCGGCACTGCTTTCCGCCTACGGGCTGGGCGGACCAAACACCCGGCGCGCCCTTGCGACGTCGGGCTCGGCCGAGCGGGGTGACCACATCTGGACCGCGGGCTCCCGCGGCGTCGAGTTCGCCCAGGTCTCAGTGGCCGCAGCAGACATTGTCACGGCCGATGTGCTCGCGACGGCGATCGTCGCGGGCGGGACGGCAATGCTGCACCGGGCCACGGACGGCTGGGACATCGATGTGCTCGCCGTCCGCCGCACCGGGGAATTGCTCGCGACGCCGGGATTCCGCGCCTAGGTTGCCGTTCTAGAGGTGGGTTAGCTGGCCGTACTTCGGCTCCAGGCCGTCGCCGGACGACTTGCCGGTGACGCGCCGGACAACCCACGGGCCGGCGAACTCGCGGACCCAACGGCCATTCGCACGGATGGCGTCCACACGGCTCAGCTCAGGGACGGGCGTCATGGGCGGGACGTCAATCGAGTGCTCGTGCGCTAGGACGGTGAGGACGCGCTTGGCCATGTTCGCGTGGCCGGCGGGGGACATGTGCATCCGGTCCGTGGCCCACATGCCCCAGTCGTAGTACTCGCTGAAACGCCAGTAGTCGACCAGCAGGGCACCGTGGTCCCCAGCGATGCCACGAACCAGTTCGTTGTAGATGGCCGTGCGGCCGCGCATGGTGCCGAAAATCTTGGAACCCCGCGCGTCGAAGCCGGTGAACATCACCACGGTGGCGCCGGTGGCAGTGAGCTTGCGGATGCCGGCGTCGTATTCGGCCAGCAGGTCATCGATGTCGATCTTGGGCCGGAGGATGTCGTTGGCGCCGGCGTAGATGCTGACCAGGGTGGGTTTGAGTGCGACGGCGGCATCCACCTGTTCGGCCATGATCTGGCGGAGTTTCCTGCCGCGGATGGCAAGGTTCGCGTAGCCGAAGCCCGGGTCGGCGGCGCCGAGCCGCTCTGCCACCCGGTCCGCCCAGCCGCGGACGCCGTTGGGCCGGGCGGGGTCGTCGTCGCCGACGCCTTCCGTAAAGGAGTCTCCAAGGGCTACATAGCGGGACGTGAAATCCATGGGTCAAGTCTGCCAGCAGTTGCCGCGAGCAACAAAGACGGGACTGCCCGACGGCGGCGCGTTCAGCTTTCGCGCTTAGACGTCGCGCAGGATCCAGTGGTCGTCGTCGAGGCGGGCCACGATCTTCTCGCCGATCCGGGCCAGGTCCGCGACGTCCTGCGGGCTCAAGGCGTCGAGGAACAGCGCCCGGACCGCCTCCACATGGCCCGGGGCCAGCTTCACGATCGTCTGCATCCCGGCATCGGTCAGGTGCGCCGTGGTGACGCGGGCGTCGCCCGGGTGCGGCCGGCGCTCAAGCCAGCCGCGGTTCTGCAGCTTGGTGACCACATGGGAGAGCCTGGACAGGGAGGCACTGGTGCGCGCGGCAAGCTCGCTCATGGGCAGGAAGCGCCCCTCGGTCTCGGAAAGCATCGCCAGCACGTTGTAGTCGAACAGGGAAAGCTTGCCCGCGGCGTGGAGCTGGGTGTCCAGGGCGGCCGGCAGCATGGTGTTGATGCTCAGCTGGGCAAGCCAGGCCCGGCGTTCGTCGGCGTTGAGCCAGCGCGGTTCGGTCATGGCTACATTCTAGGAGACTGGAAGCTTGACGATTCAACTTCAGCCTGCGGATTTCCAGAAAAGTTCCCGCCTGTCCGGGGCCCGCTACCGGTAGGCTGGCCGCATGTACGTAGTCTCCCTGACATACAAGGTCCCCGACGACATTGTGGAGTTCCATCTCACGGCGCACGTGACGTGGCTGCAGGCGGCCTTCGACGAGGGCGTCTTCATGGTCGCGGGGCGCAAAATCCCCCGCACCGGCGGCCTGCTGCTCTCCAATGCGGACCGGGCCAGCCTGGACGCTGCCCTGGCCAAGGACCCGTTCTACGTCAATGGTGTGGCTGACTTCGAGGTCATGGAGTTCCATGCCAACCGGGTGGCTCCGGGCTACGAAAACCTGCTGGACAGCTGAGTCCTGGCGGCTACCCGGCGCCGGCCGGGTCGCCGGCCCGCTGATTCTGCAGCAGCTTCTTCAGGCCGCCCTTGCGCGGGACCCTCACGGGCTCGGGCCAGCGCGGCCGGAGTTGGTCGCCGAGGGTGACGCCGCGGAGCTTCCGTCCGAACAAGGGCAGCACCCAGTCGTGGACCCAGCGGCGCTGCCGGCGTTCCCACTCCCGCAGGCCCGGTTTCACTGGCGGCTCCCACTCCTTGGGCTTGATCTTGTGGGGCACGCCGAGGTGGTCCAGGACCTGTGAGGCAAGGTATTTGTGGCCTGCCTTGGACATGTGCAGCCGGTCCGAATCCCACATCCGCGGGTCATGGAACGCGTCGAAGCACCAGTAGTCCACCAGCACCGCGCCGTAGCGGCCGGCGATCTCGCGGACGCGCCGGTTGTAGAAGGCGTTGCGTTTCTTCAGCGGCTCCAGCAGCGCGGAAACCTTGACGTCGAAGCCGGTGAACAGCACCAGCGTTGCCCCCGTGCCGGCGAGCGCAGCCACCAGGGTCTCGTAGTCCCGCATGAGGGATCCGATGTCCGTGCCGATATCCAGGATGTCGTTGCCGCCGGCGTACAGCGTGACAAGGGTCGGCTCCATGGCCAGGGCAGGCCCGAGCTGTTCGGTGATGATGTGTCGCAGCCGCTTGCTGCGGATTGCCAGATTGGCGTACTCCCACCCCGGCTGCGCCTTGGCCAGCTTCTCCGCAACCCGGTCCGCCCAGCCCCGGACGCCGTTGGGGAACCTGGGGTCGTAGTCCCCTACGCCCTCGGTGAAGGAATCCCCCAAGGCAACAAAGACCCGCCGCCCACCCCGATCCGGAAGCAAAGGAATTGAACCCACCCCAATACCCTAACCACCCCAAAAAGCCCGCAGGGAAAGCGAGGGTTAACCCAAGGTGACCTACCCGCGGAGCCGCAGCACCACGCAACCGCAGCCGCAGCCGCAACTGGCGGGTCTCGTACGTGACAGGTGGGACGCACCCAAGGTCAGCCGACCCCAAGACCGCAATCGCCGCTTTGCAAAGGAGCGCATCGCCGACTAAGGCCGCCCGCGGCCGAAGGAGGTGTCTAAGCGACGGCAAAGCAGCGACTGCGGGCGAAGCCGGCACTGAAGCCGCGCACCGAAAGCGAGGGCAAAGCACCGGTGGCAGGAGGAAGCCCTGAAGGACGCAGGACCTGCGGGAGCGGCGATTACAGCTCGGCCTTCCCCTGCCGCCAGTACCCCATGAACGCGACCTGCTTCCGGTCGATCCCCACGTCCCGCACAAGGTACCGGCGCAGCTCCTTGACTGTGCCCGCTTCGCCGGCGATCCAGGCGTAGAACGGCAGGGCCCCGGCGGGCTTGTCAGGGTTCTTGCTGGCTCCGATCGCCGCGGCGTCCATCCGGGCGGGGGTCTCCCAGAGAATGTCCTGGTCCACGTTGACGTCATCGGGTTCCGGCCCGGCCCCGCCCGCGGCGGCCTTGATGCCCACCCAGCCGGGCTCGGGAACAGCGGCGCGGACGGCCTCCTGCAGGAGTTCGCCGTGCGGGCGTGAGCGGCCGATCGCGGCGCCGCGTGCCAGCCAGGTGATTTCGACGTCGGCGTCCGATTTCAGGTCCAGGAAGTCGCCGGCCTCAGGGACCTCAAGGAACGCGTGCCCGCTCATGTAGGACGGGAGGCTTTCCAGGATGGCGCTGATGGCCGGAACAGCGGTCTCGTCGCCGGCAAGCAGTACCCGCTGGGCCAGGCCCGGCCGCCACTCGATGCCGGAGTAGGTCTCCGCCGTGACACAGTGCGCGGCCCGGTTGTTGGGCCCGATGATGGTGAGGGCGTCTCCGGGCTTGGCGTTCAGGGCCCAGTTCGCGGCGGGTCCGCCGTTGCCGGCGGCATCGAAGTGCAGCACGAAGTCGACGTCGATCTCCGGGTAGACGGCGTCGAGGCGTTCCTGCCGCACGGTGTAGGTGCGCATGGAGCCGCGGATCGCAGGATCCATGGCCAGCCATTCCTGGTACCAGCCGGACTGTTCCATCTGGAACACCGGCAGCGGCAGCTGTGTGCCGTCCGCGGCGAGGGACGGGATCATGAGCTTCACGCGTAGGTCCAGGGTTCCGCCGTGGACGCCGAAGTCACGCAGGGAGTACCCGCCGAAGGTGATGCGGCGGAAGTTGGGGCTGAGCTGCTGCACGGCGGTGACCGTCACGTCGAACGCCAGGGTCATAGGTTCGGTGGCCAGTTGGTCCCTGACCGCCGAAGGCGCACGGCGTGCCCGTGCCTGACTTATGTCTACTGCCTTGCTGTCCGTTGCACTGCTGTCTGTTGCATTGCTGTTAACTGCCCTCATGGGACCAACTCCAGGGTTGCTGTTTCGGCTTTTGGGAAATCGGTGTGGTGCCGGCCGAGCGGAATGATCAGTGGCGTGCCGGAAATGGGATCGGGAAGCACTCGCGAGTCCAGGCCGAAGACGTCACGGACCAGGTCCTCGGTGACCACGTCGGCGGCGGTGCCCTCGGCCACGATCCTGCCGCCCTTCATGGCGATCACGTGGTCCGCGTACCGGGCCGCCAGGTTCAGGTCGTGCAGGACGATTGCCACGGTGGTGCCGCGCTGCCTGTTCAGGTCGGTGATCAGGTCCAGGACCTCCACCTGGTGGGCCAGGTCCAGGTAGGTGGTGGGCTCGTCGAGCAGGAGCACGTCGGTTTCCTGGGCGAGCGCCATCGCGATCCACACTCGCTGGCGCTGCCCGCCCGAGAGTTCGTCGACGTTGCGCTCGGCGAGCTCCAGCGTTTCGGTGGCTTCGAGTGCGCGCTGCACGGCGAGATCGTCGGCCGCGCTCCAGCTGCGGAAGAAGCCCTGGTGCGGGTAGCGGCCGCGGCCCACGAGGTCCCGGACCAGAATGCCGTCCGGGGCGGTGGGGTGCTGCGGGAGCAGGCCGAGGATGCGGGCGAGTTCCTTGGCCGGGCGGGAATGGATGTCCTTGCCATCGAGCGTCACGGTACCGCCGGCCGGTTTCAGCAGCCTGGACAGGCCGCGGAGGAGCGTGGATTTGCCGCAGGCGTTGGCGCCCACGATCATTGTCACCTTGCCCTCAGGGATCTCCGCTGTGAGGCCTTCCACCACCCGGCGCTGGTCGTACTGCAGCGTCAGGTCCTTGGCGTTGAGAACTGCCATATCAGGCGTCCTTTCGGTTGGCTGTGACCAGGAGCCACAGCAGGAACGGGGCTCCCAGCGCGCCGGTGACCACGCCGACGGGAAGGACGGTGCCGTCCAGCAGCAGGGGGGCGATGTTGGCGGCAAAGTAGTCCGCGGCGAGGACAATCAGGGCGCCGACGAACGCGCTGGCCGGGAGGCTGGACTTGCCGGTGAAGCGGCGCGCGATGGGGCCGGCCAGGAAGGCCACGAAGGCCACGGGCCCGGCGGCTGCAGTGGCGACGGCGGCCAGCGCGACGGCGGCGGTCACCACGCCCAGCCGGGTGATGCCTACCCGGATGCCGAGTCCGGCGGCGGCGTCGTCTCCGAGTTCCAGGATCCGGAGCGGGCCGGCAAGGACGGCGACGGCGGGCACCAGGACCAGCAGCGCGAGTGCCAGCACGCCGGCGCGGTCCCAGCTGGCGGAGTTCAGGGAGCCGTTCAGCCAGATGAGGGCCTCGGCCGCGGTGCGGATGTCGGCCCGCGTCATGAGGAAGTTGACCACGGCGTTCAGTGCCGCGGCGATGCCGATGCCGGCCAGGATGAGCCGGCTTCCGGCTGCGTTGCCACGGTTGCCGCCGCCTGATCCGAGGGAACCGCTCCGGGAGATGGTGTAGATCAGGACGGCTACGGCCATGGCCCCGCACAGCGCAGCGCCGGAAACGGCCGCCCCGGACGCCCCGAAAACGACGATGGCGGTGACAGCGGCCGCGCTGGCCCCGTAGCTGATGCCGATGACGTCGGGACTGGCCAGAGGGTTGCGCAGCATGGTCTGGAACAGGGTGCCCGAGAGCCCGAAGGCAATCCCGATCATGGTGCCGATGACTGCCCGCGGGAGCTTGTTCTCCATCACGATGAAGCTGGCGCCGGGGATTTTCTCGCCACCGGTGAGGTGGGCCGTGAGGATCCTGAAGAAGTCCGGAATGGTGACGGTGTAGCTGCCCAGCAGGATGCTGACGGCGAGGAGCACCACGACGGCGAAGGCCAGGAGGGCAGTCCGGCTAATGAACACGGCCCTGTCTGCCGGTTGGCGCTCCGCGGGGGCGTTGTCTCCAAGCTCGTGCCTGACGTTGGCGAGGTCTGCCTTGCTCATAGCCCTGCCCCTTTCCCGCGGCGGACCAGCCACACGAAGACAGGCGCACCCACCAGGGCCGTCATGATGCCCGCGGGGACTTCGCCGGGGAGCAGGATGACACGGCCCACCACGTCCGAAAGCAGGAGCAGAACGGGCGCCAGGACCAGCGAGAAGGGCAGGATCCAGCGGTAGTCCGGACCGGTCAGGAAGCGGACGGCGTGCGGAACCACCAGGCCGACGAATCCGATCGGCCCGGCCAGTGCCGTGGCCGAGCCGCAAAGCAGCACGATGCCCAGCGCGGTGACGCCACGGACCAGGCCGACGCGCTGGCCCAGGCCCCGGGCAATGTCGTCCCCGAGGGCGAGGCTGTTCAGGATCCGCCCGGTGAACAGGACAATCAGTGCCCCGACAGCCAGGAACGGCAGCCCGGGCAGCACCACCGACCAGTCCCGGCCGGCTATCCCGCCGACCTGCCAGAAACGGAACCGGTCCAGGGTGTCCTGGCTGGAGACCAGGACGACGTTCATCAGCGAATACAGCCCCGCGCTCAGGGCCGCACCGGCCAGTGCCAGTTTGACCGGCGTCGCCCCATCACGTCCCATGGACGCGATCAGGTAGACGACGACGGCGGCTGCTGCGGAGCCGATGAACGCGAACCAGATGTAACCGGTCAGGGACGAAACGCCGAAGACATAGATCCCGGTGACGACGGCGAGGGCGGCGCCCGCGTTGATGCCGATGATGCCGGGGTCCGCCAGCGGGTTGCGGGCCACCCCTTGCATGGCCGCGCCGGCCAGCCCCAGTGCGCCGCCGGCGAGCAGACCGAGCACGGTGCGGGGGATGCGGGCGTGGATGACGGCGTGGTTGCCGTCGGTGGGGTCGAACTGCGTGAGCGCCTGCCAGACGGTGCTGAGGGGAACCCCGCGGGCACCGACAGTAAGGGACGCTGCACAGACCAGAACAAGTACGACGACGGCGGCCAGCAGCCAGGCGGCCTGCGTTGCGGGGGCTTTCTTCCCGGTGGGGGCCGGGGGTGCGCCGGCCGCACTGGCGGCGGGCGCCGTCGTCGTACTGTTCGTCATGGGGAGGGTGTTACTTCGCTGCGGTGACTTTATCCGCTGCGGTGGCAAGCTGCGGCAGGAACGTGTCCAGTGACCACGGCAGGCTCAGCGGCGAGGAAGCGGAGATGGACAGCGTCAGCGTGTTGTCCGAGTCGGCAACCAGGGCGCCGCTCTTGATGGCCGGGATCTGGCCCAGCAGCGGGTCAGCCTTGATGGAGTCGGTGGTGGCCGCATCCGGCACCCAGGTCACGAAGATGTCCGAGTTGAGTTCGTTGGCCTTTTCAGCGGACCACGGGATGAAGAACTCCTTGGAGTCCTTGGAGTTGTCCTCCACAACGGACGCGAGCTTCATGCCGATCTCGCTGAGGAAGCGCGGACGGTTGTCGTTGGCCGTGTAGACGTTGACGCCGTCGCTCTTGGCCGGTTCCAGGTTGCCGTAGATGAAGGACTTTCCGGCGATCTGCGGGTACTTGGAGACCTTGTCCTTGATGGTGGCCTCGGTGTCAGAGACAAGCTTGGCGGCTTCGGCGTCCTTGCCGAGGGCCTTGCCGATGATGGTGGTGGAGTCCTGCCAGGAGGTGCCGTAGGCGATCTCCGGCTGGGCCACGACGGGTGCGATTTCGCTGAGCTTCTTGTAGTCCTCCTCCGTCAGGCCGGAGTAGGCGCCGAGGATGACGTCCGGGTTGAGCTTGGCGATCTCGGTGAAGTTGATGCCGTCGGCCTCGGAGAACTGAACGGGGGCCTTCGCCGAGCCGAAGCTTGCGCCGAGCTTCTCCAGCGCGGCATCCTTCCACGGCGTGGAGCCCTTGTCGTTGCCGCCCCATTCGTTCTTGGGGACGCCCACGGGAACTACTCCGAGGGCGAGTGCGACGTCGTCGTTGACCCAGGAAACGGTGACCACGCGCTTGGGCTGTTCCTTGATGGTGGTCTCGCCGAAGACGTGCTTGATGGTGACCGGGAAGGCGATGCTGACCGGCTGGCTGGGGGCGTCCGACGCCGTCGAATTTGCCGGTCCGGTGGAGCAGGCGGTCAGGGTCAGCGCGACGGCGGCCAGAAGAGCTGCGGCCCGCCCTGCGGTCTTGCGGAGGCGGCGGCCGGCAGGGCGGCCGGCGGAACGGGGGAAGACGGCGGAAGCCACGGAACTCCTTAGGTAAGTGATGCAAACCTAAGTAAGGCTAGCCTATCCTTTGGGTAATTAAGAAAGGTTTGAGTAACGTAATTGTCTCAATTGGTCTTGATCGCGGTGTGGAGCAGAAGTGACGGGCTGTCAGCTGTAAGACACGCTCAGCAATAGAGCCTTGAGTGCCTTAGCCTCGGCTCCGGCCAGCCAGGTCTTGGCCGCGTCGTCGCTGGCGAACGGCTTCTCGATGAACCTGACCTCCGCCACCAGGACTTCATTGCCGATCCGGATAATCCCGTCCACCCGATCGCTGTCCCCGGCCGGGGGCGACCCGGCCGTCAGGTGCATGCGATACGTCGGGGCGTTATCCATCCGGTCCACGTAGAACGAGTAATGGGCCGCCGGTGCGGGCTGCCGGCTGAGGCCCGGAACGGGTTCGGATTCGAATACCGTCCTGCGCACCGGGTGGCTCACGGCATCAGCGGCCTGCCCGGAGTAAACCGTGACCTGCTCGGTGCCGCTCGCGTCGAAGACGGTCGCCGTACGCGACAGCGAGGGCTCCCCCGTTCCGGTAAGCAGTTCCACCCGCCAATCTGCGGGGTACTCAAAGGACAGTCGCCCGTCGGGGAAGGTGTACGTCGCGAGGTCGGCAGAACCGGGAGCGGACGACGGCGGTGGGGTGCCGTTCGTCGTCGGGCCCGCCGAGGCGGGAGCCGATGTTGCCCCCGCCGAATCCGACGGGATGCCGGCGCCGGACGGCGACGCCGCGCCGGGGACGGCCGCGCCGCATCCGGACAGGATCAGGGCGGCGGCTGCCGCGAGGGCTGCAACGGAGGGGAGACGACGCGCAGAAAGCATGATGGCGCCTTTCGCGATCAAGCCGTCAGCTCGGCGGGCCCCCTACTTCCGTCACGCCGTGATACGAGTTGCCTGTGGTAGCCCTGATGGAGCATGCGGCGAAGTGTTGTGCAGTACAGACGAACAGATAAACAGATGAACAGAATTGCACGCAGACGCAGGATCACTCCATACAATCCACAATAGATCCACCGATTTGTTATTTTTCGCCACGCTACGATGCCGACGGACTGAAGCGGGTCAGCGCAGGACGATGTCCACGGGGTTCGCCTCGGACCGCCAGGTGCCCTCCGTGCCGGGACGCGGGGCTATCACCGGGGCAGTCAGGACGCCGGAGCGGTTAGTGCGCTTGTCCCGCAGGATCTCCGTCACCGATCCCAGGTGCCGGGAGAGGTCGATCACGTTCTCCGGCGCGGCCAGCAGGAGCTGGAAGCCGAACTCGTGCAGCGCCTTGATGCCGGCGCCGGCGAATTCCTCCGAGGCGAGCACGAACGCCTCGTCCATCATGACCGTGCCGTAGGTGGTGAAGCCCTGTTCGGCGATGCCCAGCTGGTAGCTCAGCGCCGCCGCCATGATGAACGCGGTGAAGCGCTGCCGCTCGCCGCCGGACATGGAGCCGGTGTCCGCGTGCATGTACACCTCGGTCTTCTTCTGGCCCTTCCCTGCCCCCTTGGAACCGGCACCCTGGACACCGGCACTCTGCACTTCGCGGTGCTCCTTGCACTGGATGAACAGGTGGCCGCGGACGTCCAGCACCTCGGCCCGCCAGCGCCGGTCCTCCGGGGTCTGCGAGCCGAGCCGCTTCACGAGCGTTTCGAGCGACTTGTAGCGGGTGGTGAGCTCGGCGTCGTCGTCCGTGTCCGCCCCGGACACGGCGGCGGACACTGCAGTGACCGCCTTGCCCGGCCGGGTGTGCCGGACCTTGAGCGCGTTCTGGATGGCGTCCTTGAACTGCTTCGCCGTCGCGGGCAGCGTCTGTTTGATGTCGAGTTCCAGGAAGCTGCCCTCATGGAAGTTGACCTCGGACAGGATCCCGTTCAGCGGCAGGATGCGGCTCGTGATGGCGCGGCGCTCCTCGTCCAGCAGGTGCAGCAGGGTGCTGAAGGATTCGTGTGTCCGCTGGTTGAAGAACTGCCGGAACTCGGCCTCCTGCGCGGGCAGCCCGTCGCTGACAATCGCGTGGTAGCGGGATTCGAACTCCCCCGCGGCGCCGATCGAGGTGCCGTGGTCCGCGGATATCGCCGTGCCCCATTCCCGGACGAAGCCCTCGAAAATGCGGGTGAGGCGCTCCGAGGTGCCCTGCCCGCGGGACTCCGCCGCGTGCAGTTCCGCAAGGAGCCGGGTGCGGACCTGGTTGGCGAGGTTGTCGAGCTCGTGCATCTCCAGGACGTCGCCGAAGCCGGTGAAGTACGGCTCCAGCGCGGCGATGCCGGCATCCGACGGCGGCGCCTGCGCCAGCCGGCTGCGTGCGGCGTCGAGCAGCGAATCAGCTGCGGTCATGCGCGCATCGAGGGCCTTGTACTCGCTCTGCAGCACGGCCGCTGCCTCGGTGCTCGACTGGTGCTTGTGCCGCGCGGCTTCGATGTTGGCGCGCAGCGGTTCGAGATCAGCCTGCGCGGCGAGGGCGTCCTTGAGGCGCTGCTCGATCCGGGCAAGCTCCTCCGCGGCCACCGTCGGCCGAGACCTGCTCCCAGGGCCGGTGGTCCTCGGCCACACGGCGCAGGGCATCGAGCTGCCGGGTCATGCCCTGGTGTGACTCTTCCCGGCTTTGCGCCAGTTCGGCAGCCTTGGCCAGCTCCTGTTGCAGGTCCTCGACCTGGGCCGCCACGAGTTCAAGCTTGGCGGCGTTGTCGAACCCGAGGACGTAGTCCTGGCGGGACGTGAAGCGGTCATCCTTTTCCACCGTGTGCCGGTTGCGCTTGACCACGCCGCCCAGGCTCAGGCCCTTGTCCAGGCCGGCGAGCTGGTCCGGGTCTTCCACGCACGGGTAGGCGAAGTCGAGGGCAATCCGTTCGCGGAGCCAGGCGCTGGCCTGGGCAAGCGCGTCGGCGTGAGGGCCGGCGGCCAGCCCGGCGTCGGTAAGGAACCTGAGCTTGGTCAGCAGGTCGCCATCAGCCACGTCCTCCACGGCCAGCGCGCCGCCGGACAGGGGCCGGGAGACGTCCACGGCGCGCAGCGCCCCGCGCACGGAATGGTCGTTGAGGTACCGCGTAACCGCCGCGAAGTGCTCGTCCCGGCACCAGCAGGGTGGTGGCCAGGCTCCGCAGCGCGCGCTCGGCGGCCGGGCGCCACTGTTCCTGGCCCTCGGCGAGGTCGATCAGCTCGCCGCCGAAGGGCATCTGCTCCTCCGGCACGCCCGGTGGCGGCCGCAATGGAGCTCCGGTTTTCAATGCTCGACGGCGGCAGCAGCGACTTGCGCGTCTTCAGCGAGACGAGCTCCTGCTGGGCCGCGGCGAGTTCGCGCTTCCTGGTGGCGTGGCCGTCAAAGGCCTCGAAGCGCAGTTCCTTGAGCGCCTCGGAATCGTCCTGGAGCTCGGCCGAGCGTGCCGCGGCGTGCTCGTGGGCCTGTTCCCAGCCGGCGGCCGACCACTGGAGTTCGAGCCCGGCGTCGGTCAGCGCCTTGCGGGTCGATTCCTCCACGTCCTGCCGGAGTTTGAGCCCCACCCGGGCGTTCTCCAGGGACTGCTCGATCGCGGAGATCGCGTTGCCGCCCTGGTTGTTGTACTCCCCCTCCAGCGCGCGCAGCTCTTTGGCGAAGCCGTCGCGGACCGCGCGTTCGGCGGCGAGGTCACTGGCCTTCGCCTGGGCGAGCTCCTTCAACCGGGTCAGGGTCTTCTCGTGGACCGTGACAGCGAGCTGCTGCTTGTAGGCCTCGAATTCCTCGCCGGAAAGGTCCCGCAGCCGGTTCGCGTCCAGCAGCGCCTGCGCGTATTCCTTGTTCAGCCCGGGGACGGGAGCCAGCTGGTCGCGCTGCTGCCGGACGTCCTCGAGACGCTGCCGGATGGACATGAGGTTGCTGAATTCCTCGACGACGTCGTCCGCTGCAGCCAGTGTGGCGGGGGCATCGAGGACCTGGTCGCGGAAGAAGGTGTTGACGCTGCCGCCGAGTCCCTTGCCGGCCTGGATGACGCGCAGCAGCGGTAGGGCCTGATCCGAGTTGATGCCGAGAAGCCGGCGGAAGCGTTCGGCGAAGGCCTTGTGGACGTCGAAGATCTGGGCGTCCGGGAAGATCGCGTCGAGCGCGGACTTGGTGAACCGCTTCTCCGCGATGCCCTCGATCGCCGCGAGATCCAGCGGCTTGTTGTCGATCACGTAGTACCGGCCGACGCTGGATTCCGTGCCGTTCTTGGGCAGGTCGAACAGCGCCGAAACGGTCACCCGGGTGCCGGCAGCGTTGTCGAACGTCAGCGCGACGGCGGACCAGGTCGCGCCGGGGCGCTGGAACGCACTCGCCGAACCCTCGCCGACGGCCATGTCGCCTACCTTGCCGCGCATGTAGGTGAACGTGGTGCGCTTGTCCTCGACGGCGCCACCGGCCCGCTGCGCCGCGGCTTCGTTGGAGCGGGGACGGGCGTCGAAGACCCGAAGCATGGCATCGAACAGCGTGGACTTCCCGACGCCCGAATTGCCGGTCAGCAGCGTGCCGTTGCGGTCCACGTGCATCGTGTGGGCGCCATGGAACGTGCCCCAGTTGACCACCTGGACGAGGGCCAGGCGCATCTGGCCGGGGTTGGTGAGCTCGCCCATCGGCAGCATGGTTGCGATGCTCACTTGGCTGCCTCCTTGGTGGTTGCGTCTGCTGTGGTTGCCTTTGACTCCGCAGCCGGGGCGATGCCGCCCCCGCCCCTTCGCCGCGCCGCAATCGTCCTTCAGCGAGCGCCGGCTCCGACAGGCCCGATGCCACTCCCGGGCGGCATCGGCGCCGTCGTTGTCGTTGTCACCGCCGGCGGCATCGCCGTCGTCGTCTTCGTTGTTCAAGTCACCTTGGGCGTCCGTAACGGCTGCTGCGTCGTTGTCATCGTCACCGCTGGCGACATAGCCGTCGTCGTCGCGGGTCGGCTCACTGTCTGCTTCGTCGTCGGATTCGCCCGTGGCCACGGTGTCGGCGTCGAGCTCAATCAGGGGTTCGGTTCCTGACTGGTCTGTGCTGGCCGCGACCAGGGCTTCGATTTGGGCCGGGATGTCGCCGATGTTTTCAAACGGGAGGGCCAGGGGGAGGGCGTTGGAGATGGTGTAGACCTCGTCCAGGCCCGTGGCGAGGAGGAGCTGGCGGGCCAGGAGCTTGGTGATGGCCCGATTGACGACGTCGGCGTCGCGCAGGGCGTCCTGCTGGCCGGTGGGCTGGTAGTGGGCGACGAGTTCGGCGATTTCCTCGCGCGTGATCGTGGGGTCCGTCTGGGCGGTGACGTGGCGGTCCAGGAGCAGGCGGAGGCGGAGCAGGACGATGGTCTCGACCCGGCTCAGGGCGCGCTGCTGCCGCAGGATGCTGGAACGGGTGCTGCCGCCGATCGCCTCGGGGTCCACGGGGCGCAGGACGGCGACCTTGCGCTCGTGGTCCAGTTGCAGCGTGAGGAAGAGTTCGGAAAGGCGGCTGCGCAGGATTAGCTGGTTGTCCAGGAGCGTGGTCCACAGTTTTTCGTCGCGGCCGCCGTCGATGTACGGGCCCTTGAGAAGCTTCACGAGCGCCTGCCGGACTTTCATCGGGAGCACGCCGGTGTCGCCCGGGAAGAAGGCGGCGCCGTCGACGAACGTGTCCCGGGGGGTGACCGTGAACGGGTCGCTCCGGACGTGGTCGCCGTCGTTCTCCGCGGGCGCGGGCTGCAGGTCCGCCGTCGCAGTCTCTGTCGCAGTCTCTTCAGTCATAGTCAATCCTTCGCGAGCGTGACGACGGGCAGGTAGGCGGTGCGGGTGGTGCCGTCGATTTGTTCGAATTCGATGTGGCCCCAGGTCCCGCGGTCGAAGCCGGCGCCTTCGTGGAGGGTCTGCGACAGCAGGGCCCGGATGGAGTTGATGTGGCGTTCCCCGGCCGGGAGCTGCGCCCATGCCTCGGTAAGGGTTGAGGCCCCCGCGAGCGCGGCCCGGATGGCTTCCGGCTTGGCCTTGGCAGTCCGGGGCGAGCGCGCCCGGTCCGAGTCGGAGAACGCGATGGGGTCGGCCAGCTTGGGCGGAGCCGCGAATTCGTCAGGGTCGAAGAGCTTGACCATGGCCAGGGACTCAAAGCCGGCGCTGAACAGCACCGGGCCGCGGACCAGGCCGGGCCGGTCGCGCTCATACGGCAGGGAGCGGATGGCCTGCTCGGCCTCCCGCAGGACCTTGCGGAGCCGGACCGACTGCCGGAAATCGTCACTCTGGACGTACGTGTTGAGGCTCTCGCTGAGCTTGCCGTAGATCCTCTGGATCTGGCTGTGCTGGCTGCGGAGCTCGGCCACGAGGTTCTTAAGGGTCTCGCGTTCGTCGTGGCTGAGCTCGTCCGCGAACTGCCGGCTCAGCACTTCGCCGATCGCCGACCGGAACCTCAGCTGCTGTTGCGGGTCCTCCAGGAACGCGGTGAAAGAGCGGAACGTCCGGCCTTCGGGGCTCTGCCGCAGCCGCTTGTCGGCCTCGAGCACCTGGGCCATGGTGGCGCCCTTGCTGAGGGATTCCTCAATGATCTGGTTGCGCAGCTCCCCCACGAGCTCTTCGATCCGGTCACGCATCTTCTTGTAGTCCGCGGGCAGGCTCGCGGCGAGATCGAGGATGTTGCCGGCGGCCTCCACGGCCTCGTCGTCGTCGAGCAGTCCGTCGAAGTCCCCGGAGCTGATGTCCTCCATCAGCTGGCGGCGCTCGTCGATCTCCTCTTCGAGGGATTCAATCCGTGCGCTCTGGTCCGGGTTGGTCTCGTTGGCGAGCTTCTCGACATCGCCGAGCAATGTGCCGAGCCGGGAGCCGTTCAGCGTGGACCGCTCGCTGGACAGGCTGTCCAGGAAAGCCAGGACGCGGGCAGCAGGCTCGGTGACTTCGTAGACGATCTGGCCCGACTGGTTCCGGCGGGTCAGGAAGTTCTTGCGGGTCCATTCGTCCGCATATTTTTTTCCTGAGAGCACGCCGCTGGCCGAGCCGCTCTGCTGCTCTCCCGTGCCGGGGGCCTGCCGGCGGAGCTGCTCGAGGAAGGCGTCGACGTCGGCGTGGAACTGTTCCAGCGGCAACTGGGCACGGGTGCGGGTGAAGGAGGCCTGGAGCACCGCAATCACCCACGGTGCCGAGCGCGTCAGCGCCCAGGCAGGTCCTTTGGTGAGGAGCTCGAGGTCCCGGAGCCGGGCGCTGATGGCGTCGGCTGATGACACGGCGGAGCGGGACACGCACTCTCCTTCGGCTGCCAGAGGATGGTTTGGGGTGGTGTTGCAGGGCAGCGGAATCGAAAAACTGCCAACTACAAGGTTAACGCAGGGCTCCGGCCGCATTCATCGTTGTGTGCTCCCCTATGTCGGAGCACACTGGAATGACCAGCTGAAAGGAGACGATCATGCGGAAGAGAACGATGTGGATCACGGGGGCGGCCTCTGCAGCGGTGGTGCTGGGGGGAGCGTCGATTGCGGTCGCGGCAAGCCAGCAGGCGCGGGATCTTCGGTCCTGGGGTCCGGACGCCCTGACAGCCAGCATCGGGAAACTTGCCGTTGGTGACGATTCCGATGGACCGGCGCTCACCGACGCCGACCGTACCAGGGCAGCAAGCGCCGCGCTGGCGCAAGTTGGCCAGGGCACTGTCACCGAAGTGGAGCGCGACGACGACTCCGGCGCGGCCTATGAGGTCGAGGTCCGCCTCAACGACGGGACCCAGGTCGAAGTCGCCCTCGGAGCTGACTTCCAGGTGGTGAGCCAGAGCGCCCCTGAATACGACGACGACTGACACAGGGGCAGCATTCCCGGCACTGACAAGCGGTGCGGCACCCGGAATTGGTGAGGGTGCCGCAACCGCGCCGTGACCTACGCCCCGGTAGCATTTCGATCCCGTATCAAGAGGCCAAGAACGTCCAAAGGGCCCTAGTTCAGCACGTCTCCGGCACCCTACGCTCGGGCTACTGGTTCAACCGAAGCAATGGTGCAGGGGGAAGAATGCAGTTCGACCTAAGCGCAGTGGAAACGGGCACGATGGTGGTCATTGGAACCCTCGTGTTCGCCGTGATGATCGGCGCCTTCATGATGGTGTCCGCGTTTGCGGCCATGGTTTTGGTCGGCGCGGGGCGGCTCGCCTGGTACCTCGTGGCCGGCGCGGTGGTTGGCCTGGTCCACGGCATCAACCACGGTTGGGACCGGCTGGTCCACCACGCCTCGACCGTAGAGTTGCCCGCCGATTTCCAGGTCGACTTCGGCACGGACTTCCGGGCCGACCATCAGGGTCAGGCCTCCCCTAGCACAGGCACTTACCCGCGAGTAGTATTGCGGGACAGCTGAAGGGTCCTCCACCCGCGGCGGATCCAGGGCTCGAGCCGGCCACCCGGTTAGAGGAGATGCCCCGTGAGCTCCGCCATTGAAGACCCCACCGCACCCGACACTCCAACTCCCGGCACGGCGACACCGGGAACTCCGGCGCCGGAGACCGCGGGGGCGCCGGACCACATCGGCCCCGACGCAACTGCCGCCGATGCCCGGGCCATTGCCGAGGCCGCCCGCGAGACCAGCTGGAACCAGCCCAGCTTCGCCAAGGGCCTCTACCTTGGCAGCTTCGATTTGAGCCTGATCCACCCGTGGCCCGAAGCCCCGGCCGACGACGTCGAACGCGGCGAGGCGTTCATGGCCCGGCTGACCGAGTATTGCCGCACGATGTCCGGGCGCACCATCGAGCGCGACGACAGGGTCCCGGACGACTACCTCAGGGGGCTCGCCGAGCTCGGCGCGTTCGGAATGAAAATTCCCCGCGAATACGGCGGACTGGGCCTCACCCTCGTGTACTACGGCCGCGCACTGGCCCTCCTTGGCTCGGTGCACCCAAGCCTCGGCGCCCTGCTGTCCGCGCACCAGTCGATCGGCGTCCCGGAGCCGGTCAAGGTCTTCGGCACCCCTGCCCAGAAGCGGGAATACCTGCCCCGCTGCGCTGCCGGAGCCATCACCGCCTTCCTGCTGACCGAACCCGACGTCGGCAGCGACCCCGCCCGGATGGGCAGCACGGCCGTCCTCTCCGACGACGGCGAGTCGTACGTCCTGGACGGCGTCAAGCTGTGGACCACCAACGGCGTCATCGCCGAACTCGTCGTGGTCATGGCCCTCGTGCCGCCGCACACCGATGCGGACGGAACCACCCACAAAGGCGGCATCAGCGCGTTCGTGGTGGAAATGGACTCCCCCGGCATCACGGTGGAAAACCGCAACACCTTTATGGGGCTCCGCGGGATCGAAAACGGCGTCACCCGCTTCCATCAGGTCAGGGTCCCCGCCGCCAACCGGCTGGGCCGGGAAGGCCAGGGCCTGAAGATCGCCCTCACCACACTCAACACGGGCCGGCTCTCGATCCCCGCGCTGTGCGTCGCCACGGGCCGGTGGAGCCTGAAAATCGCCCGCGAATGGTCCAATGCACGCACCCAGTGGGGCCACCCGATCGGCCAGCATGAGGCTGTGGGCAAAAAAATCGCCTTCATCGCGGCCAGCGCCTTCGCCCTGGACGCCGTGTTTGAACTCTCCGCGGAGATGGCCGACGCCGGGCAGAAGGACATCCGGATCGAGGCGGCCCTGGCCAAGCTGTGGTCCACGGAGATCAGCTGTCTCATCGCGGACGAACTCGTGCAAATCCGCGGCGGCCGGGGCTTTGAAACGGCGGACTCGCTCGAGGCCCGCGGCGAGCGCGCCGTTGCCGCGGAACAGCAGCTCCGCGATATGAGGATCAACCGGATCTTCGAGGGGTCCTCGGAAATCATGAAGTTGTTGATCGCCCGCGAAGCCGTGGACGCGCACCTGGCGGCCGCGGGAGACCTCGCTTCGGAGGACGCCCGCCTGTCGGACAAGGCGAAAGCCGCCGTCGGCGCGTCCGGCTTCTACGCGAAGTGGCTGCCCAAACTCGTGGCCGGCGCCGGCATGGATCCGCGGTCCTACAGCGACTTCGGCCGGCTCGCCAAACAGCTGCGCTACGTGGAGCGCTCCTCCCGGCGCTTGGCGCGGCAGACCTTCTACGGGATGGGCCGCTGGCAGGCGAAGCTTGAGCACAAGCAGGCGTTCCTGGGCCGGATCGTGGACATCGGTGCGGAGCTCTTTGCCATGGCAGCCTGCTGTTCCCGGGCCGAGATGCTGCTGCGGACGCAGCCGGAACGCGGCGCCGCGGCGTACGAACTCGCCGAGGCTTACTGCGAACAGGCCCGCGTTCGCGTCGACGAATATTTCGACAGGCTGTGGCGGAACACCGACGACGCCGATCACGTCCTGGCCCGCAAGACCTTGGCCGGCGACTACGCCTGGCTGGAGGCCGGGGTCCTTGACCAGTCAGAAGGGACCGGTCCGTGGATCGCGGACGCCAGCCCGCGTGCCTCTGTCCGGGAAGACCTGCACCGCAAGTACCGCTGACGGGCCGCCGCCACGGTTAGTAAGCATCCTTGCTAACCGGATACTGCCGTGGTTAGGTGGACGCCAGACTGTCACCCCTACGGTGCCCGGTCCTTCAGCGAAAGTGAGCAATCCTCATGAGCAGCACCGCAGGCCCCGACGACAAGACGACACGCCACGCCACGCAGGACGGCGCGGTCGGGCCGGTTACGGCCGCCCGCCACGACGACGCCGTCCGCGACGCACGCCACCACGACACTGCTGTCGACACTGTCGTCGAAGAGATCCCGACCCGCCAAACTGTTGTGGCCCGCGAGAAGGAACAGTTCGGCGGCATCCAAGTCGGCTCAGCGTTCTTCGGCTGGCTGGCGGCCACGGGTACGGCCGTGCTGCTCACCGCGCTGGTCGCGGCTGGCGGCACCGCCGTCGGGCTGGCCACCAACACCGATGTGAACGACGCCGTAGACCAGGCCTCCAACAACCAGACGGTCGGGCTGGCCGGCATCATCGTGCTGCTGGTGATCCTCCTGATCGCCTACTACTGCGGCGGGTATGTGGCCGGTCGGATGGCCCGCTTCAACGGCGCCAGGCAGGGCTTCATGGTCTGGATCTGGGCCCTGATCGCCGCGATCGTGGTCGCCGTGCTGGGCCTGGTCGCCGGGCAGCGCTTCAACATCCTGGCAAACCTGAACAGCTTCCCGCGCATCCCGATCAACGAGGGCCAGCTGAATACCCTGAGCATCATCGCGGCCATTGTCGTCGCCCTGGTGGCTTTGGTAGGCGCCGTGCTGGGCGGCCTCGCGGGCATGCATTTTCACCGCAAGGTGGATCGGGCCGGCTTCAGCCCGGCGGCAACGGTTGAGGACCACCCCGCCGGCGACTCCGCAGTCGGGCGCCGCTAGCCTGGCACCGCTAGCTCGGAGGCGTCAGCCGGACACGACACCGGACACTTCGCCGGACAGGTAATACCAGCGCCGGTCCACCCGCACAAAGCGGCTGGTTTCGCGCTGCACAGCGCGTTCGCCCTCGCGCCGGTAGTGCGCCGCGAATTCCACCATGCCTTCACTGTCCAGCGGGCCGCCGCGGCTGGTGGAAAGGATGTCCAGGCGGCGCCACTGCATGCCGGAATCAAACTCCAGTTCCGCGGGCCGCGTGTCCGGATGCCAGGTCCGGAGCAAGTAGTCCGCGTCCCGGACCACGAAGGCGCTGTACCGGGAGCGCATGAGCTGCTCAGCCGTCGGCGCCTCGGCGTCTCCGCGATGGAACCGACCACAGCAGTGGACATACGCCTCGCCCGAGAGGCACGGGCAGTTCCCCTCAAATGGCGCAGCCGGGCCGCTCATGGACCGGTCCGCGCCAGACGCTCCGGCGGGCTCGGAATCGGCTGCTGCGGCGTGCGTCACAAGGTGTCCTTCCGGCGGGCCGGTCGGCGCCGGCGGGGCTGTCTTTGACTATAGACGCCGGGGCGGCAGGGCCGTGCCCCAATCGCGGATAACGGCTTTGACACATCTTCGCCGGGACCGCGCGGGGCGGCACGGGGCCAGCGAAAAGTACGTATTGTTAAGGGGGCTCCTGCCCGCCACGTGCTTGCGGCAGGGACCACGCTGAAGCAGGCCGGCAAGGAGAGGTGACATGGAAGATCCAACAACCATTGCGCTGAACCTGACTTTTTTCGGGACCCTCGGCGTGGCGTTCGTCATGTTCCTCGGTCTCTTCATGGTCTTCGCCGCCACCCTCGTGCTCGCAGGGATCGGCCGGCTGGCGGCAGCCGTTGTCCTGGCCGCCGCCGGGCTCCTCCGCGGAAGCCCCGTTGTACGGGACAATGGCGTACGGGACGATGGCGCACGGGACGATGGCGCAAAGGAAGAGCGGACTCGGGACGAACCGGCCAAGGCCGCGAAGCCCGCGCGCCCGGCCGCGACGAAGAAGCCGCGCCGCCCCGCCCGGAATACAGGTAAGAAGGAGCCGGCGCTGTCGCCGGAGTGGGCGGCCGCCGTGGACCGGGCAGATGCCCGCGCCGCCGCGAGGGCCAGGGCCGAAGCCGGCCCGGCCGTCCGGGTCACCGTCCGGGACCTGCCCAACCCCATGGCACCGGCACGGGACATCAAGGAAGTCTCCGCCCTCGTGCAGTCGGCCACGGACACCAATGGCACACTTGGCGTCGTCCCGCGGGCGTTCAAAAAGCCGCCCATGCCGGCGGCGAAGTCCCTGCTTGACACCGGCTCGCTCGTGTCGCTGCGCGGCAGTCTTCCGCCCGGGAAGGCCAAACAGCCGGCCCAGGAGCGCAAGGCCGGCTGAGCCCTTACCCCGGGCAGGCAAGTCCGCTACGTTGGAACCCATGGAATTCAGATACCTCGGGAACAGCGGCTTCAAGATTTCAGAAATCACGTTTGGCAACTGGCTGACCCACGGCTCCCAGGTGGAGAACGACGTCGCCACCCAGTGCGTCCGGGCCGCGCTCGACGCCGGTATCAGCACCTTCGACACGGCCGATGTCTACGCCAACACCGCGGCGGAGACAGTCCTCGGCGCAGCCTTGAAGGACGAACGCCGGGAGTCGCTGGAAGTCTTCACCAAGGTATTCGGCCCCACCGGACCCAAAGGCCACAACGATCTTGGCCTGTCCCGCAAACACATCATGGAATCCATCAACGGCTCCCTCAGCCGGCTGCAGACCGACTATGTGGACCTCTACCAGGCCCACCGCTACGACTACGAGACGCCGCTGGAAGAGACCATGCAGGCCTTCGCGGACATCGTGCGGCAGGGCAAGGCCCTGTACATCGGGGTCAGCGAGTGGACGGCCAACCAGATCCGCGACGGCCATGCCCTCGCCAAGGAACTGGGCTTTCAGCTGATCTCCAATCAGCCGCAGTACTCCATGCTGTGGAGGGTTATCGAGGCCGAGGTGATTCCGGCGTCGGAAGAGCTGGGCCTGTCCCAGATCGTCTGGTCCCCGATGGCGCAGGGCGTGCTGAGCGGCAAGTACCACCCCGGCAAGCCAGCCCCCGAGGGCAGCCGCGCCACGGATTCAAAGGGCGGTTCGCGGATGATCGAGCGCTGGATGTCCAACGAGGTCCTCACCGGCGTCCAGCAGCTCAAGCCGATCGCGGAGGAAGCCGGGCTGACCATGGCCCAGCTCAGCATCGCTTGGGTGCTGCAGAACAAGAACGTCGCCTCGGCGATCATGGGCGCGTCCCGGCCGGAGCAGATTGAGAAAAACGTGGCGGCCGCAGGCGTGAAGCTGGACGCGGTGATCATGGACAAGATCGACGCCGTCATCGGCTCGCTGGCCGAACGCGACCCTGCACAGACCAAGTCCCCCGCCTCCCGCGAGGCCTAGGCCCATGCCCAACGCCCCCGAGCTCGCCGTCACCGGATCAACCGGCAATCTGGGCGGCATGGTGGCCAGGCTGCTTGCCGGCGGCCGGCAGCCAACAACGGCTCTTGGTGCGGGACGCCGCCCGGGCGCCTGTTCTCGAACGTGCCGTCCCCTTCCTAACCACCTACGCCGATCAGGAGCGGACGAAGGCTGCGCTGACCGGGGCCAAGACGCTGTTCATGGTCTCCGCCGCCGAGGCTGAGGACCGGCTGCAGCAGCACTATGCCTTCGTCGACGCGGCAACCGCTGCGGGCGTCCAGCACATCGTGTACACCTCGTTCTTCGGTGCGGCGCCGGACTGCACGTTCACGCTGGGCCGGGACCACTTCGCGACGGAGGAGCGCATCAAAGCCTCCGGCATGGACTACACGTTCCTGCGGGACAACTTCTATCTGGACTTCCTGCCGCTGCTGGCCGGGGAAGACGGCGTCATCCGCGGCCCCGCCGGGAATGGCGTGATGGCCGCCGTGGCGCGGGCGGACGTTGCCCGCTCGGCCGTCACCGTGCTGCGGGACCCTGCCCTGCACGTGGGAAAGACCTACAATCTGACGGGCCCGGAGGACATTTCGCTGGCCCGCGGCGCGGAGCTCCTGACCGCCGGAACCGGCCGGGCCATCACTTTCCACAACGAGACCCTGGAGGAGGCCTACGCGTCCCGCGCCTCGTACGGTGCGCCGCCGTGGCAGGTGGACGCATGGGTGAGCACGTACACGGCCATCGCGGCCGGAGAGCTGTCCGGCCCGACGTCGGCGGTGCATGAGCTGACGGGCCGCGAACCGCTGAGCCTGGAGCAGTTCCTGGCCGAGGCGCACACCCTGTAGCCAGCGGCATGGGCGTGCAGCGCGGTACCGGTCCGGCCCGGTATTGACGGCTTCCGGGCTGCGGCGTAGACCTGATTTCAGGTGACACCGGCCAGCAGCGGGCTGGTGCAAAGAAGAATCGCAACGCCATGCCTAAGCAAATGTCCAGATACTCCGGCGTCCTGAAGAGTCCGCGCCGCCAGGGCCGGAGACTCGCGCCGCATTCCGGTGAGCCGAGCCACGGCCCGCTGACAGCGGATGAGCTCCAGCTCGCCGTGCGGAATCATTCCATGCCGCTCGAGGCCCTGCGGATCGATACCACCCCGCCCGGGCTGCACTATGTCCTCACCCACTTCGACATCCCGTTCATCGACGTCGATCACTGGCATCTGCAGATCGGCGGCGCAGTGCAGCGGGCCGTGGAATTGAGCATGCGGGCCCTGCGCCGGGCACCGAGCATTACCCTCCCGGTCACACTGGAGTGCGCCGGCAATGGCCGGTCCCTGCTGCGGCCCCGCCCGTTGAGCCAGCCCTGGGTCCTGGAAGGAGTCGGCACCGCGGTATGGACCGGCGTCCCGCTTGCCTACCTGCTGACCCAGGCCGGTGTAGAGGACGACGCCGTGGAGGTGCTATTCACCGGGGCTGACTCCGGCGTCCAGGGTGGCGTCGCCCAACAGTTCGCCCGGAGCCTGCCGATCGGCGAGGCCCTGCGGCCCGACGTCGTGCTCGCCTACCGGATGAACGGCGCAGACCTGCCGCCGCAGCACGGCTACCCGCTCCGGCTGGTGGTTCCCGGCTGGTACGGCATGGCGAGCGTGAAATGGCTGTCCTCGATCAGGGTTCTGACCAAGCCCTATGACGGTTTCCAGCAGGCCGTGGCGTACCGCTATCAGGAAAATGCTGAAGATCCCGGCACCCCGGTCACGTGGATAAAGGTCCGCTCGCTCATGGTTCCCCCGGGCGTCCCGGATTTCTTCACCCGGAGCCGGATCCTGCCGCGCGGACCGGTGATGCTGACGGGCCGGGCGTGGTCCGGGCAGGGCGCCGTGCAGCGCGTCGACGTCGGGATCGACGGAAAGTGGGCCCCGGCCCACCTGGAGCACCCGGCCGCACCGTTCGCCTGGTGCGCGTGGTCGATGCCGTGGGTGGCTGATCCCGGCGAACACGAGCTCTCCTGCCGTGCCACCGATGCCAGCGGTGCGGTACAGCCGCTGGATCAGGCCTGGAACTACCAGGGCATGGGCAACAACGTCGTGCAGCGGATCCGGGTCAGCGTGGAGTAGCGCTCGAGAGCCCGCTGCTGCCCCCGGTCTCCTGAAGGGCGAGCCGGCTAGTGGATGTGGCTTCCGCCGTTGATGTCGATGGTGGTTCCGGTGAGGTAGGCGGATTCCTCGGAGGACAGGAAAGTAATGACGGCCGCGATTTCCTCGGTGCTGGCGTTGCGCCCCAGCGGGATGCCGGCGTTGATAGCCGCTTCCTGTTCCTCGGTGCTGCCCACCCGGATGTTCGTGTCCACGGCGCCCGGAGTGATCGCATTGACGGTCACGCCGGTGGCGCCGATTTCGCGGGCCAGGGCCTTGGTGAAGCCCAGAATGGCCGCCTTCGCTGCGGAGTAGGGAACCTTGCCGAAGACGCCGCCGCCGCGCTGGGCAGAGACAGAGGACATGTTCACGATCCGGCCCCAACCGCTGGCGATCATGTCCGGCAGGAAGGCCTTCGTTACCAGGTAGGTGCCGGTGGAGTTCACGGCCATGACCTTGTTCCAGAGGTCCAGTGTGGTCTCCAGGAACGGCACGGGCGAGGTGATACCGGCGATGTTGGCCAACGCGCCCACGGCGGGGAGGCTGCCGGAGCGAACCTCGGCGGCCACGGCGTTGTACGCGGCTGCCACGGAGTCCTCGCTGGCGACGTCGACCTCGTAGCCGAAGGCCGGGACGTTGAATTCGTTGCCGATCTCGGCTGCGACCTTGGCCGACTTCTCGCCGTCGAGGTCCAGGATCACCACTGCCCAGCCCTGGCTGGCGTAGCGGCGTGCGGTGGTGATGCCGATGCCCCGGTCCGAGGTTGCCCCGGTGAGGACGGCGGTGCGCTGGATGGTGGTGGTCATGATGCTCCTTGATTGGTGTTGTGGCTATTGATGGAATCGATTGCTCCACAAGCGCCGTTTTGAGGGTCCAAAACGGCCGTTACGGAGCAATCGGTGGTCAGATGAGGTCTGTGATGAAGCTGGCGGCCTTGGCGGCCGCGGCCGGGCGTTCCTCGTGGGAGACGTCGCGGGTCTCCAGCTCCAGGGAGAAGTGGCCCGTGTAGCCGTGGGCGGCGAGGGCGCCCAGGCCGGCGGCGAAATCGGCGCGGCCGTTGCCGATGCTGAGGTTGATGTTCCCCGGCACGGCATCGCGCAGGTGGATGTGGGCGATCCGGCCCTGATGGCGCTTGAGATAGTCAAGCGGGTCCTCGCCGGCGGCGACGATATGGCTGAAGTCCATGACGATCCCGACGCCGGAGCCGTCCAGCCGCCGGGCCAGCAGTTCCGCGCGCTCCAGGTTCCAGCAGAACCGCAGGAAGTGCAGCGACTCGGTCCAGAGTTCCACGCCGAACGCGTCCGCCCGCCGCTTGGCCGCGATGAGTTGCGCGGCAATGGTGTCCAGGTCCTCGTCGGGGCTGCGGACCGGCTCGTGGCCGAGGGCGCCGCAGGGCAGGACCAGGGCCTTCGCGCCGGTGCCGGCCGCCAGGGTGAGGAGGGCGTCAAGGTGCCGGTTCCGGGCTGACTGCGCGTCGGCGTCGAGCACGGCATTCAGATCCCCGATGTCCCCGTTGACCGACCGGACCCGCAGCCCGGAGGCTGCGACCTCGGCCGTCACCGCGGCGACGGCCTCGGCATCGAGATCGTACGGAACGTGGTCGCACACGCCGGGCAGGGCGCCGAGATCTATCTCCTCGAAGCCGAGGCCCGCGATGGTGTGCAGGGCCGTGGGCAGGTCCTGGTGGCGGAAGCTGATGGACGAGCAGCCGAGTCGGGAATTGAACATCGTCATTGATCCTCTGGTCGCGCCCGGAGGCAGTGGTGATATGGACCACACTACAAATTCGACTGTCAACAGTCAACCTTTGAAGTTGACTGTTGACATTCCATATGGCGCGGGTCACACTGGCTTATCATCTGTTAACAGTCGACAGTGTCGGCGCGGAAGCGACGGCAGCTCTCTTCGAAAGGGATTGACATGAGCAACGAAGCTCTGACCATGCGCGGGCCGGTCCATGGCACCAAGGACGCAAAGCGGGTCGCAATCGGCTCCGGCGTCGGCGCCGTGATCGAGACCTATGACTTCATCGGCTTTGGCACGGCAGCCGCCCTATACTTCGGCACGGCGTTCTTCCCCACCGGTGATCCGGTGACCGGAACCCTTGCCGCCTTCGCCACTCTCGGCGTCGGCTTTGCGGCCCGTCCCATCGGCGGCATCATCGGAGGCCATCTCGGCGACAAGCTGGGCCGCAAGCCCGTCCTCGTCGCCTCGCTGATCCTGATGGGCATCGCAACGTTCATGATCGGGCTGCTTCCCACCTATAGCCAGGTCGGCCTGCTCGCGCCGGCGCTTCTCGTCTTCGTCCGCATTGTCCAGGGCCTCGCTTTCGGCGCGGAATGGGGCGGCGCGATCCTGATGAGCTACGAACACGCCCCCTGGAAGTCAAAGGGCAAATACACCGGAATCGTGCAGGCCGGCTTCCCGGTGGGGCTCCTGCTGGCCAACCTGGTGTTCCTGGTCAGCGTGAACCTCGGCGGCGAACTTGCCTGGCGCATCCCGTTCCTTGCCAGCATCGTGCTCGTCGCCGTCGGCCTGATCATCCGCTCCAAAGTCCCCGAGTCCCCCGTCTTTGACGAGGTCAAGGACAGCGGCACCATCGTGAAATCCCCGATCGTCGAGGTCATCAAGACCGACTGGCGCAACATCGTCAAGGGCATCGGCCTCCGCATTGCCGAGACCGCAGGTTACGCCGTGTCCATCACCTACATGATTTCCTACCTTCACACCCAGCAACTGGCAGACAAGACCCAGACCCTGGTGGCTCTCTGCATCGCCTCGGCCATCGGCATCTTCGCCACCCAGGCCTGGGCCCGCCTGACAGACAGGATTGGCCGCCGCCCCCTCTACATCTGGTCCTGCGCCTTCGCCCTGCTGTTCGGCATCCCCATGTTCCTCCTGGTCAACACCGGGTTGTTCATCTTCGTCATCGCCACCCTGGTGATCTCCTACGCCGTGTGCCAGAACTCCCTGGCCGGCGCCCAGGGCGCCTGGTTCCCGGAGCTCTTCCAAGCGAAGACCCGCGCCTCCGGCGCCTCGCTGGCCTACCAGATTTCGGCCATGGTCTCCGGCTTCACGCCGTTCATCACCACGCTGCTGTTTGTCAGCTTCGGCTGGATGGGCCCGGCACTGCTCTTCAGCCTCTACGCCGCCATTGGCCTGTGGGCCGCCGTGGTCACCCGGGAAACCTGGGGCAAGCGTGAGCGCCGGCTCGCCGACGAGGCGAGCAACAGCACCACCACCTACGTAAGCGCATAGGACCGCCACTCTGACGCCTTCAACGACGTCCGTCAGAACCTACCCACCACTTTCGAAAGGCTAAATCGTGGTTCTCACACAGGAAAAATCACCAACAAGCAAGATCGCAGGGGAATCAACGTCAGATCGGACCGCACGGTGTCCAGGCTGCAGCATTCCGGATCCGGCACCATGCCCTGAATATGGGCGAGGTCCAGGGCCAGGGCTATGTCGGCCAGGCCCTCGGCGCGGCCGACATGCTTGCCGCGGTCTACGCGGACCAGCTCCGGTTCCGCGCCGATGACCCCGCGTGGGAAGAACGCGACCGGTTCCTGCTCTCCACCGGCCACTACGCGATCGGCCACTACGCGGCCCTCGCCGAGGCCGGAATCATCCCCGTCAAGGAACTCGAGACCTACGGCTCGGACAATTCCCGGCTGCCGATGTCCGGGATGTCCACCTACACTCCCGGCATGGAGATCTCCGGCGGCTCCCTCGGCCACGGCCTCTCCATCGCCGTCGGCACCGCCCTCGGCCTGCGTTACCAGGGGTCGGAGGCCCGGGTCTACAACTTCCTCTCCGACGGCGAACTCGACGAAGGCTCCACATGGGAGGCCGCGATGGGCGCCCACCACCACCAGCTCGGCAACCTGACCGCCATGGTGGACATCAACGCCCTGCAGGCCGACGGCAAGACGGACACTGTGCTGCGCACCGAACCCGTCACCGAGAAATGGGAAGCCTTCGGCTGGTACACCCAGCGCGTGGACGGGAACGACGTCGGTGCGCTGCTGGCAGCGTTCGACAACGCAGCCGCCCAGGCCGCCGCCGTCGGACGTCCCTCCGTGATCCTGTGCGACACCAAGGTAGGCCGCGGCGTCCCGCTGCTGGAAGAGCGCGAAAAGGCGCACTTCATGCGCATCGAGGAACACGAATGGCAGACCTGCCGCGAGCAACTGACCGCAGGATACGAACGGAAGGCCGAACGATGAGCACCGCCACATTTGAAGGCACCGCCCAAGCTGAAGACCTCGGCCATGATCGCCTCCTTCGCGGATCCGGGCCAGAAGACCTCGTCCGCGCCGTTCGGGCACGCCCTGGTCAAGGCCGCGCAGGAGAACGACAAGATCGTGGGGCTGACTGCGGACCTGGGCAAATACACGGACATGCACATCTTCGCCCAGGCCTTCCCGGAACGCTTCTTCCAGATGGGCATGGCCGAACAGCTGCTCTTCGGCGCCGCGGCCGGCCTGGCCGAGACCGGCCTGGTCCCGTTCGCCTCCACCTACTCGGTGTTCGCCGCCCGGCGCGCCTACGACTTCCTGTGCCTGGACGCCGCCGAGCCGAACCTCAACGTCAATATCGTCGGCGGCCTCCCCGGGCTGACCACCGGCTACGGCCCCAGCCACCAGGCCACCGAGGACATGGCGATCTTCCGCGGCATGCCCAACCTGACGATCGTGGATCCCTGCGACTCGCTCGACATCGAGCAGGCGGTCCCGCAGCTCGCCGCCAGCGAAGGGCCCACCTACCTGCGCCTGCTGCGCGGAAACGTCCCCACCGTGCTGGACGAGTACGACTACAGCTTCGAACTCGGCAAGGCCAAGGTCCTGCGCGGGGGCCGCGACGTCGTCTTCGTCTCCAGCGGGCTGATGACCATGCGGGCGCTTCAGGCGGCCGAGGCACTGGCGGCGCACAACGTGGATGTCGCCGTCGTCCATGCCCCCACCATCAAGCCGTTCGACGCCGCGACGGTCCTCGCCGAACTGAACACCGACCGGCTCGCGGTGACGCTGGAGAACCACAGTGTGGTGGGCGGCCTGTTCGAGACTGTCGCCTCGGCCGTCGTCACGGCGGGACTGGGCAAACGGGTGGTGCCGGTGGCGTTGCCGGACGAGTTCCTCGACGCCGGCGCGCTGCCCACCCTGCACGAACGCTACGGGCTCTCGGTGCAGAGGATCGTCGCCAAGGTGCTCTCCGAGCTTGGGTAAGGAACCGCGCGGGGCCGGCAGCTGCCGGTCCCGCGTGCTTGCCGTACCATCAACTGTTAACACGCCAACTGTAAACAGTTGACCACTGACAGTGAGGAAGAACCATGGCCGGAACAACAGCCCCGCTTCTCGGACTGGAAAAGAAGAGCCTCCGCGAGCAGGCGCTATCCGCCCTGCGCACGGCAATCACCAGCGGTGAACTGGAGCCGGGCCGGCATCTGGTGGAGACCGAACTTTCCGACATGCTCCAGATCAGCCGGGGAACACTGCGTGAGGCCCTGCGCCAGCTGGAACAGGAGGGACTGCTTTCGGCCGGACCGCGCGGCCGGCTGTCCGTGCGGCACCTGGACAGCAAGGAAATCCGGGACATCTTCGCCGTCCGGGCGGCGCTCGAATCGCTTGCAGTCCGGACGCTGTGTGAATTGCCGGACCGGGCTTCGGTGATTGCGTCCCTGCGCTCGGCGGTCGATGCCATGGCCGCGGCCGCAGAGGCGAGCCTGGAGGAACGGATTGAATCCGATCTCGAGTTCCACCGGACCCTGTGCCGGCTCACCGGAAACGAGACCCTGCTGCACTCCTGGGAGTCGCTCGAGGGCTCCATTCGGATGTCCATCATGTTTGCCGGGATCGAGCGGGCGGTCAAGAACATGAGCGTCGACCGGCACCACGACATTGTCGCGGCGATCGAGACCGGCAACGCGACACTTGCCCGCACAACCGTCCTCGAACACATGGATGTCGCCGCAGCCAACCTGGTGGCTTAGCCCGCGTCAGTAGTCCACGATCGCGCCGGCGGAGATATTGACGGTCGCGTCGGTGATGGCCGCCGCCTTATCCGAGACGATGAAGGACGCCACGTTTCCGACGTCCGCCAGCGTGGCCGTGCGGTTCAAGTGTGCGGCCCTGGCAATCTCCACCACGATCTCCTCGCGGCCCTCGGCCTGCCACGGGATGGTTTCGATAATGCCACCGGTGACCATGGTGACCACCCTGATGCCGTGTTTTCCGAGCTCGAGGGCCCACTGCCGGCGCAGCCCCTCCATCGCGTCGAGCGCCACCTTGAAACCGCCCAGGCCGGGGATCGTCTGCGGGCCCGAGCCGCCGAACATGAGCACGACGCCGGAGCGCTGCTTGACCATGTAGGAGGCGGCCGCGCGGGTGGTAAGGAAGTGTGTACGCGCGGCCAGGGTGATGGGCCGGGTGAAATCATCCACGTCAATCTCCATGAGTGGCTCCTGGATGTCACCGAACGAGATCACGTTGAACGAGATGTCGATCCTCTTGCTCTTCTTCGCCACTCGGCTTACGAAGGCGTCCACCTGCTCTTCGTCCAGAGCGTCGACGACGGCGGTTTCGGCTGTGCCGCCGGCCTCGCGAATGTCATTGGCTACTTTTTCGAGCCGCGATTCGGTCCTCCCGGCGATGTGGACCGTGGCGCCTTCGGCCGCGAATGCCCTCGCCACCGCCCCGCCGACCGCCCCGCCTCCGCCGTAGATCAGGGCGGTCTTGCCGTGAAGCAAGCCGTTTTCCGGAAGCCCGTTATTCAGCATGGTCGCCTGCCTAGTGCCGCGGATTTCGTGAATTCCCTCAACTATGTTCTTGCGAAGGGCCGGTGGCAAGAGGACGGGCGGCAAGGACAGGGCCGCGCGAACCGTCGCGGCCAGAGGCGTGGCCGGTGGCGATTGCCACGCCGGGACCCGGCCAGGAGTCCCCCCAATGCACACTCCTGACCGAACCACGACGTGCCGGGCAGGCTGCTGCCGCCCCTGCACACGGAGAATTGGACACGTCCAATTCTTGCCCTGAGCGTACCCGGAACATATTAGACATGTCCAATCTGCTACACTCGCAGGCGACCTGACGTTTTGTGACAAACTGCGCCTGATGAAATTTCTCCCATGAAAGAAGCCACTGTGAGCGACGACCAGCCGACCTCCGCGCCGGGTCTAGCCCTGGCCCGTAAACTAAACATCCTCTTGGACACCGCCGAAGCCGAGGGCCGGAAAATCACTTTCAATGAGGTCCGGGATGCCATGTCCGATGCCGGGACACCGCTCTCGCGCGCCAGATGGCACTACATGCGATCGGGCTCGGGTCCGGCCGTCAAGAAAGTCGAACTCCTGCAGAACCTGGCCAAGTTCTTCGGGGTCAGCGAGAACTACCTGATCGACGGCGACGACGAACTTCCGCCCCGGGTGGAGGCGCAGCTTGAGTTGCTCGCCTCCATGCGGGCCAATAAGGTGCGCAACTTCGCCGCCCGCCAACTGGACGGCCTCTCCCCGGAAACCCTGCTCCAGATCCGGGACCTGATCGACGAGCAACTCTCTCGCGGGGACTCTGACCAGCCCTGAGCCCCTGAGCCCCTGACGCCCCTGACCACGCTTTGACCTGCGCTGATATGATTCTGGCGAGGTTTGGCCGTCAGGAAGTGGCGTGTCCACGCTGACGCTATTAACAGCCAAGGACTCGGTACATGGATTACGACGCCGCCCGGTCGCGGGCACAGGCAGCTGAAGCCAGCCTCTGCCTCAGCGAGCCGGTCTCGCTGGCTTCACTCCAGAGGCATCTTGAACGGTTGCGGGACCGCAAGATCGTCATCAACCCCATCGAAGGGGCAACCGATAAGGTCTGCGGGCTGTGGTTCGGGCTTGACCACATGGACCTGATCCTGCACGCCCGGGCGGCCTCCGAGGTCCACCGGCAGCAGATTATCCTCCACGAGTTCGCCCACATGATCCTGCGCCACGAGCAGGACACCGTCTCCGCCGAATACGCCGGTACGTTCTTCCCGGACCTCGATCCGGAGCGGGTGGTCAAGGCGCTCAAACGGACAGATTTCCTCGATGAGCTCGAGGTCACCGCCGAACTCCTGGCTGACCGCCTCGCCGCACGCATCCGCAGCTCCCAGGACCGCTCCGGCGGCCAGCCGGGAAACTTTAGCTCGGTTTTCGGATGATCCAGCTCCTGATGGCGGCGGTTCTGTTCGTTCTGGCCGCGGTCCGCATCCCGGCCGTGCTGCGGAACGGCCGGGACACCGTGTTTCTTGCAGCGCTGTTCGCCGCCATTGGTTCGGTGCTGATGTCGCCAGCCGTGTACGCCACGGTTGATGCCGGCATCGGCGGCGTAAACGTCGCAAAGCTTGCCCTGCATTCCGCATTCATCATCGGGCTCTGGTACCTCCGGCGCGCCGTCCTCGAAGCGATTATGCCGGCCGATACGCGGCGGCCTCTGGTTCGCTCCCTGCCGCTGATCGCCACCCTTTTCCTGCAACTGCTGTTTTTCGTGCTGACGGGCCCCACTGTCACGACGGACAGCTGGGGCAACTACCACGTGAGGCTGCCTGCCGCCCTGTTTTCCACCGTGCTCATCGTGTTCATTGGGTGGGTCTGCTGCGGGGTCGCCGTCGCGTGCTTCCGCTACATCCCGAGGATGCGCCGGTCCTTCAAGGTCGGGTTCACCATGGTCGGCGTCGGCTGTGTTGTCGGCGTGCTCGTGATGGTCAGGTTCACGATCGGGCTGCTCTCCGCCCCGGTCCCGGCACTCGAGGCCGTCCCGGTGCCCTCCCATGCCGCCATCGGAGTCATGGAAATGGTCACCGCCGTCCTCGTCGGGACGGGCCTGACCATACCAGCCATGGCAGGCCGGACCGGACGCAAACGGCGCGCCCGGTGGGAGGCCGACACCCTCGCCGGCGTCGAACCCATCAGGGAACGGATCCTGCAGGACGTTGACCCGGAACGCCTCCTCGAAAGCGACCCCGCCGCACCTGCCCGGGAACGGCTTCACCGGATGATCGTCGAGGTCTGGGACGCTGAGCTCGCGTCCGGCGGGACCCTGACCCCGCAGGAGCGCACCTTCCTCCTGGCTGCCGAAGAACAGCTCGACCTGAATCGGCTCCCGTGACGGGGTTCCAGGGACGCGGGTTCCAGTGACGGGGTTCCAGGGACGCAGGTTCCAGTGACGCGGCACAGCGCCGGGCGCCGCGGCGCCATCCCGGGATTGTTCACCCATCCGGGCCGGCGCGCGCGCCCCGCCGGCCCGGCACGGCCCTAGCTTCTGGGCGGTCCTCCGGGGCCGTGATCGACTGGACTGGCACCGTCGGCGCCTTCACTGTGGGGGCCGTTCGGAGGGTTCGGACCGCCCGTTGCGGGTCCGACGGCGGGCCCGACGGCGGGACTGCCTGCTGCCGGTCCGACGGCGGGACCGCCCGCCGCCGGTCCGACGGCGGGACCCCCCGCTGCGGGTCCTGCGTAGGCCGGCACCGGCAGTTCGCCCGGATCGACGGGACCCATGTCGAGATGGAACGGCGGATACTCGTCCCGCATGAGGGCAACGTAGGCGATGACGCGGTAGATCCAGCGGTTCAGGCCGAGCAGCAGGTCGAAGATCCCCCGCCAGTACTGCCCCGTAAACAACAGGATCACACCGGCAATGAGGACCAGGAGGCCCAGGAGGGAGATGCCCACTCCATACTGCACCCACTGGCCGTCACGGGACTCCCACGTCCACGCGGTCCCCGTCAGGACACCGATGATCAGCAGATGCGGAATGGCCAGCAGCCACGATTTCACCAGCACCAGGCCGCGGGATAGCCGTTCGGGATAGTCGACGTCGAAGTCCGCCGGGTAATCGGTGCGAGCCAGCGTGAAGGGCGGGTAGGCGTCCGTACCGATCGCGCTGAAGGCGTAGTAGGCCACGCGCCAGTTCCAGCGGATCACGCCGGCGCTGAAATTGAACAGGGAGCGGGGATAACGCGCCGTGAACAGGATCGCGAACCAAGCCACGATCGTGACCACTCCGAAGGCGAACCAGAGGAAGAACAGGATGATGCAGTGCGGGATGGCCAGGAACCACTTCACGAGCCACATCCACCGTGAGAGATTCGGGTCGAGATAGCCGTGGAGGCGGGCGGGGTAGACGTACGGAGTAGTCGCCCCCGGAGTCACTGGATACGGAGTCACCGGATATGGCGTTCCCGGCGCGGCAGCGTAGGCCGCTACAGCACCCGGGGCAGCACTGTTCTGCTGGCCAGGGGCGGCCCCGGTTGGGTAGGTGCCCGCCGGATACGGCTGGCCTGGCTGGGCTGGCAGGTAGCCGGGAGGGACACCACTGCCCGTCCCGCCTTGGCCCGGCCCGCTACGGCCGAGTCCTGCGGCACCCAGCACGATCAGCGGCACCCCGATCAGCAGCATCACAAGACCGCCGATCAGCAGGCCGATGAACACCGGCCAGAGCAGATCGGAGCGTGCCCCTGCCTGCAGATTCACGCTCACCGGGGAACTCGCGTCTGCGTTCATGACCACAACGGCCCAAGCTCCGGAGCGAAGGTCCCATGTCAGTTCCTGTTCCCCCGGGCCCGTTGCAGTCGCTGCCCAGAAGTTCTGCTGCGCCGGATCGGACGGGATTGTGGCACCGTTTACTTCGCGGTACCGCGCACGGAAGGGGTTGAACCTGACGTCGACGATTTCGGTGCGCCGGACACCTGCCAAGTAGGCCGCTACGTCGGCCCGCGGGGCAATTCCGATGAAGATTTCCTTGCCCGGATCGGTGGTGGAACCGCGGAGCAGCACGCTGCCCGCAAAGTCCACCGGGGCGCCGTCGTTGCACGCCGCCTCCGGTCGTGAGGTCCAGCCGTGGGGTCGTCAGCGCGTAGGAATTGCCTGAGAGCGGCGCCGACGGCGTGATGAAGTACCTGCCGTCGCGCTGCTGGTAATTGACCCAGCCCGTGACGCCGGCGCCCGCCAGGAGTCCCAGACCGACCAGCGCGCATAGTGAGCCGATCACCAGCATGACAATCCGGCCTGCTTTCATGGCCGCCGTCCTTTCAGATGGTCCGCTTGCCACGCCCGGTTGGGCGGGACTTCCGGAAGCCGGCGGCCCGGGCCGCTACCGCCCGCGCGAGGTCAGGATCGCCTTGGCTTCGGCGATGATGTCCGCACCGCCGGCACGGAGGACACGTGCCATCCTTGTGACGGCGTCGCCGTGGCTGAAGGTGCGCCGGCGTGTGTCGGCGGCGGCCGCCTTGACGGCCGTCGGCCGGCGCCGCCCGAAGCCAGGGCTGTGGACGAAGAACGCTTTCATGCCGTGATCACCACTTTGAGGGCCTTCGTCTCCGCGGCGTGGGAGAAAGTGTCGTACGCCTCCATGAACTCGTCAAAGATGAAGTGGTGTGTGGCGAAGCTGTCTGCGGGGATTTTTTGCTGTGCCACGAGCTTGAGCAGCATGGGGGTGGTGTTGGTGTTCACCAGGCCCATGCTGATGTTGATGTTCCGGATCCAGAGGTCCTCGACGTGCAGTTCCACGGCCTTGCCGTGCACGCCCACGTTGGCCACGTTGCCGCCGGGCCGCACGATGTCTGTACACATCGTGAACGTCGCCGGGACGCCGACGGCCTCGATCGCGACGTCCACGCCCTGCCCGTCTGTCAGGACCATCACCTGTTCCTTCCAGTCGGCAGTCGCTGGACAGGACCACGTCCGTGGCGCCGAATTCGCGGGATTTTTCGAGCCGGTTCGCGTCGAGGTCGACGGCGATGATCGTCGCCGCGCCGTAAAGTCCGGCGGTACAGATCGCGGCGAGTCCGACCGGGCCCGCGCCGATCACCGCGACCGTGTCGCCGGGCTTGACCCGGCCGTACTGCACGCCGATCTCAAAGCCGGTGGGAAGGATGTCGGAGAGCATGACGGCCTGTTGGTCGCTGACGCCCTCAGGCAGGAGGTGCAGGGAGTTCTCGGCGTACGGGACGCGGACGAACTCCGCCTGCGTGCCGTCGATCAGATGCCCGAAAACCCAGCCGATGCCGGAGGTGCCTTCCTCCCCCAGGCAGTGGGAGTACAGGCCTGTCTTGCAGTTGGCGCAGTGCCCGCAGGACTTGATGCAGGAAATGATGACGCGGTCCCCGACCTTGAGGCTGGTGACAGACGCGCCGATCTCCGTGATGGTGCCGACTCCTTCATGGCCCAGGATGCGCCCCTTGGCCACGGTGGGGACGTCGCCTTTGAGGATGTGCAGATCGGTGCCGCAGATGGTGGTGGTGTCCACCTTGACGATCACATCACTGGGGCTCTGAATTGTGGGATCGGGGACGTCGGTCCACGATTTCTCCCCGGGCCCACCGTAGACGAGGGCTTTCATACGTGTTCCTTGGCTTTGAGGATGACCAGCGGGTCAACGAGGCGCAGGCGGCACGGCGTCTCGGTGCCATCGATTCCCGAATACAGCAACGAGGCGCGGGCGCGCTCACGGAGTTCCTCAATCGCGGCGGCCGACACGCGGGCATGGGCGAGGTCCAGCACGAGCTCAAAACTGGGGAGCTTGCTCGTGACGCGGCGGCAAACAACGTACAGTGCCCGCACGTTGGCTACGGTCACCACGCCGTGCACGTCGATCCGAGCTGTTTCGGTGTCGGCGTTCAGTCGTATGAAAACTTTGAGTTTGGGGTCCCCCGAATGGTGGTGCATAGTCATGTGGCCGTGGTCTCCTGCCTTTTCCTGCTGAAGCCGGAAAGTGCAAAACGCCATTTCCTTCCCCAATTCGCGGTGAGACCCGTGCTGTATTCCATGAAGCGGTTCCTCCCTCAACTACGACCCCCAACTGGCCGTGCAGGAACCTCCCCACATTCAGCTTGGTGGGCGTGCATGGCCGGGGGTAAGGGGCAAAGGTCCCTTGTGTGCGCTTGAGGTCCTCGGGTTTAGATGCTCGGCTTTAGGTTCAAAGGCGGAGCACGCCTAGCCTGTTTCTATGTCTGATCCGCTCGATCCCTGCCGCGCGCCGGATCTCGTGCTGGCCTCAGTGCGGCAACCCGGGGACGAAACATGCTTCAACGTTCATCTCCGCGCCGGTGCCGTGTCTGCGATCATCCCGTCGCGCCAGGACGCGCCTGCAGTTCCCGCCGCAACCCGCGTGGTGGACTTGGACGGCCGCTACGTCATACCGGGGCTTTGGGATGAGCACGTCCACATGACGCAGTGGGCGCTGGCCTCCAACCGGCTTGACCTCTCCGATGCCGGCTCGGCGCGCGAGGCGGCCGCCGCCGTCGGGTCCCATTATTGCCGGGGCCGGAAACGGCACCAGGGCACCGGGGGCTGTTCAGACGCTGGTGGGTGTCGGTTTCCGCGATGCCGTCTGGCCGGACCTGCCCAGTCTGAGCCTCCTCGACAGCGTGACGCTCGGCCGGCCGACGGCGCTGATCAGCCACGACCTCCATTGTGTCTGGCTCAACTCGGCAGCGGCCCAGCGATACGGAATGCCGGTGGACGCTGGCGGGCTGCTCCGGGAAGAGCCGGCGTTTGCGCTGACCCGGGAGCTTGGCCGGCTGCCGGATACGGTGGTGGATCCGTGGGTGCAGCGGGCGGGGCAGGCTGCTGCGGCGCGGGGCGTGGTCGGGATTGTGGACTTCGAGATGACCTGGAACCGTGACGCCTGGCTGCGGCGGATCGCCGGCGGCTTCGCTGCCCTGCGGGTTGAGGCGGGGGTCTATCCGCAGGATCTGGACCGGGCCGTGGCCGAGGGGCTGCGGACAGATTTGGTGGTGGACGGCAGCGGCGGGCTCCTGACTGTGGGCCCATTGAAGGTGCTGATCGACGGCTCGCTCAATACCCGCACGGCGTTCTGCGTTGACCCGTATCCGAACGGCGGCCACGGCCTGCTGACGGTGAGCGAGCAGGAATTGCTCGCCCTGTTGGTCCGGGCGCGGCAGGCGGGCTTTGTGCCGGCCGTCCACGCGATTGGCGACGCCGCCAACCGGGTCGCCTTGGATGCGTTTGAGGCGGCGGGTATTGCCGGGCGGATGGAACATGCCCAGTTTGTCCGGAGCGAAGATTTCGCCCGCTTCGGCCGGTTGGGCGTGACCGCGAGCGTCCAGCCTGCGCATGCCCTCGATGACCGGGACGCCGCCGAGGCGAACTGGCCAGGGCGCACGGACCGGTCCTTCCCGCTCCGTTCACTGTTGGCCGCCGGGGCGACTCTCGCCCTTGGCTCCGACGCTCCGGTAGCCCGTCTGGACCCGTGGACTGCCATGTCCGCCGCAACGGCGCGGGCCCGGCAGGATGGCCGCGGGCCATGGCATGCCGAGCAGGCGCTCACGCGCCAGGAGGCCCTCGCGGCCTCGACCCGCGGTCGCGGCCGGCTCCGGATCGGGGATCCCGCGGATATCGCAGTGCTCGACGGCGACCCGCTGACAGTTTCCGACGCGGAGTTTGCGGCGATGCCGGTGGCCGCCACGCTGGTGGCGGGACGGTTCACGCACGGCGGTCAATAGCGGCCTGCTTATTTGCCTTTGACATACTTGCCCTGGACTTATTTGCCCTTAACCTATTTGCTCTTGATTCGGGCCTGGACGAGGTTGGCGAACGGCAGCCGGCCGTAGTCGTCGCGGAACCGGGCATGGTATCCGGCCTCCGCTTCGTTGACTGCCTCTGCTGGCAGCTCCTTCCAGGCAATCAGGAGGGATCCGGGATCGGCGAGCTGCCAGATGAGCCTGCCGTCCCAGTGGCCCGGCGGCTTGCCCTTGCCAAAATCGATGAACTCCTGGATTTGCCGGCGAAGGCCGCGGTTGCCCTTGCTGCCGGCGCCCGCTTTCCCGAGATACACGACGTCGGCGGCTTCTATCCACTCGGCGGTCAGCGCCGGCTCCGTGACGGAAGGGTCCTTCTTTTTGAAGACCCCTGCTGTGCTCTTGGGCAGAAACCGCGGCTCATAGCCTGCAGGCTGCAGCACGGCGAAGATCCCGGTCCGCTGCGGGATCCGGTTGATGTCCAGCGCTGCGAGATTCCTAAATCCGGTAAAACCGTCTTCCTTGAGCGACTGTCTCGTGATCGGCATAAGTTCCTTGGCTCGGGGGTGTTCGCCCTTGAAGCTTACGGAAGACTCACGGAAGTCCGGGCTCAGCCGCGGGTGAAAGTGCCCAGTCCGGTCTGATCGTAGAAGTCGAGTCTGACGCTCGACGCCGTGCCGCCGGCACCGGCGCCGGGTGCAGCTTCCGCGCCGTGGACGAAGATTGCGCCGGCAAGGCCGTTGGCGTTCTCGCCGATGGATTCAAAGCTGAAGGTGTCGCCGTCGAAGTGCTTGAGCGGAAACTTGGTGGTCCTGCCGGCCGGGCCCAGCTCTAGGGTCAACACGCCGCTCTCCACCGCGACGTTGAGCGGGCCGTAGTAGGAGTTTGCGTAGCTTCCGGTGTAGAAATCGTTGCTCCGCGCCGGTTTGGCCTGGGCTGGCGCCTGGGAGTAGTCGACTTTCGGCTTCTCCGCCTCATCGATCTTCTGGAAGGCGCCCGCGGTGAATCCGAGCCAGTCCACTGTCGGGGCGCCGTTCTGGGCCGTGTCCAGGAATGCGGCGCAGATGGCTTCGGGGATGCCCTGTGGCCGGCCGTTGGTCAGAGCCACAATGCCCAACTGCTCGCCGGGGAGCAGCGAGACGGCGGTCGCGGCACCAAGGCTGAAGGCTCCCGAGTGCCCGAGCGAGAGCCGGGCGTGGTCGTCGTAGGAGACGTTCCAGCCCAGGCCGTAGAAGCGGGTGCGGGCGCCCGGTGTCGCGGGAGGGCCCGATACCGCGTGCGGGACATGCGTGACGGCAAGCGCGTCCGGGTCGATAACCTCCTTGCCCTCAAAGCTGCCGTTGGCGAGCTGCAGGCGGATCCAGCGGGCCAGGTCATTCACGGAGGAGCTGGCCCCGCCGGCGGGTGCTTCGGCGTCGGCGTCCCGGGTGTATTTGGCCACCCAGGTCTTGTTACCGGCAGGCACGTGGATCAGTGCCCTGTTCGACGCCTTTTGGTAGTCCGCGTGGCGGTAGCTCGTGGATGTCATGCCCAGGGGCTTGAACAATACTTCTTCGGCGAGGTCTGCCCAGGGCAATTTCATGGCATCGGCAACAGCCTGTGCGCCAGCCGTGTAGCCGAAGTTGCTGTAGTTGTAGCTGGACCGGAAGGAGTCCAGCGGTTGCTGGTTGAGGTGGCTGAGGATGTAGGTCTGGTCGAATCCGAGATCCTCCAGCAGATCGCCCGCCCCCGTACTTAGTCCGCCTTGATGTGACAGCAGGTCGGCCACCGTGGCGTTGCGCGTGACGTAAGGGTCTTTCAGGGCAAATCCGGGGCTGTGGTTGATGACCGGCTCCGTCCAGGAGATGGCCTTGCGGCCCACAGCCACTGCTGCCACCGTGGAGGCCAAGGGTTTGGACACCGAGGCCACTTGGAAGACGGTGGCCGCGTCGACTGTCTCGGGCTTGCCCGACTCCCTCACACCGAAGCCCTTGGCGTACACCATCTGGTCCTTGTAGACCACGGCCACGGCGACTCCGGGAACGCCGGTACTCTCCATCGCGCTCCGGACCATCCCGTCCAGCTTGGCGAGGGCGTCGTTGACCTTCTGTTGGTCCAGAAGCGGTTTGACTTGCGGTTCCGGCGCCGGAAGCAGCGACGCCGACGGCGTACCGGAGGCGCCAGGGTCACTGCTTCGGGCACCGCCGGGGGTATTTTGGGCCGTGCAGGCGGCCAGCAGCGGCATCCCCGCTATGCCCGCGGCCCCGACGCCGACCGCTTTAAGTAGCGAGCGGCGGTCCGAAGGCAGCGAGCTGATCCTCATCGCGATTGATTCCCTGTGATTCATGGACAACCCTCCGCCCGATACCGCCTGGGCGCCGAGCTGACGCCCTCTCCCATGATGGACCCGCGCCGGTTTTTGAGACAGGGGGTCGGGCAGGGCCGGGAGTCTTCGGGGCCTGGGCACCATCCTGGTGTCCCCACGGAAACCCGAGCCCACGGGCCTCGCGGCCACACCTCGACACCCGCCAACGAACGCCGACCTCGCGGCCTCCTATGGTTGTTCCTTTTATTGATGCTCCTATAGGTGTCAATGTTCGTTGAGCCAGTTTTTGTACTGCTGGTGGAACAGGTCGTCGCGGGTGAGTCCGCGTTCCAGGCGGGAGAGTGCCGAGGGCCAGACACGGAGGTTGTCTGCGGCGGCCTGGAGGGTGATGTTCTTGGTTTTGCGCAGGGCCCGGAGGCCGCCTGCGTCCGGGGCCGGATGCGGCTGGAGGAGCTGGTCGTAGATTTCCCGGGCGATGTAGCGCTTCAGGCAGCGCATGATTTCCTTGGTGGTTTTGCCTTCCTGCCGGCGTCTGGCGACGTAGGTTTTGGTGCGGGTGTCGCTCATCATCCGGACCAGCGCGACGTGGTGGATGGCCTTGTTGGCCTGCCGGTCACCGCCGCGGCTGAGCCGGTGCCGGGTCGTCTTCCCGGAGGACGCGGGGATGGGTGCGACGCCGACGAGGGCGGCGAATTTCGCTTCCGTGCCGATCCGTCCGGGGTTGTCGCCGACGGTGACGAGCAGCTGGCTGGCCACGTCCGTTCCGACGCCGTGCAGGTCCCTGAGCATGGGTGCGTGGATGGTGATGAGCGCATCGAGTTCGGCATCGATCAAGGCGAGTTCCTGGTGCAGCTGACGGTAGCGGACCGCGAGGCGTTTGAGCACCACTGCGGTGGCGTGGGCCGGCTCGGACAGGCTCCCTGCCGGCCGGGTCTTTTCCAGCGCGGCCATCATCGCGGCGCTGCTCAGGCCGCGGTATCTGGCGCGGATCGTCTCGGGGGCGGCGACCAGGATGCCCTTGACCTGGGCCATGACGGCGACTCTGGCGCGCATCGCGGAGTTCCGTTCGGCCCGCAGGACGCGGAGTGATTCCACGGCCCCGTTCCGGGCTTTCGGTGTGGCGGTGCCGCGGCCGGCGAGTACGGACTCGGCGGCCTGGTAGGCATCCAGCGGGTCCGATTTGCCTTTCAGCCGGCGCCCCTGCCGGTTCGGGCGCATGACCTCCAGGACCCGGATCCCTTCCTTGGTCAGGGCCCGGGCCAGTTCGGCGCCGTAGCTGCCGGTGCCTTCCACCCCGGCGCGACGACCGGCCCAAACCCGGTAATGAAGGCGATGATCCTGCGGTATCCGGACCCGACGGCCAGGAACTCCTGGTCGGCGAGGTGAGCGCCGGTTTCGCTGATCACGGCGACATGATGCGTGTCAGCGTGGGTGTCGATCCCGGCGATGACTTTCGGATGTTCGTTTGCCATGATGAAACTGCCCTGACCTTTCGTTGCGTGCGAAGGAACACGAAGGGCACGCCGGCCGGGTGGGCAGACAAGACGGTAATGGGGACTTCTCGAACAGGCTCCTGAGGTCATGTCCACCTGGCCGCCGCGTTTACTGCAGTTGCGTTGCGGCGGACAGATCAATAACAAGACAAACCCCTTACGGAGCGTCAGTCAGACGGGGAGTCACGCCGCAACACAACCAATTCCATCATTACCGTCAGTGGTCACTGAAAGACTTGATTCATGGACGGCAATCAGGGGCCCGAAGTGGTTCCGGCAGGACACGGCGACGCTGGCTTCAGCCGCGCCGGGCGCGCTCCTGCTTCCAGGGCCGGCCGCGGTTCCGGCCAACCCGGGAACGCGACCGCCAGCCTGCCAGGCCCGCCGGCGCACCGTCCGCCCCGCAACGGACAGCACCCGGATCATCGACCGGATCCGGGAACTGGAGGACGAGAAATCCGCCGCTGGCCGCCGAACAGGCCCGGCTCGCCGTGGCTTTTGATCTGCTCCAGCGCCGCGAGCAGGCTGCCGCGGGAATCCCCGCGGAGAGGCTCGGGGCCGGGACCGGCGCGCAGATCGCCCTCGCCCGGCGCGAATCCCCCGCCAAAGGCGGCCGGCTCCTGGGCCTGGCCAAAGCCCTCGTGACCGAAATGCCGCACACCCTCGCCGCGCTCGAGACCGGGCAGCTGAACGAATGGCGCGCCACCCTGCTGGTGCGCGAGACCGCGTGCCTGACCGCCGCGGACCGGGCCGCCGTGGACGCGGACCTCGCCGCCGACACCGGGACACTCGCCGGGGTCGGTGACCGGCGGCTGGTGGCCACCGCCCGGGCCGCCGCCTACCGGCTGGACCCGCGCACCGTCACCGACCGCGCCGCCCATGCCGCCAGTGAGCGGCACGTCAGCCTCCGCCCGGCCCCGGACACCATGTGCCTACCTCACCGCGCTGCTCCCGGTCACCGCAGGGCGTGGCCGTCTACACCGCTCTGGCCCGGCACGCCGACACCCTCCGGAACGCCGGGGACCCCAGGGGCCGCGGCCAGCTGATGGCCGACGCCCTGGTCGAACGCAGCACCGGCACCCCGGCCGGGATCACCGGGGTCGAGATCCAGCTCGTCATGACCGACCGCACCCTCCTCCAGGCCGACTCCGAGCCGGCCCGGCTCCCCGGCTACGGCACCGTCCCCGCCGGCTGGGCCCGCACCCTCATCAACGGCACGAAGGCCAGTGACAGCACATTCGCCGTCGGTTCACCCGGACAAAGTGATCCCCCTGAAACCGGCAGGTCCCCGGGTACCAATCACGCGGGGACATCAGATGACACCGCCTTCGGCGTCTGGCTCCGCCGGCTCTACACCCACCCCGGCACCGGCGACCTCGTCGCGATGGACTCCCGCGCCAGGATCTTCCCGCCCGGGCTCCGCCGCCTCATCCAGACCCGCGACGACACCTGCCGCACCCCCTACTGCGACGCCCCCATCCGCCACCTGGACCACATCATCCCCTGGCACCACGGCGGACCAACCACCAACACCAACGGCGCCGGCCTCTGCGAAGCCTGCAACCACACCAAAGAAACCCCCGGCTGGAACGCCCGCTCGGCACGCCGACCCCGCAGCCGCGCAAACACGCCCGCACACCATCGAACTCACCACCCCCACCGGCCACACCTATCACTCCACCGCACCACCCCTTCCGGGAACGCCGTTGTCAGGAACAGCTTCCTATGGCCGTCTGCCCACGGACCAGCCGGGGTCCCGCCAGCGGCGCCAGCTCCGGCACCAGGCCAAAACGATGAGACGCAGCAAGCTCAGAGTGCGTAGCGGCCTGCGGCGTAGGAACCAGTCGAGCCTGGCTGCCGATCGCGGCCCGGGCCCAACCTTCGGCCAGCGGCCGGGGCGAGGCGACGGCGCCGCTGGACTCGAAGAACTCGGATCCGCGGCTCGCCCTGGACCCGCCGACTGCAGTTCGGCGACGGAGACGTGGACTTTACGCCATTCGTCATTGTCGGCAACGTGGTGAAAATCCACAGAAAGTGCCATGGCAATGCTCCTTGAGACGGGGAGCTGCCCACGTCGGGCTCCACGGCCGGTTGGAAAGCGACCGATCCCAGCCTCTGGCCGCGCTGACAAATCTGACCTGGCGACGGCGACAAAGAAAAGCGCCCCCACGCCCCGGATGGCGGCCTGACAATAAGCCTGCAGGTACCTTCGCGATCTCGCTAAAGAGACGGCTCGGACACTTGCATGTCCCGAACAACCCGGCGTCATCAGTTGGTTACCTGCAGGCGCTTTAAGCCTACGCCCGCGTCATCGCCATCACCAGAGGCCGAAAGCCACTGGCCCCGCCACGAAGACCATCATGAAGACGCCACCATGAAGTCCCTGCCGTAATGCCTCGGCCCAAACACCCCCTGCCGCGAAAGCGTAGAGTGGAGGAAGCCGCCTGATTCTGGACGCCAAGTGCTGAGGGAGAAATCGTGACGATTGACTGGGACGAAAAAAAGACCCTGCTGCAGGAGCCAAACATCGCCGCCGTGACGCAGCTGTGCGACGAACTGATGGAAAAGAAGCCTGGATCGGTGGTCCCGTACATCGACCCCATCCATGACGAGGACGAATGCCGGATCGTCAGCCTGCATATCAGCCCCGGCAAGGGCACGGAATCGGGCTTTGTCTCCCACTTCAATGATGATGAAGCCGCACGCCGCGCCACCTCCATCTACGAGGCCGCAGAGCTGGATCCCCGCTATGTGATGCCGTGGAACGCCTACCCGTGGATCCGCGATCCGGACGCTTCCTCGGCCTTGAACGTCCAGGAGAAGACGGACGGCCTGAGGCCCTTCCGCCAGTTCCTCAAGATCAACAAGCGCGTCTCGGCCGTTATTGCCCACGGCGCGGACGCCCACTCCTTCCTGACGCTCTTCGAGAAGACCTACCATTCCTCGCTGAAGAACCATGGCGTCAAGATCTACAAGGCCACCGCGCTTGGCGGCCGCGCCTTCGCAGTCTCTCCGGCCAAGCAGGAAGAGCTCCTCGCCAAAAACGTTGAAGTCTACAAAGACGCCATGCAGCGGGCCGGCATCCAGCACCTCTAAGGCTTCACGCAGCAACAGCCGACGCCTGTAAGATCCGACGCCGGCGGCATCATCCCGCCAGCAGCCTGCGCCGGTGCTTGAGTTCCTTGACCCAGTCGCGGGTGACAATGGCCGAAAACGGCGAGGCGCCGTCGTCGGTCATGGAGCGGAACGCCGTGCCCGCCTGAAGGTCCGCAAGCAGCGGCGCCGAGGCCCTCAGCGCCAGTTCCAACACCTGGACGGCGGCACGCTCAGTCAGACCCATGCGCGCGGCCCAGCCCAGGAAGTGCTTCCGGGAGATCCCCGTCCGCTTGCCGTCCAGGGTCAGGGCGAGTGTCTTGTCCCCGTAGACGACGGTGGAGGGGATGTCGTACACCGGCGCGATGGACCACTCCCCGGCCGGCTGCTGCACCATGGAAACGTTCTTTGCATGCAGGTCACCGTTGCCAGTAAGCCACGCAAAGGCCGCCTGGAGGGCCAAATTCCGCACTGCGGGCAGCGGCGCAGCGCAATACGCTGCAAGCGCATGGCACACCTGCGCGTATCCCACGTTGTACTTGTCCGCAGGATAAAGGCCCAGCACCTGTGCCCCGTCCTCGACGGCGAGCCGCTGCACTGCCCCGGGCGACCCAGCCGGAGACTTGGTCCCCGACTCCCCAGGGACAGACACCCCGGAGACAGGCACATTCGAGACAGGCACCCGGTCGAAGCGCTCCACGAGCAACCCCGGCCGGCCGGCGACGTCGCGGATCAGCTGGACCCGGCTCAGGGGGATCCGCAACCGGGCCGCGTAGCGGAACATCACGTATTCGTTTTCGACGACGTGCGGGAACTCGGGCGCGTTGAGTTTGAGGATGTAGCGCCGGCCGGCGCTGGCCACCGGCATGGAGATCATTCCAGCGGACAGCTTGTCCTGCACGCCGGCCAGCGCCACCGGGTCGATCAGCCCGGAGTCCCCCAGCAGGGCCTCGAAATCCACGGGCGTCCCGGGGTCAAGCTCGACGGCGTGCTCGTCCGGGTCGAGCTTCTCGCCATGGCCAACGATTTGCACGTCACCCACCGGGTTGGCACCGGCCGCGATGAGCAACGACAACTCATCGTCCACGCTGGTCTTGATGGAGCGGCGCAACGCATTCAGCCGCCGGCCTTCCGGCAGAAGCCCGGTGAAATACGGCGGTGCCGCACCCGCCGCGGACAGGACAGGGTCCGGAGTCAGCGGCAGGGAGCTCGCGACGGCGGGGCCCCCGGATGCCAGATAGGCGGGCAAATAGCTGAACTTGGTGCCGCCATCGTGCCGTTCCAGCCGCGCCGCCAGCACGCCGGTCTTGTAGATATCCGCGATGCGGTGCCTCATGGCCGGACTTCCGGGGCGTCCCGCAGTTCGCTGTGGGCTCGAGGTTCACTCTGGGTTCGGGATTCCCCGTGGGTTCGAGGTTCGCCGTTGGCCCGAGGCCCGGCGAGGGCCCGGGCAGCGGCGCTGGTCCGGGTCTGGACCCGGAGCTCCAGCCCCAGCGTGTCCAGGAGCGCCAGCAGGGAATCGAGCTGCACCGTGCGTTTGCCCTGTTCGACGAACCGGACGAAGCGCTCCGAGACCCCTGCCAGTTCGGCCAGTTCACGCTGGCTCAGCCGGAGCGACCCGCGCCGGGCCCGGGCCTCGGCAGCGAGTCCGTCCGGAAACGAGTTCCCCATGGCCGCCTCCCCTTGATCAAGATACGTCGGCGTGACCTGCATATATAGGTACGAACGTGCCGTTTTTCGTTCATTTCCAGTATAGAACGCACCAATGCGCCTGCACAGGGCTATTCCGGCACGTTCGTACCGGTGGCGCGGGTGGTGGGCGCGTGGGGGTGCACAATGGCCCGTGCGATTTAAGGGACTTAAGCGACAACCAGCCCGCCCACGGTATCCGGAAAGGACTGCTCACGATGACGCGCGCTTCCTTCCGGCTGTTCCGCACCGGGCTGGTCGGGTCCATCATCGTGGCGCTGGCGGCCGGCGGCCACCTGGCCGGCGGCGGCCGGCTGCCCGAGCCGGCGATCGTGACGGCGTTGTGTGCCGTGGCGATGATCCCGGTGGCGGTCCTGACCCGCTTCCGCCTGTCCTTCCCGGTGCTGGCCGGGCTGCTCGGCGCGGGGCAACTGTGGCTGCACTGGTCGTTCGGCGCGCTGTCCGCCGCGGCGCCCGTGAGGATTCCGGAGCCGGGGATGTACGGCCATGCCGGCCATGCGGCCGCGGGCTTCGCCTCCGGGCTGGTCAGCCAAGCCATGCCCGTTCCGTCTGCAGGGCATGGGCGGGGCCATGTTCGCCGCCCACACGGTGGCGACCCTGGTCTCGGCGCTGCTGCTGGCCCGCGGCGAGCGGGCCCTGGCCGCGCTGGCCGCCTGGTTCGGGCCGCTCGTGCAGCTGCCAGAACCTGTCACCGTCGTGCCGAGGCGCGTCCCCGGCCCCTGCACGCTCAACCAGGCCCTGCCCAAGCTCCGGGTAGGCCGGCGCCTGCCGACCCGGCGCGGACCCCCGGAGCCGTCGCCCGCCGCCTGACACCGGCCCCTTTCACACACGGACGGGGACGGCAGGCGGCCACCCGCTGCTACCGCCGGACGGACACCGCACCGGCCGGTCCCCCACCGTTTAGTTGATAGTGAAAGGCACCTTTGCCATGAAATCCTCCCTCCGCCGTACCCTCACGACCGCCGCAGCCGCCACGATGACCGCCGGGCTGCTCGCCGCCGGCGCGGCCGCCGCGTCCGCCCACGTCCACGTCGACTCCGATGACCCGGCCGCGGGCGGCTACAGCCACCTGACGTTCAATGTCCCGAACGAGTCCGCCACGGCCAAGACCAGCAAACTCGAAGTCACCCTGCCCTCGGACACCCCGTTCACCTCGGTGTCGGTGAAGCCCGTCGAGGGCTGGAAGGCCGTGGTCACCACGAGCGATCTGCCCAAACCGGTCACCGTCGCCGGCGCCACCGTCACCAAGGCCCCCAGTTCCGTGGTCTGGACCGCAGATGCCGCCCACCAGATCGGCCAGAACGAATACCAGGCGTTCTCCCTCTCCGTGGGCGTCCTGCCGGATGCCGGAACCACGGTGACGCTGCCGACGGCCCAGACCTACACCGACGGCACGGTGGTGAAGTGGGACGAGAAGACGGTCGAGGGCCAGGCCGAACCCGAGCACCCGGCCCCCTCATTCGTGACCACGGCCAAGGACGCCGGGACCGCAGCCCACACCGAATCCGCGGCCCCGGCAGCGTCGCCCGTCTCCGCCACGACAGCAGCTACATCAGGTGATGCCGGCTCCGCCGCCGGCTGGATCGGGCTGGCAGCAGGACTGATCGGACTCGCCACCGGCGTCACCGCGCTGGCCCGCACCCGCCCGACCCGGGCCAAGTAACAGGATCAATCAACACGGGCCAAGTAGCCCGATCAAGTAACACGGCAAGTAACCCGCCGCCGGACCTCCGGCACGGGACACGGCGGCGGCCCCGGACACCCGGGGCCGCCGTCACAATTGACACCCCGGTGTGATCCCTGCCATATTTTAAGGCGTGAACCTGTCAGACAGCCGGACAGCAGGACAGCCTTTGGCTCGCCTCAGTGCCGCCGAAGCCGTTTTCAACGTCCTCCGCTCCGAGATCGAATCCGGCAAGCTCGGCGTCGGCGCCAAGCTGAGCTCCGAGGCCACCCTCGCCCAGGAGTACGGGGTGAGCCGCTCCGTGGTCCGCGAGGCCTTGCGCTCCTGCACCGCCCTGGGCCTGACGGTCACCAAAACCGGGCGGGGCACGTTCGTCGTCGCCAACCACGTGGCCAAGGACCTGGTCCTGGGCCAATACTCCGCACGTGACCTCACCGAGGCGCGTCCCCATATCGAGGTTCCTGCCGCCGGACTGGCCGCAGAACGCCGTTCGCCCGAGGAACTGGACACCATGCGGGACATCCTTGCCGCGATGAGCGGCGAGGACGACCCGGAAGTGTGGGTGGGCCTGGACTCCAGCTTCCACGCGTTGATCGCGCGGGCCAGCCGGAACAAGGTGTTCGAAAACGTGGTCGCGGACATCCGCGACGCCCTCGCCCACCAGTCCGAGACCCTGAACATGGTGGCGGACCGCCAGCACGCTTCCGACGAGGAGCACCGGCGCATCCTGGCCGCGATCGAAGCCGGCGACGCGGCGACGGCGCGCATCGCCATGAGCCAGCACTTGCACGCCGTTGGCCTTGCCCTCGACTCGATCCTCAACGCCTGACCACAGGCGCCGGACGCCCTTGCTAGCAACAAGAAAGTCAGCAACCAGAGTGATCTGCCACCACAACCACACCGACCGCCACCGCAAAGGACGCAATGATTTCCCCTGCTCTCGCGCACACCCCTACCCCGCTGGTCCCGGAGCGGCTCCCGCAGCACGCCCCGCTTGCGGTCCAGACCCGGGACGGCATCGTCGAAAGCGTCCACTACGGCTCGGTCATCGCCACCGCCGCGGACGGCCAGATCCTCCTGGCCGCCGGCGAGCCCCTCGCCCCGTTCTACCCTCGGTCCGCCCTGAAGCCCCTGCAGGCCGTCGCCATGGTCCGCGCCGGCCTGGACCTCCCGGACGAACTCCTCGCCCTCGCCGCCGCCAGCCATTCCGGTGCCGCCATCCATCGTGACGGTGCGCGGCGCATCCTGGACCTGCATGGCCTGACGGCCGGCGACCTCGAGAACAGCACCGACCTCCCCTACGGCGCCCGCGAGCGCGAGGACTGGCTCGGCGGCGGCGGCCAGGCCACCCAGCTGGCCCAGAACTGCTCCGGAAAGCATGCCGCGATGGCTGCCACCTGCGTCATCAACGGCTGGCCGGTCCAGGGTTACCTGAACCCCGCGCACCCGCTGCAGCAACTCGTGGCCCAAACCGTGGTGGACCTGACCGGCGAGAACCCGCGGGCCACCAGCACTGACGGCTGCGGCACCCCGCTCTTCGCACTCACGCTTGCGCGGCATGGCCCGTGCCTTCGGCCGCCTGGCCGCGCGCCGGATCCGGCGGCGCGGAAGCCGCCGTCGCCCGCGCCATGCGCCGCTACCCCGAGATGGTTGCGGGCGAGGACCGGGATGTCACCGAGCTGATGCGCCTGGTCCCGGACCTGCTGGCCAAGGATGGCTTCGAAGGCGTCCAGCTGGTGGGCCTGCCGGACGGCCGCGCCGTCGCCGTGAAGGTCTCCGACGGCGGAGACCGCGCCCGGATGCCCGTCACCGTGCGGGTCCTGGCCGCGCTCGACGTCGACACCTCACCCTTGGCGCACCTCGCCGCGGCCCCTGTGTTGGGCGGCGGCCGGCCCGTCGGGCTGCTGCAGGCCACCGATTTCCTTGCTGCCCCCACGACCTCCAACGCCCCCGAAGCCCTGTAAGGACCGCCATGACCTCGCTCGACGAACGCGCAGAATTCCGCTCCGAACACGACCTCCTGGGCGACCGGGATGTTCCCGCCGACGCCTACTGGGGCGTCCACACGCTCCGGGCCGTGGAGAACTTCCCGATTACCGGCCAGCCGCTGTCCTCCAACATGTACCTGGTCCGCGGGCTGGCCGCCGTGAAGCTGGCCGCCGCACGCACCAACCACGAGCTCGGGCTGCTCGACGCCGAGCGTGCCGCCGCCATCGCGGAAGCCTGCGCCGACGTTCTGGGCGGCAAGCTCAGCGAGCAGTTCGTGGTGGACGTCATCCAGGGCGGTGCCGGGACGTCGTCGAACATGAACGCCAACGAGGTCATCGCCAACCGGGCCCTGGAAATCCTCGGGCACCCGAAGGGCGACTACGCCCGGCTGCACCCCAACGACCACGTCAACCTCAGCCAGTCCACCAACGACGTCTACCCCACCGCGGTCAAGCTCGGCACGATCTTCGCCGCCCGGGAACTGCTGGAAGCGCTCACCGAGCTCGAAGACGCCTTCGCCGCCAAAGCCCTCGAGTTCCGCACGGTGGTCAAGATGGGCCGCACCCAGCTCCAGGACGCCGTCCCCATGACCCTCGGCCAGGAATTCGGCACCTACGCCGTCACGATCGGCGAGGACCGGCTCCGGCTGGCCGAGGCCGACCTGCTGATCCACGAAATCAACCTTGGCGCCACGGCGATCGGCACCGGCCTCAACGCACCGGCCGGATACGCCGAGGCCGCCTGCCGGCACCTAGCCGAGATCACCGGCCTGCCGCTGGTCACGGCGGTGGACCTGATCGAGGCCACCCAGGACGTCGGCGCCTTTGTGCACCTCTCCGGGGTGCTCAAGCGGGTGGCCGTGAAGCTCTCCAAGATCTGCAACGACCTCCGGCTTCTCTCCTCCGGCCCGCGCGCCGGATTCGGCGAGATCAACCTCCCGGCGGTGCAGTCCGGCTCCTCGATCATGCCCGGCAAGATCAACCCGGTTATCCCGGAAGTGGTCAGCCAAGTGGCCTACGAGGTGATCGGCAACGACGTCACCATCACCATGGCCGCAGAAGCCGGCCAGCTCCAGCTCAACGCCTTCGAACCGATCATCGTCCACAGCCTCCACAAGAGCATCTCCCACCTGGAAGCCGCCTGCCGCACCCTCACGGCCCGCTGCGTCCGGGGCATCACCGCCAACACCGAACACCTCCGCCTCACGGTGGAACAATCGATCGGCCTCGTCACCGCCCTGAACCCGCAACTGGGCTACGCCACGGCCACGGCCATCGCGCAGGAAGCCCTGGCCACCGGCAAGGGGGTTGCGGAGCTCGTGCTCGAACACGGGCTGCTCACTGCCGAGCAGCTCACCGAGCTCCTCAGCCCGCAGCGCCTGGCCAACCTGAGCAAGTAGCGCACCCTCGAACCCCGAAGGACCCCCGTGACTCATCCCGAAACTGCCCGCGCCCAAAAACAGCCAACCGAAGAACTGCCGGCCCAACCACAAGGGGCCGTCTCCGACCACACCATTCCGGCGCATGCCCATGCCTCCGGGGCCGCGCTCCACGCCGAGGACCAGGGCTACCACAAGGGCCTGAAACCCCGGCAGGTCCAGATGATCGCGATCGGCGGCGCCATCGGCACCGGCCTGTTCATGGGCGCCGGCGGCCGGCTCGCCACCGCCGGACCGGCCCTGATCATCAGCTATGCCGTCTGCGGGTTCTTCGCCTTCATGATCCTGCGCGCCCTCGGCGAACTCGTGATGCACCGGCCCTCATCGGGCTCCTTCGTCTCCTACGCCCGCGAATTCTTCGGCGAGAAGGCCGCGTTCGTCACCGGCTGGCTGTACTGGCTGAACTGGGCCATGACGGCGATCGTGGACATCACCGCCGTCGCGCTGTACATGAACTTCTTCAAGAAGTACTGGGCGCCCATCGCGGACGTGCCGCAGTGGACCTGGGCCCTGGCCGCCCTGATCCTGGTCCTTGGCCTGAACCTCATCAGCGTCAAGGTGTTCGGCGAGCTTGAATTCTGGTTCGCGCTCATCAAGGTCGTGGCGCTCGTGTCCTTCCTGGTCGTCGGCATCTACTTCGTCATCTTCGGCACGCCCGTGGCCGGCCAGGAGGTCGGCTTCAGCCTGATCGCGGACAACGGCGGCATGTTCCCCAACGGCCTGTTGCCGGCCATCGTGGTGATGCAGGGCGTCGTGTTCGCCTACGCCTCGATCGAGCTGATCGGCACCGCCGCCGGCGAGACCGAAAACCCGGAGAAGATCATGCCGCGGGCCATCAACACGGTGATCGTGCGCATCGCGGTGTTCTACGTCGGCTCGCTCGTGCTGCTCTCCCTGCTGCTGCCCTACAGCTCCTACAAGGCCGGCGAAAGCCCCTTCGTGACGTTCTTCGGCTCCATCGGGGTGGACGGCGTGGACGCCATCATGAACCTCGTGGTCCTCACCGCGGCGCTGTCCTCCCTCAACGCGGGCCTCTACTCCACCGGCCGGATCATGCGTTCGATGTCCGTTTCGGGTTCCGCGCCGAAGTTCGCCGGCCGGATGAACAAGTCCGGTGTCCCGTACGGCGGCATCGCCCTCACTGCCGGCGTGGCTGGCCTGGGCGTGATTCTGAACGCCGTGGTCCCGGCCGAGGCCTTCGAGATCGTCCTGAACGTCGCATCGCTGGGCATCATCAGCACCTGGGCCATGATCGTCCTGTGCCAGATGCAGCTTGCCCGGCTCGCAGCCCGCGGCGAACTGCTCCGGCCCGCGTTCCGCATGCCGGGCGCACCCGTGACCGGCTGGATCACCCTGGCCTTCCTCCTGGCGGTGCTGGTCCTCATGGCATTCGACTCGCCGGTAGGAACGTGGACCATCGCGTCCCTGGTGGTCATCGTCCCGCTCCTGATGCTCGGCTGGCGCCTCTGCCGGCACCGCATCCTGGAAATCGCCGCCGTCCGCGACGGGTTCACCGGCCCGTATCCGCTCGTGGCCACGCCTCCCGCAGGGAGGGACACAGCGAGCGCCGGCGGGGATCCGGAGTAAGAACCCGGCATTCCGCCTCCGCGTAACGCAACGTCCCCGCAACCTCTCATGCACCCGGTTCGCATATGCTCAGCGGAAGACTCAACATGGCTCAACGACGAACCACCCGGGAGACAGCTCATGACCAACTGGCGGATCAGGGACTTCCATTCGGCCGACCTGGACGGCATCCTGCACCTCTGGGAGTCCCTCAAGGCAATCAAACGTGGAGCCCGTCTACGCGCTCTCCGAGGTCCTGGCCTCGTGCGAAAAGGACCACGCCGTCGTGGCTGTGCAGGGCGATCAGGTGGTGGGCGCCGCCGTCGGACGGGCCGCGCACGATCAGGGCTGGATCGTCTTCCTGGCCACCCTTCCGGAATACCGCGGCCGCGGGATCGGCACCTCGCTGCTGGCCGCCGTCGAAAACCGGATGGCCCCGCACGGGCTCAACAAGCTCTCCGCGCTGATGCCCGAATCCGAAACCCGGGTGGAGGCCTTCCTGAGCCGCGGCTTCGCCCTGAAGAAGAACCTGCGCTACTTCGAGCGGACAATCCCGGTCCAGCGCCAGGAACTCGAGCCGCTCAGCCTGCTCGGCGGCCGGATCCTGGCCCGCGACCTGTGGGAAAACGTGGCGGGCATGCGCAACGAGAAGGAACTGCTGGAACGCCGGCTGGTCCTGCCGCTCGCCGAGGCCGACCTCGCCGACGAATACGGGGTGGTGCCGCCGCGCGCCGTCGTCCTCTTCGGCCCTCCCGGCACCGGCAAGACGACGTTCGCGAAGGCCATCGCCTCCCGGCTGGAGTGGCCGTTCGTGGAGGTTTTCCCCTCCCGGCTGGCCTCCGACCCCAAGGGGCTGGCCGGCGCCCTCCGCGAGACCTTCCTGGAGATCGCCGAACTCGAGCACGCGGTCGTGTTCATCGATGAGGTGGAGGAGATCGCCTCCCAGCGTTCCGGCGAACCGCCGTCGCCGCTGCAGGGCGTCACCAACGAGCTGCTCAAGATCATCCCGGCGTTCCGCGAACAGCCCGGCCGCCTGCTGGTCTGCGCCACCAACTTCATCCGCGCCCTGGACTCCGCATTCCTGCGCCATGGCCGCTTCGACTACGTCATCCCGATCGGCCTGCCGGACCGCCAGGCCCGCGAGGCCATGTGGCAGCGCTTCATCCCCGCCACCGTGGTGGACGACGTCGACGTCGAGCTGTTGGTGGACCGCACCGAGGGGTTCTCCCCCGCGGACATCGAGTACGCGGCCCGCAGCGCCTCCCAGCGGGCTCTCGAAAAAGCGGTATACGACGACGGCGGCCTGGCGTCCGGCGGCAGCGCATCCGTCCGCGAGGCGGTCCGGAAGGGCCCGGCCACCCAGGACTACCTCGATGCGATCGCCGACACCCGGACCACGGTCAGCGCCGAAGTGCACCAGCAGTTCCTCGAGGACATCGACGACCTGGGGCGCGTCTAGGTGGACACAGTCAGTAGGTTGTGACGGGGCCAGGCCGCGATCAAGGTGCCCCGCGGCAGTATGCTTGTGATTGGGGCCACACTTGGGCCCCAATTTCGCTTGACGACAATGGAGCCACCGTGCGTAGTCCTCGGTCGCTACCCCCAACCCCGGTGACGGCCCCGACGCCGCCTGCTGCCAGGCGTGTCACAGCATCGATGCAGCTCGGCATCAGGTCCGGGCAGGGGCCGCTTCGCAGAATCATTGAAGAGTCCTGGAAGCGTTCGCTTCGGCTGCAGGCCAATCCTGACATGCCGCCGTCCTCGGTACTCCTCGATGGTGAGGCCCTTGAGGAGTACCGCCGCGGCCATCCGCTGGCGTCCGTCATGCCGGTGATCAACAAACTGTTGATTCAGCCCAGTTCCGAACAAGGGTTGCTCGTGGCTGTCGGGGATGAACTGGGCAGGCTCCTGTGGGTCGACGGGGACGCTTCCCTGCGCCGGCGCGCCGAGAACATGCTGTTCGTTGAGGGCGCGGACTGGTCCGAGGCCAGCGTGGGCACTAGCGCTCCTGGAACCGCCCTGGCACTGGGCCGCAGTATCCAGGTCTCCGGTCCCGAGCATTTCAACCGGGCTGTTCACGCGTGGAGCTGCACGGCGGTGCCGTTCCGTGATCCAGACACCGGTGCCGTGATCGGAGTCCTGGATATCACCGGCACCGAGATGGCAGTCGCCCCGCACACCCTTTCCCTCGTAGAGGCTGCGGTCGCGGCCGCACAGGCACAGCTGCGCGTGGAGCGTCTTCTGCTGGCCGCCGCGAAGCGCGACCGGATCGCGCGGCGGCGAAAACCTGCTTCCGCCGCCGGGCCCAGAACGGTTCCCGGCAGCCCGGTCCGAAGCCTCTATCGCAACAGCCTTCAGCTGCTCGGCCGCGACCACGCGCTGCTCAGCATCGAAGGAAGAACGGTATCGCTGTCCCCACGGCACAGCGAGATGCTGGCCCTGCTGAGCATCCATCCGGATGGTCTCAGCGGCGAAGAGCTCGGCAGCATGCTGTTCGGGGAAGTCTCAGCCATGACCCTTCGGGCGGAGATGGTCCGGTTGAGGAAAGTCCTTCAGCAGTTCAATCCTGCCGCCGTGCCGGAATCCCGGCCCTACAGGCTCACCGTGGACGTGCTGCCGGACGCCGGACAGGTTCTCAGTTGCCTCCAGCGCGGGGCACACAGGGTGGCCCTGGAAATTTATCGCGGCCCGGTGTTGCCTCGCTCCGAGGCTCCGGGTGTGGTGACGCTGCGGCGGCGGGTCTCCACACTCCTTCGGGAGGCCGTTCTGACGGACGGCAGCGCGGAAGCCCTGCTCCAGTATGCGGAACTTCCCGAAGCGAGCGATGACATTGCCGTGCGCATGGCGGCGCTGAAGCTGCTGCCGCCCCGCTCACCCAAGAGGGCTGCGGTGGTGGCCGACCTGGAGCGCCTGGAAACCGAACTCGGAACACGCCCGCCCGGGTGACCTGACTCACACGGCTGCAACCTCGTCGCAACCCTCCATTCCCTAGGCTTTTAGGCAACAGCCATCATCCTGCTCAGCAGAAGTGCCGGCGATGATTGTGCTTCACACTCCAGACCATGACTGCCTGGGCCACGTTCCACGGCAGCGACGCGGACTGGAACTGTGGCGGGTTATCCACACCCTGACAATCCGCGGGCCTCACCGCACACCCCCGGCGAGGCTTCGGCGGACAACGGGCATCACGCCCGGCTTCTGGCCTGATGTTCAATTCATGCCTGCGCATTATTTGCTGCGGCTACAAAACGACGAAGGAATATCGACAATGACGACGATGAGAGCAGCTGTAGTTACTGAATTTGGCAAGGATCTTCAGATCCAGGACCTTCCTATCCCCGCCCCGGGACGCGGCGAGGCGCTGGTCAAGGTCCTCACCACCGGCGTATGCCACACCGACCTGCACGCCGCGGAGGGCGACTGGCCGGTCAAGCCGTCACCGCCGTTCATTCCCGGCCACGAGGGCGTCGGCGAGGTCGTCGCCCTCGGCGAGGGCGTCACCGATCTGGCCGTCGGCGATTTGGTCGGCAACGCGTGGCTCTGGTCCGCCTGCGGCGACTGCCAGTACTGCCGCACCGGCTGGGAAACCCTCTGCGAGGCCCAGCAGAACGCCGGCTACAGCGTCGACGGTTCCTTCGGCGAGTACATGCTGGTCGACAGCCGGTTTGCCGCCCGCGTTCCGGCCGGATCGGACCCGGTCGAGGTGGCTCCGGTGCTCTGCGCCGGCGTGACCGTCTACAAGGGCCTGAAGATGACCGAGGCCAAGCCGGGCCAGTGGGTCACTATCTCCGGGATCGGCGGACTCGGGCACATCGCCGTCCAGTACGCCGTCGCCATGGGGCTGCGGGTCGCTGCGGTGGACATCGCTGACGACAAGCTCGCCCTGGCCAAGAAGCACGGCGCCGAACTGACGGTCAACGCCCTGCACGAAGACCCTGCCGAAGTTATCCAGCGCGAAACCGGAGGATGCCATGGAGTCCTGGTCACGGCAGTGCACCCGTCAGCGTTCGGGCAGGCCATCGGGATGGCCCGGCGCGGCGGAACGATCGTTTTCAACGGGCTGCCGCCGGGGGACTTCCCGGCGCCGATCTTCGAGATTGTGCTCAAGGGCCTGACAGTCCGCGGCTCCATTGTCGGAACCCGGCAGGACCTGGAAGAAGCACTCGACTTCTACGCCCAGGGAAAGATCCACCCCACGGTGTCCACGAGGGAGCTCTCCGAAGTGAACGCCGTCCTCGACGAGATGAAGCACGCCAAGATCGACGGCCGCGTGGTCATCAAGTACTGATCAATCCGGCTACCTGCGACGGCGGCGTATCCCTAGGCGGGATACGCCGCCGCTGGGATCCTGGCCCGGTCCACGGCAGTGCCCCGAGCGGCACCCCGCATGCCGGCGCACGCACGCATTTTTCACCGCAAATTATGTAAAGAACAGGGGTTACCCATGTCCAACGCCCTAACCGCGGCATCATCCAGCCCCATCCAGGCAGGCGACGCCTTCGAAAACTTGTCCCAGGAGAACCGCCGTTTCGCGCCTTCGGCCGAGTTCGCGGCGGATGCGGTGGCCGGCGCCGGCGTGTACGCCGAGGCCGCCGCCGACCGGCCCGCGTTCTGGGCCAGGCAGGCCCGGGAGCTGCTGGACTGGTCCAGGGACTTCACCGAGGCGCTGGACTGGTCCGACCCGCCGTTCGCGAAGTGGTTCGCCGGCGGGGAGGTCAACGCCGCCTACAACGCCCTGGACCGCCACGTCGAGGCCGGCCGCGGGGACCGGGTGGCGATCTACTTCGAGGGCGAGCCCGGGGACACCCGCACCTACACCTACGCCCAGCTGACCGCGGAGGTGAAGAAGGCCGCGAACGCCTTCGAGTCCCTGGGCGTGGCCAAGGGCGACCGGGTCGCGGTCTACCTGCCGATGATTCCGGAGGCCGTGATCACCCTGCTGGCCTGCGCCCGGATCGGCGCGATCCACTCCGTGGTCTTCGGCGGCTTCTCCGCCGACGCGCTGCGGTCCCGGATCGACGACGCGGAGGCCAAGCTCGTGGTCACCGCCGACGGCACCTACCGCCGCGGCAAGCCCAGCGCCCTCAAGCCCGCGGTCGACGACGCCCTGTCCCGGCCCGGGCACACCGTGCAGAACGTCGTGGTGGTGAAGCGCAACGGGGCGGACGTGGACTGGCACGAGGGCCGGGACCACTGGTGGGCCGACACCGTCGGCGCCGCGTCCGCCGAGCACACCGCGGCCGGCCACGACGCCGAGCACCCGCTCTTCATCCTCTACACCTCCGGCACCACCGGGAAGCCCAAGGGCATCCTGCACACCACCGGCGGCTACCTCACCCAGACCGCCTACACGCACAAGGCGGTCTTCGACCTGCACCCGGAGACCGACGTGTACTGGTGCACCGCCGACGTCGGCTGGATCACCGGGCACTCCTACGTCGCCTACGCCCCGCTGATCAACGGCGCCACCCAGGTCATCTACGAGGGCACCCCGGACTCCCCGCACCAGGGCCGCTGGTGGGAGATCGTGGAGAAGTACAAGGTCTCCATCCTCTACACCGCCCCCACCGCGATCCGCACGTTCATGAAGTGGGGCAAGGACATCCCGGCCGGCTACGACCTCTCCTCGATCCGGGTCCTGGGCTCGGTCGGGGAACCCATCAACCCGGAAGCCTGGATGTGGTACCGCGAGGTCATCGGCGCCAACGCCGGCAAGCACGGCGAGAAGAAGGCCCACCCGGCCCCGATCGTGGACACCTGGTGGCAGACCGAGACCGGGGCGCAAATGATCGCCCCGCTGCCCGGGGTCACGGCCACGAAACCCGGCTCGGCCCAGGTCCCGCTGCCCGGCATCGCCGCGGACGTCGTGGACGAGGCCGGCGAATCCGTGCCCAACGGCCACGGCGGCTTCCTGGTGATCCGCGAACCCTGGCCGGCCATGCTCCGCGGGATCTGGGGCGACCCGGAACGGTTCAAGGAAACCTACTGGTCCCGGTTCGAGACCATGTACTTCGCCGGCGACGGCGCCAAAAAAGACGAGGACGGCGATATCTGGCTCCTGGGCCGGGTCGATGACGTGATGAACATCTCCGGCCACCGGCTCTCCACCACCGAAATCGAATCCGCCCTCGTCTCCCACCCCGCGGTCGCCGAAGCCGCCGTCGTCGGCGCCGCGGACGAGACCACCGGCCAGGCCGTCGTGGCCTTCGTGATCCTCCGCGCCGACGCCGTGGACAGCGGCGACGCCACCGTGCAGGAACTCCGCAACCACGTCGGCAAGGAAATCGGCCCGATCGCCAAACCCAAAACCATCCTCGTGGTCCCCGAACTGCCCAAGACCCGGTCCGGGAAAATCATGCGCCGCCTGCTCAAGGACGTCGCCGAAGGCCGCGAAGTCGGCGACGCGACCACCCTGGCCGACAACACCGTCATGACCCAGATCGCCCAATCACTGAAGAAATAACCCGCAACCCCGCCCACGCCCGACGACGGCGCCGCCCAGCTTGGTGGGCGGCGCCGCCGTCATTTGCGGCCGGTGCCGGCCGCTGCCGTACTAGCGTCCGCTTACGGCGGAGGCCCTGACGGGATGTTCCAGGCTGCGCATCACTCTGTCCGTAACGTCATCGATCCTGCCCATGCCGTCAACCTGGCTCAGGATCCCGCGCTCGGCATACTTCGCCACCACAGCTTCCGTCTGCCCGTGGTAGAGGTCCAGCCGGTGGCGGATCACGGCCTCGTTGTCGTCACTCCGCCCGGTTTCCTTGGCACGCTGCAGGAGGCGGGAGACCAGTTCCTCGTCGTCGGCAGTCAGCTGCAAGACGACGTCGAGGACCTGGGCCCCGGACGCCAGAATGTCGTCCAGCTCATCAACCTGACACGTGGTGCGCGGGTAGCCGTCCAGGAGGAAGCCTGACGTGGCGTCTTCCTGCAGCAGCCTGTCCCGCACCATCTTGTTGGTCACGCTGTCCGGGACGAAGTCGCCGCTGTCGATGTACTCCTTTGCTTCCAGCCCCAGCGGTGTTCCGCCTCTGACGTTGGCACGGAAGATGTCGCCGGTGGAGATCGCAACGACACCGAGGCGCTCGGAAATCCGTTCCGCTTGGGTGCCTTTGCCGGATCCGGGCGGGCCAATAATCAACATTCTCGTCATTTGTGAGTCCTTCGTGGTGCCGTTGTTGAAAGGGTGCGTCAAGGGGCCCGCCGCGGTGGCGGCGGGCCCCTGACAGGCTTTAGAAGAAGCCGAGCTTGTTTTCTGAATGGCTGACCAGGAGGTTTTTGGTCTGCTGGTAGTGGTCCAGCATCATGGAGTGGTTCTCGCGGCCGATGCCGGAGGACTTGTATCCGCCGAACGCGGCCCCTGCCGGGTAGGCGTGGTAGTTGTTGACCCACACGCGGCCGGCCTGGATCTCACGGCCGGCGCGGTAGGCGACGTTGCCGTTGCGGGACCAGACGCCGGCGCCGAGGCCGTAGAGGGTGTCGTTGGCGATGCTGATGGCGTCGCTGTAGTCGCTGAACCGCGCCACTGAGACGACAGGACCGAAGATCTCTTCCTGGAAGATCCGCATCTTGTTGCGGCCCTCGAAGATGGTCGGCTGGACGTAAAAACCGCCGGCCAGGTCTCCGTCCAGCTCCGTCTGGTTCCCGCCGGCGAGGATCTTGGCGCCCTCCTGGAGCCCGATGTCGATGTAGGAGAGGATCTTTTCCATCTGGCCGACGGACGCCTGGGCCCCGATCTGGGTTTCGGTGTCCAGCGGGTTGCCCTGGATGATCTGCTGCGTCCGGGCCACGGCGTCGGCCATGAAGGAATCGTAGATGCCGTCCTGGACGAGGGCGCGGGACGGGCTGCTGCAGACTTCGCCCTGGTTGAAGGCATACAGGGTGAAGCCCTCCAGTGCCTTGTCGTAGAACGCGTCGTTGGTGTCAGCGACATCGTTGAAGAAGATGTTCGGGCTCTTGCCGCCGAGCTCCAGGGTGACCGGGATCAGGTTGGCGCTGGCGTACTGGCTGATCAGCCGTCCCGTGGAGGTTTCGCCGGTGAAGGCGATCTTCCGGATCCGCGGGCTGGAGGCCAGCGGCTTGCCGACCTCTGAGCCGAAGCCGTTGACGATGTTCAGTAGGCCGGCGGGCAGCAGGTCCGCGATGAGCTCGGCCAGCACCAGGATGGAGGCCGGGGTGTTGGACGCGGGCTTAAGGACGACGGCGTTGCCGGCGGCCAGGGCCGGAGCCATTTTCCAGACCGCCATGAGGATCGGGAAGTTCCAGGGGATGATCTGGCCCACGACGCCAAGCGGCTCGTGGAAGTGGTAGGCCGTGGTGTCGTCGTCGAGCTGGGACAGCCTGCCCTCCTGTGCGCGGATAGCGGCAGCGAAGTAGCGGAAGTGATCCGCCGCCAACGGGATGTCTGCGTTGAGGGTTTCGCGGATCGGCTTGCCGTTGTCCCAGGATTCGGCGACGGCGAGCATCTCCAGGTTCGCATCGATGCGGTCGGCGATCTTGTTCAGGACGGCGGCGCGCTCGGTGGCCGAGGCCTTGCCCCAGGACGGAGCGGCTCTGTGGGCGGCATCCAGCGCCAGCTCGACGTCGGCAGCGGCGCCTCGGGCTACCTCTGTGAATTGCTTGCCGTTCACTGGGGAGACGTTCTCGATGTACTGGCCGGTAGTAGGAGCCACCCATTCGCCGCCAATCCAGTTCTCGTAGCGGTCCTTAAACTGGACTTTGGATCCTTCTTGGCCTGGCTGGACATAAACAGTCATGGTTACTCCTCATGGAAAACAGACGTCTTCGTCCTGGCCGCAATCCTAGAACTTCATAGGTTGCGGCCACGCTGCACCGGGGCTGTCACCTGCTCCCTGGCCCACCGCTGAGCGGCATCGGCCAGCCATCGATATGCTCGCTGTGTCAGCACGTATGGCGCTTATGCATGAGAGAGGGACCGTGATCCTGTTTCTGACGATCGTGAGCGGCCTGGCCTGGACCGTGGTCTACGTCGACGCCATCCGGATCGGCTTCAGGGACAGGAGCTACGCGATCCCTGCCGCCGCGCTCGGGCTGAACTTCGCCTGGGAGGCCATCTACGCGGGCCGCTCCATTGCGACCGGAATTACCGCGCAGGGGGTCTTCAACATTGCGTGGGGACTGGCCGACGTCGTGATTGTGTACACCTTCCTCAGGTTCGGCCGCTCCGAGCTGCCGGGCTGGGTGACGCGGCGGCTGTTCATCGGCTGGGCGGTCCTGTTGGGCGTCACGTCCTTCGCCGTGCAGCTGCTGTTCGTCGCCGAGTTCGGCTGGGACGACGCAGCCCGCTACGCGGCCTTCCTGCAGAACCTGCTGATGTCCGGGCTGTTCATCGCCATGTTCGTTGCCCGTGGCGGGCCCCGGGGCCAGACCCTGCTGATCGCCGTGGCCAAGTGGATCGGCACCCTCGCGCCCACCATCGCCTTCGGCTGGTACGGCAACTCGCCGCTGATCCTGGGCGTGGGGATTCTTTGCAGCATCTTTGATCTGGCGTACATCGGCCTGATGTGGCGGTCCCGCAGACAACAGGCCTAGAGGGTGACGACGATCTTGCCCTTGGCATGGCCCTGCTCGAGCGCAGCGAAGGCCTCCGCGATCTTCGCGAACGGGTAGGTGCCGTCTACGACAGGCTGCACGTGGCCGCCGTCGACGAGTGCCGCCAGCGTGCGCAAATCATCCCCGCTGGGATGCATGAACAGATAGCGGTAACTGGCCTTCGCCTTGCGGGCGCGGCGGCGGATGCCCATGCTCATCAGCCCGAACGCGGCGGCGATCAACGGCGGCAAGCCCAGGTCTTTCGTCGCGGTGAGGGGCTCCGGAACGCCGGCGATGGATACCACCCGGCCGCCGGACTTGAGCATGCGGAAAGAATCCCTGAGAGTCACGCCGCCCACCAGGTCCAACACAGCGTCGAAATCCTGCAATACGTCGGCGAAGTTCTCCCGGTTGTAGTCGATGACCCGGTCCGCCCCCAGCCGCCGCACCAGCGCCTCGCCGCGGGCCGATGCAGTGGTGGTGACCTCGGCGCCGAAATACTTGGCGAGCTGGATGGCCAGCGTTCCCACGCCTCCTGCGCCGCCAGAGATGAAGAGCCGAGTGCCGCGGCCCACGCCGAGTTCATCGCGGAGGGCCTGCAGTGCCGTGAGTCCGGCCAGCGGCAGTCCTGCGGCTTCGGCGAACCCGAGCGAGACCGGCATAGCGGCCACGAATTCCTGCTGCACGCACACCAGCTCGGCGAAAGCTCCAAGCCTCGTCTTGTCCACCCGGGCATAGACGCGGTCACCGATGGAGAAGCGGTTGAACCCGGGACCGACTGCCTCCACCGTCCCAGCGACTTCACAGCCGGCGACGATCGGCAGGCGGACGTGGCTGATGGGACGGAGCGCGCCCCGGCGGAACTTGAAGTCCACCGGGTTCAGCCCGGCCGCGGCGACGTTGATCCGGACATCACCCGGGCCGGGCTGGGGAGCCGGAACATCCCGGAACTCCATGGCGTCCGGTCCGCCGTAGCGCGTGAGGACGTAGGCATGCACGCTTAGTCCCGGGATGACTCGGTTTCGCCTGCAGGAGTCTCGCCCGGCGCAGCCGCCGTGACTCCTGCCGGGTCGTCGTAGGAGAGGTTCTCGTAGTCAGTGTCGTCCGCCTCGTCGAGCATGTCGTCCAGTTCCTTCAGCAGCCACGGATTGATCCGGGCCAGGATTTTCCGGGTTTCCTCCACAGGGACGGCGGCGTAGAGCACCGGTCGGGCGTCGTCGTAGCGGGTCACCGGGGGCTTGTCCGGCCATTTTTCGGCCAGTGCCTTGACCCGTTCGGGCAGCGAATTGTGCGCGTTGTCGGCAATCTTCACGAGCGTGGCGTCGTGGTCCTTGGCGATGTACTGAATGCCGGCCTGGTAGTCGTCCGGGTTCTCATGCAGGCGCTTCGTCACCCGTTCGATGATGTCCACGGCGCGCTCGGAGACACCCATGTCCAACAGCGCCTGCCGTGTCATCGGGGTGTCCTCGGCGATGTCGTGGAGGTACCCGGCGATCCGGATGTCGTCGTCGAAGTCCGCTAGGGCATCCCCGACGGCGAGCACATGCTCCCGGTATGGCCGCTTGAGCTTGTCCTTCTGGCGGTTGTGGGCCACCTCGGCCAGGACCTTGGCTGTCTCGACAGTGAAGCGGGGCTGGGCGTGTGCGGGCTCGGTCATGAATCCAGCCTACGCGCCGCGGCTGTCCGTCCGGGCCCGGATGCCGGCGCCGGGGATGCCGGTTCCCGGATGCGCTCCCGGCACGCCGGGCCACACCCAGGGCTCGCGCGGCAGTGCGGCCGGGTCGAAGGCGGCAAGGGCATGTTCGAGGCGGCCAGGCGGGAGGCCGAGGGACGCCAGCAGCGTGTCCCTGACCTGGTCCGCGCTCACGCCGGCCAGCGCCAGGTCAGCGAGCGTGACGGCGCCGTCGCGCTTGGCCAGCCGGGCGCCGTCGGCGTTCAGTACCAGCGGCACATGAGCATATTCCGGAACAGGCATATTGAGGAGCAACGCCAAATATGCCTGCCGCGGCGTGGACGGCAGCAGGTCGTCGCCGCGGACCACCTGGTCGACGCCTTGGGCGGCATCGTCCACCACGACGGCCAAGTTGTAGGCGGTCACGCCGTCGTTGCGCCGGAGCACGAAGTCGTCGACCACCCCCGTGTAGTTGCCGTGGAGTACGTCCCACACGGTCGCCTCGGCCACGGTGGAACGGAGCCGGACAGCAGGCGGCCGGACGGCCCGTTTGGCCTCGCGCTCGGCGCCGCTGAGGTCCCGGCAGGTCCCCGGGTAAGCGCCCTGCGGAGCGTGCGGCGCGGACGGGGCCTCCTGGATTTCGCGGCGGGTACAAAAGCACTCGTAAGTCAGACCGGCCTCCGTCAGCTGCGCGATCGCCTCGGCATACAGGTAATCACGGTCCGTCTGGCGCACGACGCCGCCGTCCCAGCTCACGCCGATCGCCGCAAGGTCGCGGAGCTGCTCAGCCTCGGCGCCGGCCCGGGCACGGTCCAGGTCCTCCACCCGCATCAGGAACCGCCGCCCCGCGGACCGGGCGAAAAGCCACGCCAGGATGGCCGTGCGGAGGTTGCCCACATGCAGTTCGCCGGAGGGACTGGGGGCGAAGCGGCCAGCTGAGGTCATGGGACAAGCCTATGCGGAGCAGCACAAGAGCCCCTCAGCTACCGATGACTTCGGGAAATCCGACGTCGGTAGCTCAGGGGCTCTTGCCGCGTGGTGGTGCGTTGTGCGGAATGACGATGCGTGAACAAGAGTCAATCAGCGGCGGGCTCCTTGGCGGGAGCCTCATCCGGGGTCCGGGTGGTGTGCCGGGGTGTCCGTAGCCTTCGGGATCGTGGCGGTGGCCTCGTCCCCTTTGTTGTCACCATTTGAGCAGAAGTCCTACAGTTGGTGCAACGGACCGGTGTTGGAGTAGCCAATCTGATCAACTACGGCCGCGACAGTGAACAGGAAGTGGTCATTTTGCAGGAGCTCGACGCGACGGACCGGCGGATTCTCGCCGCGCTGGACGAAGATCCCCGCGTGCCGGTCATGGTGCTGGCGCAGAAGCTGGGCCTGGCCCGCGGCACGGTCCAGTCCCGCCTGGAGCGGATGACGGCGTCGGGTGCGCTCCGCCCGAACAGCAGCCGGGTCCTGCCGTCCGCCCTGGGCCGGGGCGTGGCGGCCGCGGTGAGCGCGGAACTGGACCAGAGCCACCTCAACGAGGCGATCGCCGCCCTGCGCAATATCCCGGAAGTGCTCGAATGCCACGCCCCGGCCGGCGACACCGATCTCCTGATCCGGGTGGTGGCCACAAGCCCCGACGATCTCTACCGCGTGTCCGAGGAAATCCGGCTGTGTCCCGGCATCGTCCGGACCTCAACGAGCATGTTCCTGCGCGAGGTCATTCCGTACCGGACCACGGGACTGCTCGGCGCCTGACCCCTTCGTCGGGACCCTCGTCGTGACCGGCGCCGCCGGTCTTTCGGCCTTCGTTTAGACCGGCGGTCCGGCGTTGGCTTTCAGGTTCTTCATGACCAGCGTCGACGTCAGGCGTTCGACGCCGGGCAGCGAGGTCAGTTCGCTGTCATAGAACCGCTGGTAGGACGGAAGGTCCTCCGCGATGACCTTGAGCAGATAGTCCGGCGAACCGAAGAGCCGCTGGGCCTCCACGATGTTGGGATTGTCGGCCACCCGGTTCTCGAAGATCTCCATCGTGGAACGGTCCACCTGCCGCAGGGTCACGAACACGATCGCTTCGAACCCGAGCCCCACGGCGGCCGGATCAATGTCGGCCCGGTAGCCCCGGATGATCCCGGCGGCCTCCAGATCCCGCAGCCGGCGGTGGCACGGAGCCACGGTCAGCCCGACCTTGGCCGCCAGGGCCGTGGCAGTCATTCGGCCGTCCGATTGGAGGTAACGCAAAATACTTCTGTCAATGTTGTCCATCACGCAATTATCTTACCCAAAAGTCGCGATTCTTCAGTAAATAAGCGAACACTTCCGGGCTGAATTTGCCTAGAGTTTTCCTTGTACCCGCTACGAGGTGCCGCACCCCTGGAGCCCGCCATGAACCCCCAGCTTTTCCTCGCCTTCCTGGTTGTCGCCGTCGCACTGGCCTGCACCCCCGGCGTCGACTGGGCCTATTCGATCGCGGCCGGGCTCAGGCAGCGCAGCTTCGCGCCCGCCGTCGCCGGGCTTTGCGGTGGCTACGCGCTCCACACGGCGCTCCTCGTACTGGGGCTGGCGGCACTGCTGGCCGGGATGCCCGGCGTGCTCGGCTGGCTTACGGCCGCGGGCGCGCTCTACCTGCTCTGGCTGGGCTTCAGTACCCTACGGTCCTGGCGCGGGGCGAGCTTCAGTACCGGCACGGCTGCCCCCGGTGCGGCCGCGCCCGCGAGCCAGTTCCGGATCTTCGTCCAGGGCATGGGCATCAGCGGGATCAATCCCAAGGGCCTGCTGTTCTTCGTGGCCCTGGTTCCGCAGTTCGTCAGCCCTGACGCCGCATTGCCGGTTCCGGTCCAGTCGGGACTGCTGGGGCTGACTTTCGTCCTGCTGGTGGGCGTCATCTACAGCTGCGTGGCACTTCTGGCGCGGAAACTGCTGCAGGCCAGGCCGGGCGCAGCGCGTCAGGTGACGCTGGTCAGCGGGATCATCATGCTGATCCTGGGCGCCTTGCTGCTCGCCGAACAGATCGTGCCTGCCGTCAGCGCAGCCATTAACCACCTGTGACGGCGGGAATCCCGGCTACTTGCGCTGCATGTACCACTCGGTGAAGGACGACGCGCGGCCGTCTGCGGTCAACTGGATGATCCACAGGTTGTCATAGCTCCGGCTGTTGCCCCGGTAGGTCGTCAGACCCTGCACAAACGCCCGTCCGCCGTCGACCCCCAGCAGCTTCCATTCAAACGTCCAGTCATCCGGCTCATCGCGCCCCGCCAGCCAGTGCTCGACGATATCGTCCCGGCCCTGCCACGGTTCGGCCTCCTGAGGGCTGGTCGCATAGATGGCGTCCTCGGTAAACAGCGCCCGGATGTCCTCCGGATCGTTCGTCGTCCACGCTGTGATGTAGTGCTGCATCCAGCGCTCCACCGCATCTCTCATGCCTCGTTTGTACTCCCCGCCAAAGGGGCCCGCAAGAGTAGTCGATACGTGTATTTGGCCGTGGTCGGACGCGGAAGCCTGTCAGTCGTCGTCGGTGCGCCCGTATTCGCGGTCCCAGAGTTCATGCATTTCCGCGTCCTTGCGGATGGCCTTCACGGCCTCCAGCTGCGCCGGTTTGTGGCGCTGCCATTCCCGGGCTCCGAGGGTCTTGCGGCCCGCGTCCAGGAGGAGCAGGGCAGTGTCCGTTAGCGCGTCACTGCGAAGGGTGAAGTCCGTCTTCCTGCGCCGCAGGACTTCCTGCAGGGCTGAGCGGGAAGCCGTGTAGGCTCCGAGCCTGCGCAGGGACCGGGCACGCACCAGCAACAGCGCGGCGGCCAGATCGTCCGCGTTCAGGAGCCCCTCGGTCTCCGCCACTACGTCAACGTCGCGTCCCAGCTCGGCCTCAAGCGAACAGCGGGCAAGGGCCAGCGGCAGCGACGGCGGCAGGCCGGCAAGTGCCGCAAGCGCCGCCTCCGTCTGGCCGGTCTCGCGCAGGGAATGGGACAGGGCCAGGAACACGGCCTCCTCGCTAAAGAGCACCGGAACCTCGATCCGCTCCGCCACCTCCACCCTCGTGACCACGCCGGCCAGGTACACGGCTGCGTAGCGGTTGGCGTCCTCGTCATTCCGCAGGCTCAGGCCGTGCTGCAGAAGCTCGGAGGCGCGCAGATGCCCGCCGTGGGCGTACGCCAGCAGCCCGGCCATGAGGTAACAGACGCCGGCCCAGCCGGGGTAGGCGCGGGCCAGCGTGATCAGGCGGTCCGGGTCGGTGCTGCCGAAGATGGCGGAGTGCACGGCCTTCATCCTCTTGGCGGACGTCCGGCCTCCCACTCTGCCCAGGCGGGGCACCCCGCCCTCGGCGGCCAGCGTCCCGGGGGCCCGGCCTGCCATGAGTCCGGTCACCACGGAGCCCACGTTGCCGGCCAGGCCGCGGACCGGCGTCCGGATCACAACCTTGCGGAAAGGCGTCAGATCCCGCGTGTCCGTGTACGGCCGGCGCGGATCGTCATTAATTGGGTCGCCGGGATTTTGGCGGTCGGGAGTCCGGCCGATGGGAATGCGGTCGTCGGGAATGCGGCCATCGGGAATGCGGGGGGCGGATTCGCCAGGTCCGGCGCTCATGCCCCCATGGTAGTAGGCTCCGGCAGGCCGCTGCTAGGCGGCCGAGGTCACCCAGAGGCCGATTACCCAGGTGCTCGCGGCGAGGCATGCGAGGCCGAATTCCACGATCATGCCAAGGCCCGTGGCCTTCAGCGCGGCCCAGCTCGAGGCCACCGCCGTGCCGAACACGCGGGTGCGGTGCAGCTCGCTGAGCAGGAGCCCGGCGGCGAAGCCCACGAAGAGCCCGACCACGGGGATGATGAACATGCCGGCCACGCCCAGCACCAGGCCGACCACCACGGAACGGCTGGGGATGCTGTGCTCCTTGAGCTTCCGGCCGGTCAGGACTGCACTGGCGGCCATGCCGGCCAGGACGAACACCAGTCCGACGCCAAAGACCACCCAACCGGTGGTTCCGGCGCCGCCCCACAACGCCCAGGCAAGCAGGCTCGCCCCGATCAGGATGCTGCCGGGCAGGACGGGAATGATGGTTCCGGCCACGCCCACCAGGATGGCGAGGCCGCAGAGCACAGTCACCAGAGTCTCGGGGTTCATGGGCCCAGTCTAGGCGGCGGCCAGTCTGGGCCGGGAACGGACCCGGCCAGGCCCGCCAACGGCGGCGCTCCCCCAGGCAGCGCCGCCGTCATCGTGTGGGGCCGCAGCGTGTGCGGCTCTACTCGGCTTCGACCGCCGCGGCGACTGCAGCGGAGACGGCCGGGGCCACGCGCGGATCCAGCGGGCTGGGCACGATGTAGTCCGCGGAAAGATCGTCCTCGGCCAGTTCTGCGATGGCCCGGGCCGCGGCGAGCTTCATGGCCGGCGTGATCCGGCGGGCGCCGGCGTCGAGGGCGCCGCGGAAGATACCGGGGAACGCCAGGACGTTGTTGATCTGGTTCGGGAAGTCGCTGCGCCCGGTGGCGACCACAGCCGCGTACTTGCTCGCGACCTCCGGCAGGACTTCCGGGTCCGGGTTGGACAGTGCGAACACGATGGAGCTGTGGTTCATCAGCTTCAAGTGTTCCTCGTCCAGCTTGGCGGAGGAGACCCCGACGAACACGTCGGCGCCGAGCAGCGCCTCACCCGGTCCGCCGGCCACACCGCGCGGGTTGCTGCGGGCGGCGAGCTGGGCCTTCTTGCTCGCCGGATCGGCGGCGATGTCCGCACGGTCCTTGCTGATGGTGCCGCGGGAGTCCAGGAGGACGACGTCGCCAATCCCGGCCGTCAGCAGGATTTCGGCGACGGCGATCCCGGCCGCCCCGGCCCCGGAGACCACAACGCGCAGGCTGTCGAGCGTCCGGCCGGTCACCTTGGCGGCATTGGTCAGGGCCGCGAGGACTACGACGGCGGTGCCGTGCTGGTCATCGTGCATGACCGGGCAGTCCAGTGCCTCGATGAGTTTCTCCTCGAGTTCGAAGCAGCGGGGCGCCGCGATGTCTTCGAGGTTGACGGCGCCGAAGCTGGGACGCAGCCGGACAAGCGTCTCGATGATTTCGTCGACGTCGGTGGTGTTAAGGACCAGCGGGATGGAGTCAAGTTCGCCGAAGGCCTTGAAGAGCGCAGACTTGCCCTCCATCACGGGCAGCGAGGCGCTGGCGCCGATGTTGCCCAAGCCCAGCACGGCCGTGCCGTCGCTGACCACCACCACAAGGCGCTGGGCCCACGTGAGCGTCTTGGCGAGCTCCGGGTTGGCGTGGATGGCGCGGCTGACCTGGGCGACGCCGGGTGTGTAGGCGATGGAGAGGTCGCGCTTGCTGGCGAGCGGGACGGTGCTGGAAATCGAAAGCTTGCCGCCCTCGTGGGATGCGAAGATTTCCTCGTCGCTGAGTGCGGCTACTGCCTCAGCCGGGGAGGTGGAATCGGCGGGAATGATCGTTTCAGTGGACACGTCGTTGTCTCCTGGGACTCACCGTGGGCGCACGGCTCTTGGAAGCTCAAGCAGGGATGCTTAAGTTGGTCTGGCGGGGGCGGCGGCGACCAGAGGTGGCGGTCGCCGGTGGAGCCCACGATTTGCTGGCGTCAGCCGGATCCGGTCCAGCAATGGTAAACAGGGCGTCCCGCCGGTTACGTCGCGCGGAAGCGCTTATGCACCATGGTGAAACGTTTCCCCAGGGTTTTAAGTGATCCGGATCACGTACAGGAAAGCATTTTCCGGGCCTCTGGTCTAGACCGGTTACGCGGCCTGCCGGGCTCGCTGCAGGAGGGAACAGGCCTTCTTCAGGTCCTCCTCCGCTTCGAAGAGGGACAGCCGGCGGCAGCGGACGGCCTGGACTAGTCCCGTAACCGTCAGCAGCAGGACCCGGGCAACTGCCGCGTCGCCGCACGCTGCCGTCACTGCCTTCTCGGCCGTCGCATCGATCTCACGGAGCACCCGCGTGGTGTCGGTGTCCTTCACGTAGACCGCCCGGTTGAGGGCCTGCTCCACGGCGGGCTGCATCAGGCGCATATGGAAGATCTCCATCACCACTCCCGCGAGAGCCTGCGCCGCCACCTTTCCCGCCTCCGGCGCGCTCCCCGCGAGCAGTTCGCCCAGTTGCTTGCGGTACAGCGCCAGGACCAGCTGGGTGGTGGAGGGGAAGTAGCGGTACAGCGTCCCCAGCGGCACATCCGCCTTGGCCGCCACCTCGGAAAGGACCACGGAGTCCAGGCCCTTGCGGGCAAACCCCGCCGCAACGTCAAGGATCCGCACATAACGGAGCCGTTGCCGGGGCAGAGTGGGGGGAGGGGCCATCGGTGGAAGATCTGAGTAAAAATCAGGCATCAGCAGCGTTCCGGGGGTCGTTTTTCTCGGCAGCCGGGCTTGATCCGCCCACCGCGCTGCCGCGGCAATTGCCGTCCACTATACGCCACCAAACCGGGCGCCCTGCTAGTCTGCCGGGCCCCCAGAAACCCCCTGAACGGAACGCGCGCGGCTCAGTCCACGCCTTTGATCTTCACTACAAACACGGCGCCGAGCAGCCCAATCACGGCGGCCGCCACATACAGCGCAACATAGCCGCCCCAGAGGGCCACAAAGGGGTACGCGATCAGCGGGGCGAGCACCTGCGGCAGCGAGTTGGCGATGTTGATGACGCCCAGATCCTTGCCCCGGTTCAGGGCCGTGGGCAGCACCTGCGTGATGAGGGCAAAGTCCACCGCCAGGTAGCAGCCGAAGCCGATGCCCAGCACCGACGCGCCGATCAGGGCACCGGGCCAAGTGGGCGCGAACGCAAGAATGAGGGAGGCCGCGGCGATCACGGCGGAGGAGATGATGACCAGCGGTTTCCGGCGGCCCATCCGGTCGCTCAACCGGCCGCCGATCACGCTGGTGATGATCACCATGACCGCATACAGGCCCGTGAGGATCAGGACGCCAAACTCGGGCTCGATGCCCTGGGTTTCGCGGACCCGGACGGCGTCGTTAAGGAAGAACAGCAGGTAGAGGGTGACCATGTGGTTGCCGATGTTCACCAGCAACCGGGTCAGCCAGGCCCAGGCAAAATCCGGGTAGCGGGCCGGCGAAATCCAAAAACCCCGCACAAAGCCGGCCAGGCTGAACGGCGGACGGGCCCGCGCGGGCAGCGGAACGTCGTCGTTCTTGAAAAAGTACAGCACCACGCCGGCCACCAGTGCCACCGCGCACACCAGGTATCCAGCGGCGAAGTTTCCGGTGACGGCGGCGGCGATCACCGCGCCGACGAGGATCCCGACCGTCTGGCCCATGGCGGCCAGTCCGCCCACCGAGCCGCGCTGCGGGACCGGCACGCGGTCCGGGATGGCGGCGGTGATGGCGGCGTAGGCGCCGTTGCAGCCGGCCTGCACGAGGCACCACAGTAGGGCCATGACGGCGACGTTCGGCGCCCCGGCCAGCGCGATAAGGGCTGCGGCGCCAAGGACCGCCCCGAACAGCACCCACGGCACGCGGCGGCCCAGCCGGGAAGTGGTGCGGTCGCTGAAGGCGCCGAAGAGGGGGTTGGCCACGAGCGATACCGCGGCGCCGGCCCCGGTCACGAGGGCGAGGATGGCTTCCTTGTCCCCTTCACTGAACGCCGCCGCCTGTTGCCCGAGCAGCACCTGGATCGGGCCGAAGAACGCCGCATTGATGCCGAGGTTGACCAGGACCACGCCCGCGGTCCAGACCGGACGGACCCGGCGCTCCGGCTCGGCGAGCGCCGCCGCCGTCGGAGCTGCGCTCGGTAGGTCGGACAAGCTCATGTGGTTCCCCCCGGAACTGGCGACTCAGGCTGATGAGCCTCTTGGGGCCAGACTATCGGGACTCGGCAGATCTGGAAAAATGTGCCGGGAACCACGCATTTGCATTGCAGCACAGTAAGGTCATGTTGAACCTCCAACTATGGAGAAGATGATCATCACTCATTCCGTGGGGGAACACTTTTGTTGTCACAAATGCCGGGCGGTCTTGCCCGAACGAAGGCCGTAGGGATCGCCATGGCAGCACTCATGGCGCTCAGTGGCTGCAACTCCAGCCCGGCAGCCGAGGGGAACTCTGCCCCGAGCGAAGCAGCCGGCTCCGGCGCAACTCAGGCCATAGTGGTACGTGTCATCGACGGCGACACATTCAAGGCCTCAATAGACGGCGAAGAAAAGACTGTCCGGCTCCTGAATGTCGACACTCCGGAGACCAAGGACCCCAACGCACCCGTCGAATGCATGGGTCCCGAGGCGACCAAAGGCCTCGAACAACTGCTGCCCGTCGGAGCCAAAGTCAGGCTCGAACTTGACGTCGAGCCGTTGGACAAATACGGACGCACCCTGGCGGGGGTCTTCGACTCGGCCGGAAAGCTGGTCAACGCTGAGGTCGCCCGGCTGGGGCTCGGGGTTCCCGTCCTGTTCGAGCCCAACAAGAAGTTTTATCCACCGGTTGTTGCGGCCTTTGACGAAGCTCGCACTCGGGGCGTGGGCCTGAGCTCCTCAAACGTCGAATGCCTGCCGTCCCAGCAGGTCACGAAGACGACGCTGGCTGTTGAAGCACTCGCCGCCGCGCCCCTTTCTGATTCCGTGTCCGAGCTCGACCAGGGCCATGCCGGGCTGGTCGCCGCCCTCGCAACGCTCGCCGCGCTCAAAGCAGCGGCAAAAGCCAAGGACAGCGTCCAATGGGCCGCGTACAGGACGACGCAGGTGGCGGCGATGCTGAACCGGTTGGACTCAGCGGCTACGGCTGGGGCCACCAAGCAGACTGCCATTGGCGCGAAGAAGAAGGAGATCGGGGACGCAGCCGCCGCCGCAGCAGACCGCCAGGCCGCCGAAGCCGCTGCCGCAGCGGCTGCTGCCGCTGAGGCCGAGCGAATCCGCAACCTGCCGCCCGCACCGGCGCCCTACGTACCCCCGGCACCTGCCCCCTACGTCCCGCCCGCCTACGTACCACCTGCTTATGTTCCCCCCGCCCCGGCGCCCAACCCGTATCCGGGATACAACGGCCCCCGCTGTTATGCACCGGGCGGCAAGACTTGGAAGCCGTGCAGCAAGCGCTAGCCTTGGCTCCCCGGAACTCGGCAGATCTGGGCGCAATGTGCGAGTCTCGGTCTTGAAACCCGCTGCCAACCAGCTCAGCCAACCCATAGGGAGAACCAGTGACCGCATCCAGCGTCAACACCGCCGATCTCTACGACGAGCGCGGCGAGGAACTCAGCTCCATTGCCGCTGCAGTTCCAGTCCCTCGGCGGCCAGTCGCACTTCAGCGGGCCGGTCCGGACCATCCGCTGCTTCGAGGACAACGCGCTGGTCAAGTCCACGCTGGCCACTCCCGGCAACGGCGCCGTGCTGGTGGTCGACGGCGGCGGTTCCCTGCGCACGGCGCTGATGGGGGACATGATCGCGGCGAGCGCCGTCGCGAACGGCTGGGCCGGCGTCGTGATCAACGGCGCCATCCGGGACCGGCGAGGCGATCGCGGAGCTGCCGCTCGGCGTCAAGGCGCTGGGCAGCAACCCGCGCAAGAGCGCCAAGGCCGGCGCCGGGGAGATCGACGTGGACGCTGGTGATCGACGGCGTGACCATCCGCCCGGGAGCCATGATCTGGTGCGATCCGGACGGCATCCTGGTGGAGCGCTAAGGACTTTCTTCGCTGAGGACTTCTTCGCTGAGGACATTTTTCGCCGGGAGGTAGTGGCGGGAACAATTGAGCCAGTAACATAGTTACTGAAAGCAACTATCAGCTTGATCCCCATACTTCACCGTCCCCACACTTCACCCTGGAGCAGTCATGTCCAAAACCACCGCCGCGCGCGCCGCCGGAGAAGTCCTGACCCAGCGTCAGACCATCACCGTCATGGTGGGACTCATGCTCGGCATGTTCCTGTCCTCGCTGGACCAGACCATCGTGTCCACCTCGATCTACACCATCGCCAACGACCTCGACGGGCTTTCCCTGCAGGCCTGGGCCACCACCGCGTACCTCATCACCTCCACCGTGAGCACGCCGCTGTACGGCAAGCTCAGCGACATCTTCGGCCGCCGCCCGCTGTACCTGATCGCCATCGTGATCTTCCTGGCCGGCTCGCTGTACGCCGGCTCGGTGCACTCCATGACCGAACTGGCCATCGCCCGCGGCATCCAGGGCATGGGCGCCGGCGGCCTGCTGGCCCTCGCGCTGACCATCATCGGCGACATCGTGGCGCTCAAGGACCGGGCCAAGTACCAGGGCTACTTCATGTCCGTCTTCGGCATCTCCTCCGTCCTCGGCCCGGTGGTGGGCGGCGCCTTCGCCGGCTCCGCGAACATCCTGGGCTTCGACGGCTGGCGCTGGGTGTTCTTCATCAACCTGCCCATCGGCCTGGCCGCCCTGGCCGTGGTGTTCCTGTACCTGCACCTGCCCGGCCAAGCACGTGAAGCAGAAGATCGACTACTGGGGCGCGGCCGCCATCACGCTGGCCATCGTTCCGCTGCTCCTGGTCGCGGAACAGGGCCGCAGCTGGGGCTGGGCCTCCGCCAACTCCTTCCTCTGCTACGGACTGGGCGTTGTAGGCATCATCGCGTTCCTGCTGGCCGAAAAGCGCGCCGGCGACTACGCCCTGATCCCGCTCCGGCTCTTCCGGAACATCACGTTCGGCCTGTCCTCGCTGCTGAACTTCATCATCGGCATCGGCATGTTCGGCGCCATCGCGATGCTGCCCATGTACCTGCAGCTGGTCAAGGGCCTCACGCCCACCGAGGCCGGCCTGATGATGATCACCTTCACGGTGGGCATCCTCACCGGTTCCATCACCGCCGGCCGGACCATCTCGGCGTCGGGCACGTACCGGATCTTCCCCATCCTGGGCACGGCGGTCCTGACCGCCGCCGCCGTCGTGATGGGCCTGTCCCTCGGCGTGGACACCGGCGCTCTGGGTCCCGGGCGTCATCGCCGTGTTCTTCGGCCTGGGCCTGGGCTTCTGCATGCAGCCGCTCACGCTGGCCATGCAGGTCTCCGTTCCGCCGAAGGACATGGGCGTGGGCACCTCCTCCGCCGCGTTCTTCCGCTCCATGGGCGGCGCGGTGGGTACGGCCGTGTTCATCTCCATGCTGTTCAGCCTGGCGGCGGACAAGATCGCCACGGGCATGAAGGACGCCATGCAGAACGCCGACTACCTCAAGGTCCTCAAGGACCCGGCCGTGGCCGCCGACCCGGCCAACGCCAAGCTCTACGAGTTCTTCCAGAACGGCGCCACGCAATGACTCCCTCAACGACACCAGCTGGCTGCACACCGCCAACGCGACGCTCACCCGGCCCATCACCGAGGGCTTCGCGCAGTCGATCGACGCCGTCATGCTCACCGCCGCCGTGCTCACCGGCATCGCGTTCCTGATCAGCTTCGCCCTGCCGAACAAGAAACTCACGGACCCGAAGGCGGCCGCACAGGAAGTCGCCGCGGCCGCAGCCCACTAGGGCGGCAGTCCGACAACTGGCTGCACGTCACGGCAGGCAGTCTTTTGGACTGCCTGCCGTTGTCGTCTTCCGAAGACACATGGTCGTCGTGTTTCGTCTCAAGCGGAACCGCTGGTCGGTGACAGGGGGCACGCCGGTTGCGCGTGTGCGCCGGCCACTGGGCCGGTTCCGCGGCCGACGAGGTCCGCGCCGCATCACCCAACCGCCAAACCCAGGGAGCCGTATGACCATCACCCAGGACCAGACCGCCGCCAAGATCCCGAAACGGGTCATTTGGCTGGCCGTGGCGGGCGCCGTCGGCGGCTTCCTGTTCGGCTTTGACTCCTCCGTCGTCAACGGCGCCGTCGATGCCATCAAGGACGAGTTCGCCCTCAGCGAGGCCGTGACCGGCTTCGCCGTCGCCGTGGCCCTCCTCGGCTGCGCGGCAGGCGCCTACCTGGCGGGCAAGGTCGCCGACCGCTACGGCCGGATCCCGGCAATGAAGCTAGGCGCGCTGCTGTTCCTGGTCAGCGCCATCGGCACCGGGTTCGCGTTCGGCATCTGGGACCTGATCTTCTGGCGCCTGGTGGGCGGGCTCGGCATCGGCCTGGCCTCGGTGATCGCTCCGGCCTACATTTCCGAGATCTCCCCGCGCCACGTCCGTGGCCGCTTGGCCTCGCTGCAGCAGCTGGCGATCACCACCGGCATCTTCGCCGCCCTCCTCTCCGACGCCCTCTTCGCGACGTCGGCCGGCGGCGCTGACCAGGCCCTGTGGTTCGGTCTGGAAGCGTGGCGCTGGATGTTCATGGCCGCCGCCGTCCCCGCGGTGGTCTACGGCTGGATCGCCTACACCCTGCCTGAATCGCCGCGGTTCCTGGTGTTCCAGGGGAAGGACCAGGAGGCCCTCAAAGTCTTCAAGTCGATCGCCCCGAGCGAGGACTCGGACCGGCACCTGCGCGACATCAAGAAGGCCATCGACGAGGACAAGCTCGCCGGCCAGAGGGGATCCCTGCGCGGCAAGGCCCTGGGCCTGCAGCCGGTGGTCTGGATCGGCATCATCCTGTCCGTGCTGCAGCAGTTCGTCGGCATCAACGTGATCTTCTACTACTCCACCACCCTGTGGAAGGCCGTGGGCTTCCAGGAAAAGGATTCGCTCACCATCTCCGTGGCCACCGCCATCACCAACATCCTGGTGACACTCGTGGCGATCGCCCTGGTGGACCGGATCGGGCGCCGCCCCATCATGCTGGCCGGCTCCATCGGCATGGCTCTCTCGCTGGGCACCATGGCCCTGGCCTTCAGCTCCGCCACCGGGTCCGGGGACGCGATCTCGCTGCCCGGCGCATGGGGTCCGGCCGCGCTGGTTGCCGCCAACGTATTCGTCATCAGCTTCGGCGCCTCCTGGGGCCCGCTGGTGTGGGTGCTGCTGGGCGAGATCTTCCCGTCCCGCATCCGAGCCCGCGCCCTGGGCCTGGCCGCGGCCGCTCAGTGGATCGCCAACTTCGCCATCACCCTGAGCTTCCCGGTGATGGCCGCGGCCTCGCTGCCGCTGACGTACGCCATGTACGCGCTGTTCGCGGCGGCGTCATTCTTCTTCGTGATGTTCAAGGTGCCGGAGACCAACGGCATGTCCCTGGAACAGGCCGAAACCCTGTTCGTGCCCAAGGGTTCCGCGAAGGACGCTGCCAAGGAGTCCGCCAAGGAGTCCGCCAAGGCCTGAGCCGGCGCCCTGGGTGGCAAAGAACGCCCATGCTTCCTCGGAAGCATGGGCGTTCTCTGTCATCGGCGCGTTGGACCCCGCCGCTGGGCCGCTACACCACGTGCGGCTCGTGCGCTGCCAGGTAGCGGCGTCCGCCGAAAACCACGGCAATCGCGGCCACCATGGCCAGCGCGCCGGCGAAGAAGGGCACCTGCGGGCCGAAGTGCTCGCCCAGCTGCGCGGCGGCAAAGGGCGCCAGGGCGCCGCCCATCCAGCGCACGAAGTTGTAGCCCGCGGAGGCTACCGGCCGCGGCGAATCGGAAACGCCCATGGCCAGCTCCGTGTAGATGGTGTTGTTGACGCCCAGGAGCGCCCCGGAAATCACCACGAGGACGACGACGGCGGGCACCGAGTGCCCGGCGGCCAGGCCGAGTCCCACAAGGTCCAGCATCAGCAAGACCAGGGTGCCGGTGAGGACCCGGACGGCTCCGAAGCGGTTCTGAAGCACGGGGGCGGCAAATACCGAGAAGACGGCGACAGCGACGCCCCAACCGAAGAACACCCCGCCGATCCCGTAGGCGTCCATGCCGAGGATGAAGGGCGTGAAGGCGAGGACTGTGAAGAAGCCGTAGTTGTAGAACAGGCCGCTGGCCGCCGTCGTCCTCAGTCCCTTGTGCCCCAGGGCCAGCAGCGGATCCCGGAGCCGGACTTTCCGCTCGGGCAGCGGGGTGTTGGGCAGCAGGGCAATGAGCGCGATGAAGGCGGAGGCCATCAGCACGGCGGTGCCGAAGAACGGGGCGCGCCACTGCCAGCCGCCCAGAACCGCACCCAGGAGCGGGCCGAGGGATATTCCCAGGCCGAGGGCGGCCTCGTACAGGATGATTGCCGTGCCGGCGCCGCCGCTTGCGACGCCGACAATCACCGCCAGCGCCGTGGCCACGAACAGGGCGTTGCCCAGTCCCCAGCCGGCCCGGAAGCCGATGAGCTCAGCCACGCTGCCCGACGTGCCGGACAGCGAGGCGAACACGACGATCACCGCCAGCCCGATCAGCAGCGTGCGTTTCCCGCCGATCCGGGAGGAGACGTAGCCGGTGATCAGCATGGCGATGGCGGTCACCAGGAAGTAGCTCGTAAAGAGCAGCGACACCTGGCTCGGGGAGGCGTCCAGGTTTTTGGCGATCGCCGGCAGGATGGGATCCACCAGCCCGATGCCCATGAAGGCGAACACGGCCGCGAGGGCCGTCGCCCACACGGCCTTGGGCTGTTTGAGTAGTGAGGCTTTCTCGGCTTCGAGGGTAGCTTCGGCTGCCGGCAGGGTGTCGGCGGGGTGGCCGTGCATGGGGGCACTCCTAAATGATGGGAATTTTCGGTTGAAGATCAGGCCAGGAGCGTCGCGTTGATCCTGCCGATGACCGGAAGTGCAGCGGCGAGGGCGGCGCGGTCATCGTCCGACAGGGACGAGAGGACGCCGGCCATGACGGCGTTCCGGCGCTCATTGGCGGATGCGACGGCGGCGAGGCCGGCTTCCGTGAGGGTCACGCGGACGGCGCGGGAGTCGTTGGGGTCCGGTTCCCGGCGGGCGAGACCGGCACGCTCGAGCTTGATGATCTGCTCGGTGGCGCTGGGCACCTTGACGCCGAGGTTCCGTGCGATTTCGCCAACCCGCACTCCGCTGGCGGAGGAAGCACTGCCGCCCGTTGCGGGTCCGGCGTCCATCAGCATCTTGAGCAGGCTGAGCTGGGCGGCACTGAGCTCGCCGCCGGCGTCGAGACGGCGGACGAGGTAGATGCTGTGGCGGAGGGCATCGCGGAAGTCTTCGGCGAGAGCGAGAAGCCCGGGGTCGGCCGGTTCACTGGCGTTCATAGTTAGGTAGCCTAACTGTTAGGCGCCCTAATGGTCAAGGAAGAACTTGCCCTATCATTCCGGGTTGCTAAAACCGGCGGATAGGAACCGGCGGATAGGAACCGTAAGTGATAGCTCATCGGGCGGGTGACGGTGGGCCCGCCTCTGCGGGGGTTAACACGCCGGCGCCGGAACTCATGTGAGTTCCGGCGCCGGCCCAGCTAGGGCGTTGATCAGACGACAGCCTTGGCTTCCTCGATGAGGGAGGAGACAGCGGCGAAGAGCGGATGGTCCGCTGCGAGGCCGGTGATCTGCTCCGTGGCCTCGTCCGGCGTGGACGCGGAGAGGATTTTCGCCAGCTCCACGGCCTCGACGTCGGCCGGATCATTGAAGCGCAGGGCCGCGGCGATCGCCCCGAGCAGCGCTTCGGGGACGATGCCGCGTTCGGCCAGCTCGGCAGCGGGGCCGATGAAGCGTTCGTGCCGGCTGAGTTTGCGCAGCGGGGCACGGCCCACCCGGTTGACGGTGTCCGGCAGGTGCGGGTTGGAGAATCGGCCCAGGATCTTCTCCACGTACGCCTCCTGATCCGTCCGGTTGAAGCCGTGCTTGGCCACCAGCAGCTCCTTGGTTTCGTCCAGGACGGCGCGGACGTCGGCCGCGACGTCCTGATCGGCCATGGCCTCCGAAATCTTGCCCAGGCCGGCCTCGAAACCGAAGTAGGCCGCCGCCGCGTGGCCCGTGTTGACGGTGAACAGCTTCCGCTCGATGTACGGCTCCAGATCGTCCACGAAGGTCGCGCCCGGGATCGCCGGTTCCTTCCCGGCGAACGGGGTCCGGTCGATCACCCACTCGTAGAACGTCTCCACCGTGACGTCCAGGCCCTGCCCGGCTTCCTGGTTGGGCACAATCCGGTCCACGGCTGTGTTGGCAAATATGGCTGCAGCGTCCAGGGACCCGGCGGCCGTATCCCACTGGGCAGCGACTTCGGACTTCAGGATATCGGTCGCGTTGATCGCGTTCTCGCACGCCATCACCTGCAGCGGCGCCAGCCCGGGGGCGCGGGCCGCGATCCCCTTGGCGAATACAGGCGCCACAAACTTCAGGATGTGCGGGCCGACGGCGGTGGTGACGATGTCCGCCGTCGCGATTTCCGCGACGACGGCGGCTTCCTGGGTGCCGGAGTTCAGCGCGCGGAAGTTGTCGACGGTACGGACCGCGGGGCTCTCCCCCACTTCGTGGACCTGGTAGCTGTCCGCGGCGGCCAGCTGGGTGATGAGGGCGTCCGCGACGTCGGCGAACACCACCTCATACCCGGCCTCGTGCAGCAGCAGGCCCACGAATCCGCGCCCGATGTTTCCGGCTCCGAAATGAACAGCCTTCACTAGGAGTTGACCTTTCCAAACAGGGCCAGCACTTCGTCAACCGTGGTGGCCGCCTCAAGCTGGGCCACCTGGGCCTTGTTGGTGAAGACCTTAGCGATCGAGGACAGGATGTGCAGGTGTTCGTTGTTGACGCCGGCCACGCCGACCACGAACTTCACTTCCTTGCCGTTCCAGTCGATGCCGTTCGGGTATCGGATCACCGAGACCGCGGACTTCATGATGTGGTCCTTCGCGGCGTTCGTGCCGTGCGGGATGGCGAGGAAGCTGCCCATGTAGGTGGAGACGGATTCCTCGCGTTCGTGCATGGCGTCAATGTAGCCGGAGTCGACGGCGCCGCGGTCCAGCAGGAGCTGCCCGGCCTCGTCGATCGCGGCGTCCCGCGTGGTGGCGGTGCCGTTGAGGACGACGCTTTCGGCCACCAGGATACCCGCAGGACCCGTATCGGCGCCCGTCTCGGCGTCCGGCTCGGCCTCCGCGGGGGACTCCGGGGTGCCGACGGCGGCCGCGGCAGGGGCCGCTCCCGCGACCGCGGTGCCGGCGTCCGTCGTCTCGGCTTCCGTGTTGCTGGCCTTGACCAGTTCCACGATCTCGTCGTACCGCGGGCTGTTCATGAAGTTGTCCACGGAGACATGCACGGCGCTGGCGGTCGCGGGCTTGGCCCGCTCGGTCAGGTCCTGGTGGGTGATGACGACGTCGAACGTGTCGCTGAGGTTGGCGATTGCGGAGTTGGTGACCTTGACGTCCGGGAAGCCGGCCGCCTTGATCTTGTTGCGAAGCACGGAGGCGCCCATCGCGCTGGAGCCCATTCCGGCGTCGCACGCAAAGACAATGTTCTTGATCGGGGTTGCGAGGACGGCGACGCCACTGGCACCCACGCCCTCACCGATCAGGGCCGCGGAAACCGAGCTCTTCTTGCCCTTCAGAGCTTCCATCCGGTGCGTGGCCTCGCTTAGGTCGTCCTCCGCGGGTGCCTTGCTGGCCTTCAGGATCACCGAGCCGATGAGGAAGGACACCGTAGTGGCGAATAGCACGGAGAGGGTCACTCCGACGTAGCTGTCGCGTGCGGCGGAGGCATAGACAGCGATGATGCTGCCCGGGGCGGCCGGGGACCGGAGGCCGGCGCCGGTGACCACCAGGGTGAAGATGCCGGTCATGCCGCCGCCGATCGCGGCGAAGATCATCATCGGCTTCATCAGGACGTACGGGAAATAGATCTCATGGATGCCGCCGACGAACTGGATCACTGCCGCGCCCGGCGCGGACGCCTTGGCCAGACCCTTGCCGAAGAACGAGTAGGCCAGCAGGATGCCGAAGCCCGGGCCGGGGTTGGCTTCAAGCAGGAAGAGGATGGACTTGCCCTGCTCGAGCGCCTGCTGCGTGCCGAGCGGGGTGAGGATGCCGTGGTTGACGGCATTATTCAGGAACAGGACCTTTGCGGGCTCGATGAAGATGCTGGTGAAGGGCAACAGACCGTTCGCGATCAGGAATTCGACCACGGCACTGGCGCCGTTGCTGAAGGCCTTCACCACCGGGCCGACCACCAGCATGCCGACGATTGCCATACCGGCGGCCAGGAAACCGGCCGAGAAGTTGTCGATCAGCATTTCGAAGCCGGGCCTGACCCGGCCTTCCCATATCTTGTCCGCCTTCATCATCAGCCACGCAGTGAGCGGGCCCAGGAGCATGGCGCCGATGAACATGGGGATGTCGGTACCGACGATCACACCCATCGTGGCAACAGCTCCCACCACGCCGCCACGCACGCCGTAGACCATCCGGCCACCGGTGTAGCCGATCAGGAGCGGGAGCAGGTACGTGATCATCGGCCCCACCAGCTTGGCGAGCTCCACGTTGGGCAGGAAGCCCGCCGGGATGAAGAGCGCCGTGATGAAGCCCCAGGCGATAAACGCGCCGATGTTGGGCATGATCATTCCGGACAGGAACGTCCCGAATTTCTGGACGTGTACCCGCACGCTGGTGCGTGGTTTCGCAACTGTATCTGTTGCCATGTGAGTTCCTAACCGTCATTCCCGCTGCTTTGCAGGATGGTCCGATAATTTCGCCGAGCTAGCTGGTGGAGCTGTTGGAGATCCGGTGGAGCCATTCGAGGAAGAGCTTGAGTTCCGAGCTCGAGAGCTGGTCCGAGTGGGACGCCTGGAGTGCTGCGTTCAATGCGATGGCCGCCACGACCACGGAGGATTTTCCGCTGTCATCAGAACCGTTGTCCCGGGCCTGGTCGGTGGAAACCGCAAAGATCATGGCGTCGCGGGTCATGGCGGAGAGCTCGAGGTTCCGCTCCGGCACCTTTTCCGCGATCAGCATGAGAGTCATGCCCACGTTGGCCGCCAGGATAGACCTGGCCGCCTCCTTGGGCGGGACGTTGAGCTGGCCGGAGACCGCCGCCTTGTTGAGCATCTCCTCCATGAGGGCCTCGGCATCGGCGACGATCGCCGGACGGCTCTCAGGGCGGATATTGCCAAACATGACGAGGTAAAGCTCCGGCTGTTTCAGCCCGAACTGGACATGGTTGTCCCACATCCTGCGGATGTCCTCCAGCGGTTGGCCAGAGGGCGCGAAGTCACGTTCGCCCGCGACATATTCGTCAAAACCTGCTGCGACGACGGCGTCGAACAGCCCTTCCTTGTCACCAAAGTGGTGGTAGAGGGTCGGTGCCGAGACACCGGCCAGCTGCGTGATCTGGCGGGTCGAAACTGCAGATCCGCCCGAGTTGGCCAGCAGCTCGGCGGCCGCGCGCAGCAGCCGGGCCTTGGGTGGTAGCTGGCCTTCGATACTCATAACCGCTACCCTAGCACCTATAGCAACGCTATATGAACTACATCACATACAATTTTTGCAGGTGCCGTGACCCACCCGCCGACGTAGCCGTCAGCCGCAGGAACAAGTGATCAGCAGGGTCAGCGGCGGCACCTGGTTTACCGGCTTAGTGGCCACTGGCCTACGACAGAGAATGAGGACCTTCAGTGCAGAACTTCCCAGGAGTAGGCGTTAGCCCCGGCCGCATCATCGGCACCGTCCGGCAGATGCCCAAACCGATCAGCGAACCGCCCGCCGGAGAGCAGCTTTCCGCCGGCGTCACAGCGGAAGAGGCGACGGCGGCGCTGAAGGCCGCGGCGAAATCCGTCCACGACGAACTCAAGGCCCGTTCGGAGACCGTCACTGGTGACGGCAAGGCCGTCCTCGAGGCCACGGCCCTCATGGCCACCGACACCATGCTGCTCAAATCCGCCGCCAAGCTGATCGGCCGCGGCACGTCCGGGCAGCGGGCGATCTGGGAAGCCGGCGCCTCCGTCTCGGAAATGCTGCACAATCTGGGCGGCTACATGGCCGAGCGCGCCACTGACGTCCTGGATGTGCGGTCCCGGATCGTGGCGGAACTGCGCGGAGTACCTGCGCCGGGCATTCCCGTGTCCGCCACCCCGTTCATCCTCATCGCCGAGGACCTGGCCCCGGCCGATACCGCCACCCTGGATCCGGAAAAGGTCCTGGCCCTGGTCACCGCCGGCGGCGGCCCGCAGTCCCACACGGCGATCATCGCCCGGTCGCTGGGCCTGCCGGCCGTGGTCGCGGCCGTCGGGGTCGACGAGCTCGCCGACGGCACCGAGGTGTACGTGGACGGCGCGGCCGGCCTCATCACCGCGAACCCGGACGAGTCCCAGCGCGCGGCCGCAGCCCACTGGGCAGCCACGGCCTCGCTGCTGTCCGCCTTTGACGGGACGGGCACGACGGCGGACGGCCACCTCGTTCCGCTTCTCGCCAACGTCGGCGGCGCCAAGGACGCCGTCGCCGCGGCCGGCCTGAACGCCCAGGGTGTGGGACTGTTCCGGACCGAGTTCTGCTTCTTGGAGCGGGACACCGAACCGACCGTGGAGGAACAGGCCGCCGCCTACCAGGGTGTCTTCGACGCCTTCCCGGGCAAGAAAGTGGTGCTGCGCACGCTCGACGCCGGAGCGGACAAGCCGCTGCCGTTCCTGACCGACGCCACCGAGCCCAACCCGGCCCTGGGCGTCCGCGGCTACCGGACCGATTTCACCACGCCGGGTGTCCTGGAGCGCCAGCTGCAGGCGATTGCCCTGGCCGAGAAGGCATCTGAGGCTGATGTCTGGGTGATGGCCCCGATGATTTCCACCGCGGAGGAAGCGGCCCGTTTTGCCTCCCTGTGCGCCACGGCAGGGATCAAGACTCCCGGCGTCATGGTGGAGGTCCCGTCGGCCGCCCTGACCGCAGAGGCCATCCTCCGCGAAGTCGGCTTCGCAAGCCTGGGCACCAACGACCTCACCCAGTACGCCATGGCCGCCGACCGCCAGCTCGGCCCGCTGGCCGCGCTGAACACCCCCTGGCAGCCTGCCGTACTGCGGCTCGTGGGCCTGACGGTGGAAGGTTCGGCGGCCGAGGGGCACGACAAGCCGGTGGGCGTGTGTGGCGAGGCTGCCGCGGACCCGGCCCTCGCCGTCGTCCTCACGGGGCTGGGCGTCACCACGCTGTCCATGACGGCGCGTTCCATCGCGGCCGTCGCGGCCGTGCTGAAGACCGTCACCCTGGCCGAAGCGCAGGAGCTGGCCAAGCTGGCCCTGTCCGCGCCGAGCGCAACTGAGGCCCGTGCATGGGTCCGGGCAAAACTGCCGGTCCTGGAGGACCTTGGGCTGTAACGGCGGGTCCGCAGGTGGGGCGGCCGGTTGGCCCACGGGCCGGCCCACCGACGGAGCCACCCGCTGCCCCTCCCTCTGCGATGCAGCCGCTAGGATGCACTCATGGCACTGATAGCACCCCGGGTGACGGCCGGCCTCCCGGCCGAGGACGCGCAGAAACTCAGGTACGCCCTCGAAGGCAGCCACGACATCACGGTGTTCGTTGACGGCACCGTCCACCGGGTGCCGCCCGCGGCGCGGGACGCCGTCGTCGATTTGCTGGGCCGCTTCAGCCGCGGCGAGGCCGTTACCGTCAGCAGTGTCGAGGAAATGCTGACGACGTCCCGGGCCGCGGAGCTTGCGGGAATCTCCCACACGTACCTGCGGAACATGACCGACCGCGGCGAGATCCCGGTGGAATACCGGGGAACGCACCGACGGATCCGGCTGGCCGACATCATGGCCTGGCTCGACACGCAGAAGAAGAACAGTACGGGCGCCGTGCCGCCGGCCGGCCACGATGACGAGGCCGCCGGTGTTTAAGGAACAGATGCTTCATGAACGGATGCTTCATGAAGCAGTGATAAGGATCAAGCAACGATCCCGCTCCTGCGCGGAAACACTGATATGCCGCGGGTTAAGCTTGGTTTGTGGGTAAATTCAGAGGGTGGCACATCATGGCAGGCATCGCCGCCATGCTGCTCGCCGGCATCTTCGGAACCGCCATGGGCCTGAACAATACCGCCGCTTATTTGGCCAGCGGCGTCGCCTTCGTTGCGGTGTCACTGTGGGTGGACAGCAGGATCTCCCGCCACCGCGACGCTGTGCGCCGGAGCGCCGTCCACCAGCCCGGCCCCGACGCCGGGCAGGACGCGAAACTTACCCTCGACGTCGACTCCTCCAAGCGCGAGGGCTAGGCCGCAGGTTCAAATCCTGGCTGACCTCCGGAGCTAGATCCGGGGCCGGTCCGCCCAGCGCCGCGCCTTGAGCGCAGCATGTAGTTCCAGCCGCACCATTCCCTTCAACGGGTCCACGCCCAGCAGCTGGCGGATCCGGCCGAGCCGGTTGTAGATGCTGCTCCGGTGGAGGTGCAGCTTGGCCGCGACTTCCTGGACCGAGCCGTCGTTGTCGTAGAACAGCTCCAGCACGGGCAGCAGCTCGCGGTTGCGGTCATGGTCCTCGAGGAGGCGGAAATACACGGATCCCGCGTCCGCCCATGCCCCCGCGCCGCCGCCGGCCGAGGCCAGCAGCTGGTAGACGCCGGTGGCCCGGCAGTCGACGAGCTCGCCCAGCTGCGGGTCCACTGCCGCGGCTTGGGCCGCCTGCCGTGACTGCCGGTAGGCCTCGGCGAGTTCCCGGGGCTTGGCAAATCCCTCGCTCGTGCCCAGGATGATCCGCCGGACCGTCCGCCCGGAGCGTTTGGCGAGTTCCAGTTGGTAGTGGACCAGCACCTGGGCGTGGTCCGCGCGTCCCGTGGATTCCTTGAAGAGCACCACGGCGTGGGTTTCCGTGCCGGCGCTGAACAGGGCGGCGTCGACGCCGATGGTCGCCTGCAGCGCCGCGGAGCGGTGAATGAGGGTGTCGGCGATGGGATCCGAGCCCCCGGCCCAGCCATCCGCATCCAGGACGGTCACTAACTGCCACGGACCCCTGCCCTGGACCTCTTTCCAGCCCGCCACGGCCGCGGCCGCGTTGGTCTCGCCGGCGCAGGCGGCCAGGAACTCTTGTTCGCGGCGGCGGCGGAATTCGGATTCGGCCGTGTTGGAATCCAGCAGCAGGGAGGACAGCTGCTCCAGCTCTGGCGCCACGTCCTGCAGTTGGGCGAGGACGGTCGTGGCGCCTGGCTCCTCGGCGTCGAGCTGGACCCACAGGTAGCCCACCCGGAAGCCGCGCACGAGCAGCGGCACGCACACGCGGCCGAGCATGCCCAGATCCGCGTTGGCCGGCACGACGACCGGCCGGACCGCCGTCGCAATCCCATGGGAGAGCTGCCATGCGATGACGTCCACGGGGACCCGCTTGCTGAGCAGGAAGTTCACCCGGACGCGGTCCGCATGCGATTGGTTGGAGCTGTAGGCGAGCAGCAAACCGTCGAGGTCCTCGAGGGAGAGACCGCGGCCCAGCCGCTGCGCCACCTGCTCCACGAGCTGCTCCACGTCCTGCTGCTGCATCCTGCCAGACTACTGCCCCGGCCCGCCGCGCTGCGAATGCATCCGCGACGGACACGAGCCGACACCTGACGCCCGCTGCCTCGACAAATGTCTATCCCCGGATTTGAAAAACCCCGGAATCACGCGGCCGACGCCGAGCACCCGGCGGCGTCACCTGTCGCGTGCCTCACAGCGGGATTTATTCTGGAATTACGAATCCCCCGCTCATCCAGGCCCACGAGGCCAACACCCACTGGAGCTAACAAATGATCATCGGCGTACCCAAAGAGATCAAGAACAACGAGTTCCGCGTCGCCATCACCGCGGCTGGCGTCCATGAATTCCGCACCAACGGCCACGAGGTCCTCGTCGAGCGCGGCGCGGGCCTGGGCTCCGGCATCACGGACGAGGAATACGCGATCGCCGGCGCCGAGATCGTCGCCGAAGCCGACGACGTCTGGGGCCGCGCCGACATGGTGTTGAAGGTCAAGGAACCGGTCAAGGCCGAATACCACCGCTTCCGCAAGGGCCTGATCCTCTTCACCTACCTGCACCTGGCCGCCGAGCCGGAACTGACGCAGGCGCTCATCAACTCCGGCGTCACCGCCATCGCCTACGAGACCGTCCAGGAGGGCAGGTCCCTGCCGCTGCTGGCGCCGATGTCCGAGGTTGCCGGCCGGCTGTCCGTGCAGGTGGGCGCCACCTCCCTGATGGCCCCGGCAGGCGGCAAGGGCGTGCTGCTCGGCGGCGTCCCGGGCGTCCGTCCGGCCAAGGTTGTTGTCCTCGGCGCCGGTGTTGCCGGCACCAACGCCGCCGCCATGGCCCTGGGCCTGGGCGCCGACGTCACCATCCTGGACATCAACATCAACCGCCTCCGCGAACTGGACGCCCAGTACCAGGGCCGCCTGAAGACGGTCGCGTCCAACAAGTACGAGATCGAGAAGTCCGTGGTCGACGCCGACCTCGTGATCGGTTCGGTCCTGATCCCGGGCGCCAAGGCCCCGAAGCTCGTCACGAACGAGCTCGTGTCCCGGATGAAGCCCGGCTCCGTGCTGGTGGACATCGCCGTGGACCAGGGCGGCTGCTTCGAGGACACCCACCCCACCACGCACCAGGAACCCACGTACAAGGTCCACAACACGATCTTCTACTGCGTCGCCAACATGCCCGGCGCCGTCCCGAACACCTCCACGTACGCGCTGACCAACGTCACGCTGCGCTACGCGGTGGCCCTGGCAAACCTGGGCGTCAAGGCTGCCTTCGAGCGCGACACCGCCCTGGCCGCCGGCCTGAACATCGCCGCCGGCAAGGTTGCCCACCACTCGGTGTCCGAGGCGCACAACCTGCCCCTCGTCGCCGACTGGCACCAGCTGGTCTCCGCCTAACCAGCTGGTCTCCGCGTAACCAGCACCGCATCGGCTGCTCCGTAACCGCCCTTTTGGACCCCCAGAACGGCAGTTACGGAGCAGTCGATTGTTGTTTAAGCCCGACTCAGGCCAGGGACCGGGCCTGCTCCATCAGCTGCAGCACCTGGAGCGGGCCCGCGGGGTCGACGGGGACGGGCAGCGCCGAGGCGGCACCGCCGTCGGCGATCTTTGCGGCCAGGATCCGGTAGAACTCCGGGTAGGCGCCGCGCTCGGTGGGCAGCCGGTCCAGATGCCCGTCGCGTCCCAGCAGCCCGGCCCAGTCCGGATCTTCCACGCCGTAGTCGGCGTCCAGCGGGCTTCCGCCGGCCACGATGTAGGGCTCCTGCGGGTCCACGCCGTGCTTGGTGTAGGCGCCCTCGCTGCCCAGGATGCGGTAGCGCGGCCCCTGCTGGGCGCACAGCATGTTCATCCACAGGTGGCTGGTCACCCCGGAACTGTGCCGCAGGGCCACGAAGACGTCGTCGTCGGCCTTGCCGCCGGGCCGCCTGGCCGCCAGTTCCGCGTGCGTGACGGTGGCCGGCCCGAACAGCTGCACGGCCTGGTCCAGCAGGTGGGTGCCGAGGTCAAACAGCACCCCGCCGCCGTCGTCCGCCGTGGCTGCCGCCTTCCACGCTTTCGGGACATCGGGCGACCACCGCTCAAAGCGGGACTCAAAGCGGGTCACGGTGCCGAAGGCTCCCGCGTCCATGAGGGCCTTGACCGTGAGGAAGTCGCCGTCCCAGCGCCGGTTCTGGAACACGGTGAGCACCCGGCCGAGCCGCGCGGCCAGGCCGATGAGTTCCTGGCCCTCGGCACTGCTGATGGCGAACGGCTTGTCGACGACGACGTCGAGCCCGGCTTCCAGCGCCGCTTTCGCGAGCGGATAGTGGGTGGCGGGCGGCGTGCCGAGCACCAGCAGGTCCAGTTCGCCGGCGAACTCCAGGATGTCGGCCGGGGTGTCGACGATCCTGGCCGCCGGGTAGCTGTGCGCGGCGGCAGATTGCCTGCCGGCGTCGGAGGTGGAGATGGCAGCCAGCGAATAGGCAGGGTTTGCGGCGATGAAGGGGGCGTGGAAGACGCTGCCCGAAAGGCCGAAACCGGCGACGGCGGTGCGGATGGGCCGGGCTGAATCGTTGCTCATGGTGCCTAGGCTACCGCCCCTGCCCGCTTGTTGGACCCGGCGGGTTGGTTGAACGGACGGCCCCTCATTCCGGCCCGGCCGGTCCGCCCACTACGCGCGTGACAAGTTCCCGCCAGGTTTCCGCGAGCCGCTCGGGCGCAATCCCGTGCACGCCGACGGAATGGAGCAGCAGTTCCGGCTCCAGCGCCGCCCCCAGGGCCGATGCCATGAGCCACGGGTCCGCCGTCACGCCGGCTTCGCGCAGCAGCATCTCAAGGTGGCGGTGCCAGAGGACGGCCGGGGGGACATCGAACCTGTTGTAGACCGAGGCATCGGCGGCCCGGGCCAGCTCCCCGAACTCCAGGGTCCAGGCAATACGGGCGGCACCCACGGCGATCAACCGGTCCAGGGGCGGCGCGCCGGGACCCACCGGGGGCGGACCGAACATGAACCGGCCCTGGAATTCGGCCTCCGCGTCACTAAGGAGGGCCATCATCAGCCCGGCGCGGCTGCCGAACCGCCGGAAGACTGTCCCTTTTCCAACTCCGGCGCGTTGCGCCAGCCGGTCCATGGTGAGGGCGTCAACGCTGGATTCCTCAACGATTTCCCGGGCGGCGCAGAGAAGCAGCTCCCTGTTGCGCAGCGCGTCGCGGCGCCCTGCTTCTGCGGCGGGCGCGGCGGGGCGCCCTCCCCCAGACTGGGCACCGGGGCGGATCGGGATGAGGCTCACACCGCTGATTCTAGCGCCTCGGAATATAACCGGACCGCGGTCCGTTTAGTATGGGTGAAGGCCCCAAAGCCCCACCATCCGCCAGCCGCCGGAACCATCCTGCGGCGTGATGCACAGGAGTACACATGTCCAAGAAGACCATCCTCACCCTCGTCGGCAGCCTTCGCGCCGGCTCCACCAACCTGCAGCTGGCCGAGGCCATCCAGCTCAACGCCCCGGAACAGATGGATGTGGTCATTCACGAGAACCTGGGCAACATCCCGTTCTACAACGAGGACATCGACGTCGAAGGCCAGGTGCCCGCGGCCGCCGCCGCCCTGCGCGCCGCCGCCAACGACGCCGACACCATCCTGCTGGTTACGCCGGAACACAACGGCACCGTCCCGGCATCGCTGAAGAACGCCATCGACTGGCTGTCCCGCCCGTTCGGTGCCGGCGCCCTGTCCGGCAAGCCCACCGCTGTTGTCGGGACCGCCTTTGGCCAGTTCGGCGGCGTTTGGGCCCAGGACGAGGCCCGCAAGGCCGTCGGCATTGCCGGCGCCCAGGTTTTCGAGAACGTCAAGCTGGCAGTCCCCGGCTCGATGGTCCGCTTCGCCGAGGTCCACCCCAAGGACGACGCCGAAGTTGTCGAGCAGATCAAGGGCGTGTTCGACGCGCTGGCCGAGGCCCCCGCCGCAGAAGCGGCCTAGGCTCTCCGCATTCCCCGGACGCCGCTCCACGGCACCCCCTGAGGCTCCCGGCAGCATGCAGCTGCCGGGGGCCTCTGGGATTCCGGACCACACGCGGCGCGGATTCCGGACCACCGAGACCGTGGCGGCGGGCGCCTGTGGGGTGACGGAAGCCGCGACGGCGGCTGCCCGAAAGCATCCGCTTGAAAACAATCGTTTTCTCCCGTGCAACATGGGTAGTATCCTTGGGACTGTGACCCACGAAACACTTGATGCCGCCGCAGCAGTACTTCCGGCCGAGGCCATTGACGCAATCGAACGTGCGGCTACGTCCGCCCACCGCCACGAGATCCTGTTCTCGGAGCGCGCAGCAAATATCAAGCAATCGGCAGTCCGGGACGTCTTCGACATCTCGATGCGCCCCGGCCTCGTCTCCCTCGCCGGCGGAAGCCCCTACCTGCAGTCCCTCCCGCTGGAACGCCTTGGCCAGACCGCCGCCAAGATCATCGCCGAGCAGGGAATGACCGCCCTGCAGTACGGCAGCGGCCAGGGCACTGAGGAACTCCGCGCCCAGATCTGTGAGGTCATGGCAGCCGAAGGGATCCTCGACGCCGACCCCAAGAACATCGTGATAACGGCCGGTTCGCAGTCCGCGCAGGATGTGGCCACCAAGGTCTTCTGCAATCCAGGGGACGTGGTCCTCGTGGAGGATCCCACCTATGTGGGCGCCCTCAACACGTTCGAGGCCTACCAGGTGGAAGTCGCAGCCGTGCCGATGGACGGCGACGGCATCGTCCCGGACCTGCTGGAGGCAAAAATCGCCGCCCTCCAGACCGCCGGCAGAAACATCAAGTTCCTCTACACCATCCCCAGCTTCAACAACCCGTCCGGCATCACCCTGTCCGAAGAACGCCGGCAATCGGTGGTGGATATATGCCGACGCGCGAATATCTTGGTGCTGGAGGACAACCCCTACGGCCTGCTCCGCTTTGACGGCAAGCCGCTCACCCCCTTGCGGGCAGCCAACCCGGACGACGTCATCTACATGGGGTCCTTCTCCAAGATTTTCGCCCCGGGCCTGCGGATCGGCTGGGCCCTCGTCCCGGCCCACCTCCAACGCCGGTATTACCTGGCGTCGGAGGCCGTCACCCTGTGCCCGCCGACTCTGAACCAGATGCTGGTATCGGCATACCTGCGCGACTACGACTGGCGCGGCCAGATCGAGACGTACCGCGGGCTGTACAAGGAACGCTGCGAGGCAATGCTGGCGGCCTTGGACGAATACATGCCGGACGGACTGAGCTGGACACACCCCGAGGGCGGCTTCTTCGTATGGGTCACGCTGCCCTTCGGCGTGGACACCTACCCGCTGCTGAAGAAGGCCATCGACGCCGGTGTCGTCTTCATCCCCGGAGCGGCCTTCACGCCGTCGGACGACACGTCGAACAAGATCCGGCTGGCGTTCAGCGCGGTGCCGCCCGAATCGATCCGTGAGGGCGTAAGGCGGCTCGCGCCGGTCCTGCGGGAAGCGTTGGACGCACTGTAACGTGAACACCGCAGGGTTCGCGGGGGCTTGTGAACAGCACGGCTCGTTCATCAGCGAAGCCCATCGAACAGGCCCATTGAACAGCACTACTCGTTGAAAGAGGAGCAGTCCATGACCGGAATTATCGTCGTCGGCGTCGACGGCAGCGAGACCGCACTGCGGGCGGCGCACACCGCGCGCGACCTCGCAGTTTCCGTGGGGGCGACGCTTCATGTGGTCAGCGCCTTTGACAGCGACCGGACCGAGGTCTTCGGCAGCGGCAGCGACAAGTGGATCGTTTCCGACGCCGGCAACGCGGAGATGGTTGCGCGGAAGGTGGCGGACGGCCTGCGCCGCCCGGACACCAACGTCACCTACGCCGCCGCCCGGGGCAAGCCCGCCGAGGCCCTGATCCGGGAAGCCGAACGGACCGGTGCCCGGATGATTGTGGTCGGCAACCGGCGCATGCACGGGATCGGCCGCGTCTTGGGGAGCGTTGCGAACAGCGTGGCCCACAACGCCCCCTGCGACGTCTACATCGCCAAGACCGACGCCGACTAAGGCACTACTGCTTCTCTGGCACCGCGGCTGGCCCCGCGGTCGGCACAGCGGCTTGCTCCGCGGGCTGAAGCATCCGGCGCAGGATTTTTCCTGACGCGGACTTCGGCACGGCATCGATGAACTCCACCCGGCGGATCTTCTTGAACGGCGCCACCTTGGCCGCCACGAAGTCCATGACGGCCGCCACGTCCAAGGCATCGCCGTCCGCGCCGGGCTGGCGGACCACGAACGCCTTGGGCACCTCCTGGCCGTCGGCGTCGAGGGACCCAATCACCGCGGAGTCGGCAATGCCGGGGTGCGTGAGGAGCAGCGCCTCCAGCTCCGCCGGGGCGATCTGGTAGCCGTTGTACTTGATCAGTTCCTTGAGCCGGTCCACGATCGTCACCACCCCGTCCGCCCGCACCGTGGCGATGTCCCCGGTGTGCAGGAAGCCGTCCGCGTCCAGAGTGTCCGCGGTTTCCTGCGGCCGGTTGAGATAGCCGAGCATCACGTTCGGCCCGCGGCACAACAGATGCCCCGGCGCGCTGGTACCTTCCGCGGGAACGGGGATGTCCTCCCCCGTGGCCGGGTCCACGAGGCGGCACTGCATGTTCGGCACCGTGTAGCCGACGGAACTGACGGGGACATCGCGGCCCTCAAGCCCGTCGCGCGGAATGAGATGCGATACCGGGCTCATCTCGGTCATTCCGTAGCCCTGCAGGACCCGGCAGCCGAGCCGTTCGGCCAGGCGGGTGCCGAGTTCACCGTCCAGCGGCGCCGCGCCAGAGAGGGTGGTGTGCACAGAGCCGAGATCGTACTCGGCAACCAGCGGATGCTTGGACAACGCCACGGCCACGGGCGGTGCGATGAACAGGTAGCTGCACCGGTGCTCCTGGATGATCCGCAGGAACTCGGACAGATCGAACCTGGGCATCGTGACGAGCCTGGACCGCTGGCGCAGGGCGAGGTTCAGCAGCACGGTCAGCCCGTAGATGTGGAAAAACGGGAGCAGCGCCAAGAGCCGGTCCTCGGGACCGACGCCGAGCAGCCCCCTGGCCTGTTCCACGTTGGCGATCAGATTTCGGTGGCTGAGCATGACACCCTTGGGCCGGCCCGTGGTGCCGGACGAATAAGGCAGCACGGCCACATGTGTGGCGGGATCGAAGGAAACCCGGGGCGCAGGCGCGCCCATGGCGAGCAAGTCGCCCAGCGAGGGGTGGCCGTCGGCGCCGTCGAGCACCACGAGCCGCGAGGCAGGGATACCGGTCCTTTCGGCAGCCTCCCGGGCGGCCGGCAGCAGCGCCGAGACGGTGAAGAGCCAGCCGGCGCCGGCGTCGGTGAGCTGGCTGGCGATCTCGTCCGCCGTGTACAGCGAGTTGATGGTGGTGACCGTGGCGCCTGCCCGCAGCAGGCCGTGGAAAACGGTCGCAAAGGCGGGGACGTTGGGGCACAGGATGGCTGCCACGCCGTGCACGCCGAGGCCTTGGGCGGCCACGGCGCCGGCGAGGGCATCGATCTGCCCGCGGAGCGCCCGGTAAGTGGTCTCCGCACCGCTGGCGCCGTCGACGACGGCGACACGGTCCAGGTCCTCCTCCGCCAGAGCGCCGAAGAGGTAGTCGTAAATGCCGAGATTGGGAACATCGACGTCGGGGTACGGGCTTGAAAACACGCAACATCTCCTTTGATCCGCGTCCGGCCGGGCTGCCGGCGGCTGGTGTCACTCTAGTGCCGGGCGTATCTCCGGGACAGGACGGCGCGGACCTGACTATGAATCGAACTTGATCAGGATCACCCCCTCCCGTGGGCAGCCTCACCGCCCAGTGAGCCTTCCGGAAGGGACCGGCTCGATAAAATGGGAAGTGCCCGGCGATGGTGCGGACAGCCGAGAACCCACCTACCTAGGGAACCCCATGATCACTCTTCAGCGCCGCCAACTGGTTGGCCACGACATCCTGCTGGCTCGTCACGGCAACCACATCAGTGCCATGCGCGTGGACCGCAGTGCCGGCCGCGTTGTAGCGTTCCTGGACGACGGATCAACGGACAGTGCCCCCAACGTGATTGCCCCGGGCCTGCGCATGCCCGACACCCTGCGCAGCGTGCTCCGCGAGGACTGGAAGTTCCTCACCGGAATCAGCGCGTGCGGCCTGGGGCTCGCGGGCCTGATGTTTGCCGCCTCGGCCGCCGTCGCAGGCATGGGCGGCGATCCCGCGCTGGTTCAGATGCTGACCGCGTACTCGGGAACCTGAGCCGCCCGGGCCAATCGGCCTGATAATGACGGAACCCCGCCGCTGAATGGTTCAGCGGCGGGGTTCCGCGTTCCAGGCCTATTCAATTTCCGAGCCTACGCAGTTTCGGGGCCAGTCCGTCGTCTTGTGGCTCCGGCAGATCGGGGCTCCGGCAGATCGGGGCTCCGGCAGATCCGGGCTCCGGCAGATCGGGGCTAGTCCAGTAGCAGTGCCGGCTCTTCCAGGATGGCGGCGACGTCGGCCATGAAGCGGGCCGAAAGGTCGCCGTCCACTACCCGGTGATCGAAGGAGCCGCCGAGGGTGGTGATCCAGCGCGGAATGACTTCGCCGTCCAGGACCCAGGGCTTTTGCTTGATCGTGCCGAACGCCACGATCGCGACCTCGCCCGGATTGATGATCGGCGTGCCGGTGTCGATCCCGAGGGCGCCGATGTTGGTCACGGTGAGCGTGCCGCCCCGCATCTGGGCGGGCTGGGTCTTGCCGGCCCGCGCCGTGGTGGCGAGCTCGTTCAGGGCCAGGGCCAACTGTTTGAGCGAGAGGTCCTGGGCGTTTTTGATGTTCGGCACCATCAGTCCGCGGGGTGTCGCGGCCGCGATGCCCAGGTTCATGAAGTGCTTGACGTGGATCTCGGCGGAATCACTGCCGTCGGGGTTGTCCACCCACGTCGCGTTGACACTCGGGTTTCGCGCCGCGGCCCAAATAACCGCCTTGGCCAGGATCAGCAGCGGGGAGACCTTAATGCCTTCGAAGTCCCGGGAGGCCTTCAGGCGCTTGACGAATTCCATGGTGCGGCTGGCGTCGACGTCGACAAAGATGCTGACGTGCGGCGCCGCGAAAGCCGATTCGACCATGGCCTTTGCGGTGGCCTTGCGGACCCCTTTGACCGGGATCCGCTCGATCCGCTGGTCCTGCGGGCGGCCGGACTTGCCCCAGAACGAGTCCGCCTTGTCCACCTCGGCGTCTCGCTGGGCCTGGTAGCTCACCAGGTCCTCGCGGGTCACTTCACCGCGGGCGCCGGTGGGCACGACGTCGGCCAGGTTGATCCCGAGGTCCCGGGCGATCTTGCGGACCGGCGGCTTGGCCAGCACCTTGCCGACCAGGCCGCTGATGGCACCGCCCAATGTGGGGCGCGCGTCAACGGAGTCGGCCGGGCCGGCAGCCTCTTCAGCCGGGCGGCCGACGGGGGCCGGGCTGATCCAGAGGTCGTGGGCCTCCACCGGTTCCGCAACAGGGGCGGCCGTTGCGGCGGGGGCTCCCTCACCCGTTGCCGCCGGGGCGGATATCCGCCGCCGCCGCTTGACGGCGTCGGCCTTCGGGCCGGAACCCACAAGCGGGCCGCCGGCCGGGCGCCCGGCTGCTTCGCCGGCGTCGGACGTGTCAGCCTGCAGCGTGCCGTACATGGGGCCGCCGCGGCGGCCGGGCCGCGGGTACGATCGGCGGGCGCCGCGGCGGCCGGCTCGGGCACAACGGCGTCGCTCACGCTGATGATCGGCGTGCCGACATCCACTGTGACCCCCTCGGGAACCAGCAGTTCGGTGACGGTCCCCGCAAAGGGTGAGGGCAGTTCCACCAGGGATTTGGCCGTCTCGATCTCGCACAGGACGTCGTTGATGGCCACGGTATCGCCGGGCTTGACCTTCCAGGCGACGATTTCTGCCTCCGTCAGCCCTTCGCCGACGTCGGGGAGGTTGAACTTGTTGAGCGTCATGGGTCCTCGTCAGTACGCCAGGGCGCGGTCCAGCGCCTCAAGGATGCGGTCGATGTCCGGCAGGTAGTCTTCCTCGACCTTGGCCACGGGATAGGGCATGTGGAATCCTCCGACGCGGATGACGGGGGCCTCCAGTGAATGGAACGCCCGTTCGCTGATCCGGGCGGCAATTTCGCCGCCGATCCCGCCGAAGGTGGGGGCCTCGTGGGCCACGATCAGCCGGCCGGTCTTCTGCACCGATGCCGTGACGGTGTCGAAGTCGATCGGCGAAATGGAACGGAGGTCGATTACCTCGACGCTGCGGCCGTCCTCGGCGGCGGCTTCGGCCGCGGCGAGGGCCACGGGCACCAGCGGGCCGTAGACGACCACGGTAGCGTCGGTTCCCTCACGGAGCACATGCGCCTTGAAGGGGTCCGCGGACGCGCCGGGGGTCTCGGTGTCTACCTCACCCCTGAGCCAGTAGCGGCGTTTGGGCTCGAAGACGATGACGGGATCCTGGCAGTCGACGGCCTGCTGGATCATCCAGTAGGCATCGTGCGGATTGGACGGCGTGATGATGCGCAGGCCGGCCGTGTGGGCGAACAGCGCCTCCGGCGATTCGGAGTGGTGCTCGATCGAGCCGATGCCGCCGCCGTAGGGGATCCGGATGACGACGGGAACGGTCAGGTTGCCGTTGCTGCGTGAGTGCATCTTGGCCAGCTGGGTGGTGATCTGGTTGAATCCCGGGAACACGAAGCCGTCGAACTGGATCTCGCAGACAGGCTGGTAGCCGCGCAGGGAGAGGCCGATCGCGGTGCCGATAATGCCGGATTCGGCCAGCGGGGTATCCACGACGCGGTCGGCGCCGAATTCGGCGATCAGCCCGTCGGTGACCCGGTAGACGCCGCCGAGGGCCCCGATGTCCTCGCCCATCAGCAGCGAGCGGGGGTTGTTGTTCAACGTGGCCCGCAGGCCCTCATTAATGGCTTTCGCAATGGTCATGGTGGTCATTACTGGCCCGCCCTGTCTGTCTGCTCAGCCTGAACTGACTCTGCCTGCGCGGTTTCGGTGTCGGCGAACCCTGCGCTGTATTCCTCGAACCAGGCCAGCTCCTCGGCCACCAGCGGATGGGCCTCCACGTAGGTGTTGGCGAAGGCAGTCCGGATGTCCGGGGTTTCGAGGTCGTGGGTGGTCTTGCGGACATAGGCGGCGAGCTCGTCGCCGTCGGCCTTGACCTGTTCGAAGAAGGAATCGTCCGCGAGGCCCTCTGCCCGGAGGTACTTCTCCAGCCGCGCCAGCGGGTCCTTGGCCCGCCACAGCGTCTCTTCGGCGGATCCCCGGTACTTGGTGGGGTCGTCGGCGGTGGTGTGCGCGCCGACCCGGTAGGTGAACGCCTCGATCAGCACGGGGCCCCTGCCCTCGCGGGCATGCTCCAGCGCCCACTCCGTGACGGCGTGGACGGCCATCACGTCATTGCCGTCCACCCGGATGCCGGGGAAGCCGTAGCCCTTGGCGCGGTCGGCTAGCGGGACGCGGGTCTGCACGGAGCTCGGCACGGAGATCGCCCAGTGGTTGTTCTGGCAGAAGAAGACCACGGGCGCCTGGTAGGACGAGGCGAACACCATGGATTCATGGACGTCACCTTCGGAGCTGGCGCCGTCGCCGAAGTACACCATGACGGCAGCATTGGGCTCCACGGCCTGTCCCGTTTCCCCGCTGGCCACGGCGTTGGCGGCCGCCAGCTTCTGGTCCCGCTGGATGCCCATGGCATAACCGACGGCGTGCGGGGTCTGGGCGGCCAGCACCAGCGTGTAGAGGTGGAAGTTCGTGTCCTTCGGGTTCCAGCCGCCGTTGGAAACGCCGCGGAACTGACGCAGCAGCTCGGCCAGGTCCACGTTCCGCGTCAGGGCCACCCCGTGCTCGCGGTAGGTCGGGAAGATGTAGTCCTGCGGCTGGCTGGCCCGGCCGGAGCCGATCTGGGCGGCTTCCTGTCCCGTGAGCGGAACCCACAGGGCCAGCTGGCCCTGCCGTTGCAGGGCGGTGGCTTCCACGTCGAAACGGCGGATCTTGGCCATGTCTGCATAGAAGCCGCGGAGCTTGTCCGGATCCAGCTTCTCGGCGTACTTTGAGAAAACCGGGTCCGAGCCCAGGGTGCCGTCAGGGGCCAGCAACTGCACCATCGGCTCGGCCGGGGCACCCAGTTGGGCCTCGGCTTCCGCCTCGAGCTGGTCATCCATCTCGGTTCCGTCGAACTCGGTAGAGGGCAGATGTGTGGCGCCCATACCGTCTCCTTGCTTGCCGCATCCGAATGAGCCGCAATCGCTGGGATATATGCCGAACTGGGAATACATTCCAAATCCGGCATATATTTTGGCTTACTGGTCCTTACTGTATCCGCACGGGGCGGACTGAACGCGTCATGTTAAGCGCTAGGAACGCCGTGGCGGTTTTGTATAGATCGCACAGAGCTCCAGGAACCGGGTGTTGGCTTCCGGTTCGCCGATGCTGACCCGGACCCCCTCGTTGCCGAAGGCACGCACGGACAGCGCCCGCTCCGCCGCTAGGGCGGCGAATTCCACACTGTTGTCGCCCAGATCGAGCCAGACAAAGTTGCCCTGGGCCTCCGGTACGAACCAGCCGAGCTCCCGCAGTCCGGCCGTGACCCGGTCCCGTTCGTCCACCAGGCTTTGTACCCTTTCTACAACGTCAGCGAAGTGCTCGAGCGACGTGACAGCAGCCGTTTCCGCGATCTGGGACACGGCGAAGGGTGTAGCGGCGACCCGCAGGTGCTGCGTCAGCTCGGGCCGGGAGACGCTGTAGCCCACGCGGAGTCCGGCGAGGCCGTGCGCCTTCGAGAAGGTCCGCAGGACGACGACGTTGGGATACTTGCGGTACATGGCGATGCCGTCTACAGCGTCGCCGGCGCGCACGAATTCCTGGTAGGCCTCGTCGATGACCACCACGACGTCGGCCGGAACGGCGTTGATGAAGCGCTCCGTTTCCTCGGTGGTCAGGATGGGTCCGGTGGGGTTGTTGGGCGTGCACAGCAGGATCATCCGGGTCCGCGCGGTCACTGCGGCAGCCATGGCGTCCAGGTCATGCCGCCCGTCGGCCGTCAGCGGGATCCGCACGCTCTCGGCGCCTGTCAGTCCGACGCAGATCGGGTAGGCCTCGAAGGAGCGCCAGGCGTAGATGACTTCGTCGGCCTTGCCGTCGTCGTTCTGGCCGGCGAAGGTGGTCAGCAGCTGGTTCAGGGCGCCCAGGCTGCCGGCGCCCGTGACGATGTCCTCGGCGGGAACATCCAGGAAGCGGGCGAGCGATTCGCGCAGCTTGCTGCTGAGCGGATCGGGGTAGCGGTTGAAGTCGGTCTGCGCCGCGATGGCCTGCTGCACTGCAGGGATCGGGGGCAACGGGTTTTCGTTGGAGGAAAGCTTGTAGCTGACCAGGCCTTCCACGGGGACGGGCGGTTTTCCGGCCGCGTAGCGGGGGAGGAGGTCTACCACCGGACGGGGCCTGATGCCCCCGGCCGGGTTCTGTGATGAAGTCATGCCAACTAGCCTACTTCGGGTCGCTGCCGCTGTTGGGGGACGGCCGCTCCCGCTAGGGGGAATAAGGGGAAGATGGTCCCTGCCGCCGCCGCCGGGCGTATGACAGCATGGGGCCATGCGCTCATTCATCGTACGAGTCATCATCAACGGGCTGGCCCTGGCGATCGCCTGCTGGATCCTCACCGGGCTGGATATTTCCACCCAGGGCGACGGCACCATCAACATCATCCTGGGCTACCTGTTCATCGGCCTGATCTTCGGCCTTGTCAATGCCTTCGTCAAGCCGATCGTCAGCATCCTTTCGCTTCCGATCACCATCCTCACCCTGGGACTTTTCACGGTGGTCATCAACGCGGCGATGCTCTACCTGACGTCCTGGATCAGCAGCTACACCACTGTGCACTTCACCATCGACTCGTTCTTCTGGACTGCCGTGCTCGCCGCCATCATCATCAGCGCGGTGTCCCTCGTGGCCAGCTTCCTTCCCGCACTCGATCGCTAGGGGCTCCCGGGCTGTGCCGCGGTCCGGGCGCTGCGGGCGGTCCAGGCGCTGCGGATGTTCCCCGCGGTGCCGGCCGGGCCTCGCGCCGGAGCGAGAACCGGGTCACCGTCGCCGCCCCGCCGGTCCCCACCACGGCGGTCAGCGCCGCCGTAGAGTCCTTCAATGTGTTGTCCCGGCTCGCCGAGACGAGCGCGGCCCCGTCCGCGTAGTTCTCCAGCCGGTGTCCCGGCCCCAGGCCGAAGTCCTGTAGCGGCGGTACGGCTAACGGGTTGGTGAGAGTCACTGTCACCCGGTCCCTGGTGTCAGGGTTTGCCAGTCCGTCTGCCCCGGGCACCCAGTCCTGCTCGTGTTCCAGGTGCAGGCTGCGGATCCCCGGTTCGGGGCTGATGCCGCCAACCGGCGAGCCCGCCGTCAGCACGAATCTAAGATCGTACTCGGCCAGGACGGCCCGATCCTTGCTGAGGTTCATCGCGTGGATCCCGCCCTGGCTGTAGCCGACAGCGACGAGCTGATCGCCGGACCCGGCTCCGGCCTGCTGCAAAGCCTGCCGGACAGCTCCCGCCGTCGACGCCGAGTCGTAACCCAGGGCCTCGGCGATTCCGGCGGGGTCAAAGGGGTTGCTGCCTTCGGGCAGGCCGCCCTGCTGGGTTCCGGGGATGACCACCACCCACGCGGGCCGGGTCCCGCCGTCGACCTCGATGACCTCGATCCGGCCACTTTGCTCGCCCACCGTCCCGGCCCGCCGCAGCAGCCCGGCCGGTGAGAGGTCGACGTCGGCGGAGAACGTCTCCCGGCCCACGATGCTGACGGGCCGGGGTTTGAGGAACATGAGGCCCGGCCCGTCCGAGGCGTCCCGGACCAGGCGGCGGATGTCAGTGGGCCCGCTCAGGGCTCCGGCGACGGCGGCCAGGGGCCAGGGCAGGCCAAGCAGCACGGCGAGATTCCGTGGGGCCATGGCGATCCAGTCTTCAACGGTGCCGCGCACCCCGGGCAGGGCGAAGGGCTCCGGTGCTGCGCCGTACTCGGAGCCGTGCAGCCCCATCCGCAGCAGCAGCGTATTCCGGGCTTCGGCATACTCGTACTCGCGGTGGCTGGCGCGGACGTCGTCGCCGATGCGCTGAAGTTGTGACCGGACGCGGCCGACCTCCCCTCCGGCCTCCCCGACGGCGATGATGGCGTTGCTGCCGCTGGTGTAGGAGTCGGACTGATAGGGAAAAAGGGCGCGCCGGGCGGCGTCGGCCTCCACTTCCACCGATTGCAGCTGCCGGACTAGCCCGTCCAGCGCCGCGGCTCCTGCCAGCAGTTCCTCAAACTGGAAGCTCAGCCCTCCGATTCCGCCCCTGATGCGCAGGCTGCCGTCAGCCAGCGGCGCGGTAACCCCGGGGGTCCCGCCGGAGCCGGCCGGACTCGCCTCGGCCATCAGGGACCCACCCGGTCCACGGGTTGCGCCACATTCCGGGCGTGCCGGAGCACCACGGCCGCAGCATCGAGGAGGGCGTCCCGGCTTCGGCGCAGCGCCGCCGCGTGCAGGGACAGGGCCAGCCGGTAGGCGCGGCCGGCCGGTGACTGCCACGTTTGCAGCTCAAGGCGGGCGAGGGCCGCGAGCACGGCGTCCGTTTCATCGGCGCACCTCGCAATGCGCGCGGCGAGCTGCTGGACTTCAAAGCTGCGCGAAGTGCACGCGAGGGCGTCGGCGGCCGTCACGCCAAAGACAGCCACCCCGCCCGCCGCTCCGGGCGACATCCCACCGGCGGGCGCCATCCCACTGCCCTGCGACATCCAACTACCTGACATCCAACTACCCGCCATCCCACTACTCATGAACCGACGCTAACGGGCAGCCAGGACGGGCTGAAGAGCACCGCCCGGCTATGTGGACAACGCCCCAACAGTCGCCCGGTACCGGCCGGGCAAAGTCACCCTGCAATGTCATAAGGACAGTGCGCTTAAGGCCCGGCGGCACTTCGTGAAAGAATCGGCACATGCCTGAAACTGCCGCCACAGCTGATACCCGCACGCCGTCCGGACGCCTGGCCCTCGCCGCGTCCGACCACCAGATCGCGCTCGGCCCGCTGGATGGCCGCTACCAGTCCGCCGTCGCGCCGCTGGTGGACTACCTTTCCGAAGCGGCCCTGAACCGCGACCGCGTCGCTGTGGAGGTTGAGTGGCTGATCCACCTGACCGGCAACAGCGTCCTGCCCGGGGCCGGCCCGCTCACCGCGGAACAGCAGCAGCAGCTGCGCGCGATCGTCACGGAGTTCGACGCCGGCTCCGTCACCGAGCTGGCCGAGATCGAGGCGGTAACGGTGCACGACGTCAAGGCCGTCGAGTACTACATCGGCCGCCGCCTGCCCGGCATCGGGATCGATCACCTGACCGCCATGGTGCACTTCGGCTGCACCTCGGAAGACATCAACAACCTCTCCTACGCCCTGGGCGTCAAGGGTGCCGTGGAGGACGTGTGGCTGCCCGCGGCCCGCGCCCTGGTTGCCCAGATCAGTGCCATGGCCGAGGACAACCGCGCGGTGCCGATGCTCTCCCGCACCCACGGCCAGCCCGCCACTCCCACCACCCTGGGCAAGGAACTGGCCGTCATTGCGCACCGGCTCAACCGGCAGCTGGACCGGGTTGCCCGGACCGAGTACCTCGGCAAGATCAACGGCGCCACCGGCACCTACGCCGCCCACGTCGCCTCCGTCCCGGGCGCGGACTGGGAGCACGTCGCCAAGAGCTTCGTCGAAGGCCTCGGCCTGACCTGGAACCCGCTGACCACCCAGATCGAAAGCCACGACTGGCAGGCCGAACTCTATGCCGACGTCGCGCGTTTCAACCGCATCCTGCACAACGTCTGCACCGACATCTGGAGCTACATCTCGATCGGCTACTTTGTGCAGATCCCGGTGGCAGGGGCTACCGGCTCCTCGACCATGCCGCACAAGGTGAACCCGATCCGTTTCGAAAACGCCGAGGCCAACCTCGAGATCTCCTCCGGCCTGCTGGACGTGCTGGGCTCCACCCTGGTCACCTCCCGCTGGCAGCGTGACCTCACCGATTCCTCCTCGCAGCGCAACATCGGCGTGGCGTTCGGCCACTCGCTGCTCGCCATCTCGAACGTCGCCAAGGGCCTGGACCGGCTCAAGGTTGCCGAGGACGTGCTGGCCGCGGACCTGGATACAAACTGGGAAGTCCTCGGCGAGGCCATCCAGATGGTCATGCGCGCCGAGGCCATCGCCGGCGTCGAAGGCATGGAGAACCCGTACGAGCGGCTCAAGGACCTGACCCGCGGACAGCGCGTGGACGCCGCCCGGATGCAGGAATTCGTCCAGGGACTCGGCCTGTCCCCCGACGCCGAAGCCCGGCTGCTGGCCCTGACCCCGGGCAAGTACACGGGCATCGCGGACCAACTGGTGGACCACCTCAAATGAGGCTCCTGCTCATCCGGCACGGCCAGACGCCCGGGAACGTCCTCGGCCAACTGGACACCGCCCACCCGGGGCCCGGGCTGACAGAACTCGGCGAACGCCAGGCCGAGGCCTTGTCCCGCGCCCTCGCGAACGAGCGGATCCACGCCCTCTACGCTTCCACCCTGATCCGCACGCAGATCACGGCCGCACCCCTCGCCCGCGTGCACGGGCTGGAAACCGAGGTGCTTCAGGGCATTCACGAGATCGAAGCCGGTGCGCTGGAGAAGCTGACGGACCACGAATCGCACAAACGGTACTTGGGCACCATTTTTGCCTGGGCGGACGGCGAGCTGGACCGCCGGATGCCTGCCGGTCCCAGCGGCCGGGACTTCTTCGAGCGGTACGACGCCGCAATCGCCGAAATAGCGGCACGCGCCAACGGGGGCTCGGGATCCGTGGCCGTGGTCAGCCACGGCGCAGCCATCCGGGTGTGGGCCGGCCTGCGGGCCGGCAACATCGAACCGGACTTTGCCACCAGGCACGTGCTGGACAACACCGGAATCGTGGCACTGGAAGGCAATCCCGACAACGGCTGGGAGCTCATCCACTGGGACGACAGCCCCGTAGGCGGCCTGGCGCTGGCGGATCCGACGGCGGAGGATCCCACCGGCCGTCCGGCGTAGCGGGCCGGTCCGTCCCGGTCGGGGCGTACCCTGCTTGCCGGGGCTGGACTGCTCCCCGGAACGCGGCGATGATGAAAACAGGCGTGGGGACAGGATGGTCGGCCGCGGCATGCGGTTGAGCCCGCGCAGTGGAGGCGCAGCGGCATGTCACGCAAATCGGTACACCCGGGGCATGCTCCCGCCGGCGTCTTCCACCGCTTCGATGAACAGTTCCTCGCGGCCTACTACGAGCACGCTGCGTCGGAGGACCTCCAAGGCTACAGTCCCGAAAACCTGGAACAGCGGGCCAGGCACCATGCGGAACTGGCCGACCGCCGCCCGGCAGGCACGGCCGCCGTTGACGTCCTGAACGAAAGCGACGCCAGCGTCCTGCTGGTGGTTGCAGACGCCATACCGCACCTGATCCATTCGCTCACCGCGGAACTGGCCCGCCAAAACGAGTCCATCCGGTTACTGGTGCATCCCAATTTTCTGGTGCGGCGGGATCCGCGGACTGACCAGTTAATGGAAGTACGGCATGGGTCGTCGCAGTCCGGGCCGACGGGCCGAATCGCCGGCATCGCGGGCACCGCGGCAACCGGCCCCGCCCATGACCCGCCGGGGTGGAGATCCGAAACGTGGGTGGCGGCAGAGATAGGCCGCCTGCCGGGGTCACGGGCCATCGCGGAGCTCACCGCCAACGTGCGGCGTGTCCTGGCGGACGTCCAGTTGGTCGCTGATGACAACCCCGCCATCCACGCCAGCCTCGCCCACGCCATCAGCTCCCTGGACCGGCTGCCCGCCGGCACGGTTCCGTCTCCGGAGCAGCTCAGAGAGCTCCTGGACTGGTTGGACCGCGGCAACTTCACGTTTTTGGGATACAGCGAATATGAATATTCGACGGCGGAGGGCACGGATGTCGTGACCTTGCGGCCCGGCACGGGGCTGGGCTTGCTCAGGGACGGGCGGCCGGAGGCCCGCCAGCCCGTCACGGGGCTACCCCATTCACAGGTTCTCACGCTCTCCATTTCGGATCTGAGATCGTCCGTCCCCCGCCCGGCCTACCTGGACGAAATCCTCGTCCGGGCCTTCGGCGGCGCAGGGACGGCCACGGGAGAAGTACGGTTTGTGGGCCTCTTCGCCCCGGGCGCCACGGGCCGGTCCGTGCGGCGCATCCCGGTCATCCGGGACAAGGTCCGCGCCGTCCAGGAACGCTTCGGCTTCACCGAGGCCTCCCACCCGGGCAAACAGCTTCTCGCCGTCCTCGAGTCCTTCCCCTTGGACGAGCTGTTCCACCGGGACCTGGATGAACTTTCCGGGCTTGCCCGTGAGATCCTGCTCCTGCAGGCCCACCACCAGACACGGGTGTTCCTGCGCTCTGACAGCTACGGCCGCTTCATGACCGCTCTGATGTTCCTCCCCCGGCACAGATACAGTACGACCGTCCGCCTCCGGATCGAACACGAACTCAAACGGGCTTTCAGGTCCTCCTCGCTCGAATTTGAAGTCCGGCTAAGTGAATCCCCTATGGCACGCGTGTTCTTCCGGATACTGCTGCCTGCCGGCGGGATGCCCGACGTCGATCCCGCTGCAGCTGGAGCGGAGCCTTATCAACGCAACGCGGACCTGGGCCGAGGGCCTGGACGAAGCGCTCCGGGACAGGTTCCCGACCGCGGAGGCCAGCCGGTTGTCGGCGCTGTGGTCCGCCGCCTTCCCGGCCAGCTACCGGGCTGATTTCGAAGTCGAGGACGCGGTTGAGGACATCAGGCGGTTTGAGCAGTTCGATCTCGACGGCATGGGCGGACGGCCGCTGAACGATCCGCAGCTGTCCGTATATGTCCGCGCCGATGCCTCCCCGACGCTGGCCGAAGACACACGGATCCGGCTCTACCTGACCACGGCCCAGAGCCTGACGCTGATCCTGCCGTTCTTCCACAACCTTGGGCTGGAGGTGCTGAACCAACGGCCCTTCGATGTGGTGCGCGGGAGCGACCAGGCCGCTGTTCCTCTATGACCTTGGCGTCAGGTACCCCGCCGGCGTGGATCCGGCCCGGACCAGCGGGCTGCTGGGGGATGCCTTCGGCGCTGCCATGCGCGGGGACTCGGAATCGGACCGATTCGACGCCCTCGTCCTCCGGGAGGGCATCGAATGGCGCCAGGCGGCAATCCTGCGCAGCTACGCCAAGTACCTGCAGCAGTTGGGCACAACGACCTCCTACGGCTTCATCGCCGATACCCTGCTGGCCAATGTCCGCGCAACACACGCGCTGCTGGCCCTGTTCCTGGCGAAGTTCGATCCCGGGCTCGACACGCCAGCGCGGTTCCGGGATACCGCCGAGGCCCGAAAGGAGTTGCTGGCCGCGATCGAGGAGATCCCCGTCCTCGATGCCGACCGGCTGCTTCGCACGTTCATGAACCTGGTGGAGGCAACGCTCCGTACCAACTTCTTCCAGGACAAGCCCCATCTGAGTTTCAAGCTGAATCCGGCCGCCATCTCCAATGCCCCGTTTCCCCGGCCCAAGTACGAGATCTGGGTCTACTCGCCCCGCGTTGAAGGCGTCCACCTCCGCTTCGGAGCCCTGGCCCGCGGCGGGCTGCGGTGGTCCGAGCGAAGCGAGGATTTCCGCACCGAGGTCCTGGGGCTGGTCAAAGCACAAAACGTGAAGAACTCCGTCATTGTGCCGACGGGAGCCAAGGGCGGTTTCTATCCCAAGCGGCTCCCGGACCCCGCCGCGGACCGGGAAGCGTGGCTGTCCGAAGGCCTGGAATGCTACCGGATATTCATCAGCGGGCTGCTGGACCTGACGGACAACCTGGTCGACTCACGGCACGCGGGGAAGAGGTGATTCCGCCGGAGCACGTGGTGCGCCACGACGGCGACGACTACTACCTGGTGGTGGCGGCCGACAAGGGAACTGCTTCCTTTTCCGATACCGCGAACGCCGTGGCGCAGGAGTACGGCTTCTGGCTCGGAGACGCCTTCGCGTCTGGCGGATCCGTGGGATACGACCACAAGCAGATGGGAATCACGGCCCGCGGGGCGTGGGAATCCGTGAAGCACCATTTCCGCGAGCTTGGCATGGATCCGCAGAGCGAAGACTTCACGGTGGCGGGCATCGGCGACATGAGCGGCGATGTCTTCGGGAACGGGATGCTGCTCTCGCGCCACATCCGGCTGGTGGCGGCGTTTGACCATCGGCACATCTTCCTGGACCCGACGCCGGATGCCGACGGCATCCTTCGAGGAACGCAAGCGTCTCTTCGGTCTGCCCCGCTCGTCCTGGGCCGACTACGATCCCTCGCTGATCAGCGAGGGCGGCGGCGTCCATTCCCGCCGGGCCAAGACCATCGGCATCACGGAGCAGGTCCGGGCCTCCCTCGGCCTGGAACGGGGCACGGCAGCACTGCCGCCTTATGCCCTCCTTCAGGCCATCCTCCGGGCACCCGTGGACCTGATCTACAACGGCGGCATCGGAACCTACGTCAAGGCCTCCACGGAAAGCCACCCGGAGGTGGGGGACAAGGCGAACGACGCCAATCCGGGTCAACGGCAATGAACTGAGGGCCAAGGTCGTTGCCGAGGGCGGCAACCTGGGCGTCACCCAGCGCGGGCGGATCGAAGCGGCCCTGAACGGCGTCCTGCTCAACACGGATGCGATCGACAACTCGGCCGGCGTGGACTGTTCGGACCACGAGGTCAACATCAAGATTTTCGTGGACAGGATGATCGCGGCGGGGAAGATGCCGGCTTCGGAACGCGCCGGTTTCCTGCACTCCCTCACCGACGAGGTGGCCCGCCTTGTCCTGGCAAACAACGCGGACCAGAACGTCCTCCTGCTCAACGACCGGCACTTGGTGCGGGAGTGGAGCCCCGGGTTCGAGCGGACCATGGACTGGCTGGAAAATGCCACCGACCTGGACCGCAGCCTGGAGGGTCTGCCGAGCACGGAGGAGCTCCAGCGACCGGCTGCGGTCCGGCCATGGACTCACGGCTCCCGAACTCGTCCGTGCTCGCGGCCTACGCGAAGATCGAACTGGCCAAGGAGCTCAGCGCCAGTGACCTTGCCGATGACCCCTGGTTCAAGCGGGTACTCCGCGGCTACTTCCCCCGCCAGCTCTCCGAGCGCTTCGACGCCGAGCTGGACGCCCACCCCCTGCGCCGTCAGATCGTGTGCACGGTGGTGGCCAACGACATGATCAATCAGGGCGGAATCACCTTCGCCTTCCGTGCCATCGAGGAAACCACCGCAACTGCCGCCGCCGTCGCCAGGGCCTTTGTGGTGGTACGGGAGGCCTACGACCTGCCCTGGATGACAGGCAAGTTGGCCGCCCTTCCCCCCGGATATCCCAGCGAACACGCCGCCGAGGTGGCGATCCACATGCGCAGGCTCCTGGACCGGGCAACCCGCTGGTACGTCACCCATGACCACCGGGACCAGCCCGTCGCCGAGGCCTTGGGCCGGGTCATGCCCACTTTGGACCTGCTGCGGACCAGGACCGTGGACTTTCTGCGCGGCGCCGATCGTCGACCTCGTCCAGAGTCGGCTGGCGCATTGGGACGACGTGGGCCTGCCGCGGGATTTGGGGAAGCGCGCCTCAGACCTTCTGGAAAGCTTCGGGCTTCTGGACATTTCGCTGGTGTCGGAGCACGTAAAGGAACCCATCACCACGATCGCTGATCTCTATTGGGCGGTTCTTCAACGGATCGGTGCGGTGGGTCTTCTGCTGCGCATCACCGACCTGCCCCGGCAGAGCCGGTGGGAGGCTCTGGCCCGTGCGGCCCTGCGTGATGACGTCTACTCCGCCGTGGCGGACATGACGGTGTACGTCATTCAGAGCACACAAGGCGGTGACTTCGCGGGCGCCGAAAGTCAGGAACGCATTGTGGCGTGGGAGCGCGGACACCAGGAGCAGCTGGCGCGGATCAAAGACACGTTCGCGGAAGTCACCAGTCCGGGGCAAGTGGACATCGCCTCCATCTCCGTGGCACTCAAGCTGCTCAGAACGCTGGTCCGAAGCTAAATCCACAGTTCTCCCGACGCTTACCGGCAGGAAACACAGCCGAAACCGCTGGTGCCTAGCCTTAGATTGCATAACACTTCGGCGAATCGAGGCAGTCATGCAAACCAACCCGCGGCTCAACATCCGTCAGGTCACCTGGGCGAACCCCGTCGGCGCGGACTTGAGGGCCGCCCAGCAGGCGGAACTCGAGGCGCGCTTCGGCCGGCCCGACCACGAACCCGGGCCGCCACCGTCGGAAGCGGACACGGCGGTGTTCCTGGTGGCGCACGACAAAGCCTCAGGCCAGCCGGTCGGTTGCGGCGGCCTTCGAATGCTGGACGCCCAGACCGCCGAAATCAAGCGCCTTTATGTGCTGCCCTACACCCGCGGTTCAGGGGTGGCGAGCTCCATCCTCGCCGCCCTCGAAGCCCACGCCCACGCGCTGGGGATCACCACCCTGACCGCGGAGGCCGGCTCGGTACAGACCGACGGACGGCAGTTCTACGAGAACTCGGGCTTTGTGTCCGTGCCGAACTTCGGGCCGTATGTCGGCGTGGTGCACTCGTACTGCTACGCGAAACCGATCGATTCGCACAGCGCCGCACACACCGCCATGGCCTGAGGCCCCGCGGCACCGCAGACCCGGTGCCGCGGGTGGAAGAGCCGGCGCCGCGACGCTGCGTCACACAACGCCGCCCTTCACGGAGTCGGCTAACCTCGCACTATGGAATCGGCCGACATCACTTTCCGCACCCGCAAATGGGTGCGGCCCGAGGACCTCAACGCCAATGGCACCCTGTTCGGCGGGAGCCTGCTGAAGTGGATCGACGAGGAAGCGGCCATTTACGCGATCCTGCAGCTGGGCAACGGCCGGGCCGTCACCAAGTACATCTCCGAAATCAACTTCGTCAGTTCCGCCGTCCAGGGCGACCTGATCGAAATGGGCCTGACCGCGACGCGCTTCGGCCGGACATCGCTGACCATGCGCGCCGAAGTCCGGAACATGATCACGCGCCGAAGCATCCTCACCATTGATGAGATTATCTTCGTGAACCTGAGCGCGTCCGGGAAGCCCGAGCCGCACGGCTACACCGAAATCACCTATGACCGGGACCGGATTCCGACGCACCACTTGACCGAGACCCTGGACCAGGACTAGGAACCGAGTCCCAGAACCAGGCCCGCCCGCTTTAGCCGGAGCCCGGCACCTTTAGCCGGAGCGGTGGCGGCGTCCGGTGATGCCCAGCAGCGCGTCCCTTGCAGGCTGGCCACGCTCGGCCAGGGCCAGCCGCATCACGGCCGACGACGCAACCCGCAGCGCCTGCGTGCGCAGGTGGCGGGCCCGGTTATAGGCCGTCAGGGCCTCGACCACGGGCCGGGTGTTGAGAAGCTCCGCAAGGGTCACGGCATCGACCAGCGCTTCACAGGCCCCCCGGCCAAGATTCGGGGTCATCGCGTGGGCGGCATCGCCGACGAGGGCTACCCTGCGGCGGACATAGCTGCCAAGCGGCGGCGTCGTCCAGACCCGCTGCACCAGGGATGTCTGCGGCACTGCCGCCGCCAGGACCTCGAGGATCCCCGCTGAGTAGCCTGCGTAACGGGCGCGTGTTTCTGCCAGGACGGCGGAGACATCCAGGCTTCCGGGTCCGGCCCCGGAGCGGAACGCCGCGTACCAATTGGTCCCGGCCGCCGCCGGACCAATCCCGAAGAGCTGCCCGCGGCCCCAGTATTCGCCCGTGTGCCCGCGCCACAGCAGTCCGGGAACCACGCCGCGGACCGCCAGATACGGGGTGGGCCGCGCCCCTGAGCGGGAGCCCCAGCAGCTGCGGCGGACCGAGCTGTGGACGCCGTCGGCGCCCACCACAAGGCCGGCAGGACCCGGCCGGACGACGTCGATGCGGCCGGATGCCCGGCCCACGCTGACGGGGACGGCGGCGTCGAGCAGCCGGATGAGATCAACCCGGGAAACGCCGATCAGTCCTGAAGCCTGTGCCGCTGTCCATGGCTTGCCGGAAGCTGCGCGGACACTCATGCCCTCGATCACTGGGCTGGCCTCCCGGACCGAGTCCAGGATTCCCAGGCGGCCGAGGGCCCGCTGGGCCGCGGGCCACATCGCAAGTGATGTTCCGACGGTCGGGAGTCCGTCGCGTTGCTCGTTGACGGTGACGTCGAACCGTGCGGGATCGAGGCGGGCTGCCAGGGCCAGCCCGGCGATGCCGCCGCCGATAATGGAAATTGTCTGCCGGTCGGGATCAGGCGGCGCCGGTTCGGTCACGTCCAGAAATCGTCCGACTTGGCCGTGTCCTCGAAGAACTCCCGCCCTTCCACGATCTTTCCGTCGCGGACCACAAACGTGATGACGGTGGCCAGGTCAATTGTCTTGCCGTTGGCTTGGGCTTGGGTCTGCTGAATGCCCACGGTGTACTTTTCACCGCCGACGACGTCCTCGAGGTTGGCCTGGAAGGAACCCTGGGATCGGGCGCCGAGCTCGCCGAAGTAGCTCATGATTGCGTCCCGGCCCTGCTTGGTCCCGGACAGTACGCCGCTTCCGGCCGCATACCAGACCGCGTCCTCCGCAAACATGCCGCTGAGGGTCGCCAAATCCCCTGAGTTGAACGCCGTGTACCCCCGCCGGACCAGTTCAACGTTCTCTGCCGTGCCCATGATCGGGTCACCTCTCCGTCATCATTGTCGGTCATGCTTGTCGGGTCATGCTGGGACGGTTCAAGGGTAGTCCTGGCCCAGGTGCCTGTCGATGGAAATACGCGCCGCCGTCCGGGCTCCTTCGCAGGACTCCCGAGCGGGGCCCGCCAGGGCACTGGACACGGCGCTAGCGGGCTGCAGGCCAGCCGGTGTAGGCCTCCGCGAGGTAGGCGCGGCCGTGGCGGGAGGACACCACGGACTGAAGCTCGCCGAGCTGGCGGGCGCGGGAGAACTCGTCGGCGTCGGCGGGGGTGTGCAGCATGGAGGTCATCCAGTAGGAGAACTGCTGGGCCTTCCACACCCGGTTCAGGGCTCGGTCGCTGTAGGCGTCCAGGCCCGCGGTGGAGCCGGTGGAGTAGAAGCTGTCGAAACCCTCGAAGAGGACCTTGACGTCGTTCAGCGCCAGGTTCAGGCCCTTGGCCCCGGTGGGCGGCACGGTGTGCGCGGCGTCTCCGGCGAGGAACAGGTTTCCGTGCCGCATGGGGGCGTGGACGAAGCTGCGGAACTTCAGGACCGTCTTGTCGATCACCGGCCCTTCCTTGACCTCGAAGCCGTTGCCGTTGACGCGGCTGCGGAAGGCGTCCCAGATCCGGTCCTCATCCCAGTTGTTGACGTCCTCGCTGGGGTCGCACTGGAAGTACATCCGCTGGACCGTCTCGGTGCGCTGGCTGATCAGGGCGAAGCCGTTCTCCGAATTGGCGTAGATCAGCTCGTCGGAGCTGCGCGGCGCCTCGGCCAGGATGCCGAACCAGGCGAAGGGGTACTCATGGAAGTACCACTTGCGCTGCGCCTCGGGAATCTGGAAGCGGCAGTGGCTGCGCGAACCGTCCGCGCCGGCGATGAAGTCGGCCTGGAGTTCGTATTCGACGCCGTCCGCATCCGTAAACCAGACCTTGGGCTTGGCCTCGATGTCATGGATGGTGGTGTCCGTGACGCCGTACCGGACGTCCCCGCCGTCGGCCAACCGGTGTGCGGAGAGGTCCAGGAACACGTCCGTCTGCGGGTAGAGCCAGACCGATTCCCCGACGAGGTCCTGGAAGTCGATCCGGTGGCTTTCGCCGTTGAAGCGCAGCTCGATCCCGTCATGTCGGTCGCCGTCGCGCAGCACACGGTCGGAGACACCGCTGTCGACGAGCATGTCGACCGAGCCGTGCTCCAGGATGCCGGCGCGGACCGTTTCGGAGATCTCCTTGTGACTGCGGATCTCGAGGACGGTGGATTCGATGCCGGCCTTGGCCAGCAGGTGGGAGAGCATGAGCCCGGCCGGGCCGGCACCCATGATCGCTACCTGGGTGGTGAGGACTTTTCGCTGTGCCATGTGCGTCTCGCTTCGTTGCGGGGTCCGGGCGGTCGGGGCCGGCGCCGTTTTCGTCTTCCGGCTTTCAGTGTGCTCCCCGGCGCGTGATGCGCGTTGCATGGATTCCGCTGAATGGAATTCAGGCCTCACGCTGGAGTGGCCAGCCGCCGTCCGATCCCGCGGGCCGCGGTCTGGAGGACGGGAACGAGCGCCTGCAGGCGCGCTTCGCGAAGGGGAACGACGACGCCGAGGGCCGCCACGGCGCGCTTCCTGCGGTCCAGCACGGGCACCGCGATCCCCCACGTGTCCGGGTCTACGACGCCGGCCAGCTGCGCATAACCCTGATGGGCCACTTCGCCCAGGAGGGCGCGGAGGTCCTCCAGGACGAGCCGTCCGGTCGGATCGCTGAATCCTTCGAGATACTCGGCTTGGACGGCGCTGGGCTGGTTGGCCATGAGCACCAGCCCGGCGGAGGACACGTGCACGGGCATCCGGCCGGCCACCTGCGCCCGGTTGGCGACCGAGCCGCGGCGGGACAGCCGCTCCACAAAGAGCGCTTCCCGGCCCTCCAGCACCGCGAGGTTCACGTTTTGGTTCAGCACCTGCTGGATGTCCTCCATGAACGGCAGGGCGGCCTGGCGGAGCTCCAGCGTGGGGGAATTGCGGTTGGCGAGCTCCCAGAGCCGCAGGCCCAGGCTGACGGAGCCGCCGGGGCCGACGTCGAGCAGGCCGTGCCCGGCAAGCTGCCGGACGAGCCTGTGCGCAGTGGTCAGGGGGAGCTCCGCCCTCGCGGCAAGCTCGGAGAGCTGCAGCGCCGTGACGCCCTCCGGGAAGGCTGCAATCAGCCGCAGGACGCGGTCCACCACCGAGTCGCCGGAGTTCGAATTGGCCATCGTGCCCCTTCCGTTGAATGGTTATAAGTGTCCCATGCAACACCATCGAGTGATAGAACTCTCACAATAGGAAGAGGCCCGCCAATGCCTGCCGGCACACGGAATCTCGTAGAGACTAGCGCTGAGGTAGCAATGTCAATGTCGTCATTGGGTAACAAATCGCGGTGGCCCGTGTGGCTCTGCTGGCTGGCCATGGTGCTGGACGGCTTTGACCTGGTGGTGCTCGGCACGGTCATTCCGACCCTCATCAAGTCGCAGGAACTTGGCTTCGACGCCGTCGGGGCGACGTTCGCGGCAACCATCTCCCTGGTGGGTGTGGGGCTCGGCGCGCTCTTCATCGCCCCGCTCTCGGACCGCCTCGGCCGGCGGAACCTGCTGGTGGCCTGCGTGGCGTGGTTCTCCATCTTTACGATCGCCGTCGTCTTCGCTCCGAACGTGGCATGGTTCAGCACGTTCCGGCTGCTCGCCGGCCTCGGCCTGGGCGCCTGTCTGCCCGCCGCGCTGGCCTACATGAACGACTACGCACCTGCCGGAACGGCCGGAAAGTCCACTACCCGGACCATGACCGGATACCACGTCGGCGCCGTGGCCACCGCGTTTCTGGCCCTCATGGTGATTCCAAGCTGGCGGACGATGTTCGTGGTGGGCGGCCTGGCCGGGTTCGCCCTGGTCCCGTTCCTGTGGTTCAAGCTTCCGGAAACCCTCCCGCCGGTCCTCCACCTCCCCGCAGCCGCCAAGTCCCCGGTCGCCACCTCCCGGGCCGGAGCCCCGGTCCATGCGAAAGTCGTGGCCGCGCCGGCGGAAGAACGCGCCGGCTTCCGGGATCTGGGCCGCAAGCCCTACCCGCTGATCGCAGCCGGCGTGGCCGTAGCGTCCTTCATGGGGCTGCTGCTGGTCTACGGCCTGAACACCTGGCTGCCGCAGCTGATGGCCTCCGCCGGCTACAGCCTGAACGCCGGCCTCGCCTTGCTCCTGGTTCTGAACGTGGGTGCCGTGGTGGGCCTCCTGATCGCCGGGGTCCTGGCGGACCGGCACGGCACCAAGAGGATCGTCCTGCTCTGGTTTGGCCTCTCTGCCGTGTTCCTCGCCGCGCTCAGCATCCAGATCCAGAACGAAGTCGTGCTCTATGCCGCCGTCTTTGTCACTGGCGTGTTCGTCTTCAGCTCCCAGGTCCTGGTCTACGCCTGGGTCAGCCAGCTCTTCCCGGTCCGCCTGCGTGGCACCGCGCTGGGCTTTGCCGCCGGCGTGGGCAGGCTGGGAGCCATTTTGGGCCCGGCCGTCACCGGAGCGCTGGTGGCCGCCGGCATCGCCTACCCGTGGGGCTTCTACGTTTTCGCCGCCGCCGCGGTCCTGGCGGTCCTCGCCCTCGCCTTTGTCCCGCAGACCGTCGCGGCTGTGTCCCGCACCGGCGCCGGCGTCGGGCACTCCTAGGAGAGGCGCCCGGGGTCCTCGTTTCGCGGCGGCGGCATCGGAACGCGTTGATCGGGAACTGCCGGACACCGTTCGAAGTGGTAGCGTCTATCGGTTGAATCAAGCCCGCAACGCACACCGGAGGTTCCCATGCTCAAAGGATTCAAGGATTTCATCCTGCGCGGCAACGTGATCGAACTGTCCATCGCCGTCGTGGTCGGCACGGCCTTCACGGCCCTCGTCAGCGCCTTCACCTCAAACGTCGTCAACCCAATCCTCGCTGCCGCCGGCGGCGTCGAGACTCATGGCCTGGGCTTCTACGTCTGGCCGGGCAACGACAAGACCTTCGTCAACATCGGCGCCGTGGTGACGGCTTTCCTGACCTTCCTCATCACCGCCGCGGTGGTGTACTTCATCTTCGTGGCCCCCATGAACCGGATCAACCGAATGGTCAAGAACCGGCTCAGCGCGGCCGAGCCCGAGGAAGAACCGATCCCGGCCGACACCGCGCTGCTGGCCGAGATCCGCGACCTGCTGGCAACACTGGCCGGTCCGGAGTCCGATCACGGCCGCGCGGGCGTTGGCGAGCACCTGGACGGGAACGCGCCGTCGGCCGTGGCTGCCGGAGTCGCAAGCCGCCGTCAGGCTTAAAGCTCCGGGACGTCCGGTTCCTCGGGCAGGGTAAAGATGGACTCAATGGGTTGACCTAAAAGCCGGGCAATACGGAAAGCCAGAGGTACCTTGGGGTAAACGCACCCCCGCCCGAGCCAGGCTGCCGAGGAGGAACACCATGCCGGATGTTCACTGGAATCACGAGCTTGTGGACCAACTGGACTGGCATTTTGCCAATCAGGCCCGGCCGAGGCTAGACGGGCTGACGGACGACGAGTACTTTTGGGAGCCGGTCCCGGGCTGGAGTGTCCGTCGCAAGGACGCCTCAACCTCCCCGACCGCGCCAGGTACGGGCGACTTCACCATTGATTTCAGCTACCCGGAGCCCGTTCCGGCTCCGGTGACGACCATTGCCTGGCGGCTGTGCCACATTCTGGTCGGCGTGCTGGGCGCCCGGACGGCATCCCACTTTGGCGGTCCTGCAGTGGATTACCAGAACTTCGCCTACCCAGGCACGGCGGCCCTGGCACTGGCGCAGCTGGACGAGTTTTACGCCCGGTGGATCCAGGGCGTGAAGAGCCTCCAAAATGCGGGTTTGGCGGCACCCTGCGGCCCGGCCGAGGGTCCGTTCGCCGATGCCCCCTTGGCAGCACTGGTCTTGCACATCAACCGCGAGATGATCCATCACTTGGCCGAGGTCGCACTGCTCCGCGACCTCTACGCGCACCGCCACTTGCTGCCACGCAGCTCCGAGGGTGGAGACGACCGGTAGCGAGCCTCTTTCTGCCCGGTCCCTGCCGTGCCCGGTCCGAAACCGTCACCCGGCGGCAACCCGGCCGAAACAGCCGGCCGGAATCATGGGAGTATGACGCGCAACGCCGCAGGCAAAAACCCTGCCAGAACCCCAGGCAAAGCCCAGTCCCCTGCCACCTCCGAGTTGAGCTGTGAAGTGTGCGGCCAGATGCCCGAACCGACCAAGGCGCGGCTGACCCTGGCCAATGTCGCCGTGATGCTTCCGATCGAACTGCTGGTGCACGCGGCGGTGGTGGAAACACACCTGCCGTACGTCGCCAAGGTCCTGGTTCTGACCATGACCGCGACCATCCTGGTGATCTGGGTGGCCGAACCCTCGGCGGCCCGGATGCTCAGGGGCTGGCTGCACGCACCGGCCCTGCGCCACCGCAAACGGCTCGTCGCAGCGCCTGCCCTGTGGCGGGCGCGGACCGTCCTGAAAGACAAGCCCGGGTCGCTGCAGAAACTGACGCATGCCCTGGCCGGGCTGAACACGAACATCCTCAGCATTCATGTTCACCCCGTGACCGGCGGAGTGCTGGACGAATTCGTGCTCTCGGCGCCGGGGGAAGTCCGCGAAGCCGAGCTGCTCCGGGCGCTGCGGGCGGGCGGAGGAGCGGATCCGCACGTCTGGCCGACCACCGCCCTGGCCATGGCTGACGGGCAAACCGGCGCGCTGAGCCTCGCCGCCCGGATCGCCGCCAGTCCGGAGGAGCTGCCGCTGGCCGTCGCGGAACTGCTGCGGGCGCGGATCATCCCCGGACCGGCCGCCGGCAGCGCCGAGGCGTCGCCGACGGGCGGGGACGGGACGGTCCTGAAAATCCCTACCGCGTGGCACGGGCCCATTACATTTTCCCGGCCGGGCGAGCCGTTCACGCCTGCCGAATCCGCCCGCGCGCACCGGCTGGCCGAACTCGCGGAGATCATGGCGCACCGGACCGCGGCACACTAGCCGGCCCCGGCCAGCCCGTGAAGCGGCCAGGCCGGTGATGCGGTCCGGGTGTGGTTGACGCCGGGTCAGATGGCCGTCATCCGGATGGTGAGGGCCTCGCGCTCCACCGTGACGTTCAGGTGCTTGGCCTTGCCGAGGGGGTCGCCGTCGAGCTGGAAATCCTGCTCGTGGGCGAGTTCGATCTCGGCTGACTTTCCGGCGAAATATTCCACCGACGAGTTTTTGGGGTTCCTCCGGCCGAAGACGCCAGCCAGCACATCCAGCCAGCCGAACCGGCCGATAGGGGCCAAGATCACGACGTCCAAGATTCCGTCGTCGATCTTGGCGTCGGGGAAGATCTCCACGCCGCCCATGATCTTGCCGCAGTTTCCGACCATTACGCTGCGGATCCGGCGCCGCACGGGGTGTTGGCCGTCAATGCTGATTTTTGCCCTGATGGGCTTGCCCGGCAGGTGCCGGATGCCCGCCTCAACATAGGCGAGCCAGCCCACGCGGTCCTTGAGTTCGTCCACGGTGTTGGCCATGATGGCGGCGTCGTAGCCGAGACCGGCCATGACCAGGAAGATGTGTTCCTTATCGGCATGGTCCAGCGTGGCCTTGACCACGTCCACCTTGGTGTCCGTGCCGCTGAGGACGTCGTAGCTGGCGGCCACGGGGTCGGTGATGTCGACGCCGAGATTGCGGGCCAGCAGGTTGCCGGTCCCCAGGGGGACCAGGCCCATCGGCGTTTCGGTGCCCGCGAGGACCTCCGCCACGCAGCGGACCGTGCCGTCGCCGCCCGCGGCGATCACGACGTCGACTCCGGCATCCAGTGCCTCGCGGGTCTGGCCAATCCCGGTGTCCTCCTTGGTGGTCTCCAGCCACAGCGGCTCGGCCCAGCCCTGGGTCTCGCACAGGCGGAAGAAGGAGGCACGGAAGCTCTCGCCGGGTGACTTCATGGGGTTGATAACCACGGCGGCGCGGCGGGACGCTGCGTTGTCCGGGGTCTCCGGCGTCGCGGTGTTGTTCTCTGTCATGGCGTCCTTAGGGGCAATTGGGCGAAGTAATACCCGAACTGAAATCCTAGCCGCAGTGCCCGCGTAACGTCCGCAGGGCCGGCGCAAATCGTGGACGTGCGCAGCGCAGGCTCACTAGACTGGGCTTCGTGATGTTCCGGGGGCTGCGCTCCGGACGCCGAAAGCGGGGGCAGATGACTGAACCAGAGAAGTATTCAGCTACGGCTGAATCATCCAGCATGGATCCCCACGACTGGGGCCGGGCAATGGCACTGGCCGTCACGCGGCTGGCCGAGCAGATCTCGCCCGGAGGCAGCGAAGACATCCATGCCCTGTTGGTGGGCAGGAACTTGCACTTGAAAATCAGTGACGAGCCGGGGGGCGTCACGATCACCGTGTCGACAGAGCCCATCTCAGACTCCGCCACCTGACGGCGCTCATTCCAGACGTCCCGTCAGAGACGTGTTTCACCGTCCCGAGGTCAGGTCCTCGGAGATGACTTCCGCCGTGGCCACCGTCGCCTCACGCACGGCCTTGAGGTAGGCCTCTGGGTCGGCCTGCGCGGACACCGTCTGGGCCTGCAGCGAGACGTTGATCGCCGCCACCACCTTGAGCCCATCGTGGACCGGCGCGGCAATCGACATCAGCCCCAGCTCCAGTTCCTGGTCCAGCAGGCACCAGCCCTGGGTGCGGACCGTGTCCAGCTCCGCCAGGAGGGCAACCCGCGTTCCGATGGCTCCGGGAGTCAGGGGCTGGATCTCGGCAGCCGCGAAGTAGTCTTCCAGCTTCGCGGGCGGGAGGGCCGCGAGTAGCACCCTGCCCATGGAGGTCGCGTAGGCGGGGAAACGGGTGCCCACCGTGATGCCGACCGTCATGATCCGCCTGGTGGACACCCGGGCGATGTAGGCGATGTCGGTGCCCTCGAGCACCGCGGCCGACGTCGACTCCCCCAGTTCCAGCGAGAGCTCCTCCAGATGCGGCTGGGCGAGCTGCGGAAGGGACAGCCCGGACAGGTACGCATAGCCGAGCTGCAGCACTTTGGCGGTCAGGGCGAAGATCTTTCCGTCCGTGCGGACATAGCCCAACTCCGCGAGCGTGTGCAGGAACCGCCGGGCCGTGGCCCGGGTCAGGTCGGTCCGGGCCGCCACCTCAGTCAGCGTCATCTTGGGGTGCTCCGTGTCGAAGGCACGGATCACGGCGAGCCCGCGCGCCAGCGACTGCACGTACTGGTCGCTGGCCGCGGGCGCGCCGCCGCTCTTGGCTGGCTCAATCATTTCTCGCCTCTCGGTCCCGCATCACTTTAGCCGTGCGCAGGTTATCCGGCCGCAGGACTGTCAGCTTGGGTCCGCCGCCGCCCGCAACGGCACCGGGACCATGGCCTGGAGTTCCGCGAGGGTGCAGCCGAAGGTCTCCCGCACCTGGACCCCGTCGGGTCCGGTCAGGAAGACGGCCTTGTCGGTGTAGACGCGGGTCACGCAGCCGATCCCGGTGAGCGGGTACGTGCACGCCTCGACGATCTTGGATGCGCCGTCGCGGGTCAGGAGCGTCATCATCACGAAGACGTCCTTGGCGCCGGTGGCGAGGTCCATGGCGCCGCCGACGGCGGGAATCGCGTCCGGCGCCCCGGTGTGCCAGTTGGCGAGATCCCCTGTGGCGGACACCTGGAAGGCGCCCAGGACGCAGATGTCCAGATGGCCGCCGCGCATGATCGCGAAGGAGTCCGCGTGGTGGAAGTAGGACGCCCCGGGAAGTTCGGTCACGGGGATCTTGCCGGCGTTGATGAGGTCGCCGTCGATCTGGTCCCCGGCGGCCTCCGGGCCCATGCCCAGCATGCCGTTCTCGGTGTGAAGCGTGATGTTCTGCTCCGGCTCGAGGTAGTTCGAGACCAGGGTGGGCTGGCCGATGCCGAGGTTCACGAAGGATCCGGGGGCGATGTCGCGGGCCACGAGGCGGGCGAGATCGTTCCGGCCCAGCGGCTTGTCGGACACTTGGATACCGGTCTGGATATCGGCCTGGATGCCGGCCCGGACACCCGTCTGGTCATTGGTTGGGATGCTCATCTCAGGCCACGCTTTCTGTCTTGCCTGCGGCTGCGGCCACGCTGGGATCAATACGGACGATGCTGTTGACGTAGATTCCGGGGGTCACGATGACTTCCGGGTCCAGGCCGCCGGTGGGGACGATCCCGGACACCTGGACGATGGTGTGTTTCGCGGCGGCGGCCATGATGGGACCGAAGTTCCGTGCGGTCTTGCGGTAGACGAGGTTGCCCCTGCCGTCCGCCGTGAGGGCCTTGATGAGGGCGACGTCGGCGTGGATGGGGGTCTCGAAGACCTGGCCGCGGCCGTCGAGGATGCGGGTTTCCTTGCCCTCGGCGAGCATGGTGCCGTAGCCGGTGGGCGTGAAAAAGCCGCCGATCCCGGCGCCGGCGGCGCGGATCCGCTCGGCGAGGTTCCCCTGCGGGACGAGTTCGAGCTCGATCTCGCCGGCGCGGTACTTGGTGTCAAAGTGGCAGGAGTCGGACTGCCGCGGGAAGGAGCAGATCATCTTCCTCACCCGGCCCTCCTTGATGAGCAGGGCCAGGCCCTGGTCGCCCTGGCCGGCGTTGTTGTTCACCACGGTCAGGTCCGTGGCGCCGCCGTCCAGCAGCGCGTCGATCAGTTCGAACGGCTGCCCGGCGTTGCCGAAGCCGCCGATCATCACGGTGGAGCCGTCCTTGATGCCGGCGACGGCCTCACCGACAGTGTCAATGAAATTCAGCATGGCCTAGCCCCTCACTGGTTCTGCCGGCGGGTTATGCCCACGGCCGGCGGTGACGTTCTCGAGCACGACGGCCAGGCCCTGGCCGACGCCGATGCAGATCGCGGCGACGCCCCAGCGCTGCCCGGAAGCCTGCAGGGACCGGGCCAGGGTGCCGAGGATCCGACCGCCGGAGGCGCCCAGCGGGTGGCCCATGGCGATCGCGCCGCCGTGCCGGTTCACGATCCCGGGGTCGATGCCCCAGGCGTTGATGCAGGCCAGGGACTGCGCGGCGAACGCCTCGTTCAGTTCGACGGCGCCCACCTGGTCCCAGCCGATGCCCGCCTTGGCGAGGGCCTTGTTCGCGGCCTCGACCGGGGCGTAGCCGAAGTACTGGGGATCGTTCGCGTGCGCGCCGCGGCCGGCGATCCGGGCCAGCGGGTCCAGGCCCAGGATCCCGGCGGCGGCCTCGGAGCCGAGCCAGGCCGCGGAGGCGCCGTCGGAGAGCGGGGAGGCGTTCCCGGCGGTGACGGTGCCGTTCCCGGTCCGGAACACGGTCTTGAGGCCGGCGAGCTTCTCGGCCGAGGAGCCGGCCCGGATGCCCTCGTCGCGGACCAGGTCCGTGCCGGGGACCGGCGCCACGAGGCTGTCGTAGAAGCCCTCGTCCCAGGCCGCGGCGGCTAGGTTGTGGGAGTTGGCGGAGAATTCGTCCTGCGTCTCGCGGCTCACGCCGTACTTCTCGGCCAGCCGTTCGGTGGCCTCGCCCAGGGAGATGGTCCAGTCCTTGGGCATGGCCTGGTTCACCAGGCGCCAGCCCAGCGTCGTGGAGGCCAGGGTCAGGTCTCCTGCCGGGTAGGGCTTCTCGGTCTTGGGCAGTACCCACGGGGCACGGGACATGGACTCGGCGCCGCCGATCAGCATGAGCTCGGCGTCGCCTGTGTTGATCTGGCGGGAGGCGATGATCGCCGCGTCCAGGGAGGAGCCGCACAGCCGGTTGACCGTGGTGCCGGGGACCGAGACCGGCAGCCCGGCCAGCAGGGTGCCCATCCGGGCGATGTTGCGGTTTTCCTCGCCGGCGCCGTTGGCGTTGCCGAAGACCACCTCGTCGATCCGCTCGACGTCGAGGGCCGGGGCGCGCTTGACGATCTCACCGATCACGTGCGCGGCGAGGTCATCCGGGCGGACCCCGGCGAGGCCGGAGCCGAACTTCCCGAACGGGGTCCTGACGGCGTCGTACACATAAGCCTGGTTCATGGGTTCTTGTCCATTTCTGCGTCGTCCATGGCTGCGTCGTCCATGGAGTGGAAGACTTGCTGGGCGGTCTTGAAGGCGGTGTTGGCGGAGGGGACCCCGCAGTAGATGGCGGTCTGGAGCAGGATTTCCTTGATCTCGTCCCGGCTCAGGCCGTTGGTGATGGCGGCGCGGATGTGCATGGCCAGTTCTTCCCAGTGCCCGTGGGCCACCATGGCGGTAAGCGTGACGGCTGAGCGCATCTGGCGGCTGATCCCGGGCCGGGTCCAGATGCCGCCCCAGGCGATCCGGGTGATCATGTCCTGGAAGTCCTCGGTGAAGGAATCCTTGTTGGCGTTGGCGCGGTCCACGTGCACGGCGCCGAGGACCTCGCGGCGGACTTTCATGCCGCCGTCGTAGATTTCCTGGCTGGTCGCGCCGGGCTGGACTACACCATTGCGTTCGGGCCCATTGCTTTCGGACCCGGCCATTTCCGGCCCGGTCAGTTCGGTCCCGGTCATGCGCCGGCTCCCTGGGTCTCGGTCCACGTGATGAGGCCCTTTAGCAGCTCGGCGATGTGGCCCGGCGCCTCAAAGGCGCCAGGTGCGCCACGCCCTCGAGGCTGACAGCCGTGGCCGTGCCGCCGCCGGAGGTGATGCCCGCGGCCACTTCCTCGGCAATCGCCGGCGGGGCGACGTCATCCAGGGCACCGGCAACAACCTGGGTGGGGGCGCGGATGGTGCCGAGTTGGTCCCGCACGTCGAACCCGGCAAGGGCCTCGCAGCAGAAGGCGTAGCTGAAGCGGTCGGCGTCCCGGAGGGCGTGCAGGAGTCTGCTGCTGAGCTCCGGCTGGCTCTCCATGAAGCCCGGGGCGAACCAGCGCTGCGCGGAGCCCTGGATCATCACCGGGGTTCCCTGGGTGCGCACGGTTTCGGCGCGTTCCAACCAGCCTTCGGGCGTGCCGAGCTTCGCGCCGGAGCACTGTACGGAGAGGCTCTTGAGCCGGTCGCCGTGCTTGATGCCAAGCTGCAGTCCGGTAGCCCCGCCGAGGGACACTCCGGCGTAGTGGAAGCGCGCACCCGGGGCGATCGAATCGACCAAGCCGATCACGGCATCCGCGAGGTCGGCGACCGTGAAGCTTTCCTGGGCCGCGGGTGAGACGCCGTGCCCGGGCAGGTCCCAGGCCATGACGTCGACGTCGTCGCCCAGCAGGGTGCCGGCCCGGCTCCACAGCAGGGAGGATGTTCCGAGCGAGGGCCCGACGATGAGGAGGGGCTTGTCGCCGAGCGCGCGCTGGGGCGAAAGCAGGACTGCTTTGACGATGGGTCTAGCCACGGGAGGCTCCATTCTGGAGTTGGTGGGCGGTGGCACGGTCATATTCAGGTGAGGCCGGGCCGGCGGCGTATTTCGGGTACGCCGCGAGGATGCGGCGGGAGATCTCAACGGCCTGGCCGAGGTAGTTGGCCGGGTTCAAAAGCTCCTCAAGCCGGGCGCCGGTGAGCAGTTCGTCAGGGACAGCCGCGCGGAGCAGTTCCCGGTAGGTGGCCGCCTGCTCCGCGGCCGGGGCCCGGAGTGTCGTGTCCACGACGGCCTGCAGCTGCTGTTTCCCGGTCCGGCCCGCTCCCGTCCCAGCGCTGCCCACGTCCAAAAGCGGTGCGACGGCGGCGTTGACGGCTTCCGAGAGCAGCAACGGGCCGGCGAGGTCGAGGTTGCGGCGCATCGCCCCGGGGAAGACCTGCAGCCCTTCGGCCAATTCGCGGAGCTGCGCCGCGGCGCCGAGGGCCAGGCGAAGCAGCTGGCGCAGGGCCGCCCATTCGCTGTGCCAGGCGCCGTCAGGGCGTTCGTCGTTGAAGTTGGCGGCCGCGACGTGCAGCTGTGCGGCCAGGGCCGGGGCCTGCAAGGCGGCGCTGCGGATCAGCACGGACAGCACAGGGTTCTGCTTTTGCGGCATGGCGGAGGACACGCCCCGCCCCGCTACGCGCGGTTCCGCTAGTTCGGCCACTTCCGGCCGGCTCAGGAACAGGACGTCGGCGGCCATCTTTCCGGCTGCGTCCGTCACGGCCGCCAGCGCGTCGCCGAGCCCGGTCACTGCCAGCCGGTTGGTGTGCCAGGGGGCAGGAACGGTGGCGAGATCCAGGCGGGCGGCCAGCCGGTCGGCGAGGTCAAACGGGGACAGCGGCCCGGCGGTCGACGCAATGTCATCGGTCAACACGGCGTCATCGGTCAACGCAGTGCCGGCGGCGAGGGTTCCGGCGGCGCCGCCGGTCTGTACCGGCAGTTCGAGGGCCTCGAGCCGGCTGGCCGCGGCGGCGAGCCCGTTGAACCACTGCGCGGCCCGCAGCCCGAAGCTGTAGGGCAGCGAGTGCTGGGTCAGGCTGCGGGCAACACACAGCGTGTGCGCATGGGCTTCGGCGAGGCTGGCGAGAGCCGACGTTGCCGCCTTGAGCTCGGCGAGCAGTTCGCGCACGGCCCCGGCAGCCAGCACCATCAGGGCCGAGTCGAGCACGTCCTGGCTGGTCAGCGACGCGTGAACGGCCTGCACCGCGCCAAGTCCGGCAGTGTCCAGGTTCCTGACCTGTTCCCGGAGGTCGGCGATCAGGGGAATGACGGGGTTGCCGCCGCCCTGGGCGCGGACAGCGATGCCCGCGACGTCGTACCGCTGCACGTCCGCGGCAGCGGCCACCACCGCGGCGGACCCTGCCGGGGCGAGGCCCGCATCGTCCAGGACCGCCGCCCAGGCCGCCTCCACCTTGAGTATGGCGGCGAGCACTGCCCGGTCCCCGGTCAACGCCGCCACCAGCGGCGACGCCGATACGGGGCTCAGCAGGCCAAAGTCACCATCCAGGCCAAAGTCGCCGTGCAGGCCGGCCTCGCCGTCGGTTTCGAAGGACGTCACGTCGCGGCACCCTCGGCGTCGCTGAAATCAAGGAACACGGTCTCGCCCTCGCCCTGGAGCCGGATGTCCCAGCTCAGGCCGCCGTCGGCGTCCCGGCGCGCGATCAGGGTCCGGCGGCGGTCCGGGTCCAGCGAGCTGAGCAGCCGGTCCTTGGCCAGTGCAGCCTCGTCATCGGGCAGGTAGACCCTGGTGAACAGGCGGTTCATCAGGCCGCGGGCGAACACGGCCACCGCGATGAACGGCGCGGCCCCGGCTTCGGTGGGGCCGGGGTTGACGGTGGTGAACGTGAAGGTGCCGGTGTTGCCCACGGCTGTGCGGCCAAAGCCCGTGAAGGTGTAGCCGTCCCGGACCAGCGAGCCCGTGTGGTGCGGGACGTTGCCGTCCGCGTCCGCCTGCCAGATTTCCAGGATCGCGTCCGGGATCGGGTGGCCTGCGCCGTCATACACTGTGCCCTGGAGCCGGATGGATCCCGGGGAACCGGGGGCCAGGAGTTCGCGGTCCTTGGCGTAGGGCAGGGCGTAGCCGAAGAACGGTCCGACGGTCTGTGCCGGTGTCGGAGCCAGTTGGGTGGGTTTATTCATGGCGCTCCTATTCATTCTCATCGCCTCCTGCGCCCAATGCCTCGTTTTCGGTCCAGGTCCGCTTGGACCCGGTCAGGACGATGTCCCAGTTGTAGGCCATGGCCCATTCAGGTTTGGTCTGCTCGTGGTTGTAAGTGGCCACGAGCCGGTCGCGGGCGTCCTGGTCCACGATCGACTGGTAGATCGGGTCCAGCGGGAACAGCTGGTCGCCGGGGAAGTACATCTGGGTGATGATCCGCTGCGTGAATTCCGAGCCGAACAGGGAGAAATGGATGTGGGCCGGGCGCCAGGCGTTGAGGTGGTTCTTCCACGGGTAGGCGCCGGGTTTTACGGTGGTGAAGCTGTAGGTGCCGTCCGGGCCCGTGATGCAGCGGCCGACGCCGGTGAAGTTGGGGTCGATCGGCGCCGGGTGCTGGTCGCGCTTGTGGATGTAGCGGCCCGCGGAGTTGGCCTGCCAGATTTCGACGAGCTGGCCGGCGACGGGGCGTCCGTCACCGTCGAGCACGCGGCCGGAGACGATGATGCGTTCACCCAGCGGCTCGCCGTTGTGCGCAATGGTGAGGTCCGATTCGAGCGCGTGGACGTCCATGTGCCCGAACGCCGGCGAGTACAGTTCAATGGTTTCCGGGTCCGCGTGGTGCAGGCTCTTCGTGGGGTGGCGCAGGACGCTGCTGCGGTACGGCGCGTAGTCCAGCCGCGGCTGGATCTCGGCCGGGGCGCCGTCTTTGAGGGCCCGCGCGTAGGCCTCGGAGATCGCCTTCATCTCGGCGCTGAGGTCCGTCTGGGACTCGGCGGCGGAGTCGAGCGGAGCGTACGTCTTTGGTGCGGCCTCCGTGGTCTCGCTGGCCAAGTCCTCGGTGATCGGGTCGGCGTTGAATATCTCGAGGTTGATGTCGTCAGGCACTGCAGCCTCCTTTCGATGGTGTGATTGTTGTTCGGGCGGGGATCAGGGACGGCGGGCCAGCTGGTGCAGGTGGTCGTACTGGACGGCGTGCCGCACGGGCGCGTTCGGAGCGCCGTAGCCGTCGTAGGCTCCGCGGCGTTCCACCATTTCGAAAAACACGCTGCCCACGGTGGCGGTGTAGAAATGCAGGAACTCGCCGTCGGCATCACGGTCATAGAGCAGGTTGAGCTCGCGGAGCGTGGCCAGGAATTCCGGCTCCAGCGCGAACCGGGCATCGAGGTCCTCGTAGTAGTTCGCCGGGATCTGCAGGAAGTCCAAGCCGCGGTCCCGTGCGGCCCGGGCCGTCGCCACCAGGTCATCCACCGCGAACGCGATGTGTTCCTGGTAGCCGGGCCGGGGTCCGGTGCCGGTTGTTCCTGCCGCGCCCGGCGTCGTCCCTTCCTGCTGGATCAGCGGGGCCAGGTTCAGTACCAGGCGGACGCCGCGGTCCTGCGTCAGCATCACCTGGGACCGGACCAGCCCGGTGGGGCTGGCCACCTCGGCGAACGGCTGCGGTTCCAGTGCGAGGGCGCTGGTGTAGAAGAGCACGGCCTCGTCGAAGTGCTGCCACGGCTGGGCGAGGTTGACGTGGTCGATCACGGCGCCGGGGTTCCCGGCCCGATCCGCCGCGGGGAGGTCCAGGCCGTCGCCGAATTCCCGGGTCCACGCGGCGGTGCCGTCAGGGCTTCCCTGGCACAGGAAGATTTCGGTGGAATCCGGGGCGGCGAAGCCCTGGAAAATCTCCTCGTTGGCCTGGCTCTTGCGGGGTACGGCCGGGGCCTTGAGCTGCTGGGCGCGGGCGGCCGCGATCACGGGAGAGTCGACGTCAAAACCAACGGCAGAAATAGAGGCAGAAATTGCAGCGGAAATTGCTGGCGCGGCGGTCGCTGCTGTGCCTAAGGCGGGCGGTTCTTCGTTGATGATCACGCGGGCGTGGCCCATGGTCCACAATTGCACATCCTTGGTGCGATGCCGCCCGTTGAACGCAAACCCCAGCTGGCCGAGCAAGGATTCCAGGCCGGCGGAGTCCCCCGCCCGGACCTCGGCGAAGTTGAAGCCGGCGGGCTCGGCCACCCGGGGAAGCGTGGCGAGCTCCATGGGGTAGCGGCGCCGGGCCGGCGCACCCGTCAGCTGATCTGTCATACCGCTGACCACCTCGCCTTCGGCCGTGGCCGGGTTTGCCTCAAGCCATGCGGCGCTCTGTTCTTCGAGCCAGATCAGCGACCGCATGGCGTCGACGGCGGTGCGTTCGACGTCGGACTGGCGGAAGACGTCGTTGAACACCTCCAGCGACACCGGCCCGGTGTAGCCGGCGCGGACCACGTGGCCCATGAACTTGGCGAGCTCGAACTGGCCCTCGCCCGGAAACACCCGGTAATGCCGGCTCCAGGACAGCACGTCCATGGACAGCTTGGGGGCATCGGCGACCTGGACGAAGAAGATCTTCTCCGGGTTGAAGGCCTCGATCGGTGTGGTGTCCCAGTCCCGGGAGAGGATGTGGAAGGAGTCCAGGCAGGTGCCCAGGTTGGGGTGGTCCACCGTGTCAATCAGCCGGTGCGCGTGCTCGTAGTCGTTGACGTACTTGCCCCAGGCCAGCGCCTCATAGGCGACCTTGACGCCGTGTTCACCCGCGAGGTGCGCGAGCCGGGAGAGCTGGGTGGCCCGGAGTTCGTCGTCGTCGATCGTGGCCGTGCCGACGTTGGAGCAGAGCAGCATGGTGTCCATGCCCAGGCGGGACATGAGCCGGAACTTGGCGTCCGCGCGGCGAAGGTTGGCGGTGAGCAAGTCCTCCGGAACGCTGTCGAAGTCGCGGAACGGCTGGTACAGGTCCAGGCTGAGGCCGAGGTCGGCGGCCAGTTGCCGGACGTCCTCCGGGCTCAGCGGGGACGTCACGAGGTCCTGTTCGAAGATTTCGATCCCGTCGAAGCCGGCCACGGCGCAGGCCTGCATCTTTTCCCGCAGCGTGCCGGCGAGGCAGACGGTGGCAATACCGGTGCGCATCAGGCGGCCACTTCTTCCGCGGCCACGAGTTCCAGAAAGTGGGAGCGCATGCGGTCGGCGTCGGCCTGGCGCCCGGTGAAGATCCGGAAGGCGTCCGCCGCCTGGCCCACGGCCATCCGGCCGCCGTCGAGCACGTCGCAGCCCTTGGCGCGCGCCTCGCGGACAAGCTCGGTTTCGATCGGCCGGTACACGATGTCGGCCACCCAGTGTCGGGACTCCACCAGGGACATGTCCAGCGGAACCCCCGGGTGGGCGGCCATGCCCACGGGGGTGCAGTGCACCAGGCCGTCGGCCTGCGGCATGAGCTGCGGCAGCTCCGCCGTCGTCCGGGCAGTGACGGTCCGGTCCGGGAAGAATCCTGCGAGTTCGGTCACCCGGGCGGCGCAGCGCGCCGCGTCGGTGTCCACGAGGTCCAGTTCACGCACTCCCGCGGTGAGCAAGGCGTAGGCGACGGCGGATCCGGCGCCGCCGGCTCCCAGCTGCACCACGCGGTCCAGGGTGGCGCCGGGGAGCCCGGAGGCCAGCGCCGCCGCGAAGCCGGAAAAGTCGGTGTTGTAGCCGATGAAGCGGCCGTCGCGGATGACCACGGTGTTGACGGCGCCGAGGCGCCGGGCATCGGCGGAGACCTCGTCGAGGTAGTCGAGCACGAGCTGCTTGCAGGGGTGCGTGATGTTCAACCCGTTGAACCCGAGGCTCCGGGCGCCGGAGAGCAGCTCCCCCACGGCCCGGCCGGGCAGGCCGAGTTCGGTGAGGTCAATGGGGCGGTAGAGGTACCGGAGGCCCTGCACGTCGCCTTCGCGTTCATGCATGTAGGGAGTCAGGGAGGGCATGACACCGTCCCCCACCAGGCCCACGAGGTAGGACTCTGCTCGATTGCTCATCCGGTTAGCTCCTTTGACAACGGCACTCGGCGGGCGGCGACGCTTGCGGCGTCTCCGGCGGGCCGGGTGACAGGGATTACACTACAGACTTTGTTCACATGTTGCACTGTTGTTCGAATGACGAACTTATTATTACGACGGCGGCGCGGCGTCGGGCCGTCCTCCCGGTGGGGCAGCCGACCGTCACCGCTGGGGCAGCCGGGCCGCCAGCTCCGCGGCGGCCGCCTGAAGCAACGGCACGAGGGCCACGAGGGCCTCCATGCTCAGGCGGAAGACCGGGACCGCCGTGGCCAGCGAGGCGAAGGCCTGCCCCTGGGCATTGAAGACCGGGACGGCGACGGCGCGCATGCCGAGCTCGTTTTCCTCGTCCATGGTGGCGTAGCCCTGGCGCCGGACCTGCTCGATTTCGGCCCGGAATGCCTCGCGGTCCGTGATGGAGAGCGCCGTCAGCGGATCCAGGGGCAGCTCCTCGACGAGCTGGGCCCGGGTGGCGTCATCGGCGAACGCCACCAGCGCCTTGCCCACCGAAGTGGTGTGCAGCGCCCCGAGATGCCCGGGGTCGCTCGTAACGCGGAAGGTCTGCGGGCCGTCCACCTTGTTCACCGTCAGGTGGTGGATGCCGTCGCGCACGGAGAGGATGGTCGCCTCGCCCGTTTCCTCGGTCACCCGCCGCAGGATGGGCAGCGCCGTACCCGCGAAGCCGTGGTGGTTGGAGACGCGCTGGCCGAGCTGGAAGACCCGCAGCCCCAGGTGGTAGCGGCGGCCGTCCGGCTCGTAGTCCACGAAGCCGTCCCGCGTCAGGGAGCCGAGCAGGCGGTAGGTGGTGCTGAACGGGAGATCCGCCCGGCGGGAGATCTCCGCGGCGCTGGCGCCGCGCGGCTCGTCGCCGAGCAGGACCAGCAGACCCAGGGCCTTGCCCACCATGTCCGTCCGCGAGTCCTCCTTGGCGGCCTTGGCAGGCTTCGAAGGTTCTTCCGCCGGAAACCCGGAAGCGGCGGGAACATCTGTGGTTTGATTCACACTCATGCATTGATGTTCCCACATAGTGAGAGCTATTTCTAGATGGTGATTATTTTTGTTGACAAGTGACTGTGCTCACAGTCATGATTGCTACATCGCACAAGTAGCTTCCACCATGTGGCTACTAGTCCGGGTCTTTCCACGGACCTCCGGCTGCACCACACTTAAGCAAGCGGCAGTCGAGACCTTCCTGATCCATCCGCGACAACGTCGTCACACCAAAGGAACTCCATGAGCCAGACTCTCCCGTCCACGACGCCGGGTACCACCACGGGACGGACGCCGAAGAAGGCGGCCCTTGCAAGCTTCCTGGGCAGCGCCGTCGAGTATTACGACTTCTTCATCTTCGGTTCCGCTGCGGCATTGATCTTCCCGCACGTCTTCTTCCCCGATGCGGACACCAACGCGGCCATCATGTCCTTCGCAACGTTCGGCTTCGCCTATGTAGCCCGGCCGGTCGGCGCAGTGGTCCTCGGTCACTTCGGCGACAGGGTGGGCCGCCGCAAGGTCCTCATGTTCACGCTGCTGCTGATGGGGGCCTCCACCTTCGTGATCGGCTGCCTCCCGGACTTCAATACGGTCGGCTGGTGGGCTCCGGCCCTGCTGGTGCTGGCCCGGCTCTGCCAGGGCCTGTCCGCAGCCGGCGAGCAGGCCGGCGCGTCCTCAATGACGCTCGAGCACGCTCCTGACAACCGCCGCTCCTTCTTCACTTCCTGGACCCTGACCGGAACCCAGGGCGGCCAGATCCTCGCCGCCCTCGTCTTCATCCCCGTCCTGGCCCTGCCTGACGACATCAAGTACAGCATCGGCTGGCGCATCCCGTTCTGGCTCAGCGCCGTTGTTGTGCTGGTCGCGTTCTTCATCCGCCGCACCCTGCACGAGCCGCCGGCATTCGAGGAGGCCCGGAAGACCGCGCAGATCTCCAAGCTCCCGGTTGCCGACCTCCTCAAGAGCCACTGGCGCGATGTCCTCCGCGTCATCGCCTGCGCCTTCATCGCCGCCGTGTCCACCGTATTCGGCACCCTGGCCATCAGCTACGCCAAGAACGTCGCCGGTGTGGACGGCACCACCACCCTCTGGCTCGTCGTCGGCGCCAACTTCCTGGCCCTGGGCACCCAGCCGCTCTTCGGCATGCTCGCGGATAAGATCGGCCGCAAGCCGGTCTTCATCTACGGCGCACTGTCCAGCGCGGTCCTGACCCCGGTCTTCCTGCTGAGCCTCGAGTCCGGCAGCGTCCCGCTGATGTTCCTGGCAGCCATCGCCTTCTTCTCCTTCGGCTACGCTGCAGCAAACGCGGTCTGGCCCTCCTTCTACGCCGAGATGTTCAGCACCAACGTCCGCTTCTCCGGCCTCGCAATCGGCACCCAGCTCGGCTTCCTGATGGCCGGGTTCGCCCCGGCGATCGTGGCCGCCATGGGCGGCATCCGGCCCGGCGGCTGGGTCCAGATCACCATCTTCACCGCCATCATCTGCGTGATCTCCACCGTCGCGGCACTGACGGCCAAGGAAACATTCCGGGTCCCCACCAAGGAGCTCGGCCAGCACTAGGCTCCCGCCCGGCGCTGAACCGGCAGTTCCGCACCGTACGACGGCGGCCCGGCCCTTCTGGGGCGGGCCGCCGTCGTTAAAGTCGTTACCGTGTTACCGCGTTACCGCGTTAGTCCGCGGCGCCCAGCACCGCGGCGAGATTGAACTTCACCGGTTCCTCCAGCTGGTCATAGGTGCAGGAGCGCGGATCCCGGTCCGGACGCCAGCGCACGAACTGGGCGGTATGGCGGAACCGTTCGCCCTCCATGTGGTCGTACTTCACTTCCACCACGCGCTCGGGCCGGAGCGGGGTGAAGGACAGGTCCTTGCCGCCGCTCCACCTGCTTCCCTCGGCATTCCGCGGCGTCCGCGCCCCGTCCTCCTGCCGGGCCCAGGCCCAGGGGTGGTCCTCGAAGCCGGTGACCAGCTCCTGCAGCTCGGCAAACAGCTCCGTGCGCCGTGCCATCGGGAAGGCGCCCACCACGCCGACATTCGCCAGCACCCCGGCGTCGTCGTAGAGCCCCAGGAGCAGCGAGCCGATCCGGTCCGGGCCGGAGGTGTGCACCCGGTATCCGGCCAGCACGCAGTCCGCCGTCCGTTCGTGCTTGACCTTGACCATCGCGCGCTTGTCCGGCTGGTAGGTGCCCTCCAGCGTCTTGGCCACGATGCCGTCTAGTCCAGCGCCCTCGAACTGCCGGAACCAGCGCTGCGCCGTGTCCCGGTCGGAGGTAGCAGCCGTGACGTGGACCGGAGCCGCGCTGGCTGCGAGTGCGCGTTCGAGCTCCCGCCGACGCTCGGCGAAGGGTTTGCCCGTGAGGTCCTCGTCGCCGAGGGCCAGCAGGTCGAATGCCACGAAGCGCGCCGGGGTCTGTTCCGCGAGCAGCTTCACCCGGCTGGCGGCCGGATGGATGCGCTGCTGGAGCGCATCGAAGTCGAGCCGGTTCCCCGAGGCCGCCACCAGGATGATCTCCCCGTCCACCACGCAGCGTTCCGGCAGCTCCGTCTTCAGCGCCTCGACGAGCTCGGGGAAGTAGCGCGTCATCGGTTTGCCGTTCCGGCTGCCGATCTCCACCTCATCGCCGTCGCGGAAGATGATAGAGCGGAAGCCGTCCCACTTCGGTTCAAAGAGCCAGCCCTTTCCGGTGTCCGGCACTGGCAGGGCGGGGAGTGCTTTGGCCAGCATGGGCGCAATGGGAGGCATCAACGGCAGTCGCATAGCGCCCATTCTTGCGCCGCGAGCCCGGCACCGCCACCCCCGCAGGGGGTTCCTCGACGAGCATTTCCCCAACAGGGGTTCCTCGACACAACCCCGCCCCCACGGTAGACATGGGTGATGGCTACCATCGGGTTCCACTCCTCGCATGAACAGATCAGCCCCGGCCGCCTCCTGAAGGACGTGCAGCTGGCTGAGCAGGCCGGCTTCGATGCCGCCATGTGCTCGGACCATATTGAGCCGTGGTCCGCCCGGCAGGGCCACTCCGGGTTCGCCTGGTCCTGGCTCGGTGCCGCGCTGGCCACCACCGGGCTGCGCTTCGGGGTGGTGACGGCGCCCGGGCAGCGTTACCACCCGACGATCATCGCGCACGCCTCGGCCACCCTGGCGGATATGTTTCCCGGCCGCTTCTGGATGGCCCCAGGCAGTGGCGAGTACATGAACGAGCACGTCACCGGGGAGGCGTGGCCGCCCAAGGAGACGCGGCAGCGCCGGCTGGAGGAGTGCGTTGACATCATCCGCAGGCTCCACGCCGGCGATGTGGTCACCCACCACGGGCTCGTCACGGTGGAGCAAGCCCGGCTCTGGGACGTCCCGGAGACCAAACCGCCGCTCATCGCCCCGGCCATGAGCGTGAAAACAGCGCGCCGGGCTGCGGCTTGGGCGGACGGACTCGTCACCGTGAACCAGCCGCCCGAAAAGCTGAAGGACATGCTGGCGGCCTACCGGGACGCCGGTGGCCGCGGGAAGGCTGCCCTCCAGGTCCACCTGTCCTGGGCGCCGACAGAGGCCGAGGCCGTCGCGATCGCCATGGACCAGTGGCGCACCAACGTCTTTGCGCCGCCGATTCCTTGGGACCTGCCCACGGCAGCCCACTTCGACGGCGTCAGCGCCGGTGTCCAGGAGGACCAGGTGCGGGCGGCCGTCAACATCTCCGCCGACGCCGGGCAGCACGCCCAATGGCTGGCCTCCTACCTCGACCTCGGATTCGATGAGCTGTACCTGCACTTCGTCGGCCAGGAGCAGGCGCCGTTTATCGACGCCTTCGCCGAGCACGTACTCCCCCAGCTCCGCCCGGCTGGACAGGCCCTGACCGGAAGGGAGGCTGCGCTGTGAGAATCGCCGAAACCTCTGACCTCTGGTGGAAAAACGCGGTGATTTACTGCCTGGACCCGGAGACGTTCTTTGACGGCGACGGCGACGGCACCGGAGATTTCGGCGGGCTGATCCAGCGCGTGGACTATCTTGCCGCGCTCGGAATCACCTGCATCTGGCTCATGCCTTTCTACCCTTCTCCGGACCGGGACGACGGCTACGATGTCACCGACATGTACGGCGTGGATCCCCGGCTCGGGAGCCCGGGGGACCTGGTGGAATTCATCCGCACCGCCAACGACCGCGGCATCCGGGTGATCGCGGACTTTGTCATCAACCACACCTCCGACCGGCACCCATGGTTCGTCCAGGCCCGGAAGTCCGTGGACAACCCGTACCGCGACTACTACGTCTGGCGCAAGGACACGCCGCCGGACACCTCGGACAAGGTAGTGTTCCCCGGCGAGGAAACGTCCATCTGGACCCAGGACAAGGCCACCGGTGAGTGGTATCTGCACATGTTCGCCAAGCACCAGCCGGACTTGAACGTGATGAATTCAAAGGTGCGGGACGAGATCGCGAAGTCGATGGGATTCTGGCTGCAGCTGGGCCTGGACGGCTTCCGGCTGGACGCGGTGCCGTTCTTCCTGGAATTGTTCGGCGAGCCCAAGGACGAGGCCGCGCAAATCGACCCGCACGAGTACCTGAGCGCCCTGCGCAGCTTCCTCAACCGCCGCAATGGCAGTGCCGTGTTGCTGGGCGAGGTCAACCTTCCGTACAAAGAGCAGCTGAAGTACTTCGGCGGCCCGGCCGGCAACGAGCTGAACATGCAGTTTGATTTCCTCTCGATGCAGAACATGTACCTGTCCCTGGCCCGGCAGGACGCCCGTCCGCTGGCCCGGACGCTCAGCAGCCGTCCGAAAATCAATCCCGACAACCAATGGGCCATGTTCGTCCGCAACCACGATGAACTCACGCTGGACAAACTCAGCGATGCCGAACGCGAGGAAGTCTTTGCAGCCTTCGGCCCTGATCCCGACATGCAGATGTACGGCCGCGGCCTGCGGCGGCGGCTGCCCACCATGCTCGGCGGCGACCCGGCCAGGATCCGCATGGTCTACTCCCTGATGTTCTCGCTTCCGGGTACCCCGGTGCTCTTCTACGGCGAAGAGATCGGGATGGGCGAAGACCTGCGGGCGAAGGGCCGCTCGGCCGTCCGCTCCCCCATGCAGTGGGACGACAACGGGAACGGCGGCTTCTCGACCGCCCCGCCCGAGGACCTCGTGGCCCAGCCCGTGGACGGACCCTTCGGGCCGGCGCACATCAACGCCGCGGCAGCGAAACGGGATCCCGACTCGCTGTGGAACTTCGTCGCGACGCTGATCCAGCGCTACCGGGAATGTCCCGAGCTCGGCTGGGGAAGATTCGAACTCATCAAGCAGGCCTCACCGGCCGTGCTGCTGCACCGCTGCACGTGGGACGGCGCCACGGTGCTTGTCGCCCACAACTTCGGCGCCGAGCCGGCGTCCGTGACGGCCGCGATGGCGACGGGATCGCCAACAGAAGGCGGAGAAAGCGGGGAAGACGGGGAAGGCGGTCCGGACGGGAAGGGCAGGGGGCGTTCGTACGCGGGGGCCGTGCTCCGGGACCTGCTCGGCGGCGAGGACATCCCGCTCACCGACGACGGCGCTTTCGAACTCCCGCTGGACCGCTACGGGTACCGGTGGTTCCGGGTTCAGCACCCGGGGGAACGCCAACTCCCCTGAGTGAGCCCTCCGCTAGTGCGTCCGCCGGTATGAAGGGAGGTAACCGCGGCGCCGTCGAAAACTAACCGGTCCCTTACCGCGTTGAAACGCGGACGCAACATTGGCGCAGGACACTGGAAGTGCCGGCAAGAGCAGGCACCAACTCCAGTCCAGGAGGCCCCGCCATGTTGAAGGAAGCGAAAGCCCATGTAACCCGTATCCGCGCCCTCGACCAGCTGCACCGCGGCGATGAGATCGAGGCCCGCCTGCGGGTGGGCCCGAATTACGACGACGTCGTAATTCGCCGCGGCAGCGTCCAGGAAACGGCACCCGGAATCGGCGTCGTCTGGATCATGGACCGCCACACCGGCATGCGCAAGGCCATCAATGCGGACGAATGCACCGTCTGGCGGGTCGCCTGAGGCGTCAGCCTCCCGCCACTGACTGGATGATGAGGACTTCCTGGCCCGGTGCCACGGCAGTCACCAGGCCCTGCAGCCGCCGGATTTCATTCCCGTTGACGTATATATTCACGTAACGGCGAACAGTCCCGGTCTCGTCCCGCAACCGCCGCGACAGCGCCGGATAGTCCCCGGTCACCGCATCCAGCAACCACTCCACCGTCACCGCTGCCTCCGCGGGCGCAGTCAGGATGGACTGCCCGCCGGCGAGCGGTTGGAGGACGCTCGGCAGGACTACACTGATCGCCGAGTCTGCCGGCATGGAGTCGCCGCTAATCAGGCCGCTGTTCATGCGCTTGTTGCTCCCTTCACAGCTGCGCCGGGAGCAGGGCCGCCGAAACCACGGCTGCCCGCACGCACAGCACATCCGGCAGGTGCGAGGCGATTTCGGTGAAGTGTTCGCCCTCGTCGGCGCTGGCGTAGACGCTGCCGCCCCGGGTGCCGAAGTAGACGCCCGCGGGCTCCGCGCCGTCGACGCTGGCAGCATCGCGCAGCACGGAGTTGTACTCGGCGTCCGGGAGCCCGGAGTCGAGCCGTTTCCAGCTGGCGCCGGCGTCGTCCGTCCGGTGCACAGCCAGCTTCCCGTCCGGTGGAATTCGTTCGCCGTCAGCCTTCAGCGGGATCACCCAGGCCGTGCCTGCCCGGCTCGGATGCGTCAGCATCACAAAACCGAAGTCCGCCGGCAGCCCCTCGGCGATCGACTCCCACGATTCGGCGTCGTCGTCGCTGCGGTACACGCCGTGGTGGTTCTGCGCGTACAGGCGGCCGTCGACGGCGGCGTCGGCCGCGATCTTGTGGACGCACTGGCCGAATTCCGGGTTGGGGTCCGGCATGAAGTAAGCGGAAATCCCCTTGTTGCGCGGCTCCCAGGAGGTGCCGCCGTCGAGCGAGCGGTAGACGCCTCCCGTGCTCATGGCAACGTGGACTTTCTCGCCCGTGGGGTCAACGACGATCGAATGCGCCGCGGCGCCGCCATAGCCTGCGCCCCATTCGCTGCGGTGCGGGTGGTCCCAGAGGCCGCGGTTAAGCTCGAAATGCTCACCGCCGTCGGTCGATTTCCAGACCGAGATCGGTTCGCACCCTGCCCACACGACGCCCGGGCGGGAGTCGGCGTCGGGGTGGATCTGCCAGATCCGTTCCAAGGCGGCGTCGGTGCCGTCGGGGAACTTGATGGCGCCGTTTTCGGGTTCACTCCATGTTCCGCCCAGGTCGTCGGAGTGGAAAACCGTAGGGCCCCAGTGCTCGGAGCGGACCCCCACCAGGATCCGGGTCCTGCCATCGCGGGTATCGATGCCGATGCTGGGCACCTCACTCATCAGAAAATGCGGTCCGGACAGGGACCAGTCCTTCCGGTCCGGGCTGGTCGCCAACCAAAGGCCCTTCTTGGTCCCGATCGCCAGGACATAACTCTCTGCAGTAGCCATGCGTCCCATGCAACCATCCCCGCCGGAACGCCGCAATGGTTTTCTTCCGGCGCCAACGGTGCCTGCCGGCGGCGTGCAGTGGCGTCGGCGTCAGTCGACGAACTCCGACTGCGTCTCGATGAAGTCCCAGTCCGCAGCCGTCAAGACTGCGGCGCCGCCGGCGGACGATTCAGCGGGACGGGGGCCGCCGGCGGCGGCGATCCCCCGCTGCACGGCCTCGGGCAGTTCGTTGGTCCGGAGGTTTTCCCGAAGCCATTCCTTGCTCGCCAAATCCAGATCCAACCACCACATGTAGATCTCCACTGCGGCCTCCTCTTCCTGTTTCTTCAACCGTAGGCCCCGCCCCGGGGCTGTTCAAGGGCCACGGCAAACGGCACCTGCACGGTCCCGAGCTGAGGGCCCGTGCTGAAGGTGGGGGAAGTAAGCCCCTGTTCAGGGCGGCGCCCCGGCGACAGAATGAAGTATGTCTGACAACTCCGCCATCGGCCCGGCGCCTCTCGTGGTGGGTGTGGTTCCGGGACAGCATCCCGAAGTGCTGCAGATGGCGGCATCCCTTGCGAGGACCCTGGCCGCGCCCATGCTCTGCGCCTACGTGGACGAGGCGAGCTACCTCGTGGAGTGGGATCCGGCGCGGTCCGCCCACCGCCTGTCGCTGCACCCGGACGCGGACGACGCCCGGATCCGGGAGACCACCCAGGAGTTGCGTTCCGTCATTGAGGCACGCTGCGCAGGCCTGGGGATCGACTGGACGCTTCGCACCCTGGCCGGGGATCCCGCCCGGGCGATCGGCCGGCTGGCCGCGGACGCCAACGCTTGCATGATCGTGGTGGGGACCCCCGAACGCGGCATCGGCCACCGCATTTCCGCGGCGCTTAACGGCTCCGTGGCGGCCTGGCTGAGCCACCACCAGCAGCGTCCGATCCTGATCGTTCCGGGGCTCGCTCCGGCGGGTAGAAAATAAAGCGAAAGTACTTATTCACAGCGCTGGTGTAATCCCACTACCGCCGAGTAAGCTCGATGTGTAGGCCGGAAGAACCGCCTACCCTAAAGCTGCTCCGGAGTGCGTATCCCCCAATAACGCACTCCGGAGCTCTTTAATTTGCGCAGCGTTCCATCAGCGCCAGCCCGTACCCAAAGCTTGAAACATACCCCTAGGGGGTATATGTTTGGGGCATGAGCGAGTCAGAAGTCCCCGGCACGGCGCGCCTGGACCCGGCGGGCGCGGACACGGCGCCCCACGAGCAGCACGGCTACACCTCCAACAAGGACGCCTACCTTCGCCGGCTCAAGCGGATCGAAGGGCAGGTCCGCGGCATCGCCCGAATGGTTGACGAGGACAAATACTGCATCGACATCCTGACCCAGGTCGCCGCCGTCAACAAGGCCCTGCATGCCGTGAGCCTGGGGCTCGTCGAAGAGCACATCGGCCACTGCGTTGTCGGCGCCGCCGCCGAGCCGGATCCGGAGCTGCGGGCGGAGGCCATCGATTTCAAAGTCAAGGAGGCCACCGATGCCATCGGACGCCTGCTGCGCTAGGACCTGCACCACCAACCACACCACCGGGCCGGGGAACCACCACCTGCCCAGCGACAAGGAGCACTCCATGGCCACCGTTTCCACCACCGTCAACGTTTCCGGCATGACCTGCGGCCACTGCGTGTCCTCCGTCAGTGAAGAAATTGAGGCGCTCTCCGGCGTCGAAAAGGTCGACGTCGACCTCAAGGCCGGCGGCATCTCCACCGTCACGATCACCTCCAGCGAAATCCTCTCGTCCTCCGAGATCGGCGAGGCAGTCGCCGAGGCCGGCTACCTCGTGGTCGCCAGCGAAGCCTGAGTAACGGTCGCGCCGGCGGCGCAGACACCGGCGGACGGCGGCAACCGCCGTCGGACGGCAACCGCCGACGGACGGCACACAGGGCATCGATCGGGAAAAGGAGGGCGCCGTGAGCAGCGATCAATTGTTGGACCAGGCCGGAAGCCGCGTCATAGACCTCGATATCGAGGGCATGACCTGCGCCTCCTGCGTCAATCGGGTCGAGCGCAGGCTCGGAAAGCTCGACGGCGTCGAGGCCAGCGTCAACCTCCCCCTCGAGTCCGCCCGTGTCAGCGTGCCGGCGGACGTTACCGACGACCAAATCACCGCCACGGTCGCGGCCGCTGGCTACAAGGCCACAATCCGGTCCCCCCGGTACCCGAGCACACCGGTTGAGCCCGCAGAACTCCCGGCCAGCACCGGGGCCCCGGCCGGCTCAGGCGCACCCTCGCTCCGCCCGCGGCTCGTGGTGGCAACCGCGCTCACCTTCCCGGTCCTCGCGATCTCGATGATCCCGGCGCTCCAGTTCCCGAACTGGGGCTGGGCGGCGGCTGTCCTTGCCCTGCCGGTGGTCACTTGGGCGGCATGGCCGTTTCACCGCGCCGCGGCCGCCAACGCCCGGCACCTGGCCTCGACCATGGACACCCTGGTGTCAATCGGCGTGATTGCTGCCTACGCATTCTCGGCCGGCCAGCTCCTTGCCGACCCGCGCATGACCGAACACCCGGCAGCGGAGGGCATGGGCTCCGGCGGCCTGTATTTCGAGGTCGCATCCGTGGTCACCACGTTCCTGCTGCTGGGCCGCTACCTCGAGGCCAATGCCAAACGGATGGCGGGCGACGCCCTCAGGGCCCTGCTGGACCTGGGGGCAAAAGACGCGACGGTCCTGCGCAACGGTACCGAGCACAAGATCCCGGCCGATCAGCTGGCCGTCGGAGACGTGATCGTGGTCCGTCCCGGCGAGAAGGTCGCCACCGACGGCGTCGTCATCGACGGCTCCTCTGCCGTGGACGCCTCCCTTGTGACCGGCGAATCCGTGCCGGTGGAAGTTGGCCCGGACAGCCAGGTCACCGGGGCCACCATCAACACCTCCGGCCGGCTCCTGGTCCGGGCCACCCGCGTCGGGTCCGAAACCACCCTGGCCCAGATGGGCCGCCTCGTCTCTGCGGCGCAGACCGGGAAAGCACCCATCGCCCGGCTCGCAGACCGCATCAGCTCAGTCTTCGTACCGATCGTCCTGGCCATCGCCGCCCTCACCTTCGGGGCCTGGCTGATCGCTGCCGCACCGGCCGTGGGCCCCGACGCGGTCCGGGCCGCCTTCACCGCCGCCGTCGCCGTGCTGGTCATCGCCTGCCCCTGCGCCCTGGGGCTGGCAACGCCGGTGGGCCTCCTCACCGGAACCGGCCGGGGCGCCCAGTTGGGCATCCTGATCAAGGGGCCGCAGGTCCTTGAGGACACCCGGACGGTGGACACGATCCTGCTGGACAAGACCGGGACCGTCACCACCGGCCGCCTTGCCGTGGACGGCATCCAAAGCTTCGGCTCGTACAGCGAGGCCGAGGTCCTGCGCCTCGCGGGGGCTGTCGAAAACGCCTCCGAGCACCCGATCGCCCGGGCCATCGCCACTGCGGCTTCGGCGGAGGCAGGGCACGACGGCGCCGGCCTCCCCGCCGTCGCCGGCTTCCGTTCCGCCCCCGGCGGCGGCGTCCAGGGCACCGTGGACGGACGGCTCGTGGCTGCGGGGCGCACCGGCTGGCTGCTGGAGTTCGGCATCGCCCCGGCCCCGGTACAGCAGGGGGCGCTGGCCGCTGCCGAAGACTCGGGCGCCACGGCGATCTGGGTAGCCGTGGACGGCGAAACCGCCGGCATCATCCGGCTGCGGGACACCGTCAAGCCCGGCTCCGCGGCCGCGGTCACCCGGCTCCGCGAACTCGGGCTCCGGCCGATCCTGCTGACCGGCGACAACGCCGCCGTGGCCGCGCAGGTGGCGGCCGCCGTCGGGATCAGCCCGGACGACGTCTTCGCGGGTGTGCTGCCGGAGGGCAAGGTCGAGGCCGTGCGCAAGCTGCAGGCGGCGGGCGCCACTGTGGCAATGGCCGGGGACGGCGTCAACGACGCCGCGGCGCTGGCGCAGGCGGACCTGGGCATCGCCATGGGTTCCGGCACCGACGTCGCAATCGAGGCCGCCGATCTGACGGTGATGGGCAACGACCTCGGGCAGGTGGCGCAGGCGATCGAGCTCTCCCGCCGGACGCTCGGCACGATCAAGACCAACCTTTTCTGGGCGTTCTTCTACAACGCCGTGGGCATCCCGGTGGCAGCCCTGGGCCTACTCAACCCGATGATCGCCGGCGCCGCCATGGCCGCCAGCTCGGTGCTGGTGGTGGCCAACTCCCTGCGGCTACGCAGCTTCGGCACCTAAGCCGGCCCTCGCCCGTGCGCCCCTGCCTCAGGCAGCGCCAAAGTGCCTCAGGCAGCGCCAAAGCGGACGGCGGCCCTGGCTTTGGCCTTGGCGGCTTCCTCCCCGCGGTCCTTGGCCGGAGCGTGGGTCACCAGGGAGTCGAGCAGGTGCTGCGTGGCGTGGGCAATCTCATGCACAGCCCGGTTGAAGGCCTCTTCATTGGCCTTGGACGGCTTGGTGCTGCCACTGATCTTGCGCACATATTGCAGCGCCGCGGCCTCCACCTCGGCGCTGGTCGCGTGGGGCTCAAAATTGTGGAGGGTCCGGATGTTTCGGCACATATCTCCATGCTAGGTGCCTTCGGGCCCGGGAACGAGGGTCCTGCGCCTAATAGCTGGCACCCGGCAGGCAGGCCTGCGAGTAAGGCGCGTGGTGGCCTACGGCACGGGTTCGCAGTCGTTCGCGTGGTCCAGCGCTGCCGCGCCGGTGCCGGCCGGGGCCCGGAGCTCGTCCAGCCGGACCAGAACCACGCCCCCGACGATCAGGAGCCCGCCCAGGAGCTGGATGGGTCCGGGCAGTTCGCCGAGCAGCAGCCACGCCCAGACGACGGCGAACAGCACCTCGGTGAGCGAGACAAAAGACGCGACTTTCGATCCGAGCGCCCGCGCGGCGACAATTCCGGACACGTACGCCACCACTGTGGCCAGGAGCACGAGGCCGCCCAGCGCCACCCACCATGGGGTGATCCAGGGTCCCAAGCGGGTGTCGGCGGTGCTGAAGGCCATCGGCAGCAGCCCGGTTGCCGCCGTCAGCCACATGACGATCGCGCCCACCATGAGCCCGCTGGATGCCAGGACGATGGGAGGGAGGGTGTCGTTTTCCTTGGCGGTGATGAAGAAGTAGATGGCGAGGCAGACGGCGGCCGCGATCCCCCACAGCACGCCAATGACGTCGACCTTCACGGCTCCCGTGAGGTCCAGGACCAGGACCAGCCCGCCGAGGGACAGCAGCGCACCGGCAATGGTCAGTGGCCGCGGCCGTTTCCGGCTGACGGCCCACAGCCAGAGCACGATCAGGACCGGCGCGAGGTACTCCAGCAGCAGGGCGACGCCGACCGAGAGCCGGGACACGGCGTTGAAGTAGAACAGCTGGCAGGCGGCGACGCCGATGAAACCGAACAGCACGACGGTCAGCCAGTTGTCCCGGAGCTGGTACCACCGCCCGCGCAGGGCAACAATGGCGGGGATGGCCAGAATCAGGGCCGCGCCCGTGAGCCGGGCCGTGACGGCCGCGCCGGGTGTCCAGCCCGTTTCCAGGAGCGCCTTGGCGAATGATCCGGATAGCCCGAACACCGCGGACGAAAACAGGGCCATGCCCAGGCCCGAGGCCATGAAGCCCGACGCCGCGCTGGCCCGGCTTGGCGTCCTGGCTCGCGCCCTGCCTCGCGCCCTGCGCGGCGCTGCCCGGTTCGGAGGCAGGCCGCCGGGCGGTAAGGTCTCGTACCGGGGCGGCGGGGCGCTGGGGGGCAGACACGGGCACTCTCCTGTCAGGAGTAAAGTAGGGTTATGGTCATGACATTACGCCTCGGCTAGGTAAGGAGTCAAGATGGTTTTTGCCCCTGACACGGAAGTTGCCCTGCGTTCTGTGGTCAACCTCATTAACACCGCGGCCAACGGTGAGGAACATCTGGCCACCGCCAAGGATCTGGACGACTTCTTGGAGGCCGAGGGCTTCACGGGTTCCCGGACCCGGGACGAGGCCGAGCTGGCAAGCGTGCGGCGCCTGCGCAGCGAGCTCTCCGAGCTCTGGCTGGCGGACGAGGCTACCGCAGCGGAGACCGTGAATCGGCTGCTCCGGGAAGCCCGGGCGCTGCCCCAGTTGGTCAAGCATGATCCGTGGGACTGGCACTTGCACGCCACCACCCCGGAGGCGCCGCTGGCCGACCGGATGAGTACGGAGGCGGCCATGGCGATCGTCGACGTGATCCGCAGCAAGGAAATGGACCGCCTGCTGGTGTGCGCCGCGGACGACTGCGACGCAGTCGTGCTGGATCTGAGCCGCAACCGCTCGAAGCGCTACTGCGACACGGGAAACTGTGCCAACCGCGCGCACGTGGCCGCGTACCGGGCCCGGAAAGCCGCGTCCTGACGGCGACGGCCCCGGTCGGCTGGGGCCTGCGCCGTTAAGACCGGCGGCGCCAGGCCTGCGGTGTTTAGCCTGCCGTGTTTAGCCTGAGCTGTTAGGCCTGCGCTGTTAAGACTGCGGACCGCCGTCACGGGAATCGCCGGGGCCGGCCTCGGGGCGGGGCTGCGCTGACGGGCCGCCGTGGCCGGAGGACGGGCGCTTGGAACTGAGGTTGATGCCGGAGCCCTTGCCCAGGTCCTCGGCGTTGTCCTTGTGGCTCATCGCGAGCATGGCGGCCACCACCAGGATCACAATGAAAGCGATTCCGGCGCCGATGAACGCGAGGTCGAACCGGGGTGAGCGTGCGCTGCCGCCCGAGGCGAAGATCAGGACGCCGAAGAACATCACCACGGCCCAGAACGCGGAGAACATGAGCGGTCCCTTGACCGAGGTCCGCAGGCTGCGGGGCGCTCCGGGTTTCTGCTGTGCCAAGGTGTTTTCCTCCTGCAGCCCGCGCAGGGAAGCGTGGCTGTCTTGTTACCGCAATTGTTCTACGCCGGGTAGAACCTGTCGGTACTAGTTTACGGCCTCCGCGGAATCGCCCGGAGCATCATGGCGCAGGGTCAGGCCGGACAGCATCCACAGGACGCCGCTGATGATGGCCCCGCCGCCCGCAACGCCGAGGAGTGCGTGCGGGCCGAGGCCGATGAAGAACGGCAGCGCGGTTGCAGTGCCCAGCCCGATCACGCCGGACGTGATCCAGTCGCGCGCCAGCACGGACCGGCCGCGGGCGAGAATGCCCGCGAACAGCTCTGCGGCTCCGGCAAAGCCCAGACCCACGGCCGCGATCGTTCCGAAGACGAGTGGGGCGGGGATCAGGGCTACGGCCGCGCCGGCTCCGGCCAGGGCTGCTCCGGCGGCGGAGAGGATCCTGCCAGCGCCTTCCCGGGGGACGAATCCGGTCTTGGGCACGGTCCAGAGCACCACCACACCGGTGGCCAGCAGGTAGAGGCCGCCGGCCCAGCCCATGCCGGCCTCGGACGGCGCGGCCCAGAACACGGTTGCCGCGCCAAACACGAGCGCAACGGCCGCCCTGACAAGCACGGGCTTCCAGAGATCGGCCGCGGCGCGGATGGCAGGGGTCGCGTCAGGAGCTGCGGGAAGAGTCACCCGTCCAGTTTAGTGCGAAGCCGCCACTGCGTGCGTCTGCCGGCCGGGCCGGCTCAGTGTGCGCCCGCTGGCCGGATCTGGCTGAGCCTGCACTCAGCTCGCACCGAGGACCATCCACCGGTCCGTCCGGGCCCGGAGGCCCAGCGTCAGCGCGCGCGCCGCCATGTAACCCAGCGAGAAGGCGGCCCACAGCCAGAGCAGTCCCGCGCCGCCACCGGCGCCGGAATACCCCACGGCCAGCAGCAGCGGCAGGTAGGCCGCCAGATTGACGACGCCGGCGATCGCCAGATAGCGGGCGTCGCCCGCGCCGATCAGGACGCCGTCGAGGACGAAGACGTAACCGGCCAGCGGCTGCCCGGCGGCGAGCACCCAAAGGGCGAGCGTCAGCGCCGCCCGGACGTCGGAGTCGGACGTGAAGAGGGCGCCGGCCCACGGCGCCGCCGCGGCCAGGAGGATCCCGGTCAGGACGCCGAAGCCGAGCCCCCACCGCGTCATGGTGCGCGTCAGCGCGCGTGCCGCTACCGGCCGGGCCGCCCCGAGCTCCTTGCCGATCAGGGCCTGGGCCGCGATCGCGAGGGCGTCCAGGGAGAAGGCGAAGAAGGTGAAGATGGTCATGGCCAGCTGGTGTGCGGCGAGATTGACCGGCCCCTGCGCCGTGACCACCACTACCGTGGCGAGAATCGCGATGCGCAGGGTTAGCGTGCGCAGCATCAGCCAGGAGCCCACCCTGGTCAGGGCCCGGATGCCGCGCCAGTCCGGCCGCAGGGACACCCCGTTGGTGCGGGCGTTGCGCCGGACGATCAGCACATAGACGGCCGCCATGGCCCACTGCGCGATGCTCGTGCCCACGGCCGAGCCGGTCACGGACCAGCCCAGCCCGTAGACGAGGACGAGGTTCAGCGCGATGTTCAGCGTGAAACCGGCGGCCGCGACGATCAACGGGGTCCGGGTGTCCTGGAGTCCGCGCAGGACTCCGGTGCCCGCGAAGATGAGCAGCATCGCCACGAGGCCGGGCATGGAGCCGCGCAGGTAGTCCACGGCAAACCCATGCACCTCGCCGCGGGCGCCCATCAGGTCCAGGAGCGGCCCGGCGGCCAGGAACCCGGCGGCCGCCAGGACGAGTCCCAACAGGAGCGCCAGCCAGACGCCGTCGCGTCCGGCGGCGAGGGCTTTTGCCAGCTGGCCGTTGCCGATGGCCCGCGCCACTGCAGGCGTCGTGGAGTACGCGAGGAAAACCATGAGTCCGACTGCCGTGTGAAGGACCGCCGAGGCCAGCCCGACGCCGGCCAGCTCGGCCACGCCGAGGTGGCCCACAATTGCCGAATCCGCGATCAGGAACAGCGGCTCGGCGATCAGCGCGCCGAAGGCCGGGACGGCCAGGCGCAGGATCTCCCGCCGGTGCCCTGTAGACGGCGGCAGGGTTGTGGAGAGCGGCGGGTAAGGATGCACGGCTTAACCCTAGCCGGGCCGTTGAATCGACGCCGCACGTCTTTTAGTTGACATTTCAAGTAATTTTCGGGAAGACTTGATTCTGAACGCAACCGAAGTCGCGGCGGCAATCAGCCGCGGCGCCTCCTACTTACGAAACGGTATTTCCCATGAACCAGCCCGCACTGACCACCTCCGCCCGAACCATCCTGCGCGTTATCGCAGGCTTCCTGTTCGCTGCCCACGGCTGGCAGAAGTTCTCCGAGTTCACCATCCCCGGCACCCAGGCCGCCTTCACCCAGATGGGCGTTCCCGCGGCGCAAGTTGCTGCCCCGGTGGTCGCGACGCTGGAACTGGTTGGCGGTATCGCCCTGATCCTGGGCATCCTGACCCGCGTGTTCGCCGCCCTCCTCGCCGTGGACATGCTGGGCGCCCTGTTCCTGGTCCACGCCTCCGCTGGAGTGTTTGCCGCTACGGGTGGCTACGAACTCGTCCTGATCCTTGCCGCCGCAGCCCTGGCCGTTGCCCTGGTCGGCGCGGGCAAAGTCTCTGTGGACAAGGTCCTGTTCGGCCGCGCCAATTCGAAGCTCAGCGTCCTGGCCTAAGGCACTCGCGGCATCCCGCGCGTTCACGGCATACAGCGCGCGACGGCGGGCGGTCACCTCCTGGTGGCCGCCCGCCGTCGCGTGTCTCTGGGGTATGGCGTCCCGGACAGCGACTATGTCGCCGGCCGGCGGCGCCTGCCGGACCTTTCAGTAAACTCACAGCATGAGCGAGAACGCGCCCAATTCAGTGACCCTGCGCTTCCTGGCGGCCCCCACCGATGTCGGCCACAGCGGCTCGGTCGACGCCGGCACCGTGCTCGAGTGGGTGGATAAGGCGGCCTATGCCGCCGCCGTCGGCTGGGCAAAGTCCTATTGTGTGACGGCCTACGTGGGGAACATCCATTTCGCGGACCCGGTCAACAGCGGCGACATGGTGGAGGTCGAGGCCACGATCGTCTACACCGGGCGGTCCTCGATGCATATCCGTACCGTGGTGTCCTCAGGCGATCCCAAGGGCGGCCCCGCCACCATGCGCAGCCAGTGCATCGTGATCTTCGTGGCCGTGGGTGCGGACGGCAAGCCGATCCCGGTGCCGCAGTTTGAACCCGGAACGCCGGAAGAAATCGAGCAGCGGGATGACGCGCTGGCCCGGATCAAGGTCCGCGAGGACATCGTCCAGGCCATGAGCGGACAGGAATATACCGACGCCGGCACGGCCGAGCGCGTGGTGCTGCGGTTCACGGCGGCGCCCACCGACGTGAACTGGGGCGGCAAGGTCCACGGCGGCATCGTCATGAAGTGGATCGACGAGGCCGCCTACGTCTGCGCGTCCCGCTACTGCGGGAAGGACACCGTGGCGGTATTCTCCGGCGGCGTGCGGTTTTACCGGCCGCTGCTGATCGGCCATGTCGTGGAGGTCGAGGCCCGGCTGGTCTACACCGGCACCAAGGGCATGCACATCGCCGTCCATGTCCGGTCCGGAGATCCCAAGGGGCGCGAGCTGAACCTCACCACCTACTGCCTGACGGTCATGGTCGCCCGCGACGAGACCGGCACCTCGGTCCCGATTCCGCAGTGGGTGCCGGTATCCGGGGAAGACAAGCGGCTGCACGCCCACGCCCGGGAACTGCTGGAAATCCGCGGCCGGGCGCCGGGGAACCGGCTGCCCAACCACCTGCTCGCGGCGGGCGAGGGCTAGGGCAGGCTAGAAGCCGCCGCCACCGCCGGCGTCGGCCGCCATGTTGGCAAACCGCGAGTAGTGGCCCTGGAAGGCCACCACAATGTCCTTTGTGGGTCCGTTACGGTGCTTGGCGATCAGGATGTCGGCCTCGCCGGCGCGCGGGGACTCCTTGTCATAGACGTCTTCGCGGTGCAGCAGGATCACCATGTCGGCATCCTGCTCGATGGAGCCGGATTCGCGCAGGTCCGAGACCATGGGTCGCTTGTCCTGGCGCTGCTCGGAGCCACGGTTCAGCTGCGACAGCGCGATCACGGGCACCTGCAGTTCCTTGGCCAGGAGCTTCAGGGCGCGGGAGAACTCGGAGACTTCCTGCTGGCGGGATTCCACCTTTTTGCCCGAGCTCATGAGCTGCAGGTAGTCCAAAATCACCAGTTTGAGGTCATGCTGCTGCTTCAGGCGCCGGCATTTGGCCCGGATCTCCATCAGCGACATATTGGGGCTGTCATCGATGAACAGCGGGGCATCGTTCATGCGGCCCATGGTGGTGGCGATCTTGGACCACTGCTCATCTTTGATGGTGCCCTTGCGGAGGTCCTGGAGACCGATGGTGGCCTCGGCGGACAGCAGGCGCATGGCGATCTCGTTGCGGCCCATTTCGAGGGAAAACATGACGGTTGCGAGATTGTTCTTGATGGCGGCCGAGCGGGCAAAGTCCAGCGCGAACGTGGACTTGCCGACGGCGGGGCGGGCGGCGATGACGATCATCTGGCCGGGATGCAGGCCGTGGGTCAGTTCATCGAGCTCATAGAAGCCGGTGGGCACACCCGTCATGCCCTCGCCGCGGTGGCCCGAGGCCTCGATCTCGTCAACGGTGGATTCCATGACGTCCTTGAGGACCACATAGTCCTCGGCGGTGCGGCGTTCGGCGACGGCGTAGACCTCGGCCTGGGCCTGGTTGACGAGGTCTTCAACCTCGCCGTCCTGGCCATAGCCGAGCTGGACAATCTTGGTGCCGGCGTTTACCAGCCGGCGCAGGACCGCGCGTTCGCCCACGATTTCGGCGTAGTAACCGGCGTTGGCGGCCGTGGGAACAGTCTGGATGAGTTCGTGCAGGTAGGCGGGTCCGCCGATCCTGTTGATTTCCCCGCGCTTGGTCAGCTCGTCCGAGACCGTCACGGCGTCAGCGGGTTCGCCGCGGCCGTAGAGGTCGATGATGGCCTCGTAGATGGTTTCGTGGGCCGGACGGTAGAAGTCCTGGCCACGCAGGATCTCGACGACGTCGGCGATGGCGTCCTTGGACAGCATCATGCCACCCAGGACTGACTGCTCCGCGGGGATGTCCTGCGGTGGCTTGCGGCTGCCCTCGCCTCCCCGCGTACCCTCGACTGAGTCCAGATGCGTAACTGACAAAACTGCCGTCCTTCATTGTGTGCCGTGGCGGATATCCGTTCGCCGCGGCGCGTAAGCGCTGTGCCTAATACCCAGTGCCTTAATGCCCAGTGCCTTGATGCCCTGCTGCCGCGGTGCCCAACTATCGCGGTACCCAACTGCTGTGATGCCCAACTGCTGCGATGCCCAACTGCTGTGATGCCCAGCGGCAAGACCCGGCACATGCCGGCCGCTCAATTCCTATCAGTCAGCTCCGACAGTTCGCACCGGTCCGGCACAACGCTGTTATCGACAGCGCCGGTGTGCCCGCATGCCACCGGGATCTGGGGCAGGGTCCTGGTTGGCACCACCTGGCGACCGCAGGTTTTCAGCTTCCCAGGCCCGATATCCTGCAACGTTATCCGCCGATCGGGCAGGCACCAACCCGGCCGTCCCGCTCCCCTGTGGATAACCTGTGCACTAGTGCCTGATGCTTGTGCACAGTCTGTGGGTAGAGCTGTGGATAGAAAAAAAGTTAAGCCCGTAATCCATACTTGACCTGCGGAAACATTGGATTCATCTTGTGGACACAAAACATTTTCCGCCAACGTTCATCCACAGCCTGCACCTTGCGGCTGGGGATACACTGCGGCGCCGGAGGCCACATTTGCCGCCCGATGTGCACATTTTGTGACCGGATTCATGCCCCCGCGGCGGACTGACGCCGAATTGACGCCGGCCGCGGCGCACTGTACGCAAGATGCGGAACATGCTGTGGATAACCACAATCTGGCATAAGCTCTAACCATGGGCGATGTACTGGTAGTCATGTTGCCTGCAATCATTCTGGCGGCGGTGCTCTGGGCGGTGGCCACGGCCCTGAAGCCGCGGAGTTTCGGCATCTCCGATGCCGAGCGCTACCAGCGGGAACTGGCGGTCAAGTCCCTGGCCCATTACGCGGCGCAGGTCCAGGCCGCCGAGGCCGCCCGCGCCCAGATTGAAGCGACCACGCGCCCCAGCCAAAACTCCCAGCAGCAGTCGCAACAGGCCGACCACGCCCGCTCCGCCCTGCTAGCCCGGATCGGCTCCGCCCCCACAGGGGCCCGCCACGGCCACGAGGACGCCCTGCTCGCCGTCGGACACCTGAGTCCCCAACTCCTCCTGCAGCTCCAGTCCCTGGTCCGCGACGGCCAGAAGACAAAGGCCGCCTGGCTGCTGCGGAAGTCGACCCACTCGGACTTCAAGACCGCAAAGAATTACGTAGATCGGCTGTAGCACATGGACTCCCTGCTCATTCCCGTACTGATCCTGGTGCTCGTGGCCGCCGGAGTGCTGATGGCGGTCCGCGCCTGGAGCCGCCGCGGCGAACACCCCAGGCCGGCACCCATGCCACAGCCGGGCCCCGACTCGGCGGAGCTGGCGCGTGCGGCGGCCGCAAGGCTCACCCAGGAGCAGCACCGGCGGCTATACGCACTGATCGCGCAGGGTCAGGCGATGGCCGCCATCAAGGTGTACCTCGAGGCCACAGGCGAGGGGCTCCGTGCGTCCCGCGACGCCGTCGCGGCACTGGCGGCGCACCCCCAGCCGTTCCGCGCCCCGGAGGCTGCGCCCGAGGCCGCTCCGGACGAGGACGATGTGCCGCAGCGGTTCGCGTACCGCTACCGCGCGATCGCCAGCAAGGGTGATGTCACGCGCGAGGTGAGCAGCAACATGCTCAATGATGAGATCTACGGGCGGATCCGCACCCTGGCCAAGAGCGGCGACACCGAGGCCGCAGCGACGGCCCTGACCCGCCACTCGGATATTTCCATGAAGCAGGCCAGAGAATTCATCGCACTGCTCGGCGACTGAGCAGACAAAGTCCGGGGCCTTCCCGGCGTTGCGCGGCAGGCTGGACCCAGGGCTAGAAGTCGAACAGGTCCCCCAGCCAGCCTTCCTTCTTCTTGGGACGGCGGCGGTCATCGTAGCGCCGCTGCTGATACCCCGACTGTTCTGAGCGCGACTGTTCGGGGCGCGGACGGTCGCGGCGCTCATCGTATCGGCGGTCGTCATAGCGGCGGTCATCGGGGCGCCGGTCATTCCGGCGCGGGTCGAGGTTGTACAGCGGCGGCGGAATCTGGCCGGCCGCCGTAGGCGGGAACGCAGCAGGTGGCAACGCTGTCGGCGGCAGCGGTGGTGCGGCTGCTGCCGGGCCCACGGACTCCGCCACGCGGTCGATGATCTTGTCCAGCTCCCCCCGGTCCAGCCACACTCCGCGGCATTGAGGGCAGTAGTCGATCTCCACTCCGCTGCGTTCACTCATGATCAGGTCAATAGAATCCACGGGACACTTCATGTCCCGGACAACGAGCAGGCGGCCGAAAAGGTTCGGACCGCACTGCGGGTTCGGAAGGCCGGGCAGACCCCCTACCGCTGGCCGGAGATCCCCGCGAGCAGCTGCTCAAACGGCAGGGACTCCAGCGCGGCCGGCTTCTGCTGCGGCCCTGAGTCCTGCAGCAGGCCGACAAACTCCCCCGCAGCCCGGTCCACACGCACCGAAAGCGGCGATCCGCCGTCGTCGTTGTTTCCCCAGTCCTGCGGTCCGGCGAAGACCGCGGTGGCGGCGATCCGAGTGCGCAGGTAGGTGAAGAGCGGCCGCATCGCGAAGTCCAGCACCATCTGGTGCCGGTCCGTGCCGGCGGTGGCGCCGAGCAGCACGGCCTTGCCTTCCAGCACCTTGGGATCGAGAACGTCGATGAAGGACTTGAACAGCCCGCTGTAGGAGGCGCTGAACACGGGGCTGACGGCGATCACGCCGTCAGAGGCCTCGACGCCGGCGATCACTTCGGCCAGCCGCGGAGCCGCATAGCCGGTCACGAAGTTGTTGGCGATGTCCACGGCGAGGTCCCGCAGTTCCACTACCTCGACGTCCACGGCGTAGCCGGCGGCGGCAAGCTGGCGTTCGGCCGAAGCCGCCAGCTGGTCAGCCAGCAGCCGGCTCGACGAGGGGACGCCGAGTCCGGCGGAGATAACGGTGATGCGGCGGGTTTCCACGGGGTGCTCCTAAGTTGAATCCTGGTCAGCAATGCCAGTACATGCGTTTGCATCTACCTCTAGAAGCGGCGGGTGCGTGGATTTATTCCCGGGCACGCGCCTTGCCTGACAGGAGTGCCGCGCTCTGCCAGACTGCCCTCATGGCTGAAAACAAAACGCAGGCAACCGGCGCATCGGTGGAGGAGTTCCTGGCCGCCGTCGAGCATCCGGTCCGGCGCGGTGACGGGTTCCGCCTGCTGGCGCTGATGTCCAAAATCACGGGGGAACCGGCGCAAATGTGGGGTCCGACGATTGTGGGGTTCGGCCGCTATCACTACAAGTACGCGAGCGGCAGGGAGGGCGACGCCGCGGCGGTCGGATTCTCCCCCAGGAAATCCAGCCTGTCGCTCTATGGCCTCACGTACGGACCGGAGGCCGCCGAATTGCTCGGCAGGCTGGGCAAGCACAAGCTCGGTGCCGGCTGCCTGTACGTCACCAAGCTCGACGACGTCGACGAGGCCGTCCTGGCGGAACTGATCCGGCTCGGCTACCGGCACGTCACCATGGTGCTGCACCACGACTAGGTGCGGCCCACCCCGCGGAGGGACAAAGGCCGGGTGAGGGCGCGTTAAAGCGGAAGGCCCCCGCCTTCGGTCCCTCAGAGAGGTCCGGAGGCGGAGGCCATCCAGCAGTTCAGGACTGCAGCCGGTGAGGGCTACTTGCCTGCGACTACGTCGAGTTCGATCACAGCGGAAACGTCGTCGTGCAGACGGACGTTTGCCTGGTAGGAACCGGTCGACTTGATGTGTGCCGGCAGTTCAACCTTGCGCTTGTCGATGCGGCCCAGGCCAGCGGCCTCAACAGCGTCGGCGACGTCGCCCTGCTTGACGGTGCCGAACAGGCGACCGGTTGCGCCAGCCTTGACGATCAGCTTGACCGGCTTGGCGGAGAGTGCAGCAGCCTGCTTCTGAGCATCTTCCAGGGAAGCGTGCTCGCGGGCAACGCGAGCAGCCTTGATGGACTCAACCTGCTTCTCGCCACCCTTGGACCAGGTCAGAGCGAAGTTGCGGGGCAGCAGGTAGTTACGTGCGTAACCGTCCTTGACCTCGACAACATCGCCAGCAGCACCGAGACCGGTTACTTCGTGGGTCAGAATGAGCTTTGCCATGTTAGTTAATCCCTTCCTTAGCCGCGGCCAGCGCCGGAGTAAGGCAGCAGAGCAACTTCGCGGGCGTTCTTGATTGCCTGGGCGATCTTGCGCTGTTCCTGCACCGTGACGCCAGTGACGCGACGGGCGCGGATCTTTCCGCGGTCGGAGATGAACTTGCGCAGCAATGCTACGTCCTTGTAGTCGATGACAGTGATGTCAGCGGCCTTCAAGGGGTTGGACTTTGGTTTGGGCTTACGGAGTTCAGCCTTAGCCATCGTGGAGCTCCTATTCGATGGAGCCCGTGGATATTGATCCACGGGATGGTGGTGATCCGGCGCAATCTGCACCCGGCCGCCTTGCGGCGTCCAGGCGGTTTTCGTTGCCGGACCTTAGATGTTGTTTAGAAGGGAGGTTCGGAATCCGGGCCGTTGCCCCAGCCGCCGCCCGCATTGCTGACCCCGGGCGTAGCCCACGGGTCTTCCTGCGCGGCGGGCTGGTTGCCGCCCCATGTTCCACCGGTGTTGCCGCCCTGGCTTGCACCCTGGCCGCCACCGAAGCCGCCGCCGCTGTTGCCGCCGCCGAAGCCACCCTGTCCACCCTGACCGCCGGAGCGCTGGGTGCGGTTGACCTTGGCATTGGCGTAGCGCAGGCTCGGGCCGATTTCATCGACCTCGAGCTCGATAACGGTGCGCTTCTCGCCTTCTTTTGTTTCGTAGGAACGGCTCTTCAGGCGGCCGGAGACGATCACGCGCATGCCCTTGGTCAGGGATTCGGCGACGTTTTCGGCTGCTTCGCGCCAGACCGATGCGCGGAGGAACAGGGTTTCCCCGTCCTTCCACTCATTGGACTGCCGGTCAAAGGTGCGGGGAGTAGAAGCGATGGTGAAATTCGCTACGGCCGAACCGGACGGTGTGAACCTGAGTTCGGGGTCATTGGTGAGGTTACCGACAACCGTGATAGTGGTTTCGCCTGCCATCTACTGCCTCCTTGTGCGTTCCTGCGGGGATGAAGATTGAAAGTTGGCTGCTGAATTACTCAGCAACAACTTTCTGCTCTTCGGGGCGGGTGATCTTGGTGCGCATGATGGTCTCGTTGAGACTCAGCTGGCGGTCAAGTTCCTTGGCGGTAGCCGGCTCAGAGGTGAAGTTCACCACGGCGTAGATACCTTCGGACTTCTTCTGGATTTCGTAAGCCAGGCGACGACGGCCCCAGATGTCAACCTTTTCGATGGTTCCACCATCGTTGGTGATGACGTTCAGGAACTTCTGAAGCGACGGCTCAACGGCACGCTCTTCGACCTCGGGGTCGATGATTACCATCAATTCGTAAGGACGCATATGTGAACCCACCTCCTTTGGGCTAAGCGGTTACGGCATTTCCGTAACAGGAGGTTCATTTGCGGTGTCATGCAATGCCCGGCCGCCAGAACGGAGGCAGGGCGCAGCACAGACTTCAATATCCTAGTGCATCGGGGCCGGTTTCGGCGATTCCTGATGGGGGCAACGCTAGCCCCGGCGGCCGGGCGACGGGAACCGGGCCGGACACTCATGTGGAAAACCGCCGCACGCCCGGGGATCGGGGGGCGGGCATGCGGGCTGTGCCATGATCTGAAAATGGATTCCGACACCACCGCCATGCCGCCGGTCCGCCGCAGCCGGCTCCGCTTCGCTGTCATGGTGCTGGTCGGGCTGATCACCGCCGGGGCGACCGGCATGTCCGGGCACTGGGTGCAGGCTCCTACGATGGGCTGGTGCGGGGCCGCCCTGACGTACATCGTCTGGGTCTGGCTGGTCATCGGACGCCTCGAACCGGAGGACACACGGTTGCACGCCACAGCGGAGGATCCGGCCCGGAGCACCACTGACCTGCTCATCCTGGCGGCAAATGTGGCCAGCCTGGCGGCGGCAGGAGCGGTCATCGTGGATTCCCACAACAACACCGACATCGTGTCCAGGATCGGCGGCGGCCTGCTCGCGGTGGTCTCGGTGGCACTGTCCTGGACTCTGGTCCAGACGCTTTTCACACTGCGCTACGCGGAGCTGTACTACGGCACGGGCGGGAAGGCAGGCTCCGGGGTGGGCGGCATCGATTTCAACCAGAGCCGGCCGCCGCAGTACACGGACTTCGCCTACCTGGCCACAAGCCTTGGCATGACTTACCAGGTTTCGGACACCGCCCTGCAGAACCATGGCATCCGGGCAGAGGCGCTCAAGCACAGCCTGCTGTCCTACCTCTTTGGGACAATCATCCTGGCTACCACCATCAACCTCGTAGTAGGGGTCGCCGCGTAGTCCGCGCCGGGGACCTTACGCCGCCGTCCGGAAAAACGTCCGGGTGACCGCGGCCAGCCGGTGCGGGTCCTGGACGCCGCAGAGCTCGCGCGCCGAGTGCATCGACAGCAGGGGCACGCCGACGTCGACCGTCCGGATTCCCAGCCGGGTGGCAGTCAGCGGGCCGATCGTCGAGCCGCACGGCATCACGTTGTTGGAGACGAATTCCTGGTACGGAATATCGGCGTCGGTGCACAGCCGTGCCCAGAGGGCGGCTCCGGCGGCGTCGGTCGCGTAGCGCTGGTTGGCGTTGATCTTCAGCAGCGGCCCGCCGTTGAGGACCGGCCGGTTGGCGGGATCGTGCCGCTCGGGATAGTTCGGGTGCACGGCATGTCCCGCGTCCGCCGAGACGCAGAACGACGCCGCGAAGGCCTGCCGCCGCTGGCTTGCCGAGGCCCCGAGCCCGTCGGAGATCCGCACGAGGACGTCCTCGAGGATGGGCCCGCATGCGCCGGATCGGGACGCCGAGCCGATTTCCTCGTGGTCGAAGGCGGCCAGGACGGCGATCGGCGCACCGGTAGGCAAAGGCGTGGCGGCGTGCGCGATCAGCGCGGTGAGCCCGGCATGCGTCGCGGAGAGGTTGTCGAGCCGGCCGGAGGCGAAGAATTCGCCCCGCGCGCCGAACACCGCCGGGGGCTGGGTGTCCGCGATGACGACGTCGTAGCCGCCGATCTGCGCCGGATCCACCGCGGCATCGGTAACCTTGTCCGCGAGGAGCCCGAGCAGGTCCTCGTCGGCAGGATCGCCCAGGCCAAAGACCGGATTCATGTGCTGCTGTTTGTCCAGGGCCAGGCCTTCATTTACTGCCCGGTCCAGGTGGATGGCGAGCTGCGGGAAGCGCAGCAGCGGACCCGTGGCCGTGAGGTGCTGTGTGCCGTCGCGCATGACGAGCCGGCCGGCGAGCTGGAGTTCGCGGTCCAGCCAGGAGTTCAGGAGGGGCCCGCCGTAGACCTCGACGCCGGCCTGCAGCCAGCCGAACTTGCCCGTGGTGGGCTTCGGCTTGAGTTTGAATGACGGCGAGTCCGTGTGGGCGCCGAGGATGTTGAAGCCCGTGGTCGGTCCGGCATCCGAAGGCACCACCCAGGCGATGAGGGCGCCGTCGCGGATCACATAGAACTTGCCGGCAGCGGCGGCCTGGGGCTCGGGCCAGGGCTGCAGTTCGTCCAGGCCCGTGAAGCCCGCCGCGTCCAGCCGGCGCGCGGCTTCGTGGACGGCGTGGAAGCTCGACGGCGACGCGCTGACATACGCGCCGAGGTCCTGGATGTGCTCTTCGGCAGTGCTCGGTGTTGGCATGGCTCCGAGTCTAGCCCGGCACGCACGGGGCCCCGCGGCGGGCCGGACGCCGGGGCTATGCACCCGGAGAACGGGTGCGGGATGCCGCCTTGCTTAGACGGTGACGTTGAGACCGGCGGCGTAGCCCGCGGTCACCGAGCCGCTCATGGTGGCCAGCTGGTAGATGCCGCCGTCGTTGCCGAACACGTTGTCGGATTTCAGCGTGGTGCGGGGGAAATTCTGCGCACTGGATTCGTAGCCGGCCGACGCGTAGACCTCTTTGCACGCCGCCTCGGTCAGCGCGATCTGGGACACCGCCAGGACCTGGCCGGCCGCCGTCGCATTGCTCATGGACTCGAACACTTCGAAGTGGATGTGCGGCCAGCGGCCGCTGTAGGCGCCGGGGTAGATGGTCTTGAACGTGACCTGCCCGTTGGCGTCGGCCTCTTGGACGCCGCGGAGGAAATTCTCGTTCTGGAGCCCGGAATCGTACATGGAGTATCTGCCCTCGCGGTCACAGTGCCAGGCGTAGACGGCGGCACCGGCCAGCGGGGTGCAGCCGTTGGCGTTGTCGAGCAGGGTCAGCGTGACGGTCAGCGGCACGCCCTCGGCCGTGCTGGTGGAGGTCCCGAAGCTGGACGTGATGTCCTGGCGGACCACACCGGTTGCCTCGAGGACGTTGGGCCCGTTGGAACCGTCACCGGGGTAGGGGCCGGCGGTTTCCTGCGGGATTTCGACGCCGCACTCGGCGATCGCACGGGTCAGCGTCGGACTGGCCGCCGACGAGGCCGACTCTGTTGCCGCCGCCGCGGCCGACGTCGTCGGCGCTGCCGCCGGTGAAGTCGCGGGTGAAGTCGCCGCGGCCGACGTCGGACTGCCGCTGGAGCCGCCCGGGGTGCAGGCCGCCAGGGCGGCGGCCGTTCCCGCGCCGAGGAACATGCCAAGCGAGCGGCGGCTCATGAGGGTGGAGAGATCGAATTCCAGGCCGCGGTCATGGTTCGGGTGCGGCTCGTGCGGGGGCTGGGGCCTTTTTGTCATGACCCCATCGAACCCGGCAGCGCTGTGGTCTGGCTAGTCCCTTGCTGTGAAGCGGCTGTGCCTGTGAAGAGGCTGTGCTTCGGCTGGACATGCCCACGCCTCGGACCCGGGAATGGGCATGCCCCCCAATCCCCATGGACATGCCCAGCCCTCGGGCCAAGGAATGGACATAATGCCAATATGTCCACAGGTGGGCGCCGGGGGAGGGCATGTCCGGTTGTGTGGGGACGCTGTGGGCCCTACGACACCGGGCGGGCGCCCACCGTGGCGTCCTCGGCGGGGGCCTCGGCGTCGCCCACCGTGGCGTCCTCGGCGGGGGCCTCGGCGGCACCTGTTGCGGGAACTGTGGCCTTGGCGCCGTTGCTGCGGTAGCGGAAGACGCCGATTCCCACCACGACGGCGGCGAGGGCGAGCGAGAGCAGGAGCGATTCCCGCGTGGTTTCTAGGATCACCATGCCGATCAGCAGGGCCACGATGCTGACGATCGACACCCAGGTCAGGTACGGGAAGAGCCACATCTTCAGCTGGAGGTCCTTGGCGGCGGCGCCCATGCGGCGGCGCAGGATCAGCTGGGAGGCGGCGATCACGAGCCACACGAACAGCGCTATGGCGCCGGAGGTGTTGACCAGGAACAGGAAGACCGTGTCCGGGGCGATGTAGTTCAGGCCGACGGTGACGAAGCCGACCACCGTGGAGGCCAGTACCGCGGAAGAAGGCACGCCACGCTTGGAAATCCGCATCCACGACTTGGGGGCGTCGCCGCGGCGGGACAGCGAGAACAGCATGCGGCTGGCGGTGTAGAGGCCCGAGTTCAGGCAGGAGAGCACCGAGGTCAGCACCACAATGTCCATGATGGTTCCGGCGCCGGGGATGCCGAACAGCTCGATGACCGCAACGTAGGGGCTCTTGGCGACGGAGGCGGAGTTCCAGGGCAGCAGGGTGACCACGATGGCGATGGAGCCGATGTAGAAGACGAGGATGCGCCAGACGGTGGACTTCACGGCTTTCTTGACGGCGTCGACCGGGTTCTCGGACTCGCCGGCGGCGATGGTGGCAATTTCCGCCCCGAAGAAGGAGAACACGACGACGAGGATGCCGGCCAGGACGGCGCCGGGGCCGTTGGGCATGAACCCGCCGTTGCCGATCAGGTTGTCCAGACCGGGTGCCGGAACGCCGGGGATGAGGCCGAGGATCGCGGCAGCGCCGAAGAGCAAGAAGAGCACGATTGCCGCGACCTTGATGGAAGCGAACCAGAACTCGAACTCGCCGAACGACTTCACGGACCCGAGGTTGGTCAGCGTCAGCAGCAGCATCAGGGCAAGCGCCCACACCCACTGGTCAATGCCGGGGACCCAGCGGTGCATGATCGCTGCCCCGGCCGTGGCCTCGATGCCGAGGACAATGATCCAGAACCAGGCGTAGAGCCAGCCGATGCTGAACCCTGCCCAGCGGCCCAGCGCCTTGTCCGCGTACGAGGAAAATGAGCCGGTTTCCGGGTTGGCCGCAGCCATCTCGCCCAGCATCCGCATGACGAGGATGACGACGAGTCCCGCCGCGGCGTAGGCAACCAGGATGCCCGGGCCGGCCTGCTGGATCGCCGCACCCGAACCGACGAACAGTCCGGCGCCGATCACGCCGGCGATGGCGATCATGGACAGATGCCTGGGTTTCAGGGATTTTGAGAGCTGCTGGTCAGCGGGCATGGAAGCGCCGTCCTTCGTGGGGGGTTCAGGCCCGCTCTTTGCCGGCACGGAATCGAATCCATGCTGTGCGGCGGACCACAGTGTCGTTTCACACTAGACCGCGCGGCGTACGGTCCGTCTTGTGCAGTCCCACAAATGACGACCGGTGAGACCGGGCCATCCCCCAACGGAAAGGCCTTCTTGGCAACTAAAGTTGCCTCATGGACAATTCGGCAATGTGCCTGAAACCACTGCTTCAGGCCCTACGCGCCAGTAACCGGCTCGTATGGCCGGCGGGCCGCTCCCGTCAGTAGTCCGCGTTGCTCGGCACCACGAGGCCGGTCTCGTACGCGTACACGACGGCCTGGACGCGGTCGCGGAGGTGGAGCTTGTTCAGGATCCGGCGCACGTGCGTCTTGACGGTGGCCTCGGACAGGAAGTACCTGTGCGCGATTTCGGCGTTGGAGAGCCCCTCCGCCATCGCCCCGAGCATCTCGTTTTCGCGGGGTGTCAGGTCCTCCAGCAACGGATCCCTCGCCGGGCGTGCCGGGCTGCCATCGGGCTGGCCGCCGCCGTCCGCCCGGGTTCGCTGTCCGCCGTCGTCCGCTCCGGCAGGATCCAGACCGCCGGCTCCGGCGCCGCGGACATAGGTCTCCAAGAGCCGCTGCGTGACGCGCGGGGCGACGACGGCGTCGCCGCTGGCCACCACCCGCACGGCGCTGATCAGTTCCGCTGGCGCGACGTCCTTGAGCAGGAAGGCCGAGGCCCCGGCCCGCAGCGCGGCAAAGGCGTATTCATCGAGGTCAAAGGTGGTCAGGATGATGATCTTGGCGTCGGAACCCGAGGCCGCGATGGCACGCGTGGCCTCGATCCCGTCCAGCACCGGCATCCGCACATCCATCAGGACGACGTCGGGCACGAGCTCGCGGACGTGGCGGACCGCTTCGGCACCATTGGACGCCTCGCCCACGATGCAGAAATCGTCTTCACCCTCCAGGATGAGCCGGAAGCCCATCCGAAGCAGCGGCTGGTCATCCACCAGCAGGACGCGTACCGGCCCTTTGTCGAGCATTGTTCCCCCTTGATTCCGTGGCATTATCGCCATTGCAGTTCAGTTCCGCGTGCACGCGCCAGCCGCGCTCACCCGTGCGCCCGGCGTGCACGGTGCCTGCGTAGATCCTGGCCCGCTCCCGCATCCCGGCGATTCCGTGCCCGGTGCCGAAGGAATCCAGTGCGTCGAACTTCGCCTGCGCGCCCCCGGGACTGCCGGCGTCAACGGTGCCCCTGCCGTCGTCGACCACTTCAATGGTGACGCGGGAACCGCTCCGGACAATGCTGACATCCACCCGGCTAAGCGCACGGCCGTAGCGCAGCACATTGGTCAGCGACTCCTGGACAATCCTGTAAACGGTCAGCTGGAACGCCGCATCGCCGGGCAGTGACGGGCCGGTGTGCGTGTAATGCAGCGGCAGTCCCGCGGTGCGGAAGCCCTCGAGCAGTTTGGCCAGGCTGCCTCCGTCCACCAGCGGCTCGCGCGGCGCAAGTCCCGTGGCGGCATCCTCGCGCAGCACGCCAAGGACGCGCCGCATGTCGGCCAGCGCAGTGCGCCCTGTCCGGGAGAGTTCGTCCAGGACGCCGGCGGCGCGCGCCGGATCCTTCTTGACCACGACAGCGGCGCCGTCCGACAGGCTGATCATGACCGTCAGCGAGTGCGCCACGACGTCGTGCATTTCGCGCGCGATCCGGTTCCGTTCCGTAACCGAGCCCAGCTGCTGGGCCCGGGCTGCCCAGGCCGCAATCTCGTGTTCGTGCTCGCGCCGCTGCCGCACCGAGATCCCGATCCCCGTGGCGATCACGTTCGAGAGCGTGATGCCGATGGCCGCCGCGATGCTCGTGAGCAGCTGGAAATTCTCCGGCGTGCGGACCGCCATGTCCGGGAGCCGCCCATCCAGCGGGCCAACGGCAAGCAGAAAGTACAGGAGCAGAAGCGGGGCGGTGGTCAGGGCCAGGGCTGCAAGGGCGAACCGCCGCGTGCGGACCACCGCGACGGCGTACAGCGAAAACCAGAGCCCAGCGGAGACGTTGGACCCCCACGGATGCAGGAAGGTAACAGCCAGTTCCAGTGCCCCCACGGCCGCCGCCACGCGCACGGGATAGTTCCGCCGGAAGAGCAGGGCGGGCGCGGCCGCGGCAAGCAGTACGGCCACCGGCCAGTCGCCGTGGATGATCGACTCGACCGCCGTCGGCGTGACAAGGACCAGGTAGCAAAGCACCACCAGGACATCCATGACCCGCGGGTTGGCCAGCAGGTAGCGCCGGAGCCGGCCGCGGCGGCGGGCGGTGAGTTCAGCGAGGGACGCGTCGGCCGGACCGGCCGACGCGTCCCTCACAGGTACTGCATCGATCATGCTCTGAGCCTAGACGCTGGGCCCGTGGGGCCGGCCTAGACGTCCCGCTTCTTGAGCAGGACGGCGGCAAGGAGCACCGGGATCACAACCCAGGCGCCCAGCACCAGGCCGGCCTGCCAGGCTTCGAGGGTGTCCGGAACATGCTCCACAGCAGTCAGTGGATCCACGGTGTTGCCGGGCAGGTACTTGCGGGCCTCCACGAAAAAGTCGTTCGGAATGAGCTGGAACGCGATGGGCGCCACGAAGAACAGGCCGACCAGACTCATGATGCCGCCCGCCGAGTTGCGGATCAGGGTGCCCAGCGCCATGCCGATCGCCGCGACCGCTGCCACGTAGAGGCTGTTGACGACGAGCATCTTGACCGACTGCGAGCTGCCCAGGTCCAGGCCGAGGCCGTAGTTATCCAGGATCGGCACCGACACGAACCCTGCCGCCAGGGTGGAGGCGGCGGTGATGACGAACGAAGTCACTACCACCACCACGAGCTTGGCAGCGAACGCCGGAATGCGTTTGGGCACTGCCGCGAACGTGGACCGGGCCATGCCGGTGGTGAACTCTGAGCTCATCAGCAGCACGCCGAGGGAGCCCAGGATCAGCTGGGCGAACACGATGCCGGAGGTGGGTACGGTGACGGCGAGGTCACCGCCCTGCGCCGCGATCCTGGCGGCCGCCTCCGGGTCCTGGGCCGCGGCCTCGGAAAACTGTCCCGTCCCCCAGGCGGAGAGTGCCCCGAACCCCACCATGACGACCACCGTGGAGCCGAGCAGGATCAGTGTGGAGAGCAGGGTGCGGTACTTGATGAATTCGGAGTTGAGGACCCGCAGGAAGCTGGGGCCGGGGCCGGAACTGCTGCCGTTCCCGGACCGCTGCGCGAAGGCTTCGGCGCCGCGGGGCGAGGGCGTGGATTCAACGGTTGTGGAGCTCATGGCTTAGTTGCCTCCGGCTTCGACGGGAACGGCGCCCGTGGTGATCAGCGAGTGGTATTCGACCTCATCCTTGGTCAGTTCCATATAGGCCTCCTCGAGGCTGGCCTGGAGCGGCGTGAGTTCGTAGATCATGACGTGGTTCTCAAGCGCTTCGGTGGCGATCTGCCGCGGGTCCAGGCCTGTGACTTCGAGGAGCTCGCGCTCCTGGACCTCCACCGACACTCCGGTGCCGGCCAGCAGCTGCATGAGCCGGTCCGGCTGGTCGGTGCGGACCCGCGTGCGGCCCTGGCCCTTGCCGGTGATGATCTCCTGGATCGGGGCGTCCGCGATGATCTTCCCGCGGCCGATCACGATCAGGTGGTCCGCCGTGACGGCCATTTCGCTCATGAGGTGGCTGGAGAGGAAGACCGTGCGGCCCTCGGAGGCCAGGTACTTCGCCAGATTGCGGACCCACACCACGCCCTCGGGGTCAAGACCGTTGACGGGCTCGTCCAGGATGACGGTCTGCGGGTCGCCCAGGAGGGCGGCGGCGATGCCCAGGCGCTGGCCCATGCCGAGCGAGAAGCCGCGGACCTTCTTCCGGGCCACGTCGGCCAGTCCGGTCATCTCGATGACGTCGTGGACCCGCTTCTTGGGGATGCTGTGGGTCGCTGCCATGGCCAGCAGGTGGTTGTAGGCGGAGCGGCTCGTGTGGACGGCCTTGGCGTCGAGCAGCGCGCCGACGTCGCGCAGCGGCGCAATGTGGCCGGTCAGCGGTGACCCGTTGACGGTCACTGAGCCCGATGTCGGCCGGTCCAGCCCCATGATCATGCGCATGGTGGTGGATTTTCCGGCCCCGTTCGGACCCAGGAAGCCGGTGACCCGGCCGGCTTCGACAGTGAAGTTGACGCCGGCGACGGCGGTCTTGTCGCCGTAAACCTTGGTCAGGCCTCGTGCTTCGATCATGGAAGCGTTCCTTTGCGTAGCGGGAAATGGTCCGGGGCACCGCAGTCACGGGCCCGTCTGCACACCACGCTACCGAGGCCGGCGGCGTATTTCGCCGGTCTCAGGGATGATTCAGGGGCGAATCAGGGTAGTCCGGGAGGATGACACCCCCACCCGCGGCGGCTCGGGGCTCTCTGGCCCGCGGGGCGGGCCGGAGTTCAGCCGAGCGGCGCGTAGTAGGTCAGGGCGTCGCGGCGGACCGTGAACTCCACGCTCCGCACTCCGGGCATGACCTCTCCGTCGACAGCGAGGACCATGGAACCGTTCCCGGGTTCCACCGTGATCCGGTCCGTTTCGCTCAGATGGGTGATCCCGGAAGTTCCCACGGTGCCCGTGAGCACTGCCCAGAGCAGCCGCAGCCGGGCGAACGGCTCATCGGCAGTGATCATCCGCAGGTCCAGGACCCCGTCCGCCAGCACGGGGCGCACCAGCGGCGCGTGGTCGCGGGGGTAGTAGCGGCCGCGGCCGATGTACAGAATCCACAGCCGGTGCCGCACCCCGTTGACGATCAAGGTGGTGGGAGTGCCGGCCGCGAAAGTCCGGAACATGGCCACCACTCCGGCCAGGGGTTTTCCCAGCGCCGGCTGGAGCTGTTCGCGCCGGCGGACCAGGTTCGGGTAGAGGCCGATGCTGGCCGTGTTGAGCATGATCAGTTCCAGGTGCTCCGCGCTGTCGGGGAGCCCGCGTTCGACACTCACGTGGCCGACGTCGGCCACCGCCGCCTCGCCTTGCGAGGCCGCCTGCACCGCCGCCGCCAGGGTGGGCGTGCCGGCGTCGCGGGCGAAGTGGTTGAGCGTCCCGCCGGGGAGCACCAGCAGCGGGAGGGAGCGTTCGACGGCGGCGGCGGCCGCGGCGCCCACGGTTCCGTCGCCGCCCCAGACGCCCAGAGCCGTAATCCCTGACTGTGTCGCGACCCGGGCGATGCCCGCGTCCACGGCCTCGTCCGGCATGATTTTCTTTATATACGCTTTGGGGAATGTTTTTTGCAGGGCGTCAACTGTCTCGTCGGCATAAGACCCGCCGAGGGTGTTGACGGCGATGCAGAGCCCCTGGCCGTCCGGGAGTTCCGCGGCCCGGACGGCGCCGCGGCGGGTTTCCGGGAACGCCGGCCGGACGGGCCACCACTTCCGCGTCACCAAGGCCGCGCTGGCGCCGATCGCGGAACCGAACAGCACATCCGAGGGCCAGTGGGCCCCGGTGTGGACCCGGGAGTAGGCCACCCCGGCCGCGACGGGGGCCAGGGCCGCACCCAGCGCCGGGCGGACCATGCCGACTCCAAGCGCGAAGGCCACCGCGGAAGCCGAATGGCCCGACGGCATCGACGAACTGGTCGGCTGCGGGTGGACGAAGCGGAAGACCGGAAGGTGTTCGGGCAGGGGGCGCGTCCGGGGCAGGAGGGTCTTGAACAAGAGGTTCGTGACTGCCGAGGCCACGCCTTGGGCGATGAGCCCGTGCACCGCTGCCCGGCGTGTCTTTCCGGGCACCAGGGCCATGGCCCCGGCAACGCCGAACCAGAGTTTGCCTTTGTTGGCGGCGGCGGACAGGCGGCGGAAGAACTCGTCATGGCCTCCGCCCGGCAGATTGGAGACGGCGCGCACCAGTTTGCGGTCGAATTTCGACAGGCGGCCGGGAGCCCTCCTCAGCATGGTTCGCATTGGACCACCATACTGCCGGATCCGGCCAGCCGACGGCGGGAGCGCAGCGAGGACGCAGCCGGGCGCGGCGCGGCACCTACCTCGCGCGCAACGGCTTCGCGGCTCCAGCGAGCACCAGGGCCACCAGAATCGGAATGCCGATCGCCAGCAAGGCCGTCCTGATACCAGTGACATCGCCCAGATAGCCCAACAGCGGCGGCCCGGCGAGGAAGGCAATGTAGCCCAGCGTGGACACCACGGACACCCGGGCCGCCGCCTTCCTGGGGTCATCCGCCGCGGCGGACATTCCGATCGGGAACGCGAGGGCGGCGCCCACACCCCAGAGCACGGCTCCGGCTGCGGCCAGCCAGATGGTTCCGGCGAAGACAAAGAGGCACAGGCCCGCGGTTGCCGCCGCCATGCTGGCGCGGAGCACGGCCACGCGGCCGTAGACGTCGATCGCGCGGCCGCCGAAGAAGCGCATGGCGGTCATTGCCAGCACGAAGGCGGCGAACAGCAACGCCCCCGTGGATTGTTCAGCGCCCAGGCCGTCAACCGCTGCCTTGGCAATCCAGTCGTTGCCAGCGCCCTCAGTCAGGGTGGCGCCGAGAACGACGACGCCGATCAGGAGCGTGCGGCCGTCCCGCCAGGCCAACGCGCCCTTGGCGTGGTCCGTGTCCACTGCGGCGGGCGCCACGGCGGGCAGATGGGGCAGGAAGTACCGCGGAGCCACCATGGTCAGGACGGCGACGACGGCGGCTATGACCAGCAGGTGCTCCGGGAGCCCGACGCCCAGGGTGGACAGTCCGGCGCCGATCATGGCGCCGACGAACGCGCCGCCGCTGAAGGCCGCGTGGAACTGCGGCATGATGGTGCGCCCGAGCCGGTGTTCGACGTCGGCACCTTCAATGTTCTGCGAAACATCCCAGAGCCCGACGCCGATCCCGAAGAAGAACAGGGCGATCGCCGTCCCCGGGACCGAGGCAGCCATCAGGGAGGCCGCGACGCCGACGCCGGCCGCCGCGGCCACAAGTCCGGCACTCCGGACGGTGTTGGCGGTGCCGATCCGGCCGACAACGAACCCGGCCGTGGGCAGGGCGATCAGCGAGCCGACCGCCAGGCACAGCAGCAGGGTTCCCATCTGGCCCGCGGTGATTTGGAGGATCTCCGTCACCGCAGGGATCCGGGCTGCCCAACTGGCGAAGACTAATCCGTTGATCCCGAAGACAAGGAAGGTCGCCCCGGTGGCTGCTTTCAGTTGCGGGACGGTTGCGGTACTGGTCATACGATCACTGCTTCCACCGAGTGTTGTGCGAGTTTGTCAAGTTCTTCAGCGCTGAGCTGCCGGTCGGTCACGATGGCATCCACGGCGTCCAGGGATGCGACGAGGGCGACGGCGCTGGCGTTCCATTTGGATCCGGCACAGGCGACGATCACCCGGGCCGCGGATTCCAGGCCAGCGCGCTTGACTGCGGCGTCGTCGAGGTCGTGGGCCAACAGCCCGTCCTTGAGATTCAAGGCGCAGGGCGTGACGACGGCGGCGTCGAAGCGCAGCGAGCGGATGTTCGACTCCGTCATGGGCCCGCGGAAGGACAGTTCACCGGGGACAAGGCTGCCGCCCGGCATCAGGAGCTCCGGGCGGCGCCCGGCCGGACCATCGTCCGGGGCTAGCGCGGTGACGGCCCGCAGCGACATCGGCATGATCGTCATCTCGCGCTGGCGCAACTGGCGGGCGATCTCCGTGGCGGTGCTGCCGCTGTCCAGCCAGACGTGTCCCCGGTCCTGGAGCATGGCTGCCACACCGGCGGCGATCCGCACCTTGGCGGCGTGGTCCTCCAGCTCGCGTTGCCCGTACTGCGGGTTCTCACCGCCGAAAACCAGGCTTGTGGCTCCGCCGTGGACCCGCCGCAGCACGCCGTGCAGGGCCAGGATGTCGAGGTCGCGCCGGATGGTGGCACCGGAGGCGCCGCAGGCTGCCATCAGCTCGTCCACCGTCACCTGCTCGCGGTTGCGAAGCAGTCCGCCGATCAGGCGGTGCCGCTCATCAGTGTTCATGCTCAAATGCTAACCGTTTGTGATCATTTAATCATTTGTTGCGCAGTCCTGATAGCGATGCGGGGCCACTTAGCGACCATGAATCCTGTGGGAACCGGTGCTGAGTGACCCCGTGTTGGCCTAGCGGGCGCGTTCGACGCGTTTTTCGTCCCAGACCGGTTCGGCGGACTCGTAGACCCTGCCGTCGGACCCGAAGATCAGGAAGCGGTCGAAGGTGCGGGCGAACCAGCGGTCGTGGGTGACCGCCAGGACTGTGCCTTCGAAGTGGTCGATCGCCCGTTCCAGGGCCTCGGCGGAGTGCAGGTCCAGGTTGTCGGTGGGCTCGTCGAGCAGCAGCAGCGTGGCGCCGGAGAGCTGCAGCAGCAGGATCTGGAACCGGGCCTGCTGGCCGCCGGAAAGGGATTCGTACTTCTGCTCGGACTGCGCCGCCAGTCCATAGCCGTCCAGCGCTCCGGCGGCGGCTTCGCGGCCCATCCCGGAGCGGTGCTCGTCGCCCCGGTGCAGGATTTCGAGCAGGGTCTTACCCAACAGGTCGGGCCGGACGTGGGTCTGGGCGAAGAAGCCGGGCCGGATCCGGGCGCCGAGTTTCACGGTGCCCTCGTGCGGCACTTCCGCGATCTCGACGTCGGACACCGGCAGGTGCTCCCGCTCCGGATCCGTGCCGCCGGTGGCGAGCAGGCGCAGGAAGTGGCTCTTGCCCGAACCGTTGGAGCCAAGGACGCCCACCCGGTCGCCGAACCAGATCTCGGTGGAGAACGGCTTCATCAGGCCCGTCAGTTCCAGCTTCTCGGCCACGACGGCGCGCTTGGCGGTGCGCCCGCCCTTGAGCCGCATCCGCACGTTCTGCTCGATCGGCAGGGCCTCGGGCGGACCTGCCTCGAGGAACTTCGCGAGCCTGGTCTGCGCCGCGTGATAGCGGTTGGCCATGTCGGAACGGAACGCGGCCTTGTTCTTGTACATGTTGACGAGTTCCTTGAGCTTTACGTGCTCCTCGTCCCAGCGCTTGCGCAGCTCCTCGAAGCGCGCGTTCCGATCGGCCCGGGCATCCACGTAGGAACCGAAGCCGCCGCCGTGGATCCAGGCGCCGGCGCCGTTGATGCCCGGTTCGAGCGTGACGATCCGGCCGGCAGCGTTGTTGAGCAGTTCGCGGTCGTGGCTGATGAAGAACACGGTCTTCTTCGACTCGTTGAGCTTGGCCTCCAGCCAGCGTTTGCCCGGGACGTCGAGGTAGTTGTCCGGCTCGTCCAGGAGCAGCAGTTCGTCGGGGCCGGCGAAGAGCGCCTCGAGAACCAGGCGCTTCTGCTCGCCGCCGGAGAGGCTCGACGCCGGGCGGTGCTGCGCCCGGTCGAACGGCAGGCCGAGGGCGGCCATGCAGACCTCGTCCCAAACCGTTTCGACGTCGTAGCCGCCGGCGTCTCCCCAGTCCACGATGGCCTGGGCGTAGGCCATCTGGGTGGGCTCGTCGTCGTGCTCCAGCATGGCGAGTTCTGCCTCATCGACGGCATTCGCGGCAGCAGCCAGCGCGGGCGGCGCGGCGGAAACCAGCAGGTCGCGAACCGTGGAGTCGTCCCGGACCTGGCCCACGAACTGGCGCATGATGCCCATGTTGCCGGAGCGGCCGATTACGCCTTCGTCCGGGACGAGGTCGCCGGAAATGATCCGGAACAGCGTGGTCTTGCCGGTTCCGTTCGGCCCGATCAGCGCCGTCTTGGTGCCGTCCGGGACCTTGAACGTCACTCCGTTGAGCAGCTGCGTGCCGTCGGAGAGGAAGTAATCGATGTTGGAAACGTCAATATGAGCCACGCAGTCAATCTTCCCACGGACGGACGGGGCCGGCCGTGGGCCGGACGTCTAGTTGTTCACCAGGAGGTCCGGACGGCGCCCTGCCCAGGGCCGCACCGCCTCCACGGCGGCGCCCACGGTGAAGACTGTGGCGTCATCGAATGGATGGCCCACGATCTGCACACCCGTGGGGATGCCGCAGTCGGCCATGCCGCTCGGCACGGCAAGGACTGGGCAGCGGTTGTTGATGTTGAAGGGCGCCGTCATGTGCCCCTGCCAGTAGTGCCCGAGCCGCTCGCCCCCGGCATCGATGCCGTCAAGGTACATGCCGTCTGCCTCCAGGGCGGCCACCGCCGAGGCGGGGCAGACCAGGGCATCGAAGCCGGCCATCGCCGCCGCAAGCTCGGCCTGAATGCGGGTTTCCGCCCGGATGCCGTCGATGAACCGGTTTTCCGCGGCGGCTTTCCGCGCGTCCGCAATGAACCGCCGTGTGTAGGGGGCCAGCAGCTCCGGAGACTCTGCGGTCTCGTCCTCCATGGCGGGACCCAGGAGGTAGCCGAAATGTGTGAACATGGTCCGGCTGATGTCCTCGGTGGTCCAGGGCAGCTCGATCTCTTCCACCGCGGCACCGGCATCACGCAGGGCCGCGGCCACGGCGCGCGTATTGGCCTCCACATCGGCGGCGACGGGATAGTTCCCCAGCCGGATGCACAGCGCGATGCGCAGGCCGGCCACTGCCGAGACGGCGTCAGCACCCGGCGGGGAAAGCGCCAGACCTCCGTCAAGTGACGTGTGGTCGCCCGGATGACGGCCCGCCATGGCGTTCGCCAGCAAGGCCGCGTCCGCGACGGTCCGCGCCATCGGGCCGTCTCCGCGGTAGTGGTCCGCGGAGAGCGGGGCCAGGCCGGGAATCCTTCCGTAGGGTGCCTTGTAGCCGACGGTCCCGGTGAACGACGCCGGCAGGCGGGTTGACCCGGCGATGTCGGAGGCGGTGGCGAGCGGCGCCAGCCCGGCGGCCAGTGCCGCCCCGGAACCGCCGGACGAGCCGCCTGGGGAATACTGCCTGTTCCAGGGATTGCGTGTGACTCCCCAGAGGGGACTGTGGGTGACGGTGGCACAGCTGTATTCGGGCGTGGTGGTGCGGGCATGGATGATGCCGCCGGCACGCCGGATTCGGTCGACGACGGGATGGTCCGCCTGCGCCAGCTCCCCCTGATGGGCCACGAGCCCCTGCGAAAGCGTGCGCCCCTTCAGCCCGTGCTTTTCCTTGGCGGCCACCGGAAGCCCCAGCAAGGGCGTGAGGTCCCTGCCCCGCGCATACTTGGCTGCGGCCTGCCGTGCCGCCGGGAGCGCCTCTTCGAACAGAGTTTCCGTGAGGGCGTTGATTCCGCCGTTGACGGCCTCGGTCCGGGTGATCACCGCTTCCATGAGCTCCACGGGCGAGAGCTCCCGGGAGCGGAAGAGCCGCAGCGCCGTGCCTGCGTCGAGGTAGTGCAGCTCGGTCATGCCAAGGCCGCTGCTGGCTCGGAGGATGCTTCGGTCAGGGCACCGGCAACCAGCTCCCGGGCCACACCGGTGAGCATGTCCACGCCGGCAACCATGTCCTCGTCGGTGCTGAATTCCCTTTCGCAGTGCGAGACGCCGTCCACGCTGGGGATGAAGAGCATGACCGACGGCGCCACCGTGTTCATGGCCACGGAATCGTGGCCAGCCATGGTCTGGATCCGCCGCGCGGAAAGCCCCAGGTTGGACGCCACCTTGTCCGCGAGTTCAAGTCCGCCTTCGGGGAAGCGGCGGATTGGCCGGATGTCGAAGTCCTTCACATTGACTTTGATGTCGTGTTCTCGCGCCAGCACATCGATGTCCTCGATGAGTTTGGCGCGCGCGGCCTTCACGATGTCAGGATCGCCGGAGCGGAGGTCCGCGACGAGGTGAACCCTTCGGGCCACCACGATCGGCGAGTTCGGTTCGAGGGTCAGCTGCCCCACGGATGAGACGAGGGCCTCCTCGGCGAACTCCGCCGTGACGTCGTGCACCATAAGAATGATCTTGGAGGCTGCCACCAGGGCGTCGTGCCGGTCGGCCATCGCCGTCGCTCCGGTGTGCGACTGTTCGCCGAGCACTTCGATGTCCAGTTTCTGGGTGTACCAGCTGCTGTCCACCAGGCCGATGGAGATGCCCTCGCGTTCCAGGATCCTGCCCTGCTCGATGTGGATCTCGGCGTAGCCGGCGGCCTCGGGCCCCTCAGACGTGCCGAGATACCCGATGCCGTCCAGCGCCTCCCGGACCGTGATGCCTTGCAGGTCCGCAACATCCAGCATCTGTTCGCGCTGCAGGAGTCCCGCAAATACCGAACTTCCCATGATGCTCGGCGCGAACCGGCCACCCTCCTCGTTGAACCAATTCACCACCGCCAGGTTGAACCGCGGCGCGGCACCGCCCTCCGCAACCTCGGCGTCGAGACGCCGGGCCGCGTGCAGGGCGGCGACCACGCCGTACGCGCCGTCGAACCGGCCGCCGAGGGGCTGGCTGTCCAAGTGGGATCCGATCAGCACATAGGGCGCACCCGGCGTCCACTCCAGCAGCCCGAACATGTTGCCGATTCCGTCCACGCGGAGTTCCCACCCGGCGTCGCGCACCCATCCGGCGAACCAGTGGCGTGTCTGCGCATCCTCCGGGGTCGCCGCCTGGCGGTCGACGCCGTTGTCGGGGGTGGCGCCGATGGTGGCCACGTGGTGGAAGTCTTCGAGGAAAGCTGCTGAGGTCATGGGAAATCCTTTGTGTATAGCGGTGGAGAGGTGGGCGGCGGGCTTAGCCCATGCGGCCGCGGGTCTCGGGAACCTTGGTGAACAGCACCAGGAGGAGCACGACGGCGGCAGCGGCGGCCATGTAGAAGCCGGGCGCGTGGGGCACCCCGGTGCCGCCGACGAGGGCGGTCCCGATGAACGGTGCGGTGCCGCCGAAGAGCGCGTAGGCGCCGTTGTAGCTGATTGCCGCCGACGTGAAGCGGGTGCGGGTGGTGAAGATTTCAACGAAGAAGGTGTAGCAGCCTCCGCCGTAAATGCAGAGTGCCACCACGAAGATGGACTGGCCCAAGAGGGCGAGAGGGAGGCTTCCGCTCGTCACCAGCATGAAGCTCGGCACTGAAAGCAGGGCCAGCGCGGCCGAACCGGCAATGAGCATGGGTTTGCGGCCGAAGCGGTCGCCCAACCGGCCACCAAAAGGAAGCAGGACAGCGTAGAGGGCGAGGGCGGCGGCGTTGACCAGGAGGGACTGCTCACGGCTCAGGTGGCCCGTGGTCTGGACATAGGAGACGAAATAGGCCGAGAGGAAGTAGAAGCCCATTGCGGTGAGGCCCATGACGAAGATGACCTGGACCATACGGAGCCGGTTTTCGCGGAAGGCTTCGCGGACCGGGCTGAATTCCTTGGTCCGGGCAGCCTTGGCCTCATTGAAGGCATCGCTTTCCACTGTCCGGCTGCGGATCCAGACGCCGAACAGGGCGAGCGGCAGGGCCAGCAGGAACGGCAGGCGCCAGCCCCACGCCATGAAGGCCTCGTTGGGCATTGATTGGCTCAAGATGAGGATCATCGAACCGGCGACGACGGAGGGCAGCGCAGTGGCGGCGATGGTGATGTTGAGCCAGAACCCGCGGCGGCTGACCGGGGCATGCTCGAAGACAAACGATGGTGCTCCCACGGATTCGCCGCCGGCGGAGAAGCCTTGGATCAGCCGGCACAGCACCAGCAGCACGGGTGCCCAGGCGCCGATCTGGCCGTAGGTCGGCAGCAGCCCCATCAGGGCGGTGGCCCCGCCGATGGCGACGAGCGTGATGGTCAGGACCCGGCGCCGGCCGATCCGGTCGCCGAGCGCGCCGAAGAACAGGCCGCCGACGGGACGGACCACGAAAGCGACGCCGAAGGTAGCGAAAGTGGCGAGCATGGCCGTGACCGGGTTGCTGCCGGGGAAGAACAGTTGGGAGAAGATGACGGCGGTGAGGCCGTAGAGAGTGAAATCGTAGAATTCGATGAACTGCCCGATGCTGCCGCCTGCGAGGACCCGCTTTTGCATCTTGGTGATGCCCAGGGGTCCGGACCGCGAAGCGTCCTTGTCCAGGGCAGGGGCGGAAGGTGTGGTCTGGGAAGCGGACACCGGCTGGTCCTTGATGTCGTTGATCGTCATGACAGCCACGCTAGGGGCGCCGTGTTTCCGAAGCTCCCTGCCGTGTTACGGGCCCGGGAAAAGAAATCTGCTGATGTTGCCGCTGTGTTGCCGGCAAGCCACGGTCCGGACATAAGTCGGACACCTGGGGCGTGAATCGAAACCATTGAATCTCCTTTGATCAACATGGTTGTCCGCTTCGGGACTCGGCCAAGGGCCGTCACTGCGAGGGATTTGCCGTTGGGCTCCCGCCGGCACCACCGCACTGCACTAACTGTGTGTGATCCGGTTCACATCTGTCCAATTGATTGTTTTGGCCGGATCGATAGATTTTGCCAATGCCAATTACTAAGGATTTGCGGGCTCACAGTCGGCGATGGGCCAGCGGAATCCGCCCCGCTACTGTCGGGCGGCACCGTAGAGCCTGATGCAGGTCTCCTCAAAGGCCAGTGCCCGGCGGGTGGGTTGCACCCCCTCGGGACGGACCAGCATCACCTCGATCGGCGGGAAGTCATCGGTCAGGGTAAGGGCCACCACCCTGGCGCCGGAATACGTCAGGTCGCTGTGGAGTCGCTGGTTCAGCATGGCGTAGCCGTGCCCCTTCGCCACAAACGAGCGCACTGTTTCATACCCGGCAAAGCGGTGCCGGACGTTGGGAACCACCCCCGCGATCGCGTACAGGTGCTCGTAGTATTCCCGGCTGTGCGGAAGATCCAGCACCACCGCGGGCTCGCCGGCGAGATCTTTCAGCGCGATGCTCCGCTCTGGCCTGGACGCCGCGGGGTGTTCCGCATGGACCAGCACATGAGGGGGCACGCGTTCGAGGACCGTGTGTGTGAAGCCCCGGCCCAGGCCGAGACCGTACATCAGCGCGACATCGCACTGCCCGTCGAGGAGGGCAGTCTGCAGGCTTGCCAGATCGGCTTCCAGAAAGGAGACCTCGACCCCCGGATGCTGGACTTCGAAGGTTTGCAGGATTGCGGGAAGCCGGAAGGGTGCCAGGGGCGCAAACACGCCCACCTTGAGTTCTCCGACCAGGCTTGTCGCAAGCCCCCGGGCGGACTCGTACAGCGAATCCGCATGCTCGAGCAGCACCTTGATGTCCTGGGCCAACTGCCGGCCGGACGGCGTCAGGCGCAGGCCGCGCGTCCTGAGCCGGACAAACAGCTGGGTCGACAAACTTGCTTCAAGCTGGGCCATAGCGGTGGACAGCGTGGACTGGGTCACGAGCAGCCTTTCGGCTGCCGCTGTCATGTTTTCGAGCTCGGCCACCACCGCGAAATACCGCAGCTGGGTCAAGGTAAAGGGCTTCGCCATTCGTCAATGCTCACATTCTGCGCGGATCCGCGCGCTCACAGGGCCCGGAGCCGGTGCAGGAGTAGGGCGACGTGCAGGGAGGTCCTGGATTCCGCGTCGTCGAGGTCCACGCCGAGGAGCTCTTCAAGGCGGGCCAGCCGCGCGTACAGCGTCGGGCGGCTGAGATAGCCGGTGCGGGCCAGCGCCGCTTTGTTGCCGCCGGACTCGAGGTACCGGCCCAACAGCTCCAGGTGTCCGCCACCGTCCCGGGCGTCGGCCTGCAGGACACCCTCCAGTTCCGACTCCGCGAACTGCTGCACACGCGGATCCTTGCGGAGCAGGGCCAGCAGCCCACGCAGCCGGACGTCGGTCGCCCGGTAGAACGGCTTACGGTCACCCCGCAGCGTCGCCGCGGTTTCGGCGACGTGGGCGGCTTCGTCAATGCCCGCCGCCGCTTCGAGCAAGGAACCTCTCAGGTGCCCCACGCCGATGCTCCATGACGCCTCCGCCGGACTGCCGGGCAGACCTCCGCCGGACCGGTCTCCGCCGAAGGGTGGGTCGGCTGGCATGTCGCTGACCGCTAGGGCATCGGCGAGACGCTGGAGGGTCGGATCCTCCAGTTGCTTCGCAGGAATGGCCAGGATCATGCCGACCGATCCGGACCGGATGCTCGCGGTCAAAGCGCTGCCTGACACGGTTTTGAGGGCCCGGGCGAGCTGTTCCAGCAAGGCACGTTCCTCCTGTTGCCCGGCCAGTGGATCAATGCCGGCTCCCGTTGCCCCTGCTGCGGGGCCATAGGCGGCTCCGCCGCTCCGGAACACAAGGGGCAGGTAGTGCGGCGACCGTCTGAGTCCCAGCGCCGCGGCGCGGGCCTGCGCCTCGTCCTCGCCCAGTCCGCGGGGCTGACGCAGGGCGTTGAGAAGCCCCGCCTGCGCCTGGTGGCTCAGCTCCCGCCGGTCCCGTTCGGCGAGCCGGTTGATCGCCAGGGTCTGGGCGGCGCGTTCCAGCACCATGGCAGCCGCGTCGTCGTCGTCGAGGGGGACCGGCACCACCAGCCGCCCCCAGACGTTGCCGCGCACGCCGACCGGCGTCTGCAGCCAGGCCTCAGGCCCGGTGCGGCCCGTCCCGGGCGGCGCCGGTGTGGTCCGTGACCGCCGCTCCCAGTCCTCCAGCAGTTCGGTGGTCCGCAGCTGCCGGGCCGAGTACGCGAGGACGAGGTGAGAGAGGTCCTCCAGGACCACCGGGGCGCCGATCATGGCCGCGGCCTGCTCCACCACCTCCCCGGTCCCTGCGCTTTCCAGGCTCAGCACCGTGAAGGCCTCGTGGACGTCGCGGGCGCGTTCCACCCGCTGCAACTGTTCGGCGACGATGATCCGGTGCACAATTTCGGTGACCTGCACGAACCGCACGCGGCGTTCCACCACGATCACGGGCATGTCCGTGGACAGCGCGGCCGCGCGCAGCGCATCCAAACTGGGCTTCCTATCGCCGACCAGTTCAACAATCAGACCGGACGCTGCTGCCTGCTCCAGGGACGTGACGAACGACGCCGTAAGCCCGGGTTCCTTTTCCAGCTCCAGTCCGGTGGTAAGCACCAGCTCCCCGCCCGACAGCAGCCCGGAAATATCGAGCAATTCGCTCACGTGGACCCAGCGCACGGGGTTGTCGAGGGCCCCGGCGCCGCCGAGCAGGAGCGGAGCGGCCTCGCGGAGAACGGGAAGGTCAAGGATCGAGCCGACGGTGGGCAACATTTACACAGTGTAAACCAAGCCCCGATTCTCCTTACACACTGGCACTTACGGTGCCGACTCCCGGTAGGGACACTGGACTCAACGCACCCCGAATACCGCATGAGGAGAAACCTTGAACATCATCGAGCACTGGATCAACGGCAGCTACGTCCCCGCCGGCGCGCGCACGGCCCCGGTGACCAACCCGGCCACGGGCAAGGTCACCGGCCAGGTTGCGCTCGCGAGCCAGGACGAGAGCCAACGCCGCCATTGCCGCCGCCAAGGCCGCGTTCCCCGCCTGGCGCGACACCTCGATTGCCCGCCGCACCCAGATCCTCTTCGCCTTCCGCGAACTGCTCAACTCCCGCAAAGGCGAACTCGCCGCCATCATCACCTCCGAGCACGGAAAAGTCCTGGACGATGCCCTCGGAGAAGTCACCCGCGGCCAGGAAGTCGTCGAGTTCGCCTGCGGCATCCCCCACCTGCTCAAGGGCAGCTACACCGAGAACGCGTCCACCAAGGTGGACGTCCACTCCATCCGCCAGGCCCTGGGTCCGGTCGCAGTCATCAGCCCGTTCAACTTCCCGGCCATGGTGCCGATGTGGTTCTTCCCGCTTGCCATCGCCGCCGGCAACACCGTCGTCGTCAAGCCCAGCGAAAAGGACCCCACGGCGGTGAACTGGATGGCCGAACTCTGGAAGGAAGCCGGCCTGCCGGACGGCGTCTTCAACGTCCTGCACGGCGACAAGGTGGCCGTCGACGCCCTGCTCAACCACCCGGACATCAAAGCTGTCTCCTTCGTCGGCTCCACCCCGATCGCCAAGTACGTCTATCAGACCGCGACGGCCAACGGGAAGCGCGTCCAGGCCCTGGGCGGAGCCAAGAACCACATGATCGTGCTGCCCGACGCCGATCTGGACCTCGCCGCCGACGCCGCCATCAATGCCGGCTTCGGTTCGGCGGGCGAACGTTGCATGGCCATCTCGGCCCTGCTCGCGGTGGGCGAGATCGCTGATGAACTGGTGGACAAGATCGCCCAGCGCGCGGCATCCCTGCGCACCGGCGACGGGCTGCGCGGCTGCGACATGGGCCCGCTGGTCACGGCCCAGCACCGGGACAAGGTTGCCGGCTACATTGATGCCGGCGAAGCCGCCGGTGCCACCCTGGTCGTGGACGGGCGCGGCATCGCGGCCGGACGCGGAAGGCGACGGCTTCTTCGTCGGACCCACGCTGTTCGACAAGGTGACCCCGGACATGTCCATCTACCAGGACGAGATCTTCGGCCCGGTCCTGTCCGTGGTCCGCGTGGACAGCTACGACGAGGCGCTGGAGATGATCAACGGCAACCCGTACGGCAACGGCACCGCCATTTTCACCAACGACGGCGGCGCGGCGCGGCGCTTCGAGAACGAGGTGGAGGTGGGCATGGTGGGCATCAACGTCCCCGTCCCGGTCCCCATGGCCTACTACTCCTTCGGCGGCTGGAAGAACTCGCTGTTCGGCGACACCCACGCCCACGGCACCGAGGGCGTCGGTTTCTTCACCCGCGGCAAGGCCGTCACGTCCCGCTGGCTGGATCCCAGCCACGGCGGCATCAACCTCGGCTTCCCGCAGAACGCCTGAGCCACCTGTATCCGAAAGGCAGCTGACATGACCTCGACCCTTGAAAGCGAAACCCTCCCGCAGCAGGAGGCCGCCGAGGGCGCCCGCCGCGCCTACGACCTGGACCGCAAGCACGTCTTCCATTCCTGGTCCGCCCAGGACCTGATCGACCCCATGGTCATCTCCGCGGCCGGGGGCTCCTACGTCTGGGACGGTGACGGCAACAAGTACCTGGACTTCTCCTCGCAGCTGGTCAACACCAATATCGGCCACCAGCACCCCGCCGTCGTCTCCGCCATCGCGGCGCAGGCCACCAAGCTGTGCACCATCGCGCCGAGCTACGTCAACGACGCCCGCTCGGAGGCAGCGCGCCTGATTGCCGAACGGACTCCCGGCGAACTGGACAAGATCTTCTTCACCAACGGCGGGGCCGACGCCAACGAGCACGCCATCCGTATGGCCCGACTGCACACGGGCCGCCAAAAGGTGCTCTCCGCCTACCGCTCGTACCACGGCGGCACCCAGCTGGCCATCAATGTCACCGGCGACCCCCGGCGCTGGGCCAGCGACACCGCCAGCACCGGCACCGTCCACTTCTTCCCGCCGTACCTGTACCGCACCGCATTCCACTCCACCACCGAGGAGGAGGAAAGCCAGCGCGCCCTCGAACACCTGGAACAGCTGATCAGCTTCGAAGGTCCGTCCACCATCGCCGCCCTCATCCTGGAAAGCATCCCGGGCACGGCCGGGATCTACATGCCGCCGCCGGGATACTTGCAGGGCGTCCGCGAGCTCTGCACCCGGCACGGCATCGTCTTCATCGCCGACGAAGTCATGTCCGGCTTCGGCCGCACCGGAACCTGGTTCGCCGTCGAACACTTCGACGTCGTCCCGGACCTGCTGACCTTCGCCAAGGGCGTGAACTCCGGCTATGTCCCGATGGGCGGCGTGGCCATCAGCCCGGAGATCGCAGCCACGTTCGGCAAGCGTGTCTACCCCGGCGGCCTGACCTACTCGGGCCACCCGCTCGCGGCGGCCGCCGCCGTCGCGACCATCAACGCGATGGAGAACGAACAGATCGTCCAGCACGCGGCAGCCCTCGGCGAGACCGTGATCGGCCCCGCCCTCCGCGGATTCACCGAGCGCCACCGCTCCGTCGGTGAAGTCCGCGGCAAGGGCGTCTTCTGGGCGATCGAACTCGTCAAGGACCGGCAGACCCGCGAGCCCCTGGCGCCGTACGGCGGCTCCAGCCCGGAAATGAACCAGCTGGTGGCGGCCTGCAAGTCCCGCGGGCTGCTCCCGTTCGCGAACTTCAACCGCATCCATGTTGTCCCGCCGTGCAACACCAGCGTGGAAGACACCCAGAAGGGCCTGGCCGTACTGGACGCCGTGTTGGACATCGCGGACGGCTTCGCCGCCTGAGACGCTCCCGCACCATTGGCACCTAACAGTCGGATGCTCCCCCGCACTGCGCGGGGGAGCATCCGCCGTTTCGGCGCAGAATCTCCGGGGGCTCGGGCATTTTCGGTCCGCCGGCGCGGACTTTTCCGGTCAGCTGGCTCGGGTGAGGAACTCCTTGAGCAGCGGTCCGGACGTGGTGGCCCCCAGGCCGCCGTCCTCCACGAAGACGGCGACGGCCAGGTCACCGTGCACCGCCACGATCCAGGCGTGGGTCTTGGGCGGGGTGTCGTTGCCGAACTCGGCCGTTCCGGTCTTCGCGCCGACGGGCTCGCCCGGGACGGAGGTCAGGAACCCGGCATGCCCGCTGGTCACGACGGAACGCATCATGTCAGCCAGCGCCGCGGCCTCCGCTGCAGTTACCGGCGTCTCGGCGGCCGCGGCCGGTGCCTCGGCCGACGCCGTCGCGTCACCGGAGGGCGGGGCCGCCGCCGACGTGCCGGCAGTGGCGGTGCTCTCGGCACCCGGGGAAGTGGCGCCCTCATTCGGATTCAGCACCAGCTGGGCGGCCACTGGGGCTCCCTTGGCCACGGAGCCGGCCATGATGGCGGCGGACAGCGGGGACAGAAGCACCTTGCCCTGGCCGATCATGGAGGCGGCGTGTTCGGTTCCTTCGGCCTCCCCGGGGACCGAGCCGAGGAACGCGGCTGCACCGAGGGCGGGCGCTTCGACTGCCACGCCCAGCGAGGTCGCGGCGGATTCGAGCTGCGCCTGGCTGACGGTGTCTCGGGCGTTGATGAAGGCGGTGTTGCAGGAGTGCGCGAAGGCGTCGCGCAGCGTCACGGAGCCCAGGGAGGACTCGGGGTATCCCTCGGCGTTCTTGAAGGTGCGGCCGTCCACCGTGAGGGTCGCCGGGCAGTCCACCTTGGAGTCGGGGGTCATTCCGTTGCGGAACATGGCCAGGGAATCGACCATCTTGAAGATCGATCCGGGGGCATACTGTCCGAGCATCGCGGTGTCGTAGCCGTTGCTGCCCGGCCCGGACGCGGCCGCCAGGACGGCGCCGCTGGAGGGCCGGAGCGCCACAATGGCCGACGCCGGGCCGACCTTGCCGAGGACGTCTTCCGCGAGCTGCTGCAGCTTCGGGTCCAGGGTGGTTTTCAGCGGAGTTCCGGGTTTGATGCCGGTCTCGAACAGCACGCGCCTCGGATCCGGGGAGGCCGCCTGGATTTCCGCGGCGGTGAGTCCGGCCTTCTGTGCCCGGATCACGATGCCATCGGTTCCGCGCAGCTGCGCGTCATACTGCTGCTGCAGGCCCCCGGTTCCCGTGGTGTCGCCGGGCTTGAGCGCGCCGCCGGACTTCTCGATTTGCTCCGCGTTCGCCTCGGCGACTGTACCCAGAAGCGCCCGCGCAAACGTGCGGGTGGGCGCCAGCGGCAGGCTGTCCGGAATGGCGCGGCCACCGGGGATAGCTGAGATCTGCCCGTCGGTGATGGTCCGGGCACCGTCCTCGCGGAAGGTGATGGCCGGGACGAAGGCGTCCGGACCGGCCGCCGCGACCTGCTGGGCGTAGGCTGCCGGGTCCACGCCCACCAGTTGGGCAAGCTTCGTGGCGGAGTCAGCGGGGTCCGCACCGCCGAGTGCGGGCTTGTCGATGCCAACGTTGACCACTGGCCGGTACGCGACCAGCGGAGCGTCGCCGGCGCCCAGGATGGAGGCCCGCTGCGGCGTCTGGGTGGCTCGGGTGATGATCTCCCCGTCAGCGAGGTCCGGAACCAGCATGGCCGGCTTCCATACCGTGAGCCACTTGTCGCCGGACTTCTTCAGCTGTGCGGAAACTGTGTATTTCCATTCCTCCGCGCCGACTTTCCAGGTGTAGTTCAGCGGAAACGTGGCCGTGTCCGACTCGAAGGTCAGCTCGCCGGCCTGCACGGCTGGTTTGTCCGGGTCCAGCCCCTGGAATATTTCCTTGAGCTGGTCGTTGGCTGCGCCGGACTCCTTCCCCTCGAAGGCGACGGATCCGACGTCGAGCGCGGACACCGCGGTGGCGAGCTGCTGGGCGGCGCCTTCCGCGCCGTCCCGGCCGTCTCCGCAGGCAACCAGCGAGGCGCCAAGAACAAGGCCCACCAGGGCCAGTGCAAGTTTGGATGAGTTCCCCATGGCGCAATTATGCCCCGGACCACTGACAACTCCCCTGTCACATAGCACAGTCACATAACACCGGCATGTGACACAGACACAGGATGACGGCACGGACTTCCGGCGCCAGTTACGCCTAGGGCCGCCGGATGATCCTGCGCTGCGCGGCCACGGCGATCGCGGCAGTGCGGTTGTCCACGCCGAGCTTGCCGTAGATATGCACCAGGTGAGTCTTGACCGTGGCCTCGGAAATGAACAGCTGCTTCGCGATCGCACGGTTTCCCATGCCGGTGGCCAGCAGTTCGAGCAACTGGATCTCGCGGGTGGACAGGGCCGGTTCCGGATTCCGGATCCGGCCCATCAGCCTGGCCGCGACCTCGGGTGCCAGCGCTGTCCCGCCGGCCGCGGCGGCCAGCACCGCCTGGCGGATCTGCTCCGGCGGGGCGTCCTTGAGCATGTAGCCGCTGGCGCCGGCCTCGACGGCGGCGAGGATGTCGGCGTCGGAGTCGTAGGTGGTGAGGATGAGCACCGGGGGCGCCGGCTGCCCGGCCTCTCCCGCTTTGATCCGGCCGGTGGCGGTGACGCCGTCCATGCCCGCGCCCATCTGCAGGTCCATGAGCACCACGTCCGCGGGCTCGCCCAGGGTATGGAGCTTGGCCAGTCCGGCCAAGGCGGCGCCGCCGTCGGCAGCCTCGGCCACCACGGTGATGCCCTGCAGATCACCCAGCATCGCCCGCAGCCCGGCCCGGACCACCGGGTGGTCGTCCACCAGGAACACCCGGATGTTGCTCATTGCCGGCCCCCGCTGGCTTGCGCCGAGCCGGCGTTGGCCGCGGCGTTGGAACCGGACGCTTGACCCAGTGGCAGCCGGATGGCCACCACGGTTCCCTCACCCGGGGCTGACTCGATGTCCAGCTGGCCGTGGAGGGCGGCCACGCGTTCCCGCAGCGACGTCAGCCCATAGCCGGAACCGTCCGGACGGGCCGGCAAGGCCGCGGGGTCGAACCCGGTGCCGTCGTCGTAGATGTCCATGGCCACTTCCGGGCCCAGGAAGGAAAGGGTGACGACGGCGGTGCTCGCCTGCGCATGAACCCGGACGTTGGCCAGGCTCGCCTGTGCGGCCCGGAGCAGGGCCGTCTGGTGGGCGCCGGGGAGTTCCACGGGCACACCTTCGACGTCGAGGCGGCAGCGCAGCCCGGTTCCCCGCGCGGCGGTCTCCGCCTCGGTCTTTTCACACAGCCGGAGGAGGCCGGCCACGAGGGAGCCGTCCACGAGGTCGGGGGACTGGAGCGCCCGGACGAAGTTGCGGGCCTCTGCAAGATTGGCGGCGGCCGTGTCCCGGACAATGCGGAGCCTTTCCCGCGCCACGGCGGGTTCGCCGTCGTCCAGTGCCTTCTCGGCCGCGCGCCCCATCAGCACAATGCTGGACAGACCCTGGGCGAGGGTGTCATGGATTTCGCGGGCCAGCCGGGTGCGCTCGGCCAGGGTGCCGGCATTGTGCTGCGTTCGGGCGAGTTCGGCGCGCGTGCGGCGAAGCTCTTCGGCCGCCAGCCGCTGGTTTTCGGCCTCCAGGAACAGCGCCCGGTAGGCCAGTCCCGTGACTACGGCGAAGGCTGCGCCGAACGCGGGCCCCAGCACCATGGGCAGCTGCAGTGCCACGCTGGCCGGCTCCGCACCGGCCTGCTCCGAAGGTGCGATACCGCCGTTGTGGAACCAGAGCGCCGCAATGACAAAAAAGGTGCTGAGTGCGATGGCCGGCAGCGCCAGCCGGCGCCGGAGCACGTGCAACTGCAGGAAGAACAGCGGGAAGGCCAGCCAGACGAAGTCGGCGCTGGTCCAGATCAACAGCAGCCACAGGACGCTGACGCCGCCCAGCCACCAGGCCGAGTAAGGCCGCGGATCGAACCGGGTCCGGTGCGCTGCATGCCGTTTCTCCAGGACGGTGCCCACGAGGTAGAAGGCGGCGAGCAGCAGGGCCAGCAACAGGGTGAGCCAGCCCCGGCCCGTGATTCCGCCGACCACGAGCCGGACCAGCGCCACCAGAAGCAGCACCGCAAAGCCGACGTGAAGGCTCACGCGAAGGACTCGCAGAATGACGGCCGCCCCGGTGGGCTCCGTGCCCGCGTACGGAGAGCCCACATTCGGAGAGCCGCCGAGCGGTGTGCCGTCGTGCCTAGTGCCTTCGTGGACCGTGTTGCCGGCGTCGCCCTCCATGCTTCCAGCGTAGTGCCGGCAGCGCGGCGCTCCTGCGGAAAACGGCCCGTCACCGGCGGAATCAACCTTTTGGTTGATCGCCGGGCCGTCCATGCGGTGCCGGCGATCCAACCCGGCGGCCGATGCCTCGGAGCCGTGCGGACGGAAGGCTGGATGCAACGCCACAAACGTCACGAAAAAGGACAACCATGTATCTCGCCATCCGCGATATCCGCTTTGCCAAGGGCCGGTTCGCCCTGATGGGCGCGGTCGTCGCCCTCATCACGCTCCTGCTCGTCATGCTTTCCGGGCTCACGGCCGGACTCGGAAACCAGTCGACGTCGGCCCTCGCCGCCCTTCCGGCGGACCAACTGGTCTTCGGCGCCCCGGCCGGAAGCACGCCCAAGGCCTCATTCACGGAATCCGAAGTCACGCGCGCCCAACAGAGCGAGTGGACGGCACGCGACGGCGTCGCCCGGGCCGACGCCTTGGGAATCAGCCAGAGCCGCTTCCAGGCGCTGGGCGCCGGAGGCGTGCCCGCACGCACGGCAAGCGTCGCGGTCTTCGGCACTGAGCCCGGCACAGGCCTCGCTCCCGCCCCTCTGATAGAGGGAACCATCGCCGTCGGAGCGGGGCTGGCGAAGGACCTGGAGCTCAGCATCGGCAGCCGCGCCTCGGTGGGCGGCACCGACCTCGTTGTGACGGCCGTCGTTCCGGACCAGTGGTATTCACACACCGGAGTCGTGTGGACCACGCTGGCCGATTGGCAGAAGCTGGCACATATCCAAGACGCGGGCGCCGCAACGGTGCTGGCCGTGAAGTTTGACTCCGACGCCGGAACAGGGGTGGATATCGGTGCCGCCAACACAGCGGCGGGAACCGTCAGCACCACCGTCGACGGATCCTTCCAGGCCCTCGGCTCGTACAAGAGCGAGAACGGCTCGCTGCTGCTCATGCAGGCGTTCCTGTACGGCATCTCAGCCCTCGTGATTGTCGCCTTCCTGACGGTCTGGACGGTTCAGCGCACCAGGGACATCGCCGTTCTGAAGGCGCTGGGCGGGTCCGTCCGCTACATCCTCCGGGACGCCATGGCGCAGGCAGCCATGGTCCTGCTGGCCGGCGCCGCGGCGGGTGGGCTGGCCGGTGTGGCCGGCGGGGTCCTCGCGTCCCAGGTGGCGCCGTTCCTCCTCACGCCCTGGACAACGCTGCTGCCCATCACCGGAATTGTGCTCCTGGGCCTGGCCGGGGCAGCCCTGGCGGTCCGCAGCGTGGCCCGCGTCGACCCACTCATCGCCCTCGGCGGCAACTGACCAGCTTGAGGCCCGTTCCCTTATATTCTTCGAAAGGCATATCTCGTGAATTCCGCACTGAACAAGTCCTCCCTGAACACGTCCGCGCTGAACAAATCCGCCCTGAACAAACCCGCCCTGAACCTGGTCAACGTCACCCTGGAGTACCCGGACGGAGACGGCACCCTTAAGGCCCTGGACGATGTGAGCCTCCAGGTTCACGCAGGGGAGTTTGTATCCCTCATCGGCCCCTCGGGGTCCGGAAAGTCGTCCCTGCTGGCCGTCGCCGCCACCCTCGTCCGGCCCTCCGCCGGTCTGGTGGTGATCGACGGCCAGGACGCCGGCGGTCTGTCCGACGCCGGGCGCACCGCACTGCGCCGGGACAAGGTCGGCATCATCTTCCAGCAGCCCAACCTCCTGCCCTCCCTCACCGCGATGGAGCAGCTGGTGATCACCCAGCGCCTGCGCGGCGGGGCCGCCCGGGATGCCGGAGACCGCGCCGCAGGACTGCTGGACCTCGTGGGCCTGGGGCACGCCCTGGCGAAGCGGCCCCACCAGCTCTCCGGCGGGCAGCGCCAGCGCGTCAACATTGCCCGGGCACTTATGGGAAACCCTGCCGTGCTGCTCGTGGACGAGCCGACGGCGGCCCTTGACCACCACCGCAGCGAGGCGATCGTCCGGTTGCTGCGGCAGGTCACGGATGAGTTCGGCGTGGCGACCGTCATGGTCACCCACGACACCGATTTCGTCCCGATCACGGACGCCGTGGCGAGCATGCGCGACGGACGGCTGTCCTCCCCGGCGGCTACGCCGGCCGCGGCGTCCCCACGGTTGGGGGACCCGGTGTTGGGCTAGGGGACCCGGTACCCGAGGTCCGGGACGCCTAGCCCGAACATGTCCTTGAGGGCATACCTGGCGGCGTGGAAGCCGGGCATCCCGGTGACGCCGGGACCCGGCGGGGTGGACGAGGAGCACAGGTACACGCCGGGCAGCGGCGTCCGCCATGGAACGGGGCTCAGCACCGGCCGCCGCAGAATGCCCCACAGGTCCATGCGGCCGGCGCCGAAGTCCCCGCCGACGTAGTTCTCGTCATACGCCGCCAGCCCTGCCGCCGTGGTCACCTTGAACTCGACCACCAGGTCCCGGAACCCGGGCGCGAAGCGCTCCAGTTGCGCCATGACCGCGTCGCCCATGTCCACAGTCGAGCCGGCCGGAACATGGCAATAGGTCCACAGGATGTGCCGGCCGGCCGGGGCGCGGCCGGCATCGAAACGGGAGGGCTGGGAGACCAGCACGTAGGGCCGGTCCGGATGCCGTCCCGACGCCACCAGGCGCTCCGCTTCGGCGGTTTCGGCCCTGGTGCCGCCCACGTGCACCGTCCCGGCATCCGCGAGGCCGTCCGCTGCCCACGGCACCGGTCCGGAGAGGATGAAGTCGACCTTGCAGGCCGCGTTCCCGAAGCGGAAAGATGCCAGGGCGCCCCGGTAGCGCGCCGGGAGCCTGCCCTCCGCCAGGTGCAGCAGCGCGGGGGCCGCCACATCCAGCAGGGTGGCCCGGACCGGCGGCAGCTCCGCGAGTGAAGTGATCTGCCTCCCGGTCTCGATCACCCCGCCATGGGCTTCGATGTCGGCGGTCAGCGCCTGGGCAATCGCGGCCGATCCGCCGCGCGGAACAGGCCAGCCGCCGGCATGCGCCAGCGCGGCCAGCATCAGGCCGGCGCCGGCAGCGGTGACCGAGGGCAGCGGCGCCACCGCATGCGCGGCAACGCCGCTCAGCAGTGCGGGAGCCAGGTCCTGACTGAACCTCGCATTCCACAGCGGCGAGCCTTGTTCGAGCGCCCGGAGGCCGAATGCGGCGGCGGCCATGGGATCCCTCGGAATCCGCAGCAGCTGGTTCAGGGTCAGGTCTGCGACTCCCTCCACGCGCCGCACGAGGGGCTCCATGAGCTGGCGGTACGCGGCGCCATCCCGCCCGAGTTCCGCAACAGTGCGGTCCAGGGAACGGTAGGCCAGTGCCGCACGGCCGCCGTCGAGCGGGGATCCGTACGAGAGCTCCGGCACCTCCAGGGACACGCGCCGGGACAACTCGAACCGGCGGAAGAAAGGTGAGGCCAGAACCATGGGGTGCACGGCCGAACAGACGTCGTGGAAGTGGCCCGGTTCCATCAGTTCGGCGGTGCGGAGTCCGCCGCCGGGGGTGGCGGCCGCCTCGAACACGTGGACTTTGAGTCCGGCCCGCGCCATGGTCACCGCCGCGGCCAGCCCGTTGGGGCCGGATCCGACGACGGCGACGTCAGTGGCGGCGTCAGTCATGTGCGGTGGCCTTCCGCCACGGCACTCTTCCGCCACGGCACTACGGACGCCGCAGGCCGGCGGAGATCAATCCGCAGCCAGTCCGGGGCGCCGTCGAAAGGGCCGCCATGCGGATCGTCGATGTGATGGCGGCGGATCATGTCGTAGGACGGATCCCAGATGTCCCAGGCGACACGCGCCATCAGGTAGGCGGTGGCGAGCATGTGGGCAACCACTGCCAGGACGTAGTAGGGCATATCGATGTTGTGCTGGGTCGAACCGCCGCTGGTCGCCTGCCCGAGGTACATCCAGATGGCGCCCCAGTGCAATGCTTCGATGGTCTGCCATATGAGGAAGTCACGCCAGCGGGGCCGGGCGAGGGCGATGAGTGGGATCAGCCACAAGACGAACTGCGGCGAGTACACCTTGTTAGTCAGGATGAATGCGGCCACGATCAGGAAGGCCAGCTGCGCGATCCTCGGCCGCCGGGGTGCTGTCAGTGCGAGGACCGCAATCAAGATGCAGGCAAGGAGGAACAGGTCCAGTGCGAGGGAGTTGATGGCTTCGGCCTGAAGCGGGTTCCAGCCCAGACGGCCGGCCACCAGGTTGTAGGCGAACCAGGGGGAGCTGTAGCCTGCCGGCCGCTCCTGCGTGAACTGGTAGAAGTACTTCCAGCCGTCCGGATTTGCCGCGGCCACCGGGACATTGACCGCCAGCCAGGCCGCGGTTGCGGCACCGGCAGTAATAAGGAGCGCCCGGATGCGCCCGCTCCGGAGTGCCAGCAGCAGGACGGCACCGAGGATCAACAGGGGATAGAGCTTGGTGGCTGTGCCCAGGCCGATGAAGATTCCGGCGAGGACAAGCTTGTTCCGCGAAAAGAAGTACATGCCAAGGGCCAGCATGCACACTGCCCACATGTCCCAGTTGATGACGCCGGCAAGGACAATGCCGGGGGCGAGGGCAACCATCGCCGCGTCCCAGGACCGTCGCCGGTTCGTCCGTGCCGTGGCCAGCACGGTGATGATCCAGACGGCGGCGATCAGGGTGGCATTGACGTCGAAGTAGCCGAGGACGCGGGGGTCCCCGGTGCCGGCGCCGGGCACCAGAAGTGCCGTGGCGCCCGCGATGAACCCCATCAGCACGGGGTACTCAAAGAGGCTTCCCTGGGTGATGAAGGGGAAGGCGCCATCGCCGAGGCCACGGTTGCGGAACAGCTCCGGAAAGTCCGAGTAGCACGTGGCGTAGAACTGTCCGGGTGTATCCCAGCCGTTAGTGCGGCAGAAGTTCTTGAGCAGAATCCCGGCGAGGGCGGCGATGACAGTGAGGATTACGAGAACACGTTCCACCGTGAAGAATCCTGGCGAAACGATTCCGGGCGCCGAGCGCTGGCCCAATGGGCCGCCCACCAGTTCCGTGAAGTTTCGGAGAAAAGGGTCGCTGCGGCTCGGGATAACCAATCGGACCCGTTTGCGCTCCGGCGGCTTTGTCTCCTGCATGCCCTTGAGCTTACCGGGGGACGTTGCCCCAATGCCGCGCCGTGGGCCTTCCTGGCACGTCGGATCGCCTGCCTCGCCGCAACGGCGGGGCTCAAAGGGGGCTTAAAAGGGGGAGCCCGTGCGTCGCCGCACGGGCTCCCTGGGTTCGGTTCCAGTGTCAATCATCAGGTTCTCCTTCGCTGCGAACAGTTCTGCCGCTAACGGGCTTCGTCCCCGCACGGGGTTGGTCCATGCACCAGTGGCGGAAGTGTCCGGTACTCAGCAGATCAGGGGTTCAGCGAATCAGGCCGGCCTGATACATGACAAGGAAAGCGTCGTCGCGCCTTTGGTCCAGGAGCTGGCCGTTGAAGCGGGTTGACTCGCTGCGTGCCAGCTTTCGGAACAGGACCGTATAGAGCTTGTTAAGCATGGTTCTTACCTCCCCTCGGGGGCTTGATCGGTGCGGCGTAGTGGCGGGTAGGGCGGTGCGGTGGGCTGAAGCGGTGGTTGCGGTAGCCACAGGGACCTTTCGTTGGTGGGGGATTTCAGACCGGCTCCGTGCGACTTAGCACGGCAATGGCCGGGTGGAACGGACGGGCGTATTTTGGGCACGGCAAATAGAGCCATAGGTGCATTGAATTCGAATGGCCGATTCCGGGCGCGACAATTAGGCGCGAAATATTCGGGCTTTAATTAAGCCGGAAATCCGGATTCGGAGAAGTTATTCGATGGAAAATGGCCCCTGGACGCGGTAGCGCCGATACCCCAACAAGAAGCTGGGTTCCGAACTATGGGGAGGCTGCGCAACCGCGTGGTTCCGCCTGTTCAGGCTGCCGTTTACTAGGCTTCCCGTTGGGGAAGCCAGCTACCGCCGGCCCCAGGTTGCATTACCTGGGACGGAAAGCGGTCAGGAAACAGTCAGTCCGACATTTGGGCGCGGCACAGCGAACGAGGCCGGGGTGGCGGTGGTGCAGTACATCCATCCGCTAGTCAAAGTAATCATCATTTTCCCAACCTCCTTTTCTGTTCTGCCGTGGCTCCGGCTGACTGGCCGGGCGACGCGCGCCGTGACCCCGGCAAGTCGCTCTGGGGTCAGAAATAAAAGTACACTACGAATGCGGCAGTTGCCTACCGAATTCATAAACTTTCTTTGACTTTGTTTTAAAAACCGGTTTTAGAGTCCCCAGCGCACGATTGCCGGCGTCTTCTTATCCCATCCCAGCGTGCAGACTTTGGCAGTCCCCAACACGAAATGCCGGCCCTCGCGGGGGTCGAGTCCGAGCCACCGGGCGGTCAGGATACGGGAGAAATGTCCGTGCGCAACGATCAGCACATTGTCCAGGCCTGATTCCAGCACACGGGCCACGATCTTGTCTGCCCGGGCGGCGACGTCGTCGAGCGCTTCACCGTTGGGCACGCCGTGCGTCCAGATGAGGTATTCGGGGTTGTCCTTGCGGATGAGGTCGGAGCTGATGCCCTCGTAGTCGCCGTAGTCCCATTCCACCGCCAGCGGCTCCAGCTGGGCGTCGGGGTAGCCGGCGAGTTCGGCGGTCCGGCGGGCGCGGCGCAGGGGCGAGGTCAGCACGAGGTCGAAATCGACAGTCTCGAGCACCCTGCGCGCCTCCACCGCCTGCTGCTCACCTTCCACCGTGAGGGGCATGTCGGTGAGCCCGGTATACTGCCCGCTCTTGGACCACTCTGTTTCGCCGTGCCGCAGGATCCACAGTTGGGGGCGGGGGCTGTTGGATGGTGCAGTCACTTAGGACTCCTCAGTGGTGGAAAGTTCGGCGCCGGCGGGCGCCGCCTCGGGCTGGGCCGCCCACCAGTCCCGCAAGCGGGATTCGGCGACGGCGGGATCGAGCGGACCGTGCTCCATGCGTTCTTCGAGCAGGAACTTGTAGGCGCGGCCCACCACGGGACCGGGCTTGAGGCCAAGCAGGGCCATGATCTGGCCACCGTCGAGGTCCGGGCGGACGGCGTCGAGGGATTCCTGCTCCCGCAACGCCGCAATCCTGTCCTCGAGGTCGTCGTAGGCGAAGGACAGCCGGTCCGCCTTGCGCTGATTCCGGGTGGTGACGTCGGAGCGGGTGAGCCGGTGCAGACGCTCCAGGAGGGGCCCGGCGTCGGTGATGTAGCGGCGGACCGCAGAATCGCTCCAGCCAGCCTCGCCGTAACCGTAGAAGCGCATGTGCAGCTCCACAAGCCTGGCCACGGCCTTGATGGTGTCGTTGTCGAAGCGGAGCGCCTTCATCCGCTTGGCGGTCAGCTTGGCGCCCACCATGTCGTGGTGGCGGAAGCTCACCGCACCGCCCGGTTCAAAGCGGCGCGTGGCCGGCTTGCCGACGTCGTGCATCAGCGCCGCGAACCGCAACACAAAGTCCGGGCCGGGAACCGGGCCGTCCGCCTTCGATTCCAGGGCGGCGGCCTGTTCCAGGACCTGGAGCGAGTGCTGGTAGACGTCCTTGTGGCGGTGGTGTTCATCGGATTCGAGTCTCAGGGCAGAGACTTCAGGCAGCACCAGGTCCGCGAGTCCGGTATCCACCAGCAGGTCCACGCCCGCCCGCGGCTGGGCGGCGCAGATGAGCTTGATCAGTTCATCGCGCACACGTTCGGCCGAGATGATGCTGATCCGTTCCGCCATCCGGACCATCGCCTCGCGGACTTCGGCGTGCACGGACACCCCCAGTTGGGCCGCGAACCTCGCCGCGCGCATCATGCGCAGGGGGTCGTCGGAAAAGGACGTTTCCGGCGGTCCCGGGGTGTTGAGGATCGAGGCGTGCAGGTCGCGGACGCCACCGAAGGGATCGACGAGCTCCAGCATGGGCAGCCGCAGGGCCATGGCGTTGATCGTGAAGTCCCGCCGCACCAGGTCATCCGTGAGGGATGTTCCGAAGGCCACGATCGGCTTGCGGGACTCCGGATCGTAGGCGTCGGCCCGGTACGTGGTGATTTCGATCTGGAAGTCGCCCTTGCGCATCCCGATCGTGCCGAAGGCGCGCCCGATCTCCCAGTAGTTGTCCGCCCATTTCTTGATCAAGGCAACCGTCTGGTCCGGAGTGGCGTCCGTGGTGAAGTCCAGGTCAGGCGAGATCCGGCCAAGAAACAAGTCACGGACGGGCCCGCCCACGAGGGACAGCTCGTGGCCGGCGTCGACGAAGCGCTGCCCGAGCTCCAGAACCACCGGATCCACCTGGAAGGAAACGGTGTGGGAGTCAGTCTTTTGATGTGCGTGCGCCATAGTTACTTAAGCTTGTCAGAAAACCGCGCCAGCACCACACCGGAACCCTCAAGGATCCGGCGGGTTCGTCACGATTGCGGACGAACCGGCGCGGGCCGACTTTCCCGGCCGTCCACTTTCCGGCCATGTTTAGGTCATCAACAGCGGGCAAGAGTCGTTAGAGTGGACCTCATGGCCCATCCCGTACCGAGCGCTCCCGGCAGGAGGACAAACGCACCGTTGCCGTCGGCAATAGGTGCCAATGTCGCGCCCGTCCAGCACACGGGCCACGCATCCCTGCCCACCGTGGAGGAAATCTCCGCCGGGGGCGTCGTGGTGGACATGTCCGACGCCGACCTGCGGGTGGCGATCATCGCGCGCCTCAACCGCGGCGGCCGGCTTGAGTGGTGCCTGCCGAAGGGGCACCCGGAAGGCAAGGAAAGCAACGAGGAAGCTGCCGTCCGCGAGATCGCCGAGGAAACCGGGATCGAAGGCAAGATCCTGGCACCGCTGGGAAGCATCGACTACTGGTTCACCGTGAGCGGGCACCGCGTCCATAAGACCGTGCACCACTACCTCCTCCGTGCCACCGGCGGGGAACTCACCATCGAAAACGATCCGGACAAGGAAGCCGTGGACGTCGCGTGGGTACCCATCCAGGAGCTGGCCCGCAAACTGTCCTTCCCCAATGAGCGCCGCATCGCGGATCTGGCCAAAGAAGTCCTCCCGGCAGACCGCTGACGGCCGCCTGAGCGGCCGGTCACGGCCACGGATAGCGACTAATGCCCCGCGCGGGTGAGACGATGAAGACGATGTCATCAGCCAAACCCGCCCCCGTACCCTCCGGCCCCGCAGATTCCAAAGCTGTCCAGTCCGGAGAAGCCCGTTCCAGCGCCATCATGGCCGCCGGAACCCTCGTTTCGCGTTTCCTGGGCTTCGCCAAGACCTGGATGCTGGCCGCCGCCCTGGGCCTGGGCTCCACGGTCAACGACACTTTCATCAACGCCAATAACCTCCCCAACCTGATCTTCCTGCTGGTGGCGGGCGGGGTGTTCAACGCTGTTCTGGTGCCCCAGATCATCAAGGCCAGCAAGGCGCCAGACAAAGGATCGGACTACATCAGCCGGCTGCTGACGCTGGCGGTGCTGGTGCTGCTGGTGCTCACGCTGCTGGTCACGGTGATGGCGCCCACAGTCATCCAACTGACCACCCAGGGCTACTCGCCGCAGCAGAAGGCCCTCGCGGTCTCGTTCGCGTTCTGGTGCCTTCCGCAGATTTTCTTCTACGGCCTGTATGCCCTGCTGACCCAGGTCCTCAACGCCCACGGAGCCTTCGGGCCAGCGATGTGGGCACCGATCGTCAATAACATCGTGGCGATCGCCGGGCTGGGTATGTTCATCGCCATCATGGGCGCCAACGCCGCCAACCCCCACACCATCGACAACTGGGGGTCCTTCCAGACCATCCTCGTGGCCGGGTTCTCCACGATCGGCGTCGTCGCCCAGACCGCGGTCCTGCTCATTCCCGTGTTCAGGCTCCGGCTGGGGCTGCGGCCGCGGTTCGGCTGGCGCGGCGTCGGGCTGGGCCATGCCGCGAAGCTGAGCGTCTGGACCCTGGCGACGGCCGCCGTGGGGCAGCTGGCATTCCTTTACGTCATGCGCATCGCCACGATCCCGGGTGCGGAACGGCTCCGCCTCCAACAAGCAGGGGACCCCGCGGCGGACAGCATTCCGGGCAACGCAGTACTGGAGGTGGCGAGCCAGCTGTACCTGCTGCCACACTCCATCATTGCCCTGTCCCTGGCCACCGTGCTGTTCAACCGGATGACCCGGGCGTCGCAGGACGGAGACCGGGCTGCGCTGCGCAGGGCGCTCTCCCACGGGCTGCGGACCATGGCTGTGGCAACCGTCTTCGGCGCGCTGGCGCTCTTCGCGCTGGCCGGGCCGCTGGGCATGTTCTTCTCGGGCGACGTGCGACAGGACGGTGTCATGCTGGCCCAAACCCTCACCATTCTGGCCCTCAGCACCCCTTTCATGAGCGCCAACTTCATGATGTCGCGCGTGTTCTACGCCAACGAGGATGCCCGGACGCCGTTCTTCATCCAGCTGGTGCTGGCGCTGGTCAATCTGGCGGCCGCGTTCGCGATCCAATACCTGCCGTTCGATCAGATCATCTTCGCCATCGCGATCCTCTACACCGGCGGCAATATCCTCTCCGTGATCGTCAGCGCGATCTTCCTGCGCCGGCTCCTGGGCCACCTGGACGGGCCCCGCATCGCCAGCTCCTACATCCGCATGGGGTATGCGGCCTTGGGTTCCGCCTTGGCCGGAGCCGTGGCGTTGTGGTTGCTGGGCAGCTACAACCCAGACGGCTACGCCTGGAGCGACCGGATCGCCGCTCTGGTGACAATCGTCGTCGTCGGCCCCGTCATGCTGGCCGCCTACTTCCTGCTGCTGAAGCTCTTCCGTGTGACCGAGCTCCAGGATCTCCTGCAGCCGCTGCTTGGGCGGCTCAGGCGCCGCACCGCCGCAGAGCCCGGCACCGAACCGGGCACCGGGCCAGGCGCTGGGCCGCAGGCAGACGGCGCAGCGGAGGTGCGAAGGGCACCGGAGCGGGCCACCATCTCGGTGGATACAGGCCTGATTCCGCGAATTTCCGGCGGGTTCGACGCCGAGTCCTTCCGTGCCGGCCCCGACATCCGGGAAGAAGACTCGTTCCCTTACGGCCGGCCGGTCGGCCCGGAAGGCGGCTACCTGCCAGCCGAAGAACTCCCCAGCACCGCCCAGGGTGGCTTGGGCCGGGGCGATGTTCCCTTGCCGGGCCGCCGGACCTACCAGGGCCCGGCCGGTCACAACCCCTATTTCCCGTTTGGCAGGAAAAAGAAAAAATGACCCCGCCTCCGTTTCGAACCGCCGCGCTCACGCGGCCGGGACAGAGCATCGGCTAGGATCGAAGACTAACAAGGGAAGTTGCGGACCAGCGGTCAACCGGCTTACCGGGGGGCACACGGTCGCTCTCAGAGTGACCACGTCGGCAGGTCCCGGACAGTCTAGGAGGAGCCCGTGTCCCACCCGATCGATGTCGGATCAGTACTCGGTGGCCGCTACAAGGTCACTGCCACCGTACTGACCTCACATGACCAGGATCTGGTGCTGGACGGTGTGGACCAAGTACTCAACCGTCCCGTGAGCATCCTCGTCGCCGGCCCGGGCAACGCCGATCAGGTGGCCCAGAGCGCCCGTGAAGTGGCCACGGGCGAACGGCCCGGCAGCGTGCAAATCCTCGACCTTGGCGTCAGCGATTCCACCACGTATCTGATCACCAACCACACGTCGGCCGCGGACCTCCTGGATCTTGTGGTGTCGTCCAGCCCGCCGTACGTCGAACCTTTCTTCACGGACACGTTGGGCAGCGAGATCTTCGGGCAGGCCCGCTCCCACGAACCCGAAACCTACGACGGACTCTACGACGACGAGGAAGTCGACGCCGGGTACATCAACTACGGGCAGGGCCAGACCGCAGCCGGACAGCCGCCGGTTTCCCCGGCGGCGCCCCCCGCCGGACTTCCGTCCCGGCCCACGTCCGCGCCCTCCGCCGCGACTGGCGCGGCGGCAGCTGCCGGGGCGGCAGCGGCGGCAGCTAGGCCTTCCAAGGCCCCCACAACCGCACCGCAAGAGACCGCAGCACATACGACGGCGCCGCAGCCCACTCAAGGGGGCACAGCGTCCCGCCAGGCCGAACCGGCAGCGCAGCAGCCGGCAACCGCCGCGGCACCTAAAGTTTCCTTGTGGTCCGACGACAACTACACCGAGGACTACACCGGCGACGATCAGCGTGGCGCCGGAGGGCACTACAGCGGCGCAGCTGCGGGCGCGGGCGTGGCCGGGGCCGGTTTCGACGCCGCGGACCGGGCACCAGGGAACTTCCCCGCCTCCGCCCGTGCCGCCGTCGACGAGGATGAGGACGAGTACGAAGACGGAGACGAGCCCAACCGGGAGCCGCGCTCCATGCGCTGGCTGGTGGGCGGGCTCCTGGCTGCCGTCCTGGTAGTGGGCCTCATCTTCGCGGTCACCAACCTGGGCAGCCTCTTCAAAAGCAGCGCGCAGACCACCGCCGCATCCACGGAGTCGTCCAGCGCGCCAGAACAGTCCACCGGCCAACCGTCGTCGACCGCCACCGAGGCACCGGCTGCAGGGCCGCCCGTCATCGAGGACGTGACGCGACTCGGCAACTTCGATTTCGCCGGAAATTACGACTCCGACCTCGGCAAGACGTTTGACCGGAACGGCGCGAGCTTCTGGTCCGACATGGAATTCGCCACGGATGACTGGGGCGGCCTTGCCTCCGAGGTTCCACTCGTCGTCAAGCTGGAGGGCCCCTCCAAGGTCTCCTCCGTCACCCTGAGCCAGCTCGGCGCCTCCGGCGGCAGCATCAGCGTCTTCACCAATGACAGCCCGTCCCTGGACGGCGCGAAGCAGATCGGCAGCAACAGCTTCACCTCTCCGGACCTGACAATGCCGCTGCCTGAACCGGTCACGGCGGAATACGTGATCGTGTCCATCAAGACGCTTCCAAAGCTGGCCGCTCCCAAGACCCGCTACGGGTACGGCCTGCGGCTGGCCGAGATCAAAGTTCAGTAGCACGTCTGTTCAGTAGCGATTCTGGGCAGTAGCGGACCCTTGGAGAAGCTGCCCTTGGAGGAGCTGCCCTTTGCGCGGTCGCGGCCCTGTAATCCGGGGCCGTCTCCGGCTCCGGCCGCGGCAAACCGGTACCCTGAGTAGTGGTGTCGCTCCGTGACGCCCATTTCGGCCGGAATATTCAATGCCCGGCAATAGTTGTGCCATGTGGCCGGCCATAGAGGCGGGCGCATCGACAAAGGAAGAGGTTCACCGTTCAGTGAGCAACGCAGAAAACACTGCCTCCGAAGTACGTGATGTCATCATCGTCGGCTCCGGCCCGGCGGGCTACACCGCAGCGGTGTACACGGCGCGCGCGAACCTGAAGCCACTGCTCCTGGCAGGCTCGGTTACGGCCGGTGGCGAACTGATGAACACCACGGACGTGGAGAACTACCCGGGGTTCCCGGACGGCATCATGGGCCCGGACCTCATGGAGAACTTCGAGAAACAGGCTGCCCGCTTCGGCACGGAGATCCAGTTCGAGGACGTCACCGAGCTGGATCTCGACGGCGACGTCAAGACGGTCACCATCGGCACGGGGGAGACCTTCAAGGCACGCTCCATCATCCTGTCCACCGGATCGGCCTACCGTGAGCTCGGACTGCCGAACGAGAAGCGGCTTTCGGGCCACGGCGTCAGCTGGTGTGCAACCTGCGACGGTTTCTTCTTCAAAGATCAGGACATCGCGGTAATCGGCGGCGGCGACTCGGCCATGGAGGAAGCTCTGTTCCTCACCAAGTTCGCCAAGTCCGTCACGGTGGTGCACCGCCGCGACACACTCCGCGCCTCAAAGATCATGGCTGACCGCGCCTTGGCCCACGAGAAGATCAACTTCGTGTGGAACACCGGCGTGGAGGATGTCTTGGGACAGGACAAAGTCACCGGATTGCGGTTGAAGAACCTGGTCGACGGCGCGGAAACCGAACTGGCCGTGACCGGAGTTTTCGTTGCAATCGGCAATGATCCCCGCACCGATCTGATCAAGGGCAAGCTCGAGCTGACCGCAGAGGGAACCATCGCGGTCGATGGCCGCACGTCGAAGACCAGCGTCCAAGGTGTATTCGCTGCCGGCGACGTGATCGATCCGACCTACCGCCAGGCGATCACGGCGTCCGGTTCCGGGTGCGTGGCGGCCCTCGACGTCGAGCACTACCTGGCAGATTTCCACGCCTAAACGGCGTGCAGCAACCAACGGAAGAGAGACAAAGGTTATGAGCAACGCAAAAGATGTAACTGACGCCAGCTTCAGCACTGATGTACTGGCCTCCGAGAAGCCGGTCATCGTAGATTTCTGGGCCGAATGGTGCGGTCCCTGCCGCAAGCTGGGACCGATTCTTGACGAGATTTCGGTCGAGTACAGCGAGAAGGTTGATGTGGTCAAGGTGAATGTCGATGACAACCCGGCCATCGCAGCCGAGTACGGCATCACCTCCATCCCGGCCGTTTACCTGTTCCAGGGCGGCGAGGTCAAGAGCACCGTTATTGGTGCCCGGCCCAAGCAGTTCTTTGAAAAGGAATTCGCGGACGTCCTGTCCTAGGCTGACTGAGAGTGGCCCCCGCTTCTAGTGGGGGCCACTTTTTTATTGCGGTCAACGGGTCCACCGAGGGGAGTGGGACTGCCCCGGTCCAGTGGAAGTCCTTACGAAGTACTAGGGCAAATTTCAGAGGTTGCCTATCGGTGTATTCTTCTGTCGGCCGCTATTCTCGATGAATCCTCTGGACCCTGTCTTGGGGAGGCTCCTCCGGCGTCGGGAGCGGCGCAATGCGCGAGGTCCACTGCTCGACCGGAACGGCAGTTCGCCGGTTCGCTGATTGTTGTGTTTCACGTGAAACATCCGGATCAAGGGCTCATGTGTCTTCTGCAGCCCGCGGCAGTGTCGCTGAACAGGCAGGCCCGATCGCCAATTCGGCCGCAGTCATCGTCCGGTCGCCCCCTTGGCGGCGAGGGAGCCGTGACCGCGCCCGTTTCACGTGAAACATTGAATCCAGGATGCCAGATTCAAGGCCATTGAGATATACGCGGAGTTCCCGCTCCTAGGATTCGACGCACCAGTGATTCATACGCCAACAGTCCAAAATCGTGATTGGGCACCGTTGAGGTCGCTGACAATGGCTTCCTTCTGTATTCCGCACACTGACATTGTGAGAATCGTGCCCTGCATCGCAACTGACCCTAGTTCAAATACTGGTGGATGCATTCCGTCATTACAGAGACACGCGACTGTCTTCGGCACTCCTCCAGTGAGACTGGGGCGAGCAGGGGGTTTACGAGCCGCAGTACGCTCTCCGGCCAAGTCATGAATACCCACGGCAGTCCACGCAGTGCACGCTCATTCAACGTCCGTTCACCGACGACTGGTCATTGTTCCTGGCCCCAGAACCAACCTGGACCCGACACTAGCTGTAACAGCCACTGTTTCACGTGAAGCACGGTGCGATGCTCAAGCGCGCGGACTAGTTGCCCAGAATTGCCGGCGTGATGTTTCACGTGAAACAGGATCCCGTCCCTCAGTGGCGCGATACGCCCGGAGATGAACTGAGCCACCAAGCTGACGTTTCACGTGAAACCGCTGCCCAATCAGGGGCCTAGAACATGTACTTCAAAATGACTGTTGACTCTTAGATATAAGGCTCATCGCTGCCTTTGACATTTCCACGTTCACCTGGCCCGAGCGAATGGCAGCTCTTTCGCTCTTTATCCTGGTGTGCGTCCAGTTCCTCTCGACATCGACCCGGCGATACTCGGCAATGCAGCTGAAGTACCTCCAGGGTGAGCGCGCAGAGCCACAGGACCATTGCCGTCACTCGGTGGAACGTCGTTTGTCTCTCTGCGGACGCAATTCCTGCCATAACCAACCTGAATTCCACGCCGATCACCGCGGGATCTGGACCAGCGGCAGCATCACCAGGTTTCACGTGAAACATACCAACGGATACCGAAGCCATTTACAGGGATGAACGTCGCCGAAGGCTGTGTGCCTACCGATGGGGGACAGGCGCCATCCAATTCCGGGTCCGATCAGCCACGCGGTGAGCTCTCTGAGCAGTTGTCCGGTGCAGACTCCCGTCAGGGGCAGCCGGATCCACTTCCGCATGTGACAGCCTAAAGGTATCGCCCAGAGCGTACGCAGCTGCGCAGTCAGGGGAGCGGCGTGCTGACGACCCCCGCAGGGTCCAATGAAGCTCATCTGCCTGTCGCCCTCCAGGGCAGAAGGCCAACACGGACTCCAACGCACGCCGCTACCCGAAGCCTCAAGTTGTCTGATTTAAGGTCGAAGCCGAACATCGACGATCAAACTCCGGGCCGCCGCGGCTGCGGGCCATGACAAGAAATCTCCCCGCCAATTCACGGCTGGCGCGTGGTGGGCACTCTGCGAAGGGTCGGACGCGGGGGACAGAGCTTCCATTCCAACGCGCGATGGTCGGCCAGACCCCGTCGACCACAGTCCTTGTTCCATTGGGCCCGCAACGAGTCCCATGCATGGCTGGCCTTGAGAACTGGCCCAACTAAGACCAGTTCGTCTGGCCCCGCCTTGCCCAAGGCGCTGCTCTGCTTATCCCGTGGTCGCCTAACTTCGGCCAGATTCAGACTTCGGTCTGTTTGCCGCCGGCTCGTCTACCACCGTCTCCTTCAGTCCGCGGCACGATCGTCTGCACTTCGCCCGTCTCCTGCTGAACCGGACTGCCGAACCGAACTGCTAGTCTCCGGCCAGATACAGTCTCGAGCTCCTCTCCATCCCCACGGCGGCGCCCCAAATTGGCCGCGCGATCGGCACAACGGCCAGTCCCTCCGTATCTACCGAAGAGGGGATCGAGCCTACCGACGAGAGGACCGACCCCACGGTGGATATGCTCCCGTCGAATAGCCAGAGCTCTTGGCTAGTGGGACAGAACATGCTTACCTCATTCGCGCACGATCGTGTCTGTGCCTTGCTAGCCGACCTTCAGCGGCGTTCGGCACCTCCGCAACAACTCCATCCAAGTCCGGCTTTCCCGGACCTACCGTCTCGCATCACCGCTTCCGTCCTCGCCAGAAGATCCTCCACCACACGTGTCTACGAGCAAGTCTCCACAGTTCTGATGCCGCCATCTTGAGGGTCCCGCGGTGAACCTGTGCGTCATATTGCAGCGGTCGGGACGCCTGGTTGAGGCCGAAGACGGTCGCGAACGGCGCGCGCCCAGCACCTCCAGTACACGGCAAAATCCATCGCGCCAAAGATATCCACCACGTTCTCCACAGAAGTTATTCACATAGTTATCCACAGCCTCTGAGAGATTATTCACACCCCCGTCCTGCTGACTGAGGAGGTGCCACTAGGTCGTCCTGCAACGGCCGCTTCACCGGCTCCGACGACTCCCTGAGGTCGGCCGTGAGGAACGTTCAGAGCCGTGGTGACCCAGGCGAGAAAAGGGGCTTGGAACCTCGAAAAATTAACCATAGAACGGCGATTTAATACATCTTCACTAATGCTTCCGGAAGCGTCACTGCAGTCGACGATCATGTTTCACGTGAAACGGACCACCGACATCCAACAGAGCATCGTGGCGGGCGTCATGCTAGCGGGTAGTCGCCCATCCCGTCCGTCCGACCGACCTCCAGTCCGGAACTAATCCACAAAGTTATCCACAGCAATATCCACCGCTTTATCCACCGCTCTATCCACCGGGCGTTGGCAGGAGCAGGCGACCGGGACAGCGCGAAGAATCTCGCTTCGAGGCCCCTTTCGGCTGTGGTGACGCAGTCTTTGGAACGCGGTGTCCCTCGACTGGCAGGAGCCCAATCCTCGTGCCCAGAGCCAAGTTCGCCGCGAACAAAGAGATCTTTCGATTCCATCCACTACCTGCACCGAGGTGGAGCGCGCAGTTGCGCATGGTCGAAATCTGCCGGGCACCAGGGGAGCGGTGCCGGTCTCTGTCTGAGCTGCCAGCTTCCTCAATCCGCCGTGGGGTCACGTCGTCTTGTCGTGCTGCACGGTCTTCCCGCCGGGGACTAGATGTCCTGCGCCGGACGTGCCTGAGTTGTAAGGCTCGAAAATGGGGAGGACCTCCGGGCTTAGCGGAGCTGTCTAGTTCACAAACTTTGCACTCGGAGGTCCTCGTATCTGACGCTAATGCCTGTTGGACGGTTCATGGAAGATGCCTGATCGCAGACCGCGTGGCTGCCGCCCGATTGCTCATGTCGCGACGGAGCTCGGTACATTCCGGCAGACCGTATAGCCGTGGAACAGGCCCTTCGGGTCGAGGGTGCACGCGGACTTCCGGGCGACTCGAGATGGTCCCGGTCAATACACACAGGCACGAGTACCGAACATGAAGAGGCAATGCTGGTCGACCGACGGTCGTGGAGGTTTGATCCGCTACAGATCGCGGAGCACACCGGTGCTCCGGCGCAGACGGTGGATCGGATCCTGCAGCGGCACGCGCCCCCGCGGCTCGCGGACTGTAAGACGCTGGCCGGGGTCATACCGTGCCGCCCTGACCAGAGCTAACCAGTACGAACGAGCGCACGGCCCGGGAATTCGCACGTCTGGACATGAAGCCGGGACGCGTCCCTGACGACGACAGCCGGCGGACCCATCGCCGCAGCCCATCCCAGCCAGGCCGACTCTGTTGCACGCGTGACCGACCCACGATCCAGATCGCCATGGCAGGGAAGCGTCCTTCGCACGCGATTCGCCGGCTTTCCGTCTCGTGAACCCGCGCGCCACGGCTTCTGGCGGAAGGCTCTGCCGAGGCTTCCCTGCAGCGAGGGCTGCCGATGTGCAGTTACGGATCATCGTCGCTGCACTCTCGCATGACACCTACCGGGAACCTGGGCGGGACCGGCGACATCAGCGAACTTGGTGGGGGAGCCGAGGTGCCGCGGCAAGCTGACGGGTGCTGCACCTTCGGCACTGGATGCGGGGCCGGGCTCGTGGGGGCAAGCTGCCGGACACGGCAGCATCGGCGAACTGGCCGGGCTGCCGGGGGTGCCGGGGTGCCGGCTGAAATGCGCGATGCATTCGGCAACTGGCTGTGGAGCCGGAATCCTTGGGGCAAGTTAGCTGGAACGCCTCCATCGGCGAACTGGAGGCGCGCAGGGATTGCGGGGCAGGCTGACGAATTCTGTAGGGCTAGCGAACGGGGGAGCTGAGGGCTCGGAACTACGTGCTAACAGTCAGTCCCGTTTGGGTTCCACGAGAGGTATTGCGCCGCATCGCGAAGAGGTCTGGATCTTCCTGCGGCTTCGGCGACACATCAACATCTATATCGAGGACTTCGTTGCGGCCAGACCAACTATGTCGACCCAACCCATCGGGCAAGCGCATCGCCCTGACGCAACGAGGCAGCGTCGCACAGCCCCAGGGCAGTGGTTCGTTGGCAGTGGGCCGAGGGCCGAGGGCCGAGGCTACGACATATCGCCGGAGACCGACGTCCGAAGACTTTGTAGCAGCGTCCAGGCCTGGCGAGAACAGGGGTATTCGAATTTCCGCGGTTGTCTTCCAGTGGGCATTTCAACAATTGCAGAGCGGATGCAAAGGGCGCTGGCACTTTGCCGACACTCATGCGGGGGACCGTAACGCCCATTCCACGGTCTATTCGACCGGCAGGACTTTTACGACCGCCAGCCTGTTTGGCGTTCATCCCACCAGCGGCGTCCACATCCCCATCGGCCTACCCGCTGCGCCGCTCGACGGCCCTTTCAAAGGAGGCCACAAGAGGCGGCGGCTGCCCACGGGAGCTGGTTCCTCGGGACGCTGAAGCCACCCCGATAGTGCGTCAGCTCCTGCGGCAGGCTTCGGTGGTCCCAATGCTCAACCGGGCCCAGTGGACTGTCCTGCGTTGGGGCGGCACGCGTGGCGGAATGACGTCGAAGGCGCACTCAGAACCAGATCGAACGCTGGACCAGGGATATGGACACTACATCGGTCCGGACGCTTTACCCTTGGAGACTGACACCTCATGACGCAGCCTTTGACCATCTGATCGATCACCTTCAATCGGTCGACCTCCCCGACCATCGCCCTGCCGGTTCCCGACTGCATTGATCGAACAGCCCGATTGCAAGGCCCAGTCGGAGTGCCCAGCCGCGGACGGCGCTGAGAGCTGAAAAGACGACGGACGCTGGAGGTTCAGTCGTCGGAAGGATACTTCCGCCCTCATCAGCTTTCGTCCTTCGGCGGCGCACTTGGTCTTCGGCGTCGATAAGAGTTCTGGCGCAGATTCACCCCCCTGTTTCACGTGAAACATTAGACCCGTCCTGTTTCACGTGGAACGTTGATCGGCAGCTCCGGAACAGGTGTTCAACAGGCACTCGAATGCGGCGGCGCGGAGCTTGGATCTGAGGGATACGATCGTGGCCGCGCGGACTCTAGAAGCTCATTTCTGCACGAACTCGATCCGTTCAGCTCGCTCGAAAGCCCCGGCCTGGGCCGGCGCCGGCAATGCCAACGGCCTGGCGGTGACGACACTGCGGACTGCGCGGGCGGTGCGGATAGAAGGGCCTGGTCCATCGAGGTGAAGGTGCATACCTCCCCGCTCACGCCCCTGCATCATGCGTGAGACCGCGCCCGGGATACGACGCCGCACACGCGGTTGTGCCCCTCCCACGATGGGAAGTCTGCGCACGCGAAAATCCCGGCCAGGCCGAAGCAAGCGGGAGCCCTCGCTACAGAAATCACCGCATGAGGAATCGCAGGCAAGCAGCGCCGGCATGAGCAGCATCGGCATCAACAAAAAGGAGGGTCTGTTTCACGTGAAACAGACCCTCCCGGAACTACCCAGCGAACGGGGACCTAGCTGGGCGCCCCCGGCGTCAGGACGTCCATGATTCGGTTCAGGTCCTCGACGCTGGCGAACTCAATGCTGACACGACCCTTGCGGGCGCCGAGCGAGATCTTGACGTTCGTATCCAGGCGGTCAGAGAGCGACGACGCCAAGTAGTCCAGCCGTTCATGGCGGGCTCCCGGGCGCGGGATGTTGTTCTTGGCCGGTGAAGCAGGGCTCTGGTACAACGTCACGGCTTCTTCGGTCGCCCGGACCGACATGCCCTCTGACACAATCTTCTGCGCCAGCCGTTCCATGGCCGCGGCGTCCGGGAGTGCCAGCAACGCGCGGGCGTGGCCTGCTGAGATCACATTGGCGGCAACCCGCCGCTGAACCAGTGGGGGAAGCTTCAGCAGCCGCAGGGTGTTGGACACCTGGGGCCTCGAACGTCCGATCCGGTCTGCCAGCTGCTCGTGGGTGGTTCCGAAGTCTTCGAGGAGCTGCTGGTAGGCGGCCGCTTCTTCGAGCGGATTCAGCTGGCTGCGGTGCAGGTTTTCCAGCAGAGCATCACGGAGAAGGTCGTCATCGGTGGTGTCACGGACAATCGCGGGGATCGTTTCCAGGCCTGCGGCCTGCACTGCACGCCACCGCCGTTCACCCATGACGAGCTCGTAGGGTTCGCCACCCTCTTCGGTTGAGGTACGGACCACAATTGGCTGGAGGACGCCGATTTCCCGAACGGAGTGCACCAGCTCCGCCATGTCGTCCTCATCGAAGACCGAGCGAGGCTGTTTGCGGTTGGGATGAATATCCGTGACCGGAATTTCGGCAAACCTGACACCGGGCACCTCTACGAGTTCAACAGCTCGCTCGTCGACCTGCTCCGAAGCGGACTCGAACGCCAACTGCTCGTCGTCGTCGGCCACGGACTTCTTGGCAGCAGCCGGCGACGACTTCGGGGCAGTCGTCTTCCGGGTGGGAGTTTTCTTGGATCCCGCGGCGGCAGCGCCGGCACCTGCGTCGGCTCCGACAGCAGCGCCGCTTGCTTCAACCGCGTCGACAGTGAGATCAGAGGGCTCGCCGGCCTTGGCGGGGGCGGACTCCGGCTCTTTACTCTGCGCGGCGTCGACGTCCGGGAGCGCCTCGGTGTCGGAAGTCTTTTTTCGTGCTTCTGGAAAGAAGAGGTCCACGGGCCGGGATGGGGCAGCACCGTTTCCGGAGGCGTTAGTCGCGGCGGAACTTGGAATGAGTGCGCCAAGTCCACGGCCGAGGCCGCGTCGCTTATCGCTCATGGATAAATCCCTCCAGTGGAAGAGCCGGGATTCACCTGGCTCTGGCTAGTGCATTGTTGAAAAGATTCTAACGTTCCGCGATTTCCGCTGCGGCTTCAAGATAGGACAGGGCGCCGCTGGAAGAAGGATCATACGTCATGACAGTTTGCTGGTAACTCGGTGCTTCGGAAATACGTACCGACCTCGGCACCACGGCACCGAGCACCTGCTTCGGGAAGTGCTCCCGGACTTCGGCTGCCACCTGGGCGGCGAGGTTGGTGCGGCCGTCATACATGGTCAGCAGAATCGTGGAGACAACCAGATCGGCGTTCAGGTGCTTCTGGATCATCTCGATGTTCTTCAGGAGCTGACTCAGGCCTTCGAGGGCGTAGTACTCGCACTGGATCGGGATGAGGACTTCGCCGGCCGCACAGAAAGCGTTTACCGTCAGCAACCCGAGGCTCGGCGGGCAGTCAATGAAGATGTAGTCCAGCCGCTCCTCGCCATTCTTGGCGCGCTCCTTGCAGTACACATCGATGGCGCGGCGCAGCCGCTGCTCGCGGGCCACGAGGCTGACGAGTTCGATTTCGGCACCGGCAAGGTGGATGGTGGCGGGCGCACAGATCAGGTTGTCGATGTCGGGGCACGGGGCCACGACGTCCTTCAGCGGGACGTCGTTGATCAGGACATCGTAGATGCTGTCGACGTCGGCGTGGTGCTCGATTCCCAGGGCTGTCGAGGCGTTGCCCTGCGGGTCAATGTCGATCACGAGCACGTTCAGGCCAGCTGCCGCCAGCGCGGCGGCGATGTTGACGGTCGTCGTCGTCTTGCCGACGCCGCCCTTCTGGTTGGAAACGGTGAAGACCCGGGTCTTTTCCGGTTTGGGCAATTGCCGGCCGAGCAACCGCTCGCGGCGCTTGTTTTCATGCGCGAGTTCACGGGCGATGGGGCTGGAATCGTCGATGGAATCCAGCACATTCCCCGTGTGCGGAAGAGAGGTTTCACGTGAAACACCGGCCATCCCGGTGGCCTTTGCAACCGAAGCCGTGTGATTTCCGGAGAAGTCAAAAGCTACTGCAGGAGCCGTAAACGCCCGTGCGGACCCCAGGGACACAAACGGCGGGATCCGTTGTGTGGAGGCTTCGCTACTGCTCACTATGACACGCTCACTCTCATTCGGCTTTTACTGCCGGTAACTAGCCTAACCTCTTCCCCTCAGACTCCCCGGGCACCGGGGCCGGTGCTAGGCAATCTTTTGAGGCTTGTTCACTACGATTCGCACAACGGTAGTGGGTTCCTCGAGCAAGTCCTCGCCCACCACCACCACGGACGTCTTAATCCCGCCCAGCTTGCGGATAACCTTGGCGGCCTTTTCGATTTCCTCGCCGGCGCTGCGTCCCTTGATGGCAACGACTTCCCCCTTGCCGGCCAGGAGCGGAATGGTCAGTCCGGCGAGATTGGCGAGTGCGGATACCGCGCGGGCCGTCACGACGTCGGCGTTCACCATTCCCACCGCGAGTTCTGCGCGGGTGCGCATGATCGTGACGTTTTCGAGGCCAAGGTCATCCACCACCTCCTGGAGCCAGATGACGCGTCGCTCCAGCGGCTCGATCAGGGTCAGTTCCAGGTCCGGCCGGGCAATTGCCAGACACAGGCCGGGCAGGCCCGCGCCGCTGCCGACGTCGGCGACATGGCTTCCGTGGGCAATCTGGCTCTCGATGACGGCGCAGTTGAGCACGTGCCGGCTCCACAGCCGCGGCACTTCGCGGGGGCCGATCAGGCCCCGCTCGGTCCCGGACGTCGCCAGGTGCTCGACGTAGCGTTTCGCCAGTTCCAGGCGGTCACCGAAGATCGACTCTGCTGCCTTGAGTTCGGCGGCGCTAATTTCAACCATCAAGCTAGTCAACGGTTCAGTCTGCGGAGACAACGATGTGCCGGTCGGCGCCTTCGCCTTCGGACTCGCTTACGAGTCCCAAATCGGCGACGGCGTCGTGCACGATCTTGCGCTCGTAGGCGCTCATCGGAGCCAGGGCAACTGCCTCGCCGGAATCCTTGACCGCCGCGACGGCGTCTTCAGCGATCTTCTGCAGGTCCCCGGCACGCTCTGCACGGTACCCGTTGATATCCAGGACCAGGCGGGACCGGTTCTCCGTCGCAGACAGCACGGCGAGCCGGGTCAGTTCCTGGAGCGCCTCAAGGACTTCGCCGTCACGGCCCACAAGGCTGTCCAGCCCGGCCGATTCCTCTTCGGCGACGATCGAGATATACGTGCGACCGTTGCGGACCTCGATGTCGATGTCGCCATCGATGTCCGCGATGTCGAGCAATTCCTCAAGGTAGTCCGCAGCGACGTCGCCTTCTTCTTCGAGGCGGCTTGCGGAAACACTCTTGCCGGTGCCGGCCTCCGCGCCCTGGGCTGCGTCCTGTGACGAGTCCTGGACCGCTTCCTGGGCGTCGTCCCGGTCGTCGTCAAACTCAGCGGAAATAGCGTGTTCGGTGCTTTCGGCAGACATTACTTCCTCTTCCTGTTCTTACGTTGCGGCTGGACGCGCTGGGTCTTGGCTTCCACGGCGGCCGCGGCGGAGGCCTCTGCTGCCTCGGCGTCGACCTTCTTGCCGCCCAGAAGGGGCAGGGCGGGCAGGCCCTTGGCTGCCCGGCGCTCGGCGAGAGCCTTTGCTGCGGGGGAACCCGGCGTGGGCATCCGGCGGATCACGAAGAACTGCTGGCCCATGGTCCAAAGGTTGGTGGTGGTCCAGTAGATCAGGACGCCGATGGGGAAGTTGATGCCACCCACGCCGAAAACGATCGGCAGGATGTAGAGCATCATTTTCTGCTGGCGCATGAACGGGCTCGCCAGGGCCTCTTCGGACATGTTCTTGGCCATGATCTGCTTCTGCGTGATGAACTGCGAGGCCGTCATGGCCAGGATCATCACGATGGAGAGAACCCACACCGCAGACGACGTTGCCGCCCGGGGGGCGTGCCGTGGAGCAGGGTCGCGGAGAGCGGGGCGCCGAAGATGGTCGACTGGTCGAACTGCACCACCTGCTCGTGGCTCATCGCCCCGATGCTCTTCCCGCTGGTGGCCGCCGCCGTGATGCCGGACAGCACTGTGAAGAGGGCAAAGAAGAACGGCATCTGGATCAGCATGGGCAAGCAGGCCGAGAACGGGTTGGTGCCGTGCTTCTTGTACAGGGCCATCTGTTCCTGCGCCATGGCCTGGCGGGACAGTTGGTCGGTCTTGCCCTTGTACTTGTCCTGCAGCTTCTTCAGATCCGGCTGCAGGAGCTGCATGCCTCGCTGGGCCTTGATCTGCTTGACGAAGACGGGGATCAGGGCGGCTCGGATCACCAGCACCAGCCCGATGATGGACAGGGTCCACGTCCAGCCACTGGCGGTCGGCATCCCGATGGCGCTCAGGCCATCGTGGAAGACCACCATAATGGCGGACACAAGCCACTTGAACGGAAACATGATTGTTTCAAAGAAGTCCATACGATATCCCTATTCGTTAGGCCGCAGAGCGGCCTGCTCCATCAGTCTGAGCAGCCAGGTACTTGTCCGGATTGTTCAGCACAACAATTGTGGGGGTGCGGTCTGCGGGCCACTCGCATTGGCCGGCGGGGACATGGTCCACACCACCGGCATTCCAGGGATGGCAGCGCGACAGACGTTTCGCCGCCAGCCAGCTTCCTTTCACCGCGCCGTGGACGGTGATCGCCTCAAGGGCATAGGCCGAGCAGCTGAGGGAAGAAGCGGCAAACCTGGCCGTACAAGCGGTGAGATCACCTTGCGGTACGCCAGCAGCAACAGAATGAGGACATTGCGGGGCAGGTTCCAGACCGCGCCGGCCCAACCATGCTGGCCGATCCGGCATCCACGCACGGGTAGGGGACGACGGCGGCAGTTGGGTTACGCACGCGGGGTCCCTTCCTGTGTTGTCTCGTAAGAAACTGGTGGAGCAGCCTCTGGAAGGCGGCTGCCCAGCCGTTTCATAGTCGTTTCCAAAGCGGCATCATAGTCGGCGAGCAGCTGGTCCCAGCTGGCCCCCGCCGCGGCGGGCAGTGCCCGGACCACGATGGCGAACCCGCTGCCGTATTTCTGCAACGACAATGCACCGGCTTCCCTCAGTCTCCTCTTAACGAGGTTCCTGACAACAGCGTTCCCGACACTCTTGGAAACGATGAATCCGATCCGGCTTGGTTCATCGGCAGCGAGAGCTGCCGCATATAACACTACGTTCCGGCGTCCATTGCGGACACCGGAACGTACAGTTGTTGAAAAATCGGTTGATGTCCGCAGACGGTTCCTGGTGGCTAGCACCGTTCAACTCGCACAGGGATGTGGACCGACGAGTCAGTTATTTAGGCCGACAGTTCGGTGCGGCCCTTGCCACGACGGGCTGCCAGGATGGCACGGCCGGCACGGGTACGCATACGAAGGCGGAAGCCGTGCTTCTTGGCTCGACGGCGGTTATTCGGCTGAAAAGTCCGCTTGCTCACGTTAGTTACTCCAGTGGATCAAAGGTGCGCCCACCCGATCAAGGGGAAGAACTGGCCGACGCTAAGTTTTGTATGTGCCGCTTCCCTCAGACTCACACGACGCAGGGCGTCGGGAAAGATTCAGATGAGGCGAAAAGCGTACACATGGGACTTCACAACGTTAGGGCTTGCCGACCTCCCGAGTCAAACTGGCGGGTCCCTCCTCAAGCTTTCCCCAGCTGTGGCTAACTGCCGCCGCCAGCCTGTGGATGAGCCCGGTCACAGGCCCCTTTTAGAACCACAACGGTGTAATTATCCACAGGACAGAACCCAGCTATCTTCTGGCGTTTTCATCCCCTACAGTGTCTCAGTAACCCCTTATCCACGGACTGTGCATAACCCTGTGGATTGAGCCGGGCCGGTGTACCGCTCCGGACCGCGTGGATGCACGTAATGCAGGCCAGCAAGTTTGAGGAACTGATTGATGACAGTAGACGAAGCCAACCAAGCCAACACTGTCGGAAGTTCCTGGCGGCGGGTTGTGAGCCTGCTGGAGAACGACCACCGTGTGTCGCCCCGGCAGCGCGGCTTCGTCATCCTTGCCCAGGCCCAGGGCCTGATCGGCTCCACCCTTCTGGTGGCCGTCCCCAACGAGCTCACCCGCGAAGTGCTGCAGACCCAGGTCAAGGAAGCCCTCGATGACGCCCTCCGGAGTGTGTTCTCCGACGAGATCCGCTGCGCGATCGACGTCGACACCGATCTGGTGCCCCTGCACACAGAACCCGAACCCGCCGTCGAACTTTCACTGGCCGCCGAGCCGGGCGTGGAGTTGAAGCCGCAGCCGATGCTGCCGAGCACCTCGCACGAATTCGGCCGCCTCAACCCGAAGTACGTCTTCGACACCTTCGTGATCGGTTCCTCCAACCGGTTCGCCCACGCAGCCGCCGTGGCTGTGGCGGAGGCGCCGGCGAAGGCCTACAACCCGCTGTTCATCTACGGCGACTCCGGGCTCGGCAAAACCCACCTGCTTCACGCGATCGGCCACTATGCGCGCCGGCTCTACAGCGGGATCCGGGTCCGCTACGTCAACTCCGAGGAATTCACCAACGACTTCATCAACTCCATTCGCGACGATGAAGGCACCAGCTTCAAGACCACGTACCGCAACGTGGACGTGCTGCTGATCGATGACATCCAGTTCCTGGCCGGCAAGGACCGGACGCTGGAGGAGTTCTTCCACACCTTCAACGCCCTGCACAACAACAACAAACAGGTGGTCATCACCTCGGACCAGCCGCCGAAGCTGCTCGCCGGCTTCGAGGACCGCATGAAGTCGCGGTTCGAGTGGGGCCTGCTGACGGACATCCAGCCGCCCGAACTGGAGACCCGCATCGCGATCCTCCGGAAGAAGGCGCTCAGCGAAGGCCTGTCCGCCCCGGATGATGCCCTCGAATACATCGCCTCAAAGATTTCCAGCAACATCCGCGAGCTCGAGGGAGCCCTCATCCGTGTCACGGCCTTCGCCAGCCTGAACCGGCAGCCGGTGGATGTGGCCCTGGCCGAGATGGTACTCAAGGACCTGATCACCGACGACGGCGCCCAGGAAATCACCTCGGCCCAGATCCTCACGCAGACGGCCGACTACTTCAAGCTCAGCATGGAAGAACTCTGCAGCAAGTCGCGCACCCGCACGCTGGTGACCGCACGGCAGATCGCGATGTACCTGTGCCGGGAACTCACGGACATGTCCCTACCCAAGATCGGGCAGGAGCTGGGCGGCCGCGACCACACCACCGTGATCCACGCCGACCGCAAGATCCGCGAACTCATGGCCGAGCGCCGGGTCATCTACAACCAGGTGACCGAGCTGACCAACCGGATCAAGCAGCAGCAGCGTAATTCCTGAGCCCTGCGGCGGCGCACTCTTACCTTATTAACAGGGCCCTGTGGACAACCCTGTGGATACTTAAGGGGACAACCGCGGTCAATGGGCTTAAAACCCTTAAGGCGCCTGTGGATCGGCGAAGCGGCCAAAAAACTTGTCCCCATCCACACCCTGTTTAAAACCTGCTCCGCCCACAGTCCATGAACAGGGCTTAACCGCGGATTCGCACGGCAGGATCGAGTTATCCACAGTTTCCACAGCAGTTATTAACACTACTAATCCCAAGAAAATGAAATTCCCTCAAATAACAATCTCCTTCCGACCTCCGAGCAGCGCCCAGGCCCGTTCCGGACCGGCGCAGGAGACCGGCCCCGCGAACAACACAGATGTAACCCGGGGATGGGAGAATCGCTCACCTTGGGGCTAAGCTGTCTGCAGTGCGTCCGTCCGGACATCTTTTGTGGTTCCCTACCGGGCCATGAGGCCCGGGGAGGGCGGACCATTCCCTTGTTGACGGAATTCGGCGTCCCTGCCGAGGTCCGCGGCAACTTGACCAGTTTCAGCGATTTTCAGCACTGACAGCAGCAATGAAAGGCGGCACCCTTCCGTGAAGTTCAGAGTCGAACGGGACGTCCTGGCAGAAGCCGTGACATGGACCGCCCGGTCGTTGTCTCCGCGGCCGCCCGTTCCCGTACTTTCAGGCCTGCTCCTGAAGGCGGAAGCCGGTACCGTCAGCCTCTCGAGCTTCGATTACGAGACCTCCGCGAGGCTCGAAATCCCGGCAGACATCAGCACCGAAGGCACCATCCTGGTATCGGGCCGCCTGCTCGCGGACATCTGCCGCAGCCTGCCGTCCGCCCCCGTCGAGGTCGAAACCGACGGCAACAAGGTGACCCTCACATGCCGCCGAAGCAGCTTCCACTTGGCCACCATGCCCGAGGCCGAGTACCCGCCGCTGCCGGCGCTGCCCACGATCAGCGGCACCGTGCCCGGCGATTCGTTCGCCCAGGCGGTATCCCAGGTGATCATCGCCGCCAGCAAGGACGACACCTTGCCAATCCTGACCGGCGTGCGGATGGAAATCGAGGATGACCTCATCACCCTCTTGGCCACCGACCGCTACCGCCTGGCTATGCGGGAAGTCCCGTGGAAGCCGGTAACTCCCGGCATCTCCACGAGCGCCCTGGTCAAGGCCAAGACCCTCAACGAAGTGGCAAAAACGCTGGGCAGCAGCGGCGACATCAACATCGCCCTCGCCGACGACGACAGCCGGCTGATCGGCTTCGAGAGCGGCGGCAGGACCACCACGTCGCTCCTGGTGGATGGCGACTATCCGAAGATCCGTTCGCTTTTCCCGGACTCCACTCCCATCCACGCCACCGTGCAGACCCAGGAACTGGTCGAAGCCGTGCGCCGCGTCTCGCTCGTGGCCGAACGCAACACGCCCGTCCGGCTCGCCTTCACCCAGGGCCAGCTGCACCTGGACGCCGGCACCGGCGAGGACGCCCAGGCTTCCGAAGAGCTCGAAGCCCAGTTGTCCGGTGAGGACATCACCGTGGCCTTCAACCCGCACTACCTGATCGAGGGCCTGAGCGTCATCGAAACCAAGTTCGTGCGCTTCTCCTTCACCACCGCACCCAAGCCGGCCATGATCACGGCCCAGCAGGACGCGGAGGGCGAGGACCAGGGCGACTACCGCTACCTCGTCATGCCCGTCCGGCTGCCCAACTAACCCGCCGCAGCTGCTGTTCCGGACCTCCGGAACAGCGGCACCTGCGGGCCGGCACGGCCGTCCCCCAACGAAGCACCCCAGCGCAGAAAAGAGTTCATCCCGTGCACATCGGACTAATCGGCCTTGGAAAAATGGGCTTCAACATGCGCGAACGGCTGCGCAACGGCGGGATCGAGGTCACCGGGTTTGACCGCAACCCCGACGTCGCCGACGTCGCCACCTTGGATGAACTCATCGCCGCCGTCCCGGCGCCGCGGCTCATCTGGGTCATGGTTCCCTCGGGCGACATCACCGACGCCGTGATCACCGAACTCGGCACCAAGCTCGACGCCGGTGACCTCGTGATCGACGGCGGCAACTCCCGGTTCACCGAAGACCAGAAGCACGGTGCCGCGCTGGCCGAAAAGGGGATCCGCTTTGCGGACTGCGGCGTCTCCGGCGGGGTCTGGGGCCTCCAGAACGGCTACGGCCTCATGGCGGGCGGCGATGCCGCGGATATCGAACGGGCCCTCCCCGTCTTTGACGCGCTCCGTCCCGCAGGCGAACGGGCTGACAGTTTTGTGCATGTCGGCGGGGTCGGTGCCGGCCACTACGCCAAGATGGTCCACAACGGGATCGAATACGGCCTGATGCAGGCCTACGCCGAGGGGTACGAACTCCTGGCCGCCAAGGAGATCGTCGCCGATCTTCCCGGGACTTTCCGGGCCTGGCAAAAGGGGACGGTTGTCCGCTCCTGGCTCCTGGACCTCATGGTCAAGGCCTTGGACGAGGACCCCGGACTGGAATCGATCTCCGACTACGTCGAGGATTCGGGCGAAGGCCGCTGGACCGTCGAAGAGGCAATTGCCAACGCCGTGCCGGCACCGGCGATCACGGCTGCGCTGTTCGCCAGGTTCTCCTCCCGCGAGGACAACTCGCCGGCCATGAAGATGGTATCGGCGCTGCGCCACCAGTTCGGCGGCCACGCGACCCGGCCGGCCAAGTAATCCTGCCCGGCCAATTAATCTTGCCTGCGAAGTCCTGAATCCCGCGTGTACCTAGAAAAACTCTCGCTCACAGATTTCCGCAGCTACGCCCAGGTGGATCTAAGCCTTGAGCCCGGAGTCACCGTGCTGGTGGGCTCCAACGGCATCGGCAAGACCAACCTGATGGAAGCGATCGGGTATCTGGCCACGCTCAACTCACACCGGGTCAGCACGGACGCGCCGCTGCTGCGCTTTGGCGCCGAGCGGGCGATGATCCGGGCCAAACTGGTCCGTGGCGAGCAGTCCACCGTGCTGGAACTGGAAATCAACGCGGGGCGAGCCAACCGGGGACGCATCAACCGGAGCAATCCGGTCCGGGCCAGGGACCTGCTTGGCATCTGTCAGACCGTGCTCTTCGCACCGGAAGACCTGGCGCTGGTCAAGGGCGATCCGTCCAACCGCCGCCGGTTCCTGGACGAGCTTCTGGTCAGCCTCATGCCCCGCCACGCCGCGACCAGAAGTGACTACGATCGGGTCCTGAAGCAGCGCAACGCACTGCTGAAATCGGCCCGGGCCGGAAAGTTCAGCACCGGGCACGAGGCAACGCTGGATGTCTGGGACCAGCACATGGCCCGGGCCGGGGCCGAACTGCTGCACGCGCGCCTTGAGCTCGTGGACCGCCTGAAGCCGCACCTGAAAAACGCCTATGCGCAGCTGACCGACGGCTCCAAGGAGGCCGCTGCGGTGTACCGTTCCACGCTGCAGGACATCCTGGACGACGACGGCGCTGCGTCCAGTTCTGCGGCAAGACTTGCAGACGGCGCCGCCGCGGCGGAGACCACAGCCGATGCGGCCGCCGCACCGGCGGCGGAAGACCTGCGCCTACTCTCCGTCGAGCAGCTCACCGACCGCTACATCCATGCCTTTGCCGCAGCCCGCCGCAAGGAACTGGAACGGGGAATCTCGCTGGTCGGGCCACACCGCGATGAGCTTGAGCTCGTGCTTGGATCGGCACCGGCCAAGGGCTACGCCTCGCACGGAGAAACCTGGTCCATGTGCCTGTCCCTGCGTCTGGCCTCCTACTACGTCATGCTCGACGATGCCCGTACTGGCGGGTCGCCCCCGATCCTGATCCTGGACGACGTTTTTGCCGAACTTGACGTCCAGCGGCGGCGTAAACTGGCGGCAATAGTATCCGGCGCCGAGCAAGTGCTGGTCACCGCCGCCGTCGAGGCCGATATCCCGGCGGAACTTACCGGACGGCGGGTGCAGGTCATCCCGGGAGGAATCGATGAGCAGGAAAATCGATGAATAAGGATACCGACGGCGGGCTGCAACCCGGCCGGGATCCCGACGACATCGACGCCGCTCAGGCCGCACTGAACCGGATGCGCGACGCTGCCGCGGCCCGCGGCGAAATCCGTCGCAAAGCACCGCCGCGCCCCGGCACCGGCGCCCAGAAACCCGCCCGCGCCGCGCGGGGAACCAGAGGGTTCTCCCAATTCCATGGCACCGGCCGGGATCCGCTGGGCCTGGGAAAGGTCGTGGGACGCCTCGTGGCCGAACGCGGCTGGAGCTCGCCCGTGGCCGTCGGCTCCGTCATGGCGCAGTGGGCCGTTCTGGTGGGCCCGGAGATCTCGGCGCACTGCACCCCTGAGAGTTTTACGGACACCACCTTGCATGTGCGCACCGATTCCACGGCATGGGCTACCCAGCTGCGGCTGCTCAGCAGCAGCCTGCTGGAAAAATTCCGGACGGAGCTTGGCGACGGCGTCGTCACCAGCATCCAGGTGCTCGGCCCCGCCGCCCCGAGCTGGCGCAAGGGCCTCCGGACGGTCAATGGCCGCGGGCCCCGCGACACGTACGGATAGCCCCAGGGCCCCGGGCGCGCACCGGATCTGAAGCACTTCTTGCAAAAACCCTTGAAAAATCCGCAAGCGGCGTGTAGGGCGCTCGAACGCCCCGGAGTCGTATAGGCACCCTAGGGCTGGACCCCGAAAGCCTTGCAGGGGGAGCCAGCGGCCTCTCAGCGGCACTTTCCCGCCCGTTTGGCGCCCTGGAATGCGGGTTTGGGTCCTATAACACGATAGAATCGGTGTAGATAACTGGGCGCCGGTGAAGCGTTGACTGAGTCCGTTTCCGACGCAATTTCAGCGTGCGGCGGACGGGATCCAAGTCAGCGGAACACCCGGCGTCGTCAGTGACGTGCCTGTTGGCAGAAGCCTTTTCCACCGAAGAGGCATCGGCCGGCCTTCAACGAACATAGAGGAGTCGAAAGCGCCTGTGGCTAACGACAATGCAGAGATCCCGGCAGTGGAAGACGTAGCGGAAGCGGTAGTGCAAGTGGCAGCGGCGTCATCGTCGGGGACCGCGACAGCGCGCGAATACGGCGCCAGCGACATCACCGTGCTTGAAGGCTTGGAAGCTGTCCGGAAACGTCCCGGCATGTACATCGGCTCCACCGGACCCCGCGGTTTGCACCACCTGGTCTACGAGGTGGTGGACAACTCGGTGGACGAGGCGCTGGCCGGTTACTGCACGCACATCGAAATCGTGCTGCAGGCTGACGGCGGGGTCAGGGTGGTCGACGACGGCCGCGGCATCCCCGTGGACATGCACCCCACCGAGCACAAGCCCACCGTGGAAGTCGTCATGACGATCCTGCACGCCGGCGGCAAGTTCGGCGGCGGCGGCTATGCCGTCTCCGGCGGCCTCCACGGCGTCGGCATTTCGGTGGTCAACGCACTCTCCAGCCGCGTCGACACCGAGGTCCGCCGCCAGGGTCATGTCTGGCGGATGTCCTTCGCCGACGGCGGCAAGCCTCAGGGCGGCCTGGTCAAGGGCGAGGAGGCCATCGAAACCGGCACCACGCAGACGTTCTACCCCGATGCCACCATCTTCGAGAGCACCGACTTCGACTTCGAGACACTGCGTGCCCGCTTCCAGCAGATGGCTTTCCTCAACAAGGGTCTGCGCATCACGCTCACAGACGAGCGCCGCGCTCCGGAGGAACCGTCCGAGGACGACGACCTGGACCTGGACACCGTTCCCACCGAAGGCGAAGTCCCCGCGGAATTCCACACCGTTGTGTACCAGTACGACGATGGCCTGCTGGACTACGTCAAGCACCTGAATTCCGGCAAGAAGGTTGATGTGGTCCACGAGGACGTCATCGCCTTCGAAACCGAGGACACGGAACGGCACATTGCCCTGGAAATGGCGATGCAGTGGACCAACGCGTACTCCGAGAGCGTCCACACTTACGCCAACACGATCAACACACACGAGGGCGGCACTCACGAAGAGGGCTTCCGCGCCGCGATGACCTCGCTCATCAACCGCTATGCGCGGGAGAAAAACATCATCAAGGAAAAGGAAGACAACCTCACCGGAGACGACATCCGCGAGGGCCTGACGGCAGTCATTTCCGTGAAGCTCGCCGAGCCGCAGTTCGAGGGTCAGACGAAGACCAAGCTCGGCAACTCCGAGGTCAAGGGCTTTGTCCAGCGCGTTGTCACCGACGGGCTGGGCGACTGGCTCGAGCGCAACCCCGGCCCCGCCCGGGACGTCATTCGCAAGGCCATCTCGGCCGCCCAGGCCCGCATGGCCGCGCGGAAGGCCCGGGACAACGCCCGCCGCAAGAGCCCGCTGGAATCCTTCGGCATGCCCGGCAAGCTGTCCGATTGCTCCTCGAAGAACCCGGAGAGGTGTGAGGTCTACATCGTGGAGGGCGACTCGGCCGGCGGCTCCGCCAAGCGCGGCCGCAACCCGGAGACCCAGGCCATCCTGCCGCTGCGCGGCAAGATCCTGAACGTCGAACGGGCCCGGCTGGACAAAGCGCTCGGCAATGCCGAGGTCCAGTCCATGATCACGGCCTTCGGCACCGGCATTGGCGAGGACTTCGACATCGCCAAGCTGCGGTACCACAAGATCGTCCTCATGGCCGATGCCGACGTCGACGGCCAGCACATCACGACGCTTCTGATGACGCTGCTGTTCCGCTACATGCGCCCGCTGATCGAAAACGGCTACGTCTACCTCGCGCAGCCGCCCCTGTACCGGATCAAGTGGTCCAACGCGCCGCACGATTACGTCTATAGCGACCGCGAACGCGACGCGAAACTGCTCTCGGGCGCGGCCGCCGGCCGCCGCATTCCCAAGGACAACGGCATCCAGCGCTACAAGGGCCTCGGCGAGATGGACTACACGGAACTGTGGGACACCACGATGGACCCGGACCACCGGACCCTCCTGCAGGTCACCATGGACGATGCGTTGGCGGCGGACCAGACCTTCTCCACCCTGATGGGCGAGGACGTTGAATCGCGCCGAAACTTCATTCAGCAGAACGCCAAGGACGTTCGGTTCCTGGATATCTAGCGGCTTCTTTGCCCTGAATATTCCTGGACTGATATATACCTGAAACGGAAAATATAGACTATGAGTGACGAAACACCCGAGGTGCCGGCCGGTTCCGAGCCCGTCCTTGAAGGCGCCATCCTCGACGGCGACGTACTGACCGACCGTGTTGAGCAGGTGGACCTGCAGACCGAAATGCAGCGCTCCTACCTCGACTACGCCATGGCCGTGATCGTGGGCCGCGCCCTACCGGATGTCCGCGACGGCCTCAAGCCCGTCCACCGCCGTGTGCTCTACGCGATGTTCGACGGCGGCTACCGCCCGGACCGCTCCTTCAACAAATGCGCCCGCGTGGTGGGCGAGGTCATGGGCCAGTACCACCCCCACGGCGACACCGCGATCTACGATGCCCTGGTTCGCCTGATCCAGGACTGGACCATGCGCTACCCGCTGGCGCTCGGCCAGGGCAACTTCGGCTCGCCCGGCAACGACGGTGCGGCCGCCCCGCGATACACCGAAACCAAGATGGCGCCGCTGGCCATGGAGATGGTCCGCGACATCGACGAAGAAACCGTCGACTTCCAGGACAACTACGACGGCAAGAACCAGGAGCCGACCATCCTGCCGGCCCGGTTCCCCAACCTGCTGGTCAATGGCTCCTCGGGCATCGCCGTCGGCATGGCCACCAACATCCCGCCGCACAACCTCCGCGAAGTCGCCGACGGCGTCCAGTGGTACCTCGCGAACCCGACGGCCAGCCGGGAGGAACTGCTCGAAGAGCTCCTCCTGCGCATCAAGGGGCCGGACTTCCCGACCGGCGCCACCATCCTCGGCCACAAGGGCATCGAGGATGCCTACCGCACCGGCCGCGGCTCCATCACCATGCGCGCAGTGGTCAGCGTCGAAGAGCTCCAGGGCCGCACGTGCCTGGTGGTCACCGAACTGCCGTACCAGGCCAACCCGGACAACCTGGCCATCAAGATCGCCGAACTGGTCCGGGACGGCAAGATCTCCGGCATCGCCGACCTCCGCGATGAGACCTCGGGCCGCACCGGCCAGCGCCTGGTGATTGTGCTCAAGCGCGACGCCGTAGCCAAGGTGGTGCTGAACAACCTGTACAAGCACACCCAATTGCAGGACAACTTCGCCGCCAACATGCTCGCCATCGTTGACGGCGTGCCGCGCACGCTCAGCCTCGACGCGTTCATCCGCCACTGGGTCACCCACCAGATGGACGTCATCGCCCGGCGCACGCGCTACCGCCTGCGCAAGGCCGAGGAGGAAGCACACATCCTCCGCGCGCTGCTCAAGGCGCTGGACATGCTCGACGAGGTCATCGCCCTCATCCGCGCCTCCAACACCACCGAGGCCGCACGCGACGGGCTCATGGGACTGCTCGACATCGACGAGCTGCAGGCCCGGGCCATCCTGGACATGCAGCTGCGCCGGCTTGCGGCGCTGGAACGCCAAAAGATCCAGGACCGCCATGCCGAACTTGAGGCCCTGATTGCCGAGTACAACTCGATCCTGGCCTCTGAAGAGCGCCAGCGCGAGATCATCAGCACGGAACTGGGCGAAATCGTGGCCAAGCACGGCGACGACCGGCGCACCAAGGTGCTCATGGGCTTCGACGGCGACATGTCGATGGAGGACCTGATCCCTGAAGAGGAAATGGTGGTCACCATTACCCGCGGCGGTTACGTCAAGCGCACCCGCAGCGACAACTACCGCTCCCAGCAGCGCGGCGGCAAGGGCATCAAGGGTGCCCAGCTGCGCGGGGACGATGTCGTGGAGCACTTCTTCGTCACCACCACGCACCACTGGCTGCTTTTCTTCACCAACCTCGGACGCGTCTACCGGGCGAAGGCCTACGAGCTCGCCGAAGCCGGACGCGACGCCAAGGGCCAGCACGTGGCCAACCTGCTGGCCTTCCAGCCGGATGAGCACATCGCCCAGGTGCTGGACCTTCGGGACTACCAGCACGCCCCGTACCTGGTGCTCGCCACCAAGCGCGGCCTGGTCAAGAAGACCCGGCTGGAGGACTACGACACCAACCGGTCCGCCGGCGTGATCGCCATCAACCTGCGCGACGGCGACGAGCTCGTCTCGGCCCAGCTGGTCTCCGAGACCGACGACCTCATGCTGGTCTCGCGCAAGGGCCAGTCCGTCCGCTTCACCGCGACGGACGAGGCGCTGCGCCCGATGGGCCGCGCCACCTCCGGCGTGACCGGCATGAAGTTCCGGGAGGACGACGAACTGCTCGCGGCCGACGTCGTCACGGACGGTTCGTACGTCTTCATCGTCACCGAAGGCGGCTTCGCCAAGCGGACCGCGGTGGAGGAATACCGGCTTCAGGGCCGGGGCGGGCTCGGCATCAAGGTCGGCAAGTACCAGGAGGAGCGCGGGCACCTGGTCGGCGCCCTCATTGTCCAGGAAGAGGATGAAGTCCTGGTGGTCATGGAGGGCGGCAAGGTGGTCCGCTCCTCAGTCACCGGCGTGCCCGCCAAGGGCCGCGACACCATGGGTGTGATTTTCGCCAAGCCGGACAAGAACGACCGCATCATCGCCGTCGCACGCAACAGCGAACGCGGGCTGGAAAGCGACGACTCGGCCGAAGGCGAGGATGCAGGTGAATATACAGGCGAGGATGCAGGTGACGACGCCGAAAATCGGGCTTCCACGCCGGATGACGTAACGTTGGCTGAAGATAGCGGACTGCACGAGGAGTCCGCAGCGGCAGAATCAGTACCGGCCCCGGAGTCAGATGAGTCATCAGGCAATGCCGAGCTGGACGAAGACAACACCGGAGGTAACGAGTGAGTAATTCCGACTCATATCCCAAGCCGAGCAGCGGCGTGCCGGGCGGAGTGCGGCAGCCCACTGCCGCGCCGCGCGTAAGCGGCGCTCCCACGCGTCCGCAGCAGCGCCCCGGCGTGTCCGGGGCGGCCACAGGAACGGGACAGCGTCCCCCCGCACCGGGCCAGCGCCCCACGGTCCCCGGACAGCGACCCGCTGTCCCGGGACAGCGACCCGCCCAGTCTGGCGGGCAGGGCACTACCGGGCTGATCAAGCCGGCTCCCAAGGCCAAGGTGCGCCGTGCCAGGCTGCTGGTCAGCAAGGTGGACCCCTGGTCCGTGCTGAAGATGGCCTTCCTGCTCTCCGTGGCTCTGGGAATCGTCACCGTCGTGGCGGCGATCGTGCTCTGGACCGTCTTGGACCTGACTGGAATCTTTGACCAGGTGGACAGCCTGCTCGGGACCCTCGCCGGCTCCGAAGGCGGCGGCTTTGAACTGAAGAAGGTGGCATCTCTGGGGCAGGTGGCGTCGTTTGCGACCATCATCGCCGTGATCAACGTGGTGCTGCTGACGGCCCTGTCGATGCTTTCGGCGGTGCTGTACAACATTGCAGCGACGCTCGTGGGCGGCATCGGCGTGACCCTCACGGACGACTAGTTCCCGTACTTTTCCGCGGAATACCGCGGGAAAAGGCCTCGATTTGAGATCGGGCCGGGATGTGCTGTACAGTCATATCTCGGCCCGATGAGGCATCGGGGCGTATAGCTCAGGCGGTTAGAGCGCTTCGCTGATAACGAAGAGGTCCCAGGTTCAAGTCCTGGTACGCCCACGGAACCTGTACTGGTTCTGAAAGAGGTTAGTGAAGGTTCGTCGATGACTGAACCGGAACGGGGTGCGTGTGAAGAAGTTGCTGGTTATCGCAGCCACGGTCGCAGGTGTCCTCCTCTACAGGAAAGTGCAGGAATCCGAAGCCCGGAAAGTGATCTGGAGCAATTCAACCGATACGGTTGACTAGCCCATTGCCTGGGGTTGGAAGCTGGAAATCAGCTCTCCGGACCTAAGGTATGATTGTCGGGTTGCTTCTTATGGGGGCATGGCGCAATTGGTAGCGCACCTGCTTTGCAAGCAGGGGGTTCGGGGTTCGAGTCCCCGTGCCTCCACCATAGGAATAGCCCCGGACCGCGGAAACGCGGTTCGGGGCTTTTTTCATGCCCAAGCCTCACTCACTCCTTCGGCTTGGCGTAGTCCGCCATCCCTTGCCAGTCGATAAACACGTAGGGCTCGTCGCCGAGTACCCAGGCATCGTGACCCGGCGGAATGACGCCGAAGTCGCCGGGCCCGAATTCGAGTTCCTCGCCGTCGTCCATGACGACTTTCAGGCGACCGGAAATCGTGTAGCCGGTGTGGCTGGCCATGCAACTCTCCGTTTGGGCGATCGGCTTGACGTGGTCGGACCATTTCCACCCTGGCAGGAAAGTGGCCCGCCCAACCGGGCCGGAGTCCAGGTTGACGAGGTCAACCCGGCCCATGCCTTCGGCAACAGGGCGCGATTCTTCGGGCTTATCCAGGCTCTTGCGGATCATTGACGCCATGATGGTCTCCTTCTTCGATGATGGCCGGATCGGGATCTGAGACCGCGACTTAAGGTTGGCACTGCGGTATGCACCGGTCAAGGAGTAGCGGCTGGAAGGGCCGCTCCGGTCTGTCCCATTAGTGTTGGAGCGTGAACTTCTTACTCGCAGCCGTAGGGGTGCTGGGTGTGGCCTCGTCCGGGCCCCTCATTGCCGCCACGCTGGGTGCCACGTCCGTCAGTGCCCTCGCCATCGCTTTCTGGCGCAACGCCATTGGCGCAGTCGTGATGGCCGGTCCCGTGGTGGTCCGCAACCCCCGTCAGTTCGCAACGGTGACCGGAGCCGAGTTCCGCTGGTCGCTCGCCGCTGCGGTGGCCCTGGCCCTGCACTTCGCCTGCTTCATTACGTCCCTGCAGCTGACGTCGGTCGCGGCGGCGACGGCGCTGGTGTGTCTGCAATCAGGCTGGATCGCGATCTTCCAACTGTTCCGGGGAGTCCGGCACCGCTGGCCGGTCCTGGTAGGGCTGGGGCTCGCCTTCGGCGGTGTAGTGACCATTACCGGTTTTGATATGGGCACCTCGCCGGAGGCGCTTGTGGGCGATCTCCTGGCCGTGGCCGGCGGCGCCCTGGCGGGCATCTACACGCTCGCCGGAGGCAAGGCGCGGCAGAGCATGGGCACCGGCATCTACACGACCCTGTGCTACGGCATGTGCGCCGCCATTGTGGCGGCGATGGCGCTGCTGGCCGGACAGCCGCTGGCAGGCTTCGAGGCCGCCGGCTGGCTGGGGATCCTCGCCATCACCGTGTGCGCACAGCTAGTGGGGCACACCGCGTTCAACTATCTGCTGGCGACCATGAGCCCGCTGCTGGTGTCCATGATCATCCTGCTGGAAATCCCGGGGGCGGCGCTTTTGGCTGCGGGGTTCCTGGACGAGACGCTTCCGGCCGGGACCTATGCCGGACTGGCGATGATCTTGGTGGGGCTCGCCGTCGTGGTCCTGGGGCAGCGCGGCCCACGCTCCGTCCGGGGCACTGCAGAGGGGCGCACTGCAGAGGGAGCCAGTACAGAGCGGCTGGCGGAGCTGGGCACCGACTAGGCGCCGGCCAGGCCGCTTTTAGCGGCCGGCCGCTTCGCCGAATGGTGGCCGCGCCGGCTGGCCGGGCTACTGGCCGCCGCGGCGGGCTGGCTGGGCCACGTTGACCGTGTGAATGGCGCGGAGCAACTTGGCCGGGAAATAGACCGAGAAGAAGACCACCATGGGCGCCTTCAGTGCCATCTTCTTGACGTTGTGGGCCTTGTAGGTGCGGTCAAAGCGCGTCACGTAGTAGCGGTAATCCCGCGGCGAGTCCTCGAGCCGCCGGGCCGACATGCCCGAGACCATCTGCGGCCAGTACTGGATCCGGAGCTCGTGGTCGGCCAGGTGCAGCGACAGGTCGATGTCCTCGTGCATTTCGTCCCGTTCGTCCCGGCAGGCTTCTGCACGGATGGTTTCCCAGGCCGAGCGGCGCAGCGCCATGTTGGAACCAAAGAGGAAGTGATACTGGTGCTTAGCAAGCCTGAGCATTAGCTGACGCATTTTGTCGTCCGCTTTGAGCCCAAAGCGGCGCATGGGCATGTCGTAATAGACCACCGGACCGGTCGCAGCGTGCACAGTCTCGTCAGCGAAAGCTTTCTGCACCTGTTCCACCCAGTCCGGCTCCAGCACGGAATCGGCATCGATCCGGCCCAAGATATCGCCCGTGGCGTGGTCCAGACCGAAATTGCGTGTGGGAATGAGCCCCTGTTCGCGGTCCTGGCTGAGCAGGAGGATGGGACTCTCCGGATACTCCAGCTGCATCTGCCGCACGATCTCCGCTGTGCGGTCCTTGGACAGGTTGTCCACCACAATGATTTCGTGGGCGGGCACCGACTGATATACCGCGGCGATCAGACACTGCCGGATGACGCTTTCCTCGTTGTACGCCGGGATCACAATAGATACAGCCGGTGGCGGAGCAATGAGCAAGGCATCCTGGGGTGATCTATGGGGTGACATCACCACAAATTTAGCATCAAGCCTGCCGTTTGAAGCGGGATCGCGATGCGCCCCCGCAGTCCGTGCAAAACCTGCCGGGCGAAACCTGCCGTGGGAAACAGGCCGTGTGAAACAAAAGGAGGGATCCCGCCGTGGCGGAATCCCTCCCTGGGAGAGTGCAGGACACCTGCCGGCAGCCGGACTGCCTCTGGCAGAGCCCAGACTCGGCCGGCCTGTGTCAGCCGGAGCTACTGGCCCGGCTTGTTTGCCCCATTGTTCAGGTTCGACGCAATGTTACGGACGGCCGTCTTGGCATCGGTGGCCACCTTGGCGGCAGTCTTCGCGGTGTCGTCGGCAGCGTCCTTGGCCGCTTCCGTCGCCTTGTCCGCCGCGGCAGCTACGGAATCGGATGCCTCTTTGGAAGCCTCGGCCGCAGAGTCCGCTGCCGCAACAGCGGCGGAGCCAGCCTTGTCGGCGGCGTCCTTCAGCTTTTCGTCGGCAGGCGTGGCCGCCGGGGCAGGCGTTACCGGCGTCGGTACCTTCCAAGGGTCCTCCACCGGCTTGGAAGCCTTCCAGGCGGCGACACCGGCTGCAGCGGCGGCAGCGATGATCCCGAAGATCAGCAAGCCGCGGTGCTTGGGTTTCTGCTGCTTGGCGAGGTTGGCATTAGCCGTCTTGCTGACTTCGCTGGCGGCCACCTTGATGTTCTTTCCTGCAGTCTTTGCATGTCCCTTGGCAGTCTGGGCCTGCGCCTGGACGTTGTGGACCAAACCGGAATCAACAAGCTTCTGTGCGACGGCGTCCACGTGGGCCGGAGCGTTTTCCAGCGTGCGGTGGACGGCCACGGAAGCCTGGCCGATCTGATCGGAAAGCCTGGGAAGGTACTCCACAACCACGCGGTCGCGTGCGTTGAGGATCACCGGTGCCGCCTTGTCCACAGCCCCGTGCAGGCGCGGAGGCGCGCTTTCCGCGGCGTCGTGGATTTTCGGCGCAAGCTGGGCCAGACCATCCTGAAGGCGGGGGGTGACGGTGGCAACGCCACCAGCCAGATTGTGGGCCGCCGACTTGAGCCCCTCCTGGATTTTGGGAGAGGCGGTATCCAGCCCATGCTGCAGGCGGGGAACAGCCCAGTTAACGGCAGCCTCAACCCGCGGGGCCGCCCAATCCTTGGCGCTGTCTACTCCGGTGCTGACTGACTGCTCCAGGTCGCGGGCAATACGATCCGTTTTCTTCACAACTACCTCCCGATTAATGTGACGGTTCTGCTGTTAGCCTACGTGTCTAGGAACGCACCGGCTATTCTTCAGACCGATTTCCAGTGGATTTCACCCAGCGCGGAACTGACTGTGCGTCCCTATAAGGGCGGAGACGCCATGGAAGAATAGGCCCTATGACTGCCAACGCAACAGCAAAAGCCACTATCCACACGAGCCTCGGCGACATCGTCGTCAACCTCTATGGCAACCACGCGCCGAAGACCGTCGACAACTTCGTCGGGCTGGCCACCGGTGAGAAGGCCTGGACCCACCCGGAAACGGGCGAGGACAAGACCGGCACGCCGCTCTACAACGGCACCATCTTCCACCGCATCATCAAGGACTTCATGATCCAGGCCGGCGATCCCCTGGGCCGCGGCACCGGTGGACCGGGCTACAAGTTCGACGATGAAATCCACCCGGAACTGACTTTCAACGAGCCGTACAAGCTGGCCATGGCCAATGCCGGTGTCCAGATGGGCCGCGGCACCAACGGTTCGCAGTTCTTCATCACCACCATCCCCACCGGTTGGCTGCAGGGCAAGCACAGCATCTTCGGTGAGGTCGCCGATGAGGACTCCAAGAAGGTCGTCGACGCGATCGAAGGCGTACGCACCGGCATGGGCGACCGCCCCGTCGAGGATGTCACCATCAACAGCATTGACATCGAAAAGCTCTAACCCCACACGATGAGCTACGGAGTTCCGGCGGCAGAGCCGTCCGCAGAGGTCCCGGTATGCCCCAGGCACCCGGACCGGCCCGCCTATGTGCGCTGCCAGCGGTGCGGGCGCCCTGCGTGCCCCGACTGCCAGCGGGCGGCCGCCGTCGGATTCCAATGCGTTGACTGTGTCAACGAAACCAAACGCACGACGCCGACCGTCAGGACCGTCTACGGCGGCGCCGTGACCGCCGGCAAGCCCGTGGTCACCTACGTGATCATCGGGCTGTGCGCCCTTGTCTATGCACTGCAGTGGATAGTTCCCAACGACGGGATCTACCAGCAGCTGGCCTACGCGCCCGCCCTGACTGATGTCGAACCGTGGCGGATGCTCACCTCGGCGTTCCTGCACTCGCAGGGATTCCTGCTCCACATCGTCCTGAACATGTACACGTTGTGGATATTCGGCCAGATTCTTGAACCGCTGCTTGGCCACGCCCGCTTCCTGGCCATTTACCTGCTCTCGGCGGTCGGCGGCTCGGTCGGCTTCCTCCTCCTGACTCCGGTGTATCCCGTGAGCGGCCCCGTGGGACTCGTGGGCGCCTCCGGCGCCATCTTCGGCCTGTTCGGTGCGCTGCTGGTGGTCCAGCGTCAGCGCGGCGGCGAAGTCCGACAACTCCTGGTCCTGATCGCCATCAACGGTGTCATCGGCTTCATGGTCCCCCAGATCGCGTGGCAGGCCCATCTCGGCGGCCTCGTCACCGGTGCCCTGAGCGCCGCTGTCATTGCCTACACCCCCCGCGGACCCCGGCAGGGCGTGTTGCAGGCCATCGGCCTCGGAGCGGTCCTTGCCCTGGTGATCGTCGTGTCCGTCGTCCGGATGGCCGGCGCCGGCGCTTAGCCCGCCCCTGCTGATCTTCCCGGCCACGGTCAGCCGCCCGGTTTTGCTGTTCGCAGCGCCCTTCGCTCTTCCCTTTGATGCCCTCCCCACTTCCCAAGGGGTGGACTGTCCGCGTGCAAACGCCGGCCGGGCCCCCACGCTAAATTCGCGGGTGCGGCTGTGAAAGTTTTCCACAAGGGTTATCCACATTGTTAATAACTTACAAGCGTGTAGTTCATGGCCGCGACCCGGCTCTGGCCGCCCGAGCTGGCGATTTTCCGGCACACAGGCGACGCGGCCAGCCTGATCTCCACACCTGTGGATAACTTCTGTGGGTTGCCCTGTGCGTAAGTGGACAACTTTCGTCATTGAGCCCGTTGCTTCCGCCGGCCGGCGCCGCCCGGCCCCACCCGGCACTGCCAGGGTATCCAGACGCCTGCCTTCTCCAGCCGCCGCTTTCCACGGCGTCCCTACGCGGCTTCCCAGGCCCGCGCTGACCTGGCTCTGGCGCGGGGGCTTGTCGAGCTGACGCCGGCATACTGCCCTAGGGCTTTGCCTCCGTCACACTGTTTTACCGCGATGACCCTAATCGTGCGGTGCCGCCGCTGCCGCCGCCGAATGGGGTGTGCCGCTGCCCGCCGGCTCGGGGCTACAGAACACGGGACGGCCGCTGTGTGTTTCAACAGGGTTATTCACAGTGTTAATAACTTGACGGTCTGAGTATCCGCACGAATTAATCCCGCTCATGGCCCCGCAGTAGGTGTTGCCGCCCCGGGGTTCCGACTGTTATCCCCAGCTGTGGATAACTTGTGGGTAGTGGAGTGTTATTAAGTGGATAACTCGCCTACCGCCTTCCGGTCCGGGACGACGACTTCGCTCGGGGACCGGCCCAGCCAAAAGAGAATCCCTCAGCGCCACCCGCGGCCCGACGGACTTCTTGCCGTACTTGTCCACAGGCAATCCACACTGTTAATAACTTACAACCATGTAATTCACGTCCGGCCGGGAATCTCATGGTCGGCTTTGCGCCCGGCTGTGGCCTTTAAACCATCCGAATCGCGCGCGGCGCGGAAAACTTATAAACAATGTGGATAAGTTTCCCCAGACTTGTGCACAGCTGTGGATAAGTCTGTGTCAGGACGCCGCCACAACCCACCTGGTCAGTGCGACCAGACGCCCGACGTTCCGCGCCGGTGGCTGTCCAGCAGATGGGTGTCCACCATTCCGATTGCCTCCATGAGCGCGAACATCGTGGTGGGCCCGACGAAGGCGAAGCCCTTCTTGCGCAGCGCCTTCGATAGCGCGATGGACTCGGCCGAGGTGGTGGGGACCTGGTCGAGGGAGCTCGGCCGGGGTGTGGAGGCCGGCTGGAACGCCCACACGAAGTCAACCAGGCCGCCGTCGTCCCTCAACGCCAGAGTAGCCCGGGCGTTGGTGATGGTTGCCTGGATCTTCAGCCGGTTCCGGACGATCCCGGCATCGAGCATGAGCCGCTCCACGTCGGCGTCCGTGAAGAGGGCCACCAGTTCCGGGTCGAAGTCCTTGAATGCCGCGCGGAAGGCGGGCCGCTTGCGCAGAATCGTTGCCCAGGACAGCCCGGCCTGGAACCCCTCGAGGCTGATTCGTTCGTAGAGGCCCTGCTCGTCCCGGACCGGCATGCCCCACTCGGTGTCGTAGTACTCGCGCAGCATGGGATCGACGGATGCCCACACCGGCCGCGCCAGTCCGTCGTCGCCAATGGTTGAGCCGCTTACTGCCGGGGTCATCTGGATTCCTTCGCTGGGGGCCGGGATTAGTGTCGGGGTTTAACGACGGCGGGCCGGCACACTGTGTGTACCGGCCCGTCAGGGATTTTCGCCGCGGGGGCCTGGTTGGTTCAGGAACGCCAGCGCGTGGTCATCAGGAAGCCGATGATCGCGATTCCGAATCCGGCGACGATGTTCCATGAGCCCCAGGCCTCAACCGGGAAGACGCCCAGGGTGATGTAGAACGTAATGATCCACAGCAGGCCGATGATCATCAGGCCAAACATGACGGGCTTGAACCAGACCGGATTGGGCTTGTAGGCCTGCGCAGCAGAAGTCTGCGGGGCCACACGGGCAGTCCTTTTACGCGGCTTCGACTCGGGCACTGATCCTCCTTGGCGGGCTGGAACAAAAGCGGCAACGTGGCTTGATATCCTGCAGGAAGTGAGCCCCCCGCCGGCCAACGCGCTCTTGGTCAAGTTTGAATTCTTTTAGTCGCACAATTCTAGCTGTAGTTCCGGCCACACCGTGGACCCCGCAATCGCCCAGGAGGAGGACCCGCCGTGCTGCAGTTGGAGCAGGGATCCGGCCGGACGGCGCGCCGCCGCGGTCCGCTCCTGCGCAGCGTCCAGATCGCCGGCGAGCTGCTCATTACAGCGGGTGTCATTGTCCTGCTCTTTGTGGCGTGGCAGTTGTGGTGGACGAACGTGGCCTCAGACGCCCGGCAACGCGACGTCGTGAAGGACTTTGCCAGCGGGACGGGAGCAGCCCCTCCCGCAGTGCCCAGTCTGCCGGCGGCCGGGGCGGCCGGCGGGACGGCAGACGATAACGGCCCGGCGGCGGTTGCCCCCGAACCGGCAGTTGCGCCCGAACCGGCTGAAGGCGCGACAATCGGCATCCTGTATGTCCCCCGGTTCGGCGCCGGGTACACGCGTCCCATCGTTCAGGGAACCACGCCGGCGGTGTTGGACACCCTGGGCATCGGGCACTATCAGGGCACGGCCATGCCGGGGGCCGCGGGAAACTTCGCCGTGGCCGGGCACCGGCAGACACACGGCGCCGTCCTGGACCATATCGACGCCTTGGTGCCCGGGGACCGGATCTACGTCCAGACCCGCGAGGGCTACTATGTCTACGTGTTCCGGAACAGCCAGACCGTCCTCCCCTCGCGGACCGATGTACTCTTGCCGGTGCCGACGCAGCCGGGCGCCGTGCCGACGGAGAGCTACCTGACCATGACGAGCTGCAACCCGCGGTTTGGCTCCCAGGAACGCTTTGTGGCCTACGCCCTGCTGGAGCGGTGGCAGCCTGTTTCGGCAGGGCCACCGGCTGAGATTACCCAGGCAGCCCGCGCGGCCAGGGAGGGCTGACGGATGTATGGCTGGCTTTTCCGCCTCCTTCCCGGCCCCTTGTGGCTCAGGATTGCGACTGCGCTGGTGCTGACGGCCGGAGCACTGGTATTGATGGTTCAGTTCCTTTTTCCCTGGCTGGCGCAATTCACCCAGTTAACAGATTCAACGATTGGTTCAGCAAAGCACCCATGAGTACAACCAAGATCCTGGTCGTAGACAACTACGACAGCTTTGTCTACACCCTGGTCGGCTATCTCCAGGAACTCGGTGCCGAGACCACCGTGGTCCGCAACGACGACGTCACGCTCGCCGAGGGGATCGAAATGGCCGAGGCACGGGACGGTGTCCTTATCTCGCCCGGTCCGGGGAATCCAGCCGGTGCCGGAGTCTGCATTGAGCTGATCAAATGGTGCGGCAGCCATGACAAGCCCATGCTGGGTGTGTGTCTGGGCCACCAGGCGCTGGCGGAGGCCTACGGGGGAACCGTGACGCACGCTCCCGAGCTGATGCACGGCAAGACTTCGCTCGTCGAACACCACGGAACCAGCGTGTTTGCCGGGCTCCCCTCCCCGCTCACGGCCACACGCTACCATTCGCTGGCCGCTGTCCGCGAGAGCATCCCGGAGGTCCTGGAGATCACTGCGGAAACGGGCAGCGGTGTGGTCATGGGCCTGCAGCACCGCACCGCCCCGCTGTGCGGTGTCCAGTTCCACCCGGAATCTGTCCTGACCGAAGGCGGCTACCAGATGCTGGGCAACTGGCTCGAGTCGCTGGGCATGGCCGGCGCCGCTGAACGGGCAGGGGACCTCAGCCCGCTCATCAAGCACTGACCCTGCAGGCACTGCACACGCTGGCGCGGCCGGCACAACACATGAGGGCGCGGCGGTAGCCGGCCCTTCCGCGCGGCCCCTATCGGATTAGGGGAGGAATCCGTCCAGGACCGCGTCCTCCTTGGACGTGGTCTTGGTGGGGGTCGGCGTGGGCGTCGGCGAGGGGGGCGGCGCTGGTGCCTTCGCCACGGTCACCGTGATGGTCTTACCCTGTTCCACGAGCGAATCCGCGGCATCGGCCTGGCCTGTCACCTTTCCCGGAGCCACCTGGGAGTTCTCCACTTCGGTGGCGTTGAGCTTCAGGCCCTGCTCCGTCAGTTTCGCCTCCGCCTCCGCGAGCGGCAGCCCGATCAGCTGCGGCACAGCCACCTTCCCGGTGGAGACGACGATTTCCACGGTGTCCGCCACGGCCACAATCTGGCCCGGGGCCGGGTTAGTGGTAATGACGATGCCGACCGGCACCGTGGGGTGGTTGGACATCTTGGTGGTGAGGGAACCGGTCAGTCCCGTCTGGTGGAGGAGATCGCGGGCTGCCGCCTCCGTCCGGCCGGGCAGGTCGGAGGGGATGGTGATCGCGCTGGGGCCTTCGGAGATGTTGAGGATGATGTCCGAGTTGGCGTCCATGGAACTTCCCGACGTCGGCACGGTGCCAATGGCGGAGCCCTTGGGGATGCTCTCGTGCTGCAGCCGGTGGAGCTGTGGCTTGAAGCCGGCGTTGTACAGCCTTTGCAGGGCCTCTGATTCGGTCAGGGACGTCACCGTGGGAACCAGGACCTGGGTTGCCTGGGGCGGGGCCTGATTCATGAGGTTGTACAGCCACAGGCCGCCCCCGGCCAGCACCAGCAGCGTCAGGACCACCAGCGTCGCGATCCACGTGCGGCGGCGCGACTTCTGGCCCGGCGTGTGCTCGCGCTCGACAGGCAGCACCAGGGGCAGGCTGCCGGTGTCCGCCGTGCCATAGAGTTCGGTGTCTGCAGGCTGCAGCAACTGGTCGTCGTCGGGCGTATCGTCGGCGGGCCGCAGCCGGCCGCCGGGGGAATCGTCGAGGAACTTGGCCCCGGTCAGCGTGAACGCGGCCGTGGGCGCCAGGGGGTCATGCCGGGGAACCGCGTTGGTGGGGTCGGTGGGGGCCTCACTGGCGGCCGGTGCGGTCACCGGCACACCGCTGCGCGCGGCCCGCAGGGCACGGCGGAAGGCGGCCGCGTCCTGGAAACGGTCCGCGCGGTTCTTCTGCAGGGACTTCATCAACACACTGTCCAGCGCCGCGGAGACTTCGGGGTTGAGGCTGCTGGCGGGTTCGGGGATCTCACGAACGTGCTGGTAGGCCACGGAGACGGGGCTGTCGCCGATGAACGGCGGCCGGCCGGTCAGCATCTCATAGAGAAGGCATCCTGCGGAGTACAGATCGCTCCGCGCGTCGACGGCCTCGCCCCGGGCCTGTTCCGGGGACAGGTACTGGGCGGTCCCCACGACGGCCTGCGTCTGCGTCATGGTGGCCGACGAGTCCGCCATGGCGCGGGCGATCCCGAAGTCCATGACCTTGACGCTGTTTGAGTCCGGGCAAAACATCACGTTGGCGGGCTTGATGTCGCGGTGCACGATCCCGGCCTTGTGACTGTAATCGAGCGCGGACAGCACACCCAGCGTGAAGTCGATCGCCTGATCGATGGTGACATCCTTGGCCCGCACCAGGTCGCGGATCGTCTTGCCGGAAACGAACTCCATCACGATGTAGGGCACCCGGACGGTGTCGTCGTGGTCACCGGGGACCGCGTGGTCCCCGGTGTCGAAGACAGCCACAATCGAAGGGTGGTTGAGTGCCGCGACAGCCTGGGCCTCGCGCTTGAACCGGGCCTGGAACTGGGGATCCCGGGCAAGGTCCGGGCGCATCAGCTTGACGGCCACAGTGCGTCCCAGCCGGGTATCGACGCCGCGGAAAACATCCGCCATGCCGCCGCGGCCGATCAGCTCACCCAGCTCATAGCGCCCACTGAGGACGCGCTGCGTGTTCGCCGGGCGTTCCTCCCTGTGCGACGGAGTGCGGGGTGTATTGCTCATGATTGTTTAGGGTCCGGACTTGGTAGGTGAAGGTGTTGTGGTCGTGGCCTTGGCCAGGTGGTAGGTCACGACGCTTCCGGCCGCGACCTTGCTCCCCGACGGCGGTTCCGAGCTGACGAACGTGCCCGGATCTTCATCCTTGTTCGTGGCACTGACGTCTGCTCCCTTGGCCCAGCGCAGCCCGGCGTCCTGGATGGCCTGCTGGACCGCAGCCTCGCTTGCGCCTGACTTGATGGACGGGACGGAAACCATTTCCGGTCCCTTGGAGTAGCTGACGGTGATTGTGGTCCCGGGCTGGACCGGACCGGAGGGGTCGATGTTGGTGACGGTGCCAGGTGTCGCGTCGTTGGCCACTTCGACGCCGGTGACCTGCAGCCCCTTGCCGATCAGCTCGTTGCGGACCTCGTTGAACGGCCGCCCCAGGTAGGCATCCGGGATCAGGTTGACGGCTGCCGGGGTGGTTTCCGTCGGCGTTGCGGAGGTGGGGGTGGGGCTGGGGGTCTCGGACGGGGACGCGGAGGACGCCGAGGGGGTGGCGCTGCTCGGCTTCGCGATGCTGGACGTGGCACTGGACGTGGCCGGCGCCTGCGAGGGAAAGAGACTACCGGCCTGGCTCAGGACCACACCGACCAGGGCGAACACCACCAGCAGGATCAGTGCAATCAGCGGCCAGGTCCACGGGCTGCGTCCGCGGCGCTTCGGCTCTTCTTCCGGTTCGTCGTACTCTTCCTCCTCCTGCACCCAGCTCCGCTCGGCTGCCAGGGCATCGGCGCGGTTGAGCGCGTTGCGGGCGCCGTAGCCGCTGGCGGCGGCAGCACCGGCCGCCAGGCCGGCCGCCGCGCCGGCACCGGCGGCGCCGACGACGGGCAGCGCGGAAGTTGCGGACGTCGACTTGTCCTCCGCGGCACTGGAGCCAATGACGCTGGTGGCAGCCGTGGGGACGTCGACGGGGGCCGTGATGGGTCCGGTGGCCGCCTCGAAGAGCAGCATTCCCGGCACGGCTGCGTGTGCGGCGGCGATATCACCGTTGCGGATGGCCTCGGCGGCCTCGGACAGCTTGATGGCGTCGGCCGGGCGGTTCTTCGGATCCTTGGCCAGCATGGACATCAGCAGGGCGCGGACCGGTCTGGGCAGCGTGTCCGGCAGCGGCGGCGGCGCGTCGTTGACCTGGGCCAGCGCGATCGCGATCTGGGATTCCCCGGAGAACGGCCGGTGGCCCGTGAGGCACTCGTAGCCGATCACGCCAAGGGAGTAGATGTCCGAGGCTCCGGTGGCAGTCTGCCCGGTGGCCTGTTCCGGCGCCAGGTACTGGGCGGTGCCCATCACCTGGCCGGTCTGGGTCAGCGGAACCTGGTCGGCAAGCCGGGCGATGCCGAAGTCGGTGACCTTGACGCGGCCGTCCGGGGTGATGAGCAGGTTGCCCGGCTTGATGTCGCGGTGCACGAGGCCCTGCGCGTGGGCCACGGCCAGGGCACGCGCCGTCTGCGCCATCATCGAAAGGGTGCGGTCCGGGGAAAGCACCTGTTCGTGCTCGATGATGCTGCTCAGCGGCTGGCCCGGAACCAGTTCCATGACCAGGTACGCCGAACCCTCCTCTTCACCGTAATCGAAGACGTTGGCGATGCCCACGTGGTTCAGGAGGGCGGTATGGCGTGCCTCGGCGCGGAAGCGCTGGAGGAATCCGGGGTCCCCCGTGTATTCCTCCTTGAGCACCTTGATGGCGACAATGCGGCCAAGGATCAGGTCTTTGGCTTTCCAGACTTCTCCCATGCCGCCGATCGCAATGCGCGTGGTCAGCTGGAATCTGCCGCCGAGGGTGATTCCCGAAGTAGGCCTCACTTATTCAACACCGCCTCAAAAATCTTCTTCGCGTTCGGACTGGTTAGGTTTGCGCCAGTGGTGATGTCTACGTCTTCCATGACGATGGTGACAGCCACTTGCGGGTCATTGGCCGGGGCAAACCCGGTAAACCATGAGTTGTTCAGGCCGTCGCCGAGTTCGGCGGTACCGGTCTTGCCGGCCACCTGGATACCGGGCACGGCCGCCCTGCTGGCGATGCCGTCGTCGACGACGCTGACCATCCACTCGTTGATCTGCCGTGCGATCTCCGGAGTCGTGGCGGTGCGCAGGGCCTGGGGTTTCGGTTCGTTGATCGCCCGCAGGTCAGGGGCGCGAACAGCCTTGATCAGGTTTGGCTGCATCTGCACTCCGTCGTTGGCGATCGCCGCCGTCATCGTGTTGATTTGGAGCGGAGTGGCCCGGACGTCACGCTGGCCGATCGAAGACTGCGCCAGCCCGGCGTCGTCCAGCGGTTCGGTCGGGAAGAAGCTCGGGGCGTGGTCCAGCTTCAGCTGGTCGCCGAAGTCCTGTCCGAAGCCGAACTTCTCCGCCTGGTCCCCGATGGCCTTCTGCCCCAGGTCCAGGGCGATGCTGGCGAACGGCGTGTTGCAGGACTGCTGCAGGGAAAACGCGAAGGACGCCGACGTGCGGGTATAGCAGTTGCCGCCCGCGTAGTTGGGGAGCTTGTATTCGATGCCGGGGAATGACATCTCCGCCGGGTTGGGCAGGACGCTGTCCTTGTTGTACTTGCCCGAATTCAGCGCCGCGGCCGTGTCAATGAGCTTGAAGACTGAACCTGGTGCCAGCAACTCCCCGGTGGGGCCGCTGACATTTTGGTTGAGGTTGATCCCCGGGATCTGGTTCAGCTCGTTGTAATTGGCCTGTTCGGCTGCCGCGTCCTGGGTGGCAATCAGGTTGGGGTCATAGGACGGTTTGGAGACCATGGCCAGGACCGCGCCGGTCTTCGGGTTGGTGACTACGATGGAGCCGCGCTGGCCGTCCGGGATGAGGTCGTAGGCAAGCTTCTGGATCTTGGGGTCCAGGGTCAGCTCCACGGACGCGCCCTTGGGCTGGTTGCCGAGGAACAACTGGCCCACTCGGTCCAGGAACTGCTGGTCGGAGCTGCCGGCCAGCACGTCGTTCATCGACTTCTCGAGTCCGGTGAGGCCGTAGTTCTTGGAGAAGTAACCGGTGATGCCCGCGTAGAGCTCCGGCTGGGAGTAGGTCCGCTGGAATTTGCAGCTCTCCGTGGCGGGCACGGACTCTGCCACCGGGGTGCCGCCGACAATGATCGCGCCGCGGTCGTTGCAGTAATTCTGCAAGATGGCGCGCTTGTTCCAGGCGTTGGCCTTGAGCTCGTCGGCGCCAACAACCTGCACATAGCTGAGCGCGCCGAAGATCAGCACGAACATCGCGATGGCGGCAATCCATGAATTGCGGATGGCCTGATTCACAGCTGTTTCACCGCCTCGGTGGGTGCGTCGGGACTGGTTCGGGGGTCCGGCGCCGGTTTGGAAGGCAGCACGGGGAAGGTTCTGCGGGCACCCGGTTCCTGCCCGGGCGGCAGCGGCGTCGTATCCACCGGACCGCGCGCGGTGTGCGAAATCATGAGCAGCAGGCCCACAATGATCCAGTTCGCCAGGAGCGAGGACCCGCCGGCGGCGAGGAACGGCGTCGTAAGTCCGGTCAGCGGGATCAGGCGCGTCACGCCGCCGATCACCACAAAGCACTGCAGCGCGATCGCGAAAGAGAGCCCGGTGGCGAGCAGCTTGCCGAACGCGTCCCGGGTGCCCAGCGCGGCGCGGAAGCCCCGGGTGAAGAGCAACAGATACATCAGGACGATCGCGAAGACGCCGATCAGCCCGAGTTCCTCACCGAATGAGGCGATGATCATGTCGCTGTTGGCGAAGGGGACCAGGTTGGGGCGGCCCTGGCCGAGGCCGGTGCCGACCAGGCCGCCGTTTGCCATGCCGAACAGGCCCTCGACAATTTGGAGGCTGCCGCCGAACTGCCTGCCGTAAACCTCATCGGTGAAGGCGTTGATCCAGCCGTCAATCCGCAGGCCCACGTGCGAGAACACGCGGGCTGCCACGAAGCCGCCCGCCGCTATCAGGACCAGGCCGATGATCACCCAGCTGATGCGGCTCGTGGCGACGTAGATCATGACCAGGAACAGGCCGAAGAACAGGATCGAGGAGCCGAGGTCGCGCTGGAAGATCAGCACGCCGATGCTCACGAGCCAGGCGGTGAGCATGGGGCCCATGTCCTTGAACCGCGGGAACTGCACCGGGCCGATCTTGCGGCCAGCCAGCAGGATCAGGTCCCGGTTCGAGGACAAGTATCCGGCGAAGAAGATGGCCAGAGTGATTTTGGCTATTTCACCCGGCTGGAAGGTCATGGAACCGATCTTGATCCAGACGCTCGCGCCCAGGATTTCCCCGGCCGAAATGCCGGGAACCAGCGGAAGGATGAGGAGCACGGCGCTGATGGCCAGCGAAATGTAGGTGAAGCGTCGCAGGATCCGGTGATCCTTGAGGAACCAAATGACCGCGATCGCGACCCCCATGGCCACCAGCGTCCAGCGCAGCTGGTTGTTGCCGGTGTCCTCGCCAACCCTGTCCAGGCGGTGGATCATGGCCAGGCCCAGCCCGTTGAGGGCCACCACGAGCGGAAGTATTACTGGATCGGCATATTTCGCGCGGATTCGCAGCACCACGTGGAAGGCCAGGGCGGCCGCTGCCAGGAGGCTGGATTGGAACCAGAAATCGGTATCGAAGGCTTTTTGCCGGTCCACGCCCACGAGAGCCTGGGCGCCAATCCCGACAGCGAGGGCAAGGACCAGGAGGACGAGCTCCACGTTACGTCGTGGCCTGGGCACGGGGTCGATGGGTGTCATTTGGCCACCTCGCAATTCGTAGTCGGGGTGGCGGATGGCGACGGCTTGGCCGTCCCCGGGGAGGCCGCGGCTCCTGGCGTCGCCGTAGAGCCTGGCGTGGCCGTGGCGCCGGGGGAGGGGGTGGCGCCGGCCGCCGTCGCTGCGGGGGATGGGGTGAGGCATTCATCGGCCGGGGCGGTGGTGCCGGTGCGTTCAAGATTCTTGACGATCCGCTGCGCGTCGTAGAGATCCCGGGCGGGCACGGTCTGACGCACCCGCTGCTGCGAAAATTCCGGAAGGTCGGACATCTTGATATCGGTCACCGCTTCGAGGGTGGAAAGCTGGATGGGCCCGAGACGCTGGGAGACGCCATTGAAGATGGCCACGTGCTGATCGTGCTCGCCGATGTAGTAGCGCGTCTGGGTCCAGGCGTAGCCAAGCCACAGCCCGAGGGCCAGCAGCGCGACGATCGCGGCGGCAATGGACACGGTGAGCCACCGGCGGGGCCGTCCGGTGGGCCTGAAGTCGTCGGCGTCCTCGCGGTCCTGTTCCGACTTGTGCGTGAGGACCGTGGCCGCGCGGCGGGCCACGGTGCGTCCGGCGATAGACGGAATGGACCCTGACTCCGCTGCCGCGGCGGCGGCCCCGACCAGTTCGTGGGGGCGCATGGAGAGTTCTTCACGCAGGACCTCGGCCGAGAGGTGTTCGCCCAGATGCGGGTCGGTGGTGGCCTCCAGTTCATTGCTCCCGGCAGCCTCTTGCCCGGCAACGGCCGGCAGGCTGCCGGCCGTTGCCCCAGGGGCAGGGTCGGCGGGCGGCCGGCCCGATGCATCCCCAGCCACGGCGCGGGCAGCGGACCCGGCGTCGCTACCGGAGTCGGCCTTCTTTGCTGCCTCACCGGCCGATTTCGCGGCACCAAACGTGCTGCCGGTCAGCGGTCCGGCTGAGGCAGCGGGCGCAGAGGTCCCGGCGGCCGGCGCGGGCACGACCTCGACGGCGGCGGTCCGCACGTCATCGCGTGTCGGCTCGGCGATGTCGAGCACCACCACCGTCACGTTGTCCGGGGCACCGGCCTCCAGCGTCAGCTCAATCAGCAGTTCGGCGCATTCGTCCAGGTCCTTCGTCTCCCGAACCGTGCGCTCCACGACGTGGCCGGCGACGTAGTTCAGGCCGTCCGAGCAGAGCAGCCAGCGTTCCCCCGCCTGGACAGCCAGGGTGTCCAGATCCAGCTCCGGGCTGGCATCGACATCCCCCAGCACGCGCATGAGGACGTTCTTGTGCGGATGCGTTTCGGCCTCTTCGGGGCGCAGGCGCCCCTCGTCGATGAGCCGCTGGACGAAGGTGTGGTCGATGCTGACCTGTTCGAACTCGCCGTCGCGCAGCCGGTAGGCCCGTGAATCGCCGATGTGGGCGAAATGGAGCTTGCCCTCGGCCAGGAGCAGGGCCGTGACCGTCGTGCCCATCCCGGCGAGCTTGGGATTGATGTGGACCAGCTCGGACAGCAGGGAATTGGCCGTCTGGATTTCGTCGGCGAGAACCGTGCCGGCGTCGCCGTCGTAGTCATCATGATCCAGGTGGATCATGTCCAGGACGGTCGCGGCGGAGGCGACGTCGCCGCCAGCATGGCCGCCCATACCGTCGGCAACGACGGCGAGGTGCCGGCCCACGTAGGCGGAGTCGTCATTCTTGGCACGTATGCGGCCGACGTCTGAACGCGCGGCGTAACGCATGATGAGCGGCCGCTTCGGTTCAGTTGTTTTGCCTTCGGCCCTGTCTGCGGGGCGATCCGGGGCAGCCATGGCTACGGCCTCAATTCAATGACCGTCTTGCCGATTCTCACGGGGACACCCAGCTCTACCGGGAGGGCCCGGGTCAGCTGCTGGTCTGCCAGATACGTGCCATTAGTGGAGCCGAGGTCCTCGATGAACCAGCGGCTGCCCTGCGGGAACAGGCGGGCATGGCGGCCCGAGGCGTAGTCGTCCTCCAGGACAAGGGTGGCTTCCTGTGCCCGGCCCAGGAGGATAGGGCTCGCCGCGAGCGGGATGGTGGTGCCCTTGAGCGGCCCCTCGGTCACGACCAGCTGGCGGGCCTGCTGTTTGACGGGGGCGGGCGGGGGCTCGGCGAGGGCCGGATTCTTGCGCACCTGGCGTGCCGTCGGGGCACCGGATGCCGCCTTGCGACCGATCATCAGATCGCGGCGCATGGCAGAGACGATGCTGAAGATCAGCACCCACAGGAGGATAAGGAACCCGAAACGCAGGGCCGTGATGGTCAGTTCGCTCATGCGCGGCCGCCTGTATTGGCGGGCATTAGGCGGAAGATGATTTTGGTCCGTCCCATCATGATCGTGGCGCCGTCGGCAAGTTCCGAACTGCCCACGATCTTTTGGCCGTTGACGTAGCTGCCGTTCGTGGAGCCGAGATCGATCGCCTGGGCCGCACCAGGCACAGTCCGGATTTCCAGATGGCGGCGCGACACGCCGGTGTCGTCAATGAGGATGTCTGCTTCCGAGGACCGTCCGAGGACGATCGACGGCGCGTTCAGCGAGTAGCGCTGACCGTCGATGTCCAGCACGGGTTGAAGCCGTGCCGGCTGACGTGTCGGAGCCGCCGGGACGTTGCCGTGACCTCCCGGTTGCGGAGGAACAGAAGGGGCGGAGGCTTTCTCGGTCCGCGAGGTGATGTCGAAATCCCCGGCGCGGTGCTCTTCGTCGCGGCGGAAACTGATCCGCACTGGTCCCTGGAGGGTGTAGCCCTGGCTGCGGACGTGGTTGATGACGACGTCGCAGAGTTCTTCCGCTAGCGGTGTGCCCCATTCTTGGGCGCGCTGGAAGTCGTCGTTGCTAAGGAGAACGTCAAAAACGTTAGGGGCCAAAGTGCGTCCCGCGGCGATGGTGATGGCCTTGTTGTCCACCTCGGTGCGGAGCCGGCTCGCAATCTCGACAGGCTCAACCTGGGCGCGGGAACCAGTGGAGAAGACTCCGCGGACGGCCTTTTCGATGCCGCGCTCGACTTTGTCCAGCAATCCCATGGTCCTTCTCCTTTCCTGTTGGCTGCGGGGCAGCGTTCGTTCCGGAACTCGGTTTCCAACTTTTGCGAGCCCGCTGTCAGCGGACACTCCTACATCAGATACTACTGGGCGTGTCTGGGAATGGCCTCAACGGACGCCGCCGGGCCGACGTCGAAATGAGCGCCTTCCGCGCCCTGACGTGCGCGGACATCGCCGCCGCGGCCGCCCCGGCAGGCCCTGACATAACGTTCGGCAACCGGGCATTCCTGGCTTGGAAACCGCCGGGATCCGGGACCCCTCCGGCTCGATTGGTGTTTTCCCGCAATTGTCCGTTATGCTTGATCTCGCTGCTTTTACGAGGTTGGCGGTCCGGGAAACCGGCCCTATCCGAGTGGAAGAAGTTGCGCGCGAGTGGCGGAACGGCAGACGCGCTGGCTTCAGGTGCCAGTGTCCGAAAGGGCGTGGGGGTTCAAATCCCCCCTCGCGCACGCAATCAAAGGAACCCCGGTCTTCGGACCGGGGTTCCTTTGTTAAACCCACTGCCTTCACCCAGGTTTAACCCGGGCGGCACGCCGGCCCGGCACACTACTGGCCCGGCACACTACGGGCCTGCTAGGCCGCCCGCAGCGCCCCGAGCCCGGCGAGGAGTGCCTCGAGTCCCAGGCTGAAGGCGACGTCGGCCGGTTTTTCATGGCCTTCCTCGGCCAGGCGATTGACGGCGGAGGTGAAGTTCGGCGTCGACGCCGCCATGGTCCCGGAATCGAAGATGTCCGCCGGTGCCGTGACGTCATAGGCGGAGCCAAAGATGAAGGATTCGAACGCCACGATGGCCGGGACGATGCGCTCCTGTGGAAAGCCCGCGCGGCTAAAACCGGCGCTGACGGCCTCATACATGGCCAGCGTCTTGGGTGCATCCGTCACGGGGAGTACGGCGATGACCGGGATCAGCGGCGTGTGCTTGGAGAACACATCTCGGTAGCTCCAGGCCCAGTCCCTCACGGCCTGCTCCCAGGGTCCGGCCTCAAACGCGGCGACGTCCACGAACGACGTCAGGTGGTCCTGGACGAGGACCAGAACGTCCCGTTTGGAGGAGACGTGGTTGTACAGCGCCGACGGCGCCACATTGAGGGTCCTCGCCAGCGCGGCCATGGTGAAGCCGTCGTAGCCGCTCTTGCCGATCAGTTGCAGGGCGGCCGCGGTGATGCCCTCCTGGTCCAGCACGGCGGCGGCGGGCCGGCCCACGCGGCGGCGCGGCCTGGCGGTGGGGCTGAGCTGATCTGCCGGGCTGTGCGGGTCGGCAGGGACGCTGGTTGATGCCGTCATTCCGGGACTTTCTACTGGCTGGGCTGGCGGTTTCTGGGATACCCCATTCTGTCCCTACTCTACGGGCGAAATTCTTAGGCGGGAGGTCTTCCCTGCAGCGAAGGGAAGGTCTATCATTCTAAATGAACGGCATTCATTTAGTGGTCCGCATCACGCTAGCGGCCACAGGGAGGACATCATGCTGGAACTAGACCGCGACGTCGTCATCGTAGGGGCAGGCCCTTCGGGGCTGACCGCAGCCCGCGAGCTGAAGAAGGCCGGACTGAGTGTGGCCGTGCTCGAGGCACGGGACCGTGTGGGCGGCCGGACCTGGACCGACACGATCGACGGGGCCATGCTCGAAATCGGCGGCCAGTGGGTTTCGCCGGACCAGACGGCGCTCCTGGGGCTCCTGGGTGAGCTCGGGTTGCAGACCTATTCCCGCTACCGCGAGGGCGAATCCGTCTACATCGGCGCAGACGGCAAACGCACCTTGTACACCGGTGATACCTTCCCCGTAAGCGAAACCACCGCCGCCGAAATGGACAAGCTCACGGCCCTGCTGGATTCCCTCGCCGCTGAGATCGGCCCCGAGGAGCCGTGGGCACACCCCAAGGCCCGCGAGCTGGACACGATCTCCTTCCACCACTGGCTGCGGCAGAACTCAACAGACGAGGAAGCCTGCAACAACATCGGCCTTTTCATCGCCGGTGGCATGCTGACCAAACCTGCCCACGCCTTCTCCGCCCTGCAGGCCGTCCTGATGGCTGCCTCCGCCGGGTCCTTCAGCAATCTCACGGATGAGGACTTTATCCTGGACAAGCGCGTTGTCGGCGGGATGCAGCAGGTTTCGCTGCTGCAGGCCACGGAGCTGGGCGCGGACGTGGTCCTCGACAGCCCGGTCCGCACCATCAACTGGGCCGAGGACGCGAGCGGGGGATACCGTGTCACCGCTGTCTCCGAACGGGCCACCGTGAACGCCCGGTTCGTCATCATGGCCGTGCCGCCCAATCTCTACTCCCGGGTGTCATTCAATCCGCCGTTGCCCCGCCGCCAGCACCAGATGCACCAGCACCAGTCGCTTGGCCTGGTCATCAAGGTTCACGCCGTCTACAGCACGCCGTTCTGGCGCGAGGACGGCCTGTCGGGGACCGCCTTCGGCGCCGGCGCCATTGTGCAGGAGGTCTATGACAACACGAACCATGAGGACCCCCGCGGCACACTTGTGGGCTTCGTCTCGGACGAGAAGGCCGACGCCGATGTTCGAGCTCAGCGCAGAGGACCGCCGCCGCGCCATCCTTGAATCGATTGCATCCTTCCTCGGCGAAAAAGCCCTGGATCCCGAGGTCTACTACGAGTCCGACTGGGGCTCCGAGGAATGGACCCGCGGAGCCTATGCCGCCAGCTACGACCTCGGCGGTCTTCACCGGTACGGGAAGGACCAGCTGAAGCCGGTCGGACCCATCTACTGGTCCTGCTCCGATCTCGCGGCCGAGGGCTACCAGCATGTCGACGGTGCCGTCCGGATGGGGCAGATCACGGCAGCCCGGATCGTCGCCGCCGCGGACCGTGCGTCCGTCGCGTCGTAAATAACCCCCAACAGTTCAGTTCAGTTAGGAGAGCGGCCAGATGCGTTACGTAGTGGGGTACTCAGCCAATGCCAGAGGCCATGATGCGGTCAATCTGGCCGTCTCCCTGGCGCTCGGGCGCGGAGCGAGCCTGGACCTTGTGCTCGTGGTGCCTGAAGTGCAGCAGTTCGGGCACGCCCACGCGCCGAATGTTGGCTTCGAAAATCTGCTCAATGAGCAGGCCCAGGAGTGGCTCGACCAGGCGCTGGCGCTGGTTCCATCCAGTGTCCCGGCGCAGGCCCACATCCGCAGCGGCGATTCGGACGCGCACGCGCTGATTGAGGCGGCCGAGGAACTGGGCGCGGACATGCTCATCATCGGCGCCACCAGCAACGGGATCTTCAAGCGGTTCACGATCGGGTCGATGGCCAGTGCCCTGCTCCACGCCTCGACTGTTCCGGTGGCCCTGGCACCGCACGGCTACCACCGCCAGGAGGCCCTGACCCGGATCAGCTGCGGGCTCGGAACCCGGGCCGGCGCCGAGAAGCTGCTCGACTTCGCCCTGGGCATGGCTGTGAACCGGGAGGTTCCGCTGCGCGTGGTCTCGCTCCTGGCGCTCGACGGCGGCGACGCGGCCGGCGCCGCGGATGCGGCGCGGGAGTACGCGGCCGAGCGCCTGGCCGCCGCCCTGCCCGGCGGCGAACAGGAGGTCCGGGAGGAGGCGAAGACGGAAGTCGTCGTCGCACAGGGCCGCAGCATCGAGGAAGCCGTGGACCGCCTGGGCTGGGAAGACGGCGAGGTCCTGCTGATCGGATCCAGCAGGCTGGCCACCGGCCGGTCCATCTTCCTTGGCAGCACGGCCAACCGCATCCTGCGCGCCCTGCCGGTGCCGATGATCGTGGTCCCCAGTGACTATGAGCTCAAGCACCTCAACCGAACAGCTTCGAACGACATTTCCCGAGAGGCAGAAAAATGAGCACCGAACACGCGATGTCCCATGCTTCACACCCCGGACAGCCCGGCCAGCAGCGCGAAAAGCACGGACTGAGTGAGAAGGGACTGAAGGCAGGGTCGGTGGGCCTGATTGGCGCCGTCGTCATCGGCATTTCCTGTATCGCCCCGGCGTACACCCTGACGGCGGCCTTGGGTCCCACGGTGGCCGAGGTCGGCGTGCACCTGCCCGCGATCTTCCTGGTGGGCTTTATCCCCATGCTGCTGGTGGCGCTCGGCTACCGGGAGTTGAACAACGCCATGCCCGACGCCGGCACCTCCTTCACCTGGGCCTCGCGGGCCTTTGGCCCATGGATTGGCTGGATGGGAGGGTGGGGGCTGATTGCGGCGACCATCATCGTGCTCTCGAACCTGGCCGCCGTCGCGGTGGACTTCTTCTACCTCATGCTGGCGCAGCTCACCGGCAACGCGGAGCTCGCCGACCTCACCACGAACCTGCCGCTGAACATCGCCACGACGCTGGTGTTCATTGCCCTCGCCTGCTGGATCTCCTACCGCGGCATGGAAACCACCAAGACCGTCCAGTACGTCCTCGTGGGATTCCAGCTGCTGGTCCTTGGCTGGTTCTCCGTGGCGGCGTTCAGCCACGTCGCCAACGGGACCGCCTTTGACGCCACTGCCATTGCCCCGGACTGGTTCAACCCCTTCGCGGTGGGATCCTTCTCCGCCTTTGCCGCCGGCGTTTCGCTGTCCATCTTCATCTACTGGGGCTGGGACGTCACGCTGACCATGAACGAGGAGACCAAGAACCCGGAGAAGACCCCGGGCCGTGCCGCAACCCTCACTGTGCTGGTCATCGTGATCATCTACATGACCGTTGCCCTGGCCACGCTGTCCTTCGCCGGCGTCGGCGACACCGGCCTCGGTGCCGGCAACCCGGAGAACCAGGGCAGCATCTTCGCGGTCCTCGCGGGGCCAGTGATGGGCCCGTTCGCCATCCTGATGTCGCTGGCCATCCTGAGCAGCTCCGCCGCGTCGCTGCAGTCCACGTTCGTCTCGCCCGCGCGCACCCTGCTGTCCATGGGCCATTACAAGGCCCTGCCGCAAAAGTTCGACAGGATCAGCCCCACGTACAAGTCGCCGAGCTATGCCACCATCGCCTCGGCCGTGGCTGCAGCAGGGTTCTATGTCATTACCCGCACTACGTCGGAGAACGCGCTGTGGGACACCATCACGGCACTGGGCATGATGATCTGCTTCTACTACGGCATCACCGCGTTGGCCTGTGTCTGGTTCTTCCGCGCCGAGGCGTTCAGCGGGGCGAAGGCGTTCTTCTTCAAGTTCCTGGCTCCCCTCCTGGGCGGTGTCATCCTGCTGGTCATGTTCGTCAAGACGGCCTACGACTCCATGGATCCCGCGTACGGTTCCGGCTCGTCAATCGGTGGGGTGGGCCTGGTCTTCATCCTGGGCATGGGCGTCATCCTGCTGGGCGTGGTGCTCATGCTGGTGATGGCCAAGGTCCGTCCCGAGTTCTTCAGGGGCAAGGTCCTGACCCGCGGGAACTGATTCCACTGCCGGTTTCAGGAAGGGCTCCGTCCGGCAGCCATTGGAAAGTAAGCACACTTACCAATAGGCTGTCCGGAGGGGGACCTTCCTCCGTTGGAACCAGAACGAGGTGAGAGCATGTCGGATGCCGAAAGCATCAGCAAAGTCACGGACATCATCAACGATTCGCACATCGGAATGTTCACCACCATCAACGAAGCAGGCGCGCTCGTCAGCCGGCCGCTGGCCGTCCAGGAGGTCAAGGACGACGGCGACATGTGGTTCTTCACCTCGGCGACCACCTCACAGGTGGCCCACATCCGCGCCAACCCGGCGGTGAACGTCTCGTTCGGCAAGCGCACCGAGTGGGTGTCGGTGGCCGGTACCGCCGACGTGGTGACCGACCGGCAACTGATCCACGACATGTGGAACCAGGTGGTGGAAGCTTGGTTCCCGGACGGACCGGACACCCCCGAGGTGGTCCTGCTCCACGTCGACTCGGACTCCGCCGAGTACTGGGCCAGCCCGGGCGGCACGGCGGCCACAGTGCTTCAGTGGATCAAATCCAAGGTCACCAACAGCCGGATGAGCGTCGGCGAAAGCGCAACGGTCGAGCTGTAAGCTCGCTGAACCGGGCTCACCGCCCTGGTTGATGGTGTCGGAGCGATTGCCTAGTCGATGATTTTCAGGCCGGTACCCCAGTTGAAGGTTGGATACGCGGGGTTGGCCTGCAGCGCCATCACCAGCAACTGGAAGCCCTCCAGTTCACGGGCGTGGCGGAGTCCGCCCACTTGAAGCGGGCGCAGCCCGGCGGCTTCGGCGAAGGCCGCGACCTCGTTGCTGGCCTGTTCGGAGTCCGAGGCGATGAACACGTCCATCGGCAGGCCGCCGGAGGTCCCGGAGCCGAGCGGGCCGGCGAAGGTGGTGTTGAAGGCTTTCACCACCCGTGCGCCCGGCAGTAGCGCTGCGATTTCCTCGGCTGCCGACGTCCCGGGGGCGACAACCAGCGAGTCGAAGGTTTCGGTGTCGATCGGATTGCTGATCTCCACCACCGTCTTGCCGCTGAGCGTATCGCCGAAGTGCGTGGCAACTTCCTTGGCCGGACCGAAGTACAGCGCCAGGACGACGATGTCGCCCTCGGGAACTTCGCTCAGGCCGCCGGGGTTAGTGTTGCCGCCAAGTTCAGCAGCGAGCTTGGCGGCATTCTCCGGCGTCCGGTTCAGAACTTGGACGGAACGACCGGCGGCGACAGCCCGTGTGCCGATCGCCCGTGCCATGTTGCCGCTGCCGATGATCGTGATGTCAGTCATGATGGAACCTTTCCGAGGTTGCCGGGAACTGCCGGATCAGCGATTCCGGGAATCAGCTGCGCGCGTGGTCCTGGCCAGGCCGCCCGGCGGGGCTAACGCCGGCCGCGCGTTCAGCGGCAGCCAGGGCATCTTCCAGCCGTTCTACTGCCGGGGCGTAGTCGGAATCCGCGCATGCACGATCCGTGCGGCCGCCGAGGCGCTCGGCGGCCTTGATCGCCCGGATCAGGGCCGCAGTTTCCGGCTGCCGGGGATCGCTCATCGCGGGATAGTCAATCGAGAACCCCGGATCCAGTTCGTACCGCTGCCACCTGGCGAGGGCGCTGCGGTGCCGAGCGGCCGCCGCTGCATTCTTCAGCTGGGTCTCCCGGCCGGCCCGGCGCACATCCTGCCGGGCCAGCAGCCGGGGTGCCGCTGCCAGTGCCGCCAGTGCCGCCACCGCGGCCAGCATCCCGAGCGCCAGGCCGGCCCAGGGCCACGTGGAGGAGGCAAGGACGATTGCGGGCACCACGACGGCGAGTCCGGCGAAAACATCCCAAAACGCGCCGTCCGCACCTTCTGAGAGACCGTCCTTGGCGGCCAGATGCTTGCGGGCGAAATAGACCGAGGCGAAGGCCACCCCGGCAACCAGGATGGCGAGGGCAAGGAACTGCCAGGCCGCGAGGGCGCCGGATAGTGAAAGCGTCATTGCACACCTCCCCGGAACGGTCCCGGGCGGGCGCTGTTCCGCTAGTTCCATTGGAGTCCCTGGCGGCGGGGCCGTCAATGCCCTGCACGGCCGCGGCGAAACCGGCCGTCAGCATCGGCCGTCAGCATCGACCGCTGGCCGGGCTCGGAGGCCGCGTCGCGGTTCCGTCACGGATCCTCCCGGCGTAGCCTAGGGGCCATGCGACTGAAAATGTGCAGTATCCACGTCAAGGATCCGGCCTCGGCCCATGAGTTCTACACCGGCACGCTGGGGTTCGAAACCCTGATGGCCATGCCGGAGCACAACCTCTTCATCGTCAAGGATCCGGGCGGTGCCGGGGGCGCCGGACTGCTGCTGGAGCCCAGTGACAACCCGATCGGAGCGGCCTACATGAACGGCCTGCACGATGCCGGAATCCCCGCGATCGTCTTTGGCGTGCCGGACGTGCGCGCCGAATACGACCGGCTGGCGGCCAAAGGCGTGATGTTCCAAGGGGAACCGTCCGAAGGGCCCGAAGGGACCAGCGTGGTGATGGATGACGGCTGCGGGAACTTCGTGCAGCTGCACCAGGACTAGCCACCAGCCCAACCGCACCCGGCGCGCGGCCTAGCGGCGCAGCTTGTCCTTGTCCGGGTGCTCGTCGCCGATATGGCCGGGCGCGTTGGCGGCCAGGACCCGTTCCACGAAGGAGGCATACTCCTCCATGTAGTGGCGCAGCAACCGGGCCGTGGCTTCGTCCTTGACCTCGCCGTCCTCGCCGTAAGCCTCCGGGACGAAGCGGATGTACGCCTCCGGCGCATTCAGCTGCGGCGCGTCGAGGAAGCTCAGCACGCTGCGGAACGAGGACTGCATCACCGCCGTGCCGATCCCGCCGGGGGAGGCGCCGATGATCCCAGTGGGCTTGCGGGCGAAGGAGTTGGTGCCCCAGGGCCGGGATCCCCAGTCGATGGCGTTCTTCAGTGCTCCAGGGATGGACCGGTTGAATTCAGGCGAGACGAAGAGGATGCCGTCGGACGCGGCGACTGCATCCTTGAGGGCCTGCCCTTCGGGCGGATATGCGGCATCAAAATCCTGGCTGTACAACGGCAGGTTCTTTATGGGGATCTCTGTGAACTCCAGCTCCGCAGGTGCAAGCCGGATCAGGGCTTTGGACAAGGTGCGGTTGATGGAATTGCTCGAGAGACTCCCGACAAAATATCCGATCTTGAAGGCCATGGCCTTTTCCTTCCCGATGATCCGCCGGAGACTGGTGGATTGGGATACGGAGGGGGATCGGGCCGGCGGCCCCGACTCATTCCGCGAGCATAGTCCTGCGTCCGCGGGATGAAAATAGGGACCGGAAGGAAGCGCGTGCCGCTATTCGGCCTTGGTGCGGGCTTTCTTGGCGTCCTTCTTGACTGCCTCGTCCTTGACCCGCTGGGCCTCGGCGCGGACGGCGGCGTGGGTGGCGCGCTCGGCGACCAGCCACGCCGGGGGAGCCTGGAGCAGCGCGGTGATTTCCGCCGTCGTCAGCGCTTCCTCAACACCACCGCGGGACAGGCCGCTGATGGAGACATTGAGCTTCTGCGCCACCACGGGCCGCGGGTGCGGGCCGTTACGACGCAGTTCCGCGAGCCACTCCGGCGGGTTGGCCTGGAGCTCGGCGAAATCAGCGCGGGTGATGGCCGAATCCTGGAACTCCTGGGGTGTCGCCGGCAGGTAGATGCCAAGCTTCTTGGCAACGGTGGCCGGCTTCATGGACTGGGAGTTTGCAGAGGTCATACTTCAAGGGTATCCGGCGGGATGCCCGCAGGGCACCAAACCAGCACCAAACCAGCACCAAGCCAGTACCAAAACAGCACCCAGCCAGCACGGTCCTGCCATCGGGGCGGACCCCGCCGCCACCCCGGGCGGTACTGTGAACATGTGTCCGCAGCAGAAGAAGCACCCCAGACCCCCGACGAAACCGCTGCCGTACCGGCCGAAGCAGCTGGGCGGGAACTGCGCTTCGCGTACGTCGCCGGAGTGACGCCCGGAAAATGGATCCGGCGCTGGGAGGAACGGATGCCGGACGTGCCGCTGCACTCCTTCATGTCCGACGACGGCGCGCAGCTAACCGTGCTCCGCGACGGTTCCGCGGACCTGAGCTTTGTCCGGCTCCCGGTGGAACGCGAGGGCCTCAGCGTGATCCCGCTCTACGAGGAGCAGCCTGTAGTCGTGGCACCCAAGGGGCATGAGGTCTCCTTGTTTGAGGAAGTGGACCTGGCGGACTTGTCTGCCGAGACCTTCCTGGACGTGCAGGAACTCGGCGGCCCCGCGATGGCCCTGCAGGTGGTGGCGTCCGGCGCCGGGCTGGTGATCCTGCCGATGTCCGTGGCCCGGCATTTCAACGTCAAGGACACCGTGGCGCGGAAACTCACGGGTGCGCACGGTACGGAGATCGCCCTGGCCTGGCCCAGCGACACCACGGACGAGGTCATCGAGGAATTCATCGGGATTGTCCGCGGACGCACCGCAGCGAGTTCCCGACAGCCCTCGGCGCAGCAGGAAAAACCCAAACGGGAGCCCAAGCCGGACCGGCGCGGCACCGGAGCCGCCAAGAAGCCCAAGGTGGCGCAGCGTTACGCGCCAAACCCGGACAAGGGCCGCGGCAAGGGATCCCGGAAAAAGGGCAAACGCTAGGGGATGCGCGAGGTGCCCTGTTGTCGCAGTCGCTACTTGGCGCAGGCGTCCTGAAGGGCCTTGACGGATTCGACCGGAACCTGGTCCCCGGAGTCGGCGATCTGGCGAAGTGGCGTTGTGATCTCAGTGGGTGCACCCGCGGTTTCCGCGCCGGCGACCAGGCCGCCCAGCAGTTCTTTGTCCTTTGCGCTGACCAGGCCGTCCTCCACGAGGGCGCAGGCCTGCTTTTTCACTTCACTGCCCGCCGCCGCGGCAACCTGGGATGCCCCGTCGTTGACGGCCTTTTCGGCAGCGCCCTGCACTTGGCCACAGCCGCTCAGGGCGATCAACAAGGCGGCAGCGGCAAGGGCGGCGAGACGTGGTTTCATTTATCCACCCTAACAAGCACGGCTGGTGCCGGGTTCAGAGGAAGGGCCAGCGCTGGGCCGTAGCCGTGTAAGCGCTGGCGCGCATAGGCTCGGTTAGTGGACATCGTCGAGTTCTTGACCGCACGCATTAAAGAAGACGAAGCCGCCGCCCTGAAGCTCCTCGGCGACCCCACGCTTGCCGTCTCCGGCGAGTGGTATGAACGCCGCCTGCTCCGCGAGTGCGAGGCCAAACGCCAGCTCATCGGCATCATTGAATCCGCCCGCCAGTCCGTGCTGGCCGCCCTGGTCAGCCAGGAGCCCGCCGACGCCGGATGGGTGCCGGACGTCATCGAATGGACCACGCAGTCCCTGCACACCCTGGCCCTGCCGTACGCGGACCACCCCGAATTCCAGTCCCGCTGGCGGATCACCGGGTAGTCACGCGGGAGCCGTTCACGGGCGCCGGAAACCTGCAGGAAATCTCCGCGGCCTACGCTGGTCACACCGCGGCATCTGCGGTCCGCCAGCCGGCCGGTTCTTGAAGGGATTCCGTCATGCACCTCTTGCCCCGTGAGCAGGAAAAGCTCATGATCGTGGTCGCGGCGGACCTCGCCCGCCGCCGCCAGGCCCGCGGACTGAAACTGAACTTCCCCGAGGCCGTCGCCGTCATCAGCTACGAACTGATGGAGGGCGCCCGCGACGGCCGGACCGTGGCGGAGCTCATGAGTTACGGAACCACCCTCCTTGGCCGCGATGACGTGATGGAGGGCGTGCCGGAAATGATCCACGACGTCCAGGTCGAGGCCACCTTCCCGGACGGCACCAAGCTCGTCACCGTCCACGACCCCATCCGCTAGGGAGCCTCGATGATTCCGGGAGAATACGTCCTTAGTTCCACGCCGCTGGTGATCAACGCCGGCCGCGAGGCAGTGGAGGTCGCCGTGATCAACACCGGCGACCGCCCCGTCCAGGTGGGCTCGCACTATCACTTTGCCGAAGCGAACCCCGCGTTGCAGTTTGACCGGCAGGCCGCCTACGGCCGGCGCCTGGACATTCCGGCCGGCACCGCCGCACGGTTCGAACCGGGGGACAGCCGGACTGTCCGGCTGATTGAACTCGCGGGCCGCCGTGAAGTGTACGGCCTCAGCAACGCCGTCAACGGCGCACTCCGCGGCACCGGATTCCATGTTTCCGAACTCCATGTTTCCTTCCGAACTCCATGTTTCCGAACGGACAGGTGACGCACAGTGAGTTTCGAACTGTCCCGCAGGCAATACGCGGACCTTTACGGCCCGACGACCGGCGACGCGATCCGCCTGGCCGACACCGATCTGTTCCTCGAGATCGAGAAAGACCTCACTGTTTACGGCGAGGAAGTGGTGTTCGGCGGCGGAAAGGTGATCCGTGACGGCATGGGCCAGAACGGCCAGGTGACCAGGGACGGGGACGTCCAGGGCGGAGTCCCCGACACCGTGATCACCAACGTCGTCGTGCTGGACTACACCGGCATCTACAAGGCGGATGTGGCGCTCCGGGACGGCCACATCTTCCGGATCGGCAAGGCCGGCAACCCGCAGATCACCGACGGAGTGGACATAGTGATCGGCGCGAGCACCGAGATCATTGCCGGTGAGCGGAAGATCCTGACGGCCGGCGGCGTGGACTCCCACATCCATTTCATCTCCCCGGACCAGGTCCCCGCCGCCCTGTGCAGCGGCGTGACCACGATGGTGGGCGGCGGCACCGGCCCCGCAGAAGGCACCAAGGCCACTACCGTCACCCCCGGCGCATGGCACATCCAGCGGATGCTGCAGGCCGCCGAAGGGCTGCCGATCAACATCGGCCTGTTCGGCAAGGGGCACGCCTCCGCCGTCGAGCCGCTCGCCGAGCAGATCCGCGCCGGCGCGATCGGACTGAAAGTCCACGAGGACTGGGGCTCCACCACCTCCTCGATCGACACCTCGCTGAAGGTTGCGGACGAATACGACGTTCAGGTGGCCATCCACACCGACACTCTGAACGAGTGCGGCTTCGTGGAGGACACTATCCGCGCGATCGGCGGCCGGGTAATCCACACCTTCCACACCGAGGGCGCCGGCGGTGGGCACGCACCAGACATCATCAAGATCGCCGGGCTGCCCAACGTCTTGCCGGCGTCCACGAACCCCACCCTGCCGTACACGCGCAACACGATGGAAGAGCACCTGGACATGCTCATGGTGTGCCACCACCTAAACCCGGACATCCCTGAGGATGTGGCGTTCGCGGACTCCCGCATCCGCGCCGAGACCGTTGGCGCCGAGGACGTGCTGCAGGACCTGGGCATCTTCGCGATCACGTCCTCGGATTCGCAGGCCATGGGCCGCGTGGGCGAAGTAATCATCCGCACCTGGCAGGTGGCGGACAAGATGAAAAAACAGCGCGGGGTGCTCAAGGACCCCCGGGGGGACAGCGCAGCCGGTGTGCACGGAGCCGCTGCCGGTTTGGGGGCGGAGAGCGATAACTTCCGGCTCAAGCGCTACGTGGCGAAATACACCATCAACCCGGCCATCGCGCAGGGTATGGCCGACTCGGTCGGCTCGGTGGAGGTCGGAAAATTCGCCGACCTGGTGCTCTGGGACCCGGCGTTCTTCGGCGTGAAGCCGGAGCTGGTGCTCAAGGGCGGTCAAATCGCCTACGCCCTCATGGGGGACGCCAATGCCTCCATACCCACACCCCAGCCGCGCACCATGCGGCCGATGTTCGCCGCCTACGGCAAGGCCCTGCAGCAGTCCTCCATCACGTTCCTGTCCCAGGCCGCCATCGAGGCCGGGGTCCCGGCGGAGCTCGGGCTGGAGAAAGTCATCCGGCCGGTGTCCGGCATCCGCAGCCTCACCAAGGCGGACCTCAAGTACAACGGCGCCACCCCGGATATCGAGGTGGACCCCGAAACGTATCGCGTGACGGTCGACGGCGAGGACGTCACGTGCGAACCGTCAGACGTCCTGCCCATGGCGCAGCGCTACTTCCTTTTCTAGGCTTCCAGAGGAGACGACCATGATCATCGAAAAGGTCCTCGGCAACACCCACGACCTCCCTCCGGGTCCGGACCCGTATGCCGGGGTTCACCGGGAAAAGGTGGTGCTGCCCAGCGCCCAGCTGGTCAAGCGCATCCAGCGCGTCACCACCGACCACGGGAAGGAACTGGGCATCCGCCTCCCCGCCGGTTCCGGGGACCTGCGCGACGGCGACATCCTGCACGTGGCCGGGGCCAACATGATCGTGGTGTCGGTGCTGCCCACCGATGTCCTGGTGATCGCGCCGCGTTCCATCCACGAGATGGGCGTGGTGGCGCACTCCCTGGGCAACCGGCACCTGCAGGCCCAGTTCTTCGACGCAACCTCGGACTATGGGGCCGAGGTGATGCTCTGCCAGTACGACCACACCGTGGAGGACTATCTCAAACACGTCGGAGTGCCCTACGACCGCCAGGAGCGCGTGATGCCCGTCCCCTTCCGCCATGCCGAACACAGCCACTAGTTCCGCGCCCTACCAGCTCGCGTTGCAGCAGCTGACGGATTCCGCGCTGCCGACCGGGGCGTTTGCTCACTCGCTGGGGTTTGAGACATACATTGAGCGCGGGCTGGTGCGGGATGAGGCGAGCTTCGGGGTCTGGCTGGCGGCGTTCATTTCACAGCAGCTGACTTACTCCGACGCCCTGGCCATCCGGTTCCTTTATGAGGGCGTTGCTGTTGCCGAACTGGATGTGTTGCTGACCGCCCAGTTGCTGCCGCGGCAGCTGCGCGAGGCCAGCATCAAGATGGGGACCCGGCTGCTGGAGATCGGCTTCGAGATTTTTCCGTCCCCTGCGCTGACCGAGTACCGGGAGCTGGTGGCTTCCGGCCGTGCCGCCGGTCACCAGCCGCTGGCGTTCGCGGTGATCGCCCGTTCCCTGGACGTCCCGCTGGGCGATGCCCTGGCCGCCTATTTGTTTGCGACGGTCACGTCGTTGACGCAGAACGCGGTCCGGGCAATTCCGCTGGGACAGAACGCCGGCCAGCGGCTCCTGCGGAAGGCGGCCGACGACGTCGCTGCCGCGGCTGAGCGGGCCGGCCACCTCACGCCTGACGACTTTGGGGCCGTCAGCCCCGGACTCGAAATTTCGCAGATGCGGCACGAACGCCAGCGCGCCCGCATGTTCATGAGCTAGCTGATCTGTACGAAAATGTTGTACGAGAAATATGTCTGGAGAAGAATATGTCTGAGCCCATCAAGATCGGCATCGGCGGCCCGGTGGGTGCCGGCAAGACCCAGCTCGTGGAGCGCCTGACCCGCCATATGAGCCGGGACATCTCCATGGCGGCCATCACCAACGACATCTACACGATCGAGGACGCCAAGATCCTCGCCGCCAACGGGATCCTTCCGCTGGACCGGATCATCGGCGTCGAAACCGGCGGCTGCCCGCACACCGCCATCCGCGAAGACACCTCCATGAACACAGCGGCCATCGAGGAACTGAAGAAGCGGCACCCGGATCTGCAGGTGATCTTTGTGGAATCCGGCGGCGACAACCTCTCCGCCACCTTCAGCCCCGAACTGGTGGACTTCTCCATCTACATCATCGACGTGGCCCAGGGCGAGAAAATCCCGCGCAAGGCCGGCCAGGGCATGATCAAGTCCGACCTCTTCATCATCAACAAAACCGATCTCGCACCACACGTCGGTGCTGACCTCTCCGTCATGGAACGGGACTCACGCGAATTCAGGGGCGAGAAGCCGTTCTGCTTCACGAACCTCAAGACCGACGAAGGGCTGGAGCGCGTCATCGAATGGGTGCGGCGGGACGTCCTGATGCTCGACCTGGCGTCATGAGCGCTCTGGGGCTGAGTCCTGGCGACTTCGACCGCTGAGGCCGTGCCCGTCCCCAGCCGCTCCCGCTCTCGCAAGCTCGAGTCGGGGCCCTCGCGGCAGTGGCGGCCCCCGCGAAGCCGGCCACGGCCCCAAATCCGGCGAAGCCGCCGGAGCCGACCAGACGTTCGGGAACTGATGGGGGAGCTCGAGCTCGTCGTCACTGACCGTGGGGGGAGGTCTGTAGCGACGCATCAGTACCATCGCGGCGCCTTGAGGGTTTTGCGGCCGCACTACTTGGATGGGAGCGGGCAGGTTTGTTATGTGCTTGTGAATCCGGGCGGGGCTTATTTGGGGGCCGACCTCTATGTGATTGATGTGGAGGTGGCGGACGGGGCCAAGTTGCTGCTCGCGACGCAGTCGGCCATCAAGATCTACCGGACCCCGGGGTCCTTTGCCGAGCAGCGGATGCGGCTGCGACTCGGGGAGGGGGCGCAGTTGGAACTCGCCCCGGACCAGGTAATCGCCTACCGGGAGGCCAGCTACCGGCAGAATACCCGCGTGACGGTGCGGCCGTCGTCGAGCCTGATCATGGCCGAAATAATCACCCCCGGCTGGTCGCCGGACGGAGCCTCGTTCCGCTACGAGGAGCTGCGGCTGCGGACCGAGATATGGGTCGAGACCGCCGAAGCAGCCGGTCTGCTGGCCCTGGACAATGTGCTCATCCGCCCGCCGATGGGCGATGTCACGGGCATGGCATTCATGGAGGGCTACAGCCATCTGGGTTCGCTGATCGTAGTGGACCCGCGGGTGGACCAGGCCCTTGCCGATGAACTGCACGAGATCACGGCCGGGTACGGCGTCCATATCGGCATTTCGCTCACTGCCACCGTGCTGGGGACGGCCGGGCTGGTGCTGAGGTCGCTCTCCAACAGCACGGAGGATCTGAGGCGTGTTGCGGGAGCCGCCACCACGTTGCTGCGGAAGCGCTGGTACGGCCAGGGGCCGCTGGATTTGAGGAAATACTGATGGCCACCATTGAGCAGATGGCCGGCCGTGTATAGCCGGCGGGCGCACCTGCCGCTGAGGACTCGGCTGCTGGTGACCTTCGGTGCGGTGGCGGCACTGCACGCCGCCGCCGTCGTGCTCCTGGTGGCCGGTGCGGCCGGGGGCGGACAGCCGCTGGGGATCGGACTGGTACTGACGGCCTACCTGGCGGGGGTGAAACACAGCTACGACTGGGACCACCTCGCCGCGATCGATAACTCCACCCGGAAGTTCGTGGCCGAGCACCGAGATCCGGTCAGCGTGGGGTTCGCGTTCAGCTTGGGCCACAGTTCCGTGGTGGTCCTGGCCGGAGTGCTTGTGGTGGCGGGAGCCTCGCTGGTGGGGAATTTCATGGAGCAGGGGACCCCCGGGAACCTGCTGCTGGGGCTGGTCGGCAGCGGGGTGTCGGTGCTGTTCCTGCTGGCCATGGGTGCCTTCAACGGCTCGGCCTTCCTCCGGACATTTAAGGTTTATCGCGGTGCGCGCAATGGTGCCGCGATCTCCCACGAGGACCTTGCCGCGAGGGGCTTGGTGGCCCGGCTGCTCGCGCGTCCGCTGGCCCGGGTCCAACATCCCCGGAACATCTACGTGATCGGCTTCCTCTTCGGGCTGGGGTTCGATACCGCCACCACGATCGGGCTGCTGGTCATGGCGACGGCGGCCTCGCTGGCCGGCGTCTCCCCGCTTGCGCTGCTGGCGCTTCCGCTGGCCTTCGCGGCGGCCATGACGCTGTGCGACACGATCAACGGCGTGGCCATGATGCGGATGTACCGCTCGGCCCTGACGGATCCGCGGCGCAAACTCGGCTTCAATGCCGTTATCACGGGCATTTCTGCTGTGTCCGCCCTCTTCATTGCGGTCATCACCCTGGCCGGGGCCCTTCACGAGGTGTTCGGGCTTAGAGACCCGCTGACCGGCTGGCTCGGGTCTGTGGACCTGGGCGACGCCGGGCTGTTGCTGGTGGCACTGCTGATGTCCGCCTGGGCCGCGGCCTCGCTGCACGGGCGGACATCCTCACGCGCCGGTTACGGACGCTGACCATCCGGCCCCGGGGCTGATCACAGCCGCAGCGCCCCCTCTGCCGGCAGGACCCCGAAGACGTCGGGAGCCAGCAGCCCGCGGGCGGCGAAGCCGGCAATGACCGCTGACCGGGCCCGATCGGCGTCGTTCACCGGAACCAGGGCGATGGCCGAGCCGCCGAACCCGCCACCGGTCATCCGGGCACCGATGGCCCCGTTGGCGCGGGCGGCGTCAACCGCCAGATTCAGTTCCGGGCAGGAGATCTCGAAGTCGTCCCGCATGGAGCGGTGGCTGGCGTCCAGCAGTTCCCCGATGGCCAGCGGCCCGCGGCTCCCGAGCAGTTCCGCGGTCCGGGCGACACGTTCGTTCTCGGTGACGATGTGCCGGACCCGGCGGAACGTCTCCTCGTCGAGGATGCGTTTGGCCCTGGGCAGGTCGGCCGCGCCGAGGTCGCGAAGGGCGCCAACACCCATAGCCCGGGCGCCCCGGACGCAGGAGGCCCGGCGCTCGGCATACCCGCCGCTGGCATGGGCGTGCGAGACCTTGGTGTCAATGACCAGGCAGACCAGCCCGGCCTCCTCCAGGCCGAGCGGTACCGGGCGGGAGTTGAGGTCACGGCAGTCCAGGTAGACGGCGCAATCCTTGGTGCCGAGCATCGAGGCCGACTGGTCCATGATGCCGGTGGGGGCGCCGACGACGTTGTTTTCGGCACGCCGCCCGATGTCTGCCAATTCGGCGCGGCCCAGGCCGGCTCCGGTGAGATCGGACAGGGCCAGGGCGACGGCGCACTCGAGGGCGGCGGAGGAGGACAGTCCGGCCCCGACCGGCACATCGGAGGACACAAACAGGTCAAAGCCCGGCACCATGATGCCTGCGCGTTCCAGCTCCCAAGCCACGCCGGCCGGATAGGCGGACCAGCCCGCCGCCTGGTCTGGGGTGAAGGTGTCGAGATCGAATTCGACCGGTTCCGCCCCCGGGAACCCGGAGGCCAGCCGCACGGCGCGGTCCGCCCGGACTGCGACGGCCACGGTGGTGCTGCGGTTGATGGCGAAGGGCAGGACCAAGCCCTCGTTGTAGTCCGTGTGCTCGCCGATCAGGTTGACCCGTCCCGGCGCCTGCCACACGCCGTCGGGGTGGTGGCCGAAGTGGCCGGCGAAGGCGCCGGTCAGCGCGTCCGCCAGGGCCGTTCCTGTGCTGATCATTGTGCTCCTGTCCTGGCGTCCCGGAGCCTGGCAGCTACCTCTTCGGGCGTGGTGTCGTTAATGAAGGCGCCCATGGCGGCCTCGGAGCCAGCCAGAAATTTGAGTTTGTCCGCGGCCCGCCGGGGCGAGGTGAGCTGCAGGTGCAGGTAGCCGGACCGGCGCAGCACTGGATCTATGGGGGCCTGGTGCCAGGCGCTGATATACGGTGTGGGGCTGCCGTAGAGGGCGGTCGAAGCGGCCCAGGAGCTCCGGATACAGGACGGCGAGCTCGTCGCGTTCGGCGCCGGTCAGCGCCGCCAGGTCCGGAACCTGGCGGTGCGGGACGAGGTGCATCTCCAGCGGCCAGCGGGCGGCGAACGGCACGTAGGCGCTGAAGAATTCGCCCTCGAGGACCATCCGGGCGCCGTCGGCACGCTCACCCGCCAGGATGGTCCCGGTCAGGGTGGCCGTCCCGCCCGCTGCCTCATGGAACTGCCGGGCGGCCGCGGCCATCACCGCGGCCCGCGGGGTGACATAGGGGTAGGCGTAGATCTGGCCGTGCGGGTGGTGCAGTGTCACGCCGATGTCCTGGCCGCGGTTCTCGAAGCAGAACACCTGCGCCACGCCGGGCAGGGCGCTCAGTGCCTCGGTCCGGTGCGCCCAGGCGTCGATCACGGTGCGCACGCGCCGGCCGCTCAGCGCGGAGAATGTTCCGGTGTGCGCGGACGTGAACGCGACTACCTCGCATCGGCCGCCGGCGATCCCGCGTGCTGCCCCAGCCCGGCGATGCCGGGGCGGGTGCGAAATCCGGGCCGAGCGAGGGGAAGCGGTTTTCGAACACGGCGACGTCGTAATCCGACGGCCGGGATCTCCGAGGGCCGCGCGTCGGTGCTCGGGCACAGCGGGCACTCGTCCGCCGGCGGAAGATGCGTTCTGTGTTGCCGGTGCGCCGCGACCGCCACCCAGTCCCCGGTCAGTGCGTCGTACCGGATTTCCCCGGACGGTCCGCGTTCGGGAAGTTCGCGGCGGTCCTTGGACGGGCGCGGCCGGGGACGGTCGGTGTCGTCGAAATACAGGAGTTCGCGCCCGTCGGAGAGACGTGTGCTGGTGACCGCGGACACCGACGCCGGGGCGTCGCTGCGGCTGATGATGCTGGTCATGGGGTTCCTTCAGGGAGATGGGGACCGGGCGGTCAGATGGCCTGAACGTGCAGGAGCAGGGCGTGCTCCGGGTTCAGGACCGGCAGGGGCAGGCCGACGTGCTGCAGGAAGGCTCCGGAGGCAACGGCCCCGTCTTCCAGCCAGGCGGGCGGCTGGATCTGGGTGAAGGTGTGCGCGTAGTCGCCGTCGAGGGGCGTGGGCAGTTCGGCCCGGACGCGGTAGGTCCTGTGCGGGTCAAGGCCCGGCAGCGAGGCCTGCCCGGGGACCTCAGCCGGGGCGGACGCCAGGGACACGGCAGCGAACAGGGCCTCGCCGGCGTCGTGGGCGACCACACCGTGGACACTCAAGGTGGGCTCGGCGGTGTCCGCGTTGACGCGCTTGCCGGAGTGGATCAGTGCGCGGTGGCGCTTGTACAGCGCAATCACGCGGCGCAGCGTGGCCCGCTCCTCGTTCGTGGCCGCGCGGATGTCCCACTCCATGCCGAAGTGGCCAAAGAGTGCGGTGATGGCGCGGAAGGAGATGTCGTGGGTTCGCGCCGTGGTGTGCGAGGTGGTGGGGCCGATGTGCGCTCCGACGAGTTCCGGCGGCAGGATGGCCTGGGTCCAGCGCTGGATGGTCTGGCGCTCCAGGGCGTCGTTGCAGTCCGAGGCCCACACGCGGTCGGTGCGCTGCAGGATGCCGAGGTCCACGCGTGCCCCGCCGGAGGAGCAGCTTTCGATCTCCACGTCCGGGTGTGCTGCCTTGAGCGCGTCGAAGAGCCGGTAGGCCGCGAGTGTCTGCTGGTGGACGGACGGGCGGCCGCCGCGGCCGTGCTCGGTGAGGTCGCGGTTCTGGTCCCATTTGAGGTAGGCGATGTTGTTTTCGCGCAGCAGGGCGTCGAGACGGTTGTAGATGTACTGCCAGGCCTCCGGATTGGCGAGGTCCAGGACGTGCTGGTGGCGCCAGGGGTGCGCGAGCCGGCCGCCGTCCTTGTAGGAAAGCGCCGACGGGCCCACGATCCACTCCGGGTGCTCCCGGGCGACGTCGGAGTCCAGGTTGACCATCTCCGGCTCCACCCACAGACCAAACTCCATGCCGTGGCCGGTGACCGCGTCGATCAGCGGCGTGAGGCCCTCGGGCCACAGACCCTCGTCGACGTACCAGTCGCCCAGGCCGGCGTGGTCGTCGCGGCGGCCGCGGAACCAGCCGTCGTCGAGGACGAAGCGTTCCACGCCGAGCCCGGCGGCCGATTCGGCGAGTTCCAGCAGGGGTTCGAGGCGGTGGTCAAAGTAGACCGCCTCCCAGGTGTTGAGCACCACGGGGCGCACCCGCCCGGAAGTGGTGTCCACGTGCTGCGGCCGGGCACGGAACCAGTCGTAGAAGGCCTCGGTTATGCCGTCCAGGCCATGGCCGGAGTACGCGGCAAAGAGCGACGGCGTCTTGTAGCTGCCGCCGGGGTGGAGCACCACTTCGCCGGAGCCGAGCAGCTCCGCGGCGCCGAGCATGCGCCGGCCGTCGGCGAGGCTGTCGAGGTACTGCTCGTGGTTGCCGCTCCAGCCGAAATGCGTGGCCCAGACCTGGCCACTGCGGTTGGAGAAGCCGGCGGTCCCGGCCGCCACCAGCAGCGACGAATCGTGGCCGGTCCGGCCGTGCCGGCCGGTGCGGACCCAGGTTCCCTGCTGGACGGCGTGCCGCTGCGGGTGGTTTTCGCGGCACCAGCGTCCGGTGAGGTCCAGCAGTTCCGTGGCGTCCCGCGGCACCGGCAGCACCGCGGCAAGTTCCTCGAGCTGGTACTCGGCCGTGCCGCTGTTGGTCAGCGTGTGTGCCAGCTCCAGGAGGCCGCCGGGGTGAAGGGTGAGCTCGGAACTGACGTCCAGTCCGGCGTCGGAATCCCGGTGGATAATCAGCACCCCGCGGCCACCGTCCTGCACCTGGGCGGAAACAACCCGCAGGGCCGGCGAGAAGTCCTGGCCGGGGCCGCCGTCGGCGTTCCGGTGCCCGCGCAGGCCCGGCCGTCCGGCCCAGCCGGAGGAGGCCTGCGGGAGCAGCCCGGCGGTGACGCGGATGTCGAGGGCGGAGTGCGCGACGGGCCCGCGGAGGATCGCCAGATCGGGGAGGTGTTCGCCGAGGTCGGCGCCCCAGTGGACGATCTCGGCCTCGCCGGAGTCGAAAGCCAGCAGGAGGCTGGTGCCGGCAGAACGCAGGTGCACGGGGTGCATGGGATTCGCTTTCAGTTGTGCGGAAGTCAGGTGCTGGTGCGCGGGATCCCGGCTCGGGACCCCGCGCACTGGACGCCGCCGTTGCAGGCGGCTATGGCTTCAGAGGCCTACTTGAAGAGGGCGTTGACCTTCTCGTTGGCTTCCGTGAAGGAACTGGCGGGTTTTTTGCCGGAGAGGACGGCGTCCATGGCGGGTTTCATGATGCCCTCGACTTTGGCTGCTTTGTCCGCGATGGGGAACATGAAGGTGGTGTTTTCCTTGATGTGGGTGGTGAAGGCGGAGACGTCGACGCCCTTGGCCGTGAAGGCTTTGGCGGCGAGTTCGGAGGAGGTGCTGATGGCGGGGAACACGACGCCCTTGGAGGCTACGACGTCCTGGCATTTGGCGGAGGCGAGGTATTCGACCCATTTGATGGAGGCTGCGGGGTTTTTGGTGCCGGCCCAGATGGAGTCGGCGAGGCCGTTGAACATGGACGCGCGTTTGCCGTCGGGGCCCTTGGGGGTGGGGGCGATGCCGGTGTTGACGCCCTTGTAGCTGGTGTACTGGCCGATCATCCAGGAGCCGCTGGTGTTGATGGCGGCTTTGCCGGCGCCGAAGGAGTCCTGCATTTCGGTGCCGACCGTGGTTTCGAGCTTGGGCATGTAGCCCTTCTCGACGAGTCCGGCCCACCAGGCGATGGTTTCCTGGAACTTGGGGTCGTCGTAGTTGTATTCCTTGCCCCAGGGGTTCTTGTCGGTGTGGGTCCAGCCGGTGCTGGCGGTCAGGAAGCTCCACTGGGTCTGGCCCATGCCGGCGCTGCCGTCTTCGAGGCCGAGGCCGTAAACGGCGACGTTGTTTTTGTCGAAGCCGGCCTCGTCGCCGCGTTTGCCGTTCTTGTCCACGGTGAGGTGGGCGACGGCCTTTTCGTAGCTGCCGCCGTCCTGCGGGTTCCAGTCCAGGTTGGCCATCTGCTCGGCGCTCAGGCCCGCGGAGTCGGTCAGGGCCTTGTTGTAGAACATGGCAACGGTGTCCCAGTCCTTGGGCAGGCCGTAGCGTTTGCCGTCCTCGGCAACCCAGAGGTCCGCGAGGCCCTTGTTGTAGACGCCCAGGTCGAGCTTGTCGTTCTTGACGGCGTCGTCGAGGGCCAGGAGCTGCTTCTTGGCGGCGAACTCGGGGTATTTGGCCAGGTGGTCGGTGAAGACGTCCGGGGCGGTGCCGGCGACGAAGCCGTTGGTCAGCGTGGTCCAGTAATCGTCCCAGCCGCGCTGGGTGACCTTGACCTTGATGTCCGGGTTGGCCTTGGTGAAGTCGTCGGCGCATTGCTGGTAGCCGGGGAGCTGGTTGGCGTCCCAGAGCCAGTAGTTGATTTCGCCTTTGGCCTCGGTGGAGGCCGGGGCGGACCCGCCGCAGGCGGAGAGGGTGATGGCGATGGCTGCGGCGGCAGCGACGGCGCCGAGGGTCTTCTTCATGGTGGACCTTTCGTGGAAGTGCTTCTGTGAGGGGGAGTGCTTGCTGAGGGGGCGGTGCGTGTTGGGTCGGGGTTATTTGATGCCGGAGAAGCCGATGGAGTTGACCACCCGCTTGCCGAAGGCGATGAAGAGCAGCAGGACGGGCAGGGCCGCGATCAGGGTGGCGGCCATCAGCCCGGACCAGTCGGGGGCGCCCTGCGGGGACTGGGACTTGAAGACGCCCAGGCCCACGGTGAGGACGCGGACGCTTTCGTCCTGGCCCACCAGCAGCGGCCAGAAGTACTCGTTCCACTGGCCGATGAAGGTCAGCAGCGCCAGGGTGGCCAGCGGGGCCGCGGCGTTCGGGAGCACGATCTGGAAGAAGATCCGCAGGTGCTTGGCGCCGTCGAGCATGGCGGCCTCTTCGACCTCGCGGGACATGGAGAGGAAGAACTGGCGCAGGAAGAAGATCGCGAAGGGGGTCATGAACAGGAACGGCAGGGCCAGGCCGGCGAAGGTGTTGAGCAGGCCGAGGTTCTTGATCATCAGGAAGTTGGGCAGGGCGGTGAAGATCGGCGGGACCATCATGGTGGCCAGGAACAGGCCGAACACCACGTTCCGGCCCGGCCAGCGGAGCCGGGAGAAGGCGTAGGCGGCCATCGCGCTGAAGAAGACCTGCCCGGCGGTGGTGACGGTGGCGAAGATGACGGAGTTCCGCAGGTACAGCCAGAAGTTGATGGCGGCGCCGGAGCCGCCCTCGGCGATGGCTTCCTCGGGGCTCTGCAGCCCCAGGACCCGCTTGAAGGCGCCGAGGCTGAAGTCGGCCGGCAGCAGGTTGCTGGCGTTCGAGGCCAGGGAGGCGTTGCTGGACAGTGCGGTGCGCAGCATCCAGAGGAACGGGGCCACCGTCACGGCGACGGCGATGGCGACGAGGGTCCAGGCGCCGACGCGGCGCCAGTTGACCGGCTTCCTGGGAGCGGGAGCGGTGGTGGCGGGTTTCTTGCGGGAAGGGGCGGAGATAGTCATGGCTGGGGTTCCTTAGTCCAGATCCGATTCGTTGCCCTTGAGGAACTTCATCTGGACGAAGGCCACAAGAGCGAGAATGACGAAGAGAATGACGGACAGGGCCGAGGCGTAGCCGAAGTCGGATTCAGCGAAGGCCTTCTGGTAGATGTACATCTGGATGACGCGGGAGGCATTGATCGGCCCGCCGGCCGTGGTCACTGCCACGGTGTCGAAGACCTGGAAGGAGCCGATCACGGTGACCACCAGGACCAGCACCAGCACCGGGCGCAGGAGCGGCATCGTGATGCTCCAGAAGGTCCGGGTCGGGGAGGCGCCGTCGAGCGAGGCGACCTCGTACACGTGGTTGGGGATGGACTGCAGGCCGGCGAAGATCAGCAGGGCCGTGTAGCCCATGTGGCGCCAGACGTTGACGCCGGCGATGGTGGGGATGGCCCATTGCTCGCTGCCGAAGAAGGCCACGCGCGGCAGGCCCAGCCAGTTGATGACCTCGTTGACGATGCCCAGCTGGTAGTCGAGCATCCAGAACCAGAGCAGCGCAACGATCACGTTCGCCACCAGGAAGGGCAGCAGCAGGGCGCCGCGGATGAGCGTGGACTTGGCGACGTTGTGCATCAGCAGCGCCAGGCCGAGCGCGATCACGGTCTGGAAACCGATGTTCAGGCCCACGTACTGGACCGTGACGGCCATGGCGTTCCAGAACAGATCGTCCGCGAAGATCGCGGTGTAGTTCTTAGTGCCGATCCAGGTGGGTTCCCCCAGCACGCTGTACTCGGTGAAGCTGAGGTAGACACCGCGGATGCTCGGCACAAGGTAGAAGGCAACGAAGCCGAGCAGCGCCGGGGCGATGAAGAAGAGGGCGACCTTCAGGTCGCTCCGGGGGCGGCGCCGGCGGCGGGGGGCAGCATTGCCCGTTCCCGTTCCCTTGCCGGTCGCCTTGCGGGCCGGAACGGCTCCGCGGGCAGTTGTGGTGGTCATTGGTGGTTCCTCCGCTGTGACGTGGATTACAACTGGGACATGAATCTACACGAGTAACTTTCAAATGCGCAACCGTTTCTTTTATGTTTCCGGGCTGAAAACTTCCGCTCATCATTGGATATTGACTCGAGTAGAAACTGGTGTGAAACTTGCGTGCATGACGTTCTCACTAGGAATCGTTGGCGCCGGCCAGTTCGCAGGCGCCTTCGCCAAGCTCTTCGACGCCCACCCCGCAATTTCGGAAGTCCATGTCACCGACGTCCTGCCGGAACGGGCCGAGGCCCTCCGGGAGCGGCTCGGCCTGGCCGGGACCTATCCCAGCTTCGAGGCCATGCTCGACGGCGGCCTGGACGCCGTGGCGATCTTCACCCAGCGCTGGACGCACGGGCCGCTGGTTCTGCAGGCGCTCCGTGCGGGCAAGCACGTCTACTCGGCGGTGCCGATGGCCATCAGTGAAGACGAGATCGCCCGGATCATCGACGCCGTCCGTGAGACGGGCCTGACCTACATGATGGGCGAGACCAGCTACTACAACCCCGCCACCGTGTATGCCCGCAAGCGCAGGGCCGAAGGCGCGTTCGGCCGCATTTTCTATGCCGAGGGCGACTACGTGCACGACATGGACCTTGGCTTCTACGAGGCCTACCAGTACAGCGGCGGGGAGGACTGGAAGCGCACCGCCAGCTACCCGCCCATGCTGTACCCGACCCACTCCACCGGCGGGGTACTGGGCGCGATCGGCGGCCATGCCGTCAGCGTCAGCTGCATCGGCGTCCCCGATGAACGCGGCGACGGCGTGTTCGACAAGGATGTGAGCATGTTCGGCAACGACTTCTCCAATGCCACCGCGCTGTTCGAACTCTCAACCGGCGGCTCCATGCGCATCAACGAGATGCGCCGCGTCGGCTACCCCTCCCACCTGCGCGAAAGCCGCTTCCGGTACTTCGGCACCGAAGCCAGCTTCGAGCAGCTGGCCACGGTCAGTGTTTGGCAGGACAAAGAGTCCGTGACCGACGTCAGCGCCGAACTGGACACCGGGGCCACGCTCGCTGCAGACGATCCGGCGCTGGCCCATGTCGCCCCGGCCCTGCGGGACGCCTTCAGTTCCGGGCTGGCCGCCGTGCACGACGCCGACCGGCTCCCCGCCGAGTTCCGCGGACTTCACAACGGGCACGAGGGCAGCCACCACTTCCTGGTGGACGACTTCGCCACCGCCGTCGCCACCGGAACGCTTCCGCCCGTCAATGCCTGGGAAGCCGCCCGCTATACCCTCCCGGGCATCGCGGCGCATGAGTCCGCGCTCCGCGGCGGGGAGCGGTTGCCCGTGCCGGACCACGGCGACGCCCCCGCCAAGCTGCCCGCACATGGGGAAGGCTTTGCCGGGGAAGTCCGGCGGTAGCATGGTCACTGTGCCACATTCGCCAGCCCCCGCCAGGCCCACGATCACCCGCAAAGACGTGGCCAGGCTGGCAGGTGTCAGCACCGCCGTCGTCAGCTATGTGGTGAACGGCGGCCCCAAGCGGGTCTCGCCGGTGACGGCCGCGAAAGTGCGCGAGGCCATCAGTGCCCTGGGGTACCGGCCGAACGCCGCGGCGAGGGCGCTGAAACTGGGCTCCAGCGAGATGCTCGGCATGGTAGTCCCGGACACCACCAACCCCTTCTTCGCCACCCTGGCCCGCGCCGTGGAGGAGGCCGCAGCGGCTCGCGGCTACGCGCTGCTGCTGGCCAACTCGGGCGGATCGGCGGCCAGCGAACGACGACAGGTCAGGAACCTCGCGAGCCGCCGCGTGGACGGAGTCTTCCTCTCCAGCGTGCTGTTCGAACCCGACCTGACCGAGCTAGAGCACTCGGAGATCCCCGCCGTCCTGCTCAACCACAGCAGCGAGGTGCCTGGCTTCAACTCGGTCGGCGTGGAGCTGCTCGAAGGCTCCCGGCGTGCCGTTGAGCACCTGGTGGGACACGGCCACCGCAATATCGGGCTGGTCATGGGCATGAACGCCGGCAATGACCTTGACGCGCGCGAGATCGGGTGGCAGCAGGGGCTGGCCGCGGCCGGGCTCCCGGAAGGGCCCATTGTGCGCTGCGACTTCGACCGCCAGGGCGGCTACCGGGCCGGGCAGCGGCTGCTCGCTGCCGCGGACCGGCCCACCGCCGTGTTTGTCAGCTCCGACCTGCAGGCCGTCGGCCTGCTACGCGCGGTGTATGAGGCCGGCCTGCGGGTCCCCGAGGACTTGGCTGTCTTCTCCTTCGACGGCTCGGCCGAGGCGGAGTACAGCTGGCCGCCGCTGAGCACAGTCGCGCAGCCCGTACAGGCCATGGCCGAGGCCGCCGTCGAAGCGCTCATCGACTCCGACAGCGGGTCACCCACCCGGAACAGGACCTTCCCCGTGGACCTGGTCCTCCGGGCGTCCTGCGGCTGCGTGCCGGTGCCCGCCGTGCCCGCCGTGCCGAACCTGTAAGGCTCCCTTCCCCGCACGTCGTTGCTGTTCCCGGTGCCGTTCCCTACGGGCGGCAGGGGCCGAATGGTCTATCGTTAGCGCTAACAGGAGCGGTCCAGGAGCATGCAACCGGCGTGCGGAGCCCTCTTATTGATTTCACGGTTTGATTTCACGCAGGTGGATTGCGTCGGAGCGGAAGGGGCCCCGCATGGGGAACAACAATGACCGGCGGCAGCCGCGGCTCGAAGACGTCGCAGCGCTGGCCAAGGTTTCCCATCAGACTGTGTCGCGGGTGATCAACAACCACCCGAACGTCAGCACGGAAACAAGGGGACGGGTCGAGGCGGCCATTGCCGAACTCGGCTACCGGCGCAACACCGCCGCCCGGAGCCTGGTTACCCGGCGCACGCAGACCATCGGCGTCCTCGCCTCCGAACTCGGGCAGTACGGCCCGGCGAATACCCTGCTGGGGGTCCAGCAGGCCGCCCGGGAAGCTGGGTATTTCGTGAGCATTGCCGCGATCAAGGGCGCCGGAGCGGAAGCCATTTCCGATGCGGTGCGCCACCTGACAGACCAGGGTGCGGACGGAATGATTGTGATCGTTCCGCACGACGGGACACTTCAGGTCCTCGAGGGCCTGGACCTCGATCTCCCGGTGATCGTCGTCGGGGGAGCCGGGGAAGAGCGTATGAGCGGCGCGATGGTCGACCAGAAGCTCGGAGCGCGGCTGGCCGTGGCCCATCTGATTAGCCTTGGTCACCAGCGGATCGGCCATGTTTCCGGACCGCTCGACTGGGTGGACGGCAAAGCCCGTGTTGACGGGTGGCTCGAGGAGCTGGCGGATGCCGGACTCCCTGACGACCTTTTGGTCGAGGGGGACTGGAGCGCGGGCAGCGGGTACCGGATCGGGCAGCAGCTGGCAGAACAGCGCGACGCTACGGCGGTGTTCGTCAGTAACGACCAGATGGCCCTGGGGCTTCTGCGGGCCTTTGGCGAGAAGGGCGTCCGCGTGCCGGAAGATGTCTCGGTGGTCGGCTTCGACGACCAGCCCGAATCCGCTTACTTCATGCCGCCGCTGACCACAGTGCGCCAGGACTTCGAGGAACTCGGAAAACGCTGCATGGACCTGATGCGCGCCCAGATCGAGGAGGGTGCCGCCGCCGGCACCCTGGTGGTAAATCCTGAGCTCGTGGTGCGTGCCAGCACCGCGCCCCGCCCCCGGCTCTCCTAAGGGCGGGAGCCCTCGGTTTCGGCAATGCCGTGAACGGCCTTCTTGACAGCAAGTTTGTTAGCGCTAACAATGAGGGGGTTCGCAATGTTGCGGAACCTATTGGAGGATTTGATGGACTTCTCAGTGGACGGAACCGAAAAATTTGTCATCGGGGTGGATTACGGCACGCTTTCCGGGCGGGCCGTGGTGGTCCGGGTCCGGGACGGCAAGGAACTGGGCAGTGGAGTCTTCGACTACCCGCATGCCGTGGTCACCAGCGAGCTTCCGGAGGACACAGCTGGCGGCGCCGGCATCCGGCTTCCGGGCGAATGGGCACTCCAGGTGCCCGACGACTACCGGCAGGTCCTGCGCCACGCCGTGCCCGCGGCGATCGCCGACGCCGGAATCGATCCGGCCGCCGTCGTGGGGATCGCCACGGACTTCACGGCTTGCACGATGGTTCCGGTCAAGGCCGACGGCACCCCGTTGAGTGAACTGCCTGGCTTTGCGGACAGACCGCACGCCTATGTGAAGCTCTGGCGCCACCACGCCGCGCAGCCGCAGGCGGACCGGATCAACGCGCTGGCCGCCGAACGGGGCGAAAGCTGGCTCCCGCGCTACGGCGGACTGATCTCCTCCGAATGGGAATTCGCCAAAGGACTGCAGCTGCTCGAGGAAGACCCGGAAAGCTACGCCGCCATGGACCGCTGGGCCGAAGCCGCCGACTGGATCGTTTGGCAGCTCTGCGGCAACTACGTCCGCAACGCCTGCACGGCCGGCTACAAGGGGATCTACCAGGACGGCCGCTACCCGTCCGAGGACTTCCTGGCCGCCCTGAATCCGCAGTTCAAGGACTTCGTGTCCACCAAGCTGGAACACACCATCGGCCGGCTCGGCGACGCCGCGGGCCGCCTCACCGCCGAGGCCGCCGCCTGGACCGGACTGCCCGAGGGGATCGCCGTCGCGGTCGGCAACGTGGACGCGCACGTCACCGCACCGGCCGCCAAAGCGGTGGAGCCGGGCCAGCTCGTGGCCATCATGGGAACCTCCACCTGCCACGTTCTGAACGGGACCGAACTGCGGGAAGTGCCCGGCATGTGCGGCGTCGTCGACGGCGGCATCGTGGACGGGCTGTGGGGCTACGAGGCCGGGCAGAGCGGGGTGGGCGACATCTTCGGCTGGTTCACCAAGTACGGCGTCCCGCCGGAATACCACCAGGCCGCCGCCGCCCGGGGCCTGGACATCCACGAGCACCTCAGCCAACTGGCCGGCGGCCAAGCGATCGGGCAGCACGGCCTGATCGCGCTCGACTGGCACTCGGGAAACCGCTCCGTGCTGGTGGACCACGAACTCTCCGGCCTGGTTGTCGGCCAGACGCTGGCCACCCGCCCGGAGGACGTCTACCGGGCGCTGCTGGAGGCCACGGCCTTCGGCACACGGACCATCGTGGACGCCTTCCGCGACTCCGGGGTGCCGGTGAGGGAGTTCATCGTCGCCGGCGGGCTGCTGAAGAACAAGCTTCTGATGCAGATCTATGCCGATGTCACGGGTCTGCAGCTCTCCACCATCGGGTCCACCCAGGGGCCCGCCCTGGGATCTGCCATCCACGCCGCCGTCGCGGCCGGCAAGTACCCGAACATCAGGGTGGCCTCGGCCTCGATGGGCTCTGCGCCGGGTGCCGTCTACACGCCGATCCCGGTGAACGTCGCGGCCTACGAGGAACTCTTCCGGGAATACCGGACCCTGCACGACTACTTCGGCAGGGGGACCAACGAGGTCATGCACCGGCTCAAGGCCATCCAGCGCAATGCCGTCCGGCCCCTCGTCGCCAAGACCCTCCTCACCGAAGGAGTGCCGGCATGAGCGCGCTGCTGGAGTCTATCGCCCGGGTCCGCCGGGAAGTCTGCGGACTGCACTCTGAGCTCACCCGCTACGGGCTGGTGGTGTGGACGGCCGGCAACGTCTCCGCCCGCGTCCCCGGCTACGACCTCATGGTCATCAAGCCTTCGGGCATCTCCTACGACGAGCTCACCCCGGAACTCATGGTGGTCACAGACCTGTACGGCACGCCGGTGAGCAGCTTATCGACCGGCGCCGACGCCGGTGGCGAGGCGGCCGAATGGAGCAACCCTGAGCTGTCGCCGTCCTCGGACACCGCGGCGCACGCCTACGTTTACCGGCACATGCCGGAGGTCGGGGGAGTGGTGCATACCCATTCGACCTACGCCACGGCCTGGGCCGCCCGGGGAGAGGCGATCCCCTGCGTGCTGACCATGATGGGTGACGAGTTCGGGGGGACGATCCCGGTGGGCCCGTTCGCGCTGATCGGGGACGACTCGATCGGCCGCGGCATCGTGGACACCCTGGCCCAATCCACCTCGCCCGCCGTGCTGATGCAGAACCACGGACCCTTCACCGTGGGCAAGGATGCCCGCTCGGCGGTGAAAGCCGCGGTCATGTGCGAGGAAGTGGCACGCACCGTCCATATTTCCCGGCAGCTCGGCGAGCCCCTGCCGATCGACCCGGCCCAGATCGAATCGCTCTACGCCCGCTACCAGAACGTCTACGGCCGCTAGGCCCAGAAGCCGGGCCGCTAGGCCCAAAAACCAGGTCGCCAGGCCGCGAAACCGCCGTCGCCCCCTACCTTCCGCAGGAGAAAACATGTCCAACGCCAACAACACGTCCCTCGAGCAGTACGAGGTCTGGTTCCTCACCGGCAGCCAGCACCTCTACGGCGAGGACGTCCTCAAACAGGTCGCCGCCCAGTCGCAGGAAATCGCCGACGCCCTGAACGCCTCCGCCGACGTCCCCGTCAGGATCGTCTGGAAGCCCGTGCTGACGGACTCGGATGCCATCCGCCGCACCGCCCTGGAAGCGAATTCCGACGACGCCGTGATCGGCGTGACCGCCTGGATGCACACCTTTTCGCCGGCCAAGATGTGGATCCAGGGCCTGGACCTGCTCCGCAAACCGCTGCTGCACCTGCACACGCAGGCGAACGTCGAACTGCCGTGGGCGGACATCGACTTCGACTTCATGAACCTGAACCAGGCCGCGCACGGTGACCGCGAGTTCGGCTACATCCAGTCCCGCATCGGCATCCCGCGCAAGACCGTCGTGGGGCACGTGTCCAACCCCGAGGTCTCCCGCCAGGTCGGATCCTGGCAGCGCGCCTCCGCGGGCTGGGCCGCCGTGCGGACCCTGAAGCTCACCCGCTTCGGCGACAACATGCGCAACGTCGCCGTCACCGAAGGGGACAAGACCGAGGCCGAGCTGCGCTTCGGCGTCTCGGTCAACACCTGGTCCGTCAACGAACTCGCCGACGCCGTGCACGGCGCCCCTGAGACCGACGTCGACTCCCTCGTCGCCGAATATGAGCGGCTCTACGACGTGGCCGCCGAGCTCAGGGCCGACGGTCCGCGCTACGAGTCGCTGCGCTACAGCGCCCGGATCGAGCTGGGGCTCCGCAGCTTCCTGGAGGCCAACCGCTCGGCCGCCTTCACCACCTCCTTCGAGGACCTCGGCGCACTCCGCCAGCTGCCGGGCATGGCCGTCCAGCGGCTCATGGCCGACGGCTACGGATTCGGCGCCGAGGGCGACTGGAAAACCGCCATCCTGGTCCGCGCCGCCAAGGTCATGGGCGCCGGACTGCCCGGCGGCGCTTCCCTCATGGAGGACTACACCTACCACCTCGTCCCGGGCCAGGAGAAGATCCTGGGCGCGCACATGCTCGAGGTCTGCCCCTCCCTGACCGCCACCAAGCCCCGCGTGGAAATCCACCCGCTCGGCATCGGCGGCAAGGAGGACCCGGTCCGCCTGGTCTTCGACACCGACGCCGGCCCCGGCGTCGTGGTGGCGCTGTCCGATATGCGCGACCGCTTCCGCCTCGTGGCAAACGCCGTTGACGTCGTGGACCTGGACGAGCCCCTGCCCAACCTGCCGGTGGCCCGCGCCCTCTGGTCGCCCAGGCCGGACTTCGCCACCTCCGCTGCTGCCTGGCTGACCGCCGGGGCCGCCCACCACACCGTGCTGACCACCGCCGTCGGGATGGACGTCTTCGAGGACTTCGCCGAGATCGCCCGCACGGAGCTGCTGACCATTGATGACGGCACCACCATCCGGGGGTTCAAGAAGGAACTGGCCTGGAACGCCGCCTACTACAAACTGGCCGGCGGTCTGTGACCGGGGACGAATACGGGCTCCGGCACGGAGAGTACACCGCCGTAATCACCGCCCGGGGAGCGGCGGTGCGGGAACTGCGGCACCGGGGGCGGGACTTGATCGTCCCCTTTCCGGCCGGCGGACCCAACCCGGACTTCCGCGGTGTCGTCGTTGCGCCTTGGCCGAACCGTATTCCCGACGGCAGGTACACCTTTGACGGCGTGGACTACCAGGTGCCGGTCAACGAGCCCGGCCGGCAGTGCGCCCTCCACGGGTTCACCCCGGACCTGGCCTGGAAGCTGGAGTCCCGGACGGAATCCGCAGTGGAGCTCTCCTGCGCGATCGAGCCGGGGCCAGGCTACCCCTTCGCGTTGTCGATCACCGCCCGCTACCGACTGGACGGAGACGGCCTGCACACAACCGTCACGGCAGCCAATGTGGGGGAGCGCGCCGCGCCCTACGGGGTCTGCCCGCACCCCTACCTGCTGGCGGGACCGGCGCCGCTGGACGAATGGACCCTCGAGGTTCCGGCGCGGACGTTCCTTGAGGTGACGCCGGAGCGGCTGCTGCCGGTCACTACCCGGCCCGTTGACGGTCACGAGTACGACTTTCGCCGCGCCCGCGTCATCGGTGCGACCCAGATCGACCATGCCTTCACCGACATGGCGTTCGACGGCGAAGGGCAGGCACGCGTCGTGGTCCGGGATCCGGGTGGGACCGGCGTCGGCATGGCCTGGGACCGCGGCTGCGCCTGGCTGCAGCTCTACACCGGGGACACGGAACCGCCGCTGCCCAACCGGCTGGGGCTCGCCGTCGAACCGATGACCTGCCCGCCGGACGCCTTCAACACGGGCACGGACCTCGTGCGGCTCGAACCCGGAGCCTCGCACCGCGTGGCCTGGCGCATCTTCGCCGCCTGAGGCCCGCTGTCAGCCCGAAGGAGATTAACGCCGAATGTGCGTTGACTCACATGTTTCGAGAAGCTATCTTTGACCATATTGTTAGCGATAACAATCAGCCGCAGTTCCCTTGCCGGCTGAATCCCCGTTCCATTCAGACCTCCGCATTCCTCCCGCTGTTACCGCCCCGCAGGGGCACGATGACGTGCAGGACTGCGATCAGGAGCAACTTCGCGGACCATGCGTCCGCGGAAGGAGAAAATTGTGAAGATCAGGAAACTCCTGGGCGCCGTTGCGGTTGTCCTCGCTGTGACCGTAGGGGCCACCGGCTGCGGCAGCCGGCCCGGCACGGCCGCCCCGGCCGCCAGCGCCGATGCTGCCGGCTCCCTCGTCGGGATCTCGATGCCGACGCAGACCTCGGAACGGTGGATCGCCGACGGCAAGAACGTCTCGGACTCCTTGACGAAGCTCGGCTACAAGGCCGACCTGCAGTACGCCAACGATGACATCCCCACGCAGGTGGCGCAGATCGAGAACATGCTGACCAAGGGCGCCAAAGCCCTCATCGTCGCGGCCATCGACGGCACCACGCTGACCGACGTCCTCGCCAAGGCGAAGGAACAGAACGTCAAGGTCATCGCCTACGACCGGCTCATCAACGGCACGCCGAATGTCGACTTCTACACCACCTTCGACAACTACACGGTGGGCGTGCAGCAGGCCACTTCGCTGCTGACCGGCCTGGGCCTCGTGGACGCCAGCGGCAAGAAGGTCGAAGGCAAGGGCCCGTTCAACGTGGAGCTCTTCGCCGGCAGCCCGGATGACAACAACGCCAACTTCTTCTGGACCGGCGCCATGGACACCCTCAAGCCGTACTTGGACGCCGGAACCCTGAAGGTGCCCAGCGGCCAGACCAAGTTTGAGCAGGCAGCCATCCTGCGCTGGCAGGCCCCCGTGGCCCAGAAGCGCATGGAGGACATCCTCACGGCCGCCTACAGTTCCGGCACCAAGCTCGACGGCGTTCTCTCCCCGTATGACGGCCTGTCCATCGGCATCATCTCGGCCCTGACCAGCACCGGCGGCTACGCCAAGGGCAGTCTGCCCGGTCGTCACCGGCCAGGACGCCGAAAAGGGTTCGGTGAAGTCCATCATCGCCGGTGAGCAGTACTCCACCATCTTCAAGGACACCCGCCAGCTGGGCGCCCAGGCAGTGAAGATGGTCGACGCCCTCCTGAAGGGCCAGGAGCCCGAGGTCAACGACACCAAGACCTACAACAACAAGGTCAAGGTGGTCCCGGCGTACCTGCTCAAGTCCGTCATCATCACGAAGGAGAACTACAAGAAGGAACTCATCGACTCCGGCTACTACACCGAGGCCGACGTCAAGTAGCCACGTCGAAGGGTGGCGGGCCGGCCGTCGAGTCCGGGCCGCCACCCTTCCCGTAGACCCCTGCAGCCGCAGGACGTCTCAGGTTCTACCAGTCAGTGGGAATTGACGATGAACACACCCATTCTTCAAATGCGAGGAATCACCAAGACCTTCCCGGGCGTGAAGGCCCTCCAGGACGTCACCCTGGACGTGAACCGCGGCGAGGTCCACGCCATCTGCGGTGAAAACGGCGCCGGGAAATCCACCCTGATGAAAGTGCTGTCCGGCGTCTACCCGCACAACTCCTTCGACGGCGACATCCTCTTCGAAAACGAACCCTGCAACTTCTCCAGCATCAGCGACAGCGAGAAGCGCGGAATCGTGATCATCCACCAGGAACTGGCCCTGAGCCCCTACCTGTCGATCGCCGAGAACATCTACCTCGGCAACGAACAGGCCAAGCGCGGCTGGGTGGACTGGCGCAAGACCAACCTGGAGGCCGCGCAAACTGCTGGCCCGGGTGGGCCTGAGCGAAAACCCGGTCACCCCCGTCCAGCACATCAGCGTCGGCAAGCAGCAGCTCGTGGAAATCGCCAAGGCGCTCTCGAAGGAGGTCAAGCTCCTGATCCTGGACGAGCCGACGGCGGCGCTCAACGACGAGGACTCCGAGCCACCTGCTGGACCTGATCCTGCACCTGAAGGGCCAGGGCGTCACCAGCATCATCATCAGCCACAAACTCAACGAAATCCGCAAGGTCGCGGACGCCGTCACCATCATCCGCGACGGCAAGACCATCGAGACCCTCCGCCTGGACGAAGGCGAGATCACCCAGGAACGCATTATCCGCGGCATGGTGGGCCGGGACCTGGAAAGCCTGTACCCGGACCGGGAACCCGGAATCGGCGAGGAAGTCCTGCGGATCGAGGACTGGTCCGTCCGGCACCCGCAGGACCACAGCCGGATGGTGGTCCACAACGCCAGCCTCAACGTCCGCAAGGGCGAAGTGGTGGGGCTGGCCGGCCTGATGGGTGCCGGCCGGACCGAGCTGGCCATGAGCGTCTTCGGGCGCACGTACGGCACGCGCAACCTCGGGGAAGGTGTTCAAGCACGGCACGGAAATCAACACCTCCACCGTCTCCGACGCCATCAAGCACGGCATCGCCTACGCCACCGAGGACCGGAAGCTCTACGGCCTGAACCTCATCGAGGACATCAAGCGGAACGTCTCCATGGCCGCGCTCCGCAAGCTGGTCAAGGGCGGCTGGGTGGACAAGAACCAGGAAACCGTGGTGGCCAACGGCTACCGGAAGAGCATGAACATCAAGGCCCCCTCGGTTGCCGCCATCACGGGCAAACTGTCCGGCGGCAACCAGCAGAAAGTGGTGCTGAGCAAGTGGATGTTCTCCGACCCGGACGTGCTGATCCTCGACGAACCCACCCGCGGGATCGACGTCGGCGCGAAGTTCGAGATCTACACGATCATCGCCAAGCTCGCCGCGGAGGGAAAGGCGGTCATTGTGATCTCCTCCGAACTGCCCGAGCTCCTGGGCATCTGCGACAGGATCTACACCCTGTCCGCCGGGCCACATCACCGGCGAGGTGCCCGATCGCCGAAGCATCCCAGGAAACCCTCATGCACTACATGACCAAAGAGAAGGAATAGCGAACATGTCCGCCCTACGAGAATCCCTCGGGCTTCCTGGCAAGCCGCCTCCGCCAGGTTGGCATCTTCGTCGCCCTGATCCTGATCGTCCTGCTGTTCCAGATCCTGACCGACGGGATCCTGCTGCAGCCGCAGAACGTCACCAACCTGGTGGTCCAGAACAGCTACATCCTGATCCTGGCCATCGGCATGGTGATGGTGATCATCGCCGGCCACATCGACCTGTCCGTGGGTTCGGTCGCCGGCTTCATCGGCGCCGTCGCCGGCGTCATGATCGTGCACTGGGGCTGGGCCTGGTGGCTCGCCATCCCGGCCTGCCTGCTGGTCGGCGCGCTGGTGGGTGCCTGGCAGGGCTACTGGATCGCCTACGTCGGCATTCCCGCCTTCATCGTCACCCTCGCCGGCATGCTGATCTTCCGCGGCCTGACCCTGATCGTCCTCAAGAACCAGCAGATCACCCCGTTCCCGGCCGAGCTGCGGGCGCTGGGCGGCGGCTTCCTGCCGGACATTTCCGGCGGCACCTCGGTGCTGGAATGGCTGACGGTCATCCTGGGCGTCGGCGCCACCGCTGCACTGCTGATCCAGGCGCTCAAGGAACGCCGGATCCGCAAGAAGTTCGACCTCGAGAACGAGCCCATGGCCTGGTTCGCCACCAAGACCGCGTTCATCGCCCTGCTCATGCTGACCATCACCTTCCTGCTCGCCAGCTACCGGGGCACCCCGATCGTCCTGATCGTGCTGGCGGTCCTGGTGATCGTCTACACGGCGCTGATGAACAACAGCGTCTTCGGCCGGCACACCTACGCGATCGGCGGCAACCTCCACGCGGCTGAGCTGTCCGGCATCAAAACCAAGGCCGTCACCTTCCGGCTGTTCGTGAACATGGGCGTCCTTGCCGCACTGGCCGGCCTCGTGTTCACGGCCCGGCTCAACTCGGCCCAGCCCGCGGGCGGCACGGGCTTCGAACTGGACGCCATTGCCGCGGCGTTCATCGGCGGCGCCGCAGTCACAGGCGGCATCGGCACCGTGGCCGGGGCCATGATCGGCGGCCTGATCATGGGCGTGCTGAACAACGGCATGTCCATCCTGGGCCTCGGCACCGACTACCAGCAGCTCATCAAGGGCCTGGTGCTGCTCCTCGCCGTCGGCTTCGACATCTTCAACAAGAACCGCAGCGGCAAGGGCGGCGGGGCCTCGTTCATCAAGCGCCTCAAGCTGAAAACCCCGCCCGCGGCGGGTGCCGACGCCGGGAAGCCGGCGGATGAGCGTCCGGTCCCGGTAGCGGCCGGAAACTAGCGCGGGATACCGCAGACTGCAGCGACCCGGGTTGGCCTCCAAAAGGTCCACCCGGGTCGCTCGTTTATTGTGCGCGTAGTCGCTGCGCTGCTAGCGGGCCGCCGACGGCGCCGTCTGGCCTTCTGCGGCAGCGGCCGGCTCGCCGGCGATGATGGCGTCGACTTCCGCCTTTTCCTTGGCGCCCCAGGTTTCGCGGGTGTTCAGCACGCCGATCAGGCCAATGACACCCACCAGGACGTACAGCGAGGCGCCGCCGGCCCATCCGAAGACGGAGGCCAGGAGCACAGCCAGGAAGGGCGCGAATCCGGAAATGGAGGCGGCAACCTGGTAGCCGATGGAGGCGCCGGACGTCCTGGTGTTGGTCCGGAACAGCTCCGCGAACCAGGCGCCCTGCGTGCCGGTAAACGTCGCGTGGATGATGCCGATGCCGATCACGAAGGCCAGGACGATCAGGACCGGGTTGCCGGTGTTGCTGAGCAGGAACATCGGGAAGCCGAAAGCAATGACCGCGATGGTTCCGCCGAGGTAGAGCTTGCGCCGGCCGATGCGGTCCGTGAGCGCGCCGGCGACCAGCGTGACCGGGATGGCGAGGAGGCTGGCGATCACAATGCCGGTAAGGCCGATGGCCCGGTCGTCGGGGTTGTTCTTCGTGATGTAGGAGAGCAGGTAGGTGGCCGTGACGTAGTAGGCGCAGCTCTCCACGATCCGCAGTGAGATGACCCGCAGGATGTTCCGCCAGTCGTTCTTGATCACGGTGGTCAGCGGGTTCTTGACGATAGCGCCCATGGCCTTGGTGTGTTCGAACTCGGGGGATTCCTCAAGCTTCATCCGGACCACCAGGCCGACGACGATCAGGACGGAGCTGGCGAGGAACGGCAGGCGCCAGGCCCAGTCGGTCTGCAGCGAGGCGGAGAGCAGGAACGCGGCGTTGGCCAGGGTGATCCCGAGCGGGTTGCCCGCCTGCGGGATGGCGGCGAAGCGGCCGCGCTTCTTCCACGGTGCGTGCTCGAACGTCATCATGACGGCGCCGCCCCATTCAGCACCGAAGGCGAGGCCCTGGATCATCCGGATGATGACCAGCAGGATGGGTGCGATGATGCCGACCTGCGCGTACGTGGGGAGGCAGCCGATCAGGACGGTGGCGATGCCCATGGTCAGCAGCGCGCCGACGAGCACGGGCTTGCGGCCGTACTTGTCGCCGAGGTAGCCGCCGACGGCTCCGCCGATGGGCCGCATCAGGAAGCCCACCGCCAGGGTAGCGAAGGCCAGAAGCGTTCCGACCACGGGGTCCGTGTTGGGGAAGAAGACCTTGCCGAAGTACAGGGCCGCGGCCGTGCCGTAGGCGACGAAGTCGTAGTTTTCCACGCAGGTGCCGGCGGCCGAAGCCATGGCGGTCTTGATCTTTCCGGGTGAACCGTGGGCGGCCTGGCGCGGCCGGTCCGTGATGTCTGCCGTCATGTTCTATATCTCCCTTGATATTGCTGGACAGCCTTGGGCGGTATGCCGAAGGCCAACTAAACGTTTGTGGTGTGGCGCCGGCCGGATCAGATTTCGGCGGCCAGTTCCCTGGCTCCCTCGAGCTCCATTTCGCGCAGCTTTTGGACCCGCCGGATAGTGTCCTCGTCGTTGTCGAATTTGGCGTCGAGGAAGGACTGGAGGACTTCCTTCGCGGTGGCCCTGCCGATCAGCCAGGCACCCATGGCGATTGCGTTCGCGTCGTCGTGCTCCACGCTCTGGTGGGCGGAATAGACGTCGTGTCCCAGGGCGCAGCGGATGCCCGGGATCTTGTTGGCCGCCATCACGGCGCCGACACCGGTGCCGCAGACCAGGACGGCACGCTCGGCCTCGCCGGAGCGGACCAGATCGCAGGTGGCGCGGGTGATGTCCGGGAAGTCGACCGGGGCCTCGCTGGGCGCGCCGCAGTCGATGACTTCATGGCCGAGATCCTCCAGGACTGACTGGACAAACGATTTCAAGGGGAAGCCGGCGTGATCGTTGCCGAGTGCGATTTTCATGGGTCTCCTTAGTTCGGAACGACGAGGCTGGGCATTGCTGTGTTCGGATTGGCTGGGTTCGGCGCGGACGCCGGTACTTCACGGCGCCATGGAATCGATTCCATTGCGCCGGTGCGCGTGACTGCGAGAGCCGAAGCGCGGGTGGCGTGGATCATCGCGGAAGGCAGGTCGCGGGGGCTGCCGGCAAGGGATGCGGCGAGGTAGCCCACGTAGGTGTCGCCGGCTCCCGTGGTGTCCTTGGCGTCTACCTTGGCCGCCGGCACGTGCACAAGGCTGCCATCGAGGACCGTGAAGGACCCTTCCGCGCCGGCAGTGCAGACGATGGCCGGACCCAGGACGGGCGGCAGCGTCTGGACCAGGTCCCGGTGGTTTCCCGGTATCCCGGCGAGGGCGGCTAGGTCGGCTAGAACCTGGATTTCCTGTTCATTCACCACGAGGAGGTCGACGTCGTCGAGCAGGCCGTCGATCTGCCGGGGAGCGGGGGCGGCGTTGAGGATGACGAACGCCCCGCGGCTCTTCGCGGTCCGCGCGGCCTGCCGGACCAGCGCCGCCTGGATCTCCAGCTGCAGGACCAGGACATCGCCGGCCCGTACGGCGGCGAGCCCCGCTTCGACGTCGGCGGCGGTGAGTCCGGAGTTTGCGCCCGGACTGACGATGATCTGGTTTTCGCCCTGGTCGTCGACGGCAATGATCGCCGTTCCCGTGGCGGTGGTGCCGCTGACCCGCACGTGGCCGGTATCGATGCGGGCCTCGGAGAGGACCTCAAGGATTCGACGGCCATGGGCGTCGTCGCCGACCGCGCCGGTGAATTTCACCGTGGCGCCGGCCCGGGCGGCCGCGACGGCCTGGTTGCCGCCCTTGCCGCCGGGGCTGAACGTTGCGTCCGAGCCCCGGACGGTCTCGCCCGCCCGGGGCAGGGAACGGACGCGGATGTTTTGGTCGATATTGAGGCTTCCGACCACAAAAACCGTGCTCATTGGACCTGCTCCTTCGGTGGTGCGGAACGGTGCCCCAGGCCGCAATACATAGGGGCGGAATTGAGGGGCGCTGATCTCACGGCTGCCCCAGGCTGGGATCCGCAGAGCCCGAGGAGGCGCGGACAATCAGCTCGCTCGGAAGAACGACTGATTCCGGCTTTTGCCCGTCGATAACCTCGAGCAGGAGCCTGACCGCGGTGCGGCCCATCGCCTCCACATCGTGGGAGATGACGGTCAGCGGCGGATCAAGCAGGGAAAACCATTCGATGTCGTCGAAGGCGATGAGGGCCATGTCCCGGCCGATGCGCAGGCCCTTCCGGTTCAAGGTGGCCAGCGCCCCGACGGCCATGGGGCTGTCGGCGGCCAGCAGCGCGGTCGGCGGCTGCGCGAGGCCCAGCAGGTGGTGTGCGCCAGCCGAGCCGCTGGCGGACTGGAAGTCGCCGAAATACGTCAAGGCGGGGTCGGTGCTGAGCCCGAACTCCCGGGCCGCGCGGGAGAACGACTTGAGCCGGTCCCGTCCGGTGGACGTGGTCTGGGGCCCGGCGATGTAGCCGACGCGTTCGTGACCCTGCCGGGCGAGATGCTCAACGGCCTGGCGGATGCCGGAATGGCTGTCCGTGGTCACGCTCGGGACGTCGATGCCGTCGACGGTCCGGTCGACGAACACGGTGGGGATGTCCCGTTCCAGCAGGGCGTGCAGGCTGGAGCTCCCCTCGCCCTGCGGTGCGGCGATCACGCCGTCCACGCGCTGCGAAATGAAGGTATCCAGATACCGGTCCTGCTGCGGAATGCTCTCGTTGGCGTTTCCCAGCAGGGTGACGAGCCCCTCTGCGAGGGCCGCCTGCTCGGCGGCGTGCGCCAGATCGGCGAAGAACGGGTTGCGGATATCTGAAACGAGCAGCCCGATGACGTTGGTCCTGGTGGAACGGAGCGCGCGCGCCTGGGCGTTGGGGTGGAAATCCAGCTCGGCGACGGCGGCGGCCACCTTCTCCCGCGACTGCGCGGAGGTTGCCGGGTTTCCGGACAGCACCCGGGACGCCGTCGCGGCGGAGACGCCGGCCAGTGCCGCCACGTCCTTGATGGTGATGGAAGGTCCCGTCACTACTGCGCCTTTCGTCTTTGAACTGCCCTGGAAATATCTGTGGAATCGATTCCATGGAATCGGTTCCACAAGTATGTGACGCTAGCTACAATCTGTCAATGGTTGATTTCGAACGGGCCGCGGGCGCCGGCTCGATCTAGCGCGCACAGAGCGTTCCATGACGCGCATGGTGTCCCGCGACGCGCAGAGTGTTGACCGCCGTGCAGAATGTCCGGCGAGTCGGGATACGCCCCGCGACTCGGAATGTGTTCACCGCCGCGCGAAATTCCAGGCTGACACACAGGGTATTCGGGTGTCGGGAGGAATTCTGCGCGTCGCAGGGCGAGGTGCGGGTCGCGGAGCGGGCAGGGACTAGCGGGCGCTCACTCCCCGTGGACGGTGGCCTGGCGCTCCTCTGACCGGTTCAAATAGGCCAGCAGCAGCTCGCCGGCGCGGTCCAGATCCCCGGCCTCCAGGGCCTTGCAGATTTCCTCGTTGTCCGGCAAGTAGCCCCGGTAAAAATGCGCATCCACGGTGGCCTTGTGGAAGAACAGCCGCATCTCGGCTAGAACCTGGGACATGATCGTGTCCAGCCGACGGCTGCCCGCGAGGGCCACGATCGCGCGATGGAAATGCTGGTTGGCGTTGCCCAGGCCCTCTTCGTCGTCGACGGCGGCCGCGGCTTTGCCCTCTTCCACGGCCGCGCGGACCGCGGCCACGCGCTCCGGGCTGCCGCCGCCGCGGATCGCACTGACTTCGATGGCGCGGCGCACCGTGTAGACGTCGTGGATGTCGCCCGGCTCCAGGCTGGCCACGAAGACGCCCCGGTTCGGGTGCCGGACCACCAGGCGCTCGGCCGCGAGTTCGGCAAAGGCCTCGCGGACGGTGTTGCGGGAAACGCCCAGGTCCTCGGCGATGGTCGATTCCGTGAGCCGGGCTCCCGGCAGGAGCAGGCCCTCCGCCAGTTGCAGGCGCAGTTCGGCCGCGACCCGGTCCGCCACGGAGGGGACGGCCACGCGCAGCCGCGCTGCAGCCGCGTCGAGGGCGGGGCCGGGAGCTGCGTCGGGAGTCGTCATAGTGCCGAATCTACACGATTGTTCCAATGTTGAATCGTCGGATTGTTGAACAATCGGCAAAAGTGATGCATCCTTAGAGGGGGCTAACATGAGACGAGGATCACAAATGGCAACCATTGACCTGAACAGCGACGTTGGCGAGTCTTTCGGACGCTGGACCCTGGGTGACGACACAGCGATGTTCCGCTCGGTCTCCAGCGCCAACGTGGCCTGCGGATTCCACGCGGGCGACCCCACCGTCATCCGCCGGACCTGCCGCGAGGCGGTTGCCGCCGGCGTCGTGATCGGCGCCCACGTCGGCTACCGCGATCTGGCCGGGTTCGGCCGCCGCTTCCTGGACATCGATCCGATCGAACTGGCGGACGACGTCGTCTACCAGATCGGCGCGCTGCAGGCGCTGGCCGCCGCCGAGGGCGGCACGGTCCGGTACGTGAAGCCGCACGGCGGACTCTACAACGCGATCGTCGCGCACACCGCCCAGGCGAAGGCCGTCGTCGACGCCGTGAAGTCCGTCGACCCGAACCTGCCGATCCTGGGCCTGCCGGGCTCGGAAGTGCTGCGCCTCGCCGAGGCCGCCGGCCTCCGCGCGGTCACCGAAGCCTTCGCTGACCGCGCCTACAACCCGGACGGCACCCTCGTATCCCGTACGCTCCCCGGAGCCGTGCTGGAGGACCCCGCGCTCGTCACTGAGCATGTCCTCCGGATGGCCACCGATTCCGCCGTCCGCACCATCGACGGCTCCATCCTGAAGATCCGCGCAGAGAGCATCTGCGTGCACGGCGACTCCCCGGGAGCCGTCGCCATGGCCGCCGCAGTCCGCGAGGCGCTCACCGCCGCCGGCATCAACACCGCCGCGTTCGTCTAACGCGGTTCGTCCAAGGCAGCCATCTTCGTCCCGGCCGAACCATCGTGCCGGACCCACTCGTATTTTCCGCGATTTACCGCGACTCCACCCCAAGCAACAGGCAGCACCCCGCACACCTGGAGGAAAACCATGACCGCAGCACCGCATCAGGCCACCCCGGCCGCCGGCAAGAGGAAGATCCCGCCCGGCGCCCTCAAGGCCTACGTCGCGAGCCTCACCGGCACTTCGCTGGAGTACTACGACTTCGCGATCTACTCCGTGGCCTCGGCCCTGGTGTTCCCCAAGGTCTTCTTCCCGGGCAACGACGAATACGTCGGGCTGCTGCTGTCCTTCTCGACCTTTGCGGTGGGCTACCTCGCCCGTCCCATCGGCGGCGTGATCTTCGGCCGGCTCGGTGACAAGATCGGCCGCAAGCACGTCCTCGTGACCACCCTGCTGCTGATCGGCATCGCAACGGTGGTGATCGGCGCGCTCCCGGGCTACGCCACCATCGGTATAGCCGCACCCATCATCCTCGTGTTGCTGCGCCTGGCGCAGGGCATCGGCGTCGGCGGCGAGTGGGGCGGTGCCGTCCTGCTCTCGAGCGAATTCGGCGACGCCAAGCGGCGCGGCTTCTGGTCCTCCGCCGCGCAGATCGGCCCGCCCGCCGGCAACCTGATGGCCAACGGCGTCCTGGCCGTGCTCGCCGCGACGCTCAGCAACGACGACTTCCTCTCCTGGGGCTGGCGCGTGGCCTTCCTCGCCTCGGCCGTGTTGGTGGGCTTCGGCCTGCTGATCCGGCTAAAGCTCGAGGAAACCCCCGTCTTCAAGGCCATCCAGGCCCACGGCGAACAGCCCAAGGCCCCCATCAAGGAGGTCTTCACCAAGGAGCCGCGCGCCCTCGTGTCCGCCGCCCTGTCCCGCATCAGCCCGGACGTGCTGTACTCCCTGCTCACCGTCTTCATGGCCGTCTACGCCACCAAGGAACTGGGCATGAGCACCAGCAACGTACTGACCGCCATCCTGATCGGCTCCGCCTTCCAGCTGGTCCTGATCCCCGCGGCGGGCGCCCTTACGGACCGCTTCAACCGCCGCCTCGTTTACGGCATTGCCGCCGTCGGAACCGCCGCGTACATCCCGCTGTTCTTCGTCATGATCCAGGACAAGTCGGTCCTCACGCTGACCGTCGGCATCGTGATCGGGCTGGCCTTCCACGCCTTCATGTACGGCCCGCAGGCCGCCTACATCACCGAACAGTTCCCGGCCCGGCTGCGCTACGCCGGCAGCTCGCTGGCCTACACGCTGGCCGGCGTGGTCGGCGGCGCCATCGCACCGTTGGTCTTCACCGCCCTCTACGCCGCCAGCGGCAACTGGTTCCTGATCGCCGGCTACCTCGCGGTCGCCTCGATCGTGACGGTGATCGGGCTGGCCATCGGGCGCAACCCGCATACCGACGAAGAAGAGCGGCTCCTGCAGGATGCCCACGCCTGAGCGGCGCGGGTCCTGTCCACTGGCACCGGCACAATGATTGAGGCAACTCGTGATTGAGACAGCAGGGGAACCCCTGAAGGTACAAGGGCCCGCAGCTCACAAGGTCCGCTCCGTGCGGGCCGTGGGAACGCGCGCCGTCCTCGCCGAGCTCTCCGGCACCCAGGACGTGCTTGCCCTGCAGGCACTGCTGCTGGAGAAGCCGCTGCCGGGCCAGCAGGACGTCCTGGCCGCGGCCGAGACCGTCCTGGTCAAGGCCGATTCCCCGGCCTCGGCCCGGCGCATCGCCGCCCGGCTGCTGCAGCTCGACCTCACCGCCCCGGTGCAGCTCGACGGCGGGCTGGTGGTCATCGACACCGTGTACGACGGCGAAGACCTCGCCGAAGTCGGGCGGCTCACCGGCCTCGGAACGGAGGGCGTGATCGCCGCCCATTCCGGCCAGGTCTGGACCGTGGCCTTCGCCGGCTTCGCACCCGGGTTCGGGTACATGGTGGGGGAGAACCAGCAGCTGGAAGTGCCCCGGCGCAGCTCGCCGCGCACCGCCGTGCCCGCAGGTTCCGTGGCGCTGGCCGGCAACTATTCGGCCGTGTACCCGCGCCGTTCCCCGGGCGGCTGGCAGCTGATCGGGCGCACCAATGCCCGGATGTGGGACCTGGACCGGGACCAGCCTGCCCTGGCCGCCCCCGGCCACCGGGTGCAGTTCCGGCCCGTCCGGGATGCGGTCACGCTCGCCGCTGAGTCAGTCGCTGAGTCAGTCGCGGCGCCGGCTGCAGGGGACGTCGCCCGCGGACTCCGGATCGTTTCGCCCGGCATACAGAGCCTGATCCAGGACCTCGGCCGGCACGGCCACTCCGGCCTGGGCGTCTCCGCCGCCGGCGCGCTGGACCGGGCCTCGCTGCGCCGGGCCAACCGCCTTGTCGGCAACGCCCCCACCGCGGCCGCCATCGAGACCGTCGCCATCGAGACCGTGACCGGCGGGCTCAGGGTCCAGGCCGTGTCTGACCAGGTCCTTGCAGTCACCGGGGCGCCGTCGGCACTGAGCATCGAGTCGGCGCCGGACAGCGCCGGCGAAACATGGCACCGCCCGGTGCCGATGGCCGCCCCGTTCGCGCTGCTCGACGGCGAAACGCTCAGCCTTGGCGCACCGCAGAGCGGCTTCCGAAGCTATCTCGCGGTCCGCGGCGGGGTGGATGCAGCCCTGGTGCTGGGCAGCCGCTCCACCGACACGATGTCAGGGATCGGTCCGGCGCCGCTGACCGCCGGGCAGGTGCTGGCCGCCGGCGGCGAGGCCGAATCCGGCGTCGTCGGGGCTCCCGAACTGCAGCCGGACTACCCGGGCACCGGGGTGACCGTCCTCGACGTCGTCCCCGGCCCCCGTGCCGACTGGTTCGATCAGGCGGCGCTGGACTCTTTCACCGCCCAGGACTGGTCCGTGCTGCCGCAGTCCAACCGGGTCGGCATGCGGCTGGACGGGACCCCGCTGCAGCGCAGCCGCCAGGGCGAACTGCCCAGCGAAGGCACCGTGGCGGGCGCCCTGCAGGTCCCGCCGGAGGGCCTGCCCGTGCTCTTCCTGGCCGACCATCCCATCACGGGCGGCTACCCGGTGATCGCCGTGGTGGCCGACTCCCAGCTGGATCTCGCCGCGCAGGTCCCCATCGGCGGCAAGATCCGCTTCCGCTGGGCCGAATCCGCCACCACCGAATACGGCACCACAGAACACGCCACCACCGAAGAAGAAGCGAGTAACTGATGCGCAAGGTCCTGATCGCCAACCGTGGAGAAATCGCGGTCCGCATAGCCCGGGCCTGCGACGACGCGCAGCTGGCGTCCGTCGCCGTCTACGCCGACATTGACGCCGACGCCCTGCATGTCGCCGCCGCCGATGAAGCCTTCAGCCTGGACGGCAACTCGCCCGCGGACACATACCTGAACATCCCCAAGCTCCTCGCCGTGGCGGCCCAGTCCGGGGCGGACGCCGTCCACCCCGGCTACGGCTTCCTCTCCGAGAACGCCGACTTTGCCCAGGCCGTCCTGGACGCCGGACTGACCTGGATCGGTCCGACGCCGGACGCGATCCGGCTGCTTGGCAACAAGATCACGGCCCGCGACGCGGCCGTGCGGGCCGGCGCACCCCTGGTGGCTGGCAGCGACGGTCCCGTCGACACGGCTGCCGACGCGCGGGCCTTCGCGGAACAGCACGGCCTGCCGATCGCCATCAAGGCCGCTTTCGGCGGCGGCGGGCGCGGCATGAAGGTGGTCCGGGCCATCGACGAGGTCGAGGAAGCCTTTGACTCCGCCGTCCGTGAAGCAGTTGCCGCCTTCGGCCGGGGCGAGTGCTTCGTGGAGCGCTACCTGGACCGTCCGCGCCACGTCGAGGCACAGGTCCTGGCCGACGCCCACGGCAACGTCGTGGTCGTCGGAACCCGCGACTGCTCACTGCAACGCCGGCACCAGAAGCTCCTGGAGGAGGCGCCCGCGCCGTTCCTCAGCGACGAGCAGACCAAGCTGATTTACGACGCCGCCAAGGCCGTCTGCCGCGAAGCCGGCTACTCCGGCGCCGGCACCGTGGAATTCCTGGTCGCCGCGGACGGCACGGTGGCATTCCTCGAGGTCAACACCCGGCTGCAGGTGGAGCACCCCATCACCGAGGAAACCACGGGAATCGACCTCGTCCAGGAACAGTTCCGGATCGCCGCGGGGGAGCCGCTGCGTCTGACCGAGGACCCGGCGCCGCGCGGGCACGCCTTCGAATTCCGGCTGAACGCCGAGGACGTGGGCCGCGGCTTCCTGCCCTCGCCCGGCACCATCGGCGAGTTCGCCGGCCCCACCGGCCCGGGCATCCGCCTCGACACCGGCGTCCGCTCCGGCTCCTTCGTCGCGCCGCAGTTCGATTCCCTGCTCGCGAAGCTGATCGTCACCGGCGCGGACCGCCAGCAGGCCCTGCGCCGCGCCCGCCGGGCCCTTGCCGAAATGCGCATCACCGGGGTCGCCACCGTGCTGCCGTTCCACCGGGCCGTGCTGGAGTCCCCGGACTTCACGTCAGAGGACCGGCTCGGCATCCACACCCGCTGGATCGAAACCGACTTCGCGGACAGTGTCTCCATCTCCGCCGATCCCGACTACAGCATCACCGCGCCCGACGGCGAACGCCGCACCATCACCGTCGACGTGGACGGCCGGCGCCTTGCCGTCGGCCTCCCCGCAGATTTGCTGGACGGCTGGGCGCTGTCTCATCGGACGCTGTCCGGCGGCCCCGTGCCCGCAGGCGTGTCCGTGGAATTAGCGTCCGACGGCGGCGCTGCCGCTGCCGACCCGGGGGAGCTGCGCGCCGACATGGCCGGAACAGTGGTGAAGTGGCTCGTCGAGCCCGGCGCCGAGGTATCGGCAGGGGACCCGGTTGTTGTCCTTGAAGCCATGAAGATGGAAACCCAGGTCTCCGCGCACCGGGACGGCACTGTCACTGACGTCCGCACCGAAGCGGGCGGGGTGGTCACGGCCGGAGCGGTCCTGGCACTGATCGGCTAGCAGCCGTGGGGTGGCGGCCGCCCCTCCGGAGAAACCAAGAACGCCCGCCCGGGTAAACCGGGCGGGCGTTTCTGCGTGGCGCTGCACGGAAGGCTAGAGCAGGCTCGTGCCGATGTCCTTCCCGATCCGGCGAAGCAGCGCGGCGGAAAGCTCGGGGTCTTTGGACGAATCCTGATCCGTGTAGTCGGCCAGCGTGTAAACCCCGGTGAGGTCCATTTCGGACCACCGTTCCTGAGGCAGGAGGGAGCGGCCCGCGACGGCGATGATCGGACGGGATCCGGACCGCCCAGCCAACCGGGCCGCATCGGTGATTCCGGCCGCGGCCAGCCTGGCAACGAACGTGACCTGGGCGCGGCTGACGGTCTGGTCGGGCTGTTGCAGCGGGCCTAGAATCGGGCTGGGCGTAACGGGCCACGGCACCGGCCGGACACGCCCGCCGGAGGATCAAGTCCATGTTCCAGCGGTGCCAGTAGAGGGGGCCTGCCATGGACACCAACGGAAAACTCGAAACGGAACAAAAATACGACGCCGAGACCTCCACGCCACTTCCGGACCTGCTGACAATCGAAGGTGTGGACCACGTCGCGGAACCGGTGACGGATCACCTTGAGGCTATGTACTTCGACACGCCGTCCCTGGCCCTCGCCGCGCGGCGCCTGACCCTCCGGCGCCGCGCGGGCGGAACGGATGAGGGCTGGCACCTCAAGCTTCCCGCCGGAACGGACCAGCGGGAGGAAATCCATGCACCGCTGGGCCAGCCGGAGACCGTGCCGGAAGAACTATCCGATCATCTCCAGGTATTCACCCGGGGCGAGGAACCCGTGCCCGTCGCCCGGCTGAGTACGCGGCGCATCACCTACCGGCTCTACGGGCCCGGCGGTGAGCACCTGGCCGACTTCGCCGACGACCTGGTCCACGCCGAAGCCCTGCAGCCGCCAGGGCCGGCCCTCGACTGGCGTGAATGGGAGCTCGAACTCGTCCACGGAACCCGGGAGTTCCTCGACGCTGCCGCCGAAACCCTGACGTCCACGGGAGCGGGCCACTCCGCCTATCCGTCCAAACTTGCCCGAACTTTTGGAGCTGCATGGCCAGCCGAGCTCAACCCCCGGACCGGAAAACCCGGAAAACCCCGAAAGAAGGGACCAGCAGTCGACGTCGTAACGGCCTATCTGGACGCACGGATCGAAGACTTCATCGCCCATGATCCGGGCGTCCGGCTGGGAACACCGGATTCCGTCCACCGGATGCGGTCCGCGACCCGCCGGGCGCGGTCCACCCTTGCCACCTATCGCAAACTCTTCAACCGATCAGCGGTCCGGGAACTCCAGGCCGAACTGAAGTGGCTGGGCCAGATCCTGGGTCCGGCTCGCGATGCCGAAGTCATGCTGGAGCGGCTTCGCCGGCACGTCCTGGAACTCCCCGAAGAGCAGAGGTCCGGCCCTTTGAACCAGCTGATCGAACAGGAGCTGGTCGCAGCCCACAACGCGGGCTACAGAAACGTCCTGAAGACCCTCCGGACCGATCGCTATTTCCGTCTCCTTGGCTCCCTTGAGGACTTCCGGGACCACCCGCCTGCCAGGCCTCTCGCCTTCCGTCCGGCGCGCAAAGTGACAGCCAAGCTGGTCAACAAGGCAGCAAAGCGGGTGGAGCGCTCCCGGAAGGCCGTCAAACGCTCCGCCGGCCGCACCTCCCGCGACACGGCGCTGCACGAGGTCCGAAAAGACGCCAAACGCCTGCGCCACGCGGGCGAATCGGTAACGGAGATCCACGGCAAACGCGCCGTCAAACTCACCGAGTCCGCCGGACGGCTCCAGACAGTGCTCGGCGACCATCAGGACAGCGTCATGGCCACCGCGCTGCTGCGGAGACTGGCGGCCACCCCGGACCTGCCCGCCGGCACTGACCTCGGATTCCAGAGTTTGCTGGAGATGGAAGAACGCGTTGCCCGGAAGACGGAGAAAAAAGCCCGCAAGGCGGGAAAAAAGCTTCGCGGCCAGCGGCTCCGCTCCTGACCCGCGGGCACATCCGTGTCAGGATCAGTTATGACCGACCGTCTGATGCTGCTCGACACCGCGTCGCTGTACTTTCGCGCATTCTACGGCGTGCCCGACACGATCCGCCGCGCCGACGGCACCCCGGTGAACGCCGTCCGCGGGCTGCTCGACATGATCGCGCGGCTCACCACCGACTACGGCGCGACGCATCTGGTTGCTTGCTGGGACGACGATTGGCGTCCGCAGTGGCGCGTAGACCTAATACCGAGCTACAAGTCGCATCGAGTCGCCGAAGTGATGGCCGGCGCCCCCGATGTGGAGGTCGTGCCGGACGCGCTCGAGGCGCAGATTCCGATGATCCTCCGGGTGCTCGAGCTCGCCGGCATCGCCGTCGTCGGGGCAGCCGAACACGAGGCCGACGACGTCATCGGCACCTACGCCAGCCACGCCGAGCTTCCTGTTGACGTGGTGACAGGCGACCGCGACCTCTTCCAAGTCGTCGACGACGCCCGCCAGGTGCGCGTGATCTACACCGCCCGCGGGATGAGGAACCTCGAAGTCCTGACCGACGCCGTCGTGGTCAGCAAGTACCGTGTGCTGCCGGGGCAATATGCCGACTACGCGACCCTGCGCGGCGACAGCTCCGACGGGCTGCCGGGCGTCGCCGGCATCGGCGAGAAAACCGCCGCGTCGCTGCTCGGGGAGTACGGCACTCTCGACGGGCTGCTCGCGGCTGCCGCGGACGCAGGAAGCGGGCTGTCCACTGCCGTGCGGTCGAAGCTCGCCGCGGCAGCCGACTACCTCACGGTTGCGCCCGCCGTCGTGAAGATCGTGCGGGACTTGGAACTGCCGACGCTCGAGGAGGCCGGCGCGCAGTTGCATCCTGCCCTCGGCGGCTCGCGGGCCAACCTTGAGCGTCTCGCCACTGAGTGGAACCTCGGCGGCTCGGTCGGGCGGCTCCTTGAGGCGCTCGACCTGCGCCGTTAGGGGAGAGCCCTTAGATTGTGTGGGCAAAAGGCCGGGGCGGAGGTGCGGTCCGCCGGACCGCACCTCCGCCCTCCGGTGGCCTGTGTTCAGTGTTTCTTGAAGGCGTCTTTGACTTTTTCGCCGGCCTGCTTCAGGTCTGCTTTGATTTGGTGGCTTTTGCCTTCGGCCTTCATCTTGTCGTCGCCGGTGGCTTTGCCGGCTGTCTCTTTGCCTTTGCCGTGGAGTTTCTCGGCGGCGTTGTGGATCTTGTCACCCAGGCCCATGATGATCCTCCTTATTTGGTCGCCCCCGCGACGTGAATGCCATGGAGGCCAACACTTAATTGTAGGGACAGAATCGGGGAAAGTGGGGGCAATGGTTAATCACCAATTGAGGTGGCCCGGGCCACCGTGAGTCTCTGGGACAACAACCAAAATCAGGCGATCAAGGTATGCAGATCCACTCCAAAGATGGCCACGAGGGGCCAGAGGATAATTGCCGCGAGCCCTTCCAGAATGTTGCCGGGAATGTTCCAGGCCACAAAATAGCCGTGGGTGGCGGCGACTACTACGCCGATGGCCAGATACACGGCCCCGATCAGACCTATTCCGCGCCCGCCAGATTGGCGCCTGCCTATTCCGCGCATCATTGCTCTTTTCCCGCTGCGGGGTGTGGCTCTAACTATAGTGTTGCCGCGGTCATTCGGGGAGGGACCATTGGCAGGGGTCGGCGCCCGAGCCGTCCCGTAAAGGACGAGCCCAACGGCCGTGACGATAGCTGCGCGTCAGGCCTTGATGGTCTTCATGGTGAACCGGGAACTGACTTTTTTGGATGCCGGGAATGGTGAGTACTCGGTCGCCCAGGAATATTCTTGGCGGGACCAGCTGCTGGCCGAGATCGAGGATCTCGCCGGGAACTGAAAACGAAGGTAGCCCGGTCTGCGTCGTTACGGGCAGTCCAGCAGACCTTTTAGAGGCCGACGGGCCACATCTGAGTAACGGCGGTGTTAGTCGGCGAGGATGCGGTAGAGCGCGCGGCGGGTGTCATCGATTACTTCCATTGCGGCATTGCGTTGTTCCTCGGTTGCCGAGAAGCGGAACTGGTGAATGACTCCCATGAGCTTTCCCACGCTCTGGTGAAACGCCGGTCCTGACCCCTGAGGATCGGTGTTCCACGCGTTCCCCAGATCCTCGGCGTGATCGGCCACGTAAGCCTTGCCCGCGTCGGTGAGTGTGAACTCGGTTCGCCGGCCGTCACCTACGGGCGCGATCAGCTCTTCATCAACGAGTTGCTGGAGCGTCGGGTAGACGGAGCCCGGGCTCGGACGCCAGGCCCCAGACGTCTTGTCGGCAATCGTCTTGATCAGGCCGTAACCGTTGGACGGTGATTCGGCCAGGAGGGAGAGAATCGCCGAACGAACATCGCCCCTGTTGGCCCGCCTCGAACCGCCGGGACCAAACCCAGGACCAAAGCCGGGACCAAAGCCCGGCCCGAAACCTGGCCCAAACCCGCGGCCCGGCCCGAAACCGCCGTGTCCGTGGGGTCCGCGGCGGCTCCTGCCGCGCCCGAAGCGTCCCAGCGCGGGTCCGCCGTCCGTGAACTTGTCGTCGTGAATGCCTTTCATAACGGCATCGTCCTTCCGCGTCAGTTGAATTTCTCCGAAGGTCGCCGACCATTCGGCGATAATTAACGATATATCGGTGAGTATCGCCGGTCAAGGGTCGATTCAACTCGGTCGATTCAACTCGATAGTCGCTGACTCAGGAAGGCTGCCAGCCGCCGTCGGACACGTCACGGCGGAACTCAGCGGGGAAGGCTTGGGCATGTGAACATCCTTGCCTCAAGGACTGAAACCTCACAAGTCAGGAGTCAAGCAGACCCGGGGCAGTCCCAAACGGCAATTATCGGCGTTCTAGTGAAGACAGGAAAGTGGCCTGTCTAAGCTTCATATTCGTGAAGCAAACCGCGGTCGAATAACAGCAGGACCGTCAAGATCAGCGGCGTGTCACGCTAAGCGACGGGATTCCAGCCACGGGTGTGGACCGGGCACCGGTACGGCGCATGTGCCGTTCGTTGCCGTGGCCCGCCCCGGACCACGCGTGCCGACCACCGCAGTCGTCGTCGCAAGATCAGCAGACAGAGCGCGGCGATGGCCGCCGTCTCCGGCCACCGGGGCGCCGGCCAGTTGTCGGGCACGGGCGGGTACCCGCCCCGGGACAGGCCGGCGTCCCGCTCAAAGTGGTTGCGCGATGAGGGAAACAGTGCCTCGTCAACGAAATAGGCAGCCGGGAACGCGAATGGGCCAGCCACGAGGTTCGCCACAGCCCACTGGTCCACGTGGCGTGACTCGTGGTAGCCGAGCTCCTCCTCCTCGACTCGGGCCTGCGAAATGTTGGGGCCGTACCTGACGTACAACCGCTCGCCCTCGCTCCCGTACCCGTTGATGCTCAAGGGCCCCGCGCGCGTTTCGCCGGGTGGCATCCACGCGACGAACACGTCACCCAGGGTGCTTCCGCCGCCGCTTGTGCGGGGAGGTGGCCAGAACATGACCAGCAGCGGCGGTCCCGAGCAAGACTCCATGCCCATCGCCCGACCAGCCAGGACCCCTACTCCGCTGATGGGCGCGACCAGTACTTTCCGGGTGATACTCCATGCGATGGGGGGAGAAATCTGAAGGTACGGCTCCGGCTGGACCTGCCCGTCAGGGGTGATGTGACTATGGCAGACGATCTGCGGCGAGGTCGCCGCGAGTGTGCGCGCAGCAGCTCCGGCGAGGAGCAGCGCCGCGACCAGGAACACGGCGACGTTGCGCATCCTGATGTGTGACGCGCAGGTTCGGCACGTCGCCGCCCGTCTCAAGCGGCGGGCCCGAAGACGTGGCACAGACCAGACCAGGCCGGCGACGCCGAAGCAGATGCCGCACGCCAGAGCACGCAGGAACGAACGAATGCGTCTGGCTGTGCGGCCTGCTGGTCCGACCATGCGCGTTCACCTCGCGTGTTCCGCGCTGCCGAAAGTACGGCAAATCCTAACTTCCACCATGGTCTCCGCCGGCTGGGACCGCAGCACGCAGTAGCTACCGGTCAAGCAACGCGTCCGTCAGCCGTCCGTCCGCGTCCGCGTCCTCTCCGACGGGGACAGGACGGCCTTTGAATACTCACTGGCAGCCCACGAAGCGAGCAGCTGCATGCGCTCAGCCGACGGCGACCCCATCTCCGCGGTATAGATCGTCAGCGTCAGACCCGGCTCAGCGGCCATCTCCAGCCCCTCAAAAGCCAGCGTCATCTCCCCGACCACCGGGTGATGAAAGGACTTGAAACCGGTGCCGTGGTGGCGGACGTTGTGTGCACCCCAGCGGCGTCGGAACTCCTCGCTGCGCGTACCGAGCTCACCAATGAGGTCGTGGAGTCCCTTGTTATGCGGGTCGCGGCCGGCTTCCGTGCGCAGGATAGAGACCGTCACTTCCGCGAACGCATCCCAGTCCGGGTAAAACTCGTACGCGCGGTCGTCGAGGAAGGTGAATCGGGCGATGTTCGGGGGTTGCCCCGGCATGTCGTACACGTCCTTGTAGAACGCCCGCGCCAACGTGTTGGCCGCCAGCAGGTCCATCCTGCCGTTGCGGACGAAGGCAGGACCAGCCGTCACCCCATCGAGCGCCCATTGCAGGCTCTGATGGGGCGTCCAGGACTTCGGATTCCGTCCGCGCGGCGGCCGCGCGACCGGGCTGGCCGCGTGCGCAAGATCAAACAGGTGGGCCCGTTCAGCGTCGCTCAGACACAGCGCCCTGGCGATGCTTTCGAGCACTCGGGGCGAGGCGCCGCTGATCGTACCGCGCTCCAAACGGATGTAGTACTCCACACTCAAGCCGGCAATGGTGGCCACCTCGCTGCGGCGCAAACCATGTACCCGCCGGTTCGTCCCGCCGGGCAGTCCCACCTGCTCCGGGCTGACCTGTGCACGGCGCGAGATGAGGAATTCGCGTACTTGCGCTCTGTTGTCCATACCGTCCACGTTACGTCGAGCCCCGGTGGCGAGGGAGTCCCTCTCAGTACCTCTATCACGCGGGCCTTCCCTTTCATGAGCTCGCGTCATTTTGCTGAGGGTCCCTGCCAGTACCAGCCACAGCAGAGGCTCCCTCGTATTTTCCAGCCGTGGTGAGCTGGAAATGAAGCAGGAATGTTTCAACGTTCGTAAGCGACTATCAGGAAGATGACACCATCATGAGCACGAATGCTGACGGAAGCAAGAAGACGGCCACTGGGATGGGCTGGGCGGAGCGAGGAGTCTCACGCCGGAACCTGATGAGGCTGACCGGTGCCGGTGCGGCGGCGGTCGGGCTCGCCAGCGCAGCGGGGCTGGCAACACCCGTACAGGCCTTCGCCTCCACCTCCGCATCGCGGAAGGATCTGGAGCCGGGGGACACGTCAAACGGTGCGGACAACTTTTACACCAGTGACCAGGTCACGGTCCGGAAGATCTCGTTCAAGAACAGGTACGAGATGAAGGTCGTGGGCAACCTGTACGTCCCCAACAACCTGAACCGCAGCACGGGCAATCCGGCACTTGTGGTGGGCCATCCCATGGGCGCCGTGAAGGAACAGAGCGCCAACCTCTACGCAACCAAGATGGCGGAGCAGGGATACGTCACCCTGTCCTTCGACCTCTCGTTCTGGGGAGAAAGTGCAGGAAAGCCCGGAAACGCCGTATTGCCCGACGTCTACGCCGAAGACTTCAGCGCCGCCGTGGACTACCTGCGCGCTCAGTCGTTCGTTGACAAGGAGCGTGTCGGAGCTATCGGGATCTGCGGCAGCGGCAGCTTCGTTCTCAGCGCGGCAAAAATTGACCCGCGAATCAAGGCCATCGCCACCGTGAGCATGTATGACATGGGCGCCGCCAACCGTGACGGGCTCCGGAAGTCCGTGACCCTGGAACAGCGCAAAGCTTTCATTGCGACAGCCGCCGCGCAGCGGGACGTCGAGTTCGCCGGCGGCCCGATCGAGTACACGGGCGGAACCCCGGAACGACTCACGGCGGAATCGACCGCGGTGGATCGGGAGTTCTACGACTTCTACCGGACCGCACGCGGATACCACCCGAACACCACCACGCACCCCGCACTGGCCACCAACGCCAAGTTCATGAACTTCCACCCGTTCGCCGACCTGGAGCTGGTTTCGCCGCGGCCGCTGCTGTTCATCACCGGCGACCAGGCGCATTCGAGGGAGTTCAGTGAAGAGGCCTACCGGCTCGCCACGGGGCCCAAGGAACTCTTCTGGGTCCCCGGGGCCGGCCACGTGGACCTCTACGACCGCGTCGGCCTCATCCCGTTCGACAAGCTCACTACGTTCTTCCGCTCCAATCTGAAGTGATGTCGGGGGATCGCGCGGCAGTTCCTGGTCCGCGCGATCCCCTCACCCCTCGCAGCCTCAGGACCCGGTTTTGGGTCATTCAAGGACATTCTCGTCACCCTAGAAAAAAGCGATACCTGGCAAATCCGGACCGCGCCGGGAGCCATTAAATCTTGAAAGGAAGTTTCCATGCTCGGTGGTCTTCAAGGATGGCATCTGGTCATCATCATTGTTCTGGCACTGCTGCTCTTCGGTGCGCCCAAGCTTCCCGGCCTGGCCCGCAGCCTGGGACAGTCCCTGCGCATCTTCAAATCCGAAGTCGAGCAGTTGAAGGACGAAAACAAATCCAACCCCGCCGCCGGAGATTCCTCCGGGCCGGTTGAGGGCCGGATCGTCGATCCGGCCCGCCGGGGCCCGGACAACCGGCCACCGGCCGGCAGCTGAGCCGGCACGGAGATCCGATGGTCACCGGACCTATGGTACTGATGCGGCCGATGGCGGATACCACACAGGGGCGCAGGACCAACCCCGAGGGCAAAATGCCGCTGAAGGCACACCTGGTTGAGCTGCGCAACCGGATTTTTAAGGCCGTGCTGGGCCTGGCCGCCGGCATGGTGGGCGGGTTTTACCTGTACTACCCGGTGTTCAACCTGCTCACCCAGCCGGTTCGGGACGCCAACGGCGTCAACGGCCGGCTGGCCTCGATCACCTTCACCACCGTCGGGGGACCGTTTGACCAGCTGATCCAGGTCTCCTTGTTTATCGGCGTCGTGATTTCCTCCCCCGTCTGGCTCTACCAGCTGTGGGCGTTCATCATGCCGGGGCTGAAGAAGAAGGAAAAAGTCACCGCCTTGGGCTTTATTGCCGCCGCGGTTCCCCTGTTTCTCGGCGGGGTGGCACTGGCTTTGTTCGTGCTGCCACACTCGGTGCAGTTTTTCACCGGCATAAACCCGCAGGGCACCTCGAACCTGATCACTGCCTCGGATTACCTGGCCTTCGTGATCCGGCTACTGCTGGCCTTCGGGGTGGCCATGGTCATTCCGGTGCTGTTGTTCGGGCTGAACATGATGGGCCTAATCCGGGGCAGGCAAATCCTCAGAAGCTGGCGGGTGACACTGTTTTTGATCTGCCTCGTCGCGGCCATGGCCGCACCGGGCTCGGACGCGATGACCATGCTGTACCTGGCCGCACCCCTGCTGGCCCTCTTCGCCCTGGCCATCATCCTGTGCCTGTGGAACGACAAACGCCGGGACAAAAAACGCGCCAGGCTCGAGGAAGAAACCGAAGCAACAGCGAACGTGCCCAGCCGGCTCGAAGACCTCAAAGGATAATGACATGCTCGGAATTAACGGTGGAGAACTGCTCATCCTGGCCATCCTCGCCGTCGTCGTGCTTGGTCCTGAGCGGCTGCCCGACTATGCCGCCGAGCTGGGCAGGCTGGTGCGCGAGCTGCGGCGCATGGCAACCGGCGCGCGTGACCAGCTGCGCGAGGAAGTCGGCGCTGATTTCGACGACGTGAACTGGAAAAAGCTGGACCCCCGGGAGTACGACCCGCGCCGGATCATCAAGGAAGCGCTGCTGGACGAATTTGACGACGCCGCCCGGGCCACCACGGATCCAGGCACAGTAGGTAGGCCGGCCGCCGGCGCAACCGGCGGCGGCCCTGCCCGCGCGCAAGCCGCAGAATCACGTGAACGGGCCAGGGACGCGGCATAAACTTTGGATGGCTCGACAGTTGAAACGGCCCCTGGACTCTATTGCCCACCTGCCACTTAGCCCCAGTTCACGGACTTTGCGGAAACCAGAGAAGATCAGCTGCCCGAACGGCTGTGAACAACTGCTAGGCGACATCACCACCCTTGCGGCAGGCGGGCCATCCTGTACGAAAATCAGCAACCTCGACCAATAACTCCGCCAGGACACAAAGGAAACCCGTGAAAGCACTTATCCATCAGTCCAAGAGCGCCGTTGTCGAATCGCGCCCCACACCCCAGCCCACAGCAGACGAGATTCTGGTTCGGACCGTGGCGCATTGCCTAACCAACGCAGATTTCAGTCCTTGGATCTCGGGATACGAATTCGCGGGTGCCGTCGAGGCTGTTGGCGATGAAGCGAATGCGGAACTGGTCGGACGCCGGTTCATGGGAACAGTTGCAGCGGCATTCGCTGAGGTCGTCACCGTGCGGCAGGCACGTCTGCACTCGTGATGGCCAACGGAGAGACGCGCGGGGGCCGGCGCCGCCCGCTTCGGCCGCTCTTGGGTCTTTTCCTGCTCGGGATGCTCGCGTCTGCGCTGGTGTTCCTGGGGCCTGACTTGCTCGGCGGCGTGCGCGCCGAGGGCGGCTCGTTGCTAGGGGCCCCGGAGTGCGTGGTCGAAACCTCGGAGGGAGAGGTCGAGCTCGACCGTGATGAGGCGCAGCTGGCCACGACGGCGGCGGCGCTCTTGGCCCGCGGGGTGGAGGCCCCTGACACATCCGGCATCGACGAGGCGGTGTTGCAGCGGCTGGCTGAGGGGCCGTCCGACGACGCTGGTCCCAGTCTGAGCTGCCGCGGTTCAGCCGCCAGTGACCTGCAGGTACAAGAGCTGACTATCACCGGCCTGACACCCCGCGCCGAGCAGGTGCGCGAAGCCATGACCGAGGTGTTCGGCGACCAGAGCTTGGGCGGATTCGTCCCAGGTGGCGTCGATCAGGGGCACGGAGCGGACTCGACGCACTACGACGGCCGGGCCATCGACATCTTCTTCCGCCCGGTGACAGAGGAGAACCGGCGCGAGGGGTGGATACTCGCCCACTGGCTCGTCGCACATGCCGAGGACCTGAACATCCAGTACGTCATCTTCGACGACCAATTCTGGAGCGCTCGCATCTCCGGAGGGCAGTGGCACGACTACGATGCACCCGAGCCCAGCAACGAGATCCTGCGTCACCTCGACCACGTGCACGTGGACGTGCTCGGCGGAGGCTCGAACTGAGGAACCGCCCGAGGTCGCGCAGCACTGAGCTGGTCCAAGTGGGAACTGACCACCTGGACCTGCGATTGCACTGGTGACGCCTGGGCTTCGTTAGCGTCGATCTGGGCCTGGAGAACCCATTGGCGCAGGGACTCCCTGCCGATGTTCAGCTTCGGTCCGATGGCAGAACACCGAAATCTTGCCGGACCCACGGTGGGGTCGAAAGCACGACGATGTAGTGCGACTGGCTTCATGAACTTAGCGGTGTCCCGGTTCGTTGCGCGTATGCGTCGAGCAGGCCGTTCTGTGCATCGGTGTCTCGAACAGCTGTGTGCACTCTGGGCTCGGGTTCCGCGTGGAAGAAGAACTCTCCGGTGACTTGGCTTGCGGCCTCGATCCCTTCGGCGAGCCAGACCTGCGTCATGTAGCCATCGCGGAGGTCATCGGGCGCGTATGGTCCGTTGGCGAAGCCCATGCGAGTCGGTACCCATCCCGGGGCTACAGCGTTGACTCGGAGATCGTCGCGCTGCCTGGCGACGGCCATGGCGAGCGTCAGGACCTGGAGCTTGCTGTCGTCGTAGGTGACGCCGGTGCCTTCCGTTCGCAGCTCACGAGGATTGAGGTCGCCGCCGAGGTGCAGGTCGGACGTGAGGTAGACCAGCTGCGAGGGGGCATCAACCAGGGCTGTCAGGAGGTAGGGCGACAGCGAGTTAACGGTCAGGATCTCTCCGCCGGAAACGCCGTAGACCCCCGCATTGTGGATGATGACATCGAAGGCCCCAAGTTCGTTGATCTGAGACGCGAGCACCCGCGTCTCGTCGAGGTACCCGAGGTCGCCGATGACTACCGCTTCAAATCCGGGAAGGTCGCGACGCACGTCAGCCGCGCGTTGCTCGTTGCGGGCATGGGCGACGACACGGTGCCCGCGCGCCAGAAGGTGGGCTGCGGCGAGCTGTCCCAGGCCGGCGGTGGAGCCAGTGATCAGGATCCGTTTGCCGTCTCCTTCAGGCAACGGACGGACGCTCTCTTTGATGTAGCGCAACTCATCGGCGACTTCCTCCGTGTTGTAGCTTCCCGCCCCGTACCGGCCGCCGCTGGCCGCTGTGTCGTTACTGCCTTCTGAGGAATTCGGCCTCGCCGCGTTTCCGCGAGGTTGAGGGGAGGTGCAGGCGGTCAGGATTCCGACGCCGAGCGCGGCTCCCGACACGAGGAGACTGCGTCTGGTCACTTCGGTCATTACGGTTGCCTCTTTCTTGCCGCAGAATCGGCTAAATGCGATCTGCGCTAGCACAACGTGGGTGATGCCCCGCTACATTGCGGACTGCTGGCAATGTTTCACTCGGTGGCTCATTCGCCGCTTCGATTACTGCCAGGCCGGCTCCACGCTGAGGATGCGGTCGTCGTCGGGACCGGGGGTGCCTCTGCCATCGGTGTTGTTGGTGACAAACCAGAGCTTCCCGTCCGGGGATTCCGTGACGTCACGGATGCGGCCGAACTCGCGGGTGTAGTAAGTGGTCGAAGTGGACGGGTTGCCAGCCGGAACGGCCCGGAGAACCTGCCCACGCAAGTTGGCGATGAAGAGGGTCCCATCGATGTGGGTCATACCGCTGGGACTGGCTGCAGCGGGCTCCCACTGCTGTACGGGGTCGGTAAAGCCCTCGGCATCGGCGATCCCTTCCGCGGCGGGCCAACCATAGTTGGCGCCCGCGGTGATGATGTTCAGCTCGTCCCAGGTGTTTTGCCCGAACTCGGTGGCGAACATGGTGCCGTCCTCCGCCCACGCCAGGCCCTGGGGGTTACGGTGCCCGTAACTGTAGACGAGGGAGCCAGCGAAGGGGTTGTCATCAGGGACGCCGCCATCCGGGGTCATTCTCAGGATCTTTCCGTTCAGGGAGTCGAGGTCCTGAGAACTGTCGCGCCGGCCAGCGTCACCGATCGCTGCGTAGAGCATGCCGTCGGGCCCAAAAGCGATCCGCCCGCCGTCGTGATAGCTCGCCGAGGCAATCCCGTCGATGAGCGTTTCGGGTTGTCCGAGCGTCAGGGAGCCGGGCGCACCAGTGACGTCAAACCGCTGGAGCCGGTTTCCATCCGACCCCGTCGAGTACACGTACAGGCGTCCCTGGCTGTCAACCGCCAGGCCCAGCAGACCGCCCTCCCCTGTACCCGCTACGCCCGCAATGGTTCCAACGGTGCGCGGGGTGCCATCGGCGCTGAGCTCGAGGATGCGTCCGCTGTCCCGCTCGCTGACTAACGGCGTGCCGTCACGAAACACCACCGACCATGGAGCCTCCAAGCCCGTCGCCACAGGCTGGGGTGTGCCCGTCAGAGTGGCCTGACCGGCCGTTGCTGACGCCTCTGCGGCGGGTGAAGCATCGATTGAAGCCGGCGACGGAGACGTTGATGTTGCTGCTGGTGCTGCTGGTGCTGCAATGCAGGACGACAGCAGCAGGCTGGCCCCGATGGTGGCGGTCAGCAGGGCCGGCCTGCGGAGGGGGATGGCGTTCATGAGTCTCTCCTCATAGCTCCAGGGACGATTGTCAGAGGGTGCGGCGATGCTGTCGCCGTTTCGGCTACGTGGGGAATGCTGTGCGGCGTCCGGCAATAGCTATGAAGAGCGCGATGGCGGCAAGCCCAACCAGCACGACTGGCAGGACCAGCCCATCGAAGGTGCTGATCACCACCGCGCCGGCCACCCCCGCGGCGAAGATGGCGAGGTTGAACGCGACGCCGAGCATTGAATTGGCGACGTCGGCGTTTCCGCCGCTTGCCGCGCTGATGGCTGTCTGCAGCTGGGCTGCTGCGCCGCCGAAGGCGATACCCCACAGGACGATCGCTACAAGGACTGCCACCAATGACGCGTGGCCAACGATGAAGATCACACCGGCCACAAGGAAGGACCCGAGGCTTAGCAGGACCAGACGTCGAAGGCCTTTGTCGATTACTGCACCGGTGATGGCGATTCCGGCGATGGCCGCCGCACCGAACGTCACGAGTGCGACGTCGACCGAGAGCTGAAGGCCTGCCGTGCGGAGATAGGAACCAATGTACGTGTACATGATGTTGTGCCCAAGCATCCAGCTGACAATGATGGCCAGGACCACCCCGACGCCCGGGATGCCGAAGACGCGTACCAGCGGCACACGTGTCTCAGCCCGTTGGCCGGGTGCATCCGGAACCAGGATGGCGGCGAGCAGGACGGTGACGATCGTGAGGATCGAGAGCACGCCGAAGGACCAGCGCCAGTCCAGCGCCGTGCCGAGCCACGCACCCAACGGCGTCCCCACTGCCAGGCCGACGGGTGTTCCAAGGGATGCGACCGACAAGGCCCGACCGGCATGTTCAGGAGGAGTGATGCGCCGGGCGTAGCCGGCGAGCATCCCCCACAGCAGGCCGGAGAATGCACCGGCAAGGAGCCGCGCTCCCAGGGAGAGCACGATGTCTGTGGAGAACACCGTGATGAGGTTCGCCGCCAGGAAGCCGAGGATCCCGACAATGAAGACGGGTTTCCTTCGCAGGCCCCGTGTCATGGCGATTGCGGGCATTGCCGCAATGACCGTTCCGAGGGCGTAGGTACTGACAAACTGTCCGGCGGTCCCCTCGGTGATGTTCAGACCCGAAGCGATCTGCGACAACAGGCCGGCGGGCATAGTTTCGGTGGCAATCAGGAGGAATCCCAGCAGGGCCATGACCAGCAGCGCTGCCCAGGGAAAGTGCCCGGCCAGGACGGAAAGTTCGCTCTCCTGAGCCGACGCCTGCGTGTCCTTAAAGGTGCCGATGTTTTCGTGGGGCAGGCCGTCGATGGGCGTTTCGCGGGCGCCATCCTGAAGGGTTGCTCGGGTCAAAACGGTTCCGTTCTTTTGTGGAGAAAGTCTTCGGAGTGGCTTCGGTGTCCCGCTCAGTCTGCGGGGGCCAGCCTGGCGGTGAAACGGCCCGTGCGGTCCCGGATCGGCGCGAGGTCATCGAACGATCCGATCCGCACGATTCCGGGGGAGTACCCGACGTGCTCGTAATAGAGGACGAGGGCCTGGTCAGGCGCGTAGTAGCCGATGGTCAGTGGATCTGCTTCATCGCCGGCGGGCACGCCGGCGAGGGAAAGAGGCTCCGGTAGCTCGGCGATCTTTTCCTGCCCGCCGTAGTCGCTGAAGGAGAGCGTCAGGGGAAGCTGCCCAATCAGGGAGCGTGCAGCCGCGTTGCCGGAGAGCGTTCCGGTCACAATCTCGCCATCGATCTGGATGGTGATCGGGGTGCTTTCTGCCGCGGTGGCGGAGGTCGGGCCGCCCGAAGGCCGGGAAGACCCGGCGGCCGCCGAAGATTTTTCCGGCGGGGAGGGCGGCGGCGCAGTGGCGGAGGCCGGGTCGTTCGAAGGGGTGCTGCACCCGGCGAGAGGCAACGTCAGCGCGATGATCGCAGCCAGGGTCGGTTTCTTCAGGCGCATGGGAGATCGTTCCCCTTCCAGTCAGGCAAAAGCGTGGTCCATTCCAGCAAAGCAGTTGGCAAAGCAGAGTGGGAGTCCCTGTTGATACGGGTACTGGGAGGGCCCCTTAAGCGACCCAGCCGCCCCGGTGAGAGCGCACACTCCCGTCAGGACGGCTCCGGGGGCATTACCGCTACTGGGCGGTGAAGCCGCCGTCGACGGGAAGCGCGACGCCGGTGACGAAGCTCGCGGCGTCGCTGCACAGCCACAGCACAGCCGCCGCGACCTCCTCCGGCCGCCCGAGCCTGCCGAGGGGAATCGCCGCTACCGCGGCTTCGGGATCCAGTTCTCCGGCCGTAGTCATCCGCGCGACCATCGGCGTATCGATGGTCCCGGGGCAGACTGCGTTGACGCGCACCCCGAGCGGACCGTACTGCAGCGCGACGCTCTTGGTCTGCCCGAGTACGCCGTGCTTGGTTGCGTGATAGGTGGCGCGCCCATTCCCGCCGACTAGGCCGCCGAGTGAAGAACAGTTCACGATCGCCCCCGACCCCTGCTTGCGCATCTGCAAGAGTTCGTGCTTCATGGACGCCCAGACGCCGCGGAGGTTGACTGCGATGATCTTGTCGAATGCCTCCGCCTTCTCGTCCGCGGCATCGACGGGCGGGAGCATGATGCCTGCGTTGTTGAACGCCATGTCGAGGCTGCCGAAGGCTTCCACGGTGCGGGCGACGGCCCTCTCCACCTGCGCCTCGTCGGATACGTCGCACTGCAGAGCGAGGGCGCGGTGCCCCTCGGCGTTCAGCGCGGCCGCGAAACGCTCTGCCGCCTCGCCGTCGAGATCGGCGATGGCGACGGCGGCACCCGCCTCGGCGAAGTCCCGCGCCGTGGCAGCGCCCATCCCCGCGCCCGCGCCGGTGACGAAGGCAACCTTGCCTTCGAAGTCGTAGCTGACCATGTTAATCGTTCCTTTCCGGGGTTTCTCTTCGTGGTGCCGGTTCCTCGCCGTTTAGTGAGCGCATCCGCCGCTCAGTCGCGCTTCCCGTCCCTCGGGGTGACCTCGACCGTTGCCTCACGTGGACCCGCGACGACCATCGGCGGCAGGTAAGGGCTGCTGACATATTTCTCCCGATAGGCCGCGTCGATCCGCTCGTTCAGTGCCGGGTCGCCAGGCGCAAACTCCACCTCGTGGGTCTCACCCGCCGTGATGATGCGGCCGGCGCGCTGCGCCATCGCGGAGCGGTACCAGCGCGACCTCGTGCCATTCCACGCCCTGATGAACAGCCGTCCGTCGACGACGACCGACCAGATCCATGTCGGCGTTCCGTAAGTGACGCCGTCGGCGCGGAACGGCGCGACGTGCAGGTCGTCGCTCGCGGCGATCCGATCGATCGCTTGGGCCCAAGTGGCCACGGGGGGTTCTCCTTCGTAGACGGACGTAAATTTTTGTTCGCTTCACAACGCATGCCCAGCCTTCAGTGGCGCGCGATCGTGCTTCCGGTGTAGTCGGCCAACGAGTTGAGGAGTGCCGTCTGGAGGTACTCGTCGTGCACCGCCGGATGCAGCGTTTGCGTCTGCTGGTGATACCAGTGACAAGGATGCGGGACACCCTTTTCCTCCATCCTGCTGTCGCGGAAACTCAGTCGAGAGGCGCGACGAAGGTGCGGAACTCCTTCGGCTCGCCGTGGATACGCCAGAGGGTGTCAGCCAGGGCCTCCGGCTCATGTGCGGCATCGCCGCCGCCGATGCCCAGCGGGATGATCAGCTGTGCCACGTGGATTCCCTCAGGAGCCAGCGCATCGTGGAGCATCTGGGCGTAGGCGGATTCAGCGGCGAACGCAGCGGAGGTCCCGGCATAGTTGGGGTTGGGCCGAACGGCGCTGGAGCCATTAATGAACAGTGCGGTTCCGCGGCCCAAGACACGCATGCCCGGAAGTACCGAGCGCATGGCAGCGGTTGCTCCAAGAGCGGAGAATTCAAGGGCCGAGCGCAATTCTTCGGGCGTCGTCTCAAGGACGGGCCGGAGATATTCCTTTGATGGCACCGGGCTGTACTGAAGGATTTCGACGGTGCCCAGTTCGTCTGCTGCCCGGGCAAGCGCGGCGTTGAGCGCCTCAGGATCGCGGACATCGGCTGCGTAACCACGGGCGGTGATGCCGCCGTCGAGCAGTTCTGCGGTGAGCGCATCGACGTGTTCCTGGGTGCGGGATAGAAGGGCAACGTTGAAACCCTCGGCTCCGAAGCGGCGCGCAGAAGCGAGGCCGAGCCCGGGCCCTGCGCCAATGATTGCGATCGTAGTTTTCATGGTGTGATTCTTTCTTCTCGAGGAATGAATGGCCATCAAGATGCGGAGACGGCGTTCTTCGAAGGAATTGCGCTCTCCTCGCTGTGAAGGGATTTCAGGTGCATTCCACGACACCATGTCTCTGTGGGCGGAGGAAGTCCCGCCTGATAGGGGTACCCGGAGGGCCTCCCTCAACGCAGGCGGGGCGCCTATCGTGGATTCATGGACAACCGTGCAGACGTTCGCGAATTCCTCACTTCACGGCGCGCCAAGATCTCGCCCGAGGAACTTGGGCTGCCGGCAGGGACGAGCCGCCGCGTGGCCGGACTGCGCCGCAGCGAAGTGGCAACACTCGCCGGAGTGAGCGTTGAGTATTACATCCGGCTGGAACGGGGCGCCATCAGCGGCGCGTCCCCCGAAATCCTCGACGCCATCGCCCGGGCCTTGCGCCTGGACGACGCCGAACGGGCGCACCTTTTCGACCTCGCGCACGCCGCAAGCCCCGTGGTGCGGCCGCCTAAACGCCGGAGTTCAAAGAGCTGGACGCCACACGCGAGCCTCCAGTGGGCTCTCGACGCCGTCACCTCCGGGCCGGCGTTCGTCCGCAACGGCCGCATGGACCTGCTGGCCGTCAACGCACTCGCACGCGCCTTCTACATTGACGTGTACGACATGCCTGGCCAGCCGCCGAACCTCGCCCGTTTCACCTTCCTCGACGAGCGCGGCCAGGACTTCCACGCCGACTGGGACACCGCCGCCGACGTCGTTGTCTCCATTCTGCGCACCGAAGCCGGCCGGGACCCGCACAACAAGGAACTCCATGACCTGGTCGGTGAGCTAAGCACGCGGAGCCAGGAGTTCCGGCGTCGTTGGAGCTCGCACAACGTCCGCCACCACGGCGCCGGCTTCAAGACCTTCCGCCACCCGATCGTCGGCGAGATGACCATTGCCTACGAAGGACTCGAGATGGCCGCCGAGCCCGGCCTCACCCTGACCATTTACACCGTTGAGCCGGGTTCGCCGTCTGAAGAGGCCATGCGCCTGCTCGCCTCCTGGGCCGCCACCGAATACGCGCAACAACCAGGACAGCAGCAGGCGGGGAAACAGCCCGCCGGCTGAGGCGCCGGTCAGGTTCTCCATAGGCCGCCGTCAGTCCAGCGCGGCTGACTTACCTCCGCCTCCTACGAGCCGTTTAGTAGCCTGCGTTCCCTGGCACACGCCACATGAGACCGCCTTCGGAACGGGTAAATAGTTTGCGTCCGGCGCCGGCATCGAACTGCAGCCAGAGGATTGCGCCGTCTTCGGTCACGGCGTCAACGTGTCCGGACAACTCAGGAGCATCCTTCTTGGCGATGAAAACCCTGTCGCCGGGTGCCAGCACTATCCAGTCCCGAATGTACTGTGCCTTGTTGGGGGGCAGGAATTTGTGCTGATGATCTTCCACTCTGCGTGGTGACCTCAGCAGGGGCCGGCCTCGGGTCCATAATTTTCCTCCAATTGCGGGCTATAAGCCGCCGCCAGGCGGTAGTGCCACGTCCTGGCTCCGGAGCGGTAGGGTCCATGCCCGGCGTGCGCGCACGAGTACCCGGAAGCATATGAAAAGTCTGCGGTCAGAGCAAGGTGCTTCCCCGGGCTAAGCGCTGTTTCCTGACCCCATGTATCCGCTGCGGCATTCGTTCCATGTCACGTGATCGCTGTGGCGTTAGCGGGTGAGCCCGTAGCGCCGGTGATATCCAGCGGTTTGATTGTCAGGAAGGCATCCCAGTTACCCGTGGTTCTCATATTCCGTGCCAGCGGACCCAGCCGCCACAGTTCACCCAGGGGCATGCCGAGTTTGGCGAGGAGCTGCTGGTGCATCATGCCGTGGTCGTTCGGGGCGGAGTGACGGAAGGGGCTTTCGGGTACGACGGGCAGGCATTCGAGGGCGAAATTGTCGGCGGCGATGACTGCGATCCGGTTGTCCCAGGCCCAGGCGGCGAATTCCTTCGACTGGGCGATCCCGGTGGCGCGTCGGCTGTCGCGGACCTTCTGCTTTTCCTCCAAGGTCAGTGCCAGGAACCATTCGGACCAGCCGGTGTGGAGCATGAGGATGTCGCCCGGGAGGATGCTGACCGACTGTGTCTCCAAGGCTGCCTGGATCAGGTCGAGGCTGAGGGGTTCTCCGCCTGCATGGTCGATCGGATTTCCCTGGCTGGAGCGATGCCCGTCGAGGTCGGCGAGCACGCCCCTGCCGGCGATGGGCTTTTCTGCCCATTCCTGGATGCCGAGCTCAGGCGTGCCTTCCCTGATCAGTTCATCCGGCGTGCCGTTGTAGAAGCCGACGTCGTCTGCCCGGCGGTGCCGGAGCCCGTCGATCTGCGTGGATCCCTGGAGGTAGTACCCGTCCAGGTAGTCGTCCCGGTGGGCAGGGTGGGAGGAGTAGATCGTGTGGCGCGGTGCGCTGCGTGTTAGTGACATTCCGGGATCGAAGGCGTCCGCCGGGTAGTCCAGGCCGAAGACCGTGCCGGTCCTGATGCAGCCCCTGGCCTCCAGAGTGGTGTCCTGTGTGATGAAGGACGGTGTGCCGCGGTCCTGTTCGGGAAACAGTCCCCAGGACGTCCCGGCGAGCCAGCCGTCCCGTTCCAGAAGACCCGAGAACGTCGGGTAGGTTCCGGCGTCCGTGGTGTCTGTCATCGCGTCGCTGCCTCCTGGGGAGTATGTTCTTTGTTCTCGTGGCGATTGTAGTTGAGAAGGAACCCCGCGACCGCACAGATCGATGCCGCGATGCACATCGGGGGCTTGACGGATTCATTGAAGAAAACCAGCCAGCCGCCTTGGCCGGCGATCAGGGCCAAGGCCTGGCCTGTCACGAACAGGACGCCGCCGAGGAGGAGGGCTGCGAGGGTCAGGACGAAGATGATTTCGATGGCTCTTCTGATCTTGTGCATGTCGTGGTTCCTTTAGATCGGCAGGACGCCGAGGATGATGAGCACACCGATGCCCAGCAGGGGCAAGGCGTAGTGGGTGAGCAACCGGGCGAAGGTTTTGACCGGGTCCACGTCCGCGATGCCGCAGGCGACATACAGGGGCGCGCCGCCGGGGGGAACGGCGGCTTCGCAGGAGGAGAAGACCAGCACGGCGACTGCGGCGGTTGTCGCCGGAACTCCGGCGGCAACGAGCGCGGCGACTCCGACGGTTCCGACAGCGGCCATCGTGGCCGTCGCTGACAGCGGGGCGGCCACGGCGATAACAGTCAGCCCGATCACGATGGCGAGGAGCCACAGGGGAAGGTTCATCTGGTTCAGCAGGGCCGTCATCTGCTGGGGAAGGCCGGTGGCGGCGAGGGCGTTGGCTCCGGCGAAGGCGAAGACGACCGTGATGCCGACGATGCCGAAACGTGGGGCGGAGTTCTGCAGCAGACTCCACCAGGCCCGGCCGCTGCGCGGGAGGTTTTTCCGGCCGAGGAGGGCGCCGGTGATGATCAGGACGACCGGGATCCAGACGATGACGCTGACGGATTTGGTGATGTCTCCCCCGGTCCAATCCGAGAGTGCCGTGGCGATAGTGCCGGAGGTGATGATCAGAGGGATGGCCACGACGGCGAACAGCAGCATCGTCGCCCAACCGCGGCCGAACGCCGCCCGGACCGGTACCCGGTGCGCTGCATCCAAAGGGGTCATTCCGCTCTTGCGGACCAGCAGCCAGGTGACGATCAACCGGTGCAGGAAGCACCACAGCCCCCCGATGAGCAGGGGCAGCACGAGTTCATTGACGTCCAGCAGGGGTCCCACCGTGGCCGATCCGACGAGGACGAACATCGATGCGCTGAACGGGAAGGTGATGCCCATTCCGGCGTTGCCGGCGACGAGGGTCGCGGCCGAGGGCTTGTCGAGCCGGGACTTTTCCATCCAGGGGATGGTCACCGAACCCACGGTCGCGGCGATCGCCGCCTGGTTGTGGACCACCCCGCCCAGCCCGGCCGACGCCACGGTCGAGACCCAGGCGGGGCCGCCCTTGACACCGCCGATCAGGGAGTTCAGCAGGTCGATGAGCCGGTCCAGCACCCCGGTTTTGTCCAGCAGATACCCCATGAAGACGAACGCCATGGTCGCGTAGACGATTTCGTCCGTAACCGCAGAGTATAGAGAGGACCAGCCGATCTGCGCCGCGGAGACCCCCGTGAACGGCAGGACAACCAGGAATCCGAGGATCATGGCCTCCCCGACGCTGCGCTTGAGCAGTGTCGTCCACAGCAGGATGACGGCCAGGTAGGCGCCGAGGGCCCAGATGCCGATCATGCTGCTGCTCCTGACGGGGTGGCGCTGGTTTGTATGTTCATCATTGATTCCCGTAAACGATTCTGCCTGATGCCGGTCAGCGCAAGGCGGCCGCGGGCGTTGGAGCGGCTTCCCGGGCCATGCGGGCCAATGCCGCGGCAGAAGCGGTGGTCATTTCGGCTGGAACTCCGAGGTCGGACAGGTAGCTCGCGGTATCCTGCATTTCCTTGGAGCGGCGCAGGGCGTGCTTGGCGGTGCCGGTGACGAACCGGTCGATGACCGCCTGGCCGTCGCCGGCCAGCTGCCCGGCGATCTGACCCCGGATCCACTGTTCGAGTCCTGCGGCTCTGCCTGCGGTGACGGCTTCGACCACTACGGAGGCCAGTCCTTTCATCAGGACGCTGCGGAGGAGTTTGTGGGCCATGGCCGCACCCGGCTCCCCGTCAGCGATTTCGACCTCGGCACCGAGCGGGGCCAGGAGGTCGGCGACGGCCTGGGAACCGGGGCCGCTGACCATCAGAGGGGTCTTCTCGCCCAGCGCGGCTACGGGTCCGAGGATGGCGACGTCGGCGAAGTTTGCCTGGCCGGGCAGCTGTCCGAGTTCGCGCATGACGTCCGGGGAGGATGAAGTGAAGTCTGCGTAGCAGCTCCCGGCAGGAAGTGCGGGCCGGCATTCCTGGGCGACGCTGCGGGCGGCGGCCGCTCCGGTGAGGACAAGGACGACGTCCGCTCCGGCGCAGGCTTCGGCCGCGGTTGCTGCCCTGGTGACGCCGGCCGGGGTGGACGGGGCGACTGGATCAAATCCGGTGACGCTGTGGCCTGCGGCGACGAGGGCCGCCGCATAGGCGGCTCCTGCCTCACCGAGGCCGATGACGGTGCACGCTGTCATGAGTTTCTGTCTTTCTTGTTTAGTGGCGGTCCGCGACGATGGCTCGCCGGCGGTTGGTTTCGTCGGCGAAGACTGCTTCCGCGGCTTCGGCGACTGCAGCTGCCTGTTCCCGGGGAATGACAACGACACCGTCGGAGTCGCCGATGATGATATCGCCGGGAAGGACCGGAACGCCGCCAAAAGCGATGGGTGTTCCGAGGCGGGAGGGGCCGTTCTTGTAGGGACCGGCCGGTGTGGTGGCGCGTGCGAAGACCGGCATACCAATATCGGCCAGGGCCTCGGCATCGCGGGCCGCCCCATCAAGGGCGAAGCCGGCAATGCCGAGGTTGATGGCGCGTTCTCCGATAAGTTCCCCGAGAAGAGCCCGTGAATCATCGCCGCCGCCGGCGACGACAATGACATCTCCCGGGCGGGCCAACCCCAGAGCCTGATGGATGCCCTGGTTGTCTCCGGGCCGGGTCCAGACGGTGAAGGCCGGCCCGGCGAGGTGGGCCCCGGGCCAGATGGCCTGGATTGCCGAGTGTGCGACGCCGAGGCGGTCCATGGCATCGCCGATGTTGGCGGCGGGCAGTTTGGCGAGGCGTTCCACGACGTCCCGGTCGGGGCGGGGGAAGTCAGCGTCGATGGTGTCAATTGCTGGGGTTGTCATGATGAATTCTTCCGTTTGGCGGGCTTTGCGTGTGGGTTAGTCGGTTTTCTGGACCAGCGGGAGGACCTTCTTGAAGTCCTCTTCCTGTCCTGCCCAGAACTGCTCGTAGTTCTGGCTGGAGAGGTAGCTGGTCTGCAGGCCGAGGTCGTTCATCTTCTGCACGACGGTCGGGTCCTCGATGGCCTTTTGGATGGCAGCTTCGAGCTTCTTGGCTACGGCATCGGGCAGCCCGGCCGGGGCGGAGTAGCCGCGGGCGGTTCCGGCTTCAAGTTCGTAGCCTGATTCCTTGAACGTCGGAACGTCCGGGAGTGAAGGTGCGCGTTCTGCGGTCATGACGCCCAGAACGCGGGCCTTGCCCTGTTTGGTCAGGTCGTTCACGTCGCTGACGTTGGCGACGAGGATGTCCACGTGCTTGCCGAGGAATGCGGTGGTTGCCTGGGAGGCGCCTTCGGAGAAGTGGACCGGGGCGAAGTCGGCGCCGGTGGTTTCCTGGAGCTGGGCCAGGGCGAAGTGTTCACCGGTCTGCAGTCCGGTGGTGCTGGCGGTCATGGACTTCGGGTTGGCCTTTGCCGCGTCGAGGAGGTCTTTGAGTGTTTTGTAGGGGCTGTCGGGCTGTACGGCAATGACGGTGGGGTCGATGACCTGCCTGCCGAGGGGCTGGAAGCTGCTGCGGGTGTATTTGGCGCCGCGGGCGGGATCCAGGGGTGAGACGACCACAGACGGGGAACCGGTCGCACCGATGGTGTAGCCGTCCGGCTTGGCACTCGTCAGCTGGGTGTAGCCGATCTGTCCGCCGGCGCCGGGCTTGTTGATGACTTCGACGTTGGTGCCGAGTTCTTTTTCCAGGATCGGCTGGATGAGCCGGGCGGCGGTGTCCACGGCTCCGCCTGAGGAGAACGCCACGACGAGGTCGACGGACTTGCCCTTTTTCGGGAAGTCGTCCCCGGCGGTGGTGGAGGCGCCTGCGTTGGCGCCGCAGCCGGTGAGTGCGATGAGTGTTGCTGCCGTGAAGGCTGCTGCGATGCGTGTACGTGTGGTCATGGTTCTTCTCCTTTGAAGGGGCGTTTTAGTTCGGGTAGTGGGTTTGAACGGCTGGTCGGGCTGTTCGCGGCTTACGTTTCGGGGTCTTCGGTCAGCGCCTTGGGCTTGCGGAGCTTGAGCAGCGGGCTGAGGACGATCAGGACGCCGAGGCCGATGAGGACCGCGGAGATGGGGCGGTTGACGAAGATGCCGAAGTCGCCCTGAGAGATTTCGAGGGATTCGCGCAGCGATCGTTCCATCAGGGGTCCAAGCACGAGGGTCAGCACCATCGGTGCCAGCGGGATGTCCAGGTGCCGCAGGGCCAGACCGAGGAGTCCGAAACCGATCATGACGAAGACGTCGAAGACGCTGAAGTTGATGGTGTAGGCGCCGATGACCATGAAGAGCAGGATCACGGCGGTCAGGATCGATGACGGTACACGGAGGATGGACGTCCAGAGTCCGACCAGGGGGACGTTGAGCAGCAGCAGGAGGAGGTTTCCGATGAAGAGGCTGGCAATGATTGCCCAGGCGATTTCGGAGTGTTCGGTGAACAGGGTGGGACCGGGGGTGAGGCCCTGCTGAAGGAACGCTCCCATGAGCACCGCGATCGTCGGTGACGCCGGAATGCCGAGGGTAAACAGGGGGATCAACGCGGCGTTTGCGTGGGCGTTGTTGGCGGTTTCAGGACCGGCAACACCTTCAATGGCGCCCTTGCCAAGTTCGTTGCGGTGGCGGGAGAACTTCTTTTCGGCGCCATAGGAGAGCAGGGATGACACGGAACCGGTCATACCCGGGATGAGGCCCAAGCCGAAACCGATGCCGGTGCCGCGGACCATGGCCGGTGCGCTCCGCCGCCATTCCCTGCCCGTGGGGAGCAGTGAACGCAGGCCCGGGGCGTGCACTGTGGGGGTCTGGGAGTCCTTGCGGTGGGAAAGGAGTTCCGAGAGTCCGAAGACACCCACGATCACGGCTACGAAGCTGACACCGTCCAGGAGCCGGTCCATGCCGAACGTGAAGCGCGGGGCGCCGGCAACCGGGTCGATGCCGACCATGGAAATCAGCAGGCCCAGGGCGCCGGAGATGACCGCTTTGACCATGGACTTGCCGGCGAGGGCGACGAGAAGCGAAATTCCGACGACCATCAGGGCGAAGAATTCCGGTGGTCCGACGAGCAGACCCAGCTCCCCGAGAGGCTTGGCCGCTGCCACCAGGCCGATTGTCGCTATCGTTCCGCCGACAAAGGAACCAACGGCGGCGATGGTCAGTGCAGCTCCCGCTTTGCCGATCTTGGTCATGGCGTAGCCGTCGATGGTGGTGATTGCTGAGGCTGCTTCGCCGGGAGTGTTCAGCAGGACGCTGGTGATGGTTCCCCCGTACGCGGTGCCATAGAAAATGGCACACAACATGATGATGGCGCCAGTCGCATCCAGGTTCATGGTGAGCGGGATGAGCAACGCGACGCCGGCCACAGGGCCGATGCCTGGCAGGACGCCGATGATGGTGCCCAGCAGGCAGCCGAGGAAGGCGAATATCAGGTTCTGCCAGGTCATGGCGGCGGCGAAGCCGCCGAGAAGTTCGTTGAGTGTATCCACGTCTAGAGTCCGATCGTGTTCAGCAGGGGGAAGGCAGATACGGGCAGCGTCACGTTCAGGCCGTAATTGAAGGCATAGAACGCGCCGACGCTGCCGGCGAGAGCGATGATCAGCGAAGAAACCCAGGTTCTGCGGCCACGCAGTTTCAGGTGGTACATGAGGAACAGGAACATGCTCAGCTGAAAGCCGAGCAGGTCCATCACTGCCGCGAGGATCATCAGGCTGAGGACGACGGCGATCACCAGCCCCCGGTCAACGCCTTCGACCGTTTCGCTGGGGCGGCGTAGCTCCTGGACCAGCCAGATGACCGACATGGCGACCAGCACCGCGCCCATCGCGAAAGGGAACAGTCCCGGCCCCGGCCCGAGCGAAGTCCACAGCCCGAGTGCGATGGAGCTGACGAGAACATAGACGCCGACGGCGGCAAATGCGCCGATACCCGCCAACACGGTGGGCGCAACTCGGACTGCGCTCTCGGGTTTTGTTATGAGTGACTCCGTTGTCATTGGGTTCCTTCTTACGTTCCGTGATCATTCATTTCATACAATGAAAGAACATTGCGTCTAGAGAAATAGTGACAGCAGACACATGGCCTGTCAAGCGCAAGCAAGTTACATAGAATGAAAGGATGACGGTGACATCGACGCACTCGGCCAGCGGTGCCGAGGACAGCCCCAAGGCCTCCAACATGCGCTCCCTGTCCAGGGCGATGGAGGTCTTTGCCGAACTCCAGCGCGCAGAACGACCCCAGCGGCTCAGCGACCTGGCCAGGACGTGCGGCATGAGCCTGCCCACCACGCTGCGGATCCTGCGGGTGCTGCAGGACTTCGGCATGGTCAGCCAGACGGACAAGTCCTACCGGATCGGGCCCGCCGTCCTGCCGGCGGCCCGAAGCTACCTCGAGAACGACCCCCTCGTCGTCGCCGCCCGACCGATCCTTCAACAGGTCGCCTCCCAGACGGGACTCACGGCATCGCTGTACACCAGGCTGGGCTTTGAGAGAATTCTGGTCGCACGCATCGACGGCGACTCGCCCCTTCGGTACGACCTGCCACTGGGCAAGCGACTCCCCCTCACGGTAGGGGCCGCAGGCAAAATCTTGCTGGCCTCAGCCTCCGGGCAGGAACTTAAACAGGTTGTAGCCGCGGCCATCACGGCCGGCCGCGAAGGCCCCACGTTTACGGTCGAGGAACTCCGCGCACGCCTGCCCGAACCCGGCGCCGATTACTCCTACTCCGCCGACGAACGCGCCACCGGCGTCCTCTCCGTCGCCGTCGCTGTCCCCAACAGGGCCGGTCGCCCCAGCGAATCCCTCGCCCTTACCAGCCCCGTAGAGACAGCCACCGAAGCCGGCCTCAAAGCCGGCATTCCGGAACTGCGCCGTGCCGCCGCCAGGCTGTCGGAGCTGCTCGAAGGCTCCGTCTACTAAACGGGAGTGCCTCACGGAAGAACTGGCGCCAGTCCGTCTGGGTTCGTCGTAATCCATGGTGCGGATGCTTGACAGCTGCGCGGGCCCATGGGGGTGATTTCATACAATGCAATAAACTTTCATTTTATGAAATCAGCTGTCATCAGCTGCGATGACGATGGAGTCAACCCATGGCGATGCCAGTCCCCCTGTTGAAGCCGGCTCTTCCCACGAAACGGGTAGTCCGGCTATTTCCAGTGCAGAAGCGGTGGGCAAGTGACACTGGCCCTGGGAGCCGATCCTGCTATCGGCCACAACAAGCAGTCCCACAAATCAGCCGGGCACGTCATCGTCGACACGCTGGTAGCCCACGGCATCAAACGGGCCCACGTTGTCCCCGGCGAGAGTTTCCTCGATGTCCTGGACGGGCTCCATGATTCGGACATCGAAACCATTGTGTGGCCTGGTTCGACACCGGTGCCAAACGCGTCATGGTTTTGGACCACGCCGAACGTGCCTCCGAAATCGTTGCCGAGGCCTTCATCGCCGCGATGAGCGGACGCCCCGGAGACATCCGCTGCGCCGGACGCGGGACACCGGCCGCCGTGCCCTGCTGAACACGCACCGTGCACGGACCCAGCTCCGTGGGAACGACCTCCCGCAGCATGGCCGTTCCCGTGGCGGCGATTTCCTGCTGAACACTCATGGTCACCTTCTGTTCGTGGTTTCTGAAAGTGATTCGGAGCGGCAGGGGTGCAGGACCGGACTTGCAGCAGGAGGGGGTGGGCCGAAGGCGCATTGCCTGACCGGTTGAAGCCGATGTGGATCCGTGGCGGCCGCGGTTATCCGTGGCTCGGGGGACCCGGTGGTCCGGCCGGGCCTGCCTGGCCGAACATGGGCACCGTAGTCACGGATCCCACGTTCGGGAGTGCGTGGCGGGTGGCGTGGTCGATTTCGTCGTGGATGGAGGCAAGTTCCCCCAAAGCGGTGATCTCTGTCAGCGGGATGGAGACCTCGACGTGAAGCCGGTGGCCGGACCAGCGAAGCCGGGACGTGGCGCCCCCGGGGGCGTGGGCGGCGACAACTGCTGCCAGGCGATCCGTCAGGTTCGATTCGACGCCGTCCATGAGCCGGCGCCCGATGTCGCGAATGGTTCCCCACAGCAGCACGGCGATTGCTGCGGAGATGAGCAGGCCAACGATCGGGTCCGCGAGCGGAAATCCGAGCCATATGCCGACGACTCCGGCGACGACGGCCAGTGACGTGAAGCCGTCCGTGCGGGCGTGAATGCCATCGGCAACGAGTGCGGCGGAGCCGATCCGTCTTCCCACGCGGATCCTGTAGATCGCGACAAGTTCGTTGCCGGCAAAGCCCACGAGCCCGGCGGAGAGCACCCAGCCCAGGTTCTGGACCGGCTGGGGTTCAAAGAAACGGCGGATGGATTCGACGGCGGCCACTACGGCCGAGAGTGCGATCATCGCCACGATGAACAGCCCTGCGAGGTCCTCGGCACGGCCGAATCCATAGGTAAACGTCCGGGTCGCGCGGCGGCGTCCGAGCAGGAAAGCTATCCACAGCGGCACGGCGGTCAGGGCATCAGAAAAATTGTGGACCGTGTCCGCCAGCAACGCCACTGAGCCGCTGATGAGGACGATGATCAGCTGGAACAGCGATGTGGCCCCCAGCCCGAGCAGGGACACCTTGACGGCGCGAATGCCTTGGGAGCTAGTCTCCAGGGCTGAATCCATCGAGTCGGCCGAGTCATGGGAGTGGGGCACGAAGAGCTCCTGCAGCCACCCCTTGAACCCGGTCGCGTGGACATGCCCGTGCGGGCCGTGGCCGTGGTGATGGTCGTCGTCGTGAGCTTGAAGGTCCCCCTTGTCTGCGCCGCGTTCAGTGGGTCCGTGTCCGTGTCCGTGTTCGTGTCCGTGTTCGTGTTCGTGCGGGTGGACATCGTGGCCGGGATGCATTGGCCGGTTCATGCGCCGGCCTCCGTCCTGAGGCTGTGCGGGGCGGTGCTGTGATGCGGAGCTGTGCCGAGGGTGTGTTCGGCCTGGTGAATGGCGTCGGCCACGAGCTGCCAGGCGTGCCCGTCCTGCAGCCGGTAGTAGACCTTGGTGCCTTCCTGGCGGGTGGCGACCATGCGCGCCAGCCGCATCTTGGCCAGATGCTGGGAAACCGCAGCCGCCGATTTCCCGGCTTTTTCAGCGAGCACGTTGACGGGCAGTTCGCCGTGGCGCAGGGCAAGGATGAGCCTGACCCGGGTGGCATCGGCCAACATGGCAAATACCTCCACCGCCAGCTCGACGTACTGGCTGTCCGCGGTGAGGGTGCAAGCATTAGTATCTGCATTCATACGCAGATACTTACATATACCGGTGCCTCTCTCAAGACGGCGGCCGCGCACCCGGGTGCGCTGCCGCCGTCGTCGGCCGCTTCTAGCGGGTCGAGCCGGGACTTTCGGTCGGTCGGGACATGCTACCGGCCGCCGAGGGATGCGGCCTGAACGTGCTGGTGGGCGTGCAGATAGCCGAACAGTTGCCGCAGCCCGAAGGACCATTCCGGCAACTCTTCCGCAGGGCCCACGCGATTGATCAGGGCCCCGAGGTGGCTGCTGCGGATCGTCACGACGTCGCCCATATGGTGGGTGAATCCCTGCCCCGGCTCGTCCCGGTCCTGGGTCGGCGCGAACAGGGTGCCGGTGAACAACGCGAACCCGTCCGGGTACTGATGGTGCTTCCCGAACGTCGCCGCCACGAGTTCCTCGAACGGCCGGCTGATCCGGGCCACGGAGTTGCGGCCCTCCAGCGAGTAGCCGTCCTGGCCCTCGACACGCAGCAGGATCTCCTCCTGGCGCAGCGTTTCCAGGCTGAACCCGTCGTCGAACAGCCGGATCAGCGGGCCCAGGGCGCTGGACGCGTTGTTGTCCTTCGCCTTTCCCAGCAGCAGTGCGCTGCGGCCCTCCACGTCCCGGAGGTTGACGTCGTTGCCAAGCGTCGCGCCCACAACCTGGCCCGCCGAGGTGACGATCAGCACCAGTTCCGGCTCGGGGTTGTTCCAGGAGGAGAAGGCACGGGATCCCGATTCCCGCGCCAAGCCCCACCGAGGACAGCACCGGGGCCTTCGTGAAGACCTCGGGGTCCGGGCCGATGCCCACCTCCAGGTACTGCGACCAGAGGCCCTCCGCGATCAGGACCTTCTTGGCCTCGGCCGCCGCCGGGGAGCCGGGGCGGATGGCGCCGATGCTGCCGCCGAGGGCGTTGCCCACCAGCTCCCGCATCTCCGCGGCCCTGCTGGCGTCCCCGCCGCATCGCTCCTCGATCACGCGCTCGATCATGCTGTCCACGAACGTCACGCCGCAGGCCTTGATGACCTGGAGGTCCACCGGCGCCAGGAAGTGCGGACGGGTTGGGTCCTGCGCCAGGGATGCAGCGACGACGTCGGCAGTCTTCCACGCGCGGCTCAGGTCCATGCGCGGCGCGGACGTCCGCCACAAGACCCGGGCGTTCGAGGAGTTCCGAGACAGTACCGGCCAGCTGGTGGAGGTCGAACACCTCCTCCTCCTGGACCGCGACCACCCGCGGTCCCGCCGGTTTCAACGTCCCAGACACGGCCGATCAGGAGTGCCTGCGCTGCATCGTCCGGGAGCACCGACGCTCCGCCGATGCTCAGGGCGTGCGTTCATCGCTGAGCCCCGCTCTCGAGAAGTCCGCTCGGACGATGGCGGGACGCCGCCACACTCCATCCACCCGCTGCGGGACGTTCCAGCGGTTGGCGTCCTGCAGCGGTTCGGGCAGCCGCGCTTCCGGGAACGACTGGTAGGCCACGGGCCGGAGGAATCGGCGGATTGCGGCCGTTCCCACCGATGTGGTGGCGGACGTAGTGGCGGGGTAGGGCCCGCCGTGGTGCTGGGCGTAGCTGACCGTGACGCCCGTGGGCCAGCCGTTCCAGAGCACCCGGCCGCTGATGTCCGTCAGCCGCGCGGCGAGGTCGGAGACGTCGTCGCCGGCTCCGCCTGGAGAGTGGTGGTCAGCTGTCCCTCCAGAAGTTCCGCGAGGGCCGGGAGTTCCGACTCGTCGCCGTACTCCACCACCAGGCTGGCCGGTCCGAACATTTCCTGCCGCAGGATCGACGGATCGCTGCGCACCGCAGCAGCCGTCGTGTGAAGCACGGTCGGCGCCGGAGCCTCGGCGAAGTCTCCTTCCACCAGGACATCCACGCCCTGCGTTGTCTCTGCAGTTGGTCGCACAGACTGCCGTGTAGCCGTCGTGCAGCCGGGAGCTGAGCAGCTGGGTTGCTGCGAAGTCCGCCAGGGCGCCGCTGAGGACCTGACGGACGAGCGTCGGTCTGTCCGCGGGGAACAAACAGCAGCCCCGGCTTGGTGCAGAACTGGCCCATTCCCATGGTGAAGGAGCCGGCGTAGCCGCTGAGGATTTCCTCACGCCGGGCCGCCCAGGCGCCCTCGGTGACGAAAACGGCATTGATGCCGCCCAGTTCGCCGAAGAACGGAATCGGTTCGGGCCGGGCCGCGGCCCGGTTGAACAGGGCCCGTCCGCCCGCCGTCGAGCCCGTGAACCCGATGGCCTTGACCGCCGGGTGGTCCACCAGGGCCTCCGCCGCCGGCCGGCCGGTGACGAGCGAGAACAGGCCGGACGGCGCTCCGGCGGCGTCAAGCGCGGCGGTAACGGTCTCGGCGGTGCGAACCGCAAGGTTCAGGTGTCCGTCGTGTGCCTTGTGCACGACGGCGCAGCCGGCGGCCAGGGCCGAGGCGCTGTCGCCGCCCATCACGCTGAAGGCGAAGGGGAAGTTGGACGCCCCGAAGACCCCCACGACGCCGATCGGCACGTTGAGCCGGCGCAGGTCCGGCCGCGGCCCCATGCCCCAGCCCGGGTCGGCGTGGTCGATGGTGGCGTCGAAGTGCTCGCCCTGACGGATTTCCGCCGCGAAGAGCCTGAGCTGGAAGACCGTGCGCTTCAGTTCGCCCCGGAGCCGCGGCTTCGCCCAGATGCGTTTCCTGGTCGGCGATCTCCACCAGCGCATCCGCGTCCGTCTCCAGGCCGGCGGCCGCTGCCTCCAGCCACGACGCGCGGGTGTGCGGGATCGGCCGCACGGCCCTTTTCGAACGCGGCCTGGGCAGCGTCGATGCGCGCGTTGAGGTCCTCGACCGTGGTTGTCATCGGATCGCCCCGGCTTCGGTCAGGGAAGCGCCCGTGACAGCGGCGCGGTTCCCACTTCCACCCACCCAGCCCCGGCGGGGAACTCCCAGCGGGAGCGGGAGGCGCTGAACATTTCGGCCCCGGTGCCGGGCAGTTCCGGCGCGGCGTACCGGCCGTTGATGATGCGGACCGGCTCGGCGAAGTGCTCGTGAAGGTGGTCAACGTACTCGATCATCCGGCCGTCCTGGCTGCCGCTGATGGCCGCGTAGTCGAAGAACGAGAAGTGCTGGACAAGTTCGCACAGCCCCACGCCTCCGGCGTGCGGGCAGACCGGCACGTCGAAGCGGGCGGCGAGCAGGAGGTTGGCGATGTTCTCGTTCACGCCGCCCACGCGGGTGGAATCCAGCTGGAGGACGTCGATGGCCCCGGCCTGCAGCAGCTGCTTGAAGACGATGCGGCTCGCTACGGCCTCGCCGGTGGCGACCCGCACGGGTGCAACACCCTTCCGGATCTCGGCATGGCCCAGGATGTCGTCCGTGCTCGTGGGTTCCTCGATCCAGTACGGGTTGAACTCCGCGAGCTGGTTCACCCATTCGATGGCCTCGGAAACTTCCCACCGCTGGTTGGCGTCGATCGCGATCGGGAGATTGCCGACAGCCTCCCGGGCCAGGGCCATGCGGCGGCGGTCATCGTTGAGGTCGCCGCCCACCTTCAGCTTGATCATGGAGAAGCCGTCGGCGGCCGCTTGCTTGCTCAGCCTGACCAGTTTCTCGTCGCTGTAGCCGAGCCAGTCCGGGCGAAGTGGTGTACGCGGGGTATCCCTCCACTTTGAGGGCGGCGATCCTCGCAGCCTTTCCGTCAGCGCCGGCCCGCAGGATGTCCAGAGCCTGCTCCGGGCTCAGGGCGTCGCGAATATGGGTGAAATCGACGACGTCGACAATTTCCTCGGCGGGCATCTCGCTGAGGAGGAGCCACAGGGGCTTGTTCTCGCGCCGGGCGCGGATGTCCCAGAGGGCGCTCACGAGTGCACCGCAGGCCATCTGTGTGACGCCCTTTTCCGGGCCGAGCCAGCGCAACTGGGAATCGTGGATGAGGCGCTTGGATGCGCCGCCGAGGTCGTAGATGAGTTCGTCGATGTCCCGGCCGACGAGCAGGCGGGCGTAGGCGTCGATGGCATGCGTGAGGATTTCGTTGCCGCGTCCGCAGCTGAACACAAAGCCGTGGCCTTCGTCCCCCGCATCGGTGCGGATGACGACGTAGGCGGCGGAGTAGTCGGGGTCAACGTTGACCGCGTCGGAGCCATCGAGTTCCAGCGACGTGGGGAAGCGCACGTCCTGGGTGTGGATGGAGATGATGGAAGGCATGGATATCTTCTCTCAGATCAGTTCAATGAGTGGACACGATTCCTATATGAATTTCCGTAATCATATAGGCAACGTGATCCAGATCAAGTGTTCCGGAGAACAAAAGAAGCCCCGACCAGCAGGCCGGGGCTTCAGTTCAGCCGACGATGTGCGGCCTTGGGGGGCCGCTGTCCTCCAGTGGCGAGAGGGCCGCGTTGTCCTCGAAAGCCTGGGCAAACCGGGTGAAGGAGTTTCTGATGTGCTCGGCCATAGCCTCCTCGGCGCGCTCCGGTTGGCATGTCCGGATGGCCTCCCGCACGGCCGAGTGCTCGGCTACGGTGATGGCGCCGTCGACGTCTGCGGGGTAGAGGCGGAACGTGTGCAGGTGGCAGTGGGTTTGCGCGAAGGCGTGCCGCACAACCGGGTTCCCTGCCGCCGCGAGGATGGTGTCATGGAAGCGGGTGTCATGGGCCACGAGGTCCTGCCGAAGATCGCCGCTGTTCTGCATCCTGTCCCGGAACGCCGACAGCTCCTTTTCCAGTGTGCCGGCCGGGTTGGCCAGACGGTCCACGGCGGCAGATCGGGCCGCCCATGGCTCGACCAGGAGCCGGAATTCAAAAAGCGAGCGCAATTCGGCAAGGTCCAGCAGGGGAGTGGTGCTGTAGCCGCGTCCCGGGGCTGTACACCACCAGATTGTCGCCCTCGAGCCGCTGGAGCACTTCCCGGACCGGAGTCTGAGAGACGCCCATGCTGCGGGCAACGGCATCGATGTTGATCCGCGTGCCGGGTTCGATTTCGCCCTTAAGGATGGAGGCGCGCATGGTCGAGTAGACATCACTCACGGCTGCCTTGCCTCGGGAGGGATCGGACGATTGACGTGGGGGCACGCGTTTACCTCTTTGTGTGGGGTGGTGGGAGTCGCTGTGGGAATCATAAGCCACGGGGCGTCGGAGGGGCGGTCTGAAAGTTTTTCCGGCGGGGGACTTGTCGTGGATCACATTCTCTATATGATTGACCAGATTCCTATATGATTTTGACGCTGGTACTCCTGGCGTCCGACAGTCCCGGTGCCCAGGCACCCGAAGCCATGTTTATGTCAAAGGAGACCGCATGACTGCGCTCGGCAGTAAGCTCGCCCCCAAGTCATCCGCCAATACGCCCCGTGCCATGACCCGCAAACGCTGGATGATTATTTGGCTCGCATTCATTGGGCTGAGCATCAACTATCTTGACCGCTCCAGCCTCAGCGTGGCGTTGCCGTTCATGGGCAAGGACTTTGAACTCTCGGCAACCCAGCAGGGTCTCATCTTCGCCGCCTTCTTCTGGGCCTACGACTTCTGCCAACTGGCCGCCGGGTGGTACGTCGACAAGGTGGGGCCGCGGAAATCGTTCTCGCTGGCAGCGGTTTGGTGGTCCATCTTCACCATGATCACTGCCATGTCGACGAGCTTTTGGTCGCTTTTCGCCGCCCGGTTCCTGTTGGGGGTGGGTGAAAGCCCGGCACCGAGCACCGCGGCCAAGGTGGTGGCCACCTGGTTCCCGGTCCGCGAGCGGGCCTTTGCCACCAGCATCTGGGATTCTGGCTCCCGTGTGGGTGCGGTCATCGCCCTGCCCGTCGTCACTTTGATCGTGGCCTTCACTTCGTGGCACGCGGTCTTCATCATCATCGGCATTGCCGGTCTCGTGTGGGCCGCCGTGTGGTGGAAGACGTACCGCAGCCCCGAGGAACACCCCTCCGCCAACGCCGCCGAGGTGTCTTACATCCAGGAGGGTGGCGCCCGGAGCGAGGCGAGCGACGACGCCGGCGCAGCCAAGCTGCCGTGGCGGTCACTCTTCAAATACCGCACCATCCTCAGCATGATGTTCGGCTTCTTTTGCCTGAACGCCGCTATCTACTTCTTCATCACGTTCTTTCCGACTTATCTCGTCAAGGAGCGCGGGTTCGATCTGCTCAAGCTCGGGTTCTTTGGTGCCATTCCGGGCATCTGTGCCGTGGCTTTCGGCTGGCTGGCCGGCTATGTGGCCGACCGTGCGGTACAGCGCGGCGTCTCGGTGACCCGGGTCCGCAAGACCGCAATCGCCGGTGGCCTGATCGGCGGTTCGGTCATCATGTTCGCTGCCGTCGTGCCAGAGGCATGGATGGCCCTGGCACTGCTTTCAGTGGCCTACTCCAGCCTCACCGTCGCCGCCACCGGTATATGGTCTCTGCCGGCCGATGTTGCCCCGAGCTCCCGGCACGTGGGATCCATTGGCGGACTCCAGAACTTTGCCTCCAACCTGGCCGGCATCTTCACCCCGATCCTGATCGGCGTCCTGGTGGACCAGACGGGATCCTTCGTGGCGCCGCTCGCGGTCATTGGAGTCGTTTCACTGATCGGTGCCGCGAACTACCTGTTCGTCCTTGGCAAGATCGAGCCCCTGAAGGTCCCGGCGGCAGCCTCGGTGTAGGTAACTGGGGCCGCCACCCGGTGTTTAGGGTGGCGGCCCGTCCGACGTCGGGCGGTCGGCTGGCCGGTAGCGGCGCTGCTGAACCCCGGGGCAATTTCGGCTTGAACGTTAGGACTCGACTGGTGCGTCCGGATGCCGAAGACTCAACTGCCTGGCGTGGAAGTCGAAATGAAGTGTGGGGTAGGCGTAAACGTCGTTGAGCGTCATCAGCGATGTGAAGAAGGGGTCCCACCTGTCAGGGAACGGCATCGACCTCGCGAGGGATTGGGAGCTCTCGAGTTCGAGCCGGCGGGAGAGTGCGGTGATGGTTTTGTCCAGTTTCCGGCTCATCCTGCGCCTGTTGTAGACGCGGGCGGCGGCCCGCGAACCCCAGTAATTCACCACATCAAAAGGGCCGGTGCCCGCATTGAGGACGGCGGCGAACCCACTGCCAACCGGGCGGGGGAGCCGGCCGACAACGTGGACCAGCGGAACCAGGGCGCGGACCACCATGTAGCCAAAGACCATGTGGAAGAGCAGCTCCTCGTTGGTCCAGCGCGTGCCGTCGCTCCTGCGGTGGAGATCTGCGGGCGCTGCGCTCTCCAGCAGGACGCCGAGGTCGCGGCGGGCGCGGCTGTAGCCGGCCAGGATCTCTTCCCTCGTTTGGTCCACGATGTGCGCTCCGGCGTCGCGGGTACGGTCAGCTTCCGGTGAGCTCTGTATACAGCTTCTGGACGCGCGCCTTGATGTCGTCCCGGACCAGGCTCATGCGCTCCATGCCTTCGATGCCGCGCTCGGAGGGCTCGTCCGTATCCCAGAACTCGAGCCGCTTGCCCTCGCGGGGTTCGACTCTAGCCTCGTTGCCCAGGACGATGACGACGTCGGCCGCCTCCAGTGCTTCGTCGGTGACGGGTTTGGGGTGTTCGCCGCTGATGTCGATGCCGAGCTCTGCCAGGGAGTCGACGGACTGGGGGTTCAACGATTCGGCGGGCTTGGTTCCGGCGGAGTGCACCGTGACGGTTCCGTTGGCGAGCTGGTTCATGAGTCCGGCGGCGAGCTGGGATTTTCCGCCGTTCTTGCTGCAGACGAACAGGACGGTGGGTGTTTTGGTGGTCTCGGTCATGCGTTCGATTCTTCCCTATCTGAGCTCGGGTGGTGGAGCAGTGACGCGGCCAGTGCCTTGACCCGTTCGTGGATTTCGTCGCGGATGATCCGCACGGCCGCAACGGGCAGCCCCGCAGGGTCTGCCAGCTCCCAGTCCTCGTAGCGTTTGCCGGTGTAGATCGGGCAGGAGTCGCCGCAGCCCATGGTGATCACGACGTCCGAGGCGCGCACGACATCGTCAGTGAGGGGTTTGGGGTAATCGTTGGTCAGGTCCAGGCCCATTTCGGACATCGCCGCGACGACGGCGGGGTCCAGTTCGGCCGCTGGCAGGGAGCCGGCGGAGCGGACGCGGATCCGGCCCTTGGCCTCCACGGTGAGCAAGGCCGCGGCCATCTGGGAGCGGCCTGCGTTCTGCACACAGACGAACAGCACTTCGGGGACCTCGGAGGTGACGGCGCCCTTGGATTTGGCCAGCGCGGTGAGCCGGTCGTTGGCGAAGTGCTCGGTGGTGGCCGGAAGGTGGGTGGTGATCTTCGCGGTCCGGGCCAGGGCCGTGTAGGTCTCGAAGACGTAGCGTTCGACGGTCTCGGCGGCAAAGATGCCGGCGAACTTGTCGGCGAGGCGGTTGCTGATGCGGTGCAGGAGCTCGGTGTTCTCCTGCAGCCCCTGGCGGGTTTCATAGCGGTTTTCGTGCGGTTCAGTCATCTCAGCACTCCAAGGACTGGTTCATGGAAGGGAAGTCGGGTTCAGTTGTGTTCGCCGGAGCGGCCGTGGGACTGTCCGGTGGGGAATCCGACGAGCACCGGCTCGGGAGCGGCGCAGCATGAGGATTCTGCTGCGACGGCGGCGGGGGCCGGGACGTCGCAGCTGGTGCCGGCGTCGGAGGAGCAGACGCCGGTTTCGGGGAGTTCGAGCTGGACTGTGTCCGCGGCTTCGCGGTCACCGGCCAGGGCGGCGGCGACGGAGCGGACCTGTTCGTAGCCGGTGGCGAGCAGGAAGGTCGGCGCCCGGCCGTAGGACTTCATGCCGACGATGTAGAAGTCCTTGTCCGGGTGGGCCAGCAGTGCTGCGCCGTGCGGGGGGACGGTGCCGCAGGAGTGGAATTCCGGGTCGATCAGCGGGCCGAGTTCAGTGGGTGCTTCCACGGCCGGGTCCAGGTTCAGCCGGAGTTCACGCAGGATGTCCAGGTCCGGTCGGAACCCGGTGCAGGGCACGACGACGTCGGCCTCCAGAGTCCGGCCGTCAACGGATTCGACGGTGACGTGCGAGGCGAGGGATTTCAGCGAGCCGATGCCGAAGCCGGTGTGCAGTTCGATCGTTCCTGCCCCGACGAGGCGGCGCAGGCGGGCGCCGAGCTGGCCGCGGGCGGGCAGCCCGTCGGCGTCGCCGCCGCCGTAGACCTTCTCGGCGGACGCGCCGCGGACCGCCCAGAGGATCCGGGTGTCCGGTTCTTCCTTGGCCAGGTCGGCGAGGCTGATCAGGGTGTTGGCGGCGGAGTGGCCCGCGCCGACCACCAGGACACGGCGGCCCGCGAACGATGCGCGGTCACGGCCGGTGACGTCCGGCAGGGGCGAGGAGATCCGGTCCGCGGCGGAGTCTTCGCCCATGGCGGGAAGCCCGGACGTACCCAGCGGGTTGCGGGTGGACCAGGTGCCGGAGGCGTCAATGACCCCGGCCACGGTGTGGTCGCGGGTTTCTCCGTCCGCGTGCTCGACCCGGACGACGAACGGGGTGGTCTCGCGGTCGCGGGTGTGGGACTTGTCCATGCCGGCGCGGGTCACGGCGATGACCCTGGCGCCGGTCTGCAGACGGGAGGCGATGGCCGGGAGTGCGGCCAGCGGGGCCAGGTACTGGTCGATGAGTTCTCCGCCGTAGGGCAGGGCTGTGGGCCGGGGCGATTCCCAGCCGTCGGCTTCGAGCAGGCGGACGGCGGCGGCGTCGATGTTGTACCGCCAGGGGGAGAACAGCCGGATGTGGCGCCACTGCTCGATCGCGACGCCCGCGGAGGGACCGGCTTCGAAGATCAGCGGTTCGAGTCCGCGTTCGAGCAGGTGGGCCGCGGCGGCCAGGCCCACGGGGCCAGCGCCGATCACTGCAACGGAAAGGTTCCTCGCTGAATCCATGGGTTTCCTCTGTTTCATCCGTTGGTGTGGCGGTTCGGTGCCCAACTAGCTGTCACTTAAGGCCGTTTTGAGGGCTCAAAACGGCCCCTGCTGCTAGCCAGTTGGGCACTCAGGGTGTCAGCAGCAGTCCAGATCGTCGTCGCAGCAGTCCTGCGTGGCGTCGGTGCAGGCCGAATCAGTGAAGCAGTCAACATCCATTCAACTCACCTCCTCTCCGTCCTCTGTTAGACGTGTGTTGCCCGTTACTTGGCGACGGGCGTGAGGGAGACGATCAGGTCCTCGATGCGGGTCTTGATCTCGTCGCGGATCGGGCGGACGGAGGCCACGCCCTGCCCGGCGGGGTCCTCCAGGACCCAGTCTTCGTAGCGCTTGCCGGGGAAGTACGGGCATTCGTCGCCGCAGCCCATGGTGATCACGACGTCGGATTCCTTCACGGCCTCGGTGGTGAGAATCTTGGGGATTTCGGCGGACATGTCGATGCCGAGTTCCGCCATGGCCTCGACGGCGGCCGGGTTGACCTTGTCCGCGGGCTGAGACCCGGCGGAGCGGACCTCGATCCGTCCCTCGCCGAGGGTGGTCAGGAAGGCGGCGGCCATCTGGGAGCGGCCGGCATTATGGACGCAGACGAACAGGACGGAGGGCTTCTTGGCGGTTTCGGTGCTCACGGGGTTTCTCCAGAAATCAGTTGGGTGACGGGTACAGTGCGGGGCCGGTCGAGGTCCTGCACCCGGCACCCGTAGCGCTCGGCGGAACATTGATAAGGATCGATGTACAAAGTATTGAGCTATAGATTGATGATTGTCAATATTTACGTGATGCCGGGTTCACCGCCCATCCGGGCATCCCTGCCGGTCCTGAATGGGGCCCAACAGATAGGCCACTTGTCCGTAGCGGGAAGAGTGGGCCGGGCATGGTCGGCGAGTCAGGCGGCGAGCACGCGGGGTGCGAGGTCACTGATCCGGTGGGCGATGTCATTGAACGCCTTCTCGAAGGCGTCCTCGGTGCCAAGGCGGAGCGGATCCGGCACTGACCAGTGCACGCCGCCAATGCCGGTGAGTTCCTCATGGGCGTTATCGCACACGGTCACCACGAAGTCCCCTTCCCCCGCAACCTGCTCCAGCTGGCGCGGGGGAAGGTCTGCGAGGTCCACGCCGTGACGGCGGGCGACCTCGATGGCGCCCTGGGCGATGCGGTCCGCGGGATGCGTTCCCGCCGACGTCGAGGGGATTTCGCTGACCTGCTGCCAGAGCGCGGCGGCCAGCTGGGACCTGGCGCTGTTGCGCGTGCAGACGAACAGCACGCGGCGGGCCCCGTGTTCGGCTCCCGGGATCAGGCCTTCCAGGGCGCCGGCGGCAAGCCGGATATAGCTGCGGCGCCTGTCGGCTTCGGAGCGGTGGCGGGTTGCCAGCCCGGCCTCTTCCAGTGCGCGCAAATGGTGGGACAGCAGGTTCGACGGCATCCCCAGCTCTGCCTGCAGCTCCGTCGGGGAGAAGTCCCCCAGGGTCAGCAGATCAACGATGCGCAGCCGTGCAGGATCGGCGAGGGCCGCGTGCTTGGCTACCCGCGCCCGGAAATCGTCTGCTGTCTCAATATTCATTGGTTCAATTTTGACTGAGTTAATTCTTTGGGTCAAGCTGTTTTCATGACTTCCAACCAGCCTCTGTTGTGGCGCCGTGCCGTCGCCGAACTGCTCGGCACCAGCTTGCTCGTGATCATCGTTGTCGGTTCCGGGATCGCCGCTCAGCAGCTCTCTCCCAATGACGTTGGCCTGCAGCTCCTCCAGAACAGCACCGCCACGGTGCTGGGCCTGACGGTGCTGATCCTGGTGCTCGGGCCGGTGAGCGGCGCGCATTTCAATCCCGTTGTTTCCCTCGTCGACTGCATCCTAGGCCGGCGCAGCGGTACCGGATTGACTCTGCCGGAGCTGGGCACCTATGCGGTTGCCCAGACCGTGGGGGCGGTCAGCGGCAGCGTGGTCGCGAACGCCATGTTTGAGGTGGCCACGTCCATCTCCGTCAAGGAGCGTGCCACCACGGGGCATCTGCTCGGTGAGGTCATCGCGACCGCCGGGCTCGTCCTGCTGATTTTCGCCCTGGCTGCCACCCAGCGTGGCGTTCTCGCGGCGCCAGCGGTGGGTGCCTATATCGGGGCCGCGTACTGGTTCACGTCCTCGACGTCGTTCGCGAACCCGGCCGTGACGGTGGGCCGCATCTTCAGCGACACCTTCGCCGGCATCGCACCGGCCTCCGTTCCCGGGTTCGTCGTGGCGCAGCTGGTCGGTGCGGCCGTGGGCCTTGGCCTCCTGCTCATCTTGTTCCCCTCCGCGGCCCGCACCGCGGACGACGTCGTTCTGGCGCACAGTGCCGAAACGGCCCGCGAATAGCCTTCGCCTGCACGTGGCGGAGGCCTGTCTGCACGTATGCTTCAACACGGCCTTCGTCAGGGTCGCTCCCGGCCAGAGGCGTCGCCATTGTACATTGATGATTATCAATATTCGGGCATAATAGGTACATGACCTCGCTGCCTATCCTCGAACCGGCCACGGATGAAGCTTGCTGCGCCCCGGCTGGAATGCCTGCCCTGAGCGCCGAGGAGGCCCAGCAGAGGGCTCTGGTTTTCAAAGCGCTTGCCGACCCGAACCGGCTCAGGCTGCTCTCCATCGTCAAGGCCGGCGAGTCGGGGGAGGCGTGCGTCTGCGACCTCACCGAGCCCCTGGACCTGGGTCAGCCCACGGTCTCGCATCACTTGAAGATCCTGGTTGAGGCCGGGCTGCTGCACCGTGAAAAGCGCGGCACGTGGGCCTATTACTCCCTGGTTCCCGGCGCTCTGGAGCAGACGGCCGGACTCCTGGCGACTCTGTGACCGCGCCGGACCAGTCCGCGGTCACGATCCGTCCCATGCGCGATGACGACTGGCTGGCCGTCGAACGGATCTACCGTGAAGGAATCGCCACCGGCCACGCCACTTTTGAATCGTCGGCCGGCGGAACCGCATCGCCCGCATGAGCTATGGCCCCAGTGCGGGTCAATGGGCGGGATACGGTGCTGATCGAGCGTTCCCCGGTCGGCTAGGACGCAGCGCGGGCCTGCACGCGGCGGGATGGATCCGCAGAGTAGCTGGGCGCCTCCAACCTTCGCGCGCGGGGTTCGCCCGGGCAAGCTACTCCGCGCCGGGCTGACGGGGGGACTCCGCTCCGCCAAACCGCTGGAAGGATGCGCTTTGCTGGGCCAGCCGGCGCATGGCCAGGAGCACCGGTTCCATCAGGAGTGTCCCGAGAACAACGTGCTGCATTGTGGCCTCGGCCGAATCCGTGGGAACACTTTCGACGTCGGCTTCCGCGATGTCCTGCATTGCCGCGGCGTAGCGGTCCAAGAGCGCCGCCGGAGCGTCGAATCCAGCCTCCGAGAGCCCGTGCATGGCTTTCGCCAAGGCGGCCTGGGTATCGCGGTCGCATGCGCCCCAGCCCCAGCGGTCCAGGAGCTCTTGTGCGGAGGAGAGATCGACGTCGTCCGGTGCGGTCCGGGTGACAGCGTGGTGCGCGATTCCGAGTAGATCGTGGCCGGACTCCGGCGGGTTCTCCAGGCCACGCAGTACCTCGCGGGTGGCGCTGACGCTGAGCCCGGCGGTGCCAATGAGTGCCCGGATGAGCTTCAGCCGCCGTACATGCGTGTCGTCGTAGCGGGCCTGGGTAGCGGAAGTCAGAACGCCGTCGTGAAGCAATTTCTCCCGAAGGTAGTACTTGATGGTGGCCACCGGAACCTCCGTGACCGCAGCCAGTTGTGAGATGCGCAAAGTTTCTCCTTGACTTAGATAGTGACACTCGCCAATATTGGGGAGTGATGGTATCTAGTTAGGAGAAAAGTATGGCACGCATCAATGCTGGACGGTTCACGCACCGCCATTCCGGTGATTTGGTGGTCTTCCTCATCGGCATGCGCATCAACAGTCCCTGGCGTCCGGATCTGTGGCTGCCCGTCTTCTTCGCGATGCCCCGGATGCTGACCGAACTCTTCCGGGAGCCCGGTTCCGGCCTCCTTGGATTTCGATTTGCCCTCGGGGCCGGCGGGCCGGTCATTGTGCAGTACTGGGACTCGCTGGACAAGCTGTATGCCTACGCCAGTGCGCCCGAATCCGAGCACAGGCCGGCCTGGACTGCCTTCAACCGCCAGGCAAGAAAGGCCCCCAAGGCCGTCGGCATCTGGCATGAGACATTCCAGGTAAGCCGGGCCGAGAGCATGTATGTCTCGATGCCCACCCAAGGTCTGGCGCAAGCCACCGAGCTTGTGCCTGTCGGGCCCGGAGGCCATCACGCGAAGGACCGGCTGTCTAACCCGGGGTGAGATTGCGAACTAATTCGCCCCGGCTTTCCTAGCGCAGGAGTGCGTTTTTCTGTCGCGCCTTGACGATCGAGTTCTGCCCGCAGTTGGAGCACGTGATGGTGTAGGCCCTGGAGGTCGTGAAGACAGGGATGAAAAACAGGGTGAATTTGATTGCACGTTCTTGCAGTCCATGCTGGGCGTATTGGTGGCAGTTCTGGCACGTGGCCATCCGTCCGGGTTGGCCACGCAGCACGGTCTTGACGCCGAAGAGGAGGAAGATAGCGTTTCCTTTCAGAGGAATTTCCGGATCAGGGTTTGGTCGGGGCTCCCGGTAGGGGGAGGCGGGCCGCGAGGCCCGAGAGCAGGATGGTGATTCCTTCATCCAGTTCGGCCATCCCGTCGTAGTCGGCGAGGACGGGGGCGAGGGCGCGAAGGCGGGGGAAATCCTTCGGCGGCAATCGGTGCAGTCCCAGGCGGAGAAGGGCCTCGTTTTCGTCGGGGTCGACGACGAATTCCTGCAGTTCGTTGAGGATGTGCCCGTAGAGGTATCCGTAGTAGGCGCGGTAGACGTGCAGGGCGTCAACCGGGCCGAACCCGGCGTCGATCAGCAGGGACAGGATCTGCTCCAGCGGCCGCAGCGTCCCCAGCGGCCGCAGCCCCAGGGGTGTTGACAGGGGGCGGGTCACGAGGAGGGACACGACGTTGGGGTGCCGGAGCGCCAGGAGCCGCAGGTCGTGGGCAATACGCCGGAGCTGCGCCTGCCAGTCGGGGTCATCGGGAATGATGGCCAGTTCATTGAGGACGAGTTCCGAGACTCCGTCCAGCAGTGCCGCGCGGTTTTTGGCGTAGCGGTACAGGCTCATGGGATCCCGCCCGAGTTCCTGCCCGAGCCGGCGCATGGTGAGAGCGTCGAGCCCATCGGAGTCCACCAGTGCCAGCGCCGCGGACAGAACGAGCTCCCGGTTGAGCCGGGCCTTCTTGCCGGGAGTCGCTGGGGGCGCCGCATGCTCTTCGGGCGACATGGTGATCCGTTCGGGTCGGTGCGGAGAAGCTACAACTCCAGGGCTAAAGCAGGTTGCTTAATATGTAGTCTACGCCTACAGTCTACATTGTAGAGAAGTTGTTTGGCTGGTTCCGCGGCACGTGGATTTCCGGCTCAACAACGCTTTATCCCCGGATCCGCGGTGACGCAGCAGTCCGGGATGATGCTTCAGCGCCCCGTGCACGGCCTGGATGCTTAGCTGCTGTAGCCACATGGCGGCCCAAAATGCACCGCGAGGAAACGAGCCACTCATGGCAACTTCTCAATTCGACCAATTTCTGCAGGAAGCCACTACCCAAGACCCTGGATCCGACCACGCCTTGGGCAGGGATTGCCTCTACGGCCTGTACACCAGCTGGTGCTTCCTGAATCAGGCCACGCCCCGACCCGAAGATGCCTTCTGGGCGGCCATGAAAGAGAAGCAGATCCATCCCAAGCGCACCGGCCTCCGCATGAAAGGACCGGCCGCTGCGGACTACATCCTGGCCAGCTACCCGGGCCTGGTCTGACCCGGATGACAATCACGTCAAGCACGTACCTGCCCCGGGATGCCCACCAGCCCCGAGGCCGCCGGCCATGGTGCGCGACATGCGAGACCGACCGGCACCTCCTCCTGGACTCTGTCACCACCATGAATCCGCAGCGGGAAACCCTCGCGGCCGCCATCAGCTGCACCATGTGCGGCAGCTCGCACGTGGTGGCTACGACATCGGCCTTTCTCGCAGCCATCCCGGTGCGGAATGGGAACAGCGGCGGCGCCGTGCACCGGGACGACGCCTACCGCCACTGTCAGGAGCCCATGTCCGCGGTGGACCCCGAGCGGCGCAGTGCGCACCGGCCGGTTTCCACTCATGCCGGAACCCCGGATTTTCTGGGCGACTATCTCCGGACGAGTGTTCTGCGGTGCCGGTGCGGGTTCCAGATGGAAATACCGCTCCCATGACAGGCAGCATCCTCCCGGGTCTGTATCCAACAAAGTACTAGGGGCACACCGTGACCAACCACAGCACGCCCACCACCGGGCACTCCGCGGCCCTTAATCAACGACCCGGGCTCATGGACATGGATCTGTCCCCGCAGGGACTCGCGGATGCCCCGGCGAACGAACTCGACCCCGACAGCCTCGTCTACACCGGCAACAGCTAAGCGGCTGCACCCACGGGCCTGCCGGCTCTAAACCCCGGGCCGGGCTCACATCGACGCACCAGTGCCGGCCGCAGCCATTACCGCTGAGGCCTACGTACGAGAAAACATGAAGATCCCTGACGCGCGCGGACCCATCAGCGGCGGCCTATTCCGGCTTCTGACCGGCGGGACCGGAGATGGTTCCGCAGCTCAGGGCACGCTGCACGATCTCATCGAGGGGCAGCTGCCACTCACTGATGACATCATCGCCGACGGCGACGTGCAGTTGGCCCTGTTCTGCTTGTACGAGCTGCATTACGGCGGCCTGGACGGGGTGGATGACCGCTGGGAATGGAACCCCGGTCTGATCGCGCTCCGGCAACTGCTGGAGGAACCGTTCGAGCTGGAGCTGCGGTCCGCGGCCCGCTTGTCCGCCGGATCAGTCCAGCATCCTCCTGCCGCGGGCCTGGACAGTGACGCGGTGGCGGACATGCTGTTCGGGCTCGCGGGCCAGGATGGTGGTCCGGGGATGTCCCGCCACGTGGCGAAGAAGGCGACCCTCGGGCAGCTCCGTGAATTCCTGATCCACAAGTCGATCTATCAGCTCAAGGAAGCCGATCCGCACACCTGGGCGATCCCGAGGCTGAACGGGCGGGCCAAGGCTGCGCTGGTGGAGATCCAGGCTGACGAGTACGGCGGCGGCCGCCCGGACCGCATGCACAGCGCACTTTTCGCCCGGACCATGCGAGGGCTAGGGCTGGACGACGTCTATGGCGGCTATGTGGACGCCGTCCCGGCCATCTCCCTCGCCTCGGTCAACATGATGTCCCTTTTCGGGCTGAACCGCAGACTCCGGGGAGCCATCGCAGGGCATCTGGCGATTTATGAGATGACGTCCTCCCGGCCGAACCAGCTGCACGGCAACGGTTTCAGGCGTCTAGGATTCGGGGCCGATGTGACCGCGTACTTCGACGAGCACGTCGAAGCGGACGCCGTCCACGAACAGATCGCGGGCAGGGATCTCGCCGGAGGGCTCGTGGAGGCAGAACCGGACCTCTTTCCGGACGTCCTGTTCGGCGCGACGGCGGTGCTTGCGATCGACGCTCGGCTCACCCTTCACATCATGAAGGCATGGGAAAACGGCACGTCCTCGCTGAAGCAGCCTGTCCCCGCCGGGGTTCTGACCCGGGCACGAACCCCAGACTGGGAGCATCAATGAACCAGAACCCGCAGGCATCTTCCAACGACGGCGCCATTGTTATTTGTCCCGACGGGCCGATCCTGGTCCGCGGCGAATTTGAGATCGTCACGCCGTCCGGGGGAGCAGTGCCACGGATGCGCAAAACAGTCGCCTTGTGCCGCTGCGGCGCATCCGCGATCAAACCCTACTGCGACGGCACCCACAAATTGATCGGGTTCCGAACCGAAATCCCCGCCGCCGCGGGGACGGAAGAAGCGTCGTAAGGAACGCTGCCCGGCGTGCCGCGCGTCCGCTCCCGGCGCCGCCTCTGATCAGCTGTTGGCCTAAACGGCGGGGATCCGGACGGCGCTGCCGCTGACCACTATTCCGCCGGCGGCGGGAATGTCCACTGTGAGTAGGCCCGGGCGGCCGACGTGCCGTCCCTGGTGGATCAAGACCCTCGCCGGGGGCTGGACAATACCCAGGATGCGCAGGTAGGCGCCGACCGCCGCCGCGGCGGACCCTGTGGCGGGGTCCTCCGTGATGGTTCCCACGGGGAACAGATTCCGGGCTTCGAATTCGCCTTCTGCCATCCGGTACAGGACGGTTACTGTTGCGGGCCAACCCTGTGCGTCCATGAGCTGGCGCACCGCCTCCGGATCGAAGCCAAAGGAGTCGAAAAGGTCGCGGTCGGCAAAGACCAGCACCGGATGCCAGTTCCCGGAATACGCGATCCGCGGCGGGTAGGCCGGATCGAGATCGGCCAGTCCGACGCCGAGCAAGCCGAGGAGTTCAGCCAGGACGTCGTCGTCGAATACGGCCAGCTGTGGCTCAACGGCGGTGAACGATGCGGTGATGTCGGCGCCGTCGCCTGCTGTTTCGATGACGACGGGGCCTACGGGGGTGTCGAAGGTGAAGGATCCTGCCCCGTCGCGTGCGCTCAGCGCAACGGCCAGCGCAATCGTCGCATGGCCACAGAATGGCACCTCGGCGATCGGCGAGAAATACCGAACCCGGCTCCGGCGCGGGTCCCCGTCGACGCCGGGCTCCGTCACAAAGGCCGTTTCGGCGTACCCGACGGCGGCCGCCACCGCCAGCATTCCCGCGTCATCCAGCTGGCGGGCATCCAAGACCAGACCCGCAGGATTGCCGCCGTCTGGCGTCGCGGAAAAGGCCGCATAACGGAGGACTTCGGGGGTGTTTTCCATTCCCCGATCCTCCCACGGTCGACGCCGGTATCAGCGTTTCCTGCCACTTGTGGGTCTCGTTTGGTCGGCCGGCACTGTCCGGGGTGGAGTGGTTATGCTCTGAGTCCGAGTCCGCGCTTGCCGATTTGGTTGAGTTCGGTCGCGGGGAACCGGTCATGCCAGTCGGTTTCGTAATTCTCTTCGGGGAAGTCCCGGGGCGAGCGGCCCGCCTTGAAATCCTCGGCCACGTGGGCGGCGTAGCGGGTGTTCTTTTCGCATTGGGGGGCGGCGGGGATGTACATGACGTTGCCCCATCCTTGTTGGTCCTGGACGGGCGCGACGGCGTGGATCATGTCGCAGTGCCACCACACCGAGTCTCCCGCCTGCACATTCGGGATTGACGAGAGCGCGCGCATCAGCAGCGGGTGCCACTGCTCGCTGATCGGCAGCACGCGCCGGGGGCTTACCCCGCACAGCTCGTCCTCGGGCACGTCGTCCAGCAGCGGGCGGAGCAGGATGTAGGCCATGGCCTCGGGGATCGGTACGGTCTGCAGGACGCCCTGGTCGTTGTCCATGTCCGACAGGGCGGTCCAGCCCTGGAAGGTGCGGAAGGCCGAGCACATCGTGGTGCCGCCCTCGTACTCGTCGACCTCGGTACGGTATGCCGCGTCCCAGGGGTCGTACTTCTCGGGTTCGCCGTTGAACACGTGCCGGAACACCTGCTGGTAGGCCGGCAGCAGCCAGCGTTCCAGCGCGCCGGAATCGGTGTGCGGGCCCAGGCCGCTGGAGTTCGCGCCCGGCGGGCGGCGGCGGATCCGGTCCGGGTACATCGAGTCCTGGTCCGGGTCGAACCACACCCGGCCCTCAGATTCGAACATCCAGCGGCGGTTGAGGAAGGACTGGACGGCGGCCATCCGCGGATCCTGCCGCGCTTCCATCTGGGGGCGGGACCAGTAGATCGGATAGATTTCCGGGCGGGAGGCGGATAGCGTGCCGAAGAAGTCGTCCCCGGGGCCGCGGTACTTGGCGTCGAAGTCGTTGCTCTCGACGTAGTCCACGAGCTGCCGGTCCCAGTCCAGAGCCCTGTCGCGGGGGAAATGACCGCGGACAATCGCGCAGCCGCGCTGCTTCAACGTTGCCAGCTGTGCCGCGCTGACGCTGCCGGACTCGATGTCGGCGTAGTCGATGACCGGCCAGACCTCTTCGCCGCGGGCCCGGGTGGCCTCGATTTCCTCGACCTGGGCCCGGATGCGGTCCTCGAGCCGCCGGAAGATGCCCTCGACGTCGCCGATCCGGCTGCGCAGCCCGGCTTTGAGGGCGCGGATCTCGCCCGGCACATCGGCGGGGACCCGCGGGAACTGGTGGACGGTGTCTTGCTCGCTCATTTTCATCGCTCCTTTAGTAAAGATTCCTAACTAATTCCAATTTCAACTATAGAACACTCAGCTACGATGGGGAAGACCCCTATCGGAGGACACTTCCCGTGACCCGTTCCTCACAGTCCCTGGCCCCGGCTGGATCGACGCCGCAGGCCCTGGCCACCGTCACTGACCGGCGGTTCTTCGAGCATCTGCGCCGCAACGGCCCCAGCTCCCGGGCCGCCATCGCCGCGGCCACCGGCTTGTCCAAGCCCACCGTCTCCGAGGCGGCCACCCGGCTGTCGGAAGCCGGCCTGATCATCGAGACGGGCCAGGCTGCCGGGCCGCGCGGCCGCACCGCGGCGATCTATGACATCGCGCCCGGTTACGGACACACCCTCGCGGTCGCGGTGGCCACGGGCCGTGCGCAGCTGCGCGCCACCGACCTGCGCGGCAGCGTCGTCGGTGACTATCAGGTGTCGTCCGGAACGCCGCACACCCGGGAACAGCTCGAGTCCGCCCTGTCCGGGCTGTTCGCCGAATACCGCCGCGATGTCTCCACACCCTGTCTGGCCGCCGGCGTCTCCCAGGCCAACCCCGTACAGGCAGCCCTGCAGGACGTGCTGAGCCTGCCGAACGCGCCCTTCCCCGAAGGGCAGTGGAACCTGACCGAACGGTTTCTCGGCGACTGCCGCGGTCCGGTCCGGCTCGACAACGACGTCAACTGGGCGGCCCTCGCAGAGCACGAAACCGGGTCCATGCGCGGCGTCGAGGACTTCCTGCTGGTCTACGTCGGTGCCGGCATCGGCGCAGCCCTCGTCATGGGCGGCGAGGTCCGTCGCGGTGCCCACGGCATCACGGGTGAAATCGCCTACCTGCGCCAGGGCGGACGGACGCTGATGGAGCGACTTCTCGATCTTGGCATCACCACCGCCGGGGGGCATTCCCTGGACACGGATCGCTACAGCAGGCTCTTCGCCGAACAGCCCGACTCACCCCAAGCCCGGGACTTCCTCGAACTCCTGGGCGAGGCCATCGGCAACATGGCCACCCTGAGCGATCCAGCGGCCGTCGTGCTGAGCGGGCCCCTGGCGGACTTCCCGGCGTTTGTCGACGGGCTGCGCCACAGCCTGGCGCCGCACCTGCTCGATCCCTCAACCGTGGTGACTGTCAGCGACATCGGCACCGAAGGACCCCTGGCCGGGGCCGCGCTGCACGCCCACGAAGCTGCAGTCGAGGGAATCTGGGCCGAATATCGCCGCTGATCCTCCGCGCGGAACCGCAAGGCATCAAAGTGACAGCTGTTGGCGCTGAACTGTGCAGGGTTCCAAGGGCCCCACGAGCAACTGGGAAGATCTTGGTATGACTACAGCAACTGTTGCACCGGATCCGGGCTTGGTGCCGGAGCTTCTGATCACGGATCTCGACAAGAGCCTGGATTTCTGGTGCCGGCTGTGCGGGTTCGCGGTGCTCTATCACCGGATCCATGAGGGATTCGCATATATTGCCAGTGGGGCTGCGCACGTCATGCTTCAGCAGGCAGGAGTGCGCCGCGACTGGATCACCGGTCCTCTTGAACGTCCATTCGGGCGCGGGATCAACTTTCAGGTTTCAGTGCCGTCGATCGACCCGCTCGTGACTGCGCTCGATAGCGGAGGCTGGCCGCTCTTCCTGGCGCCGGAGACCAAGTGGTACAGAACCGGCGAGCGAGAAGCCGGCGTCACGCAGTTTCTGGTGGCTGATCCGGACGGGTATTTGATCCGATTCCAGGCGTCCTTGGGACACAGACTTGCGAGTCCAGAGCCGGCGTGAGGATCCGTTGCGGTCCTAAGGGGAGCCGCGGCGGGAACGATGAAATCTTGGCGACGCGGCTCAGGCCAGGTTTTCCTTCAGCAGGGCGCGGTGTTCGATCGCGGCTTCCTGGTGGAGTGCACGGCCGGCGTCGGTGAGTTCCAGGAAGAGTGAGCGCCGGTCATCTTCGCAGGAGTGGCGGGAAATGAGTCCGGCCTTTTCGAGCCGATCCACCACCTTGGACATGGCGCTCTGGGTCATGGGAGTGCGCTCGCCCAGCTGCTTCATCCGGCACGCTGCGTCTGCGCTTTCGGCCACGAGATCCAGGATTTCAAACTCGGTCAGGCCGATGTCGAACCGCGACTCAAGGGCACGGTCGATCGCGCCCGCGGTGCGGAAGTACGTGGTCTGGATGCTGCGCCATTGCTCAACCAGCTGTCGGTCCTGCGGTGTTGCCATGCAGCGATTCTAGTTCATGACGAATTAAAAGTCCACGTCATAATATTCCTTGTCATTCAATGACGTGTCATATAAGTTGATGCCATGACTTCAACTTCCACTCTTGAAAGATCTGCCGGCGAACGGCTTGCCCCTGTCCGGTGGACCCGTGCGCAGTGGATGCTGCTCATGGTCCTGTGCACTGTTCTGGCGCTCGACGCGCTGGACGTTTCCATGGTCGGCGTGGCCCTGCCCTCGATCGGGACCGAACTCCATCTGGGAACCGAATCCCTCCAGTGGATCGTCTCCGCCTATGTGCTCGGTTACGGAAGTCTGCTCCTGCTGGGCGGCCGGATGGCGGACCTCCTCGGCCGGCGGCGTATCTTCCTGATTGCACTCAGCGTCTTCGCCGCCGCGTCCCTGCTCGGCGGCCTGGTAGATGATCCGGCCCTGCTGATCGCCACCCGGTTCGTCAAGGGACTGGCCGCGGCGTTCACCGCTCCCGCCGGCTTCTCGATCATCACCACCAACTTCGCGGAAGGCCGCGAACGCAACCGGGCTGTGTCTATCTTCACCACGTTCGGCGCAAGCGGCTTCTCGCTTGGTCTGGTGGTCGGAGGCCTGATGACTGCTATGAGCTGGCGCTGGACCTTCCTGGTCTCGGTACCGGTGGCGGTCGCCGTCGTGATTCTTGGCTTGAAGTACATCCCGCGGGACAACGCGGCCGGCAGGGCCGCAGGCAGTAATCGAGAAAGTGGGCATGACATCTGGGGCGCCGTCACACTCGCCGCCGGCATGCTGGGGCTCGTGTACACGCTCGTTGCGGCACCCGGGAATGGTTGGGGATCTGTGGCAACTATCGCCGGATTCGTGGCCTCCGCAGCGGTGCTGGCGGCCTTCGCGGTGATCGAGAACCGCGTCAAGCACCCCTTGATCCGGTTCAGCATCCTCAGGGAAGGCTGGGTGGCGCGGGCGAATCTCAGTGCCGTGGGGTTGTTTGGTTCATATTTGAGTTTCCAGTTCATCCTCACGCTCTACCTGCAGTCCGTGCTGGGGTGGAGCCCCCTCGGCATGGCCCTGGCGCTTCTCCCCACGGGCTTGCTGGTGGCCTCGAGCGCACCGTTCGCGGACCGGCTCATCGACAAGTTTGGCGCCCCGCGGCTGATCCTGACCGGTTTGGCCTCGCTGGCTCTCGGGTACCTGCTGTTCCTGCGGGTGGGCACGTCGCCGAACTACCTGACGGACATTCTGCCGTCGGTTCTGCTGCTGGGAGTCGGCTTCGCCCTGGCCTTCCCGTCGATCAACGTCCAGGCCACGGCGGGCATCCGGAATTCTGAACAGGGTCTGGCGGCCGGCCTGATCCAGACCAGCACCCAGGTGGGCGCGGCCCTGGTTCTCGCCGTCACCACTGCCATGGTCAGCGGCCACGGCAACGCATCCGGCGGGGGCGCCGGCGTGGATGCGGCGGCCATGCTGGAACAGTACCGCCCGGGCCTGATCCTGAGCGCAGCGGTGGCGCTTGCAGCCCTAGCCGTGGCCGCGACGCCCTCCCGTAGCCGGAAACCCGCGGCAGTGAAACAAGCTGCGGCGGGACAATAAGTCGCCAGGATCCAGTCCGTCGTCCTGTAGGGCTTGGATATGGGCGGAGATCAACCGCGCGGGAGGTCGAGGAGGAGGGCGGTAACGATCGCGGTGGAGGCGTTGCTGAGCCAGTGGACGGCTGTGGTGGCGAGGAGGCGGCGGCGCAGCAGCACGAAGGACAGCGTCAGGCCCGCGGTGATCAGGAGCGCGCCGATGAACCGCGAGCTGAGGTAGGTCCCGTCGGGGATGAAAGGAATCACCAGGTGTTGCGCGCTCCAGAAGGTCACGACGATGGCCCCGGCCGTCCAGATCCTGCCCGTGAGCGTTTGCAGGCGTGGCAGCAAGTATCCGAGGTACGTGACCTGTTCGGTGAAGGCCCACAGGACCGACCAGACGGTGCAGCTGTAGAGGGCTGCCCAGGGCGGCAGGTCTATGGCGGCAATCTGGGGTGGGAGGGCTCCGGGGCCATAGAAGGGGAGGGTGGCCAGGCTGGCCGCCGCGACTGCGGGCAGCAGGGCCAGCAGATATAGCGGGATGGAGCGCAGCTGCGGGCCCAGGTTGGTGCGGGTGAGGCCGAAGGCGTCCCGGAGGCGCAGTCCTTCCCGGCGGAGCAGGAGCACTAGCAGTCCCAGGCACCCTGCGTCGGTGAGGGTTCCGTAGACGGTCCACCAGCCCCGGGAGGATTCCCAGGGTGTCGGATCGCCGGTGGACCACAGGATTGCGGCAGTGACCGTCTGGGCCAGAAGCGACAGCACACCCCGTGCGGGCAGAAACAGCAGCACGGGCCACCACGAGAGGTTGCGGTCCGAATACAGAACCCGGAGGGCGTCGGACGTGTTTGGTATCGACGTTCGCGGGACCGACTGCAACATGTGAAATCACCTTACGTAACGCAGCGACTGACGTAGAGATGGCCTCACACAGGCTTGGCGGGACGGGCCGGAGCGTCCTGCGGGGCGCGGCTGATTGATCGTAACTGTCGCGGGCATCGGGCGAGCAACAAGCGCATGAACGGAGCAGCAACGCTTAGCGGAGGCCGCGTGTCTTACCCAAGGCGCCGGCGTCGTACTTGCGTCTTCAGGTGTCCGCTCGCGAGGCGCGGATGCGCCGATAGGGCGCTGCGCCGGGGCCGAGCCGTCCAATCCGCCGCTGGGCTGAATGGCGGGGGACCGCGGCACAACAAACGGGTAAACAGCCGGCAACTTGGGAAATAAAGCAGATTTCTTTTGAAACATTTGACTCAATATTTGAGTCATGGCACGCGCGCGCAAATGTTGTGCAAGCGCTTACATGCGGCGCGTTCGGAGCCTCGTTGGTGCCGGAAATGTGGTTTTGAATCCTCGCCAGCACTGTCTACGGTGATGAACGTCCGGGAAATCAGCACGCTCCCGGGCCACCAGGCGGGGCCCTACCGAGGTCCCGCCCCCTCGACACGATGGCGTCCTCGATGACGCCTGCGGTGTCATCGGGGCTGTCGGAGTTTCGGGGAATGAGGGCACACGCCCGTCTTCCACGAATAGTCTCAACTCCGCGAGAAGAGCAAAAATGCACGAGCACCCCAATACACACCGGAAGCTGCGGCGGCGTTCTGTCGCCGCAGCTTTGGCGGCGGCCGTGGCGGCCTCCGTCTTCCTTGCCGTTCCGTCGGCGCAGGCAAACACGCCCTCGGATCCGCCGAGCGGCGGCCAGATGCCGGCTCCGACGCCCGGCTTCCCGCTGCCCACGAAGCACACCCAGCAGGCGTTCGATCCGGCCGCAGCCTTCACTTCCAAGTGGACGCGTGCGGATGCCAAGCAGATCATGGCCCAAAGCAGCACAGCCGTGACCCCGGGCCAGAACTCCATGAGCCCGAACGTCACTATGCCGGAAATCCCCCAGGACTTCCCGGCCATGAACGACGACGTCTGGGTTTGGGACACCTGGTCCCTGACGGACGAGAACGCAAACCAGATCAGCTACAAGGGCTGGGACGTCATCTTCTCACTCGTTGCCGACCGCCACGCCGGCTACGGCTTCGACCAGCGGCACTGGAACGCACGGATCGGCTACTTCTTCCGCAAGACCAACGCCGACCCGGCCAAGGATAAGTGGAACTACGGTGGCCACCTGTTCCTGGACAACACCTCCGTCGGCAACACCGAATGGTCCGGTTCCACCCGTCTCATGCAGGGGAACCACGTCAACGTCTTCTACACGGCAACCACGTTCTTCGACGTTGCCGAGCGCAACGCGGGCGGCGGCGGAATCGCCCCGGATGCCGTGATTGCCAAGGCGCTGGGCAACATCCACGCCGACAAGAACGGCGTGTCCTTCGACGGTTTCGAGCACACCAAGCTGCTCGAGCCCGACGGCGTCATGTACCAGAACAAGGCCCAGAACCCGGGCTTCGCGTTCCGTGACCCGTACACGTTCGCAGACCCGGCGCACCCGGGTAAGACCTACATGGTCTTTGAAGGCAACACCGGCGGTACCCGCGGCGACTACAAGTGCAAGGACGAGGACCTGGGCTACCAGCCCGGCGATCCGAATGCCGAATCCACGAAGACCGTGAACGCCACCACCGGTGCATGGTTCCAGACCGCCAACGTGGGCCTGGCCGTGGCGGACAACAAGGACTTGACCAAGTGGCACTTCCTGCCGCCGATCCTGTCCGCCAACTGCGTCAACGACCAGACCGAGCGTCCGCAGATCTTCATCCAGAACGAGGACGGTAAGAACAAGTACTACCTGTTCACCATCAGCCACCAGTTCACCTACGCTGACGGAATGCGCGGCCCCGACGGCGTCTACGGCTTCGTCGGAGACGGTGTCCGATCCGACTACCAGCCGATGAACAACAGCGGCCTGGCTCTGGCATCCCCCACGGACCTGAACATGCCAGCCAACGCGCCCGAAGGGCCGGACCCCCGCCAGAACGGCCGCCAGTTCCAGGCCTACTCGCACTATGTGCAGCCCGGCGGTCTGGTGCAGTCCTTCATCGACAACGTGAACGGTGTCCGCGGCGGTTCACTCTCGCCCACCGTGAAGATCAACTTCCGTAACGGAGTTTCGGCAGTTGACCGCACCTTCGGCCAGAACGGCCTTGGCCCGTTCGGGTACCTGCCCACGAACCTCAACGTCGGCGGTGCCGGCCTTTACAAGTAAGCAGTAGGCAGTCATGAGGCGGAAGCGCCCGGAATTCCGGGCGCTTCCGTCCTCCGCATATACAGGCCATAGATGGGGCGGGATGGCTTCCACCAGAACCAGGAAATGTTGAATCATGAAAAACCTCGTACTTCCGCTGAGGCTGAAAAATTGAATCCATTTCGACGCCGGCGACCGCCACAGTGGCGGCCAGCCGTTTCTCTCGCCAAGCTGATCGGCAGAATGGGCGCAGAGAAAGTCCCTCCCGGAATGCCGAGCCGCCGGACGATCTGGATTGTGGTGGCAGCAGCGGCCGCGGCCGTTCTTGTCGCGGTGGCGCTGATCCCTGCGGCAGGGCCGCGTCCGGCCGCCCAGAGCCAGGCCGAGCAGAGCCGGGCCGAGCAGGCGCTCCGGGACATCGCCAACGCCCAGGCCGAAGCCAAGGAATCCCAGGGGCGCTTCGGCTCCTATTGGCTCGGCAGTGGCGACCGCACTCTTGAGAAGCTGGCGCATCCGATCCGGGCGGAAGGCGTGGCGGACCTGCGCAGCATCGAATGCCACGGCGGGTGGGTGGCAGCCGCACGGATCGGAGATGACGTCGAGGTCATGTCCAGCGTGGAGGACCGGGTGGTCCGTGCAGGATCGGGTGAGGTGGTTCGTCCGGAGTGCATGACCTCAGAAGCAGTCGAGTCCATGCTCGCGGACCTGGGCAAGTCGCGGCAGGCATCGGCGCCCGCTGTTTCAGCTTTCGACCGGCCCGAGGGCGCATCCGAGTTCCGGCCGAGCTATCACATCACGCCCGGGAAGAACTGGATGAATGATCCGCAGCGACCGATCCTGCTGGACGGTGTGTGGCACTACTACTACCTTTACAACGCCGGGTACCCGAAGGAGAACGGTACCGAGTGGTACCACCTGACAAGCACAGACCTGGTGCACTGGAAGGACGAGGGGGTGGCGATCGCCAAGTACAAAAACGGGCTCGGCGACATCGAAACCGGAAGCGCCGTGGTCGATCACGACAACTCGGCCGGCTTTGGCAAAGGCGCCGTCATCGCGGTCATGACGCAACAGGACCAGGGCATCCAGCGGCAATCGCTGTTCTATTCCACCGACAACGGATACTCCTTCACCGCGTATGCGCAGAACCCGGTCATGGAAAACCCCGGCGAACCGAACTGGCGGGACCCGAAAATCATCCGCGATGAAGCCCACGGCCAGTGGGTAATGGCCCTGGCCGAAGGCGAAAAGATCGGCATGTACACGTCGCAGGACCTGAAGCACTGGAACTACGCCTCGGGCATCGAACGCACCGGTTTGGGCACCCTGGAATGCCCGGAACTCTTCCAGTTGGATCTCGACGGCGATCCCGCCAAACGGACCTGGGTCCTGGCCGCCAGCGCCAACGGGAGCGGCGAGGGGTTCACCACGGGTGTTGCCTACTGGACCGGCGAGTGGGACGGAGCCCGATTCACCCCGTCCGGCGAGCCGCATCAGTGGCTCGACGCCGGCTCCGACTTCTACGCAGCCGTGACGTGGGATGACCCGAGACTCACCGAAAGCCAGCGGATGTCCTCCCGGCAAGCTATCGGGTGGATGAACAACTGGGCGTACGCCCGGCAGTTGCCCACCGAGGACTGGCACGGCGGCGCCGACTCCATTGTGCGCGACATACGGCTCGAAACTATCGCGGGAAGGCCGACCCTGGTGTCGAACCCCTCCGCCGCCATGAAGTCCATTGAAGGCCCCGTGGCAACAACTGGGGAACGCCGCATGACACAGGATGGCGCCGGACAGTTGCCGGCACCGGAGGGTGGGGCATACCGGCTCGACGTGACTCTTGAGCGGACGGCGGAGGACGACGGATCCGAGGCGAGGATCGAGCTCGGAAGCGACGGGGAAACCTTCGCGACGGTCGGATATGACTTTGCCGACGAATCAGCATTCATCTCCCGGGATGCCGATGCTGCCGCTACCGGCAAGGCCGAACTCAGTCCGGACTATCGGGCATCGCGGCGCGCAGTCAGCCCGGCGCGCGACGGGAAAGTGGAGCTATCGATTTTCGTCGACTACAGCTCGGTGGAGGTTTTCATCAACGGCGGCGAAAAGACCATGACCTCACTCGTTTTCCCCACCGCGGGGACGCCCAGCATCAAAGCCGTCACGGCGGGGGGCGCGCTGACGCTGAAGTCCTTCAGCTACAGGCGGTTGGCCTCCACGCATTGAGCAGTGGGGCAACAAGAAGCTGGGCGGGGTTTCACCGGAACGGGGCTACGAGTTTTCAGTTTGTCATGTTGACGGACGGTCCATTCGACCCTGGAACACGTAGGGTTGATGGGAGGAGTGGACTTCGGTGGGGGATTCCGTCTTGTCGACATAAATGCCCTCCAGCATCAATCCAGCCCGATGGTATCGCACGCTTCCCCCTGTCAGCATGAGCCCGATAGGTTTTTCGTTGAACCGATGCCTGAGAGGCAGTGACTGATATGCACATCAAAGAACAATGGGACCGGCTCGATCCGACCACACAGCAGTGGCTGATGGACAACCCTGGATGCATGCTCCTGCCCCGCACCCTGACGGCGATTTTCAACAAGGAAACGAGCGAAAACGCCGACGTCGACATGCATGGCGAAGCCGTGCTGACTGACGAGGACAGGGAGTTCATCTTGGCCAAGGCACGCGAAGCCGAAGCAACGGGAGGTCGTGCGGACTGCCGCTCCTTTGATTCCGCCCAGCCCTAACCCCGTCCCCGGGCTGTCTCTATCCAGAGGGTTCACCCGGGGGTATCGTCGGGACCATGACGGATAAACCATCAGCACCAGAGACGGAAGTCCTCGAATCCCACCAGTGCTGGGAGCTGTTGCGACGCGTATCGGTGGGCCATCTCGCCGTCTGGATGGGCGACCATCCTGACATCTTTCCCATCAACTACAAGGTCGATCACGGAACCTTGGTCTTCCGAACGGGAGACGGAACCAAACTTCATGCCGCATTGGGCGAGACTCCCGTTGCGCTGGAATCTGACGGTGTCGATGCGGAATCCGGCGTCGCATGGAGCGTGGTGGTGAAAGGGCCAGCCACCGCCATTAGTCTGGTCGAAGATGTCCTCGACACCGTTGGACTGTTCCTCTTTCCCTGGGAAGCCGGCCGCAAAGACCACTTCATCCGGATCGTTCCGACGTCCATCACCGGCCGCCGCTTCACGGTCACACCCCCGCTAACCTGGTGGAGCCCCCTGGACGACGCTACCCGTGCCGGGTTCGAATGACATCCCTTAGTGGAGGTAGTCCGGGGCCGCTTCCAGCCCGAAGTACTCCTCAAGGGTAGTAATCCCAGTGCTTCGCATATCCTCGGCGATGAGCCGTCCCACATAGCGCAGATGCCATGGCTCGTAGGTGTAGCCGGTAGTGGCCCCGGCCCCGGCCGGATATCGGATGATGAATCCGTACTCCCAGCCGTGCTCAGCCGCCCACTGGCCTGCCGGGGTATTTGCGAAGCAGGCTTGCAGGGCGCAGATTCCGCTGGCATTGCCGATGTCCATCGCCAGGCCGGTCTGGTGTTCGCTGTAGCCGGGCCTGGCGGCGAGGGTATCCGCCGTCGCCTGTCCGTACTGGCGCACGTAGCTGTCATAGAGGCTGGCCTGCTGGCTGAAGGAACGGTAGCCGCTGATCGGCATGACGTTCACGCCGGACGCCTTTGCGGCTTTGGCAAATAGCTTGTAGGCGTCCGCGGCCTGCACCTTCAACCGTTCCCCTTGGACCCTGACCAGCTGCCCCGGCACATACCCGGCCGGGTTCAGCTGCCGGTGCTTGTTGACCACCACCTGCAGGCTGGAGGCGGAATCGAAGTCGTAGCCCACGGCAGCCACTGCCGTCACCGATGGTGCGATCATGCCGAGTGAAAGCACCAGCCCCGCCACAGCACCTGTCATCCTGCTGATTCCTTTAAGCACGGTGGCCCCCAAAGAAGTGTCCGGAACAGATTCGGGAACTCTACCGGTCTGCAGGGCCGTGGTCGAGGGGGATCAGGAACAACTGCGCCCACACCGGGGCTTAGCTCAGTCGCTCAGCATGACCTGGTCGACCATGAGGTGGCCCCATTCTCCGGTGGCGTCGTCGAGGATCTGAAATTGGCCTGTTTGACCAGCAAGGTCTTTCACATCCCAAGAGACAGGTCGCAGTGAACCGCTGTTCTCGCCCGTGGCGGTCCGCACGGGCTGGCCATTGACCAGCAACTGCACCGAGGTTGCGGGCTCAACGCCGAGGGGATGGTTGCCGCCACCGAGTTGGAAGTGCAGGAAGTCCCGGTCAATCACGAACTCCGGTGAGGTGATGCTGCCCGTGGCGGGATCGCCGGGTCCGACGAAGGTGTCAGCGAACTTGGCGCCGACGTGCCCTGATGCCGACGTCGCCGAAGGACCCGCAACTGCCATGTCGCCGGCGGAGGTCCACCCGGTTCCCCAGGTCGCTCCTTCGAAGTCAGCGATCAGGCGTGCCGGCCGCTGCACGAGGCTTTCGAACTCGGTGACCGTGACGTTGGAGAAAGTGGCGGCACCACCACTGGAGTAGAGGTTGATGCCGTCGTCGCCTGGGTTCGCGAACACCTGGCTCGAGTGAACGTAACGACCGTCATCCACGAAGACCTCGATGGTTGTGCGGTCGACCAGGATCCGGAGGTGCACGTTGGTGGTGTTCGGATCGAAGGGCGCACGGCTCTCCAGCTTGCTCCCTGAGTTGTCCGGATTACCTGTCGGTCCACGGTTGAGGTAGCTGAAATTCCCATAAATGCCGACGTCGGCGTGTCTGGTCCCGTCTGCTGACGCCCGCAACTGCAGGCCGATGTTCTGAGCATCGCTCCAGGACACGTCCGTTTCGAGCTGGTAGGACTCACCGTGATAGTCCAGCGGCAAGTGCCCGTTGGTAGTGAAGTTGCCCAGGTTTCTCACATTGGCCGCATGATCGGCCAGTGCCGGGGTCGGCTGCGACACGAGGCTGTAGCCCGCTCCGTATTTCTTGAGCTTGATCTGACGCACGATCGAATCGGTGCCGTTGAAGCCGTCGGCCGTCCACGTGGGAGTCGTGTGGGCGTAAGACCAGTTGTTCATCCACCCGATGGCGAATCGCTGGGTGGCGGGGTTGGCAGGATCCTCCCACGTGACGCCGCCATACCAGTCGAAACCTTGGTCGAGCCACTGAGGGGTGGCATTGTCCGGGGTGAAGGACGAACCGTTGAAGGTGCCGGTCCAGTACGCATAGGTGTTCGGGGCGCCGGTCTGGTACCCGTTGGCGCTCATGCCCATCACCCATTTGTCGGTGCCGTCGTCTGCGCGGATTTTGAAGAGGTCCGGGCATTCGAGCGTACCTAGGCTCGTGTCGACGAACTCTGAGACCCACGTCCAGTCTTTGAGGTTCGGGGAGGTGTAGAACCCGATCTTTTGGCCTTCGGCGATGAGCGCAACCCAGCGGGAGGTCCCGGGGTCCCAGACCACCTTTGGGTCGCGGAAGTCGGTGCGCCCGCCGTTGGGGATGACTGGTGTCTCACCATAGGCATGGAAGTTGCGTCCGCCGTCCTGGGAGTACCAGAGGAACTGCGCCTGGGGTCCGGACGCGTTGTCGATCTGTTGTTGGGTGGGGTGGTCCATCTGAGTCGCCAGCATGATGACCGCGCCGGCGCCGAATCCGGCCGTGTTTGCGGTGTCGACGACGGCGGATCCGGACCAGAGGTCGAAGTTCGGGTTAGTTTTCTTCTCCGCCGCGACGCCCTGGTCCTGAAAGGCGACGTTGTCCGTAGTGGTGGCCAGCCGCCACGCTGTGCCGATTTCGGTGTCGTAGTCGGCGTTGTAAAGGTAGTAGTAGTTGAACTTACCGTCGATGTAGACCGGACGTTGCGGATCGTTCTTCCAATGGTCCGGAACAGTGAAGTGGTACGTGTCCCGGTAGCTCGGTTCATTCACGGCCGCAACGGCTGGGGGTGCGGTTGAGACCGAGAGCGCCGCGGCCACCAGCCCGACGGTCACCGTTAGGGTGGTCAGCTGCCGTCGAAGGCTGTTGCTCGTGCCGCTCGCGCCGCGATACCGCAGATGTGATTCAGTCACCATTGACTCCTACTGTTGTTCGATTTGAACGCGTTAGATGGTCACCTCAGGACGGCGAGACTCACCACCGTGCCGCCCTTGCCTTCGGCCAGCAGCCCGACGGCGTTGCCGGAGTGTGCAGGAAAGACCAGATCGGTGATGGTCGCCAGGCCGTCCTGCGCGAAGACCTCGACGGAGCAGCGGTCCAGGAAGACCCGGAGCCGTAGCCGGCCATCCTCCAAGGGCACGGCAACGCGCTCTACCGACGGGAATGCCTCGTGGAACCCCACGTTGCCGGATTCGGTCCTGTCCAGGCTGAGCTCCGCCGTGAGGCAGTTGTAGGCCAGGACAATGCGCGCCCCGGCTCCGGGCTCGGAGCTCGAGCCGGATGCACCGGCCGTGTCGCTGGCCCGGAGCACGAGACCTACCGTGCTGCCAGCGCCCGGCTCGAATTCCGCATCGATCCGCAGCACGTCCCCGCAGGCCTCGGCTGGAAGCCAGGTCACCCCTTCCGCCAACGGCTGCTGATCCAGGGTGAACAGCTCTGTGCCGTGGTTCTCGAACGGGTCCACCGCCTCCTGCACCAGTACAGTGCGCCCGCCGCGGGACACCAGCTTGACTTCACGGACGAGTGACATCGCGCTGCGCCAGCCGTCTGAGGGTGTTGCGGCGGCGTACTGCCAGTTGTTCATCCAGCCGATCATGAGCCGCCGTCCGTCGGGGGCGTTGCTGAAGGACACGGCCGCATAGTAGTCCCGCCCCCAGTCCAGCCAGCCGTAGTCGGCCATCCGGCTGTCATCGGCCTGGGCGCCTTCGGTGACGGTGGTTTCGGAACGGAACGTCACGCCGTCGAAAGTTCCGATGAAGTACTGGCCGCCGGAGCCGCCGGCGATACCGCCGGGGCTCAGGTTTACCACCATGACCCACCGGGTGTTTGAGGCGTCGCCGTCCACCGGCAGTTCAAACAGGTCCGGGCACTCCCACACCCCTCCCGTGGCGTTCGCTGGGCCGAAGGTGCTCAGGTACTCCCAGGACAACAGGTCCGCCGACTTGTAGAGAACCACCTCGTGGTTGAGTGCCTCGACGGCGACCATCACCCAGTAGCTGCCGGCGTCACCGTCATGCCAAAAGACCTTGGGGTCACGGAAGTCCGCGGAGGCCCGGTCAAGCACTGGGTTCCCGGCGTACTTGCTCCAGGTGACGCCGTCGTCCGTGCTGTAGGCGAGGGACTGCGCCTGCCGTCCCGCGAGCGGCGACGCGGGCGAATACGCGCTGGTGTAGATGGCGACAAGCGGAGGTACGCCGCCGACGCCGAAACCGCTGGTGTTATGGAGATCGACCACCGCGGAGCCGGAAAAGATGGCCTCCTGCTCATCGCACGGGATGGCAACGGGCAGCTCTTCCCAGTGCTGCAAGTCTGCGGAGGTGGCGTGGCCCCAGGACATGTTGCCCCACTCGGCGCCGTGCGGGTTGTGCTGGTAAAAGAGGTGGTAGATGCCGTTTGAGTAGACCAGTCCGTTGGGGTCGTTGAGCCAGTTGCGCTCCGCGGAGTAGTGCCACTTTGGCCGGTACTGGCAGTCGAGTTCGGTGATTGTATTCATGAGGTGTTTGTGGGCTTTCGCGTGAGGAGGCCGGTCAGCCCTTGACGCCGCTGGAGGCGATGCTGTTGATGAAGGAACGCTGGAACGCGATGAACAGGACCACCACGGGAATGGTGATGAGGGACGCGTAAGCCATCACCTCGCCCCAGGAGACGTTGAGCTGGAAGAAGTACTGAATGCCGATCATCACCGGGCGGAGCTCCTCGGACTGGACCACCATGAGCGGCCACAGGTAGGAGTTCCAGGCGGGGAGGAAGGTCAGAATGGCAACCGTTGCGGTGGCCGGTCCCGCGAGGGGCATGACCACTTGGCGGTAGATTCCGAACCAGCCGGCGCCGTCGATCCGGGCGGCCTCGTCCAGTTCCTTCGGGATGGACTCGAAGTACTGGTGGTACAGGTAGATGGAGAACGCGTTGGCGATGAAGGGGATGATCTGGACCTGGTAGGTGTCCAGCCAGCCCTTCGAGATCTCGAGGCTGAATCCGTTGAGCTCAAAGTACGGCAGCTGGTTGACCCACCACACCAGCGGCAGCGCCAGCGTCTGAAAGGGCACGATGAGGGTGGCGAGGATCGCGGTGAAGACCACGCGCTTGCCGCGCACCTCCATGCGGGACAAGGCAAAAGCGCAGAGGCTGTTGATGAAGATGCCCAGCACCACCGTTACCGCGGAAATGCCGATGGAGTTGATCAGGAAGCGGGCGGCCGGGACCCGGTCGAACACGGCCGCGTAGTTGTCCAGCGAAATGTTGCCGATCGGCAGGAACGCCGCCACCGAGGACATGTCGCCGAAGATCTGCTGGTCCGGCTTGAGGGAGGACACCATCATGAACACGATGGGGAAGGCGGCGACGGCAGCGAACAGGATGCGGACCGCCATGGTCGCTGCACTGCTGAGACCCTTGGAATTGAGTGTCTGTTTCACGTCAGTCCTTCTCTCGGGACAGGTAGCGCTGCACTGCGGAGATCAGGAGCACGAGGACGAAGAATACGAGCGAGATGGCCGAGGCGTAGGAGGTTTCCTGCTGCTTGAAGCCGGACCGGACCGCCTCGTAGATGATGGTGGTGGTGGAATCGAGGGGCCCGCCCTGGGTCATGACGCTGATCTGGTCGAAGAGCCCCAGCGCCTGGATGGTGATGGTCACCAGGACCAGGGTGCGGGTGTGTTTGAGGCCGGGCCAAGTCACGTAGCGGAACTGGTGCCAGCGGCTGGCCCCGTCGAGTTCGGCGGCCTCGTACAACTCGCCGGAGACGCTCTGCAGGCCTGCGAGCCAGATGATCATGTGGAAACCTGCGGCCTGCCAGATGGACAGGGCGATGATGGCCGGCATGGCAGTGGCGGGATCGTTGAGCCAGTCCGGGCCGGTGATCAGGCCGAAGCTGGCCGCCTGCAGCATCTCGTTGATCAGGCCGTCCTTGCGGTACATGAACATCCACAGCAGGGACACCACCACCATGGACGTCACCACGGGAAGGAAGTAGATGGTGCGGAAGAAGTTAACGCCGCGGAACTTCTTGTTGATCAGAAGGGCCATCGCCAGGGCGATGCCGGACTGGACGGGCACCACCACGACGGCAAAATAGCTGACGTTCAGCAGCGACCGCCAAAACGTGGGATCTGCGAAGAGCCGAGCGAAGTTGTCCGTGCCGACGAACTCAACGGGCCGCGGGGAAACAAGCCGGGCGTTGGTAAACGCCAGGCCGAAGCCCAGGATCGCCGGGAGGAAGACGAAGGCGAGCAGGAGGACCGCGGCCGGGGCGATCATTCCCCACCCGCTGATCTGTTCGCGCAGGTTGCGCGACCGGCGGCGCGGTTTGCTGGGCGGTGTGGCTGGGGCCGGATCCGCCAAAGGGCGGCCGGTGGAGGGAAGCTGGGTGGTTGTCATGGGTTTCTCCGTCGACAGTCAGGGCCGGAGGTACGACGACGGCGGCGGTTGCGCACCGCCGTCGTCGTACCGTTGGCAGCTGGCTAGTTCTTGTAGCCGCCGTTGGACTTGATGTTGGCGTCAATGGCCTTGACCGACTTGTCCAGCGCCGTTTTGGGGTCGGCGCCGGAGAGGATGTCCTGAACAGCTTTGCCGTATTCGGTGGCGATGAAGGGGTAGGCGGGGGTTTCAGGTCGCATCACCGCGTAGTTGCGGGAAAGTTCCATGAAGATACGGTTTGTGCCACCTTCGGCATATTCGGGGAGGAGCGCGGCGGCTTCGTCGGTGGCAGGGATGGTGCCGGTTGCCTTTGCCACTGCGGCCAGGTTTTCCGGCTTGAGTGAGTAGGAGAGGTAGTCCATGGCTGCCTCGGAGTTGTCGCAGCCGCTGGTCACGCCCCACTGCCAGGAGGCGCCGCCGATCTTGGGGCCGTTCCCGAGGTCCACTGATGGCATGACCACGAGGTCCTCACCCACCGCGGCGCGTGCCTTGTCTGCAGCCCACGAGCCGGTGTAGAGAAGGCCGCTCTTGTTGTTGAGGAAGTCCTGGGTGGAGTCTTTGCCGCTCTTTTTCGCCATGAATCCCTGGTCAGCAAGGCCGCGGAACCAATCAGCCCATTCGATGGCCTTGTCGCCATTGAGGGTGCCCTCTGCCGACTGGAACCCGTCGCGGTTGATCAGGTCCCCGCCGAAGGACTGCAGGAACGGTGAGTAGGCGTAGGGGAGCCACTCGCCGGTTCCGGCGGTACCCATGTCCAGCGGGTATTCCCACTTGCCCAGCGCCTTGAGTTTGGTCAGCGCGTCCTGGAACTCGTCCTTGGTCCACGGCTTCTCGATCGTGGCGACGCGGATGCCGGCTGCCTTGAGGTCTGAGGCGCGTGCGAGCATCGCCAGTGCGACGTCATAGGTGCCCACGGCGTAGGTCTGCCCCTCCCACTTGGCCACCGTACTCGGCAGATTCTTGGAAACATCCGCAGCGAGGTTCAGCGGTGTCAGATACTTCGCCCAGGCCCAGTTGGGAACATTCGGACCATCGATGTCAACAATGCAGGGGAGCTTCCCGGAAGCCGCGGCAGAGACCACAGAGTCGTTGTAGGAGTCCTGCGGAAATGCCTGGACCTTGATCTTGGCCTTGGCGTCAGCGCTCTTGTTGTAGGAGTCCACGATGGTTTCAATGGCCTGGAGTTCTTCGGCGTTGCCCGCGTTGTGAGTCCACATGGTGATCTCGTTGGAGCCCTCGGACGAGGCCGAGGCGCTGCCTTTTCCGCAGGCGCCCAGGGTGCCGACGAGTGCCGCCGCAGCTACACTGGTGGCGAGGATCCGGGTGAATCGCTTGTTCATGGTGGTCAATCTTTCTGCTGAATTTGTGCATGGAGGATTGTCCCGGGTCCGGCGGGACGCGGCCGGTGCAACGGCTGCGTCCCTTCTTGTGCGGTCCCGGGCAGTGGAACGGTTTGGTGATGGCGGTTTGTTGCCGGCAAGCAGCTAACTTGGCGGCGGGCCGAGGGACCCCCGCTCAATCAGAGGGCAGTCCAGTTGCGTCTGGGCTGCGGGTACGCCGGGATTTTCAAGGTCGTCCAGGATTCGGTTGACCGCCCAACTGCCCATTTCGTAGTGGGGAAGGGCGACGGTAGTGAGCCCCGGCCACAGGGCGTCTGCGATGATTTCGAGATTGTCGATCCCCACAATGGAAACGTCCTCCGGAATGCGCAGTCCCAATGCAGCGGCCGCTTGGTAGACGCCCATGGCAACCCTGTCACTGAAGCAGAACAGGGCTGTGGGACGGTCGGGCTGCCCGAGAAGGCCCAGCCCGGCCTCACGGCCTCCCGGGGTCCCGGCCTGACCGATCACGAAGTGGCGGGGGTCATGCTTCAGGCCGTGCCGCCGGAGAGCGTTGAGGAAACCCTCCCTGCGGCCGTGCGTAGCGGGGATGTCGTCCATGTTGTTGATCATCCCGATCCGGGTGTGGCCCGCCTGGATGATTGCTTCAACAGCCGTCTCGGCAGCGCCCACCTCGTCGGGGATAACCGAGGAAATGGACCTGTCGTCACTGACGGCATCCAACAGCACGGTGGGAAGGCCCTCCAGTTCCGCGGGGACCTGCACACTTTGGTGGTACATCCTGGCGTAGACCACGCCGTCCACCTGATGCTGCCGGAGCATGTCGATTTCACGGTTTTCAAGCTCGCTGTCCAAGCCCGAGTTGACCACCATCACCACATAGCCGCGGTCATAGGCGGCGTCCTGCGCCCCGCGGATCATGGCTCCTGCAAAGGGCGTGGTGGTGATTTCGTCACTGACCAGGCCAAGGATCTGGGAGCGCTGGTTGCGCAGTCCGCTGGCCATCCTGTTCGGGGCGTACCCAAGGTCCCTGGCCACTTCCCGGACGTGTTGCTGCGTCTCTGCCTTCACCCGGAAACTCGTGGCGTCGTTGAGGGCATGCGACACCGTGGTGACTGAGACCCCGGCGGCCTTGGCCACCTCGCGTATTCCCACTCTTGTCGTCATTGACTTCCCTTTGCAAAACGTTTTGTATCTGGTGTGAGACACGTTACACAAAACGTTTTGCACTTGTCAACGGGAGGAGTCCGATCGGCATCCCGCGCCGTGCCCTGCGAGCGGTGTTTCACGCGGATTGGGGGTGTCTGATAGACACTGCCACCGGCGGCCCGGCCTGCGTAGCGTGGTGGATGTGGACAGAAAAGAGGAAATCCGTGAGTTCCTGATCTCGCGGCGCGGGAAGGTCAGCCCGGAGCAGGCCGGCATCCCCAGCTACGGGGGGCTGCGCCGCGTGCCAGGCCTGCGCCGAGAGGAAGTGGCGCAGCTCGCCGGGGTGAGCGCGGACTACTACACGCGGCTGGAACGCGGCAGCCTACGCGGCGTCTCAGACGCGGTGCTCGAGGCGGTAGCCTCGGCCCTCCAGCTTGACGACGCCGAACGGGCACACCTGATGAACCTTGCGAGGCCGGCCAACACGCCGTCGCGTCGGGCGCCGCGACGGCCACCGCAGCAACGGGTCCGGCCCGGGGTGCTCCGCCTCCTGGACGGCATGACCGGGTTGGTCGCGCTGGTGCAGAACGGCCGGTCGGACGTGCTGGCAGCCAACCTGCTGGGCAGCGCGCTGTACGCGGACATGTTCAACTCCGCCGCACAGCCGGGGCCGGACACCCCGGGCCGGCCGCCGAACCAGGCGCGCTACCTTTTCCTCGATCCGCACGCAGGGGACTTCTACCCCGATTGGCGCGCGATCGCGGCCACCACGGTGGCGATGCTGCGCCTGGAAGCGGGGCGGAACCCCCACGACCGGGCGCTGAACGAGCTGGTCGGGGAGCTGACCACACGCAGCGGGCTGTTCGCCGCGCTATGGGCCGGGCACGACGTGCGGATCCACACCACGGGCACCAAGCGCTTCCACCATCCGGTCGCCGGGGACTTGTCCCTGCAGTTCGAGACGCTGACCCTTTCCGGCGATGAGGGACAGACCCTATTCACCTTCACGGCAGAGCCCGGCTCTGCGTCCGAAAACGCGCTGGCGTTCCTCGCCAGCTGGGCGGCATCGCCTCCCGAAACAACCACCATCGGCGGTCCTGCCGGTGGATCCGCTGTCCCTGAGATGCGCTCCCACGCGCAGCCGGGACCACGTAACCCAGGAAAGATAGATCCATCACATGACTGAACAGCACAACCCGACTCAACAGCACAACCCGACTCAACAGAAGGAAAATATGCGTCAGAAGAAGGTCTGGTTCATCACCGGCGCTGGCCGCGGTATGGGGACTGACATCGCGAAGGCGGCTCTGGCCGCCGGGCACGCGGTGGTCGCCACGGGACGCAACCCGGAGAAGGTGACCCAGGCCGTGGGCGAGAGCGAGAACCTGTTGGCCGTGAAACTCGACGTCACCGACCCCGCCGCGGCGGAAACGGCTGTGCAGGCCGCCATCGACCGGTTTGGCCGGATCGACGTTCTCATCAACAACGCCGGCAACTTCTATGCCGGGTTCTTCGAGGAAATCACCCCGGAGGACTTCCGGGCGCAGATCGAAACCACCTTGTTCGGGCCGATGAACGTCACGCGCGCGGCCCTGCCGGTGCTGCGGGCCCAGCGTTCGGGGTTGATCGTCACGATCTCCTCGACAGCCGGCATCGCGGGCGGGGAGTTCCTGACCGCCTACGCAGCAGCAAAGTTCGGCGTCGAGGGCTGGGCGGAGTCCCTGGCCCCCGAAGTGGCCCCGTTCGGCATCCGCAGCATGATTGTCGAGCCGGGGTTCTTCCGCACGGAACTGCTCACTCCGGAATCGACCAGCTACGCGGAATCCACCGTCGAAGACTACGCCGAGCGCACCGAGCAGACGGTCACCGCGTGGAAGGGCATGGACGGACAGCAGGGCGGGGATCCGGCCAAGCTCGCCGACGCCCTGATCCAACTGGCCGAACTGGACGAGCCGCCGCTGCGCTTTGCTGCCGGCGCAGACGCCGTCGGGGTCTTCGAGGCCCGGGCCACAGCGCTCCGGGACCAGGCCGACGCGCACCGCGAACTCTCGAGCAAGCTCGCCCACGACGACGCCTGACAAACAACGCAAACGGACGACGGCGGCAGGTCCCGCTGGCCACCAAGCCCACCACCACAGAACAGCCGGACGCCAAGGGCTTCCCCCGGCCCAAAACCGGCCATCGTTTCACCGACCGCGCCCAGGCGCAGGCCGCCGTGGACCAGACCATCGAACGCTTCAGGAGCCGGCGTATTGGGCTAAGGGATGGGCTTCGACGGCGATGTTGAGTTCTTCCAGGGTCGGGGGGTTAGCTCCCGGGCGCTGAACGGTAATGGCCGCGGCTGCAGCTGCGGTGTGTCCAAGCTGCTCCAATACAGCCGGGGCGAAGCCTTCGGTTCCTCGGGTGAGAAAGCCCAGAATCAGGGCGGACATGAAGGAGTCCCCGGCGCCGATGGTGTCGGCAACGTTGGACTTCACGGCAGGAATCCTGATGTTAGCGGCGGGGGTGGTGAATTGTGAGCCTTCTGCGCCCTTTGTGATGACGGTAAGTCCGGTGCCCAAACCGAGGATGTGGGCTGCGGTTTCGTCCAGGCTTTTTTGGGGGTACAGCCACTGGGCGTCTTCGTCGCTGAGTTTGACGACGTCGGTTAATGGCACGAGCTCTTCGAAGGTGGCTTTCGCTTCTGCATGGCTGCCGAGCAGGGCTGGCCTGATGTTGGGGTCGTAGGTGATCATGCAGTCTCTGTGCGCCTGTTCGAGCAGTGATCTCACGGCGCCGGCGCCGGGTTTGAGGAAAGTGGCGATGGAACCGGTGTGCAGTATTTTGGGGACGTAGGCGGGGGCTGCTGGGACAAGGTCCCAAGTGATGTCGAAGTCGTACCTGGCAGAGCCGTCCGGTTCAAGGGTTGCTGTTGCCGATGCTGTCCGGGCGAGGGATCTTGATCCGGGCAGAAGTATGACACCCGCGCTGCGGAGATGGTTTTCGATAGAGTCTCCCCGCGCGTCCGGGGCAATGGCCGTAAGCAGACCTGTTGTTACGCCGAGGCGGCCGAGCCCGTAGGCCACGTTGGCCGGTGAGCCGCCGGGGTGTTCCACTTTGTCGTGTGACGTTGTGACCACGTCGATCAGCGCTTCGCCTACGACCAAGACGTCGAGGGGATGGTGCGTGCCGGGCCGGGCTGTTTTGAGGTAATCCATGGGTGTGTCTCTCGTAGGAAGCTGATAGCGGGGCTAGTTCAGAGCCGCTTCAGTCCGCGGACCGGCAGCCGGGTCCGCGGACTGAAAATCGGCGCCGCAGGTGTTCAGGCGGTGGCTGCACCGGTCATGATCGCTACAGCATCGGTCATGCTGTGTGACTGCGGGGTGATGGTGGCAGCGCACTTACCGAGGCGTTGGATGTGGATCCTGTCCGCCACGTCAAACACGTGGGGCATGTTGTGGCTGATCAGGATGACTGGCAGTCCGCGGTCCCGGAGGTCCCGGACTAACTGCAGGACCTGGTTCGATTCCCGGACGCCGAGTGCCGCCGTCGGTTCGTCCAGCACGACCACCTTTGAACCGAACGCCGCGGCGCGGGCCACGGCGACAGCCTGGCGCTGGCCGCCGGACAGGTTCTCCACCGGCACGGTGACGTCCTGGAGGGTGGAGATTCCCAGCCGGGTCAGCTCCTGTTTGGCCTTCGTGCGCATGCCTTTGGTGTCAAGCATCCGGAACACGCTCCCGAGGAGTCCTGCACGCCGTTCTTCCCGGCCAAGGAATAGGTTGGAGGCGACGTCCAGGGCCGGCGAGACGGCAAGGTTCTGGTACACCGTTTCGATGCCGTGGGCACGGGCGTCCTGAGGGCGTTTGAAGTGGACCGGCTGCCCGGACACCATCAGCTCGCCCGTATCCGGAATCTCGGCACCGGTGAGGCACTTGATCAGTGTGGACTTGCCTGCACCGTTGTCGCCGATGATCGCCAGGACTTCGCCCGGGTACAGGTCAAGGCTGACGCCGTCCAGGCCTACGACGCGGCCGAAGGTCTTGACGAGGTTCCGGGCCTGCAGGATGGGCTGGCGTACTTGGCTTCCGGCCGGCTCCAGGTGGGTGGCGGTCATGATTTCACCTTTCGGATCCACTGGTCGATGGACACAGCGAGGATGATAAGGACGCCCACGGCGAGGGTCTGGTAGAGCACATCCAGGCCTGCTAGGGAGAGCCCGTTGCGGAAGACGCCGACGATCAGGGCGCCCAGGAGGGTTCCCCAGACCGATCCGCGGCCGCCAAAGAGGCTGGTTCCGCCGATGACCACGGCGGTGATGGAGTCCAGGTTCAGGTCGACGCCGGCGTTGGGGCTGGCTGCGTTGGTGCGGCCGATCTGGATCCAGGCACCCACGGCCAGGACGGCGCCGGCGGCGAGGTAGACGCTCATGAGGACCTTGTTCACGGCGATGCCGGCCAGGCGGGCGGCTTCCTTGTCATCGCCCACGGCGTAGACGTGCCGGCCCCAGGCGGTTTTGCCGAGGATGAACGCGATCGCGATGTAGAGCAGGAGCATCACAACGACTCCGGTGGAGATCCTGACCGGGCCCACCGGGAAGGTGGTTCCGGTCCACGTCAGAAGGGGCGGCATGGCCGAGCCGCGCACTGTCGCTCCGTTGGAGTAGAGCAGGGTCAGGGCGATGAAGATGTTCAGTGTGCCCAGGGTGACGATGAACGGCGGGAGCCGGAACCGGGTGACCAGGAACCCGTTGAGTGCTCCGGCTGCGAGTCCGACGATCAGGCCCGCGAGCAGCGCGAGGGGCGCAGGCACTCCGTTATTGACGGCGAGTTGGGCCATGACCATGGACGAAAGGATCATGACGGCCCCGACGGAAAGGTCGATGCCTGCGGTGAGAATGATGAGGGTCTGGGCGATGGCCAGGGTGCCGACGACGGAGACCTGCTGGGTAATCAGGGAGAGGTTTTCAACCCGCAGGAACCTGTCATTGAGGAGGCCGAAAACCACCACCGAGATGAGAAGTACGAGGGCGGGGCTGACCGCGGGGTAGCGGTGGAGGATATTGCGGATCCGGCTGAGCGGTGTCTGGCGGTCGAGGAATTCCTCCGCCAGGTCGGCATGCCCGGCGCTGGGCGGGCCGGCAGTCTGTTGCTGGGTCACGATTGGTCCTGATCTTCCGTGATGGTTGCTAGAGCGGAGCTAGCTCGGTAGCTGCAGTGCGGGGAGGCCGATAGCGGGCTCCGGCGTCCCCGCCCCGCAGTGAAGCTGGGTGCGTTACTTTCCCCAGCAGATGGCGGAGGCCTCGGTGGTGGTGATGCTCTTGACGCCGTCGGCCGGCTTGTCCGTGACGAGCTCGACGCCGGTGTTGTAGAAGTCCAGCCCCGGGGAGTTGGCCGGCTTCTGGCCGGTCTTGGCGAGGTCAACGATGGCCTTCACTCCCAGTTCGGCCATCTTGACCGGGTACTGCTGGGCCGTGGCACCGATGACGCCGGCCTTGACGTTGTTCACGCCCGTGCAGCCGCCGTCCACCGAAACCACCAGCACGTCCTTTTCCTTGCCGGCGGCCTTCAGTGCCTCGAAAGCACCCGCTGCTGCAGGTTCGTTGATGGTGTAGACGACGTTGATGTTCGGGTTCTTGGCGAGGAGGGTTTCCATGGCGGTGCGTCCGCCGTCCTCGGCGCCCTGGGAGGCCTGGCTGCCGACGATCTCGTAGTCGCCGCCCTTGCCGCCGGTGTACTTGCCGGTCTTGGCTTCGTCGCCGTTCTTCTTCTTGTCCGCGGTGTCGATACCCAGGCCGGTCAGGAAGCCCTGGTCCCGGTTGTAGTCAACCGAGACCACCTTGTCGTCAAAGAGATCGACGAGGGCAATGGTCGCTTTTTTCCCATCCAGCTGGGCTGCGGTCCATTTGCCGATCAGCTCGCCGGCGGCGAAGTTGTCCGTGGCGAACGTGATGTCGGCGGCGTCGGCGGGGTCCGGCGGGGTGTCCAGGGCGATGACGAAGAGCCCGGCGTCCTTGGCCTTCTTCAGGGCGTCCACTACGGACGGGCCGTTGGGGGTGATCAGGATTCCCTTGTCGCCCTTGGAGATGGCGTTCTCGATGGCCTGGATCTGGGTGTCCTCGTCGCCGTCAGCCTTGCCGGCTGCGAGCTTAAGGTCCACGCCGCCGGCTTCGGCCGCCTTCTTCGCCCCGTCCTGCATGGAGACGAAGAACGGGTTGGTCGTGGTCTTTACGATCAGCGAGACGCCGACCTTTTCAGCGGACGCGCTTTCCGTTGACGAGGTGGACGGGGAACTTCCACCACACGCAGAAAGACTGAGCGCTCCCAGGGTCAGCACTGCTCCTGCAGCGAACAGGCGGGTGGCCGTTGAACGGGGTGCTTTGGAACTCAACATTGAATCTCCTGGTGTTTGAGGCCTCACTGGCCTCGACAACGATGTCATGTACGATGTAACCAGCATCACACCGGAGAGTCAATAGATGCACATAGAAGGAGCGATTTATTTGACAACGATGTCCGATCGTAGCCAGCCGGCTCTGTCCGCCAGTCGTCCGACAATGCGCCACGTGGCTGCACTTGCCGGCGTAGGAATTAAGACCGTGTCCCGGGTGATCAATGACGAACCCGGCGTGTCGGAAGCCACCCGGCAAAAGGTGCTCAGCGCTTCACGACAACTCAACTACCAGCTGGACATGGCGGCCGGCAGCCTGCGCCGCGCGGGCAGGAGAACGCTCTCCGTCGGGCTCCTGCTGCCGAGTGTCTCCAACCCCTTCAGCGGCGAGATCAACCGGGCAATAGAAGATGCGTTGGGGGCCAGGGGGATAGCGGTCTTTGCCGCGAGCCTCGATGATGACCCCCGGCGGGAGCAGGCCATCGTTACAGCGTTCCTTGGCCGGCGCGTCGATGGGCTCATCCTCACGCCGATCGCCCGAAGCCAGGCGTATGTAATCCCGGAGCATTCCCGTGACCTGCCCTTGGTCTTCATCGACCGTGAGCCGGTAGGGATGGAAGCAGACGCCGTCGTGACCGACAACGCCGTAGGTGCCGCGAGTGCGGCCGCTCACCTGATCAGCCGGGGCCACACCAGGCTCGCCTATCTGGGGGACCGCACCGACATCCAGACCGCGCGGGAACGCCGTCGGGGATTCATGGACGAGATCGGCCGGCACGGCATTCCCACCTCAACGGTTCCTGTCCGTGAAAACCTTCACGACGAGGACTCGGCGAGGCTGGCCGCGTTGGAGCTTCTCACTGCCGGGGAACCGCCGACCGCGATCTTCTCCAGTCAGAACCTCATCACTTTCGGCGCCATGCGTGCCCTCAGAGAGCTCGGGCTCAGCAAACGCGTGGCGTTGATAGGGTTCGACGACTTCACGCTTGCCGACATGATGGATCCCGGCGTGACAGTCATCGCCCAGCACCCCGAGCGGATCGGGAAGCTGGCAGCGGAGCGGCTGCTGGCCAGGATTGACGGCGACCAGCAGCCTCCGCATACCTATGTTGTCCCGTCTGAGCTGGTGCAACGGGGCTCCGGGGAACTCCGCCCTCCGGCCTGACGCCGGGGAACTTCCTGAACAGTCCGCCGAACATGTTGACCTGAAAGGGATCATGATGACCAAAACCCTGTACGCCGAGTTCACCGTCAAACCCGGCAGCGAAGCCCGCGTCGCCGAGATGATGCTCGAACTGACCCGGCACGTCCGCCAGGAACCGGGCAACGAACTATTCCTTCCCTATACGCGGGAAGAAAATCCCCGGGAGTACTTTGTCTTCGAGGTCTACCGTGACGAAGCCGCATTCCAGGAACACATCCGCGCCGATTACGGCGCCAAATTCAATGAGGAGCTGGCCCGCCACATCGAAGGCGACTCCTCGGAGCTGACCTGGCTCCTGCCGGTGGAATAGCCCGCAGCCACGTCTCCGACAACCCCCCGTTCATGGGAGCTGCGTCCGGCCCCCCTTGGAGGGGCTGAACGGAACCGCGGCCCGGAAAAGAACCCTACAACCGTCCGTTGGTGGGGAACTGTCTGCTGCCACAGTCCATCCACTTCACCTGTCTCAGCGGGCGGCGGTGCCCTCATGCTTAGGCCGCTCAGAAACCGTTGACTTGTCTGATGGACATAACTTAGTGTCCTTCGCACTGACAACGTTGTCTATCGCAGACACGCGCAACGAAGGGCGAAACAAGCAGATGAAGAGAACGACCACCCGCAGGACGCACGCCGTTTCTGCACTGACACTCGCGGGACTGACGCTCGCCGCGGCACTGGCAGGTTCCCTGCCGGCGTCAGCCGCGACAGGCCCCGGGGACGAACCCTACCGGCCGGCCATTCACTACACGCCCGAAAAAAACTGGATGAACGACCCCAACGGAATGGTCTTCCACAAGGGCGTCTACCACCTGTACTACCAGCACAACCCCTCCGGCAACACCTGGGGGAACATGTCCTGGGGCCACGCCACCTCCAAGGACCTTGTCCACTGGCAGGAGCAGCCTCTGGCGATCTCCACCGACGCCCAGCAGGACATCTTTTCCGGCAGCGTCGTAGTGGACAAGGACAACACCTCCGGTTTCGGCACGAAAACGAACCCGCCGCTGATCGCTATCTTTACCAGCGCCTACAAGGACGCCTCTGCGCACCGCGGCCTGCAGGCACAGTCCCTGGCCTATAGCCTCGACGACGGCCAGACCTGGACCAAGTACTCCGGCAATCCTGTCCTGAACCGGAACTCCGCCAACTTCCGTGACCCGAAGGTCTTCTGGTACGACAAACCCGGCGGTGGAGGCTACTGGGTCATGACCGCAGTGGAAGCCACGGAGCACAAGGTCGTCCTGTATAGGTCCGCCAACCTCAAGGATTGGACCGCGTTGAGCGAATTCGGACCCGCCAACGCCACCGGCGGGCAGTGGGAATGCCCTGACCTGTTCCCCCTGGCCGTGGACGGCGACAAGAAAAACATCAAATGGGTCATGGTGGTCAACATCAACCCCGGCGGCGTGGCCGGCGGCTCCGCCGGCCAGTACTTCGTGGGTAACTTCGACGGCACCACCTTCACCTCCGAAACCACCAAACCCGCAGCTACGCTTCCTCTCGGCACGGTCCTGGCCGGATTCAACGACGGAACCTACAACGGCTGGACCGTGAACAACGAGCCAGGCAATCGGATGAACGGCCCCTTTACCGACGCTCCCGCAGCCGGGGCAATCGGCGGGCAGCAGGCTGTCTCGGGTTTCACCGGAGCGGGCCTCATCAACTCCTTCAACGACGGCGACTGGCCGGTTGGGTCCATGCAGTCACCAACGTTTACGGTGACCGATGACTATTTGAACTTCCTCGTGGGCGGCGGCAAGCACCCGCGGGTCTCCGACAAGCTGGACAACACCCCACCCGAGGGGGAGCTGACGTTCAACGGCTTCGAGGTTCCCCCGGGGACAACACTGGCCGACGCCGGCTGGACCGGAACCGGCGACCTCACCCCCAATTTCCAGCCCTCCGCCAGCGGCGGGGACTTCTACATCGGGGCCAAGCGGGTCAACACCTTCGATACCGGCACCGCACCGGGCGATGACCGGCAGGGCACCCTGACGTCACCGGAATTCCCCATCACCAAGAATTTCATGAGCATGCTGGTGGGCGGCGGCAACCGCTCCGCGGACTCCGGACAGATCCTGGCCGTCCAGTTGCTCATCAACGGCAGTGTGGTCCGCTCCCTGGCAGGAGATAATGCCGGAATCCTGAACTGGAAGGGTTGGGACGTCTCCGAATTCGCGGGACAGAATGCACAGTTGCGGGTCGTTGACCAGGCTACCGGCGGGTGGGGACACCTGACCCTTGACCATGTCATGCTCACCGACACCGCCGCTGTTCCCAGGTCCGATGAAGAATCCGTGAACCTGGTAATCAACGGACAGGTGGTCCGCACGGCCACCGGAAACGACAGTGAAACGCTCGACTGGGCGTCATGGAATGTCAAGGAATTCGTTGGCCAACAGGCACAAATCAAAGTCGTCGACAACAACCGATTCGGCTGGGGGCATATCCTCGCTGACGAGTTCATGGCGAGCTCCACAGCAGCGACAACCCGCCTGCAGTCCTATGACTGGCTGGACTACGGCCGCGACTACTACGCCGCCGTGTCCTTCGCCAACATGGCCGAAGACAACCGGGTCATGCTGGGCTGGATGAACAACTGGGACTACGCCAACGCCATCCCCACCAACCCGTGGCGCAGCGCCATGTCACTGCCGCGGGAAGTGAAACTGACTCAGACCCCGGAGGGTCCCCGACTCACCCAAAGCGCCGTAAAGCAGGTGGACAAGCTGGCCCAAAAGCCAAGCTACTCGACCAAGAACGGCATCCCGATCGCGGAGGGGACAACTCCGCTGCCCGCGGCCGCGTCCGGTCAGGTCCAACGAGTCGATATCACCTTCGCGCCGGGCACGGCCAAGAGATCCGGCATCACCGTGCTGGGCGATGGAACATCAGCCACAGTCATCGGCTTCGACGCCACGACCGGGAAGCTCTTCGTTGACCGCACCAACTCCGGCAACACCGCGTTCCACCCGGCATTCGCTTCCATCGAGGACGCCCCCGTCACCCTGGACAAGAAGGGCAACATCACCATGCGCATCTACCTCGACCGCTCATCAGTAGAGGTGTTCGCCCAGGACGGTCTGCGGACCATCACGGACCAGGTCTTCCCCAGCGACGGAGCCGACAAGATGGCTCTCTTCGCAGAAGGCGGGATCGCCCAGCTCAAGTCACTCACCGTGACACCGCTGGAAAAGGCAATGTTCCTCCCGGAAAAGAAGTGACCCAGCCCATCGCCTGACCTGCTCCCCTAGGAGTTGGAGCTGGAGGGACTGCGCACGGTATTGCACCGGGCTCAGTCCCTTCAGCTCGTCCTTACTGAGGTCGTCGTACCGGCGTCCGAAACTCGAACTTTCGTCACAGGCATGACGGCTAGCAATTGACCTCAGTCCTGAGGTCGCGGATCGCGGCCTCGACATTGGAGGCTTCGTCCCGGAGGGAACTAGCTGCCTGAGTCAACGTGGCGTTGTCAGGCACTGCGGCGACGGCGGCATTGAACTTGGCTTCGGCCGCCTTGACGGCCTCCGCCCGTTGCTGGGCGAGGTTCTCGGTTGCCTTGACCAGATCGTCATACGTCTTTGCGACTTCCTCCTGGGCCGCGCGGACCTGCTCGATTGTGGCGTCAGGCTTCAGCGTGTCCTTGAAATTTGCCAGAGCTGCGGCATGGGCATCGACAGCCGCGCAGACCTGCGACACGCTCGCGGGCGGGCTCGTGACGGTCACGGTCGGACTGGGCGTGGCCGCCGGTGGGCTGGTTGGGCTGCATCCGGTGAGCAGCGCTACGGTGGTCCCAAGTGCGATGAATCCCAAGAGGATGGCGTGGGGTTTCGACATTGGAAGTTCCTCTCCCAGCTGGGGTGTTGCCTCCGGGCATCGGGGCCATATTCATCCTCCGCCTGGAGGCGTGCGCGGACCTCATCCGCCGGGGGTGAAATGGGAGGGCGAAATGGGTGTGTGAAATGGGTGGGAATGCACGGCCAGCCGGCACGGGCCAAATGGCTCTGTTGGGACCGGGCCAACGCGGGTATGAATGGTTGTGCCACGGCGGACGGGTCCTCCGCGACTGGTGTTGGAGCCGGGGCGGGCGGTCCAGGGCGGGACGTTGGAACTTCCCTGGGCCGCCGCGGGGCTGATGCGGTTCGCCGCTAATACTGGGACAGCTCACCGGAACGGCCGGGACCAAGCGATATTCGACGGGATCTTCGGCTCTGACAGATCGGTGGCGCGGCCGTGTCCGCCCGGACGTATGCTGTTTTCATCGGTAAAGCAGAGAGCTGCGTGCTTTGATCTCGAGCGTGGAACATGACCCAAGGAACTGCAAGAGACGGCCGGCAGGATCGTCATGCCTCCTTCTGGGAGCTGCACTTCAACGACCCGGATGTCGGTGCTTTCCTCAGCGAGGCCGTGAGTGAGTTTGTCGACGACATTGGTGGTCCCGGCCGCGGGATCAGCTGGGCAATCACCCTGCTCGGGTCCGCGGAGGCCCTCACCCTTACCGCGGGCAGCGAACCGGCGCGGGCCGCGGATGAGGCGCAGCGATCTTTCGACGACGGGCCGGCCCGCACCGCGGTTCGCAGCGGTGAATTTGTGTTCGTGGGCGACACGTCCCTGGAGCGCCGCTGGCCCGGGTACGCCAGTGCCGCCGCAGCCTACGGAGTCCGGTCGCTGGTTTCCGTTCCGCTGGTCCCGCAATCGGTATTTCATGCCGCGGTGAACCTGTACGCGCCGTGGCCCCACGTCTTCACCAGCGCAGACATTACTGCAGCGGCCCGACTGGCCCGCCACTTGTCCCGGGCACTGCGTTTGGTCCAAGAGGTGGCGCTGAGGTCCGGAAGCAGCGCCGATCTCTCCTCGGCGCAGCTCTCCCGGGCACTGGCCGGCCTGGCGTTGCGGACGCTGGTGCGGGAGTACGGGTTAAGTGAGGAGGGAGCCCTCGACTATCTTCGGAGCGTCGCGGGCGGAGCTACGCGGGAATCAGCCGGCGGCACGGTCCATGTGCTGGTGCCCGATGCCGTTCAGGGCCAGAACGTGACCCAGTCCAGTCCTTATGCCGCGGCACCGCACGGCGCGGACACGCCTCCCGTCCGTCGACGGCGGCGCAGGACGGGAACTCCGGCCTAGGCTGACGTCGGCAGGCGCTCAGCGACCCGGCAAGCACCGCTCAGCCTGGGCAGCGGTTAGGCAGCGCTGGCGTCTTCTTTCCCGT
>CAVRLW010000019.1:0-62280 GCA_963722145.1 uncultured Actinomycetota bacterium | reverse complement strand
CAGACCTTGGCCCCGACGATCGCCTCGTGCCGGAAGTCGATCGGGTCATCGCACACGGCCTGGCCCTTGAGATGGTTGGAGATGGCCCAGACCTTGAGGTTGCACTTCTCGAGCACGGCGAGCTTGGACCCGACATAGCCGGGCTCGTCCCAGCGCCAGGCGTCCAGGTGGTCACCGGAGACGGCGATTTCCAGGCCGTCGAAACCCCACCGGAGGCCAGGCGCGCGACTTCTTGAGGGCAGATCGGCCCACTGGCCGGCGAACAGGGTGTACGGGCGGGGCATGTCAGGCTCCTTCGGTAATCGTCTGGGTGGTCCGGACGGACGGGGTGAGTTGGATGAGGGAACGATTGGCCGCGGCGCTGTCCTCCACGGCGGCGAGGATCCGCTGGACGGTCAAGCCGTCCTCGAACGACGGCGACGGCTGGGTTCCGCTGCCGACCGCGAGGAGGAAGTCGCGGATCCGTGCGCGAACGTGTGTTCCCAGCCGATGACGTGGCCCTGCGGCCACCATGCTTCAAGATACGGGTGTTCGGGTTCGTTGACGAGGATGCGGCGGAAGCCCTGTTCATGGACCGGCACGGTGGCGTCGAGGAAGCCGAGCTCGTTCAGGTCCTCCAGATCGAACAGCAGGGCACCCTTGTCGCCATAGATCTCCAGCTTGAGCGAGTCCTTCTGCCCGGTGGCCACCCGGGACACCTCCACCGAGGCGATGGCCCCGGAGGCGAGGGTCAGCGTGACCCAGGCGGCGTCGTCGACCGTCACCTGTTCCGGACCGTTGGGGCCGGGCCGGCTGGGCGTGAAGGTGTGCAGCCGGCCGGCGACCTTGGTGACCTGCTCGCCCAGGAGGAACAGCACCTGGTCAATGGCATGGCTGGCGATATCGCCCAGCGCCCCGGACCCGGCCGTTTCCTTGTTCAGCCGCCAGGTCATGGGCGCGTCCGCGTCCACGAGCCAGTCCTGCAGGTAGGCCGCGCGGACGTGCCGGACCGTGCCGAGCCGGCCCTCCGCGATCAGCTCCCGGGCCAGCGCCAGGGCCGGGACCCGCCGGTAGTTGAAGCCGATCATGACCGCACCCCGTCGTCCCGGGCGCTCCGGGCCGCCGCCGCCATGGCCTCGGCCTCGGCCAGGGCATTGGCCAGCGGCTTTTCGACGAGGACGTGCTTGCCGGCTGCCAGCGCGGCGACGGCGATTTCCGCGCGCATCCAGCCCGGGGCGCAGATGTCCACAATGTCAATGTCGTCCCGGGCGATTACCTCACGCCAGTCCGTGGCGGACTCGGCCCAGCCGTACCGGGCGGCCGCTTCGGCGACCCCGGCGGGGTCGCGTCCGACCAGGACGTGCCGATCGAAGGCCGGGACGTCGAAGTAGCTGGCAACGTTCCGCCAGGCATTGGAGTGGGCCTTGCCCATAAACGCGTACCCGATCATGGCGACCCCCAGCCGGGGGCCGGAGCCGGGCATGGTGTCTGTGGTGTTGCCGGCCTGGGCCGGTGGCGTGTGCGCCGTGTTCATTTGGTGCTCCTCAAACTATGGTGGGCGGTCCGCGTCAGGGCTTGAACGGCCGGCCCGGGTGATGGTGCCGGCGGCTACTTCACGGCGCCGGCGGACAGTCCCGCGACGAGGTGTTTCTGGACCAGGATGAAGCCGATCAGCACGGGCAGGCTGACCACCACGGACGCGGCCATGAGCTGGTTCCAGAACACGTCCGATTCGCTTGCATAGGACTTTAGCCCCAAGGAGAGGGTCTTGGTGGCCTCGTTGGTCAGGACCGAGGCGAACAGGACCTCTCCCCAGGCGGATATGAAGGAGTACACCGCCACCGCGATGATGCCCGGCTTCGCCACCGGCAGGATCACCCGGATCAGGGCGCCCATCCGGCCGGTGCCGTCGATCATCGAGGCCTCCTCGAGTTCCTTGGGGATGGCGGCGAAGTATCCGGTCAGCATCCAGATCGCGAACGGCAGCGTGAACGTCATGTAGGTGATGATCAGGCCGAGGTAGGAACCTTGGAGCTGCAAACCGGTGATGTTCCGGATCTGGGTGAAGATCAGGTACAGCGGCAGCAGGAACAGGATGCCCGGGAACATCTGGGTGGACAGCACCGTCAGGCTGAAGGCGCGCCGGCCCCGGAACTGGAGCCGGGCGACGGCGTACGCGGCCAGGACGGCGACGGTCACTGAACAGATGGTGGCGGCCACGGTGATGATGAGGCTGTTCTGGAAGTACTTGGCCAGCGGCACCGTGGTCCAGATCTCGAAGTACGGTGCGGCAGTGATCTCGTCCGGGATCCACTGGAACAATCCGGAGACGTCCTTGAGCGGCTTGAGCGAGGTGGATACCACGACGTAAAGCGGGACGGCCACCCAGAGGGACAGGATGGTCAGGACGATGTTCCGCAGCATGCGGAAGTTGCGGGTCTCAATCATTGTCGCCCTCCTTGGGCAGCACCATGCGGATGTAGAAGAAGGACGCGATGAACAAGGCGATCAGGAGCAGCACGCTCATGGCGCCGCCCAGGCCGAAGTTCCAGCTGCCGAAGGAGTTCTGGTAGATCAGCGGCGAGACCAGGGTGGCTTCCTTCGGAGAGGCCGCGCCGAAGAGCACAAACGGGATATTGAACTGGTTGAAGGTCCAGAGGGACATCACCAGCAGCAGCACAGCGTTGGCGGGCCGGACCATCGGGAGGGTGATGGTGCGGAATTGCTGCCAGAGCGAGGCGCCGTCGATTGCCGCGGCCTCGTAGATATCGGTGGGGACGTTCTGCAGTGCGGCCATCAGCATCAGGAACGCGAAGGGCCAGAGCTGCCAGATGTTCACCACAACCATGGCGCCGAAGGAGTTCTGGCCCAGGAGCCAGAAGGGACGGTCGTCGCCGAAGAGGTGGAAGGTGTCCACGAGGATCTGGTTCACGGCGCCGTCGCGCTGGTTGAACATGAATGCCCAGGCAATGGTGCCCACATAGGCGGGCAGCGCGTAGGGGACCAGGAAAAAGGTCCGCAGGATGGCGCGGCCTTTGAAATTGGAGGAGAGGAACACTGCCCCCGCCATGCCCAGGACCCAGGAGAAGCCGACCACGGTGACGGTGTAAAGCAGGGTCCGGCCGACGGTGCTGAAGAACGCCTGGCCGATGGTGCTCTCGGGGTTCAGGCCGTTGATGAAGTTTTGCAGGCCCACAAACGGGGCGTTCAGCCAGTTGGTGAGGTTGAGCTGGGTGAGCGAAATGAAGGCAATCCAGACGCCCAACACCATCGGTCCGATGTGGATAAGCAGTTCGAGCAGGGCGGCCGGCAGGACGAGGCCGTAGGGGAGGAAGGACTTTTTCTTCTTGCGGACCGGCGCGGCAGGCGCGGCGGGCTCGGCGGGTGGAGCGGGAACGGGTTTCGGGGCGGGGTCGCCCCCGGGGGCGGCGGTGCCGCGGTCCAGTGCTGAGTGAGTCATGGAAGCTCCTTGGCCAAGGGTGCGGGGGCAGTGCCCCCGCACCCGTCAGGCATCGTTACTGGGCCGCGGCCATCTGGTTGTTGGCATCCTTGAGGGCCGCCTGGACATCGGCCTCGGTGACAGTTCCGGTGGCTGCCTTGGCGTAGAGGTTCTTGATGGCCGTACCCGTGAGGGTTTCCATCTGGCCCTCCTTGGCGATCAGCGGCATCGGCAGCGCGTGGTTGGCCAGCGCGTCATTCTTGAGCTTGACCTCCTCGGTCTGGAACGCCGGGTCCGAGGAGACGCTGGAAACCACAGGCAGGGAGCGGAAGGCCTTGTTCAGGGCGACCTGTTCGGCGTCGTTGGTGAGCCAGCCGGCCAGCTTGATCGCGTTTTCCTTGTTCTTGCTGTTCTTGAACACGCTCAGGTTGATGCCGGCGACGTGGCTCTGCGTTCCCTCGGGGCCGCTCGCGCCGGCGGCCATCATGGGGACCGGGGCGACGGCCCAGTCCGTGAAGCCGCGCGCCTCGAAGTTCTTGACCGGGCTCTGGTCGAACAGCATGGCAGCCTTGCCGTTGATCAGGTTGTCGACCTTCTGGGCGCCGTCCGAAATTTCAGCGTCCGACGGCGACATCACCTTGTCGGTGGCCATCAGGTCGATCCACTGCTTGACTCCCTTGACCTGTTCGGCGCTGTCGAAGGTCGGCTTGCCGTCCTGGTCGAAGAGCGAACCGCCGTTCTGCAGCCCGCGGACGAAGGCCTGGTGCGAGTTTGCCGAGACCGAGGCGCCCGCGGCGGTGAAGCCCCACTGGTCCGGTTTGCCGTCGCCGTTGGTGTCCTTGGTCAGCTTCTTGGCGTCCGCGACGAACTCATCCCACGTGACCGGCGGCTTCTCGATGCCGGCTTCCTTGAACATCTTCGGGTTGTAGTACATGTTGTACGCGAGCCCGTACAGCGGGACCGACGTCGGGGTCTTGCCGTCGGCGCCACCGGTGGACCAGCTGGTCTGCAGGAAGCGGTCCTTGCCGCCGACAGCCTCGAGCAGGGCGCCTTCCACCGGCTCGAACGCGCCGGTCTCCTGCAGCGTGACGGCCCAGGTGTTGCCGATGTTCAGGACGTCGGGGCCGTCGCCGCTGGTGACGGCGGTGAGGATGCGGTTGTACAGATCGTTCCAGCCGATCACCTCGAGCTGGACTTTGACGCCGGTTTTCTCGGTGAACCGGTCGAGGCTTGGCTTGAGCTTGGCTGCGGTGTCCTCAAGGCTGTTGCCCTGGTTGGAGGCCCAGTAGGTGATGGTATCGCTGGAGGCCTGGCTGCTGGTGCCGCACGCGGTCATGCCGAATGCCAGGGTTGCCGTGGCGGCCAGGGCGGACAGGACTCTCAGGGGTTTTTTCATGGTTGCTCCGGGTTTCTCGTCGTCGAGCTGGGGCTGATGTAGGGGTCGAGCTGAACTGCTAGGCGGAGAGCGTGGCCTCGGTGGGGTCCCAGTCCTCGGGCAGGGCCGGTACCCGGGCGGCGGAGCTTTCGACGTCCACGAAGGCGCGGGTGTCGATCGACTCGGAGATGGAGGCCATGGTGTCGAGGATGTGGAACGCCAGCTCGCCCTGGGCCCGGTGCGGCCGGCCCGCGCGGATGGCACGGGCCATTTCGAGCACGCCGGCGCCGCGGCTGGCGGTGGAGCCGACGGACGGGACGACGGTCCAGTCCTCGGAGCCCAGCGCGCAGATCCGGATGTCGCCGTCGAAGTTGTTCGGGTCCGGCAGCGCAATCGTGGCGTCCGAGCCGGTGATCTCCACGAAGCCGGCGCGCTTGAACGGTGAGTCGAAGCTGAAGATGCTCTGTCCGGATTCGCCGCCTTCGAACTCCAGGATGGAGCTGACGTGCGTCGGGACGGTGACGGCGAATTCCTCGCCGGCCTTCGGCCCGGAACCGATCACACGGGTTTCGCGGGACTTGGAGCCGAACGCGGCCACCCGACGGACGCTGCCGAAGGTCTGGACGAGGGTGGTGAGATAGTACGGGCCGATGTCGAACAGCGGTCCGGCGCCGTCCTGGAACAGGAACGCTGGGTTCGGGTGCCAGGATTCCGGGCCGGGGGACTGCATCAGGGTCAGTGCGGTCAGCGGCGTGCCGATGTCACCGCGTTCGATCATCCGGCGGGCGGTCTGCAGGCCGGCGCCGAGGAAGGTGTCCGGGGCGCAGCCGAGCCGGACACCGGCGGCGTCGGCTGCCTTGAGCAGCCCCCGGCCGCTTTCGCGGTCCAGGGAGAAGGGCTTCTCGCTCCAGACGTGCTTGCCGGCGTGGACGGCCCGGGTGGCCACCTCGACGTGGGCTGCGGGGATGGTCAGGTTGATGACGATCTCGACGTCGGGATTGCCAAGCACGGCGTCGACGCCGCCGTGGTTCTCAATTCCGTATTCAGCGGCGCGGACGGCGGCTGCCTCCTCGAAGAGGTCTCCGATGGCGACTACCCTGACGTCCGGGAAGCTCGTGAGGTTGTCCAAGTACTGCTTGCTGATGACGCCGGCGCCGATGATGCCGACGCCGACGGGGCCCGATCCGAGCGGGCCGAAGGCGGATCCTGCGGCGTGGCTCATGCGGAGACCTTTCCGGCGCTGAGGTAGTTGTAGCTGTCCCGGACGGCGTCGAACATGTCGCCCTGGAAGTCGTCGAGTTCGACCACACCGGCTTCAAGCGAACGTGCCGCGTCCAGCACCTCCCAGATGGGCATCTTGCCCTCACCCACGGCGAGCTGGCTGGAGGGATCCGAGGTGACCGGGCCGTCCTTGATGTGGATGAACTTCACCCGGTCACCCAGCCGGGCGAGGAGTTCGGCAGGGTTCTGGCCGCCAACGGCCGCCCAGTAGGTGTCCAGTTCCAGGACGACCTCGGGGTCCAAGTGGTCGGCGAGGTGCTCCAGGGCGGTCTTGCCGTCAATTACGGACTGAACTTCCCACCAGTGGTTGTGGTAGCCGACGCGGACGCCGTAGCCGGCTCCCTTGGCCGCTGCGGCGTTGAGCTGCGCGGCGGTTTCCTTGATGTCCTCGATGGCGTTCCAGCGTTCGATCGGCACGTGCGGATCGATGACGGTGCCGATGCCCAACTGCTGGGCGGCGGTGAAGATGGCGTCCTGGTCGTCGCTGAGCAGGGGAGCGTGGCCGGACGGTGCGGTGAGGTTGTTTTCGGCCATGGCCTGCTTGAGTTCAGCGGCTTTGGCGACGAAACGGTAAGGCTCAACCATGGTGAAGCCGATGTCGGCCAGGCGCTGGATGGTTCCAGCGAGATCCTCTTCAAGGGCCTTGCGGACCGTGTAGAGCTGGATCGAGTATGACACTGTCTCTCCTCGTCGTTGGGGGATGAGCTCCAGCCGCCGCACCTGATGCCGTGCGAGGAATTGTTCGCAGGTTCATGCAGGACCGGTGATCTGGCTCACAGCCAAAGCTAGAGTTACTTTTGTCGATCGTCAAGCAAAAGTTGAAAACTATGTGTCAATCTTTTCCCGGCGTGACATGCAGAAGATCTTCGTGCTATCACTAACTCATGAGTACGCCCACCGGCACCGAGTCCGCAGCCTCAGAGGCCGGCGGCAGCCTGTCCCGCGCCGGCGACCTCTTCCAACTCCTTCGCGACGGCAAGGCCCGGACCCGCGCGGAACTGGCCCTGACCACCGGGCTGGCCCGCTCCACCGTCGCTTCCCGCATCGACGCGCTGATGGTCTCGGGGCTCGTGGGCCCCGCCGGGGAGGCGAGCTCCAGCGGCGGCAGGCCGCCGTCGCGCTTTGCCTTCAACCCTGCCGCCCGCGTAGTCCTGGCAGTGGATGTCGGGGCCACGCACGTGATCATCGCCGTCACGGATCTCAGCGGGAAGGTGCTCGCGGAGCGCCGGTTGGCGCAGGATGTGGCCCACGGCCCGGTGGCTGTCTTGGACCGTGTAATCGATGAAGGGCTGCGGCTGCTCGGCGAGGCAGGCCGGGACGCCGCGGATCTGGCCGGCGCGGGGATCGGGCTCCCGGGACCCGTGGAACACGCCACCGGCATGCCGGTGAAGCCGCCGATCATGCCCGGCTGGGACGGGTTCGACGTCGTCCGCCATGTCCAGCGGTCCCTTCCGGTTCCGGTCCTGGTGGACAACGACGTGAACATCATGGCGCTGGGAGAGCGCACGGCGCACTGGCCCGAGGACGAAAACTTCCTGTTCATCAAGGTGGCCACGGGCATCGGCGCGGGCATCATCAGCAGCGGCCAGCTCCAGCGCGGCGCCAACGGAACGGCCGGCGACCTCGGGCACGTCCGGGTTCCGCGCGGGGACGACGTGCTGTGCCGCTGCGGCAACTACGGGTGCCTCGAAGCCCTGGCCTCCGGGCCCGCCGTCGCCAAGACGCTGACGCAGCAGGGCCTGCCGGCGCACGACGGCGGCGATGTTCTGCGCCTCGTCGCAGAAGGGAACCTGCAGGCCATCCAGGCGTTGCGGCAGGCCGGCCGGGATCTCGGCGACGTCCTCTCCACGGTCGTGAACCTGCTGAATCCCTCGGTGATTGTGATCGGCGGAAGCCTTGGCCAGGCCGGGGAGCACCTCATGGCCGGAGTCCGCGAGGTGGTCTACCGGCGCTCGCTGCCCCTGGCCACGACGCACCTGCGGATCGGCCTGTCCCGGGCCGGGGACCAGTCCGCCATCCTCGGCGCCAGCCAGATGGTCACGCAGCACGTGCTCTCACCCGCCGTCATTGAGGCGACCCTTCAGGCCACGGGCTAGGGGACGGACAAAGTGTGGCTGACTGCCACCGGTCGCCCAGGACGAGGTCGCACCGGTCAGATTGTTCAGCGCAGCTGGAAAACGGTGCGGTGGTGCGGCCGGCGCCTGATGCCCGGTGCCGGTTGTCAGCGGAGCCGGTAGATGGTCCGGTGCCAGTCCTTGCGGGCGGTTCCGGTGATGTCGAACATGACGTGCTTGATCTGGGTGTATTCGTCGAAGGAGTAGCCGGACATGTCCTTGCCGAAACCGGATTCCTTCACGCCGCCGTGGGGCATTTCGCTGATGATCGGGATGTGGTCGTTGATCCAGACGCAGCCGGCCTTGATCTCGCGGCTGGCCCGCAGGGAGCGGTACACGTCGCGGGTCCAGGCCGAGGCGGCCAGGCCGTAGGGGGTGTCGTTGGCCAGGGCGATGGCCTCGTCGTCGGTGTCGAAGGGCAGCACCGTCAGGACCGGTCCGAAGACTTCGTCGCGGACAATTTCGCTGTCCGGGCCGGCGTCGGTGATGAGCGTCGGGTGGTAGAAGGCGCCGCGGGCCAGGGCGCCGCCGGGGGCGGCGCCGCCGGTGACGACAGTGGCGTAGCCGCGGGCGCGGTCGACCATGGCGGCGACCCGGTCCCGGTGGGCGAAGGAGGCCAGCGGGCCGATGTCGGTCTCCTCATCCGCCGGCGCCCCGACCTGGATGCCCCGGTAGAGCTCAGCGACCTTGTCCACGAACTCCCGGTAGACGGAGCGGTGGACGATGGCCCGCGTGGCGGCGGTGCAGTCCTGTCCGGTGTTGATCAGACTTCCCGCAACGGCGCCGTGGGCGGCGGCCTCAAGATCCGCGTCGTCGAAAACGACGAACGGGGCCTTGCCGCCCAGCTCGAGGTGCACCCGTTTGGAGTTGGTCGCGGCCGCTTCCAGGACGGTCCGGCCCACTCTGGTGGAGCCGGTGAAGGAGACCATGTCTACGTCCGGATGGCGCATGAGTGCTGCGCCGGCTTCTGGCCCGTCGCCGACGATGATGTTCACGACTCCGTCGGGAAGGCCGGCCTGCTGCAGGGTCCGGGCGAACATGAGCGAGGTCAGCGGGGTGATTTCCGCCGGTTTGAGCACGATCGTGTTGCCGGCCGCGATGGCGGGCAGGACTTTCCAGGCCGCCATCTGCAGTGGGTAGTTCCACGGCGAAATCGACCCGACGACGCCGATCGGCTCGCGGCGGATGCTGGAGGTGTGGTCCGGGGAGTATTCGGCGGTGGCCTTCCCCTCGAGGTTCCGGGCGGCTCCGGCGAAGAAGTCCACGTTGTCGATGGTCCCCGGGATATCGAATTCGCGGGCCAGTCTGTGGGGTTTGCCGGTTTGGAGGCTTTCGGTCAGGGCAAATTCTTCGGCTTGTTCCTCCAGCAGGCGCGCGAACCGGGACAGGACCGCGGAGCGTTCCCCGGGGGTGGCCCGTGACCATTGGGGGAAGGCTGACCGTGCGGCAGCGACTGCCTCGTTGACGTCCGGGGCGCCGGCAAGGGTGACCGTTTCCACGGTTTCACCGGTGGCGGGATTGATCACGTCCTGTTTGCGGCCGGAGGTGCCTGTCCGGAATTTTCCGGCGATGAACTGGTGCACGTGTGGTTTCCTTTTTCTTGTTTGACGTCGGCGGGGCGCCTTCGTGGCGGAGGGCAGGGGCCAACCTTGGGCCAGTCAGAGCGGTGCGGTCGCCGCTGCAAGGGCCAGAGCAGCAGGGCTAGAGCAGCGCCTCGGCGGCCGTGAGGGTGTGCCGGAGAATCTGTTCCATTTCGTCGAACTCGGCCTGGCCGATGATCAACGGCGGGGAGAGTTGGATGACGGGATCCCCTCTGTCGTCGGCCCTGCAGTAGAGGCCGTTGTCGAAGAGCTGCTTGGAGAGGAAGGTCTTGAGGATCCGGTGGCTTTCTTCCGGGGTGAAGGTTTCCTTGGTGGTCTTGTCCTTGACCAGTTCGATGCCGTAGAAGTAGCCGCTGCCGCGTACATCACCCACCAGCGGCAGGTCCAGAAGCTTTTCGAGGGTGCCGCGGAAGGCATCCTCGTTGCCCAGCACGTGCTGGTTGAGTCGCTCGCGCTCGAAGATGTCCAGGTTGGCCAGCGCCACGGCGGCGGCGACAGGGTGGCCGCCGAAGGTGTATCCGTGCTTGAAGAAGGCATCGCCCCCGGCGAAGGGCTCGAACAGGCGGTCCGATGCGATCATCGCTCCCATGGGCATGTAGCCGCTGGTCAGGCCCTTGGCGCACGTGATGATGTCCGGGACGTAGTTGAATTTCTCGGCACCGAAGTAGGTGCCGAGCCGGCCGAAGGCACAGATGACTTCATCGCTGACCAGCAGGACGTCGTACTGGTCGCAGATTTCGCGCACCCGCTGGAAATAGCCCGGCGGCGGCGGGAAGCAGCCGCCGGCGTTCTGCACCGGCTCCAGGAACACGGCGGCAACAGTCTCCGGGCCTTCGGCCAGGATCATGGCCTCGATTTCGTTGGCCGCCCAGAGCCCAAACGCTGCCGGGTCCTCCGCGTGCTGGCCGGCCCGGTAGAAATTGGTGTTGGGAACACGGTGCGTGGAGGGCACCAGCGGCTCGAAATCGACCTTCAGGTCCGCGATGCCCGTGATGGACAGGGCGCCGTGCGTGGTGCCGTGGTACGCCGTGGTCCGGGAGATCACCTTGTGCTTCTGCGGCCGACCGGTCAGCCGGAAGTACTGCTTGGCCAGCTTCCAGGCCGATTCGACGGACTCGCTGCCGCTGTTCGTGAAGAACACCTTGTTCAGGCCGGGAGGGGCGAGCTGCGCCAGGCGTTCAGCCAGTTCCGTGGCGGGCTTGTTGGCGAAGGACCACAGGGGGAAGAACGCCAGTTCAGAGGCCTGGCGGGCCATGACCTCGGCCAGTTCGGTTCGGCCGTGGCCAACCTGGACGGTGAACAGGCCCGCGAGCCCGTCCAGGTATTTGCGGCCGCGGTCGTCGTAGACATAGGCGCCTTCACCGCGCACGATCATCGGCAGCTCATCGTCTGCCTGGGGCTGCGGGGAGAAGTGCAGCCAGAGGTTGTCCCGTGCTGCGGACTTCAAATCGGTCCGGTTCCGTGGTTCAGCTAGCTGGGTCACGGGTATCACCTTTTCTGAATCAGTGGTTGAGTTGGATTGGGAAAGTGCGGGACGCACTAGGGGCTGAGGTAGATCTTGCGCAGGCGCTCATGGACGGTCCAGGTGGTGCGCATGCCGGCGCTGAGGCGCATCAGCGTTCCCGGCGAGAGGGTCACGATGCCCGCCCCGCGGTCGTCCCCGTGGATTTCCACGGTGGCCTTCCCCGCGATGACAATGAAGAGTTCCTCCGCCTCCACGTCGTGCATGCCGCCGGTAGACATTTCCCAGACGCCGAGTGCCAGACCGGCGAAGCTGCCCAGTGCGTGGGTCGCCGTGGTCGGTGCGCCGGAGGCTACCGTCCCGGGTTGCACTTCTTCGTGCAGCAAGGCAAGCGCGGTCAAGTCCACGGGAGCGGCGGGAATCAGTTCGAGGCTCATCAGGAGTCGAACCCCATTCCGACCGCGTCCATGAGTTTCAGCCATGGTCCGCGCCGACCCTGGTTCCGGTCGGCGCGGACCATCGCCGCGGTGGTGATCTTGACGCCGAGCCAGGCCAGCGGCTCGGGCGGGAAGGGCAGCGGGCGCTTCCTGACCATGCGGAGCCGGGTGCGTTCAGTGGTGGATCCGGAGAGCAAGTCCAGCATGACGTTGGCCCCGAAACGGGTGGCCCCGACGCCCAGTCCGGTGTAGCCCGCGGAGTAAGCGACACGTCCGCCGTGCGCGGTGGTGAAGAAGGAGAAGAAGCGGCTGCACGTATCGATGGCGCCGCCCCACTTGTGGGTGAAGTTGACGCCGTCGAGCTGCGGGAACGTCGCGAAGAAATGTGCAGCAAGCCGTTCGAAGGTCTGCTCGCGCTGGTCATATTCCGGTTTGACGGTGCGGCCATAGTAGTAGACCGCGTCATAGCCGCCGAAGAGGATGCGGTTGTCTTCGGTCAGCCGGTAGTAGTGGAAGCGGTTGTTCAGGTCGGACAGTCCCTGCCGGTTGGACCAGCCGATTGCGGCCAGTTGTTCGGCGTTGAGCGGCTCAGTCATCAGCACGTAGTCGTAGACCGGGACGGTGTGCAGGCGGGTTCGTTTGAGCAGGGACGGGAACACGTTGGTGGCAAGCGCCACCTCGGCGGCCGTGACCGTTCCGGCGTCCGTTGCAAGCCGGACGCCGTGTGGGGTGCGGGTGAGGCCGCGGACCGGCGTGTGTTCGTAGATTTCGACGCCGAGTTCCAGACAGGCGCGTTGCAGGCCCCAGGCGAGCCGGGCTGGGCTGAGCATGGCGCTGCCCTTCTTGTCCCAGAGCCCGGCCTTGTAGACCGGCGAGTCCACCTCGGCGCGGAGGGCCGTCTCGTCCAGGAAGACGATGTCCGGGTTCTTGCCGTCCTCGGCCCTCAGCCACTCGACCTGATGGTCTTCGGTGGCAACGTTGAGAGTCCCCGTCCATTCGAAGCCGCAGTCGATGCCGTATTTCTTGACCGTGTCTGAAATTTCCTGCAGGTTCTCCAGCCCTAGTTCATGCAGCCGGTCCGATTCGTCGGGGAGGTGCTTTTCCCCGTTGGACTCGCCATGGGTCAGGCTGGCGTCGCAGAACCCGCCGTTCCGGCCGGACGCGGCCCAGCCGATGCGATTTCCTTCCAGCAGCACCACGCGGCGAGCGGGGTCACGTTCCTTGGCCATCAGCGCCGTCCAGAGACCGGTGTAGCCGCCCCCGACGACCGCCAGGTCTGTGGCAGTGTCCGTAGCCAGTGCTGCCAGGGGCTGTGGACGGGCAGGGTCGTCGAGCCAGTAGGGCTCCGGGGAGGCGCCGTCGAGCGCCGCCGCGATTTGTTGCCGGCTGGTCGCTGATTCAGCAGTGTCGTAGGTGGTCATAGCGTCGCTCCCGATGGTGTGTGGTGTGGGTGGCCCGTCCGGCAACAGAGGGGCGGGCCCACGAACATGGCTTTGGGGATCCGGGCTGGAGCCTCACCGCGCAATTGCATCGAGGCTCCAGCCAGGTTTCGGGATCGAGTCGATGAGGAGCCGCGTGTAGGCGTGCCGGGGGTGTTCGAGCAACTCAGCGGTTGCGCCGGATTCGACGACGGCGCCTTGACGCATCACAGCGGTTGTTTCGCACACGCGCCGGACGACGGCGAGGTCATGGCTGACGAACACAAGAGTCAGCCCGCGTTCGCGTCTGATTTCGTCGATGAGGTCAAGAACCTGGGCCTGGACCGAGACGTCGAGGGCGCTGGTCGCCTCGTCCAGCACCAGGACCTCGGGTGACGCTGCCAGGGCCCGGGCGATCGCGACCCGCTGGCGCTGCCCGCCGGAGAGCGTGCGCGGCCTGGCCTGGGCGTGCTTTTCGGCGAGGCCGACCTGATCGAGCAGCGTCAGCACACGCGCCCGCGCGTCGGCGCGGCGCGAGGGTGAGGGCGAGTGCAGGCGGAGGGCGTCTTCGATCGCGGACCCGGCCGAAATGCGGGGGTCGAGGGACAGATACGGGTCCTGGAAGACGATCTGCACGGCCCGGGCGCGTTCCAGCCTTTCCTCGCGGCCGGCGGGGCGTCTGGACCGCGAGACCCCGTCGACAAGAATGTCACCCTCATCGGGACGCTCCAGCCCGACGAGCATTCTCGCCAGCGTGGATTTGCCCGAACCTGATTCGCCGACGAGCGCCAGGGCTGCGCCCCGGTCCACCGAGAAGGACACGTCGTCGACGGCACGGAGGTCGTCCGCACAGCGAATAGAGTACGTCTTGGTCAGCCCGCGGGCCTCGAGCGCCGGGGGGCGCGGGCCGGGGGCGTCAACGCGTGCGTCCAGGAGGAACAGGTCTTGCGTATCGGCCAACACCGGCCGGGCAACGGCGGAAGTGATGCTCGGCGTCGCCGCAATCAGCCGTTTCGTGTACTCGGCCTGAGGGTTCGCGAAGACGGCCCGCGCGTTGCCGTGCTCGACGATGAGCCCCGCATGGATCACGTAGACCCGATCGCACAGCGCCGAGGCGAGGTTCAGGTCATGCGTGATGAACAGCATTCCCATGCCGCGCGTTTCCTGTTGCTGCCTGAGTACGGCGATGATTTCCGCTTGGGTCGTTACATCGAGTGCTGACGTCGGCTCATCGCAGACGAGCAGGCGGGGCGAGGTGGTGAGGGCGCCGGCGATCATGACGCGCTGCAGCATCCCGCCGGAGAGCTCGTGCGGGAACTGCGAGAGGTGCGACTCCGGCCGCGGCAGACCGACCGAACGGAGCAGATCGAGCGCCCGCTTGTCGGCATCAGGCTTCGACCAGCCGTGACACAGCCGCAGTGATTCGGTGAGGAAGTCACCGATGCGCCGGACCGGGTTCACCCCGGAACGCGGGTCCTGGAACACCATCGAGACGGTGCCGCGTCGCCGCGCGAGGGCCTCCGCCGGGGGGCAGCGGAGCATGTCCGTTCCGTCGAGACGCACGGATCCGCCGGTGCGGGCGCCCGGGGGCAGGAGACCGAGCACGGTCCGGGCGGTCAGCGACTTGCCTGAACCGGACTCCCCGACGAGCCCCACAGTCTCTCCCGCTTCGATGCGCAGGGAAATGCCGTTCAGCAGCCGGGGTGCCGGTCCGCCCGCCAAGTCAATCGTCAACTCGGAAATCTCCAGCAACGTCATGAGGGCAGCCTTCCGCCGATTCGATCGGAGAGCTCTTCCCCGATGATGTTCACAGCAATCACGACCAGTACGACGGCGATCGCCGGGACCAAGGCGGGCAGCGCCTGGCCGCTCAGCAACGCACCCCGGCTGTCGTTGATCATTGCGCCCCAGTCGGCCGTCGGTGGCTGCACACCGAGGCCAAGGAATGACAATGCCGCGAGGTCGGCGAGCACATACCCGAAGTTCAGGGTCGACTGCGCCCCGACGGTCGGCATGACATTGGGAAGCACCCGCCGGACGGCGATCCACCCACCGGAGAATCCCTGCACGCGGTAGGCCGCGACATAGGGCCGGCCGCGTTCGGAGACGACCAGCGATCGGACGAATCTCGCTACATACGGGGTGTACGCGATGATCATCGCGACCACCGGCGCCGTGAGCCCCTTGCCGAAGAGCGCGACCGCCAGGATGGCGAGCAGCAGGGCGGGGAACGCGAAAAGTAGGTCGAAGACCCGGCCCAGGGCCGCGTCCAGCCAGCCGCCGAACCAACCCGCCAGGAGACCGAGCGCTATGCCGAGGACAGTGGAAAGCGCCACGACCAGAAGCGGGCCCAGCAGCGAGGTCCGTGCGCCGAACATCATCCGGCTCAGGGTGTCGCGGCCCGCGGCGTCGGTGCCGAACCAGTGCGCGCCCGTGGGCCCGGACAGGACATTGCCGAGGTCGACGAAGTCGGGGTCGTACGGTGCGATCATCGAAGCGGCGGCGGCGACGACGACCATGAGGCCCAGCATGGCGATGCTGGTCATGAAAAGGGCGTTGCCGGCCGCAAGGCGGACCGGGCGGAGTCCGGCACGGGCGAATATGGAAATGGTCATCGTGCTGCTGCACCTGCCTTACTGCGGGGGTCGATGGCGGAAGCGAGCAGGTCGACGCCGGTGTTGACGGTCACGAAGATCACGACAATGAGAAGGACAATGGCCTGGACGACGGCGAAGTCGAGCCGGTCGACGGACTGGACGAGCAGGGAGCCGATTCCGGAGAGCCCGAACGCCTGTTCCACAATCGCGCTGGCCACGAGCAGGCCGGCGACGAGCACCCCGCTCACCGTGAGGATGGGTCCGAGAGCGTTCCGCAGCACATGGCGGCGTACGACGGCGCCGGGTCCGACGCCGCGGCTCACCGCTACCTCCACATGCTCGCGGCCGAGCTGTTCCAGCATCGAGGACCTCGTGACCCTTGCCACGAGCGCCACGAATACCAGGGCGAGGGCGAGGGCGGGGAGCACAAGGTGATGGAGCGTATCCAGGAACCCGGTTCCGGTGCCGAATGACGGGAACCAGCCCAGCTGCACGGCGAAGAGTGCGATGAGTACGATGGCGCCGACGAACGACGGGATAGCCGCGAGCCCGGTCAGCGCGGTGAGGATGATCCGATCCGCGGCCTTCCCTCGGTTCAGAGCCGCAACCATGCCGGCCGCGAGACCAAGGATGCCGATGATGAGCCCGGCAAGGACGATCAGCCCGAGTGTCGTCGGTGCGCGGGAGGCGAGCAGGGTGCTGACGTCCTCGCGGTACTGGAAGGACCGGCCGAAATCCCCGTGAAGGACGTTGACCAGCCAGTCGACGTATTGCTGGAGGACCGGCTTGTCGAGCCCGTACTCGGCGGTCACCGCGGCGATGGCCTCCGGACTCGGGCTGCGGCCCCGCAAGAGGAACCCCAGGGGGTCCCCGGGCACCAGGTACATGGAGAAGAAGACCAGGACGGACGCCACGAACACGGTCAGGACGAGCGCGCCGAGCTTCTTCAGGAGGAGCGCGAAGGTCACCTTTGCGCTCCGATCGTGGCCGCCCACGGGAAGTACATGTAGTTGATCGACGGCGACACCCCGGTGATCCGGGAGCCGAGCCACACGGTCGTCGGCACCTCGTAGAGCGGCAGCCACGGCAGTTCGTCGTTGACGATGTGCTGGGCCTTGTCGGCTTCCCGGGCGCGGTCGCTGGGATCGGCAACACCGATGGCCTTGTTGACGAGCGCATCGTACTCCGGGTTGGACCATCCACCGTAGTTGCTGAACTGGCCGGTGCGCAGGACACCGAACATGTCGATCGGGTCCCCGGTCGAGAGATACCACTGGGTGTACAGCAGGTCGATGCCCTTCCGGGCGTCCGCGTCGGAGAACAGCGTCGTGTACTTGGCGGGCGAAATCGAGTCGATGCGCGGCTTGAGGCCGATCGAGGTCGCAGCGGATGCGACGGCCTGTGCGATGACGTCAGCTCCGGCGGTGAGCGGGGAGGTGGCGATGACAATTTCCTGGCCGGCCGCCCCGGCGTCGGTGACGAGTTGCTTGGCTGCGCCAACATCGAGCGGGTAGTTTTCCAGGCCGGTGTACGCGGCGTCCGCCACCGCCTTGTCGACGCCGTTCCAGACCGAGCGGCTCGTCAGCGCGTCGGTCACCTTCGCATAACCCTGCTCTGCCGCCGCAACCAGTCCGGGGCGGTCGATCGCCTTCATGAGTGCCTTTCGGACCCGCACATCGCCGAGGGGCCCGGTCATGTCCGTGACGATCTCGCTCACGATCGCGGTATTCGTGCCGAAGTGGATTTTGCCGTTCGGCGACGCCGTCAGCGCTCCGATGGCATTCGACGGGATCATCCAGCCGCCGTCGACCTCCCCCGACTTGAAGGCGTTGACGCGTGTGTTCGGGTCGGGCAGGAACACGAACTTCACCTGCTTGGATTTGGCGACGAGGCTCTTGTCCCAATAGGCGTCGTAGCGCTCGAGCGTGATGCCCGTGCCCGAATCCCACTTCCCGAGGGAGAACGGGCCGGTGCAATTGACGCCGGCGGTGGAATTGCCGTAGTCGGCGCCGTCCCTGGCGAGCGTGGCTGCAGACTCCACGGTGCCCGGGCTCGCCGCCATCGCGAGGTTGAACTGCGAGTCGGGGACGGAAGTGCTGACTGTGACCCGCATGTCGCCGGTCTGCTCGATGGATGAGACATTGCTGTACGCGCTGTTCCAGTATGAGCCGACGGCGGGATCAAGATGGCGCTTGAGCGATGCCACGACGTCCGCCGCTGTGAGCGGGGTGCCGTCGTGGAAAGTGACCCCTGACCTGATGGTGTACACCCAGGTCGTCGGCGTCGGATTGTCCCATTTTTCCGCAAGCCCTGGCGAGACACTGAGGTCCGCGTTCCAGCGCAGCAGCGACTCGCAAACGTTGCTGAGCACCTGATTGTCCGGGTAGTCGAACGCATACGCGTAGTCGAGGGAGGAAGGCTCTGCGTAGATCGACCAGGTGAAGGTGTCCAGCTCTCCTGCCGGCGCCGGAGTCGTGGCGGTGAGCTGGTAGTTCGCTGCTTCGTTGACGGGGCTCTTCGGCGGGGTGCAGGCGGTGAATGCCAGCAAACCCGTGACGAGGGCGGCGGCAGCGGTCAGGGACCGGCGGGTCGGAACGCCACGAGGACGGCGCTCGGCGGAGACGGGCGGTTGAGGTTCTATGGTCATGACGTCCTCCAGTGCTATCGATGGGTGTTGCTGGCGGCCGCGTAGACCTGTTCGCCGCGCACCCAGGTGGAGGTGACGGAGGCCGTGTGGAGATCCTGCGGGGCCAGCTCGAAGGGGTTCGGCCACAGCACGGCAAAGTCGGCGAGGTAGCCGGGCGCGATCATTCCCGTGTCGTGGTCGCGGTGGTTCACGTAGGCGGTGCCCGCCGTGTATGCGGTCAGCGCCGTCGCCAGGTCCAGCCGCTGACTGGAATCGCCGAGTGGATCGGCCGGGGAGTGAGGTGATACCCGGTTGACCGCGACATGGATCGCATCGATCGGGTTTGCGCTCGACACCGGCCAGTCGCTGCCGGCGGCCAGGCGCGCTCCGCTGGCCAGGAGTTCACCGAAGGGATAGTGGCGCGATTCGGCATCGGAGTGCAGGAAGGGCAGGGTGAGCTCGTCCAGCTGACTTTCGTGGCAGGCCCACAAGGCCTGCATGTTGACCACGACGTCGAGTTCGGCGAACCGCGGGGCATCCGCCTCGCTGACTACCTGCAGGTGCGCGAGGTGGTGCCGGTTACCACTGGGGCCGTTGACCCGGCGGGCGGCCTCGACTGCGTCCAGGGCCTCGCGGACGGCACGGTCGCCGAGCGCGTGGAAATGCACCTGGAAACCGGCCGCGTCGAGCGCGGTCACGTACTCCTTCAGTCGCTGCGGATCGATGAAGGAGAGACCCGCGTTGTCCGTGCTGTGGCCGTGATGGTCCAGGTAAGGGGTGGTCATGGCCGCCGTGAAGTTCTCCGCGATCCCGTCCACCATAATTTTGACGCTCCCTGCGCTGAACGAATCGCCGGGTAGTCGCCCGGCGACATCGGATCGGCGCTCGGTGAGGCGATCCAACTGTTCGAGGCCGGAATCACGCTCCCACCATTGGGCGCCGACGACATGTGCGCGCAGCGTTCCTTCGGCAACGGCCGTCCGATACGTGTCGAGCGTGTCGGGCGTAGCGAACATCGTTCCGACGGCAGCATCCTGCCAGCCAGTAATGCCGAGGCGGAAGAGCTCCTCCTGCGCACGGAGTAGCCCGGCGTAGGCCAGATCAGCGTGCACCGCGGGACGCACACTGTCGAACAGGTTCATCGCGCCTTCTTGCACGGTACCGGCAGGGTGGCCGTCCGGCTCGCGCTCAAGGCGCCCGTCTACCGGGTCGGCAGTGCCGGCGTGGATCCCGGCGAGCTCGAAGGCGCGTGTGTTGGCCCAGGCACCGTGGTGATCCCGGTTGGCGAGCAGCACGGGGCGGTCCGGCACGATCGCGTCGAGTGCGTGCCGGGTCGGTGTCCCCCCGGGGAAATGGTCCAGTGACCAGCCAGCACCAAGAATCCACTCGGCGTCGGGGTTGGCTGCCGCATAATCGGCGATAGTCGCGAGCGTATCCTCTGCGCTGCCCGCCTCGGTGAGGTTGCACTGCAGAAGCTCCAGGCCGCCCGAAACAGGGTGAATGTGAGCATCCTGGAAGCCCGGAATCAGGAGGGCGCCGTCCAGGTCCACGACCCGGGTCTGCTCCGTGGCAGCCGCGAGAATGTCGACGTCAGGCCCGATCGCCTTGATGCGACCGTCGGATACCGCGACTCCCAGCCGCTCCGGTGCGTTCGATGCGGCGGTGAAGGTCCATCCGCCCGTGAAGATTAAGTCAGTCTTTGTCGCCAAGTGAGTCTCCTGGGTTGCGGTGCATCGTTGCACGTCTGGTCGATCCCCAGTGACATTAGTCACGAATCAGCAACCGTGTCAACGGTGTTGACTACAAAGTTGACTTCGCCGCGTGCGGCGGCATACTGGTAGCTGGGAGACGGTGAATTCGCGTTTCCCGGCGCGGAGGATCATCCGCCGCCAGTGATTGTGATGTACTGCTGTCAGTCGACGGCAAGAAGGAGCGGGTCAAGTGGCGAATCCTCTCGTTGAGCGGCGCGCGACGGCGCGGGCAAAGCCGCGGCTCGACGCCGAGATGATCATCGCCGCCGGGCTGCAGATCGCTGCGAGGCCGGGTGCGACGGCTGTCACGGTGCGGGAATTGGGTGCGCTGCTGGGCGCCGATCCGACGGCGATCTACCGGCATTTCCGCAGCAAGGAGAACCTCATGGGGGCGCTCCTGGACCGGCTGTTCGCGATGAGTCTTGAGCGCGTGACGGCCCCGCGCGAGCAGTGGCGCACGCGCCTGACGCAGCTGGCCGCGGCCACGATCGACCTGTTCACCGAATATCCGGCGATCGGGGCCGAGGCGATCGTGCTGAGCACGGGGGGGCCCGCGGAGCTCGAAATCGTTGAACTCATCCTCGATGGGCTCAGCGTCGCCGGACTTGAGGGTGAGGACATCGTGCGGCATTACGCGGCCCAGTCGACCTACGTCCTGTCCTATGCGGCCGGTATTGCACGCGGGCTGAGCATCCGTGAGGGCGTGGCGGCCGAGGAGCACCGATCGTGGATGGGTCGCTCCCTGGCCGTGACGGCGGCATCGCATCCGCAGATCAATGCGCTGCGGGAGCAACTGCTCGCGCTGCGTGACCGCGAGGTCTTCTTCCTGGGCGTTGACGCCCTGCTCGACGCGGTTGACGCAACCGTCGGGCGCCGCAACTCCTAGATGATTGGTTCCTTTGAACTAGTGGTCGAAGCCGATGAGCGTTCGTTTCCGAGATGATCCGGTACGCCAGTTGTGCCAGATCGCTGCGGCGAGCAAAGAGTCTGGGTGCGACTCTTGCGTAGACCCAGTACAGGGTCCGGGCGGCACGGAGCCCGGAAGCGTCACATACCGCAGGTGCGGCAGGGGCCCGTGATAGCAATGGGACTGATGAAAGCATATTTCTGGCCGCCCACCGGGCAACGGCCCACCCGATGAGCAACCCGGCCCGGTCGCCGCGCGGCTGGCTCCTCATGCTCGCGATCGGGCTGATCGCGCTGAACATGCGGGGCCCGTTGGTGGCCGTGGCCCCGGTGATCGCGCAGCTGGAGGACGATCTTGGCTTCACCCCGGTGGAATTGGGATTCCTGACTGGGATCCCGGTCCTGTGCTTTGCGCTGGCCGCGCCGCTGGCCTCGCTGGCCGGGCGCAAGCTGGGTCCCGAGTTCGCCATCACCCTGACCTTGCTCGGCGTGCTCTTCGGCGTCGTGGTCCGCTCGGCAGGCGGGGGCGCCCTGGTCATGCTGGGCACCGTGATTCTCGGCGTCGCCATCACGATCGGCAACATCGTGGTCCCGCTGATCATCCGGCGTGACTTCACCCCCGCCCGGCAGGGCGCGGCGATGGGCACGTACACCGCGGCGCTGAATATCGGCTCGTTCCTGACCTCCATGGTGTCGGCGCCGCTGGCTGAGCTGCTGGGCTGGCGGCCCGCGATTGCCGCAAGCGGCCTCTTCGCTCTTGCCGCCGCCGCCGTCTGGGTGATCGCGGTTGGACGGCGGGCCTTCATTCCTGCTGCCGTCCCCGCGGCGGACCCCCGGCGGCCGGGCGGCAAGCTCACGTCCCGGTGGATCACGGCAGCGCTGACCTTCGGGTTCGCCGGGCAGGCGTTCTCCTACTACGGCGTGACCGCCTGGCTACCGAGCCTGCTGGCGGACGAACTCGGCATGGAGCCCGCAGCCGCCGGGGCAGGGTCCTCGCTCTTCCAGATCCTGGCCATTGTGGGCGGACTGGGCGTGCCGCTGGCGGCCCGTTTCGCCAGCACGACGGCGGTGGGCCTCACCCTGGGACTGCTGTGGCTCACGGTACCCATAGGCCTGCTGCTCGCACCGGAGCTGTGGTGGCTGTGGTGTTCCTTCGGAGGTGTGGCCCAGGGCGGCGGCATCACGTTGATCTTCCTGGCCATTATCCGGCTGGCACGGGACCAGGCCTCAGCGGCCCGGATGTCCGCCGTCGTCCAGGGGACGGGTTACTCGTTCGGGGCCGTGGCGCCGACCCTGCTGGGCTACGTCCACGGCGTCACCGGCGCCTGGACCGGACCGCTGCTGATGATCCTGTGCTCCGTGGCCGCGTTCATCCTGGGCACCGCGCTGTCCCTGCGCCGCGTGCCGAAGCCGCACTAGGGTGTGTCTCCGGGGGTTCGTTTCGAGCCGTTGAAACCGGTTGCTTCGAAGGGGTTCGTGTGTCAGCGTCGAAGTGATCCCGTCGCCGGGGCGACGACGGGCCACAGAGAAGGAGCACGGCATGGGACTTATCCATATCGACCTGTTCACCACGCTCGACGGCGTCGCGCAGGCGCCCGGCGGGCCGGACGAGGACGCTGACGACGGTTTCGCGTTTGGCGGCTGGCAGGCGCCACTCTTCGACGAGGTCGTCGGCGAGCAGGTCGACTCCGGGATGGCGGGGATGGACGCGCTGCTGCTTGGGCGCCGGACCTACGACATTTTCGCCGCGTACTGGCCGCACGCGGACGGGAGCATCGCGCAGCTGTTCAACCGCCTCCCGAAATACGTGGCCTCGCGCCGGACGCCGACCCTCGAGTGGGGCGGCTCCACACTGCTCGGTCCTGATGTCGTGGCCGCTGTGCGCGAACTGCGCGAGAAGCACGAGAACATCCACGTAATCGGAAGTCTCGACTTCGTGCAGACCCTGTTCGCCGAGCGGCTCTTCGATCGGCTCACGCTCTGGGTCTATCCGATCCTCCTCGGCGGTGGAAAGAAGGTCTTCGCCGACGGGGTGGTTCCGACGAACCTCAGGCTCATCGAGCCAGTCGTCGCATCACCGAAGGGTGCGGTGATGCAGCGCTACGAGCTCGCCGATGGCACGCCTGGCGTCGGCGATATGTCGGCCGTCGACCAGGAGGGCTAGGGCGTGTTTGACGCTGCGTCAGCTAAGGCCCATGTTCGCGAGGAACATGGGCCTTAGCCGTCAACTCGACGCCGTTGTCGAGTACATGGGGGTGTTCCGTCGCTGGGCTGCCACCCGGATTTCGGGCTGCCTGTTGCGGGCGGCTGGCAACCCAGCGGACGGAATTCTTTGCGGACCCGGTCGCCCGGGGCCGATGAGTCCTACGCCGGGATGAGGGCGGCCTTCCCGCGGCTGGGGTCGGTGCCGTCGCGCCGCGCTTCATGCAGGAAGCGGTCGTAGGCCGGAAGTGTCAGGAATGCCGGGAACTCGCTGGTGAGCGTGACTTCCTCGAAAATGTCCCGTGCGTCGGCGAAACGGTCCCCCTCGAAGCGCTCCAGTTTGGCGAATTCCTCGTCCAGCATGTCCTCCACCCACTCCCGGGTGACCACATCGCCGTGGTCCGTGATGGCCCGGGAGAAGATCCACTGCCACAGCTGCGAGCGGGAGATCTCGGCGGTGGCGGCGTCCTCCATCAGGTTGTGGATGGCCACCGCGCCGTTGCCGCGCAACCACGATTCGATGTAGCGGATCCCCACTTCGATGTTGTTCCGGATGCCCTGTTCGGTGATGGTTCCGGTGGTCGTGGAGATGTCCAGGAGGGCGCGGTCGTCTGGGGTGACGTCCTCGCGGAGGCGCTCGAGCTGGTTCGGACGGTCGCCGAGGACGCCGTCGAACACCTCACGGCAGACCGGCACCAGGTCCGGGTGCGCCACCCACGAGCCGTCGAAGCCGTCGGCGGCCTCACGGGTCTTGTCCGCGCGGACCTTCTCGAAGGCGATCGCGTTGGCATCCTGGTCCTTGCGGTTGGGGACAGCCGCGGCCATGCCGCCGATCGCCATGGCACCGCGCTTGTGGCAGGCCCGGACGAGCTGTTCGGTGTAGGCCCGCATGAACGGCTGGGTCATGGTGACCTGGCCGCGGTCCGGCAGCACGAAGCGGGGGCCGCGGGTGCGGAAGTTCTTGATCAGGGAGAAGATGTAGTCCCAGCGGCCGGCGTTCAGGCCCGCGGCGTGGTCCCGCAGTTCGTAAAGGATCTCCTCCATCTCGAACGCCGCGGTGATGGTCTCGATCAGCACCGTGGCGCGGATGGTGCCCTGCGGGATGCCCAGTAGGTCCTGCGCCAGGATGAAGATGTCGTTCCACAGCCGGGCCTCGAGGTGGCTCTCGATCTTGGGCAGGTAGAAGTACGGCCCCTTGCCCTGGGCGATCAGGCGGTGGGCGTTGTGGAAGAAATACAGGCCGAAGTCCACGATCCCGCCGGCAACCGGCGCGCCGTCGATGAGCATGTGCTTTTCCGGCAGGTGCCAGCCGCGGGGACGGACCACGACCGTGGGCAGCTCCCCGGCCGGGCGCAGCTTGTACTCCTTGCTGTTATGACCATCGGTTGAGGTGAAGTCGATCCGGCGCTCCAGCGCGTCCGTGAGGTTCAGCTGGCCCTGGATCACGTTGCGCCAGGACGGGGTGGAGGAGTCCTCCATGTCCGCGAGCCACACCTTGGCACCGGAGTTCAGCGCGTTGATGGTCATCTTCTTATCGACCGGGCCGGTGATCTCCACGCGGCGGTCCTCCAGGCCAGGGGCCGGGGGAGCCACACGCCAGTTCGGGTCGTTGCGGACGGCCTCGGTCTCGCGCAGAAACCGCGGGTCCTGGCCTTTGGCGATCTGGTGGCGGCGTTCCTGCCGTGCCTGCAGCAGATCCTGCCGGCGCCCGGCCGTGGCCCGGTGCAGCTTGGCCACAAACGCCAAAGCGTCCGGAGTCAGAACCTCGCTCTGCCGGCAAATCGGCTGCGCGGTCAGCGTGATCCCGTTGATGGTGAAGTTGTCAGTGAAGCTGTTCATTTCAAATCTCCTTAGAGAAGAAGGAAGTTCGACGGCGTTTGACGGGCGTTAGGCGAGATTCGCACGAGGCCGAAGGAGCCGGTAATGCGTCAGCCTGCGTAAAGGGGCCCCGCGCCCGCCCCCGACCGAGTTCTACGAGGTCATGGGGCGGGCGTGGGGATAGCAGGCAGAGCATTACCGGTCCGAAGGCCGGAGGTGACCAGTCCGCCGTCGAACGGTAAGCGTTAGTGGAACTGGCCTTCTTCGGTGGATCCCACCAGGGCCAGGGTGGATGCGTTCGGGTTGAGCGCGGTAGCGATGTCGTCGAAGTAGCCGGTGCCGACTTCGCGCTGGTGCTTGGTGGCGGTGTAGCCGCGGGATTCGGAGGCGAATTCCTTCTCCTGCAGCTCGACGTAGGCGCTCATGCCTTCCCGGGCGTAGCCGTGGGCGAGGTCGAACATCGAGTAGTTCAGGGCGTGGAAGCCGGCCAGGGTGATGAACTGGAAGGTGAAGCCCATGGCGCCGAGTTCGCGCTGGAACTTCGCGATCGTGGCGTCATCGAGGTGCTTGCGCCAGTTGAACGACGGCGAGCAGTTGTAGGAGAGCATCTGGTCGGGGAACTCGGCCTTCACGGATTCGGCGAACTTGCGGGCCAGCTCCAGGTCCGGGGTGCCGGTCTCCATCCAGATGAGGTCCGAGTACGGGGCGTAGGCCTTGGCGCGGGCGATGCAGGGTTCGATCCCGTTGCGGACCTTGTAGAAGCCCTCCGGGGTCCGCTCGCCGGTAACGAATTCCTGGTCGCGCTCGTCGACATCGGAGGTGATCAGGGTGGCTGCCTCCGCGTCGGTGCGGGCGATGATGACCGACGGCGTGCCGGCGACGTCGGCGGCCAAGCGGGCGGCGTTCAGCGTGCGGACGTGCTGCTGGGTGGGGATCAGGACCTTGCCGCCGAGGTGGCCGCACTTCTTTTCCGAGGCGAGCTGGTCTTCCCAGTGCACGCCCGAGGCGCCGGCCTGGATCATCGACTTCATGAGCTCGTAGGCGTTGAGCGGGCCGCCGAAGCCGGCCTCGGCGTCGGCCACGATCGGGACCATCCAGTCCTCGACCGTCTGGATGCCCTCGGAGAACTCGATCTGGTCCGCCCGGAGCAGGGCGTTGTTGATGCGGCGGACCACAGTGGGGACCGAGTTGGCGGGGTAGAGCGACTGGTCGGGGTACGTGTGGCCGGAGTTGTTGGCGTCCGCGGCGACCTGCCAGCCGGAGAGGTAGATGGCCCGCAGCCCGGCCTTGACCTGCTGCACGGCCTGGTTGCCGGTCAGGGCGCCCAGGGCGTTGGTGTACTTGCCTTCCTTGTGCTCCTCGGTGAGCTGCTTCCACAGTTTCTCCGAGCCGCGGCGGGCAAGCGTGTGTTCTTCGGAGACGCGGCCGCGGAGGCGGACGACGTCGGAAGCCTTGTAGTCCCGAGTGACACCTTCCCAGCGCGGGTCGGCAGCCCACTCGAGCTCCAGTGCGGCGGCCTGCTGTTCGGGCGTCTGCTGGGTGGGCTCAAATGCTGCAGTCATCGTTGTCTCCTTGGTGGGCCCGGGCCGGCCGGCCTGCGTCGCTGCAGATCCTGGCTGGTTATCCCCGGATAGTGAATCTTTCCGTGAGATCTACTTTTCTGCACTTTCCAAGGGGTTTCTAGACCAAAGCTATGGAAAGAAATGCACTTCTTCGCGTATTCTCAAGAAATGCACTCAACCAGCTGGAACCGCCAAGCTCTTTCTCCGTCCGCGCCCGCAGCGCCGGAGGTGGACGTCATCAGCATGGGCCGGCGCGTCCGCCATCTGCGCAAGGCGGCAGGGCTCACGCTCGATGACCTGAGTGCCGCCGTCGGCACAGCGCCAAGCCAGCTGAGCCTGATTGAAAACGGCAAACGCGAGCCCAAGCTTGGCCTCCTCCAGCAGCTTGCAGCGGCGCTCGGGGTGAGCATCGACGATCTGCTCGGCGCGGAGCCGCCCAACCGGCGCGCGGCGCTGGAAATCGAACTGGAACGGTACCAGCGCAGCCCCATCTATGAGTCCCTGAACCTGCCCACGATCCGCATCAGTTCGCGGCTTCCGATGGATGTGCTGGAGTCCATGGTGGGCCTGCAGCATGAGCTGGAACGCCGCCTGAACGAGCAGGTCGCGACGCCGGAGGAGGCCCGCCGCGCGAACGGTGAACTGCGCGCCATGATGCGCGAGCGGAACAACTATTTCCCCGAGTACGAGGCCGAGGCGCAGAAGGTCCTGGCCTCGGTGGGTCATACGAGCGGTCCGCTGTCCCACCACGTCATCTCGGACATTGCCGGGCACCTCGGATTCAGCCTCCACCATGTGGGTGATCTGCCCCATTCCACGCGTTCGGTGACTGATCTTAAGAACCGCCGAATTTATCTCACGCAGAACGCCCGCAGCGATCACGACCCCCGTTCGGTGCTGCTGCAGGCGCTGGGCCACTACGTCCTGGGCCACCAGACCCCCAACAACTACGGCGATTTCCTGATGCAGCGCGTGGCCACAAACTACTTCGCCGCCGCGCTCCTGCTGCCCGAGCAGGCCACCGTGGCATTCCTGCAGGAGGCCAAGCAAGCCAAGGAAATCGCGGTCGAGGATATCCGGGACGCCTTCGCCGTGTCCTACGAGACAGCAGCACACCGCTTCACCAACCTCGCCACCCAGCACCTGGGCATCCGCACCCACTTCCAAAAGACGCACAAGAGCGGCATCATCTACAAGGCATATGAGAACGATGGCGTGACGTTCCCGCAGGACCACACCGGCGCCATCGAGGGCCAGTTTTCGTGCCGGAACTGGACCTCCAGGGTGGTGTTCGACGTCCCGGACAAGTTCAGCGCGTACAACCAGTACACCGACACCCCGGCCGGGACGTACTGGTGCACGGCCCGGACGGAACGCTCCGCGAACGGGGAGTTCTCGCTCTCCGTCGGTGTCCCGTATGCGCATGTGAAGTGGTTCCGCGGCCGCGACACCACCGAGCGGTCCAAGTCCACCTGCCCGGACGAAAGCTGCTGCCGCCGCCCGCCGGCGTCGCTGACCGCCGAATGGGCCGGCAACGCCTGGCCCTCGGCCCGGGCCCACTCCCACCTGCTGGCAGCCATGCCGCCGGGTGCTTTCCCGGGCGTGGACGAGACCGAGGTCTACACCTTCTTGCAGGCGCACTCGGGGAACTGACCCTTCCGGATCGCGGGACGCCGTCGACCCCCGGACGTTCGCTCAGATCCCGCCCGGTAATCTCGAGCGTTCCCTAGGCGCGGCTGAGCGCGGCGCGGACTATATTGGCCTGTGTCAGCTCATCGATCCACCTCGCGGGAGCGTGCACCCATGGCCAAGGAACTTGCCACCCAGCTCATTGAACAACTCCAGGCTGCCGGCGTGCAGCGGATCTACGGGATCGTGGGGGACAGCCTCAACCCGATTGTCGACGCCGTCCGCAAGACCGGCGGCTCGCGGCAGGGCGGCATTGACTGGATCCATGTCCGGCATGAGGAGGCAGCCGCGTTCGCCGCTGCGGCGGAAGCCCAGCTGACCGGCCGGCTCGCGGTGTGCGCGGGCTCCTGTGGGCCCGGCAACCTGCACCTGATCAACGGGCTGTACGACGCCAACCGCTCCGGGGCTCCGGTGCTGGCCATCGCCTCGCACATCCCCAGCAAGCAGATCGGCAGCAGCTTCTTCCAGGAAACCCATCCGGACCGGCTCTTCAACGAATGCTCGGTCTACTCCGAGCTGATCAGCACCGCGGAGCAGGCGCCCCGGGTCATGCACAGCGCCATCCAGCACGCCGTCGGGCTCCGGGGCGTCGCTGTCGTGACCCTCCCCGGCGATATTGCCGGCCTCGAGGCGACAGCTCCAACCCCGGCCCCTGCCGCCTTCCGGCCGGCGACGCTGACGCCGGACCCCGCCAGCGTGCAGGAACTGGCGGACGCCATCAACGCCGCCGAGAAGGTCGCCATCTTTGCCGGGGCCGGCGTCGAAGGCGCGCACGACGAGGTGATGACGTTCGCCGGACTGATCGCGGCGCCGATCGGCCACAGCCTCCGCGGCAAGGACTTCATGCAGTACGACAACGCGTACGACATCGGCATGACCGGGCTGCTGGGCTACGGTGCCGCGGCCGAGGGCATCGAGGACGCGGACCTGCTGATCCTGCTGGGCACCGATTTCCCGTACGACCAGTTCCTGCCCGGCACCCGTACGGCGCAGGTGGACCGGGCCGCGCACAAACTGGGGAGGCGGACCGACGTCGACGTCGCCGTGCACGGGGACGTGCTGCCCACGCTCGCTGCCCTCATGCCGTTGCTCAAGGCCAAGAAGAGCCGGCGCTTCCTTGACTCCATGCTGAAGAAGCACGACCGGCTGATGAACAAGGCCGTGGGGGCGTACACCCGGAACGTGGGGACAAAACAGCCCATCCACCCGGAATACGCGGCCTCGCTGCTGGACCAGGTGGCGGCAGAGGACGCGATCTTCACGGCGGACACCGGCATGTGCAATGTCTGGACCGCCCGGTACATCAACCCGCTGGGCACCCGCCGACTGATCGGGTCCTACCTGCACGGGTCCATGGCCAACGCGCTGCCGCACGCGATCGGCGCCCAACTGGCCTACCCCGGCCGGCAGGTGGTCTCGGTCTCGGGCGACGGCGGCCTGTCCATGCTGCTGGGCGAGCTCATCACGGTCGCCGCGCACCGGCTGCCGGTGAACGTGGTGGTCTTCAACAACTCCACCCTGGGCATGGTGAAACTCGAGATGCTGGTGGACGGGCTCCCCGACTTCGGCGTCGACGTCCCGGACGCCAACTATGCGGACGTTGCCCGGGCCCTGGGCTTCCACGCCGTCCGCGTCACGGACCCGTCGAGCATCGAGGCTGCGTACCGGGACGCGTTCGCCCACCCCGGCCCGTCGCTCGTGGAGCTCATCACGGACCCCAAAGCGCTGTCCCTGCCGCCGAAGATCAAGGGCGCGCAGATCCTGGGCTTCGCCACGGCCATGTCCAAGGTGGTCCTCAACCGGGGCGCCGGCGAGGCCGTCAGCATGGCACGGAGCAACCTGCGGAACATCCCGCGGCGCTGACCCAATACCCGAGTCGCCGGAAACTCGCCGGTTCGCCGGTAACTTCCGGCGAACCGGGGACACTCCGGCGAACTGAGCACCGACGAGGCGACGGAAGTGGCAATGAAGAATCACCGCATGGCGAAAATTGTGGCGACGGGGACCATCGTGGCACTCACGGCGTGTTCGCCCCCGGCGCCCGGGCTCTTGAAGGCCGACGGCGTCGAGCGGGTTACGGTGGACCGCGCCGCGTACGCCGCCGAACTTCAGGCATTCCGGGCCTCCGCCCTGACGTTGGGAGTCGCCCTCCTGGCCGACGGCGGGGAAGGGTCCGCAAGCAACGTGGTGTCATCCCCCGGCAGCCTGCTCATAGCGCTCGCAATGCTGCGGGCTGGGGCCTCCGGGGAGACCGCCGCCGAAATGGACAAGGTGCTGGGGCTCCCGGACGGCAACCGGGATGAGGCCATGAACGCCGTGCTCGAGTCTCTGGCGGCGTACGACGGCGAGCCCGGCTCGGTGGACGAAAAGGATCCGCCTCGGAAGCCGGTCATGCATGCGGCCAATGGCCTGTTTGTGGACAAGGATGTGCCAACCGGAACGAACTACCTGGAAACCCTTGCCAGGCACTATGGCACCGGGGTGTACCCCGTGGCCTTCCGGGATGAGGCCGCCACGAGGCCTGCCCTGGATGCCTGGGTGGACAAGAACACGGGCGGCCGGATCAAGAAGGCACCCACGGAGTACGATCGCGACAACACGTTCAGCCTCCTCAATGCCCTGTACTTCGCCGCGGCGTGGCGGTCGCCATTCGACCCCAACAACACCTCCGACTACTCCTTCACCAAGTCCGGTGGCGAGGAAATCAGCGTGCCGACGATGTTCAAGGAGCTGGAGTTGGCCTATGCGGAGGGTGCCGGCTGGCGGGCGGTGGAGCTGCCGTACGCAGAAGGTTTTGCCATGCGGCTGGTGTTGCCCGGTCCAGGCGTTGGGCCGGAGACCCTCACGGCCGCCAGGCTGGCGGCGATTGCGGCGGCCCTGGACACGGCCCCAGAGGTTTCCGTGCTGATCTCCCTGCCCAAGTGGGACCACAAGAGCAGCTTCGACCTTCGGAAGGTACTCGGGTCACTGGGGCTGGCCAAGACCTTGGTCACCACCAAAGACTTCGACTCCATCCAAAGCAGGCTCACCATCACCCAGGCCGCGCAGGCCGCCAACATCACCGTTGCGGAGAAGGGAACGGTGGCCGCGGCAGTAACCCAGATTGACGGTGCCGTGACCGGTGCGCCGCCCCTCCCGGACCAGACCATCGACTTCGACCGGCCGTTCCACTACCAGATCGTGCACATCGAGACCGGGCTCCCGCTCTTCATGGGGAAGGTCGCGGACCCGCGCTGACGGGTGGCCAATCGGGATCCACGTCGCCGGAAGCTCTCCAGTTCGCCGCAAACTTCCGGCGAACTGGAGAGCTCCCGGCGAACTCGGCGGCTTAGCGCGGGCCGCCCTGCCACAAGGCATCGAACGGGGCACCCGAGGCCACCCGGTTCCGGATTCCGGCGGTGACAAACGCCTTCGCAGTCCGGGCGGCGGTCAGCGGCGTCGCACCCTTGGCGAGCTCGGCAGTCACAGCTGCGGCCAGCGAGCACCCGGCACCTGACACGGCCACTTCGCCCACCTTCGGGGCGGACAGGACTTCCAGCGTTTCGCCGTCGTAGTAGACGTCGACGGCGTCGGGGCCTTCCAGCCGTACGCCGCCCTTGGCGAGCACCGCGGCGCCGCTGAGCTCATGGATGCGGACCGCGGCGGCCTTGAGGGACTCGACGTCGGTGATTTCCAGCCCGGAGAGCGACTCGGCCTCGAAGTGGTTCGGCGTGACAAACGTGGCCAGCGGCAGGATGTGGGACTTGAGCGCCTGGTCGGTGTCCAGGGCGTGGCCCGGCTCCTGGCCCTTGCAGATCAGCACCGGATCCAGCACCACGTTGGCAAACTGCCCGCCGGCCAGCGCCGCGGCCACGGTCGAAATCGTCGCCGGGCTGCCCAGCATGCCGATCTTGACGCTGTCCAACACAGCCGGTGCGCCGGACGCGGCACCGTAGGCCGCCGTCGTCGCTTCCAGCTGGTCCGCGATGACCTGCTGGTCCACCGGGACGAAGCGGTGGTTCCAGTTGTCCTTCGGGTCGAAGGACACGATGCAGGTCAGGTTCGCGATCCCGAAGACGCCGAGTTCCTGGAACGTCTTCAGGTCAGCCTGCGCGCCGGCGCCGCCGGTCGCTTCAGAGCCTGCGATGGTCAGCGCGACGGCGGGGGAGGCGGCGGCGTCCGAGGCGGTATCGGCAACTGCCAAGGCAGCGGAATCGAATGCGGTAGAAGTCATGGTCCCATCCTGCCATCCCGCCAAAACCGCCCGCATTGTGCTCCTGAACAAGCATTCCACGAACAGTATGAACAAAACCTGAGTGTTCCGGATCACGCGGACTAAGGTGGCGGACGGTGTTGCTTACAGGCGGCGCCGGATCCAGGAAGGTTCATTGATGAGCACCCAACTGTCCGAAGCGGCCCAGACCCGGAAAGCCGTCGGCAACATACTCAAAGGCTCTGCCGGCAACCTTGTCGAGTGGTTCGATGTCTATATCTACACCGCATTCTCGGCCTATTTTGCCGTCCACTTCTTCAGCTCCAAGGACCCGCTGCAGAGCAATCTTGAAGCGATGGCCGTTTTCGCGGTGACGTTCCTGATGCGCCCGATCGGCGCCTGGTTCTTTGGCCGCTACGCGGACCGTAACGGCCGGAAAGCCGCGCTGACCCTGAGTGTGACCATGATGTCCGCCGGCTCCTTCGCCATCGCGCTGCTGCCCACCAAGGACGTCATCGGCATCTGGGCCCTGGTCCTCCTGGTGCTTATCCGGCTGCTGCAAGGCTTCTCCGTAGGCGGCGAGTACGGCACAAGCGCCACCTACATGTCCGAAGCCGCTACCGCCAAGCGGCGCGGCTTCTTCTCCAGCTTCCAGTACGTCACACTCATCGGCGGTCAGATGCTGGCCCTTCTGGTGCTCGTCATCTTGGAACGTACCCTCGGCAAGGACGTCCTGGGTGAGTGGGGCTGGCGGATACCGTTTGCGATCGGCGGCGTTGCTGCGCTCGTCGTTCTCTGGATGCGCCGGTCCATGGAGGAGACCATCTCTGCGGAGCAGGCCGCCGCCGCCAAGGCTGGGGCAGCCGGCGGTGAAGCCCAGCCGGGCACCATGAAGCTGCTGTTCACCAAGCACTGGAAGTCCCTGCTGATCTGCATCGGTGTCACCTTGGGCGGGACCATGGCGTTCTACACCTACACCAACTTCACGCTCTCCTTTATGCAGAACACCAGCGGCATTGCCAAGGAAACCACGTCTGTCATCAGCTTCTGGGCACTGTTCATCTTTATGCTCCTTCAGCCGGTCTACGGCATCATTTCGGACCGTGTGGGCCGCAGGCCGCTGCTGCTGTGGTTCGGCATCACCGGCGTGCTGCTGACTTGGCCGCTGCTGTCCGCGCTGGCCGGCACGAAGGATCCGTTCACCGCGTTCCTGCTGATGATGGGAGGCCTGCTTATTGTCGGCGGCTACACCTCGATCAACGCACTCGTGAAGGCCGAGCTGTTCCCGGCCTCCATCCGGGCACTCGGCGTCGGACTTGGCTACGCAATCGCCAACTCGCTCTTCGGCGGAACCACGCCGCTGGTGGGCGCGGCCTTCCAGAAGGCCGGTCAGGTGGAAATCTTCTTCACTTACATCACCGTGGGCATCGGCATTTCGCTGCTGGTCTACATCTTCGCCCTGAAGAACAAGAAGTCCACGCACCTGGACCACGAGCAGGGTCACGCCTGGGAGCCGGTTGCGGCCAAGGACGCTGGCGCAACAGTGCGGGGCGACGCCGTTGTGCAGGGCGACGCCGTTGTGCCGGGGGACGGCCGCAAGGACGACGACAAGGACCTCATCGACGCCTCGCGCCGTTAGGGCCTCTGACTTCGAAATCGCCGGAAGCGCTCCGGATCGCCGTATGTTTCCGGCGATCCCGGGCGCTTCCGGCGAACTCGCGGCTGCTGGCTGCGCCTAACCCGCTGCGCCCGCACCGCCGGGCCTGCACCGCCGGGTGCGAGAATAGAGGCGGTTCCGGCGGCTTGTGTCACCGGGCCCGTCCAGTGCTAATACAGCCGGCCGCCAGCGTGTTCCCTTGTGGGCACAGGTGGCCGAGCGAACCACTATGAATGGAATGCCCATGACTTCCGCCAAGACTTTCCCGGCGTCCGCGCCGCCAAGGTTCGCCTCTATCGGCTCCCCGTATTTCGGCATCATGCTGGCCGTCATGGCCGTGGTGCTGATCCTGTCCAACATCGGGGCGTCCAAGGGCGTGGCGATCGGCCCCGTCATCACAGACGGCGGATTCTTCCTCTTCCCGCTTGCCTACATCCTGGGCGACGTCATCAGCGAGGTCTATGGCTTCAAAGTGGCGCGCAAGGCCATCGTCACCAGCTTTGCGCTTTCCGTCTTCGCGTCTCTCTGCTACTGGGTCATCATCGTCCTTCCAGGGTTCGACGACGAATACGGTGCCTCCAAGCAGGCAGCCTTGGAGGGTGCACTGGGTCCGGTCCCGCAGATTGTGCTGGCATCGCTGCTGGCCTTCCTCGCCGGACAGACCATCAACTCCTGGATCCTCGTGAAGATGAAGGCGCGGACCGGGGAAAGGTCCCTGTGGGCGCGCATCATGGGCTCCTCCGTGGCCGGCGAATTCGTGGACACGCTGATCTTCTGCAGCATCGCCGCGTCCGTGATCGGAATAACCGACGCTGCGATGTTCGTGAACTACGTCCTCGTGGGCTTCATCTACAAGACGCTCGTGGAGTTCGCCTTCGTGCCGCTGACCTCGCTCGCCATCGGCTGGGTCAAGAAGCGCGAACCGAGCTACGGGGCCTAAGACTCCGCCGCCGCCGGCCGCCACCCGCCCAATTCGCCGGAAGCCTGCGGGGTCGCCGTAAGTTTCCGGCGACCTCGCGGGCTTCCGGCGAATTCGACGCTCAGGGGTGCGGGCGGCGGCCGGCCAGCGCACGAAGCAGACGGCTCTCGAATTCCTGCTCGTGGAAGAGGTCCTTCCACTCAACGCGGACGAACCGCCAGCCCTCTTCAGTCAGGGCCTTCTCCCGGCGCCGTTCCTCGAAAAGCACCTCGGCTGTGGGACTGTAATCGAAGTACTTGATTTTGCCGTCGAACTCGAGGGCGACCTTCTCCTCCTTCCACGCAAAGTCCAGGCGATGGCGCCCGGCACGGCTTGACACTTCAAGCTGCGGTTCAGGTGGCCTGATCCGGAACCGCAGGATCAGCTCACGGGCCAGGGTCTCGCCGGGAGATTCGGACCGCGGATCGGCTGACGCGAGGACGCGGCGGAATGTCCGGATCCCGCGCCGGCCGTCCAGATCATCAGCCATGGCCCGCAGGGCGACTGGGTCCGCGCCCAGGCGAAGCGCATGGTCAGTGAGAATCAACGCCTGCCTGTATCGCAGCAGCATGGCGCAGTCGGCCGTCGTGCGCTCCAGGGACGTCGTCCGGAGGCCGTTCACGACGGCGACGTCGTGTTCGGCGAAGGGACGCGTGTGGCAGCGGACATCCCTGCCGTGGCGCTCGTTCGAGGGGCGCACTTTCTGGAGGAGGTGGATCGCGTCATCCACGTCCCACAGGTAGAGGCGGCGGAGGCGCGCTGCGGAAGTGTGGCTGTAGAGGAAGGTGCCTGTCGACGTCGTACGCGTTCCGTGGGCATGCGCGTAGATGAGCTGCCTGCTCCGGACCGCGGGGGACTGGGCCCGCCAAAGGCTGGCACGGATGTAGCACCCGTGCCGGAGCCGGACGAGGGTGCCCGAGTCCAGGAGTGAGCGGATGGCGCGCGAGCCGTAGCCCAGGTCCAGCAATTGCTCGGTGCGCCAGAGGTTGCCCGACGGCGGTAGCTCCAGTAGGAAGGTCTGCGTCATGCCACCAGCTTGAGCTGCCGTGGGAGCGGGCGGGAGGCTCTGCCGTGGCTATGTGGAAAACGCGCGGCTGCGCCCCGGATTTGTTGGGACGGTCCTTTGTGGCACAACGCGCCCAGTTCGCCGGATCGCTGCGGGAACGTCGGAAATTTACGGCGAGTTCGGTGGTTTCCCGCGACTTCGACGGCGGGACGGCGGGACAGCGGGAGGGCTTAGCCGGAAACGCGGGCCGTCGTGCCGCGGACGATGAGGGCGGGCTCGATTAGCTTGCGCAGGGGTTCGAGGGTGGGGTCCTGGATCCGTGCCAGCAGGGTGTTGGCGACATCGGCCCCGACGACGTCGCTGCGGTTGTCCACGGAGGTCAGGTCCAGGTACCGCGACTTGGCCAGCTGGGAGTTGTCGTAGCCGATCACGGAGAGGTCGGCCGGGACGGAGAGGCCGCGGGCCTTGGCGGCGGCGAGGGCTCCGAGGGCCATGGTGTCGTTGGCCGCGAACAGGGCGGTCGTGTCGGGGTGGCGCTCGAGCAGCCAGCAGGCGGCGGCGTAGCCATCCTCCTCCGAGGTCCCCTGGGATTCACCGGCGATCCGGACCTCGGCGCCGGCCTCCACGATGCCGCTGCGGAAACCGTCGCGCCGGTGGGCAGCGGCGCCGCCGGAACCCGAAAGGTGTCCGATCCGCGTGTGGCCGAGCCCCAGCAGGTGCTCCGCCGCCATACGGCCGCCGCCGTCGTCGTCGTTTGTGATGAGGTCGGCGCCGGCGGGAACGCCGTTTCGCCAGCCGGCGACGACAGCGGGAACCCAGGTCCCGGCCATCATGGACTCGCTTGGCTCGGCGGCGATGACGAGGCCTTCCACGTGCATGGACAGCAGGCCGTCCGTGGCCTCGGTTATCCGGTTCTCGCCCGGGCGAGAATCCGCGAGGGTGACCTGGTAGCCATGGGGAGAGAGGGCGGCTTCCATGCCGCGCAGAAGGTCCACGAACCACAGATTCCGGAAGTCCTCAATGACCAGCCCGATGCTTTTCGTCTGGCTGCTGGCGAGCGTGGTCGCCGCCCGGCTGGGGCGGTATCCCAGCTCCGACATGGCCGCCCTGACGGCCTCCCGCCGCTTCTCGCTGACCTTCGACGGGTTTTGGAGCACGAGGGAAACCAGCGACGGGGAAACCCCGGCGCTCCTGGCGACATCGTAGATCGTCGGGCGGCGGGTTCGAGGGGTGTTCAACGACATCTGCAGAGCCTTTCACGTCTCATCCGAGGATAACCGCTCAACCATTGACAGGACATATGCACATAGCTACGCTTTTGTTCAGCGCCAGTTTTTGTAGCGCTCCAATTTTCTAGCGTCGGGCCGTCGGCCTGGCCGAATTTCAAAGGAGAAATCGATGGCTGACAGTTTGGGAGTTGCCGTAATCGGCGCCGGAATGGCAGGAAAAGCGCACGCGGCCGCGTACCGTACGGCGTCCGCGCTCTACAGCCCGGTTCTTCCTCCTATCCGGCTGGTCTCGATCGGCGACGTCAACGCCGAGTTCGGTTCCCTGGCCGCGAAGCGTTTTGGCTACGAACGTAATGACACGTCGTGGCAAGCGATCGCCGAGGCCGATGACATCGACGTCGTGAGCGTCGTGATCGCGAACTCCCTCCACCGCGAAGTCGTGGAGGGCCTCCTGGCCGCCGGCAAGCACGTGCTGTGCGAGAAGCCGCTCAGCGACTCAATCGAGGACGCCCGCGCCATGGCCGAGGCGGCCCGCAACGCCAGCTCGATTGCCCGCATCGGGTTCACCTTCCGCCGCACGCCGGGCATCGCCTACATCCGCGACCTCATCCGTACCGGCGTCCTGGGGAACGTCCTGCACTTCAGCGGCCGCTACTGGACCGACTACGGGTTCAGCCCGTCGGCCCCCATGAGCTGGCGCTACAAGGGCGGCCCGGGTTCCGGTGCCCTGGCCGACGTCGGCAGCCACCTTACGTATGTCGCCGAGTTCCTCTGCGGCGACATCAAGTCCATCAGCGGCGGGCGTCTCAGCACCGTGATCGACAAGCGCCCGCTGCCGCTCGGCGCCGTCATGGGCCACGACCACGCCGCGGTCAGCGATACGTTCGAGCCGGTCGAGAACGACGACTACGTGGTGTTCTCTGCGGAATTCGAGAACGGCGCCGGCGGCTTCGAAGTCTCCCGAGTCGCAGCAGGGCACGCCAACAGCCTCATCTTCGAGGTCTTCTGCGAGAACGGCGCCGCCCGGTTCGACCAGCGACGCCCCGCGGAGATCGAGCTGTTCCTCAACGACGGCCCGGCCAACGAGAACGGCTACCGCCAGGTCATCCTCGGACCCGGACACCCCTACATCGCCGGTGGCCTGGCCATGGACGCGCCCAGCGTCGGATTCGGCCAGAACGATGCCTTCGCCTACCAGTCCCGGGCCTTCCTCGAGGAAGTCGCCGGCCTCAGCGAAGCGGACTCCCTGCCCCGCTGTGCCACGTTCGAGGAGGGCGTGCGCAACATGGAACTGCTCGGCGCGGTCACCGAATCCGCCCTCAATAACGGAAAGAAAGTCACGCTATGAAACTCGGTGTTTACAACGCAATCCTGCATGACCGGCCCCTTCCCGAAGCGCTCAAGGTCATCGCCGACCTGGGACTGACCGGCATCGAAATCAACACAGGTGGATTCCTGCCGGCCGTCCACGTCCCCACCATGGACCAGATCCTGGAAAGCGACGCTGCCCGCGACGACTACCTCGCGATATTCGAGGGGACCGGCGTCGCGATCGCCGGCCTGAACTGCAACGGCAACCCGCTGCACCCCAAGCGTGAAATCGGCGAGAAGCATGCCGAGGACATCCGCCGCTCCATCCGGCTGGCGCAGCGGCTGGGACAGGACCGCGTGGTCACCATGTCCGGCCTGCCCGGCGGCGAACCCGGGGCCACCACGGTCAACTGGGTGGTCAACGCCTGGAACTCGGCCGCCCTGGACGTGCTCGACTACCAGTGGGGCGTCGCGGCCGACTTCTGGAAGGAAACCGACCGCCTCGCGGCCGATCACGGCGTGAAGGTTGCCCTCGAGCTGCACCCGCAGAACATCGTGTTCAATACCGCCGATGTCCGCAAGCTCATCGAGCTCACCGGCGCGACCCACGTCGGCGTCGAGCTGGACGCCTCGCACCTGTTCTGGCAGCAGATGGATCCGGTCGCCGTGGTCCGCGAACTCGGCCCGCTGGTCTTCCAGGCGGCGGCGAAGGATGTCCGCGTGAACACGGGGAACGCCGCGCTCTACGGTGTCCTCGACAACAGCTTCCGCCGGCTCTCCCCGGAGGAAAACCGCACCAACCTCGGCGGCGACGAGTGGGCCAACGAGTGGCCCAAGGACTCCGCCTGGGACTTCGTGGCGCTGGGGCGCGGGCACGACACCGCCTACTGGACCGAGTTCCTTCGCGCACTGTACGAGGTGGACCCGAACATGCTGGTCAACATCGAACACGAGGACGTCTCGCTGGGCCGGATCGAGGGCCTCCAGGTGGCGGCCAAGGTGCTGCGGGACGCCGACGCGGCGCTCTCGGCGTCGCTGCACCTGACGGCCTGACGGCCCGGCAAGCGACTTCTACGCCGAGTCGCCGGAACGCTGCGGGGTCGCCGGAAACTTCGGGCGACCTGGCACGGTTCCGGCGACTTCGACGCCGGGGCGCCCCTTGTCAGCCCGAACAGCCCCGAACACCCAGAACAGCCCAGAACACCCCGAACAGAAAGGACGGCGGCGCGTGCGCATCGGACTTGTCGGCTACGGAGCCGGCGGCAGGTACTTCCACGCCCCCTTCATCGAGGCGGCCGACGGCGTCGAACTCGCCGGAGTCGTGGCCCGGTCGCCGGAGAAACGCGCGGAGGTCGCCGCGGATTTTCCGGGGCTTCCCATCTACGGGAGCCTTGCGGAGATGCTCGACGCCGGGGTGGACGCCGTGACCATCACGACGCCCCCGCACACCCGCCGCGAACTGGTGCTGGAGGCCATCGCGGCGGGCGTCCACGTCGTGGCGGACAAGCCGTTCGCCCCCGATGCGGCCTCGGCGCTGGAGCTCGCCGGGGCGGCCGAGCGGGCCGGGGTGGTGCTGAACGTGTATCACAACCGCCGCCGCGACGCGGATATCCTCACGCTGGCCGGCGTCATTGCCTCGGGAAAACTCGGGGATGTGTGGCGGGTCCACTCGATCATGGACCAGGACGGTGCCTCCACCCTCGAGACCGGTGCCACGGGCGGGCTGCTGCGCGATCTGGGCAGCCATCTGGTGGACCAGATGCTGTGGCTGTTGGGCCCGGCAACCCACGTCTACGGAGCCCTCGACTGGACCGGCCGCTTCGGCGAGAGCACCGACTGCGGCTTCTTCGTGACACTGACGCACGCGTCCGGAGCCGTATCCACGGTCTCGGCCAGCAAACTCAACCACTCCACCACGCGCGAACTGCGCGCCTACGGCAGCGAAGGCAGCTACAGTGCCTCGGGCGCCGACGTCCAGGCCGAGGCCTTGGCCGCGGGCCGCCGCCCGGCCCGGGAGCCAGCCACGTGGGGGATCGATGTTCCAGAAAACTGGGGGACGCTCGCGGTAGCCGGCGGCCGCTCCCAGATCGCCTCGGAGCAGGGCAACTATGCCGGGTTCTACACCGAGTTCGCCCGCGCCATCCGGGACGGCGGACCTGGGCCGGTGCCGGCCGCCGAGGGAGTGCGGACCCTGGAGGTCCTCGACGCCGCCCGGCGCAGTGCCCTGGAGAACAGGGTCGTGGAGCTGGGCGGACCGGCCCCGGTCTAGCCACCCGCCGTCGTACTCTGGAAAACTCGAGGTCGCCGGAAAGCTGCGGTGTCGCCGGAAACTTCCGGCGATTTGGCACTATTCCGGCGAGTTCGACGCCGGGACGCCGCGACGGGCCGGGACGCCGCGCCGCCCCCGACGCCGGGCCGCCGCGACCGCCGCTAGGAGTAGTAGCGGCCCAGTGTCTCGGCCTTGAACTCGAAGAAGTTGCCGGCCTCGATGGCGAGCCGGGCGTCGTCGACCATTTTCACCACGAAGCGCTCGTTGTGGATCGAGATCAGGGTGGCCGAGACCATCTCCTTGGCCTTGAACAGGTGGTGGATGTAGGCCCGCGAGTAGTTCAGGCAGGCGTAGCAGTCGCAGTCTTCCTGCAGTGGCCCGAAGTCGCGCTTGTACTTGGCGCCGGAGAGGTTGTACCGGCCGGTGGGGTGGTAGAACGCCGAGTTGCGGGCCACCCGGGTGGGGGAGACGCAGTCGAAGGTGTCCGCGCCGTTCTCAATGGCGGTGAAGATGTCGTCCGGTTCGGAGATGCCCAGCAGGTGCCGCGGCTTGTTCTCCGGCAGTTCCTCGTTGCACCAGCGCACGATCGTGCCGAGGTTCTCTTTCTCCAGCGCCCCGCCGATGCCGAAGCCGTCGAAGTTCATGGCGCCGAGGTCGCGGCAGGCCTTGCGGCGCAGGTCCTCGTACTGGGCACCCTGGATCACCCCGAACAGGGCCTGGTAGGGCTTGCCGGTGCGCTCGTTCGTGAGCCGGAAGTGCTCGGTGATGCACCGTTCGGCCCAGCGCCGGGTACGTTCCAGGGACTCCTCCTGGTAGCCACGGGAGTTCTGCAGCGTGGTGAGCTCGTCGAACGCGAACATGATGTCGGCGCCGATCTGGTGCTGGACGTTCATGGAAATCTCCGGGCTGAAGCGGTGCCGGTCCCCATTGAGGTGGCTCTTGAACCAGACTCCTTCCTCGTCCACGTGGGCCAGCCGCTCCTTGCCGGGGGCGACGGCGTCGTCGGGTCCGGAATTGTCCACCGATTTCATGTCGATGACCTTTTTGAACCCCGAGCCCAGGCTCATCACCTGGAATCCGCCGGAATCGGTGAAGGTAGGGCCAGGCCAGTTCATGAAGGCTCCTAGACCGCCGGCCTCGTCCAGGATGTCCGCGCCCGGCTGCAGGTACAGGTGGTAGGCGTTGGCCAGCACCGCCTGCGCACCGAGTTCGGCAATGGATTCCGGCAGCACGGATTTGACCGTGGCCTTGGTGCCGACGGCGATGAACGCCGGGGTCTGGATCTCCCCGTGCGGGGTGGCGATAGTGCCGGTCCGGCCCAGGAACTCACCGCCGTTGGCGGCAATCTGCCCGGCCGACGGCGGGCACGCCTCGCTCAGGCGTTTGCCCACGCGGAAGGAGAACTCGGACTGCCGGGCAGGCGCGGGGGGCAAAGACGCAAAGTCAGGATTGGCTGGCACGGTTCAAGTGTGCCAGCTAACGCGGCCCTTGCCTTAGTGGACGGGATCCGATGTGGGGTAGTTCTCAGCCCGCCACTTGTCCCAGTAATTGCGGACCGCCTCCAGCTGGTGGGCCCCGAGGTCGTAGGTGGACACGATCGCGAGGGATCCGCCGTCGGGCCGGACATCAGGGATGGCGGGCTGGTCCGCCACGATCAGCAGGCCGTCCCCGTGCTCGGCGTAGTTGTGGACCGTCAGGCCGACCTGATGGTTGCTGCGGAACCACACCTTGCCGGAGATCTCCTCGCCCGTGGGCAGGGTGAGTGAGTAGGGGTCGCCCGGGCGCCGGGACGTCGCTGAGCGCAAGGTTCTCTATCGCGGACCCGCCGGTGCCGGGCACGGAGAAGAAAAAGGTCCGGCGCTTGCCGTGCGGGTGCCGTTCCAGGGCGAAGCGCAACTGGTGGAGGAAGGTCAGCCAGCCCTGGGTGATGTCCTCGTCCCAGGCCGCCCACTCGGAATTGTGGTCGATCGCCGCCCGGGTGACGCTGACCTCCGTGCCCGTGGGGACAGGTTTCAAGGTGAAGACGTCTCCGCCGTCGACCACCAGGGAGGTGTGGTCTGCGCCTTCGACCACATTGGGGCCGAAGTAGATTTCGCTGATTTCGGCCTCTTGGTCATCGGCTACCCAGCCGTGCCATTGGGCGATCTTGGCGGGTTCGCGCAGCATGGTCCAAACTTGCTGCGCGTCAGAATTAATCACAACGCTCAGATTGTTCGTCATGGGCCGAATCTACAACGCCCGGCCGCCACGGGGTAGGGGCAAATGCTTCAGGCGCGGACTGAATCGAGCTCGTTGCCGATCCGGCGTTCCAGCTCGGCGGCGCCAACCGTTTCGGAGCCGCCGTGCGCGCGCAGGAACAGGAGCGCCTCGAGCCGCAACAGGCGCCATTCGCGTTCCGCGTCCGGGTTCGCGTTGTCGATCGAGCGGAAAATTTCCTTGTCGTACAGGTTGGGTTCGTTGAGCGAGCGCTGACGCACCTTGGCGTTGATCCTGGCCTTGAAGGGGTCTGTCTCCATGGCCTCCGGCGCGCGGAGGAATTTCTCGTAGGTCCCGGCGCGCTGGTTCTGCCCCAGCTGGCGGCAAATGTAGCTCGAAAGCGCCAGGGATGACTCCACGGAGGCCCAGCGGTCGGGGTTGCCGTCGAACGGCAAGACGTTGAGCAGGTCCGCGACCGCCAGGGCGTTGTCGGCGTCCTTGAGGGTAACGAAGAGCTCATGCGCGAGGTCGCTGAGATCCTTCAGGCAGCTCCCGGACCTGGTGTTGATGCCCTTGGCGAGCCGTTCACTGAGCAGGAGCACACCGACGGCGCCCGGATGGGCCTCGGCCGCGGCCTCCACGACAGACTCCGGCGTGCCGTCGGGGACCGGAATGAGCGCCAGCTCCGTATCGCTGGGTCCGCTCACCACTGGCGGAGCAACGGGCTGGGGAGGGACGACGACGGCGGCCGCCGTATTGTCGGACTCAGCTGCGTCGGGCACCTCCTCTTCCGGTTCGGGGGAGGGCCCGGACGCCGGAAGTTCGGGGGTGCCGGGCTCGGCGTCGGAAGGAGTGGGGGTGCCGGGCACGCCGCCGTCGGAAGGAGTGGAGGTGCCGGGCTCGGCGTCGTCGGTGACCCGAATCATTGATCCCGCCGCGATCCGCAGCACACCGCCGCCGCTGAGGGTCGCCAAAACCATGGCGGGAGTCCCAAAATCGTCGGCTTCGACATCAACGCGATGGATCTCGGCGGAGCGGTTTCCGTCGGGCAGGATCAGGTGGTCGCCGGCCCGAAGAGATCCAGCCTGCTGTTCGCTGTAATTCCGGGAGGCTGGGGGGTGGGTCATCGGGAGTCCTTAGAGTTCTCTTGCGGTCCGCCCACCAGTCTACAAAATCCGGTGCGTGAAGTCGGGGACGCCGGGGACGCTCCGAGCGTCCCCAGACGGCGCCGGACCCAAGAGAGTCGGCTAGTTGCCGACCCCCGCGAAAGCCAGCGCCTGCCGGATCAGGGCCCCCCGGCCGCCGCTGAATTCCAGCTGTACGTCCGAGCTCATGACCTCCTGCGGGGTCATCCACGTCAGCTCGAGGGCGTCCTGCCGCGGGGAGCATTCGCCGGTGACGGGAATGACGTACGCCAGGGCAACGGCGTGCTGGCGGTCGTCCGTGAAGCCGGTGTGGGACGGAGACGGGAAGTACTCGGCCACCGTGAAAGGTACCGGGCTGACCGGCAACTGGGGGAACGCGAGCGGGCCCAGGTCCTTCTCCATGTGGCGCAGCAGCGCGGCACGGATGGTCTCGCGGTAGAGAACGCGGCCGGACACCAGGGACCGGACCATGGTGCCGTCCTCGTCGGCCTGCAGGAGGGTGCCGACCTCGTTCACGAACCCAAGCGGGTCCAGCCGGACCGGAACGGCCTCGACATAGACCATCGGCAGCTTGCCCCGCGCTTCGAACAGGTCGTCGTCGGAGAGCCAGCCGGGATTCGGGTCAGGGGTGCGCACATTCATGGTTAAGTTCTACCCCATCCCGTGCCCGTTCCCCGCGCCGTCACTCAGATCGCCAGCACCGATTCCAGCGGCTCGCCGGATGCGATCCGTGCCAGCAGCGCCGGTTCGGCGGCGTCGGAAGCCAGTGCCTGGCCCAGGACCTCGGCTGCCGCTTCAGGGGACAGGACGATCACGCCGTTGTCGTCCCCGAGTACCCAGTCGCCCGGATTGACCAGGATGCCGCCGCACTGCACCGGGACATTCACGGCGGAGCCGCCGCTGCGGACTCGTTTGGTGGTCAGGCACGAGGTCCCGCGGGCGAAGACCGGCAGGCCGGTGGCGCGGAGCTCCAGGATGTCGGTGGCCACGCCGTCGACGACGACGCCGGCGGCGCCTTGGGCCGTGGCCGCTGCCGCGGTGACCGCGCCGACCGGCGCGTGCCGGTGGTCACCGGACATGTCCACCACCAGCACCGCGCCGGGGTACAGCTCCAGCAGGGCACGGTTCATGGCGTAGGCGTCATTGTCCGCGATGCGCACCGTGACCGCGGGGCCCGCCACCTTGACGCCGTCGAGCAGCGCCCGGATGGCCGGATCCATGAATCCGTCCTCCAGGAAGTGCCCGATCGTGGGATAGCTGACGGCGGCGAGTCCCTCGGCGAGTGTTTCGCTAAGCCCAGCGCTCACTGCGCTGACGGCGCTGACGGCTGCTCACTGAGCCTCCGGCGTGGTCGTGCCGGCAACCACGGCCACGCAGTCGATTTCCAGCGCGACGCCCCACAGGCTCACGCAGACCGTGGTCCGCGCAGGCCGGGCCGTCCCAAAGAACTCGGAGTAGACCCGGTTGTAGTCTTCGAGCCGGTCCGGATCAGTGAGGTAGGAGTTGACCTTGACCACGTGCTCCAGGCCGGACCCGGCCGCCTCAAGCACGGACCGGAGGTTGATGATGGTCTGTCGCACCTGGTCCTCGAACGTCTCCGGCTGGTCATCCAGCCCGCTGATCGCGGGGATTTGGCCGGCGGTGAACACAAACCCGTTGGCGACGACCGCCTGGGAGAAAGGGCCGACGGCGGCCGCACCGCCAGGGATCTGCGCGATCCGGCGGACGGCCCCGGTTACGGGAAGACCAGCGGGGAGACAGCGGGGAGCACAGTCTGCGGAACTGTCATTTGACAGCCACCGCTTCGGCGGACGGGTCAGTGTTTGCATGGGTGCTTGCGGCGGTGGCCGCGTCAGTGGGGGCCATGTCGACGGCGTCGATGTTGCCGTGCCGGGTTTCCGTCAAGACGAACAGGGCACCGAGCGAGACGAGGGAGGCAGCCATGATGTACCACGCGATGGAGGAACTCTGGTGGGTCACTCCCAGCAGCCACGTGGTGATGAAGGGTGTTGCGGCGCTGCCGAGGAGCCCGGAGAGCATGTAGGCCACGGACAGCCCCGAGTAGCGGACCTTGGAGCCGAACAGCTCGGCGAGGAAGGTGGCGATCGGGCCGTAGTTGGCGGCGAAGGCCGTCATCATGGCCAGGTAGGCGACGAAGAGCAGCGGCACGGACTTGGTGTCCATCAGCCAGAACATCGGGAAGGCGAAGAGGGCCTCGGCGGCCACGCCGGCGTAGATGATCGGCTTGCGGCCGAACTTGTCAGAAAGCTGACCGAAGAACGGGATCAGGACAAAGCACAGGGCGCAGGCGGCCAGAACGACCCACAGCATGAGGGCCTCCGAGTGGCCCAGTTCCTTCTTGCCGTAGGACACGCCAGACGCGACCAGCAGCGTGAACGTGCTGCCGGTGGACAGGGTAGCGACGCCGCCGAGGATGACCTGCTTCCAGTACTTGGCCATGAGGGCCGCGAAGGGCAGCTTGGCTTTGGCGCCGGCTTCCTTGACCGCCTGGAAGGACGGGGTTTCCTCGATGTGCAGCCGGATGTAGATGCCCACGGCCACGAGCAGTGCGGAGGCGAGGAACGGGATGCGCCAGCCCCAGCTGAGGAGGGCTTCGGTGCTGACGGTCGAGGCGACAATGAGGAACGCGACGTTGGCGATCAGGGTACCGGCGGGCACGCCCACCTGGACCAGCGAGCCGTAGAATCCGCGCCTGGACGCAGGAGCGTGTTCCACCGTCATCAGGACGGCACCGCCCCATTCGCCGCCCAGGGCCAGGCCCTGGATGACGCGGAGGAAGAGTAGCAGCAGAGGCGCCATGATGCCGATGCTGTTGTAGTCCGGCAGCAGGCCGATGGCGAACGTGGCGGCGCCCATGGTCAGCAGTGAAATCAGGAGCATGGACTTCCGGCCCAGCCGGTCTCCGAAGTGGCCGAAGATGATGGCGCCCACCATGCGTGCAATGTAGGCGGAGGCGAAGGTGCCGAACGCGAGCATCGTGCCCACGATGGGGTCGAAGCTGGGGAAGAAGATCTTGTTGAACACCAGCGCGGATGCTGTGCCGAAAACAAAGAGGTCGTACCATTCGACGGTGGTGCCGATGACGCTGGCGAGGGCGATTTTGCGCATTTTTGCGAGGTCCAGCCGTGCCGTAGCAGCGGCGGCGGTGGTATTTACCATGTGAGCCATCAGTTCTCCAGATGGGGTGCGGGGACGATTGTCCGGTGCAGATAGTCACCCACTATCCTGTGTCAGCCATCACAGTTCAATGGCAAAAAATCCACCAAAAATCCATCAAAATTGTGTGTTCACACAACGTTGAGGCAACCTCAGGCCTGCCGGACCATGCCCGCACTCAGGCCCACGCAACCACCAGCCTGGCCGCTTGGGAGGGCACAGTGAGGTCGATCCCGGTCAGGTCCTGGAAACGGTGAAGGCGGTTGAGAATGGTGTTCCGGTGGCAGAAAAGGGCTTGCGCCGTGGTGGTGATATTGCCGGTGGACAGGAAATGGCGCACCGTTTCCTCCAGGCGTTCGCGCTCCCCGCCGCGGCATGGTGCGAGTGCCGAATCCAGGTCCGCCCATAGATCCAGGCCGGCGTCCTGGAGCTGCTGCTTCGCGAGCCTGGCCCAGGCGCCGGCCGCGGTCAGGGGGCCCTTGTCCGAAGGGTGGAGGAGCAGGGCCAGCCGCTCGGCAGTCCGTGCCGCTGACGGGAGGGCGCGCAGGCCGGCAAAACCCTCCACATAGCCGCAGGGGATCCCGGCGATGCCGGCCGGGAGATAGGCGGACCCCTCCGGTTGCCCTGAACCGGAGGCGCGGCCGAGTGCCCAGAAAACATAGGCGCTGCCGCCGAATTCGTGTACGAAGAGCCTCTGTGAGGACTGCGGGCCCTGAGCTGCGATGGCGCGTAGTTTCGACGCCGCCTCGCCGCTGGCAGCAACTATGGAGAACCGTGCATCAGGATCGGTAACGAGGGCTGCGGCCGCCTGGCTGATCGTGTCTGCGGAGAGTTCAGATTTGCTGAAAAGCCGGGCGATGAACTCACGGCGGATGTTTGATTCCTCCTGTGCCATCCGCACCCGTTCGGCCGAGTAGCTCGAGTGCGTATGGGTGGCGAATTCATCCACAACGCGCCATACCCTGTCCACCCTGGATGTAAGCAGCATGGCGTCTTCTGGATCAGAGATCTGCAGCAGGTCATCCCACAGGATGCTGAAGTCCAGCCGGACGGCCGAAATCAGGGCGTCGGGCGATATTCCGGCCCTTGCCCTTTTGGCGCCCAGCTCCGAGGAGAACCGCATCAGCGAATCGCGGTCGCCGTTGCGGCCCGACTGCTGCAACTCCTTGTCACGCAGCCCGTCCACGAGGCGGCGGAACGTCTCGCGGGCAGTGTCCCGGAGTTCCGCGAGGCCGACCCTGTTGCCGGCATACTCGGGGATCTCCTGAACCCGGGCCATGAAGAGGTCCACGAGTTCGTCGAGCCGCCCGTGCAGCCGCTCCACCAGTTCGCCCCAGCGCGAGGCGTTGTCCTGAAAGTTGTGCATTTACACATTCTAGAACTGAATTCCCGTGACGCATTGCTAGTTATTTTGGGCGAACCTACTGGAAGAATGGAGTGAGACCCGAGGGTGAGCCACATCACGGGGCAAGCGGCGAAAACACCCCGTCCGCAGTATCCCGCCCCTAGCAATTTGGAGTAATTCATGGCAAGCAACGACAGCACAGCGGTCACGGGGGCGGAACGCCCGGTCCAACGAATCGTGGACGAGAGTGTCACCCGCAAGGTGGCCCTGGCAGCCCTTGTCGGCACAGCCCTCGAGTGGTACGACTTCTTCCTTTTCACCACTGCAGCGGCGCTGGTGTTCAATGCCCAGTACTTCGTTTCCGCGGACCCCTTCGTGGCGGCGATGAGCTCCTTCGCCACCCTGGCCGTGGGCTTCGTGGCGCGTCCGATCGGCGGCTTCATCTTCGGCTCCCTGGGGGACAAGATAGGCCGGAAGAAGATCCTGATGGTCACCATCGTGGGCATCGGCGTCGTGACCGGCCTGATCGGCCTGCTGCCGAACTACATGACCATCGGCGTCGCGGCCCCCATCATCCTGGTGGCGCTGCGCATCCTGCAGGGCCTCGCCGTCGGCGGCGAGTGGAGCGGTGCGGTGATTATCGCCGTTGAAAACGCCCCCGTGGCCAAGCGTGCCCGCTACGCGGCGCTGCCCCAGATTGGTTCGCCGATCGGCACCATCCTGTCCTCCGGCGGGTTCTTCGGCATGCTCTACCTGGTGGGCCAAACGAACTTTGACGCGTGGGGCTGGCGCATCCCGTTCATTGCGGCGATCCCGCTGCTGGCCGTCTCCATGTGGATCCGCAGCAGGCTCAGCGAGTCCCCGGAATTCGAGGCCCTCATGGAGTCCGGCGAGACCGAGCACGCCCCCATCCGTGGCGTGCTGACCAAGAGCTGGCGCCAGATCCTGGTCGGCATGTGCTCGGCGCTGCTGGGCATCGGCGGCTTCTACCTCATCACCAGCTTTGTGGTCTTCTACGGCACCAAGGTGCTCAAGATGCCCTACGAGACCCTTCTGCTGGGCTCGCTCCTCGCCGCGGTCTTCGAGATCTTCGTCCTCATCTGGGCCGGGCGCATGGGCGAGAAGTTCGGCGCCAGCAAGGTTATCCTCTGGGGCGGCGTCGCCTCCGCGCTCGTGGCCGTCCCGGTCTTCCTGGCCATCGACACCGCCATCCCGGCCCTGGTCATCACCGCCATGATCATCGGCGTGTGCACCCTGTCCGTCCCGTACGCGGTGTCCGGAACGGCCCTGACCGCGCTCTTCGCCACGAAGGTCCGGTACACCGGCGTCGCCATCACCTCCAACAGTGCCGGTGTCATCTCCGGCTTCGTACCGCTGATCGCCACGGCTCTCGTGGCCGCCAACGGCAACTCGTTCTGGCCCGGCGCCATCATCTTGCTGGTCGTGTCCGTGATGACCGCGCTGTCTGGCATTTTCCTCCCCGCACTGAGCATCGAAGAAGAAGGTATAAAGCATTGAGTACAACAACCACCGCCGGGCACCTGATTGTTGCCCAGCTGGAACGAGCCGGCATCCAGCGCGTCTACGGCGTCCCCGGGGAGAGCTTCCTGGATGTCCTGGACGGCCTGCACGGATCCTCCATTGAAACCGTGGTGACCCGCCACGAGGGCGGCGCCGGGTTCATGGCCCTCGCCGAAGGACGGCTCACGGAGCTTCCGGGCGTGGCCATGGTGACCCGTGGCCCCGGTGCCGCCAACGCCTTCATCGCCATCCACACCGCGCACCAGGACGCCACCCCGATGATCCTGTTCGTCGGCCTCATCCCGGTCGCGGACCGCGGCCGGGAGTCGTTCCAGGAATTCGACATCAACGCCTGGTTCGGCAGCACCGCCAAGAAGGTGGTGACGCTCGACGACGCCGCCTCCGCCGCCCGCGTGGTGGACGACGCCATCTTCACGGCCCTCAGCGGCCGGCCGGGTCCCGTGGTGATCGGCCTCCCCGAAGACGTGCTGGTCCACGCCATTGAATCCGGCCCAGCGAATTCGGGAACCGTGGAGCCCCGCACCGTCGCCCGGCCCGAACCTTCAACCGCGGACCTCGCCGGCCTCGAGTCGCGGCTGGCCGCAGCCAAGAAGCCCCTGATCGTGGTGGGCGGCGAAGGCTGGAACCAGGAATCCTCCGAAGCGCTGGCCGGCTGGGCCTCCCGCCACGGCATCCCCGTGCTCGCGGATTTCCGCGCCTACGACGCCGTCCCGCACAGCAGCGACTCCTACGCCGGCTACCTCGGCTACGCCCGCAGCGACGCCAACGCCCGCCGCCTCGACGAGGCCGATCTGCTGGTGTTTGTCGGCTGCGTCCGCGCCGATGTGCTCTCCGACGGCTACAAGCGCGGACTGGATGCCGTCACCGTCGTCGTCCACCCCGGTGCCGATCTGCTGGGCCACTTCGGCCGGCTGGACCAGCACATCCCGGCCCACGTCGCGTCCTTCGCCAACGTACTCGCCGCCACGGAATCCGCGGTGGAACCCGCGGCCGGCTGGCTCGCCGGGGCCCGCGCGGACTACGAAAAATTCTCCACCGCGCAGCCGGACGGTGGAACCGGTGTTGACCTCGCCGTCGTGATGGAAATCCTCAAGCAGGAAATGGACGACGACGCCGTCATCACCTACGGGGCCGGGAACCACTCGCTGTGGCCGGCCCGCTATCTCAAGCACAACACGGCGAACTCCCTCGCCGCTCCCCGCAACGGTGCCATGGGCATGGGGATCCCGGCGGCGGTCGCTGCCTCCCTGGCCTACCCGGGACGGCAGGTGATCTCCGTGGCCGGCGACGGCTGCTTCATGATGAACGGCCAGGAAATGGCCACGGCCATGGGCCATGGCGGGAAGTTCATCGCCCTCGTGGTGGACAACGGCATCTTTGCCACGATCCGCGAACACCAGGAAGGCCACTACCCGGGCCGCCCCTCCGGCACGCACATGACCAACCCGGACTTCGCCGCGCTGGCCCGCTCCTACGGCGGCTACGGCGAACGTGTGGAGAAGGCCGAGGACTTCGGCGCCGCCTTCCGCCGCGCCGTCGAATCCGGGCTGCCGGCGGTCCTGCACCTCCCGCAGGACCCCACCACCCGCTCACCCAAAACTGCCAGCAACTGACCGGAGCCTGCAATGATCACCCTGCACAACATCATCGACGGTGAGATCGTCCAAGGCAGTGCCGCAGACGGCTCAGCCGCGGCCACCCTGCCGTTCTTCGACCCCGCCACCGGAGTCCAGCTCGGCACCGCCCCGGACAGCGACGCCGCCACCGTGGACCGCGCGTTCCAGGCCGCCCACACCGCCTTCCAGAGCTACAAGCGCACCACCCCGGCCGAACGCCAGGCCATGATGCTCAAACTCGCCGACCTCATTGAAGCCAACGTCGACAGGCTCCTGGACGCCGAGGTGGCCTGCACCGGCAAGCCCCGCCAGGTCACCCGGGAGATCGAGATCCTCCGCGGCGCCGACCAGCTGCGCTTCTTTGCCGGCGCCTGCCGCGTGGTGTCCGGGACCGCCCAGACCGAATACGTCCGCGGCTTTTCCTCCACTGTCCGGCGGGAACCTCTCGGCGTGGTCGCCCAGATCACCCCGTGGAACTACCCGTTCATGATGGCCATCTGGAAGATCGGACCGGCGCTCGCCGCCGGCAACACGCTCGTCCTGAAACCGGCGGACACCACCCCCTGGTCCACCCTGGTCCTGGGCGAGCTGGCGCAGGAGGCCTACCCGGCCGGCGTCGTGAACATCATTTGCGGCGGCCGGGGGACCGGTGCCGCCATGGTGGATCACGAGATCCCGGAAATGGTGTCCATCACCGGCTCCACCCGGGCCGGGGCGCAGGTGATGTCCGCGGCGTCGAAGACCCTCAAGGACGTCCACCTGGAACTCGGCGGCAAGGCGCCCGCGATCGTCTTCGCGGACACCGACATTGACCTGGCGGCCAGGGAGATCGCGCTCGGCGCGTTCTTCAACGCCGGCCAGGACTGCACCGCCGTGACCCGTGTGCTCGTGGAGGAATCCATCCACCAGGAGTTCGGTGCCGCGCTCGCCGCGGCGGCCGCGGCTCTGCAGGTCGGCGGCGACGCCGCGGACCTGGGTCCGCTGAACAGCGCCGCGCAGCTGGACCGGGTGGAGGGCTTCATGTCCCGGCTGCCCGCCAACGCGAAGGTCCTCGCCGGCGGCAAGCGCACCGGCACCGGCTACTATTTCGAGCCCACCGTGATCGACGGCGTCTTCCAGTCTGACGAGGTGGTGTGCGATGAGATCTTCGGTCCCGTGGTCACAGTGCAGCCGTTCGCCACGGAGGAGGAGGCCATCAAGCTCGCCAACGGAACGAAGTACGCGCTGGCCTCCAGCGTCTGGTCCAACAACCACGGCGTCGTCACCCGGGTCTCCAACGAACTGGACTTCGGCGCCGTCTGGATCAACTGCCACCAGGTGATCCCGGCCGAGGCACCGCACGGCGGTTTCAAGCACTCCGGCACCGGCAAGGACCTCTCAGTCTTTGGCCTGGAGGATTACACCCGCATCAAGTCAGTCACCACCTCCCACCGCTGAGAACCACGCTAGGTAACCCATGAAACTCGATCTGCTGCTGCGCAACGCGGACATCATCACCATGGATGACCGCCGCCCGCAGGCCACGTCCCTGGGGGTCTGGCAGGGCCGGATTGTGGGCCTCGACGATGACCTGGACGGGATGGAGGCCGCCGAGGTCCTGGACCTCGGCGGCGCCACCGTGACGCCCGGCTTCATCGACGCCCACTGCCACACCACCTGGTTCGGGCTTGGCCTGGGCGAACTGGACGTCTCCGCCGCGCGCGGCCTGTACCAGCTCTACGCCCTGCTGGAGGCTGGCATGGCGGCAGACAGGTCCGCAGGACAAGAGACAGGGCCCGGTACCGGCCAGGAGCCGGGCTGGCTGCTGGCCACCGGCTTCAGTCAGCAGCAGCACGGCGGCGAGTTTCCGGACATCACGGTCCTTGACCGGATCACGGGAAACCGGCCGCTGTTCATGCGGCACAACTCCGGCCACATGGCCGTGGTCAACACCGCCGCGCTCCGGCTGGCGGGCGCGGAACCGGCGTCGTTTCCGGACCCCGACGGCGGCGTGATTGTCCGCGACGCCGCCGGCCGGCCCACCGGGCTGGTCCAGGAAACCGCGCAGCAGCTGATCCAGCAACTGATCCTGCCGTACTCCATCGAGGCGATCGAAGCCGCTCTGGACCGGGCCACCAGCCACTATGCTGCGGAGGGCATCACAAGCTTCACGGAGGCCGGGATCGGCGGCGGCTGGATCGGCCACAGCCCCGTGGAGCTGGCAGCCTACCAGCGGGCGGCGTCCGCGGGCAGGCTCCACGCCCGGGCGCAGCTGATGCCCGTCCTTGATGTGCTCCACCCGCTCGGCGGACAGCATCTGCCGGACACGGCACCTGCCGGCCTGGACCTGGGCATCGCCAGCGGATTCGGCGGCGACTTCCTGTCCCTGGGCCCGGCGAAGGTGTTCCTGGACGGGTCACTGCTCGGCGAAACGGCCGCGGTCAGCCAGGACTACTGCAGCCACGGCGGGACGGACAACACCGGCAACACCGGCTACTTCCAGGCCGAACCCGATGCGCTCCGGGCAAAGATCGAGGCCGCCTATGCGGCGGGCTGGTCGATCGCAGCGCACGCGATCGGCGACCGCGCCGTGGACCTCGCGATCGACATCATCACCGGCTGCGCCGCGAAATACGGCCCCCGGGCCCTGCCCAACAGGATCGAACACGCCTCGATGACCCGGCCGGAACAGCTGAGCCGGCTGGCCGCCGCGGACATCGCCGTCACCCCGCAGGCCAGCTTCTTCTCCGACGGCGGGGACGGCATGACGCTTTCCCTCGGTCCGGAACGGCTCGGCTGGGCCTACCGCGCGGCGTCGTTCCTGTCCGCGGGGGTGACGCTCGCCGGCAGCTCCGACCGCCCCGTGGCGGACGGAAACGTGCTCCGCGGAATGCAGGCCTTCGTGGACCGGCGCACCGCCTCCGGGGCCATTTTCGGGAACCCGGACGAGCGGCTGAGTCCGCTCCAGGCCCTGGCGGCGTACACCACCGGAGCCGCCGCAGCCACGGGCACCTCCGGCATCAAAGGATCACTGACCACCGGAAAGCTGGCCGACTTCACCGTCCTGTCCGGATCCCCGCTCACCGCGGGCAGCATCGCCGAACTCGACGTGCTGGCCACCGCCGTCGGCGGGAGCTTTACCTTCCTGACCCCAGGCACCACGTCCCCGGTCGCGGCCGATTCTGCCGCAACCGGTCCATTCTTCAACCCAGCTACCAGCCGTTCATAGGGGAACACCGTGACTACTCAGACCATTTTCAGCACCCGCGACGCCGCGTTCGTGCGGGACTTCCACATCATGAGCGAATTCGGCGCGACCGAGAACGGCGGCGTGGACCGGCAGGCGGCCAGCGCCCCGGACGGCCAGCAGCGGCAATGGCTCACGGGCCTGCTGGAAGCCAAGGGCTTCACCGTGCGGTTCGACCGGGCCGGCAACCAGTGGGGCCTGTACGAGGCCGTGCCGGGCGCTCCCTTCGTGGTGGTTGGGTCCCATATGGATTCCCAGCCGACGGCGGGACGCTATGACGGCGCGTACGGCGTGCTGGCCGCAACCCACGCGGCCTTCCGGCTCGTGGAGCAGTGGGCCGCGGCCGGACCCGCCGGGCAGCCCCGGTTCAACATCGCCGTGGTCAACTGGTTCAACGAGGAAGGCTCCCGCTTCAAGCCGTCCATGATGGGCTCCTCCGTCTACACCGGAAAGCTCGAACTCGAAACCGCGCTGGCCACCACGGACGCGGCCGGAGTCTCGGTCCGCGAGGCCCTGGACGCGATCGGCTGCCGGGGCAGCTACGAGGGCCCCGAAGCCGCCTACTGCGCCGAGATCCACATTGAACAGGGCCGGAGCATGGAGCGCGAAGGCATCACCATTGGCCTGGTGAACTCGAACTGGGCGGCCAACAAGTACGAGTTCGTGGTCCACGGCGAGCAGGCCCACACGGGCTCCACCGTGATTGCGGACCGGAAGGACGCGCTGCTGGGTGCGTCGATGATGGTGGTCGCCGCCCGGGAACTCGCCGACACCTTCCCCGGCGTGCTGCACACTTCCGTGGGGCAACTGAACGTCTACCCCAACTCGCCCGTGGTGGTGCCGTCCCGGGTGAGCCTGCTGCTGGATCTGCGCAGCGCCGATGAAGCTGTCCTTGCCGAGGCGGACGCCCTGCTGGACGAGCGGATCGCCGGGATCGAGAGGCTGGCGAACGTCACGGTGGAGCGCAACCACGCCCACACGTGGCCCGTGACCCCCTACCAGCCAGAGGGCGTTGAACTCGCGGCCAAGGTGGCGGCCGACCTGGGACTGGCGAACAAGCCGGTCATGACCCTGGCCGGGCACGATTCGACCAACATGAAGGACCTTGTCCCGACGGTGATGCTGTTCGTGCCCAGCGTGGACGGGATCTCCCACAACGAGCACGAATACACCACGGACGAGGACATTGTGGCCGGGCTGACCATGCTCACCGAAGTAGTCAACAGGCTCTGCAACGGGGCGCTGGAGGACTGAGCGCGGCCGGCGGCACCGCGGCTCAGCCCTCCGCGGGTGCCGCGGAAATCCACAGAGGCGGCCGGTGGGCGATACCGTCCGCATCGGGGTTAGCCACGTGAAGGGTGCGGACGGCGCCCTCCTCTATGACCGCAGCCTCGTGTCCCGCCTCGTTGAGGCGCTCGCGCAGGGCGTCGAGATCGCCCGCGTATTCGAAGCCCAGACCGGCACTCCCGGCCCCGGTGCCTGCGCCGAGCATCAGGATGCCGCCGTTCTTCGCGATGAACGCTTCCGATTCGACCGTGTCGGCATCGCCAGCGCCTGTACCCGTGACAGGGCGGGGCCGGGCGCCGATACTCCCCCTTGCGGAGCGTTTGAGCGGCCACGACGGCGTCTTCGGCGAACCAGACGCCGACGACGGCGATGCCCGGGTCCGCTTCCGGTGACCCGCCCCAGCTGTCGTCGGCAGCGCGCGTGGCCGGGTCCGCCAAAAAACTGAAACCATCAGCGGCAGTGATGCGGCAGGACGAACCGTGGTCCGCCTCGATCAGTTCCGCGGTCGTGCCGGCGGCCGTGCCGCCTTCGAGTGCCCCGGCCTCCGTGGTCCGGCGGGCGAATTCCTTCAGATCGCCCACTTCGACGCCGAAGGATGTGTTGCCGTCCTCGGCGGATCCCTCCTCGACGAAGTGCAGGGCGAGACGGCCGGAGCCGGCGTCGAATTCCTGCCAGGTCGGCTCGTCAACGGTCTTGACCATACCCAGGGCGGTGAGCAGCCGCTCCCATTCATCAAGACGGGAGGTGAAGTGGATCGGGCGGACACGCAGCATCGTTGCTCCTCAGGTTGTGACGGATTCCAGCTGTCACGGCTATCGTCCCACCAAAGCACTCATCCGGTCAGCCACGCGGTGCACAATGGTGCCATGGCTGTTGAACTTGACGAACTGCTGGTGAAGGACGCCGCCGAGTGGCGCGCCTGGCTGGAGCAGCACCACGCGCAGAGTCCCGGCGTGTGGCTCGTGCTGCACAAGAAGGGCGGGTCAGTGACCGGGCTGGACTACGAGGCCGCGCTGCAGGAGGCGCTGTGTTTCGGCTGGATCGACGGGCAGGGCCGCCGGCGGGACGAGGAGAGCTCCTTCCAGCGGATGACCCGGCGGGGACCCAGGAGCGTGTGGTCCGCGCGGAACGTGGAGCGGATTGAACGCCTGGAGTCGGCGGGGCGGATGGCCCCGGCCGGACAGGCCGCCGTCGCCGCCGCCAAGGCGGACGGCCGCTGGGAGGTCGCCTATTCGGGCGCGGCAACGGCGGAAGTTCCGGAGGACCTCGCCGCGGCCATCGCGGCGGAGCCCAGGGCCCAGGCGATGTTCGAGGTCCTGACCTCCGTGAATCGGTATGCCCTGATCTACCGCACCAACTCGGTCAAGCAGGCCTCCACGCGGGAGAAGAAGATCGCCGGATTCGTGGAGATGCTCTCCCGGTTCGAAACGCCGTACCCGCAGACCAAACGGCCCCCGGGCCCTGACCGCCCGACCACTGATCCTGGCCGGCGGCCCCTCGGCGGACCCTCAGAACCCGACGCCCATGGCCTGCGCGATCACCACGGCCGACGCCGAGGACCACGCCTGCGGGTGGCACGACGCCGGATAGGGCACCGCGAGGCCCGACTCCTCGGCGCTGACCCGGCGAACAGTTCCGGCAGCCGGTGGCCGAAGGAGCCGGACGCCGCCAGCAGGCCCTCGGCGAGGGTCCGGGCTTCGGCGATGAAGCCTTCGGCGAGCAGGCCGCGGACCGCGATGGCGGTGTCGTGGCTCCAGACCGAGCCGCAGTGGTAGCTGAAGGGCCAGAACCCTGCGGCCCGCCGCGACAGCGTGTGCACGCCGTAGCCGGAGAACAGCTCGGGGCTCACCAGCCGGTCCGCCACGAGCCGGGCTTCGGACGCGTCCAGGATGCCCGTGCCCAGCAGGTGCCCCATGTTGGAGCCGGGGATGTCCAGGGGATCGCCGTGCCCGTCGAGGGCCATGGCCGGGAACGGCCCGCCGTCGTCCTCCACCCAGAAGCGCTCCCGGAACTTCTGCTGCAGCGCCTGCGGCGAAGTCCCGCAGCGCCTGGCCGCCGGGCTCGCCGTAGGCGTCGAACAGCTCGGCCGTTTCCACGGCTGCCTGGTACGCGTAGCCCTGCACCTCGGACAGGGCGATCGGGCCGTCGGCCTGGCGTCCGTCGCGGAACTGCATGGCGTCCCGGGAATCCTTCCAGCCCTGGTTGCTCAGGCCGTGGCCGGTGGCGTCCTGGTAGCTGAGGAACCCGCCGTTCGGGCTTCCGGGCGCGCCCGCTGGCGGCCAGCAGCCATTCCGCGGCCCGTGCCGCGTTCGGCAGCAGGGCCGGACGCGGCGTCGTCCGTCCGGCTGCGCCACAGTTCGCCAGCAGGCACAGCCACAGCGGGGTGGAATCCACGGCGCCGAAGTACACCGGCGGCAGGCGCAGGCCCTCGCTTTCCAGCACCAGCTCCTTGGACCGCAGCTCGTGCAGGATCTTGCCGGGCTCCTCCGCGGCCGTCCGGGTCATGTCGGCGTGCCCTGGAACTCCGCCAGGGCGCGCAGCGTGCCGGCGGCCAGCCCGGCGTCGAGGGGCAGCAGCAACCGTGCCGCCCACAGCGAGTCCCGGCCGAACAGCGTGAAGTACCAGGGCGCCCCGGCGGCGATGAACGGGGCGTCGGGCAGCTGCCGGGTGGCCAGGCGCAGGCCGTCCAGTTCATCGAGCGAGTTCTCCAGCAGCGGCCCAGCGGCGCCGGAGGCCGGCGCGGACCGGCAAGCGGCGGCGGCGCGGCGGCCACCACGGCGTCTCCGTGTCCGCCAGCACGGCCTGCCATTCGGCTTCGAACGGGCGTCCCCGGCCGGCGGTGCCGCGCCACGAGGCAGCCTTTCGCCGGCGGCAACGCTGCCGGGGGCCGCAGACCGGCAGGGTCCGGCCGCCGTCGTGCCAGCGCAGCGTGGAATCGTCCGCCGCGACGGCTCGGTGGGTCGCGGAAGCGGCTGAGCCGGATCGCGGCCATGTCGGTGAAGTCGGCGGCGAGCTCGATTCGAGTTCCACGTCGAGCGCCTCCAGGGACGTGCCCACCCTGCAGTGAGTGCCGGACCACGCCGGGCGTGACGGTCCAGGTCTGGAGGAGTTCGACGGCGGGATCCGCCGTGTGGCCCCGGGATGCCCCGGACGAGTCCCCGGACCCGCAGGACGCCGCCGGGCCGGCCTCCACCGTGGCTGTTCCGGTTCCAGCCGTTGACCGGGACGGGCCCGGCACAGCATGCGGGTGTCGCCGTGCAGGAGGCCCGTGAAGCCGCCGTCCTCGGCGGGGCGGCGCCGGGGAGCCGGCCAGCCGGCCGTCGGCGTCCAGCCACAGCTGGGTGGGGGCGGCAACGGAGCAGTGCTGGCGGTGGAGGCCTGGCTGAACACTCATGCGCCCCACCCTACGCCGGGAGCCGGACAGGCTCAACGGACCCCGCGGGCGCAGTCCCAGCGGAAACCCTGTGCGTCGGGCGCACCGTGCCGCCCGGCGGCGTCGTCATCGGGAACGCCACGGCCTCGCCCACCACGCGCAGGCACAGTTCCGTGCCGGGCGGGCGATGGAGGCGTTCCAGTGCCGGATGGTGATGATTTCGCCGCCGCCGGGGTAGCGGTGGTCGCGCACGGCGCCGCGCGAGCTCGGGCGGGACGGCGAGCTTGAGGCGCACGGTGGTCTCGGGGCCGAAGTAGTCGGTGTCCACCACCACGCCGCGGATGGGCCCGTCCTCGGCAATCCGGATCTGCTCCGGGCCGAGCATCAGCTGGACCCGGCCCTGGGCCGGCGGGCGGCGGACGGGGATGCCGCCGAGTGAGCACGTGGCCAGGGAGCCCTCCATCCAGGCATCCAGGATCACGGCGTCACCCAGGAATTCGGCGGTGGCACGGTCCGCCGGGCGGGTGTAGACGATGAACGGGTTGCCGATCTGCGCCAGCTTGCCGCCGCGCATGACGGCCACCTGGTCGGCGAAGGACAGCGCCTCGGCCTGGTCGTGGGTCACCAGGATGGTGGTGACGCCGCCTCGTTGAGCACCTTGGCCACGGCCCGGCGGGTGGCCACCCGAAGGCCGGCATCCAGGGCGGAGAACGGCTCGTCCAGCAGCATGAGTTCGGGCTCGCGGGCCAGGGCCCGGGCCAGGGCCACCCGCTGCTGCTGGCCGCCGGAGAGCTCGTGCGGCCGCCGCTTGGCCATGGCCGTGTCCAGGGAGACCATTTCCAGCAGTTCGCTGACCCGGGCCGAGACGCGCGCGGCGGCCGCCGGGGAGCTTGGCGGCGTCCAGGCCGAAGGAAGATGTTCTGGCCCACGTCAGGTGCGGGAACAGGGCGCCGTCCTGGGCCACGTAGCCGACGTGGCGCTTGTGCGCAGGCTCCAGACGCCGTTGCCCGCCACTTGTGCCGTTCAGCAGGATGTGCCGGTGCCGGGGTGTTCGAAGCCGGCGATCAGGCGGAGCAGCGTGGTCTTGCCGGAACCGGAGGGGCCCACGATGGCGGTGGTGCCGCCCTTGGCCACGAGAGGTTGACGCCCTTGAGGACGGCCTGGGAACCGAAGTCCTTGGTGACCGAGTCGATCTCCAGGTGGCTGTTGGTGCTGGGCGCCACGGAAGCTGAGATCCGCGGTTCCGGGAGCCTGGACGGGGATTGTTCGGTCACTGTCCCGCTACTTTCTTGGACTGCTGGAAGAGCAAATAGGTCATGGGTGCCGAGATCACGATCATCAGCAGGGCATAGGGCGCGGCGCCGGCGTAGTCGATTTCGCTGCTCTTGCTCCAGAACTCCGTGGCGAGCGTCCGTGTGCCGTTGGGGGAGAGGAGCAGCGTTGCGGTGAGCTCGTTGGCGATCGCCAGGAACACGAGCGCCGCGCCGCCCGCCGCGGCCGGGGCGGTCAGCCGCAGCGTGACGCGGAGGAATGCCAGCAGCGGCGGCTTGCCGAGGGCCTGGGCCGCCTCGTCCAGCTCCTTCGGTGCCTGGGCCAGCCCGGCACGGATGTTCACCAGTGCCCGCGGCAGGAACAGGAGCACGTAGGCCGCGATCAGGACCCCCGAGGTCTGGTACACACCGGGGACCAGCCGGATGCTGACGGTGACGAAGGCAAGGCCCACCACGATTCCGGGCATGGAGCTCGTGACGTAGTTGGACAGCTCCAGCGCCTTGCTGAACAAGCTGGCGTGCCGCACGGCGAGATACGCCATGGGGAACGCGACGACGGGGTGACCACGGCGCCGGCGAGGCCGTAGCCGAGGGTCTGCAGCAGGGCGGGGATGAATTCGTCGGCGGTCCAGATGTCCGCCCCGCCCGCGATGATCCAGCGCAGCACAAAGACCAGCGGCAGCCCGAACGCCAATGCGGTGAGCGCAAGCAGGAACAGCTGGCCAGGGAGCTGGTAGATGATGCATAGCCTGAGCGCCTTGGCTTGCGCGCCCGAGCCCACCCGTGCGTACCGCGCGTTGCCCCGGCTCCGGACCTCAAGGCACCAGCAGGATGAGGCAGAAGAACACCAGGACGCTGGCCAGCATGTTCCCGGCCGTGCCGTTGAAGGTGGACTGGTACTGCACCATGATCGCGGTGGTGAAGGTGTCGAAGCGGATCATGGCGAAGGCGCCGTATTCGGCCAGCAGGTGCAGGGACACCAGCAGCGCGCCGCCGGTCATGGCGATCCGCAGCTGCGGCAGCACCACCCGGAAGAAGGCGCGCCAGGCGCCGAGGCCCAGGGCGGCGGCGGACTGTTCGATGGCCGGGTCCAGCCGGCTGAGCGTGGCGGCGGCCGGGATGTAGACCAGCGGGAAATAGGACAGCGTGGCGATCAGCACGCCGGAGCCACAGCCCCTCGAGCGACGGAACGGCGGAGACCCAGGCGTAGCTGTTGACGAAGG